>NZ_JYDE01000021.1 GCF_003263515.1 Rahnella inusitata | reverse complement strand
AATTCACTATGCCACTACACTACATGTCTTCAAAGCCCTTCGAAGACCCGAGAGTTCTGCCCGGTGGGCCGGGAATTCCACACATCCTGCAAGATGGCCAAGTTCAAGTAATTAAGCCCGGCTCTGATGGTTGGAAATGGGGCATGGTGTACTCAACAAAACGAGGCCTTGTAGATACTGTTCAGATACTCAAAACCAACTGGCAGGGTCTGCCGGATAAGGTGCCAGAGGTGAATAACTACAAGGGTTGGGACCATATGCGTTGCGATATGAATGCAGGAAAAGGGAAGTAGTGATGGAAAGCGTAAATGGATTTTTTAAAATATCGGCCATGTTGATGACATTGACTGTTATAGGTTGTCAGGCCAAACAGGCACCCACACAGGTTGTTTATCGTTTTGATGACCACCGTTTTCTCGAACTGACTGGATATAACTGCGAGGGGGCACTCTGGTATACAGATAGCCAGAGAGGCATTCACTCGCAGATTAGTTCTCAGTTCTACCAGATCTTCACCAAGACTTATATACATCCGTCCGAAAAGTATGTTGCCGTACCTTGGTGGCATACCGGGCCCGGAGGCTTGAGTGCTTCAAAAGACTATGGGAAAACATGGCAGTCTGTAGCTGCCTCCCCCGGCCCTAATGAGCCTAATGGTGACAATTCGCCACCACAGGATGATGTGATTTCCTTCACGGTTGTTAATGACCAAGGTTTTTTAATCACCAAAAAAAGCCTCTACATGTCTTCAAAGCCCTTCGAAGATCCGAGAGTTCAGCCCGGTGGGCCGGGAATTCCATTTACGACCGAAGACGGTGCGCAACATGTCCTGACAGCTCAGTTTCCGGGGTGGGCATGGGGGTCAGTTTACTTAACTAAACGCGGGTTGGAACATGATACTGCGCAGTACAAAACGAACTATCAGGGTCTTCCTGATAAAGTCCCTGAAGTGAAGAATTATAAGGGCTGGGACCATATGCGTTGCGATATGAATGCCGGAAAAGGGAAATAGTCATGTTAGGTGTGATCCGTTTAAATGACCCACTGGAGAATGGCGGCCAAGTTATCTCTGCATCAGGGTCTACGTTCATGGATATTCCTGTAGCACTGAAAGGGGACACCGTATTCTGTGAATTGCATCAAGGTACCTATCCAATCGTCGGTTGCCACAACTCGTGGACAATGAACGACCGGGGCGTGGCTGTAGATGGATGCAAGGCAGCTTGCGGGTGTGCCATGAGATCAACTCTGACCATAGCAGGAGTAGCCTAATGGTGTGGAAATTATACCCACCTCAAAAGGGAGCGGGCGACTTTAAAGTGCCCTGGTTGGTTTTCCTAATAATTTACATTGTAGTTATTGGAATCAGCCTATTGATAAGAGCCAGCACATGGCCAGATAAAAAACATGTCGATGCGGTATTTATATTTGATTCCGTGGTGTTCCCTATTTTAATCGTAACTTCAGTAATCTCAGTTCTGTGCATGTTTGTAAGTGCCGAATACCATCTTGAAGAATCAAAGAAATTAATTGCTGACTGGCAAAAATTTAGCTTGAAAAGCTATGCAAGTCAGCACTTAAAAATCGCTGCATGGTCTCTTGTATCACCCGTCAATGATCTAGCGCTCAAAATGCTGAAACTCGAGGGGGAATTTCCGCTAGCCCCTAAAACCCCCGTTAAGATAGCCACTGGTATCGACGAATTTGAAGCGACTCGCATACAGCAAATATTGAGCCAGCTTTTGACACCAATGGCAGAAACCTTAAAAAAATACCCAGATTTTGATATCACTTATTGGGTTAGGGCAGGGGATGAGTCTACAGAAGACGATATAAATTCAATAATCGCAAAATTTGATATTAAAGCCTCTGGGAATCGTAAAATGATTGGGTTGAATGAATGCCCGAATTACTCCCTCATTAATACGATGATTTCAGATTCTAACCAAGCTTATCGCTATCGACATCTGTTGATTATATGCGATATAACCAGTGATACAGAATCTGAATTTATGGAAACAGCGAGTGCCTTTTATTTCTGTAGTGACTATACAGAGCAAGATAATAAACGCCCAGTATATCTGTTTCAACCAATGACAGATAGTAGCGATATAAACAAATCAACTTCAGTATACTTAGAGATAGAAGATAGCACTGACTCAATTCCTAAAACACTCTGGCACACAGGTTTATCTCGGCTTGAGAAATACCCTTTGTTGAAAGCATTAGATGATGGCAGAACTGCACAAAACAGATTAGAACTGGAATTATCACTGGGGAAAAGGTCGGAAGGTTATGCATGGCTAGCACTTGCTGCTGCATCTGATGCAGTTATGTATGCTCAAGGGGCACAGCTTTTAGCAGCATCAGACCGAAACCAAGCTGGCTTGATAAAAATATCACCAGAACTGCCTAATGAACCCTCAGAACCCGTGATGAAAGACCACTTCATACCGATGTTTAGTGGTATTTATGCAACTTTCTTCACATTGTCTACGCTATTTGTTGGTTTGGGATTATTCGGTGAATTTCCTTCCTTATTGCTTTCAATACTCATTGCAGTAGCCGTTCTAGTAATTATTATGGGGGGTGGGTACATTTTAACAGTGTTAACTAACGACCGTGCGTGGGATGAAATGCGTAATTTAAAATAAAAATACTCATAAAGCACCTCGATGTGGTTCTTGCCCATCCATCATTAGCAACGGATGACTGCACGGAAGAACTTAGCCGTAAACAACACCCAATTTAACATAATCATGATTATGCGCACCAAAGTTGTAGTCGCTAAATCGAGACGTCTGCTTTAATGTCGCTCTCAGACAGTGCTTTACAGCAAAACGGCTTAATATCTCGAAGGAATGTTATTTATCGCCTTCAATATCCATTTTTCCATGGTGATATAATTACCAGTTTTCAACTGTGCCAGGATTTTCATAATGCTACTACGCGAAAGAAACGTACGGTTCATGACATAGGAAACGGTGCTGATACTATTTCTCAATTCTTCTGTTTCATACATCAGTTCATATAACTGATAACAAATGATTTCATAGGAAGATAACGCTGATATTTTTGCACAGTGATCATAAACGCGCGTTGCAGAGTAAATTAACATCCAGGCCAGATTTTTCCACAAATTTTCCCGCTCAATAATTTTGTTTGCTTCCTCAAGCGGCAGATAACTCACTTCTGAACCATCATTAATACGGATGAACAAATCTTCCTACTGATCCCACCGGGGAAACGTCTGTATATCCGTATCGACGGTCAGCCGCAATGTTATTTTATCCGTAAAGGCTGGTGCAGTTTGTATCATCACGCCGACGAAGTGCTGATAGGCACCTGTTCTCTGCCAGGTATTATCGGCATTGGCGGCGCCATCCCTGAAGACGCAAAAATGTATATAAAAACGCAGGTTGAATCGGAAATTGCCATCGCTGCGTTTGATGATATGCAGGCAATAATCGAAAATCTCGGGTTATGGGAAGATCTTTCCAAGCACATTGCCCGATTGACAAATCTGCTTTACATAAAAAAACGTCCAGCTCACAGCGCCCACCTCCTATGAAATTCTGCGTTTTCAGCTGCTTGAGCTGATAAAAGAACCGGCGGAAATTCGCGAAAATATCGCTGCAGCAAATTACATACAACTAAAAACACAATTGTCGCGCAGCACAATTATGAAAGTGTTGGCGCAATTAAAACAGGGCGGCTACGTGAAGATAGATAACGGTATTCTGAAAGAAATTTCCCACTTGCCGCTGCGATACTAAATTAGGTGCTGCCCCTCACTGTAATTCGCACAGGCGTGTCGCTGTAAATGCAGTAACAAAAGGCTGAGCCCTTGAAATCTGACCGTTGCCGGGACGTTCTCAAAGAATTGATTCAACATAAAATTAACCGTCAGAAACATTTCATGTAACCTAAGCGCACTTTTTCAAATGAGCAGGTCAGGGAATGAGAGCGATTAAGTCACTGTTGGGCATAATGCTGTTAAGTTTGAGCGCGTTGGCAAGCAACACTGTTGCGGCTTCCAACGACACGCCACCTCCGTTTTACGAGGGTAAAACGCTGGCGCATCCGATAATCTCGGGCGCGCGCTACAGCAGCGCCCTTTTGGTCTTTATTGAGGAAAATAAGGCCGTAAAAGGCTATTACTGCTTCTGTAGTGAAGAAGACCAAAGTGTCGATCATCTTCCCCACCTGCTCGGTACCTTCCCCGACTCCACCATCGAATCCGTATTTTATGCCGACGTAGATAAGGCAGGTCAGGTCACGCTGGTGCTGAGTAAAAGTCACGGCAAGTTCGCCCTGCGCAGCTGGCGTTATATTGAAGATGACGGCAGCTATATTCCGGTTCAGAGTTTACAACCGGTCCTCGATAAGTTGGTACGGAACAACAAAGACCTCAATGCCACGCTGATAAAACGCGCCCTCGGCCAGCTTCCACCTTATGACTACAGCGCGGAATACCCTACGTTCGGCAACCCCGATTTCGATAATATCGACTTTACCCAGGGCAAAGTTGTCGGCTGGTATCTTGACGATGGCACGCCTTCCACTGCGGCGAAACAGCCCGCAGACAGCGTCTACGCTTATAAAAAAACGTTTGCCGAAAAAGAGGGCTTATTTCTCACCGCGACTTACCGGCGTGAGGAAGACAGCGACAAACCTGAATTTCGTGTTACCGCCATCAGCTGGCAAGCCGATCCCAGTAAATTTAGCGGCAGCGAGAATGGACCCTATGTCTATTACTCGAAGCAATATGGTTTAGTGAAAGGATTTTTCCAAAAAGGCATTCCCAGCGGGAAATGGGTGACCGTCGGCGAGAACTTTGCCAGTTCCGGCAACTATGTCGCGGGACATCAGCAAGGTCAGTGGACTCTCAGCGATCAGCAAGAAACGTCGACGGGCTTGATGAAAAACGATGAGCGCGAAGGCCGCTGGGAGATAACCGACGGCATGGATGGCGAAACCCCTGAGCTGAGCGGTTTCGATACGTACCAGAATGGTCAACGCCAGGGTCCGAGCGAGCGCCGTCTGGCGGGCGTGTTGCGTTCGAAGGGCGATTATGTCGATGACCAGCCCGAAGGCATGTGGATCACTGAAAACGGCGAAGGCCGGTTCGTGAAAGGCGTGGCTAACGGTATGTGGAAGCTAAAGACGGGTGACGGCGAGATTCAGCAGGTCGAACTGGTCGCGGGCGTAAAACAGGGTGAACTGCGCTGGAGTGACAAAAACGGTAAGCTGATGCAAATCATTCATTACAAAGATAATCTTGCTGACGGCCTGTATCAGAAATTTAACGCAGCCGGCACACGGATTTATCAGGCTGACTATGTGATGGGGAAACTGGATGGCCGTGAAATCGACTATTACGACGATGGCACCACTGTGCGCGCCGACCGCGGGTACCGCAATGGCGAACTCGACGGCCTGAATGTCTACAATTTTCCCGACGGCAAACCGAAGTCCGTATCCACCCTCGATCATGGCTATGAAGTCGGTCTGATGCAGGAATTTACCGCGGCCGGAGTCAAAATCACCGAGCGCAACTACTGCCCTCTGTCGCTAAGCGGTCGCGGCTACTGCGGCAAACAGCAAACCTTCAATCCTGACGGCTCCCCGCTCACCGAGGCCGATTATCTGTTTAACCGACAGCAAACCAATAACAGTTGGTACGCCAATGGTCAGCGCCAGGATGAAACACGCATCGGCCCCGACGACAGCTACACCCAAATCAGCTATTACCCTAACGGTCAGATGCAGTGCATTAGTCGCGCTAAGGGATTCAGCCGTTTAGTGGTCGATGGCAAAGAGTACAAAGATTATCAGGGCGCGCTGCGTCAGGGCGAAAGCGCGTGTTATTACCCGGATGGCAAGGTCAAAAGCAGCGGCATCTGGAAAGACGGCAGACTGACTACAGCCTGTGAAACACGTTTCGATGAGAACGGTAAGCAGACCGCGCCCGGCCCGAAAGGCTGCGTCATCCCGAAATGGGAGTATGAAAGCTGATGTACCACACAGGAGAAATTCTCAGTGATTGATGATTCTGCACGGCGCTGGTTGCTCGCGCTCTCAGCCCCGATGGTGGCGATAAATGCCGGACCGGGTGCCGATTACGACTGCGATAAATTTTATCCCTTTGATACCAGCGTTGACCTGAGTGAGAGCTGGGGCATTGATTCCCGAGAGCAGTTGTTTGAGATGATTCTAAGAATGATCGACAACGGCCATGCGGATGATCTGGCCCATTACTTCAGACTATGGCACCGTCTGAGCCTGACTGAGTGGCACAATTATGCGGCGCATCAAACGCCGGACGTACAGGTCCTGCTGGCACTGGTGGCAGACAGCGCCGTCATGTGCGGTGACGGCGGGATCCGCGCCTGGGATTTAGCAAGGATGGGCTTTCTTTGCCGTATCGGGCTGCTTAACGGCTGGATAACGCCGGAAGAAAACGTCTGGCTGCACAGCCGTCTTGCGGTGCGCGCCCGTTACTACTACACCAGCTGGCAGCGCTATAACGCCGGTTTTATCATCGGAAGACTCTACTGGCAGTCACTCAACGCCTCTGAAGCCGATGCCCGGCGTTATGCTTTTAGCATCGACGCAGGCAGTACCACCAACATTGAATTAATGCGCCAGCTTTATACGCATCCGGAGAGCCCGATGCCTCAACTTCCGTGGCACATCACGATGATTGAGATAGACAAACCCGCATCCTTACCGGAGATGGAGCTATGAACAGCCAGCCATGTTGGGAAATACTGGGCATCGAACCGACGCAGGATCAGCAGCTGATCCGCCAGGCCTACCGCGATCTGCTGCCCACGTATCACCCCGAAAATGATCCGGAAGGGTTTAAGCGTCTGCGCGAGGCCTATGAACAGGCGCGAAAAGGTGTGGATGAACCCGCAATCCTGATGCCGTTTGAGCCACCGGCTCCCCCGCCAGAGGCGCCAGCCGCCGATCCCACCGGGCTTATCGACGCCTTCAGCGCACTTATCCATTCTCCTGCTGAGCGATATTTGCCGGTGTCTTGGCTGCGGTTTATCAGCCAACTCGACGATCACCCCGTCACCACTGTCGATAAACTTCGCTGGCCGTTGCTGGAAGCCGTTTTGCAGGTGAATTTTGTTTCTGCCGACTGCCTGATGCTGCTGGCCAACCGCCTGCAATGGCGGATGCGCTTGCCGGAACTTGAGACTGAAATGGCGCAGCGGGCGGACGACTTGCTGAATTTTGCCGAGGGCGGCGATATTTTCGATCTCTCCACCCTCGCCTCTCTCACTCTGGCGGCGCAAGACGAAACGCTGGGCTATTTCCATCAGGTCCGGCATTTTTACTGGGAACAACCGACCGGCTGGTTGCGATACCTGCTGGAGGAACCGCGCGTGATGTTCTGGCCATCATGCCCGCGCCTGATGAACCAGATGGCACGCTGGTTTAATTTAGCGGCGTTGTCGAACGCGCAGCTGCGTGACTACTGTCTGCAACAGCTTGAACTCAATCCGGATGACACGGAGTGGCTTTATCTGAGCGCCAGCCACAGCAGCATGATGGGCGATGATGAAAGCGCGTTGCCGCTGTGGCTACGTCTGCATGAGAATCATCAACATGCCGAAGCCGAACAGTGGCTGCTGGGGTGGTGTGCCCGTCATTATGCGGATTATCTGCCCCTGCTGATCCAGGCACTTGACCGCCCGGATATTCCGCCGGTGGAAACCGGTGTCGGGGAGGATGAATATGCTTACCGGCCGCAGGCACAATCACCTCAAACTCTGGTGCGCTGGGCAGCCGCGACGCTGGTCGAGGTTTCCCCGCTGGCCGCTGACTTTATCAGCTGGAAATCGGGCCGTTATCGCCCGCAGATTATGTTCCCGCATCTTATGCAGGAAGATGGCACCGATGACCTCCTGCACCTCTACTGGCAGGCGAGTATGCTGACGATGGGCAATGAAGCCTTATTACAGGCGATCCTTGACCAGCCGCTCCCCGCGATGCCGTTGCAGGCGACCCTCTTACGCGGCCTGCAGCGACAGGCTGCACAGCGTCTGGCATGGCTTCAGGGCTCGCCGGTGCTGGCGCAGTTCAGCACGTGGCTATATGCAGCCGATGAGACACCCTTGCCGGAGATTTTTGCCGACAGCGATTCTGCTGCCTGGGAGCAGAGCATTGCCTGGTTGTGGCACTGGCGGCCGCTTCCTCCTCACAGCCTGAGCAAACTGGCGCAACATCCGGCGTATGGCGAAAGCGTGTTACCGGCGCATACCAGCTGGCTGTGCTATCTCATCGAGAACGCGGATATTGATCTGCCGGAAGACGGTCAGACGTCGCCGCATGACGCGCTGCGTCAGGTGATGTTGCTGGAAACAATGCTCGACCTGAAAATCGACAACATCGCCCTGCTCAGCAGTCTGAAAGATTTTCCTCTGGATGAGCAGCATCCCTTCTGGTCGATGTATGAGGTGTTTACCCGAATTGACCCGGCTCAGGGCGATGAAGTCGGCCAGCTAAAAAGCCATCTGATTCTGGATAACTCGCTGCATTTCAACTGCTGGACCCGGCTGCCGGTCAGTATCGAAGAATATATTGCCCGTCGTGATGAAAGCTCCTCCAGCTCGGCCCACTATTTCTACCGCTATCAGCCAGAGTGGCAGGAACGGCTGGGACAATCCCCCTTCCCTTATCAGGCGTTGTATCACGCGGTATTTCTGTCGCATTACAATGCACGTTGCGCCGAGGACAATCTGGCGGAACTTGAGGCGCTCACCGCCACTTCGCCGGAGGAAGTGGCCTTCAAACAGCAATTGCTGGCGCGCCAGTTGCCGGTATTTCCGACGGACGAAAAGCTTGCCAGCGGGGCCATCTGCGCATCGGCGGTCGCTCAGGGGATCCATCAGTCAGACAGTAATCCGGAGTATTTGCTGGATGATAAACTGAGTACCGCTGCCCGAAACTGTGCGGACGATCCGGCGATGGATATCGCGTTAAGATTAGCGGCAGCAACTCTGCTGCAGGTCAATACCACCCGCCAGAATGAGTTCAGCCAGTACCCGCAGCGCCGCAGTTATTTCTGGCAGTTCTGGCGAATTAATTCACGCGTTGGACGCATGGGGCTGGTTTTGCAGATTGTGCTGGGGAGCGAGCTCGCTATCATGCTGGTTAACGCTATTCTTGCGGAGGGGCAACTCGCGAATACCGCGCTGTCGGCGCTGTTGGTCGTGATGAACCTTTACAGCGCCGTTGTGCGCCGTGGGCGGGATCTGGGTCTGGCCAGTGCGGATAAACTGAAAGAGATTAAAATTCCGCCGCTCAAATTGCTGGGAATGTATCTGTTTAAGCGCGGAATGTCTGAACCAAACCGCTATGGCCCGCCGCCCGGCTGGCGGCGAAAAAAATAGTCAAAAAATCGTGTATGCCGCCCTTCTTACCGGGAGGCATACCTTTTCACGTTATAACGTTAATTCCGCAAGCAGACCTTCGAGCCGCTGGCGCAACGGCGAGATCCGACTTTCCTGTTGGCTGGCTAACTCCTTTTCGAACTCTTCCAGCCACACTCCTATCTGCCCGCGGGTATCGCCCAGCGATTGCGCCCAGGCTTTCTCTAAACGCGCCAGCAGATTGCGGTTGGCCAGCGTGTCGCGGGGGTGAATTTTCACCGCGATTAATCGCTCACGGCTACGCTGCTGCTGTTCTGGGCTAAGGCCAATCGGACTGTGGTCGATCACTTTACTCATTGTCTCACCGCTGTCGGGCAAGTTCACATCCACTTCCAGCAATCCGTTAATGTCATAACTAAAACGCACGTCGATATTCTGTAACGTGCCGTTAGGTTTGACCGGCACCTGCAATTCATCAATAAAGATGTTATTTGCCACCAGAGGATTCTCGCCCTGATAGATAGCAATGCGGATAAACGTCTGGTCGACATGACGGGTGGTGAACGTCTCCACCCGCGAAGCAGGCACGACCGTATTGCGCTCAAGGATCGGGGAAAATATCCCGTTCCTTTGCTCGCTGGCGGTGGCAATGCCCAGCGTATAGGGGCAAACATCGGTGAGGATCACCTCTTCAATATCCTCATTGCGCAACCGACAGGCCGCCTGTGCGGCGGCACCCAGCGCCACAATGGTACCGGGATCCAGATGCTGGTGAGGTAATTTTCCGAACAGTTTGACGACGAGCTTTTGAATCACCGGCATACGCGATGCCCCGCCTACCAGCACCAGATGATCAAGCTGCTCCGGACGCAGGCGTGCATCGTGCAGTGCCTGTTCCACGGGGGCGCGCAACCGGGTCATCAGCGGCAACCAGATCTCTTCCAGTTTTGATTCGTCAAAGGAGAGCGTCCATGCCTGATCCTGCCACTGCCAGCACATCTGATGCGTGGCATTATGCTGACCGAGCTGGCATTTTAGCTGTTCCGCACTGTCGTACAGACGCGCCAGCTCGGTCGCGGGAATTGCCACGACATCGAGTTTCCACTCACTGAGACAGGCTTTAATGATCGCCTGCGTAAAGTCTTCGCCGCCCAGATAGTTGTCGCCCGCCGAACCATGCACTTCAATCAGCGGCAGATCATACTCGAGCACCGTGACGTCAAAGGTTCCACCGCCGAGATCAAACACCAGCGTGCGGCCGGTATTCTGGGTGTGCAACCCGTAGGCCATCGAGGCGGCGGTAGGTTCGTTAATCAGCCTGACGGCATTCAGCCCCGCCAGTTCTGCGGCAAAACGGGTCTGTTTGCGCTGTTCGTCGCTGAAATAGGCGGGAACCGAGATAACCACATCGGTGATGTCATGGCCGAGATAGGCCTGAGCATCCGCTTTCAGGGATTTAAGCACCAGCGCCGACAGCTCCGGTGCATCGAAGGTTTGTGTATCAAGTCGAAACTGTTTTTTGCTGCCCATAAAACGCTTAAAGAGCGCCGCTGAACGCTGCGGATGGGTTGTCAGACGCGAAAGTGCCGGGCGGCCAATTAACATACGGCCATCGTCATCCAGACTCACCACTGAAGGCGTCAAAAATTCATTCAATGCATTGGGGATTAGCCGCGCCTCACCGTCTTGCCAGACACTGATCAGACTGTTGGTGGTGCCTAAATCAATGCCAATCGCCGGGACAGCCATCTTCAGTTCCGTCATGATTCTTTCTCGTCGGGGATGTATTTCGGATGAATAATGACATAAATGTCATCGTTTTGACACGTGGTGGTTAACCTCAGGAAGGTAATATTTCTTTATTCAAACAGTACTGAAAAAACAGGCTGATAATAAATCACCGCTTTTCATTCTTTGAATTTAAATATCAACATTTCAAATAAAAAAGGAATTCACATGACCTCCATTAAAACCTTATTCGCTGCCCTTTTTTTGAATGTCGCCTGCCTGACCTCGGCATTTGCAGCGAACCCGCTGAGCGTTCACGTACTGAATTTGCAGGACGGACTTCCTTCTGCCGGTGTCACCGTGTTGCTGGAAAAACAAGAAGGTAATCAGTGGGTCCGCCTGAGTGACGGTGTCACTAACGATCAGGGTCGGATCCCAGCGCTCTATCCAAAAGACGGGACGATGGAAAAAGGGAATTACCGTGTGACATTCAAAACAGGCGAATGGTTTGAAAAACATCACACCCCGACATTCTTCCCGGAGATCCCGGTGATATTCAAAGCTGACGGTTCTGTTCCACACTATCATATTCCCCTGCTGGTCAGCCCTTACGGTTTCTCCAGTTATCGCGGCAATTAATAGGCGTTATATAACAGACAGAAAATTTAATAATGGCCGGGGATCCGGCCATTAACTCTCAGGTCAGGCGTCGGCCTGCCATTGTCAGCCTGCTGTTCAATTCCCCAAAAAATCCCGCTGCTGGTCAGAAAAAACCTAAAATAGGGCCTTTGCGCGTTTTTTTCTCATAGACGACCCTGTATGACTGTCTTTCTTTCACTTTTGCACTGTATACAGAAGGAGATACATTCCGTTGCGTACCCTTTTTGACCATTCAAACGGGTAACGAGCATGAATATTGCCTGAGGCTGTTTATGAAATTACGTTCCCTGCAAGTTCTCTGTTTGCTCAACTTTTTCATCGCCGATGTCCGCGACGGGCTGGGGCCATTTTTAGGCATCTTTCTGGTGTCCCATCACTGGCGGGCGGAAGAGATTGGTCTGGTTATGACGCTCGGCGGTCTGGCCGGATTAGTCGCCACGTTCCCGTCCGGGATGATTGTGGATGCCACGCGTTATAAGCGACTGTTAATTATCACCTCATCCCTGCTGATCACCCTGAGCACGCTGGCCCTGTGGTACTTCCCTGTCTCTGCCGTCGTGATTGCCTCGCAAATCATCACGGGTTTAGCAGCCGCGATCGTCGCACCCGCCATTGCCGGGATCACCCTGGGGATCGCCGGTCAGCAAGGTTTTTTGGGACAGATGGGCCGAAACGAAGCTTTCAATCACGGCGGTAATATGGCGGTCGCCGTGCTGGCGGCGGTGACATGCTGGATCTGGGGAACCGGATCGGTATTTTTACTGATGACAACAATGGCGGTGTTTACCGTCATAACGACATTAGCGATTAATAAAAACGACATCGATCATAATGTGGCGCGCGGTAGTGAAAAACACGATGGCCTGGCCGTTTCTGTTCCTTTTTTTGCGTTGCTGAAGCGGCCTGAGCTGGCCGTAACGGGCTTTACCCTGCTTCTTTTCCACCTGGCCAATGCGGCACAATTGCCGATGCTGAGCATGCAGGTTGCCTCTTCCCCTTCTGGCTCTATATTCACACCGGGCACTTATGCCGCACTCACCGTCGCTATCTCTCAGGCCGTCATGATCCCGGTGGCTCTGCTCACTTCGCGATACGCATCTGAGTATGGTTATGCAAAACTTATCGTCATTGCGCTTATTGTGTTGCCTTTTCGGGCTGCCATTGCGTCCTTTTGGAGTAACGAGTTCGTGTTATTTCCTGTGCAAGCGCTGGACGGCGTGGCCGCGGGTATTTTAGGTGTTGCCATCCCTGGGCTGATTGCCTCGTTGTTTAATGGCACAGGTCATATCAACGCAGCACTTGGCCTTGTGATGCTGCTGCAAGGGCTAGGCGCCTCGCTCAGCCCGGCGCTGGCCGGTGCCATTGTCAGCCATACTTCCTGGAGTTTTGCCTATCTCATTCTTGGAGGAATTGCCCTGTGTGCCCTTGCCATCTGGCTGATCTTTTGCAGGCACGTCTTTCATTCGGCAGGTGGCATGAAGAGAAATCAATCGGCTTAGCGTTCATTATTTATTGGCAGGCCAGCTCGCTGAGGGGATGTTCATCCCCGAAAGCCGCAAACGGCTTCGGAACGGGATAAGATAGCCGTAAGATCTCAGGCACTACCCTATTTTATTCCGTTAAGGAGAATGGCAATGACCTCGTCACAACCCCGTTTTGAACTGACCGCTGTCCCGTCGCCAAAGACGTTTCCCCATGTGAAAATGCCTGTTATCAGCGACAACGTGATGGCGCTGCGGCTGAAGAAGATTCTGACGGCTATGCAGCAGCATAATCTCGATGCCCTGATCATCTATGCCGATAAAGAACATGGCGGGAATTTTGAATACCTTGCTGGCTTTATTCCCCGTTTTGAAGAGGCATTGCTGATATTGACCGCTGACGGACAACTTAGCTACGTGATGGGAAATGAGAACCTCAAGCTGGTGCCTTATGCGCGAAACAGCGGAAAGTGTCTCCATGCGCCAGCCTTTTCGCTGCCGAATCAGCCGATGGATAACGATGCTCCGCTGACTGAGGTATTGGCTCAGGCTGGTTTGAAGCATGAAAACCGGATTGGCGTCGTTGGCTGGAAGTTGTTCACCAGCAAGCTTGGCGATAATCAGTATCAGTTCGATGTGCCTGCTTTCATTCTGGAAGCGGTTATCGACATTGCCGGAAAACGGGAAAACGTGGTCAATGCCACCTCGCTGTTTATCTCTCCCGCGCACGGCGTACGCCGTTTAAATACAGCCAGCGAAATCGCCTTTTATGAGTACGGCGCAAACCTGGCTTCCACCAATATATTGGCTGCGCTGGATGAGATTGCACCGGGGAAAACGGAGAAACAGATAGGTCAGTTGCTGTCTGCCGATGGGCAGCCGGGCAACGTCGTGATGATCGCCGCCACCGGTGATCGTTTCGCTAATGCCTGTTTGTATCCGACGGATAAAGAGATCCGCCTCGGAGATAAATTCTCGCTAACGGTCGGGTTTAAGGGTGGGCTGAGCAGCCGTTCGGCCTATGTCGTGGCAGCACAACATGAACTGGCGCCTGCGGTGGCGGACTATCTTTCAGCGTTGGCTATTCCTTACTATCATGCAGTTACCACCTGGCTCGAAACGCTTCAACCAGGCCTGACGGGCGGTGAACTTTATCAAACCATCGAAAACGTGATGCCGAAAGAGAAGTTTCACTGGCATCTGAATCCCGGTCATCTGGTGGCCGATGAAGAGTGGCTCTGCTCCCCTGTCTATGCGAATTCAACGATCAGGCTTGAGAGTGGGATGATTTTTCAGATAGACATTATCCCTTCGCTGCCCGGCTACGGCGGATGCAGCATTGAAGATACTGTTGCGCTGGCTGATGCCACACTGAGAAACGAGCTGCAAAGCCACTTCCCGGAAGTCTGGCAACGGATGGAAACGCGCAAAGCCTATCTGCGGGATGTGCTCAATATCAGGGTGTCAGAGGACGTGATTATCCTGTCTAACACGGTGGGATATCTGCGCCCTTTCCTGCTTGATAAAAACCGGGCGCTGGTTCGTCAGCGCTGACAGGCTTTTTAAGGGCTGACGACGGCGTCATCAGCCCGCATCCTCAACTCAGGTCTTCACCGTTCGTCGCGATGACTTTCTGATACCAGTGGAATGATTTCTTCCTGTAACGGTTGCCCGTGCCGCTGATGTTATCGTCGAGATCGACATAAATCAGCCCGTAGCGTTTGCTCATCTCACCGGTAGACATACTCACCAGATCGATACAGCCCCACGGGGTGTATCCCATCAGTTCCACTCCGTCTTCAACCGCATCGGCCATGGCTTCAATATGCTGACGCAAATATTTAATGCGGTAGTCATCGGCAATGTAGTGGTTTTCATCTGGCTTATCGATAGCACCCAGCCCGTTCTCAACAATGAACAGCGGTTTCTCATAACGGTCATAAAGCTGATTGAGCGCAATACGAAGTCCCACTGGATCAATTTCCCAGCCCCACTCGCTGGCCTCCAGGAAAGGATTGCGTGCGCCGCCGAGAAGGTTTCCCTCGGCAGATAATGCATCCGGATTGGTTTTATTGATGGTGGAAGACATGTAATAGCTAAACCCAATGTAATCCACTGTATGTTGTTCAATAAGCGCCAAATCCCCCGGCTGAATGTCCAGTTCTACGCCCTTCGACGCCCAGAGTCTTTTTGCGTAGTACGGATACTTACCGCCCGCCTGCACGTCGGCACAATAAAAATTGAATGCCTGAGTCTCTTTCAGGGTCTCAAGCTGATTAACCGGATCACAGTCGTAAGCATAATTCGTCGCATAGAGGATCATGCAACCTATCTGAATCTTGGCATTGGTTTCATGGGCAATTTTCACCGCCAAACTGCTTGCGACGAACTGGTTATGCCACGCCTGATATTTGGCCTGATCGTCGAGTGCGCCAGTTTTTACGGTCAGCCCCTGACTCATAATAGGAAAATGCGCCGCGCTGTTGATCTCGTTAAAGGTCATCCAGTAGTTAACTTTATGGCCATAACGCGTCAGCACCGTGCGGGCAAAACGCTCAAAGTGACCTATAAGTTCACGGTTTTTCCAGCCACCAAACTCTTTCGCCAGATGCAGCGGCATTTCATAATGGGAAAGGGTGATAACGGGTTCAATGCCCTGCGCGATGCAGGCGTCGATAACCTCATCATAATGTTTCAATCCCGCTTCATTGGGTTGCTGCTCGATGCCGTTGGGATAAATTCGGGTCCAGGCAATTGAAAACCGGTAACACTTGAAGCCCATTTCCGCAAACAGCGCAATGTCATCCTGAAAGCGATGGTAGTGATCAATACCCTTGTGATTAGGATAAGTATGGCGCGTTGTATCAAGTGAGAAATCAAACTCAGGCGAGGAGACAATACTTAACCGTTTTTTTCCTCCGGGGATGGCATCGACTATCGACAGCCCTTTGCCGTCCTGATCGTATGCCCCTTCAACCTGGTTGGCGGCCGTCGCCCCACCCCACATAAAGTTTTGCGGAAACTTCTCTTTCATCACTTCCTCCTTAAAATCCCGCTCTGGGATCGACTCAATAACGTCTGTCTGATCATTGCTGCCAGCCACATCAACCGCGGTACATTGTCCGTGGGCTGACCAATGGGCTAAACGATACACTGTAACTTCCCGACGGAGAAATAAAAGCAGCGATTTCAACGGCCCTTTGAAGATCAGCCTGAGTTCGGTAAAACAGAAATTTGAACGCTAATATTATTGCAAGGTGTTATAAAACCTACGCGGGGTAAACAAGGCTGACTCCTGCAAAAGAATGTTCTCTTACATGCAACCGTGACAAAAGGCAGGGATATCATGAATGACATCGCACCAGATGACATAAGCTGGATGCCTTCACGGACGGCAAAGTATCTTTGCCGTCAGACGGAGCGCTTAGTAAAAGGAGGTAGCCTTACCCCTGATGCCTGTCAGCGTATTTACTCTTTTTGCGGTGTGCGGCCTGGAACTGGCCAGTGGCGGACATTCCTCATCCCCGTGCTCTTTAGCCTGGGTTTATTGTCACTGGTTACCGGCGCTCTGTTTTTTGTTGCCTGGAACTGGGCTGATATGCCGAAGATCACCAAATTCGCACTGACCGAATTATTGATCGTCGCGCTGGCTGCCGTTGTCTGGTGGCGCTGGTATCACCGCGCGGCGCGCAGCGCTTTGCTTGCGGTGGGATTGAGCTTCGGCGCCCTGTTTGCTTTGTACGGGCAGGTGTATCAGACCGGTGCTGACAGCTGGGAGTTGTTCAGAGCCTGGCTATGCGTTCTCCTGCCACTGGCGCTGATTGGGCGGCAAAACAGTCTGTGGTTTTGCAGCTGGCTGGTTGCTAATCTGGGATTTCAACTCTATTACACCACGTTGTCGTTGTCCTTCGTGGACATCTTATCGTTTGATATCTTCGTTCAACTTCCCACTACGGTGCTCTGCAGTTATTTGGCTGCGCTGGCGTTGTGCCTGATTTTCCGGGAAGTGCTGGCCTTACGGGCGATAAAACATCATCCCGAAAGCTGGCTGGCGAGCCGCTGGTTCTCCCGGCTTATGGCGGGATTTTTGTTACTGCTGCTGACCTGCATCGTCGCCGGAAACATGTCCGGTTGGGGGCGTGATACCCCCCTTACGCTTATTACCGGCTTCTGGTTAATCACCTTACTGGCGGGCTATTACCTGTATCGTTATCGCTATCCGGATCTTTGCATGCTGACTCTGGGTACTGCCAGCCTGACGGCCTCGGGCTGCGTCCTGATCATGCAATTGTTTGATAACTCATACGATGTGGGTGATCTGTTTCTGATCGGTTGCCTGATGGCATTGTGGGTGGCTGGCAACGGTGCCTTACTCCTGCACTGGCGACGCAAGCTGTATGACCGCGCGCCGGTCGACGTAGCGCCTGCTGAATTAACAGCGCTGACAGAAAAATTGCTTCAGCATGGTTTGCTGAACCAGACGCAGATTCAGGAAATTCAGCAGCATGATCACTCCTCCCATCTTCCCTGGTATCTCAGGCTTGCGCTGAGCATCGGTGGCTGGGTGGCTGCCATGATCATTCTGTTACTGCTGGCGTTGATTCTCTATATGTCCGACTTGCTCAACGACCCTGATGCAACCACCGTCATTATTCCTTCCTTGCTCCTCGCGGCCATCGCGGGCGGCCTCTTACGCACACAGGGAGCGGGAAAACATCATATCGGACTGGCCTGGGCGATTGCGGCGACGTGCGGGCTTTGTGTCGGTGTCTTTATGCTGGTCGAACCCGACGGAGAAACCTTTATTCTGGTGAGTTCTCTGTGCGCGCTGCCGGTGCTGGCCGGGATGGCAATGGTTATGCCCGATCGGACATACCGGTTTATGGCCATCACTGTTATGACGCTTCTGTTGATTCTGTCGGGGCATTCCCTGACCAATCTGTACTTACCGCCCGTTAGCGGTTTGTGTGCCATTTCGGCGCTGGTCGCCTGTGTCATGATTTTTTGGTTGTGGATCGTCAGGAATCAGCTGAATTTGCAGACGGGTCCTTTTGCTGAAGGGGTTCATCCGCTTATACATGGCATTCCTGCGGGTCTGATTTTACTGTGCTTCCTGGGAATAAATGCTGAGTTTATCTCGGATATTTTCTGGTATACGCCGCAGTTTTCTACTCTTCAATTGGGTTTAGGTGGCGGCATTGCGGCAGGCTTAACATTCAGTGCGCTGTACCAGAGAGTGGTTGAGAAGACGCATTTATCACTATTCACTTTACCGGCTGCGATCCTTTGTGGCGCTGCCGCCGTCTATGCCCCCGGTATGGGGCTGGGTCTGTGGCTGTTACTCATGGCCCGTTATCAGGGGAGTCAGGGGAGTCTGCTGGTCAGTGGTGGTTTCCTAATGCTGTATGTTTCGGGTTGGTATTACTTCCTCGGTGTCACTCTGTTGCATAAATCTTTGCTGCTGTTGGTCAGCGGTTTGGTTTTACTGGTGCTGACATGGGTGGTCAAAAAGTTTTTACCTGCACACAGCGGAGGTGCCTATGAAAACCAATAATCTGAGGAAATGGCTGGCCGGAATGGTGATATTGCTGGCGCTGGTGGCCGTCAATGCCGGGATCTGGCAAAAAGAGCGGATACTGAAAATGGGAGATGTGATGATTTTAGAACTTGCCCCGGTTGATCCGCGCTCTCTCATGCAGGGCGATTATATGGCGCTCAGTTATGCCATTACCCGACCTTTGCAGCTGGAGCTAGATCAGCAACATCAGGTCTGCAACTCCGTCCCCTCCACGCCTTGTTTACCCCTTAGCGGGAAAATTATTGTCGATCTTGATACGCAGCGACAGGTCACTCAGGCAAGGTTTGATCAAGGCCACCCCCTTAAAGCAAATCAGTTACGGGTGAAATACCATATGAATTCCGGTTCGCTGACAGTAGGCACCAACGCTTATTTCTTTCAGGAAGGCCACGGTGAACGTTTCGTCCATGCGCGCTATGGGGCATTTCGGGTGAGTAAAGACGGTACAGCATTACTGACGGCGATGCTGGATGAGAGAGGTGAAGTGATTGAGCCGTAACTGAGCGACTTGTTGTAAGTTTTCCCGTGGGTGATTTTGAACTTTTGTTTTTCCACGGGATATCGCTACAGGATGAGGAATATGCAGATCTGATCCTGATTGCGGCCAAAGTTGGATTCATTCAATAAAGCCCTTATCGGATTAAAAGTAATACAAAAATAGTTCGTTGTTAGATGCCTGATTTCATAGAGTAAATTTTCAGCACGATTAAAGTGATCCTCGATTTCTTCTGCTATAATTATCAAAAATACGTTATTACCTTTAGGTTTTATCTGGTTTTAATAAAAAAATATCAATCAAATCAGGCGATTAAATGTCAAACAATTCACTTATCGCGAGTATCGCAAAAATTAAAGGTTTCGATTTAAACCTGTTGCTGATTTTCGAGGCCATCTTCATTCATAAGAGCGTCTCCAGGGCCGCTGCGTTGTTAAGTGTCAGCCCTTCTTCCGTGAGTCAGTCACTGAGCAGGCTTCGTAGCTATTTTGGCGATCCATTGTTTATTCGCGAAGGCAAGGGGCTGGTCGCCACGACGGTTGCTGAGAATCTGCACATTCATTTGAGTGATGGTTTTAGTCAACTGATTAACAGCCTCGACTATTTTTCGGATACCAGTACAAAAAGCAAATTCGTTATACACTCGACACCCTACGCGGCAATGCGTTTATTGCCAGACATTTGTGCCAAAATCCTGGAGGATAAGCTCAGTTGTGAAATTAGTCATATAAACTCGGACGCGCTTATTGACTCTGTCGAGGATGTTTTGATTTACCGCAAAGCGGATATTGTTTTTGATAGCAAGCCGTATTACAACTTCTCAACGATAACTGAAGTCTATTTGACTGAATACCCTGTCCCCGTATGCCGTAAGGAGCACCCGCGACTGGCGAACAGATTGAGGGCAGAGGATATTGATCATGAAAGTTTTACTTTTTTGAACGCGGGTTCTGAAGGCGTAAAGCGCATGCAAAATGGCATTTTAGATTTCTTCGGACATCGTGACTTTTTCTTCAGCAGCAGTTCAATTATTGCTAATACTTCCGTTATCGAAAAGTCTGATGTGGTTGGATTTATTCCACGATGGTTTGCCGAGAAGTTTAGTCACAGTTTCAATATTAAAATTCTTGAATGTGATTTCGTTCCTGAGGCAGTTCCTTTATATATGACCTACAATAAAAGCTCGCTGAAAAACCCAAGTTTTGTGGCGTTGTTGAAAATAATGAATTCGCTAAAAGAGCTCGTGTAGCAGTTCCGCGATGAAAGAAAAAAACAGGCTGATCTCGGTGCTTTTTTTCTGGCCGGGTTCTCATGGGGAACTGCGCACTTAAATGACTTATTATTGTTGAGGTGGTAATATCATTTCCTTAGCGCATCTTTTCCATCTTCTTAAGAAGAATGCTTTTGTTTTTGGATTTTTTCAATTCTTTCAAATAGCTCATATAGAGACTAGGTTTTTTGAACCCAAGGTTAAAGTTATAGTTCAATGATTTAACATTGAATGAAGCGCACAGCTTGAGATAAATATTCTGCGGCACGGTGCAAATCATATCGCTGACTTCGACAACGGCAAGGAGATCCAAATAGTAGTGGCTGCAAAAACCAATTATTTTATCTTCGTTCTGAATGTGTTGGCTGTAATCACTTTTTCTCTCGTGGATTGACGGGGCTTCTAACACCGCGTGAGTTTCCTCGGTATACTCTTTCAGGCTAATGGAATGAGTAAGACGTGGGTGATTGTCATAACAGACAATACAATACTCTTCCATGAACAGTCTTCTGAAAAATATATCAGGGTGTTCAACAGGAGTATAGTCGAAAATAATATCCACTTCATTGTCTATCAGAAGACTGGTGTGATCTTTCCTTGAAATGGGTAAGTCAATATGTTTGATTGAAACGAATGGCAAATCTTGAGTAAGCTGGAATGCTAAAGGGATCACATTCGTTGCAATATGTGGTGAACATGAGATAAGCAGCTGACTCTGATCACCGTCATTGTTCTCCAGCTCATTGGTGATGTTATTTTTTTTAAGATTCTTCTGTATTTCCCGATGTAAATTCCTGGCGAATTTAGTGGGTTCAAGAGCGTTCTTTTCGCGAATAAACAGAGGGTCTGAATATAACGCTCTTAATTTCTTTATTGCCATACTGACTCTTGATGGCGTCATATTGAGTGATAATGCTGCTTCTCTCATGCTTTTGCGATTCATCACCACATCAAAAATGTGCAAACGTTCCAAGAAAGCTCTGTTATTTTTGTCATGCTCCATGAGGAATATCCTTATCCTGATAGTTTTGTGGCCTTTGACATTCTTACAACCTAAATATTTTCCTATATCACCAGTAATTCACTGAACAGGTTAACGTACACCCAATAAGAAGCATAAATTGCGTGCGTAATTTTAACTCATGTGAGTTCATTAGTCTTGAACTATGGATTAATAATCACATACAGATTATTTAACCATAACTAATGTTCTGGATGTTCAGCTGGGTCACGGAGGATGCAGGCCCAACCCGATATTACGGTTGCATGAAATGAGGAGATCACCCGAGTTTTCAGGTGATCTCCGACGTTTAGAACATCATTTTCAAAATGTCAGTGACTGACCTTCGAGAAGGTATTCCTGACTGCGTTTGCTTTCCTTACCAGGAGTACTTACCGCCCACTTGTCCCTGCACGCTGGAGTAATCATCCTTGCCCGCCTGAACGCCGGTATTTATCCATAACTGCCAGTTTTTACTGACGTTAGTCTGGGCACCCACTTTCACCTCATAACGATTGACCGGAATATTCTGGTCTACCGTCGTCGCATCCATTTGAATGCTGTTGCTGCTGCCGCCGTGCCACCAGTTCAACTCAACGTAAGGTTCGGTGTGGCCCGTTGTGTCTATTTTTCCGTAAACACGCCCGCCTAACCGGGTCGTTACTCCGCCCGAGTCCTTGCTATGAATTTGCGTGCCATTGGCTTCACTGTGGTCACCCTGACTGTATTTGGAGTAAATCGTCTGGAACTGCGGTTGCAAATAAAGCGCGTGCGCCTCACTCAACGCAATGTCATAACCCGCTTCCACCGACCCGGTCCAGTTGTGGCTATGGTACTTCTCTTCCGGTAAGTCACTGCCGTTGACCGAGTTATGGAAGGTGCCGTACTGCACCCAACTGTCAACGTACGGCCCGGTTTCCTGCTCCGCGGAGCCGCCATACCAGGTACCGTAAAGACCAAAGTTGTATCCCTTCAGGTTACTGTCCGTCGACCCGCTGACACCCCGTGAATCGCTGTGCGTATCCACGTCGGCATACCCGGTCATGATCCCGGCCTTTATCTGCTGATTACCAAAGTCATGACGATAGATGTCACTACCAATCCGCAGGACTGCCGTGTCTGACCCGGTGGAAATCGCCCCGCCCGCCGCCTGGCTGTTGACCCGTCCTGCATCAAAGTGTGCCCAGGTCGCTGGCGCATCCTCGCCGGTCTGACGATTGCCACCATTGCGATCTTGCATTGTCGTCAGGAATACGCTGTTGGCCAGGCTCTGGTTGGCCAGATAAGCCCCCGCCTCAGGACGCAGTACCGGTGCCCGTGGGGACGGGGCCGGAGTTGGCTCTGGCTCAGGCCCTGGAGTTGGCTCTGGGGACGGGGCTGGGGCTGGCTCTGTGGATTGCGAACGCAGATACCAGTTGCCGTCGTTCTCCGTCGGCGTGCCCTGATAGAGAGAGTACTCATAGGCACCAGCAACGGCACGGCCCTGCAGGGCAAAATTGCCATCAGACTGCCCCTGCACGTTCACCACCTCAATGCCGTTTACCGTCTCTTCGCCCAGACCGTGCATATTGTTCACGGTGACCTGGGTACTGCCGCTGGTGTTGCCTTTGATAATCAGCTCATCGGTGGAAGAACTGTCACCGTTCAACTCACTGTTGAGCCACAGCTGACCGCCGTCACTGTTATAGTTACCGTCCACCGTCAGCGTATTGCCGACGGCGTTGTTAGTCAGGTCAACCACCCCGTTGTTGGTCAGGTCTCCGGCAATGCGCAGCTGGCTTGGCGTATCGCTCAGCATGCCGATGTGACCACTGTTGACGACAGAGCCGCCGACGCTGCCGTTGCCGCGCAACGTACCGGCCGTCTCGACATACACTGTGCCGGTGCTGTCCAGACTGCCTGGCGCATCACCAATCTGCAGGGTACCTTGACTGATATGGGTGTCACCGCTGTAGGTCAGGCCATTGTTCACAATCAGCGTGCCGCTGCCGGTTTTGGTGAGCCCGCCGCTGCCGCTGATAGCGTTGGTCAGCGTCCAGTCGGTGGCGGTATCAAGCACCACCGTGCCGTTGTCGGTCACGCTGGACGTGCCCAATGTCCCGGCACCAAAAGCGGTTAACTGCGACCCGGTGGCCACGTTGATATCCCCACTCAGGGTATTGAGGCTGTTTGTCAGGCTGACCTGTGCACTATCCTGCAAGGACAACGTACCGGCGCCACTGAGCTGATTGCTCAGGATACCGTTCGCACTGCGCAGCTTCAGGGTGCCGTCAAGGGCAATATCACCGGTGCCGAGGCCCTGAGTATTATCCAGCTCAACGTCTGCAGGTGCGGCTATCCGTGTCGTGGCACTCATTCCCGCATTCGCACCACTAATTTGCATCAGCCCCCCTTCCAGATTGAGCTGTCCTGCGCCGATTAATGTGCCCTGACTGACTCCTCCCTGCGCAATGGTCAGGACGCCGTTACCCATATTAAGGCTGCTGCCCGCCACACCATGCAGTGTAGTGATGGTCTGGGTTTTACCATTGACGTCCAGATCTGCGCCATTGGCGATGCTAACGTCAGCCGTATTACCCAGCGCATTATCACTGCCCAGCTGTAAAGTACCGCTGCTGATAACGGTATTGCCGGTGTAGTCGTTGTCGACATTATTAAGTATTACCGTGCCCGCACCCTGCACGTCGAAATTACCGGCACCGGTGAGCTGAGCACTGAGTACATTATCCTTACCCGGCTCATTTTGCAGAGCGAGAGTCTGGCCCGCGTTGGCCTCCAGTTTCAACAGGTCATAACCGATCCAGGCACCGTCGCTGGTCACCACAGCACCGTAATCATAGGTGGCAACACCGATCTGAGTACCGTCGCTGCTAATATCCACCAGGGTTGGAGTACTGACGGGGGTAACACCATCATAATTGGTCAGAGACAGGTGATTACCCACGCCAGTGACTGTGCCGGTGGTATTGATCGCCTGTATTGTCCGGATGACATCCTGGTCAAAATAGGAGGCATCTACCGGAATGACCGGTGGTGCCAGCGTCGCAGGAACATTGACGGCTATCGAGCCTCCGGCGCTGGCATCCAATGTTTGGGTGGTCAGCGTATAGGTATCGGATGGGGTGTTATTAATCCTCAACGTTCCGCCGCCCGTCGTGAGCCCGCCAATACTGCGGTCAGCGTCCAGCGTCGTCATACCGTTTGGCGACAAGGCTAAAGTGGCGTTCGTCAGTGCCTGCGCGCCGTTGGCATCGAGCAACATGTTCCCTTGTTCCATTTGCACGGTGCCGGTGAAGGCTGAACCTGTGGAGCTGGCAAAGGTGAAATCGTCGTTTTTGCTGTTCTGGTTGACCTGCAACTTGCCGTTGCCGCTCAACGCATTATTGAAATCACTGCTGAAATTGTTCAGCGCAAGCTCGCTGCCTGCGCCGTCAAGTTGTACGCCCGCGCTGCCAAGCTGGGACGCCTGTGTGACGATAGCACTGCCGGTAATATCCCACGCTCCCGTAAACGCGGTGTTATCGCCTCCCAGTGCCACATCCGTTCCGCTGATGCGTGCTTTGCCATCGCCGCTCACCGCGTTGGCAAAGGTGGCGTTACTGAAAGCCAGGTCAAGCGTGCCTGCGGCATTTATCAGTGCCGTACCGACCCCAATAGCCTGCGCCTTGGCCAGCGACAAGATGCCGTTATCAATCACCGTGCCCCCGGCGTAGGTGTTCGTGCCGCTCAGGGTCAGCGTGCCCGCGCCGTCCTTCGTGACGTTACCGGTACCGGAAATCACGCCGTTGTAAGCTGACGCATCGCTGCGGTTAAACACCAGCGCGGCGTTGTTCACAATATTGCCCGTCAGCGCACCGGACACACCGCCATTGCTGACCTGCAGTGTTCCCGAGGAAATCGTCGTATCGCCGGTAAACGTGTTATTACCGCCCAGCACGAGAGTATCCATGCCGGTTTTATTCAGTGAACCCGCACCGGAGATAACGCCGTCAAACTCACTATTCGCCGTGGCATTCACTACGCCAAGCGTGGCATTTCCGAGGGCAACACTGCCCGCTCCGCTGAGGGCATTCACATTCTGGTCAAAGCCGTTCAGATCTAAGGTGGCTCCGCTGGCAACGTTGACACCACTGCTGGCATCCAGCGCGTGGGCAACGCCTGTGGTCAGGGTCCCGCCGTTAATTGCGGTAGCGCCGCTGTACGTATTCACGGCGGAAAGGGTTAAATTACCGTCGCCCGCTTTGGTCAGGCTCTTGCCGTCCCAGCCGGTGGCCGCGTTAGCCGCCTGGTCAGACAGCGTCACGTCAACGTTAAAATGGTCGGTCGGATCGCTGAGGGTAAAATTACCGTTTGATCCCGAGGTGCCGGACGTCCAGGCCAGTTCGCTGCCCACGCTGTAGCTCAGATTGTCAGCGGATTTTTTACCGTCAACCAGCAGGTAATCCGGGGAGTCGGTCACACCAAAGTTCACGCTGGCGAAATCGCCGGTGATACCCTGGGTAGTCTGCAATACGGTGGTACGCGACTGCGCCACTGCGCTGGCGCTGGCGGGCATGTCGCTGGACAAGCCGGCAACGGTGAGTGTGGAATCGGTGCCGATTGTGACGCTGTTGGCCGTTATCAGTGGCCCGCCCGTGGAGATATCAACATCCAGCTCGCCGTTGAGGGTAGCAGCACCGCTGGCGGTCAGCCGGGCGGTATCTTCCAGTTTGAGGGTGGACTGGGCGGCAACGTCGAGCGTGCCGGTGTTAAACTGGCCGTTTTGCGCGAAATCGAGAGTGCCCTGATTCACATTGACGGCGCCCTGCGAGGAGCCCGCACCGGTCAGTGTCAGTGTCCCTGCGCCAGCCTGGGTCAGGTTCCCCGTCCCGCTCAGCACAGCATCTTCGGTATAGCTATTAGCATGGTTAACAACCAGGGTGCCGCTGTTGCTGATATTGCCTGCCACGCTGCCGGTGGTGCCACCATTACCCAGTGAAAGGGTACTGCCGCTGTTGATGGTTGTCTTGCCTGTGTAAGTGTTATCCCCTGTCAGAGTCAGGGTGCTGGCTCCGCCATGTGTGAGGCCGCCAGTGCCGGAGATAATGCCGTCAAACTCACTATTCGTCGTGGCACTCACTACGCCAAGCGTGGCATTTCCGAGGGCAACACTGCCCGCTCCGCTGAGGGCATTCACATTCTGATCAAAACCGTTCAGATCTAAGGTGGCTCCGCTGGCGACGTTGACACCACTGCTGGCATCCAGCGCGTGGGCAATACCTGTGGTCAGTGTCCCGCCGTTAATTGCGGTAGCGCCGCTGTACGTATTCACGGCGGAAAGGGTTAAATTACCGTCGCCCGCTTTGGTCAGGCTCTTGCCGTCCCAGCCGGTGGCCGCGTTAGCCGCCTGGTCAGACAGCGTCACGTCAACGTTAAAATGGTCGGTCGGATCGCTGAGGGTAAAATTACCGTGTGAGCCCGACGTGCCGGACGTCCAGGCCAGATCCCTGCCCACGCTGTAGCTCAGGTTGTCAGCGGATTTTTTACCGCCAACCAGCAGGTAATCCGGGGAGTCGGTCGTAGCAGTAGCAGAGCTCACGCTGGCGAAATCGCCGGTGATACCCTGGGTAGTCTGCATTACGGTGGTACGCGACTGCGCGGCCGCGCTGGCGCTGGCGGGCATGTCGCTGGACAAGCCGGCAACGGTGAGTGCGGAATCGGCGCCGATTGCGATGCTGTTGGCCGTTATCAGTGATCCGCCGTTGGAGATATCAACATCCAGCTCACCGTTGAGGGTTGCGGCGCCGCTGGCGGTCAGCCGGGCGGTATCTTCCAGTTTGAGGGTGGAGTGGGCGGCAACGTTGAGCGTGCCGGTGTTAAACTGGCCGTTTTGCGCGAGATCGAGAGTGCCCTGATTCACATTGACGGCGCCCTGCGAGGAGCCCGCACCGGTCAGTGTCAGTGTCCCTGCGCCTGCCTGGGTCAGGCTCCCCGTCCCGCTCAGCACAGCATCTTCGGTATAGCTGTTAGCATGGTTAACGACCAGGGTGCCGCTGTTGCTGATATTGCCTGCCACGCTGCCGGTGGTGCCACCATTACCCAGTGAAAGGGTACTGCCGCTGTTGATGGTTGTCTTGCCTGTGTAAGTGTTATCCCCTGTCAGAGTCAGGGTGCTGGCCCCGTCTTGCGTGATGTCGCCGGTGCCAGAGATAATGCCTGCATAGGCGAGGTCATCGCTGTGATTGAATATCAGCGTACCGTTGTCAACGATAGCCCCGCTGACCATGCCGGTTGTTCCGCCATTCCCGAGCTGCAGGCTACCCGCCGCGACAGTTGTCAAACCCTGGTAGGTATTATCATTGCTGAGTATCAGGAGTCCTTCGCCGGTTTTAGTCATGGCCCCCGTTCCCGAGATGATGCCACTTTGGCTTGCCGCCCCGGCGTTAACTATCATGCCGGTATCCTGATTAAGCACGATAGCATTCTTCAATGAAACACCATCGAGGTAACCGATATCGCCACCGTTACCACTGATAGTACCGCCCCCCTGATTTGAACTACCAAATACTAAGGTTCCCTCTTCATCGCTCCAGTTAATATCCTGCGTAGCGGTACCATCAAGCGTCCAGGTGCTGGTTCCTTGTTTCTTAAATATTTCAAATCTTTGATATTGTGCCTCATTCCCAATCGTGCTGACGTCAAACGTATCGCCACCAGACTCGGGATTAGCCTCACCGCCCAGCACGAATGTATCCTCTGTATTACTGTTAGCAACGACCTTACCAGTAATGCTGGAACCTTCTTCCAAGATCAGGGTGTCCTGCACAAACGCGCCAAAAAGAATGGCAGTTCCCGTTCCTCCAATTATTTGACCTGAGTTAATTATCGTTAAACCACCGTAACCACTAATTGCGGTGCCCTTTGAGCTTATGACCCCGTCGTTAACCAGAGTTTGGCCGCTGTGGTCAAAGCTTATTGCCGGTGATGATCCCTCGTTAGTTATGGTGCCACTATTTTCAATGCTATTATCATAGAACAGCACTTTTATAGTAGGTTGAGCAGCGTTGGTTTGTGATACCAAGGCATCTTTACCGATCTTAATATGCGAGTCGCTGGTAGTTGTTATGGCGGCTGCTTTTTTTGATCCAGATATAACTTGCGCACCGGACTGCAAAATAATATTGGCATTGTCACCCGTAGTAATCCCCGCGTTACTCCCGGTGTTAAGAATAGCGTCGCTATCTATCGTTACCGTCGCACCGGTCACACTGCTAAAGTCCAGCGTGCTACTATAAGGATTGGGGGAAGAAGTATCACACTCCGCTGATGTGATTGTAATAAGACAATCAGCCTGTGACATCCCGCTTATTCCCGCTAATACGGCAGCAGAAAGAAAACGCAGGGCAAAGGACTTACTGTTTGATTTTTTTAGAGAAACCTTTCTCTTTTGATGTGTCATACATAGAGCCTTTAAATTTAGTCAGTAAACTTTAAAAGTTAATATTCATTTTTTATCACGACAGGGTTGCTGGTGCTTTACGATGCCACGAATGGCGACTTATAAAAGTAGTCGTTGAATTTGGAGCGCCAATGGAAGACAACTTTATAACACCCGCTATCATTCATGATAACTAACATTAACTGTGATTATTTCATGACATCATTGAAAACCAACCTGATAAACAACCTGATAAACAACCATCAATGAGGAAGGTCGGATTTAAAAATTTAAAATAATACCGACTTAAGTACTTAGCTGGTTATAGATGGCGCACGGATATTCAGCCGCCTTGCTATTATTCAGGCGCAACTCCACCTCGTAGGTGGCCAGGAAATAACAATCACGACTTTCATAAACTAAGACTTGTATTCTTTAAAGCACCTTAGAATAATCATCGCACTCTCCTATAGCCTTTATATTTTGAGAAAGCATTATGGCATCATTTGCGTACATTATTTTTAAAAGATTATTTTCGTTTTTCTAAATAAGCCATAACCCTTCCTGCTTACTGGTATGAGAGAGTAAAGGTCGCAATAGCCTTGACCGTACCTGCCCGGACATTCCCGGTGCTGATGTATTGGGCTTTGAATGGATACTCAGTGACCCCCGCAACGGATGCTCCCAACAGGAACTGATTGAGATTCCCTGCTGCTGCCGAGTCCGGCCCAAATGCAACGGGTGTATCACTGCTGTTGAGTATCTGGATCCCAACGCCCTGCGCACTAGAATCTGGCGTCAACCCCAGCGTGGTGGTGAGGTTACCCGAATTCGTGGAGTCAGTCAGTGTAACGAAGGTTTTGATACCCTCCGGGCAAGTGAGTGACAGAGTAAATGGCTTGGGAGCAGCGGTGACGCCAATCGGACCGGAAAGTTGGGTGGTCGTCACCGTATCCAGCGTCACGCCAATACTCTTTTGATTGACTGAACAGGTAGATGCAGTCACTGAACCTGATGCCACACCAGAAATGGGTGGGTCCTGAGCCCAGGGGCCGCCTGCTATATCGGAATTCGAAAAGTACAGTTTTATTGCTGATACTGAGGTGAGTGTACTGCTAGCCGGTAATGTGCCCGTAACAATGAAATCCATATTGGCATTAAGAGGATACTTCACATAGGTCGTGCCGGTTGTAAAGGGACAGGAAAACCGGGTTTTCCCCGTTCCAGAAATAATCACCGCATTTGCATCCGTGCAATTTGGAGCATTAAACGTGTAACGCACGCCAATCCCGCTGATGTTGGTCTGATAAACATCCGTATATCCTGACACCAAAGGACCCGTTGGTTGTAAATCTACGTAAGTAATAAAGGAGGCTGATGAACTGGTAGTATCCCTGCACTGCATTATAGATGTTGTCTGAACAGATTTAATCATCGTGCCAGGGGCAGCATTCGCAGGTATCGACATGGCACCCGCTGCAACCGGATCGTTATCAGAATCATTATTACAGGTTGAAGATGCCAATGCTGGCGCGCTGGTCAGCGCCGTAACGGACAATAGAGCCGCCAACATAAAATACCCCGCCACGCTGATATTTTTAAACATACTGAATCCTTTAATCATGATGATGATTTGTAATAGTTCCGCTATAAAACGGCCGCGCTTCGGCGTGAAGCATCACCTTTCGGAACCGAGCAACTTGTTGATAAGTCAAATAAAAGACTGAATTTTAATGATGTCTCTTTTTAAGAATTTCATGTGTGTTCTACCTTCTTTCTTTAATTCAGCGTCGCACTGCCCGGCAATGCCTCACCGAGATTGCCAATCGCTTTGTAGGTCACCTTCGCGCCCGACGACAGGGGTTTCTGCCCTGTCACTGATAATATTGAGGTTGAAAACGGGGCGACCATGCCGCTTTATCGTTCTTCAGGGTTTGCCCCTCGCTCTGCACAGCAAATTCACTGAATGAGAGGTAATACGGTGAGGAGTTGGTCACAGTCATGGCACTCTCCCCCGGTTTTTGTGCAGAAGCCGCTTTCCAGCGCAGTTGCGAAACTGCCTCTTTAATGTTGCCCTTTAAACCGGCAGGCCTTACGAACAGCTTGATACGGGTACGGAAGGCAAATTGCAGCCGGTTTGTAACACTCTTCTCGTTGGGTGGCACATCTAGCACGTTCAGCCAGAAAAGAGACTCATGATCGGTGGGCAGAGATTTCCCGGTGTAAACAATGCGCAGCATTTTGGACGAATTAGCCTCCATGCGGAAAATTGCCGGGGTGATGAAGAACGGTGCTTTGCTCTCGCCTGGCGTACTGTTGGGGTCGCCCTCATCTATCCAGGCCTGAGACAGGGATGGCGAAGAGCTTTGATTATTGAGCTGTACGCTTACGTCAGTTTGAGTCAGCGGGTAAACCACGCGTGTTTTGGTGATCGTGATCCCCGCCATCGCCTGGCTGGTAAGGCAGAGCGCAGCCAGGCCGATGATCAGATGAGTGATATTTTTAAACGTCGGTTTCTTAAACATGTTTATTTTCCCGCTTGGCTTAATTGCAAGGTGCGTCAATCTGACGGTAGCCTGTCGAAGCTGCATCGGTTTTCTGATTAACGGTGTAGCTCAGCGTGCAGCTTTCCCCCGCTTTCTCGCCCCATTTCACCTGCAACGCGCCTTGATCTGGCTGGCCACGTAACAGGATTTGCCCGCCCTGACCTACCATTGAGACCAGGCTGTTTTGTTTATCCAACACATTAGCGCCGAAAGGCACAGGCTTGCCGCCAGAAAGTAAGCCACGGACCAGAACCGGTTTACCCACCACGGTGTCAAATTTCAGCCGGCTGATGGAGCCATAGCGTGGAATGGTATTGGCAGAAGTGCTTTGCAGTTCCACATCCGACGATGCCCCATGCGGGTCAAGTAACACACTGTTGGTTTTGTACGGCGCTAACGACGTGACGGCAGAATTTCCCCACCATCCGATACTGCCACCAGAACCCCCGATCACTTCGGCACCATTGGCGCCTTTGGCTTCAATAACCGCCATCGTTTCCCCTTGCGAGGAGGTCATGGCAACGCCACCGCTGTAGCCGATCACGGTTCCGCGCGCGGAGAGTGAATATTGGTTGTAACCACCACCGCCTGAAACCGAGGTACCGACATTGGATAAAGCACCGTTGTAATTCAGGCTGCCGCCGTACTGCTCGCTGGCAGCGCCATCGCTTTCACTGTGACCGGCAAAACCGTTGTAGCTCAACTGGTTACGTTCACCGGCTGTGCCACTCAGGTTGGTTTGTGTGTTATAACTCTTCGAATCCTGATAGTTCATGGTGTTATTCAATGTGACCGCGTGACTACTCCCTATCGGTATACTGAACATCAGCGACAGTTGATCGTCATAAACGTCATCGGAGTAGGTACGTCCGAGCGATATGTTGATAGTTCCCCAGCTAAAACCGGTTCCGTATCCCGCCTGATAGGTGGTTGAGCGCCCGGAGTCTTCCCATGACGTTTCGGTAATACCGCTGAGGTAAACATTGCCCCAGTCACCGACCGGCTGGCTTATGTTCAACTGCAGGCGTTGGCGTGGCCGATAGAGCGTGTCAGTCACGTTACCTTGTAACTGCGCGACGTTTTCCAGAGTCAAATAATCTGAACTGGAATAACGGTAGGCCGCCAGTGCCAGATCGGTATCGGTCGTCTCCAGACGCTTGCTATAAGTGACGCGGTAACTGTGTCCGTTCATCGTACTGTCGATATCATCCACATCAGCTGGCAGATTTTTGGCGTAGGAATTGGTGATATCAAACGCAAAGGCGCCGAGCGAGGTATTGAGCGCCAGCCCAGCCAGACCGGACAGATAGTCTTCGGCTACTACACCGCCGCCGTAAAGGGTCACTTTATTGCTGACACCGCGCCGGTAGGTAGCCTGAATGAATTTGGGTTCGCTGTAACCTTCACCGTCCGAGTGTGAAGTGGTATCGCGGTAAGTCCCCGCCGTGGCGCTAAACCGTGAAATACCCGGACGCAGTAACTCGTTCACCGATGCATAAGGCACGACAAAGCTTTTAGTACGACCATCAGCTTCCGTGATGGTGACATTCAGGTCACCCGAGTAGCCGGTATTGGAAAGATCGTTAATATCGAAAGGCCCTGGTGCTACAGTCGTTTCATAGACAACCTGCTCACCCTGGCGCACGGTAATTTTGGCGTTGGTTTCCGCCGTACCGCGGATTTCAGGCGCGAAGCCTTTCTCAGAATTGGGCATCATGCGTTCGTCACTGGTGATCTGAACGCCGGTAAAAGGAATACTGTCGAAAAGATCACCCGGCGTATAATACTGCCCCACCGTAGCCATCGCTTCCAGAGCTGAGACATCGTGCTCTGCATAGGTACTGATGCTGTCATAGCTGTGGCTGCTGCTGCTTGGCTCACTGCCTTGCGATTCAGAGACGTTGAGAGCACTGTTATGTCGTATATTCCAGTCCATGATGTTCAGACCGGTATTTAACCCGACATACAGGTTTTTATTGACCTGGCCATCCGGCGATGTCGACTGATAGGCGTTAGCGTTGTAGCTGATAAAACCGGCATTAATACCACTTTCCCAAAATTCCGGCGATACATAACTCCCGGAATTGGAATTTATATAAATTTGCGGAACGCTCAAATGCACCGCTAACGCACTTTGATCAACGTCAATCTGGGTACTTGGCAATAACTGTGTGACATCGATACAATCACTGGCTAATGTTGCGTTTGTCTTATTATTATTAGAAACCTTATTGAGGTTCAGCCCCCATGAAGCGACATCTTTCCCACGAAAACAAACGCTGCTTTTGTCTTTATCTTGGGTAATTCTTACTTTGTTGCGACCAATAAATTTATCATTAATAAAAAGATCGAGTTGATAATCACCTGGCTGTAGGCTGTCTTTTTTCTCGAAACGGGTTATATCGATGGATTTATCCGTGCCTTTGAAAAACCCACTATTAAACGTCACATCCTGTGATTCGATGGTATTATCAACATCGGCCTGAGCCGCTGGGATTATTGTACAACTGAGAAAAGAAGCTAAAATAACGTTAAAATAAAAATAGCGGTTTCTCTTGTTAAATAAAGCGCAATGTAATATTGAATGTTTAAATGATTTATTTTTCACAAGAGTTTCCTGCCACTATTATTTTCAAGTCACAGCCAGTAGTGTTAATAGTTGCCCATCCCTGGCCTAAAAAAGCGATTCAAGAGTCTTCAATACCTTTTTACTGGCATTACCGAACTTCAGTGACGGTAGATTTAGTCGATACAGAATTACCGTAATCATTGACCCAGTTATAAGAGACGACTGACTTAACCGCAGGTGAATTCGTTAATCCTTTCAGGGGAAAGTCTTTACTGCTTTTTGGCGCAACCATGCCACCGAGGTCATCCGTATAGGTTTTACCCGCTGAAGTCACACTCACGCTGCTCATGGATACGTTATAGGCCGCCGGATTAGTCGCACGCAGCGCATAACCCTGATCGGTCTTCACAGCCTGCCAGGTCAAGCCTGTCGCCGCTTCGGCCGGTACACCTTTCAAACCTTCTGGGCGGTAGAACACTTTAATTCTGGTGCGCAGAGCCATCTCAAGGATGTTCTCATCCGTCTTTTCTTTAGACTTCGCCGGGATATCCAGCATGTTGTACCAGTACACGGATTCGCGGTCCGTTGGAACTGCACTTGAAGAGAGCAACGTTAAACGTACAAGCTGCTTTTTGCCTGCGTCTATGCGGGTGATCGGTGGCGTTACCACGAACGGTGCCGTGCTCAGGCTGGGATCCTGGTGCATATCCCCACTGTCAATCCAGGACTGAACCAGCGCCGGTTTTGGGTCGTTGTTGGTCAGCTGGATTGAAACATCATGCTGATTAGCGGGGTAAATCAAACGGGTGCCGGAAACCACGACGCTGGCCTCGGCGGTACTCAATACCCCTGCTAAAGCAATTGATAAGGCACAGAGTGATAAAATACGTGTGGTAAGCTTCATATTATTTGACTCCAAACATACGGAAGGAAATCTCCTTCCGTATAATTTAAATCGATGACCATGTTTTACATGTAATCGAGAGAATAAACCGCTGAGGTTGTTACCTTGCCAGCAATAGCATCAGCAGAAGGTGCGATATATTGAACGTAATACATCATGGTGGCATTACCATCGACATCGATAGGTACCGCGACATTATTATGGTTAGTCATAAGGTTAATAGGTGCTTGTTCACTATTGGTGATTTGTACTTCAACGTTCGTTGCACCTAAACTGGTACCGCCCGGTGCTGTGGTATTGATCAAATTACCGGTATCATGATTAACATTGGTATCTTCAAACACCGCACGTACGCCGGCAGGTAATGAACCGCCAGCAGCAGTACAGCCCGATAAATGAATAGCCAACAGTTTAGCCCCTGCTGTATCTCCTTTTTTCAATGCCGACTGCGCAACGGTAGGTAATACAATTTCATAGGCAGTACCAGATTTCCCATCAATAGTAATAGAACAGGACACATTCGTAACCTGGCCATTAATAAGGATGGAGCCGTCAGAGGCGAAAGCGCCTGCAGAAAGCATACTGCAGCCAATAACAGCCAAAGACAACAATGTCTTTTTCATTTAAATATTTCCTTGATTAAGATTATGAGATTTATTTCATAAAACGGCTTGCCGGGCGTCAATGCCGCAGCACGTCCACGTAATGTGGCCGGTTGTAATGATTACACCCGGTGCGAGGTTAATAACCCTTGCATGAATTCATCAACATCAAAACTATTGATGCAATAATTGATTTCATCCGGCAGTAATCATTGCGATGATATTAATATTATTTAGAATAAATCACTACTTAATGAATAATTAAGAAATCATTAATTTGTTTTATTTCATGTAATTACCTTCACTTTATCTGGAAGCACCGACTTTTGATGAGAAGTGAGATGGGAGGGATTTACACTATCTGTCATTTTGCATCTGCGCTGCACGCAGGATCCTGTAGCAACGCACTTTACTGTCAGACGTCACTATCAGGACTCAATGGGCTTTGTTGAATAAATCGGGGCGGGTTTCCTCTCATTCGGCCTGCTCTACGTTCAAAGCTGGCTGTCCGAGTGGGTTACTTCACTGTGAGCAGATCAGCGTATCGTGTGGTGTATCGAGGTGAGAGCATTTCCCGCTTCATCTGCCATTTCTGCTGAATACCTTGCCCGGCGAAGTAAAGCGTTCCTCGCCCGTCTTCAGTATTGAGGCGATCCAACACATCCATCAACTTTTGACTATTTTTCCGCGGTGCATTTTCGTCAAACAGGTTAAGTTGAGCCACACCCTGACTGTAAAAATCGCCCAACATCACGCCAGCTTTCTGATACCGACAACCGTTTTTCCAAATAGTGTCCAAACAACGCGTCGCGGCAAGGATGATATCTCTGCTGTCCTGAGTCGGAGTGAGTAATTTTACCGATGCACTATTGCCGTAATACGGTTCGTTATGCGCGAAGGGTGAGGTTTTAACAAATGCTGAAATAAATCGGCAATACTGATGTTCATTACGAAGTTTCTCTGCTGCCCGGGTTGCATGACTACAGATGGCCTGACGCATATCCTCATATGCCGTGATACGATCGCCAAATGACCGGGAACAGATGATGTCTTGCTTTACCGGCGCAAATTCTTCCAGTTCAAGGCACTGCTCGCCCCGTAATTCACGAACCGTTCTTTCCAGTACGACATTGAAATGTTTCCTGATAAACCGAATATCGGTGTCTGCCAGCTGCAACACTGTCTTGATACCCAGGCTTTCAAGGTTCTTCGTTATACGTCGACCGACGCCCCAAACCTCCTCGACTGACAGCGCCGCCATCAGTTTTCTCTGACGATCCACATTCGATAAGTCAACCACTCCACCGGTCTGCCGCTGCCATCGCTTTGCCGCATGGTTCGCCAGTTTGGCCAAAGTCTTGGTTTGTGCGATACCTACCCCAACCGTCAGATGCGTGCGCTGTAGTACCGTGGCTCGGATTTCACGTCCAAACTCGGTCAGATCGCGACAGTTACGCACACCGGTAAGGTCACAAAAAAGCTCATCAATTGAGTATATTTCGCAGCGAGGGGACATCTCTTCGAGCGTGGTCATCACGCGGTTGGACATATCCGCGTAGAGTTCATAGTTACTACTGAAGCAAACCACACCATGGCGCCTGAAGAGATCTTTCTGTTTAAAGTACGGCTCACCCATTTTCACAAAAGGTTTTGCTTCAGCAGAACGTGCAATAACACAACCGTCGTTATTTGACAAAACGACCACGGGCCGCCCCTTCAAATCCGGGCGAAATACGGTTTCGCAGGACGCATAAAAAGAGTTCACATCACACAGTGCAAACATGATCAGCTCGCAGATTTCACGATAAAGGTGACCACACCAAAAACTTCCAGGTTGTCTTCGCTGCCTATCATAATCGGCTTGTACGCAGAATTTTCTGGTTTGAGCATGACAGTGGGGTGCAGCTGTAAGCGTTTTACGGTGAATTCGCCGTCGACAGCAGCAATGACGATGTCGCCATGCCCGGCCTTACGGGAGCTATCCACTACCAGTAAATCTCCTTCGCCTATCCCTGCTTCAATCATTGAGTCACCGGTGGACTTTACGAAATAGGTCGCACTCGGATGCTGAATCATCAGTTCATTCAGATCGATACGTCGCTCAACGTAGTCCTGCGCGGGGCTTGGAAAACCACAGGGAACACTGTCACTGAACAAAGGGAATGACACTATCTGGCGTAGCTCGGTAGGTATGAAAAACTGCATGATAATCACCATCAATGAATACTGTACATGCATACAGTATTATATATCGATGGCAGAGATCAAGGGGAGCCTACTTTGTGATCGCTCTGGTACAGAGCACAGAAGGACGAACATCATGTCCAAAACTTTTGGCTACGTTGCATGAAAGGGGACATATGAAAACATGGGCACCGTATACCCCGCTTCGCGTCCCCGCTATGTGACACCATGAAGTTTTATCGCGTTATTACATGACTGGCTCGAACGTCAGGCCGACATTCCTCCATCGAGGACTAAAGACTGGCCGGTCATGTAACTGCTTGCTTCACTTATCAAATAGGCCGTTGCCTGCGCGACCTCATCAGCACGCCCCAGGCGGCGCAGAGGAATAGTGCTTTTCAATGCTTTTTGTTCGAGGGCTGACATTTGCGTGGTCATCTCAGTTTCAATTAACCCAGGTAATACACAGTTTACTCGAATATTAAAACGGGCGACTTCGCGGGCCAGCGATCGAGCCATTCCGAGCATAGCCGCTTTGGAAGCTGAATAAGCAACCTGCCCGATATTTCCTTTCAGTGCAGAGACAGAGGATATCATCACAATACTCCCGCTCCCCTGCTCCATCATCGAGGGCAGTAATTGCTGATTCCAATAAAATACCGCATTGAGATTGGTACCTATTAAAGTCTCCCAATCGTTTATGTCTTGCTTAAAATGTAACGCATCGCGTGTAATACCGGCATTATGAATAATACCGAAGGGCGCACCATATTGCGTGAGAAGCTGTTGCGCAAGAGCCTTCACTTCTGTCGGTTTGCTTCCGTCGCAACGATATCCGCTGACACTGAGACTAAGAGCTCTGCACTCATTGAGGAGAGATTCGGCCCGTGATTGCTGATCTTTCCAGGTAAATACGACATCGTATTCTCGTGCGAGATGTTGAACTAAAGCAGCACCAATTCCCCGGCTTCCACCCGTAACCAAAATCCATTTCTTTTGCATCATTTATGCCTTTTGTTCTTCCAATGCTTTACACATTTCACCCAATGTCAGGTTGGGATTATTAACGAACATATCAGCGCTTAATGTCAGATCAAACTCTCGCTTAACCAGCACCATTAACTCAACATAATCCAGACTATCGAGTTTCAAATGGTGAAGGGGCATTTCAGGTGTAAGCATGTCTTGAGTCAGATCTTTTGCATCACATAGCATTTCGCACACAATTGGGTAAACGTTGTTTGTCATAATAAGTTCCTATTATCAAGAAAGAGCCATTGGTTTTAATTTCAACGTAATGGCCGTTGTTATATATGAATGGGTGAAGTAATAACCTTGCATGGCAATACGTACCACCAATCCCTGTTTATAATCCCCCACGACCAAAAGCGGTAACATTCCATAATGGAAGTCGTTTGAGCCCGGCGAAGATAAGAGGAATTGACGACTAAAAACAATCTCATGATGTGTCTGAACAACAGGTATTTCCCGAAAAATGTCTGTCAGCGTCCCGGCATGAAGATCGGGTAATTTAACTTTTATTGCCTCGAATATTTCAGGCGATTTAACGATCAAACGAAATAGTACCGAATCAAGAAAAGACCATTCGCAAACATTTTTCATAAAAGGATATTCACTCCTTATATTCAAAAGTTCATCCGCAGAGAGGGTCAAATTCTTAGTTGTCACCTGTTCAATAGGAGGCGAAATTCGCTCCAGTCTCGCTGAAAAACAACATGAATCCGTATCATTTTCAATGAGTTGACATTGATTGTTGTTTTTAACAATCTTATATTCCGTATGGCATTTTATTGGATTTCGTAAGCGGGCGTTGAAGCGATAATAATCCGCAGTATCAGAAGGAAAGTCCTGACTCTTTTTCATATCCAGCAAGGCGCGCATGCCGTGCACGGTCAGGCCCTCGATTCCCATTGCTTTCGCTTTGTTAACATCAAAATGAATGGGGTTATAATCGCCGGAAAATTCTGCCCATTCATGAGCATGTTCCAGGGTGTATATCAGTGTCACATTTCGCCCCGGCTAATGATCAAGGCAGCGTTCGCCCCCCCGAAACCAAAACTCAGGTTCATAGTATGGAACACAGGTTTTTCACGGTGACCTTCAGTAATAAAATCCAAATCACATATCGGGTCAGTCACTCGCAGATGGCAAGTAGAAGGGAGCCTTTGGTGCTTTAAGGTCTGTAGACAGATAATCGTTTCAAAGCTACCCGCAGCTGCAATAAGATGCCCGGAATACCCTTTCGTACTCGACACAGGTATCGAATAGGCTTCATCGCCCAATGCCATTTTGATCGACTCTGTTTCATTACGGTCATTAAGCTCTGTGGAGGTGCCATGAGCATTGATGTAATCAATATCCTGAGCTCTTAAACCTGCCTGTGTGAGCGCCGCATGAATAGTGTTTATCCGTGCCAACTTATCTTCAGCCGGTGCGGTGAAATCTACAGCATCAGAAAAGTTACCGTAGCCGCTTATCTCCCCTAAAATCACTGCACCTCGCCTTAACGCAGATTCCCGCTCTTCCAGGCAAACCGTGGCAGCGCCTTCTGACAAGACAAACCCATTGCGCTCAAGACTAAAAGGACAGCTGGCTTTGGTGATGTCATGTTCTTCACGGGTGAGTGCTTTTAATACATCGATATTCCAGATGGCGGAATCACTGCGCAGCGACTCTGCACCACCGGATAGCATCATATCGGTTCGCCCACTACGGATGGCCTCAAAGGCATCGCCGATCGCCATGGTGCCAGTGGCGCAGGCGGCTACGGGCGAATTTTGATAACCCCGCAGTCCCCAAAACTGGCTGCAGGCGGCGGTGGCAATACTTGGCATCGAAAAGAAACAGGCAAAAGGAGAACCCATTCCCGTGGCTTTATATTGCTCATGAAATTTAAAGGTTTCGTCCAGCCCACCCCAACCGGTTCCTATGATGGCTCCGCATTTGAGCGGATCATAAAATTCTGTAGGGGCTTTTTCGCCAAAAGCCATGTTCATCGCTTCACGAGCAGAGACCATTGCCAGATGAGCAAAACGAGGCAGGCGACGACGAAGTACCGCCGGCAAAAATTTCAAATCCAGATTTTCATCAACCAGGCCATAAAAACGTGATTTGATTCCCGCAGGATGCTTATCAATAAAACGGTAACCGATGCGGTAATCCATGATTGCATCCCAGCTCTCCTGCGCGGTTAAGCCGAGTGGGGTAATCGCGCCATAACCCGTTATGACGACTCGCCGTGGCAGTGTTTTATTATTCATGAGTTAAAGTCCTTAGAAAGAGGGTCATTCCGGGATCTCCTCTCCACCAATAGCGAGCCAGAGTTGCATCGTAGAGTTGAGGTAATTGTTCTGAATATCAGATAACTGATTTTCAACGGTCAGGAGGTTGTTCTGTGCATCCAGCCAGGTTTCAATGGGCTGCGCGCCAGCGAGATACTGACTTTTTGCCAGTTTTAGCCGTTGCTGGCTTAATGCCAGAGAGATCAACGTATTCTCCCTCTGCTGTGACCATTTCTGCCGCTGTGTGAGCGATTTTTCGACATCAGAAAGTGCTGAATACACCTTTTGCTGGAAGGTAGAGGCTGCGGTTTTTACATCAAGCTTTGAGCGTGCGATGGTCAGTTGTACCTTGTTCCATTCAACAAATGGCAGGACCACGCTGCTACCAATGACTCTGCCTGGTTCGGAAAACCATTGACTAAATACACTGCTGCCAGCACTTAACACGGCGCTTAAAGACACGGTGGGATAAAAGTTCAATGCGGCGACATCAGAACCTGCAAGCGCGGCGCGTAGTGCCGATTCGGCCGACTGCACATCTGGCCTGCGGCGGATAACCTCAACTGGCAGACTCATCTTCAATTCGATGGTTTGTGTTAAATCCAAACCATCACGCTCTGGCAGTCGCATTGAGGGAGGTCTGTTGAACAAAATCGCAAGAGAATTGCGTATCTCCTCGCGCTGTTGGAATAAATCCTTCAGATTATTTTCTTGTTCCAACACTGACTGGGTGGCTTGCAATACATCCAGCTGACTCACCGCGCCTGCGGTGAATCGTGATGTCGTGACGACTTTGGTTTCTTCGGCGATCGCCAGGCTGCGCTGAGAATTATCAATTTTTTGATTTATTCCGGCTATTTGCCAATAGTACTGGGCAGTCGTCCCAATGAGGGTCAGAGCCGTATTCTGGCGCTCCAACGCCGTTGCCTCAGCCTGCCAGGCAGACTGTTCGCGCATACGTGCCAATTTTCCCCACAGGTCAAGCTCATAACTCAAACTCACGGAAGAGCTATAGCCTTCAACGGAATTAGTATGATGCCGGATATTTTTGGTGTTATCCGCACTGCCAGAGACGCTGACATCCGGGGTGAGATTGGTATCCGAAAGATTGCTGTCCAGCCGGGCTTGTTGCAGTCTAAATCCAGCAATAGCTAAATCGTTATTTCGCGTAAGAACGTCATCAATGGCGTGCGTTAATTGAGGATCGCCAAACACAGTCCACCAGTGACCTGAGCTTGCTAACCACGCGGAGCCTGTCTCCTGTGTACTCCACTGCATCGGAAGAGTTAACTCTGGACGCTTATAGTCGGCTTTAACCAATGAGCCACACGCCGTTAATGCAAGGGCGATAAAGGTTACTTGTAGGATCCTCATTCTCGAGTCAGAGCCTCAGTCGGATTTAAACGAGCGGCATTCCGCGCAGGGAAGAAGCCGAATCCAAGTCCAATCAGGCCGGAGAAACAGCAGGAGAATAAAATCGGAGGCATCGTGAAAACGAGGGGGAATCTATTCGTGCATAATGCGAATGTGCAACCTGCAACGATGGCAAGCACAATTCCGATCAGCGAGCCCATCAGGCAAATCACCACAGATTCCACCAGAAACTGCCGCAAAATATCTTGCTCCCTGGCACCCACGGCTAACCGTATACCAATTTCGTGGGTTCTTTCTTTGACGGAAACCAGCATGATATTCATCACGCCTATGCCACCGACGATGAGCGAGATTCCTGCGATAGTGGCCACCAAGAGGGTTAAAGAATCCGAGGTTTTTTTCACCGCGCTTAACATCATGTCATCGCTCTGAATGAAGAAATCACGGCGGCCATGGACTATGTCCAGCAGATGCTCAACCCGCTGTTGAGAAGATTTCATTGCCAGCCCATCTTTGAGCTGCAATTCAATCAAATTAAGAGCAACCGGCCCTTCCAGGCGATCCTGCATCGTCGTGAAGGGGATCCATCCCTGCAACCCACTCCTGCTGGGGACTACCCCACTAATTTCCATCACGCCGATAATGACAAATGGCACACCACGAAGTTGAATAATTTCGCCGACTGGATGGCCGTTATGAGGAAATAAACTCTTTGCGGTTTGGGTGTCGATCACTAACCCGGCAGCTCTCTCTGCCAGGTCACCTGAGTTAAAATGCCTGCCCATCACTAAGACCATTCGATGAATAGCAAAATAGCCCTGATCAACACCGTGCAACTCGAGAAAAACATTTTGCCCGTTCGCCAATGCATCGACAGAAGTATTAACAACAGGTGAAATATTTTTAGTGAAATCTTGATGTTGCAGCATTTCTGCATCACGTACTGAAAGACTGAAGGCTAAATCAGGACGGATATCGCTCCACCCAATGCCAGGGTGTATAGTCAGCGATTTGACGCCTAGATCGCTTATATCATGAAGAATTTTTTGCTTTGCACCATTGCCCACAGCCATTGACACGATGATGGAAACAACACCAATAATCATGCCAAGCATTGAGAGTAATGCGCGAGCGCGGTGTCCACGTAACGCCTGCCAGGCCATAGAAATAGCGTCTTTCAGGCTTTGAAAGAGTCCGGGACGCTCGGTGCTGGTGGTAATGTGTGACAGTGAGGTGTGTTGATGAAAGTCATTTGTCGAGCTGGCCGCATGGTCAGCGACAATTTGGCCATCATCGATCTCAATGATACGTCCTGCCTGATTGGCAATAAGCGGATCGTGCGTGACCAGAATGATGGTATGACCAGCCTGATGAAGGCTATGTAATATTGCCATCACTTCTTTTCCACTCGCAGCATCCAATGCCCCGGTCGGTTCATCGGCAAGAATAATATCAGCCCCGTTCATTAAAGCCCGGGCAATACTGACGCGCTGTTGCTGCCCACCGGATAATTGCGAGGGTTTATGGAATATTTTTTCATCAAGCCCAAGACGGGTCAGTAAGCTGCTGGAACGTTCAATTTGCTCTGCTTTATCCATCGACGTATAACGCGCAGGCACTGCGACATTATCTTGTGCGTTGAGATAGGGCATAAGGTGATAACGTTGAAAAATAAAACCTATATGCTGGCTGCGCAGCGACGCGAGCTGATTGCTGCTGGCTCCGGTAGTCTCTATACCTGCCACATAAATCTTTCCGCTGCTCGGCTGATCTAAACAGCCAAGCAGGTTCATTAGCGATGATTTCCCCGAGCCTGAAGGGCCCATAATGGCGACCATTTCGCCCTGCTTTATCTCAAGCGAAATGTTCTTAAGCACATGCACCGCAAGATCACCCGAAATGAAGGTACGATTCACATCCACGAGGCGGAACGCAGTCAGATTAGCCATCGATGGCAGTCTCAAGAGCTAAAGGTGGGATCTCAACACTTTGGCCTTCCACAAGCCCCGATTTCACTTCAGCGAAAACGTTATTGTGCGCACCAATTTCAACTTCACGGGAAATCCTCTGCTTTCCGTCAATGAGTGTTACGTAATAGCGCCCTTGTGCATCTCTTTCCTGTAGCGCAGAAAGTGGGATGCGCAGAACGTTTTTCACATCATTCACTACAATCGAAACTTGCGCAGTCATGGAGGTTTTCAGCAAGCGCTCAGTATTGGTTATCTCAAAAACACCACTGTAGTAAATAGCCAAAGACTGCTGTGAGTTATTGGATATTTCATTGGTATTATTAAGCACCCCATCCGGGGCATTTTGAATTTCGCCCATCACGCTGGTATAGAGACGTGATGGTTGGGCGAGAACATAGAATGACAAAGGTTGGCCTGATTTGACCTTAAGAATGTCTGCTTCCGAAATACGGGTCTGAATATGCATAACGCTAAGATCAGCCAGTACCATAATGGTCGGGGCAGTTTGCGAGGAAACGATCGTTTGCCCTTCCTGAGTTACGACGCCCAGGACTTCACCCTCTATTGGGGCAACAAGTCTCGTATAGCCTACATTTGCTCTGGCTGTTTCCACCGCCATTTCGGATTGGACTATCTGTGCCTTATTCATTTCCAGCTGTTCGAGTTGAGAATCAAATAGGGACTGTGCTTCTTCAAGGTCACTTGCTACTCCAGAGCCTTCCCTCAACATCACTTTCTGACGACGCAAAGCAAGTTGATACTGTTTAAGCAGCACTTGTGATGACCGCAATTGCGCACGCGCGCTTGCAAGTTCTGCTTCGGATTTCCGCAATTCGTTTTGTTGCAAAATCGGGTCTATTTCAGCAAGCAGTTGCCCTTTATTTACTCTGTCGCCCTGATGCACGTAGAGCTTTTTTAATTGACCATTCACCTGCGCACCAATACTGACCTGGCGAATAGGTTTTAATGTCCCGGTGGTAATGACCGTCGTTTGAATATCACCACGGGTGATTTTTGCAAGAACCCCTGCCGGTGATGAATGATGTTGTTGGTTAAAAATAAAGTAAGCTGTGGCAGATACGGCACACAGAATAACCAGGCTCCATATAACGACCGATTTCTTTTTCATAACGGATTCATATCTGATAGCCCAGGAGAAAGGCGGACTAACCTACCCTGTTCAATACAGCAGGCATGGTCAAACAGTGGCAAAATAGCCGTATTATGGGTCACCACGATCAGTGTTTTACCTTCGTTGCGGCAATGCGATATCAAAGCATTAGCCACGGTAAATGCGGTGTCGTCATCGAGATTCGCGGTAGGCTCATCCAGAATAATTACGGGCCTGTTACTGTACATAGCGCGAGCAAGCAATAAGCGCTGGCGTTGCCCAAGCGAAAGTCCAGTGTAACTTTCGCGGATCTTCGCCATCATTCCTCCGGGGAGTTTGTCCACTATATCTCCCATATCTAATGCCTTAAGCAATCCAGACATATATTCAAGCTTGCTTCTGTCAAAATCCGGATCAAAAAGACTTATATTTTCTGCAACGGAAGCATTAAAAAGAATATCTTCCTGGGACAACAAATAAAAAAGCGAACTGATCGCAGAAGCGGTCACTGAAACGCCATCAGCCTGGATCTCCCCTGATTCAGGGATCAGTCCACCCGACATCACTTTTATTAAGGTACTTTTACCTGCCCCCGAATTTCCTGTGATTGCCAGCATTTGTCCCTTAGGAATACAAAGCGAAACATTTTGCAGCGTCGTATCCACACTGTCATAACGGAAAGAAAGGTTTCTGTATTCCAGAGAATGATTGAATGTAGTGACTGCTATGGCAGCTTCAGGTTTGCTAACGTGATCGACTGCGGAGGGAAAGATATCTTCTGCTCGGTTATCAATAACCTGAAGCTGATTCTTCTGGATAACGGAAAAAAATATCTTAGTGATATAAGACGAAAATATTTGTCGAACAAAACTATAGGCAAAGAAATCGCCCAAAGAAAGCCTGCCATCTTTAAGCAATGGTAAAGCCAACAGCATAAAAAACACCATTTCCAGACTTCCTACCAGCTGGTAAATACTGTTCTTCACCTATTCATAAACATTCTTATCGCGTACACAGCTAAATAATGAATACGTTAACTTCGCAAATCCTTTTTTGCGTAGTTCCACCAGCCCGGAGGATTTGATTGTGTTAAAGCCCTGGAGTGTTTCCAGAATGAATTCATTCTGCTCTGCGGTTCTGATTTGCAGCGTTTGAGTGTAAAAACGGTCACGATAAATAGCCCAAACACTGACTAACCCCATGGCCGTCACCCCGGCAAAAGAGACTAATGCCAGCGAAAGATTCATATAAACCAGAACGCTAAATGCCAGCAAGCCAACGAGCCAGTCTGTTCTTAAGCTATTATCCAGCTCAATTTTTCGTCCGGCTGCAGCTTCCCATGCTGTAAAACGGCTAAATATGTCCCCTGGTGCACGACGTTCAAAAAAACGAAGCGGATTATTAAGCAGACGGGAAAAACCTGAAGTACTGTTCAAAAATGAAAATTGTTTAATATGTCTTTCAGTTACCCAGCGGACAGATAATGCAAGCGCGGTAGAAATGACAAAGACCAGCAGGAAAAGTCCATATGGGAAATCTTGCTGCCCGGCAGACGTGTAAACATTGTTTATCGCCTGGCTGACCATCACTGGCATAACGAAAAGTGTTAAGGATACTAATAGCGTTAGCGTCATCAGAGTATAAATGCCTCTGACTTTCGCGGTTTGACGTAAACTCATGCAGGAGAAAAATGAATTCCCCCTTGATTTATTTTTTTCGTTTGGGCGATGCGTTGTGATTTCTTCATCGATGACAAGCGCGTAACCACTGATGTCTCGTTTAAGTGCATCAATAGACAAAAATTGCTGGCCAACACCAGGATTCATAACGCAAACATGGCGGCCTTTGCGATAGGCTAATATCACATAGTGACCCGCGCCATAATGCAGAATACAAGGTAAAGGAAGCGCATTGAGCTCATCAAAGTCAAATAATACTGGATACGTTGGAATGTCTAATTCCGTCAGGATATCACTGAGTTTATCAAGCGATGTTCCATGCACTGAAATAGGGTGTTTTTCGCGTAAACTGGCCAATGATATTTCAACACCCTGAGTTTCTGCAAGCATTGCAATGCAAGCAAGCCCACACTCATTGATTTCACTTTGAAATACCATTGTAGGAATAGAATTATTCATATCCAATTTTTAACTTAGTGATTAATAAAATATAACGAATGAAGGTGCCATAACAACCAGTCTTGGGGATGTTCCCTGATGGCACTTTCAATCAGCCCAGGCATACTGGTGAATGCTTCCTTTTTATCCATTGGAGGATGGATGTGAATCTTTATCCCATCTTCGTAATAAAGATAAAAGAAAACAACTTTCGCTGAAATGACTTTCGCAAGTCTGAATACCCCACTGTGCAAACTCGCTTTGCGCCCAAACATAGTGCAATTTATTCTCGAAGAAAAAGTTGCACCAGTCTTATATGTGTACTCAGGGACAATGTCGGGGAAGATAATAATATTCGTGTCATGTTTAGCTGCACTCAGGCAAGCTGACATAATATTTTCTGCAATCCCTTCATTGTTTCCGTGTATTGAGCAGTAAGTCAGATTGACACCGCCCCTGCGGCGGTCTTCGGACTGATACGCCTCTGCATTTGCGGAAACAATAACGGTACCATTACCCGGATATGCCTTTCCGGCAACGATGCCAGAAAGAATATCTGAGACCATATGCATCGGAGCTAACACAACGGGTGAACCCATATCATGCAAAGGTTTCACTATTTTATTCAGCTGGGCCGCACAATCGTCCAGTTGTGCCATTATCTTCTCGTCCCGGCCAAATGTTGCGGCGTAATCTAAGGCTTCGCGCCGCTGTGTCAGCCAAACGAAATTTATCTTTCTGTCCGGGCCTAACAAACACCGAATATTTTCACCAGCAACATCGGCGCATTTGTTTTTATTTTTACCCGTCAGTTTCAAAAAGCGCTGTAAGTGTAGAATAGCAAATAATATTCTTAAATTCATACTGCGGGGAGTTAACTTTTCACGAAAAAACTTACTAATACTGTTTATTTTTTTGAAAGTATTATCGAAAAAACACTTCAGTGCAATATAGAAACTAACAACGAAATATCGCATAAAAACCCCAGGCTTTTGTTATAACAACTACTATTAGCAGGGCTCTTTCAGCGCCATTTCTAAATTAACTTCAATAATAGACTGGTGAATGATGTAATTCCTTCATACACCAGACTATTAAGTCTATCAGAACTCGCTTACATTAGTGACCGCAGTTGCGATTACTTACAATGCCCATGTCAGTACTTTTTGTAACGTTGCCATGTTTATCTAATTCCTGGTAATAGGCACGGCAATTGCCGCGCACTGATTGCCATTGATAATCCAGTCGGGAATCGCCACCAACAACTTTTTTTGCTTCAGTCATATTTAATTTAATCATAATAATATTCCTTTATATTTATTAATCGCCTCAATCAAGGCCGGATAACATTAACTTCCCGAGGATATAACGGTCAATGGAAAGCACCTAAATGATTAGTTTACATAAGCTAAATGCTAAAAAATGTACAATTTCAAAATGTTATTAATATGTGAGAGTTATCTTTCATTTATTGGATTATTTAAATTTTACAATCATCAGGATTGGCCAGGGGAACCGTCGCTGCAGGTACGATCCCCCTGCGATTCAGCGGTTAATCGACAAATGAATAATTCTGCTTATCCTGACTCAGGCCGTAAATGACACTGAAATCGGTTTTGCTGTAGCAATTTAAGGCTATTTGTGAGGAATTATTCAGACGCTCAATGTTTTGGTAAATAGCCGTCATGTAAAATCCAAAATCACATTGATGCAGTTGAGGATCAATGACCTGATCCACTTTCCCTGAAGACTTGTTGAGAGCCATCACTTTATTCACTGACAGGCCATCATCTTTCATTTCATAGATGCCAATAAAACTGTGCGACGCCGTTTGCCCCCAAAATGGAATTTCAATCGTTTTCGCAGGGTTGCCCGAGATGGCGGCTTTATCCATGGAAGCCGTCTGATTCAATACGACATCCAGCGTACGTTTGGCGTTCTGCCATGTACCATGAAGAACATCCCCACCGTTGGTAAGTTTTAACGGGCAGGTACTGAGGTCATTTTTTTTACCTTGAGTCAGATAATCGTCGTATTCCTGATCATTAGCGACCTCACAAAGCACGATGGCATCAGACGTTATTTTCCCGTAGAGCGGAATGGGAGAACGATATTTATCGTAATAGTAGCTCCCTTTAACATTTGTTTCTCCGCCAAAGGAATAACGCTGAAGAGAGACGTGAACCGGAGATTTCCCGATCGTTCCTTCGTAGTTATCGAGCACATACCCGCTGTCCGAAGCGGCTGCGGCTGAACCCGATAAAATCCCAAAGAGACTGACTGACAGAATGATTTTTTTTAACATGTTACCCAAAGCCTGCACGGATGTTGTCTGATTGTCCCGATATTGGGCATGCCATTCCCCAAAATATCAATGCCCTGCGCTATAATTCACCATACCATTTTCCGCCGGAGAAACAGATGGCATTTGACTGGCACAGCGAGACGTTAACCCGCGCCACCCCCGTAGATAAGCACTATAAAAATACCCAAAATGTCCGGCGTTTCATGCTTGAGCAATGCGGCGCACACTTTACATTTGACCGGGATTTTATGGCATGGATACGCAATGGCCAGCCTAAAAACCTGGGTGACGTGGCAGATGAATGGACGCGTCGGCAGGCGCCTTAATTTACCCACTTTTATTACATGGATATAAAGCCAATTACTTGTTATAACTCATAATATTCAATAACAAAAAAGTAAAGGGTAGCAGGGAATGGAAAATACCAGCTGGAGTTGGGAAACACATTTCGATATAGATAGCCTGGTGCTTCTCAAAATATTGGTTGTATTGATTATTTTTATTTGGATTCGGGAAACCCTGAGAAGGAGAAGAAGAAAAAGGCAGGATCCCGGTGGCGCTATTTCGCAGGCAAACGCCAGAGAACGCCATCAATGGCGCTATGTCCGATGGGTCTTCATTCTGATACAAACCGCATTCGGCCTGTATATGTTAGGGTCACTCATTCAGTTTTTACTCAGGTAGAAGCTGACACAATGAAGAAGCGGAGGAAATATCTTCCTCCGCTTCCCCTGATTAACGACGGTGCCTTAACCGGTAACCGCGCTAATTTTTACTCTTCGCCCGTACTCGCGGTTTTACTGAAACGACGACGCACCACCACGAAAAACACCGGCACGAAGAAGATCGCGAGCAACGTGGCGGAAATCATCCCGCCCATCACGCCGGTACCGACGGCATTCTGTGCGCCGGAACCCGCACCGTTGCTGATCGCCAGCGGCAGAACCCCGAGAATAAACGCCAGTGAGGTCATCAGGATCGGGCGTAAACGCATCCGCACCGCCTCCAGCGTTGCTTCAATCAGCGGCTTGCCTTCTTTAAGCATCAGATCGTTGGCGAACTCGACGATCAGGATGGCGTTTTTGGCCGCCAGCCCGATTGTGGTCAGCAGCCCGACCACGAAGTACACGTCATTATTCAGCCCGCGCAGGCTGGTCGCCAGTAACGCACCGACCACGCCCAGCGGCACCACCAGCATGACCGAGAACGGGATCGACCAGCTCTCATACAATGCCGCCAGACAGAGGAAAACCACCACCAGCGAAATGGCATACAGCGCCGGTGCCTGTTCGCCGCTCATGCGTTCCTGATAGGACATTCCCGTCCAGTCATGGCTGATACCCGCTGGCAGTTGCGTTGCCAGTTCTTCCATCAGCGCCATCGCTTCGCCCGAACTTTTCCCCGGTGCGGGTTGACCCAGAATCTCCAGAGAAGACAGGCCGTTATAGCGCTCCAGACGCGGTGAACCGTAAACCCATTTTGCGGTGGAGAAGCTGGCGAACGGTACCATTTTGCCGTTAGTGGCACGCACGAACCAGTCGTTGAGATCGTCCGGCATCATGCGGTACTGCGCATCACTCATCACATAAACTTTCTTGACGCGGCCATTATCGACGAAGTCGTTAACATAACTGCCGCCCCACGCAGCGGACAGCGTGGTGTTGATATCCGCCAGTGACAGCCCCAGCGCTTTGGCTTTTTCCTGATCGATGGTCACTTTGTACTGTGGCGTATCTTCCATGCCGTTCGCACGCACCGCCATCAGCACGTCAGGATGCTGCGCCGCCAGCGCCAGCAGTTGGTTACGCGCTTCCAGCAGTTTCTCGTGCCCCAGATTGCCCCGGTCGATCAGCTCAAAATCAAAACCAGTGGCGTTACCGAGCGCGATAATCGGCGGCAAATTAAAGGCCACAACGGTGCCGTCGATGATTTTTGAAAACGTCGCATTGGCACGTTGCACAATCGCGGTGACTTTGTTGTCATCCCCTGGCCGCTCGCTCCAGTCTTTCAGGCCGACAAAGGCAATGCCGACATTCTGCCCGCGTCCGGCAAAACCGTAACCGTTGACCGTCAGAACGTTAGCCACGTTGCTTTTTTCGTCATGCAGATAGTGATCGGTAATGATATCGAGCACTTTCTGCGTCCGTTCCTGCGTCGCACCCGCCGGTAAAATGGCCTGAGTTGCCAGTACGCCCTGATCTTCTTCCGGCAGAAAAGACGTCGGCAGATGAACAAACATCGCCACCATGCCCGCGACGATCAGCAGATAAATCACGATATAGCGTCCGGAGCTTTGTAAAATTCGCGCGACCGAAGACGTGTAATGCTGCGTACTCTGGTCAAACTTGCGGTTGAACCAGCCAAAGAATCCGGTGGTTTTGCCGTGTTCGCCTTTTGTAACAGGTTTGAGCAACGTGACGCACAGCGCAGGCGTGAGGATCAGTGCAACAAACACCGACAGCGCCATTGCTGACACGATCGTGATGGAGAACTGACGGTAGATAACGCCGGTTGTGCCGCCGAAGAATGCCATTGGCACAAACACCGCCGAGAGCACCAGTGCAATGCCGACCAGCGCGCCCTGGATCTGCTCCATTGATTTACGCGTCGCCGCTTTTGGCGACAGCCCCTCCTCGGCCATTACGCGCTCGACGTTCTCCACCACCACAATGGCGTCATCAACCAGCAGGCCGATGGCCAGCACCATGCCAAACATGGTCAGGGTGTTGATGGTAAAACCACAGGCCGCCAGAATGCCGAAGGTGCCCAGCAGTACTACCGGTACGGCGATCGTCGGGATCAGCGTTGCGCGGAAGTTTTGCAGGAACAGGAACATCACCAGAAACACCAGCACAATGGCTTCGAACAGCGTTTTCACCACCTCATTAATCGAGATTTTGATAAACGGCGTCGTGTCGTACGGGTACACCACCTGCAGGCCGTCCGGGAAGAACGGGCGCAGCTGTTCCAGTTCAGTGCGCACAGCCGCCGCGGTATCAAGCGCGTTAGCCCCGGTTGCCAGCTGGATCCCCAATGCTGATGCCGGTTGTCCGTTGATTTTCACCACAAACTGATAATCCTCACCGCCGCGCTCAATACGGGCGACGTCATGCAACCGCACCTGAGAACCGTCGGCGTTCACTTTCAGCAAAATATCGCCGAATTCATCCGGTGAAATCAGGCGGGTTTGCGCAATCAGGGAAGCATTGAGCTGCTGCCCCGGCACCGGCGGTGCTCCGCCAATCTGCCCGGCGGCCACCTGCGCATTCTGGGTGTTCAGCTCGGCGATGACATCCACCGGCGTGAGCTGGAAATTGTTCAGCTTGTTCGGATCCAGCCAGATGCGCATAGCGTACTGCGAGCCGAAAATCTGCGTATCGCCGACGCCGTCAATGCGGCTAATCGGATCTTTGATATTCGAGCCCACGTAATCCGAAATATCCTGCTGAGTCATCGTGCCGTTGCTGTTCACAAAACCGACCACCATCATGAAGGTGCTGGACGATTTTCTGACGGTGATCCCCTGCTGCTGCACTTCAGAAGGCAACAGCGGCGTGGCCAGCTGCAATTTATTCTGCACCTGAACCTGTGCGATATCCGCATCGGTGCCGGTTTTGAACGACAGCGTGAGCTGCAACGTGCCCGATGAGTCGCTGGTCGATGACATATACATCAGGCCATCGAGGCCATTCATGTTTTGTTCGATGACCTGCGTTACCGAGTTCTGCAAAGTCGTCGCATCCGCGCCGGGATACTGCGCGCGGATCTGCACCGCCGGGGGCGCAACGCTTGGATATTGTTCAACCGGCAAATTGAGGATGGAAATCGCGCCAGCGAGCATCACAATGATGGCAATCACCCAGGCAAAGATGGGGCGATCGATAAAGAATTTAGACATATTTCAGCGTTCCCTGATTAAGACTTTGCTGGCTGCTCATGAGGCTCGACGGCCTCTCCCGGCTTGATTTTCTGTACACCTGATACCACCACGCGATCGCCCGCCGACAGACCGGACAGCACCTGCCATTGGTCATCCAGCGCTTTGCCGGTGGTGATGTTTTTCAGCGCCACTTTGTTATCCGCACCGACCACCAGTGCGGTCGCCTCACCGCGCGGATTACGGGTGACGGCCACCTGCGGCACCAGCAATGCGGTCGGAATAACGCCCTCGTCCAGCCGCGCACGGACAAACATGCCGGGCAGTAAACGGTGCTGAGGATTGGGGATCACCGCGCGCAGGGTAATAGAACCCGTGGTTTCATCGACGGTGACATCGGAGAATTCCAGCGCGCCTTTTGGCGCATAGATACTGCCGTCAGAGAGCATCACGGTCACCTCGGCGTTACCGGCGGTTTGTTTAATTTCGCCGTCCGACATCGCCTGACGCAGGCGCAGGAATTCCTCCCCCGACTGGGTAACATCGACATACATCTGATCCAGCTGCTGAACGGTCGTCAGCGAGGAAGTTTGCGCGTTTTGCACCAGCGCCCCTTCTGTCACCGAAGAGCGCCCGATCCGCCCGGCAATCGGCGACGTGACGGTGGTGTATTGCAGATTAATACGGGCTGATTTCACTGCTGCTTTGGCTGCGACGACCGCGGCCTGAGCCTGTTGGGCAGTGGCCTGCGCCTGATCGAAATCCTGCTGGCTGATGTAATGCGTGCCGGTCAGCGTGCGGTAACGATTCACCGTGGTTACTGCGATCCGCGCGCTGGCCTCGGCTTGTGCGAGGTTTCCCAAAGCGCTGTCCAGAACGGCCTGATACGGCGCGGGGTCAATCTGGTACAGCGCCTGCCCTGCATTCACATCGCTGCCTTCGGTGAATAACCGTTTTTGAATAATCCCGGACACCTGCGGACGCACCTCGGCAATACGCAGCGCAGACGTTCTTCCCGGTAATTCAGAGGTCATCTTCAGCGGCGCAGTGGTGAGTTTTATGACGTTAACGTCGGTTAATTTTTGCTGCGCAGAGGCGTTATTTCCGCTCTCATCACACCCGGTTAATACCCAACTCCCTGATAACAGACAAAAGGCTGCCAAAGGCTTTAAAAGCCCTAAATGATTCATGAATTCCCACCTCAAATAACAACGTAATGATTAATGCAAAAAAGCGCCCAATAAAAACTCAACATAATTACGCTGGATGTGACTGATGCATTCTCCTGTAGGCCTGAGGCGGTAAGCTGTATTTCCGGGAAAAAGTTCGCGAAAAAGACTGCTGTGAGTCATATCCGTATTTATATGAAATATCGACCACCGGATTTTTAGTATGAAGAAGCTCATCTGCGGCCAGCGCCAGCTTACGGTCACGGATATAATTCCCCAGCGTGTGGCCTGTCTCCTGCTGAAACATCCTCTGCAAGTGCCATTTGGAATAGCCGGATTTTTCAGCGACATCCCGAATTTTTAACGGCTTGTCGATATTTTCTTCAATCCAGCCGATTAAAGACCTGATGATTTCTTTGTGCATCACAAATACCTCTTACAACCGGAGTATGCAGTGCGCGAAACGAAACGGAATCACACGTGATTTTCAATACCCTGACCGCCGCAATAACGGCGATCGGCACAACGATAAGTGAACTGGCAGCAGTAATAAGGCGTGGATAAGAGTAAAAGCGACAGGACTGTCCTGACTCTTATAGGGCGAGATTAGCATTCATGTTTCACGGTTATAAGATCATGAATTACGAATAGCTCTATGAGTTGAATTCATTAATGAGCCCTGCTCATAAAGCCTATCCATTTACAGCCTCTAATCTGATAAATCCTTCTGGGTTATGATTTTCACATACCCAAGTACAAGGATAACGACATGCAAACAGTCAAACTGAACGATGGTCCTGCAATGCCCGTGCTGGGCTTTGGCGTCTTACAGATGACGGATGCGGCCGAATGCGAACGCGCAGTGCTCGACGCGCTGGAAACCGGTTATCGCCTGATTGATACCGCGGCGTCCTATCAGAATGAAACTCAGGTCGGTAATGCGCTGAAACAGAGCAGCATCCCGCGCAGCGATCTGTTCGTCACTACCAAGTTATGGTTGCAGGACACCAGCTACGAAGGGGCAAAAGCGTGGGTCAGGTCGTTCTGCGCTGGCTAACCCAGCGCGGCATTGCTTCGCTGGCAAAATCCGTTCGCAAAGAGTGCATGCAAGAGAACATGACTATTAAGGATTTCGAACTCAGCGAAGAGCAGATGATGCAAATCACCGCGCTGGATGCCGCCACCAGCGCCTTCTTCTCGCACCGTGACCCGGCGATAGTTGAATGGCTGACGGGTCGTAAACTGGACGTGTAATCACGCATTTCACTCAACATGAGGATCTTACCCATGCAAAAACGTTTTCTCGGAAAATCCGGACTGGAAGTCTCCGCGCTCGGCTTAGGTTGTATGGGCCTCAGCCACGGTTACGGCCCGGCGACGGATACCCGTCAGGCGGTCGAGCTCATTCGTGCGGCAGTTGAACGCGGCGTGACGTTCTTTGATACCGCCGAAGTGTACGGCCCTTACCTGAACGAAGAAGTGGTCGGGGAAGCGTTAAAACCGTTCCGCGACCGCGTGGTGATTGCCACGAAATTCGGCTTTACCTTTGGTGAAGACAATAAGCAGCAGAATCTCAACAGCCGCCCGGAGCACATTCGCGAAGCGGTGGAAGGATCGCTGCGTCGCCTGAAAACAGACGTTATCGATCTCTACTATCAGCATCGTGTCGATCCGGATGTGCCGATTGAAGACGTCGCGGGCGCGGTAAAAGACCTGATTGCAGAAGGTAAAGTGAAACACTTCGGCCTTTCTGAAGCCGGTGCGCAGACCATCCGCCGGGCACATGCGGTTCAGCCTGTAGCGGCGCTGCAAAGTGAATATTCAATGTGGTGGCGTGAGCCGGAGCAGGAAATCATGCCGGTGCTCGAAGAACTGGGGATTGGCTTTGTGCCGTTCAGCCCGCTGGGTAAAGGCTTTTTGACCGGCGCGATCAAAACCGGGACGACCTTTGGCGCGGATGATTTCCGCAGCCAGGTGCCGCGTTTTGCCGCTGAGGCGATCGAAGCCAATGAAAAGCTGGTGGTCTTGCTGTCTGAACTGGTTGCGGGGAAAGGCGTGACGTCTGCGCAAATTGCCCTGTCCTGGCTGCTGGCACAAAAACCTTGGATCGTGCCGATTCCGGGTACCACCAAACTGCATCGTCTGGAGGAAAATATGGGCGCTGCGGACGTGGTACTTTCACCAGAAGACCTGGGGAAAATCACGCAGGCGCTGGACACAGTGAAAATCACCGGCGAACGCTATCCGGCATCATTGCAGGCGCGCGTTGGGCGTTAAAATCTGTTGTGGCCTGCGATATCATCATGATATCGCAGGCCTTTTTTTTTAGCGGGTCAGTTACTCGAAATAGCGCAGCGCATCAATCATCAGCGCAAAGGCCGGTGGATGTTGTTTCCGACTCGGGTAGTAAAGGTAATAACCGGGAAACGACGGGGACCATTCGTCGAGTACCTGAATCAGTTCGCCCGACTTCACCGCCTCTTCCACCAGATCTTCCGGCACGCAGGCAAGCCCGAATCCGCACTTCACTGCATCGATCCGCTCGGACAAATGATTGAAAATCAGCTGCCCCTCTACCCGCACGCGTAACGGCTTACCCTCTTTCTCGAACTCCCAGTGATACAAGCCTCCGGCGGTCGGTAAACGCATGTTGATGCACCGGTGATTTTGCAATTCATGCGGGGTAAGCGGGATACCGTTCTTCTCAAAATAAGCGGGCGAACCCACCACGACCATGCGCATATCCGCGCCCATTTTGACCGCAATCATATCCTTATCCACGCTTTCGCCCAGACGCACCCCGGCATCGAAACGGCCATCAACGATATCGACAAAGCCGTTATCGACCACCATCTCAACATTGATATCCGGATATTCCAGCAAAAAAGGCTTCAGCTTTGGCCAAAGCACGCTTTGCGCCGCATGTTCGCCCGCTGAAATGCGGATATTGCCGGAAGGCGTGCCGTTGAGCTGCAGCAGGGTTTGGAGTTCATGTTCAATCTCGGCCAGACGTGGTTCAAGGCAGGCGATGATCCGCTCCCCGGCTTGCGTTGGCGCCACGCTGCGAGTGGTGCGGGTCAGCAGACGAATGTTTAAGCGCTCTTCCAGCGCTTTGATCGCATGGCTTAACGCCGACTGCGAAACGCCCAACTTCCCCGCCGCCTTGGTAAAACTTCTCTCCCTGGCAACCACCAGAAAGATCTGCAACTCGTTGAAGTTCTCTTTAAGCATTACGTAATTCCTTACATTCATCCGTTACCATCATTTGCTGCAATATCCACTGGCGTAATGCTTCGATATCAGCGCGTTGTGCGTTTTCTTCAAGAGTGACTAAATAATAACGGGCTCCGGGGAGTGAACCCTCGAAAGGAACCGTCAGCATTCCGCGCTTCACTAAATCCCCCACCAATAACTGACTGGCAATCACCACACCCTGCCCGGCCACAGCGGCCTGTACGGCATGCGTTTCATCACTGAAATGCAGCCCTTTAGAGAGATCGAGCGTTTGGGGCCCGAAGCAGCGCTGCCAGTGTTTCCAGTCAGGTGAATCTGCCGGAACATGGCGGTTCTCTATATGAAACAGCGTGGCGTTATTGAGGTCATTCACGGTTTTCAGTTTCAGTGAAGGGCTGGCGACAGCGATAAACCTGTCTTCATACAGCAACGTGCTGTGCAAATGCGCGTCCGGCATTTCGCGGTAGCGGATCGCCACATCCACGGTGTGCAGGGTGAGATCCACCCTTTCAATGCCGGTGTGCAGGCGTAAATCAATATGAGGAAACTGAAGTTTAAAATCGGCCAGACGCGGGACCAGCCAGTTAGTCAGAAAATTGGACGTTGTGGTGATGGTAAGCGCCGGAGGCCGTCTGAAGGCATCGATTTTTACAACGGCGTCTTCAAGCGCCGCAAAGGCGGTTTGCGTTCCTGAATAGAGCATCTGCCCCATCTCAGTCAGATTGACGCCCTGTGCATTTCGCTCAAAAACACGACACTCCAGCATGGATTCAATCAAACGGATCTGATGACTGATGGCCGTGGCGCTAACGCTGAGGTGTTCCGCCGCTCGCTTGAAACTCAGACACTCTGCGACAGCATGGAACGCACGCAGCGCGCCCAGCGGGGGCAACCGGTTTTTATTCATGATGAGTTATTTTCATCCATACCTGAAATCTATGACTTTGATCGTGGGATTCTATAAAGGATAAGCTCACCTCACTTCCCGATCAAGGATGAAGAAAACGTTATCTCCCGGAATCAATAGAGTGAGGTCTGAAATGAAAGTCTCTGCTATTAATGAGTTTCCCCTGCCGCTGGAGGAGGCACGCATCAACGCGAGCGTGATCCTGTGTAGCGGATTTTTTGCTCAGGTTGTAATGCTGATAAAACTGACTGGCCTGCTAAGCTTTCCGTTCAGCATGATCCCGCTGCCCGTTTTACTTTGCACAGTATCCGCGGGCTTTTTTGCCGGCCAGATGAAAATGGTAATACAAAAAACGCCCCTGAAACGCACCTGTCTGGGGTTTATTATCACCGCCACCGGCCTTTTGCTGCTTCTCACCGTTAACAACAGGCTTGACGGATTAGCGCTGTTGCCGGGACTCGCGCTGTCGGGCATCGGACAGGGGATTGTTTTATCAGCGGTTCTCAGAAAAGGAGAACAAACAAAACCGGTGTGGTATTCACGGGGAGTGATGATCGGCGCACTCATTACAGCCACCGCCCTCACGATGACTTCATGCCTGCTTCTGCAATCGGGGTTTACCAGCCATGAGGGATATCCCTATGCTTTTGCCCTGTTAATGGATTTATCATTGTTCGGCGCAATCTACGTGCGGATGATAGAGCGGGAGAACGCTTAGTACTAAAAGGATAATCGTGACAGATGCGTGTGCGATTTGCCTTGCACGCCGGGGAGTTGAGATCATCTGATCTATAAGAAGTGACAGTTATTCATCTTAATATGTAAGTAAAACTGATCAATTAAGACTTTTCCATAAAAAAAATATATCTGATATTGTATGGGTAATTACAAGTTTCCACTCTGGAAGATTCAATGCTTTTAACCCTCGTTTATCGCAGTCATGTCAGCGAACATGTTCAGTCAGCCTCTCTGGAAGGGCTGGTTGCGCAAGCCAGCATTAAGAACGAAATATCCGGCATTACCGGCATCCTGCTGTTTGACGGAACGCATTTCTTCCAGCTGCTGGAAGGTCCCGAAGATGCCGTCGATGCCCTTTACAGCACCATCTGCCGCGATCGTCGTCATCATAACGTGGTGGAACTGATGCGCGATTACGCGCCCTCCCGCCGGTTCGGCAATGTGGGCATGGAACTGTTTGATTTGCGTAAGCATCATGAAGATGTAGTGCTTCAGGCCGTCCTCGATAAAGGGACGTCAAAGTATCGCCTCACCTATGATGACCGGGCATTACAATTCTTATGCACCTTTGTGCAGGCCCGCGAAAAAGAAAACTATCTTGAAATCCTGCCAAGCGGTTCCTGGTCTTTCATTGCCGATGAAGCGCTTAAACCTGAAGTAGAATTTATCTTTCCCGAAATGCAGGATTATAGCTTCGCTTTCCAGCCGATTGTCGATCCGCTGAGTAAGGAAATTGTCTCCTATGAGGCCACACTGCGCGGTCCGGACGGCGGTTCGCCGATGGGCTATTTCTCGCAGCTGTCCCGCACCACCATTTACGAAGCCGATCTCAAGTCTAAAAAACTGGCCTTTGCGCTCGCCAATAAGATGGGCATCAGTAATAAAACGCTGTGCATTAAGCTACTGCCGATGACGCTGGTGATGGTGCCGGATGCCGTCGAGTTTTTGGTGCAAGAAATCACCGCTAATGGCCTGGTGCCGGAGCAGATTGTGGTGGCGATCACCGAGAACGGCGTTATTACTCGTGAAGATAAATTTACCGCGGCCATGAAGCAGTTAAAAGCATCGGGAATGCGGCTGGCGATTGATGATTTCGGGGCAGGGTCGGCCGGGCTGTTGCTGCTGACGCAGTGTCAGCCGGACAAGATCATGATTGATCGCAACATCATTTGTGATGTGCACACCAGCGGGCCGAAACAGGCCGTGGTACAGGCGATCATCAGATTCTGTTCTTCACTGGAGGTCTCGGTTATCGCCACGGGCGTGGAAAAACCAGAAGAATGGATGTGGCTCGATGCGGCGGGGATTTGTAACTTCCAGGGCGAACTGTTTGCCACGCCAAGGCTTAATGGCGCGCCGGTTGTCGCCTGGCCGGAAGTTAAGCAGGAATATCAGTTAAGAGATCAAACCCTCTGACAGCCTGAGTATGGCTTCTTAAGAAAAGTATAAGCCCGGTAACAACGGTAGTTACCGGGCTCACTTCAAAATTCTGCCCCGCCGGTATTAGTCGTTATCGTCCGACGTGCGGTAAACCACATATTCCAGCGCTTCTAAGTAGACGTCCTGCTTACTCAATTCGCTTTCCTGCTCAATTTTCTGAATCAGACAAAGAATAATATCTTTGTGGGTCACATTATCTTTCTGATTCTTCAAATTGTTATAGATACGGATGACGGTTTCATTTCCAACCAGAAGCTCAGGATCTTCTGTCAGAATATAATCGGCCAATTTCACATGAGTATAAGACACATCTTGCATTTTAATACCCTCCGCGACCTGCTGTTGTTAACGTTTAATGAGACGCTGCGCTCAGATGCTGAAACCTGAGCGCAATGTTATTTAAGATGGAAACGTGAAATCTGTCGAATTCAGAAACCGGAATCATCCGGCGTCATACCCACGACCATTTCGAGGGCATTGCGCAGAACATCCAGTTGCACGACGTCTGACGTGCATTCCAGCTGATTAATAAGGTGTAAAATGATGGCCTTGTTGGTCACCGTTCCCTTCTCAGCCATAATAAGGCGGATCGCCGCACCCAGTACTTCTGTTTCGCTGGAGTACAACTCACCCGCTTTAGCAAAATGCTTATAAATTTCTGTACCGCTTACAGAGCCTGTCATCGGTCGGGACTGGTTTGATGTCATCGCGTCGCTGAAATGAGGGGTGCCAGCGCGGGAGGAATCAGTGTTTTTTCTGGTCATCGGACGGCCCTTGAGCATTGAAAAAGTGTCGTACATTGTCGACGTCCCGAACTTCGTAGCTGATCTGCGCACGCTTTTCAGCCAGATTATGACGGATCTCGTTAATGACCCGTTCGCAGGCGCTTTTTCGATTAATGTTATCCGCGTTTACAGCCATAAACTGTAATTGCGCAATGAGTCTGTCGGTGGATATTGGATTCTTTGATTTCAGCAAGGAAACCACCGCCTCACCAATCAGCTTATCAGTTAATTTTTCTTCGGTACTTCTATACATATTAGCAGCCTCTGAATATACGCTGGCCAAAGGTCTTGGGCAGATGAGCTTCAGGTTCAGAGTTATTATTTTACGCCAAAAGCAGTAAAACGTTGTTAGGCTATGAATGAATCAAGCCCGCGTAATATGTCATACTGGAATGCTTTGAAGCCAATCTTTAACTCTATAACTCACTCACTGTTGATTAGGAATCACGCTCCAGCACCAGACGGATCAGCTTCAAATAATGCCTTTCCTCTTCTTCACTGCCAGCCGCTTCAACACGATTTAACAGCTTAGAACACAGGGCTTTGCGATTGAGGTTCTTGCCTGCCTCCAGAATTTCGACTACCACCCGCCCCATTGTCTCTTCCTCAGAAAATACCTGACTGTACAGTGAAGGGGATGTGTCCGAAGACAATCCATTGTATCTATTCTGTCGCATGATTAACCCTTATGTTAATACGTGTGTGAATAATAATTTAGTGTGTGACCATAAAGTTATACAAGATATAAGAAGTTGTACAGGTATTTTAGGAAAAAAAAGCTAGCAATGTTTTAATGCGCAGGGAAATTAACTGTAAGCTAATGAATTTAAAGCATTCATCGCCTCAGGTCAAAACCGATACAACGGTGTAATTCGGGGGCAAGAACTTGTACAGACAAGGATGCTGGTTTTACCGTGAATTGAGTTTGATTACCCGATGTGGAGAAATACCTTCTACAATCTGACTAATGATCAAATTACACTATACTCCCCCACAGTATAATCATATACTCCCTCCCACTATACGAGGAGTTGCCATCGATGCCACATACCCCCGCTGAAAAGAAAAAGGTTTTATCACGCGTCAAACGCGTGCGCGGCCAGCTTGAAGCGCTTGAATTAGCGCTTCAACGTGGAGATGACTGCAGCCCGGTATTACAGCAAATCTCTGCCATCCGCGGCGCCGTCAATGGCCTGATGGCTGGCGTGCTGGAAAGTCATCTGCGCGAAGAACTGAAAAGTGCAGATGCCACAGAAGAATCACGAGACGCATCTATTGATGATGCCGTTGCTTTAATACGTACCTATCTTCGTTAACCCCGCTCTTTATGGCCATTTGAAAAACTCAAATCGCCCTATACCTTACCAAAAGGAAAAATCATGAAATCACGTGCAGCAGTCGCTTTCGGCCCCGGCAAACCGCTTGAAATTGTCGAAATTGACGTCGAGCCACCACGCGCCGGTGAAGTACTGGTAAAAATTACCCATACGGGTGTCTGCCATACCGATGCTTTTACCCTTTCAGGTGAGGATCCTGAAGGTGTGTTCCCGGCCGTGCTGGGACACGAAGGTGCCGGCATAGTGGTAGAAGTGGGCGAAGGTGTGACCAGCGTTGTGCCGGGCGATCACGTTATTCCGCTTTACACTGCAGAATGTGGCGAATGCCTGTTCTGTAAATCAGGTAAAACCAACCTGTGTGTCGCCGTTCGCGCCACGCAGGGCAAAGGGGTTATGCCTGATGGGACAACGCGTTTTTCCTACAACGGCCAGCCAATCTACCACTATATGGGCTGTTCAACCTTTAGCGAATACACCGTGGTGGCTGAAGTATCACTGGCAAAAATCAACCCTGAAGCCAACCATGAACACGTTTGCCTGTTAGGCTGCGGCGTCACCACCGGCATCGGCGCGGTTCACAACACCGCGAAAGTTCAGGAAGGTGATTCCGTTGCCATCTTTGGGCTGGGCGGCATTGGCCTTGCAGCACTTCAGGGGGCACGTCAGGCCAAAGCGGGTCGCATTATTGCCATTGATACCAATCCGGCGAAATTCGAACTGGCGAAGAAATTCGGCGCGACAGAATGTCTTAATCCGAATGATTTTGATAAGCCGATTCAGGAAGTCATTATCGAAATGACCGGATGGGGTGTCGACCATTCCTTCGAATGTATCGGTAACGTCAATGTGATGCGTGCCGCGCTGGAGAGTTCACACCGTGGCTGGGGACAGTCCGTCATTATCGGCGTCGCCGGTGCAGGGAAAGAGATCTCTACGCGTCCTTTCCAGCTCGTCACAGGCCGTCAGTGGAAAGGTTCTGCTTTCGGTGGTGTGAAGGGTCGAAGCGAGCTGCCGGGCATGGTGGAAGATGCCATGAAGGGTAAAATTGAGCTTGAGCCGTTTGTCACACACACCATGGAACTGGAGAAGATTAACGACGCTTTCGACCTGATGCACGAAGGTAAATCTATCCGTACGGTGATCCATTTTTAAACGTACTTTGCTGAAAGCGTAAAGCAGGTTTAACGAGTGAGGCGCGGGGGAAGAATTTTGGTTTCCCGCCCTCCTTCTCCCCTAAAAAGAGCATTCGCTTATGCTCACCCCGCTTTTCCCCGCACGCAGGCAATAATAGCAGGCAGGCTTGATGGCCTGGAATAGAAAAGGCCTGACGTTAAACATCAGACCTTTTCATATCATCCCCCTCAAATAATGAGAGGGGAAAACGACCAGGAGCGGGCGATCGTTTAATCGACCCGGCGCTTTAGATGTCGTTAATCATACGCGCGCGCTTCGTTACATCTTTAAATACGGCACTTTTGACGCGGGCACATATAAGGGTTTTCTTGTCGCTCAACTCCAGAGCCAGCATCTCTTTGGAGTCTTTGTTCATCATATCTCCCTCTTTCTTGAAGATATAAAAACTCTCATTGAGTTTTTTAAACTGTTGTTCATAAATTTTAAACTCTTCCGGATTGAGTTTTTTCAAAGCAGTGTATTCTTTGAGGCAGGCATCATTGTTGCCGGAGGTATTTTGAACAGCAGCCTCTTTGCCAGGTTGCGCACAAGCGCTGAGAAGGTACGGTTGCGCAAAGCATTGCGGTAGAGGAAAACATTTTAGTCATAGTAGTTTCAATCATCATGATGAATTATGTTGTGAAGTTACATTAGTTTAATCTATATGTGAAAGTAAAAATCGCAAATATTGACTGTTGTCATACAGATTTTTTATAAGCTATCCATCAGAGGATAATTAATCATGCTCGAACTCAGACCCGGCTGTGAATGTTGCGATAAAGATCTCCCGCCCGATGCGAAGGACGCCAAGATTTGTTCATTCGAATGCACATTCTGCGCCGCGTGCGCAGACAGTAAATTGAAGGGGATCTGTCCCAACTGCGGCGGGGAGTTGGTCAGCCGTCCTCGCCGTCCGGCTGGTAAATTAGCTAATAACCCGCCGTCGACGACCCGCGTACACAATCCGGCGGGATGCGAGGCAAAGTAATTTCATCCGCCTGGTCGCCCTTTGGGCAGCGCGGCAAAAAATCAGCGTGAGCGGGCGCGCGGGTCTGTTGCAGAATGTCTGCTAACATTTGCAGCGGTGCATCCGACCAGTCGGCACGCAAATCGACGCTGGCGTATTGCCGGTCGTCCCAGATTTTTAGCGCCGCGGATTTCAGCCCGCGCCGGTCGCCTCCGGCCTCTGCTCCGGCGTTCATCGCTGCCAGCAGACGGTCGGTGAACGGCAGAGAGTCGCGCTCGTCATAGGTTTTTAGCATCGCCTCCAGCGTTTCGCCGCCGGTCAGCAGGTTTCCGCCCACCACGCACTGTCGCCCAGTCAGGCTTCCCGCCCAAATGCCGCACGCGCCACCGCTCCACTGCGCGGTATTGCCCTGACTGTCCACAATCAGCACCTGTCTTCGGTCTGCGTCCGCATCGTTCTGAAGTATCTTTTTCAGCGCTGCGGCAGCGTCGTATCTTTCCTTTAACAGCGCCAGACCCTGTTCACCATACAGCGGATTGGTCATCGCCTGAGTGGCGATCGCACCGGTCTGCGCGTGGCCATGAACCACCAGCGCACCAACGGCAGGGCCTGCGGTGGCAGTCGCGACGCCCAGCGCCCCGGAATGGGGATCCCGTGCGACAATCGAAAAGGTCATAAGCACTCCGTGACAGTCTGGTTAAATTTATGCGTATAAATTATTGCAATTACGTTTATTTATACGCATAAATAATAGACAGGACAACGCCTGATTTTTCTCCTGAGGTGTTCATCACAGGTTTTACTTAGCGACGAGGTCGATATGCTGCCAGCTTTGCGAAAGTGTGTTATCCCGCTCTGTCTTTGCCTTGGCGCGCTGTCGTGGCAGGTGCCGGTGCAGGCAAAAACCCCGGCGGATGCGCTGTTAATTGGTCAGGTGGCGGAGCCGCAATCGCTCGATCCGCAGGTTGCCACAGCGGCCAACGACTCACGCATTCTGGTGAATATCTTCGACGGACTGGTGCGTAACGGCGAAGGAAAGCTGGATATCGAACCGGCGCTCGCCACACGCTGGGAAATCAGCCCGGACGGACTTACCTACCGTTTTCATCTGCGCGAAGGGGTGAAATTTCAGGACGGCACACCGTTCAATGCCGAAGCGGCTAAATTCACCTTTGACCGGATGCTGGATGATAAAAATCCGTGGCACAACACCGGCCCGTTCCCGCTGTCGTTCTTCTTCTCGTCGATAAAAACTATCGAAACGCCAGATGAAAACACGCTGGTATTTACCCTGAAAGAGCCCTTCTCACCGTTCCTTTCCAATCTCGCGACGCCCACCGGGCTTATTGTCTCGCCCGCCGCCGTGAAAAAATATGGCAAAGACTTTGGACGACATCCGGTCGGCACCGGCGCATTCACCTTTGCCGAATGGAAAGCCAATCAGCGCGTGGTGGTAACCGCCAATGACAGTTACTGGGACGGCAAACCGGCGGTCAAAAACGTGGTGTTCAGGCCGATCACCGACGGCAATACGCGGGTGGCTGAAATGCTGTCCGGCGGGATTGATGCCATGGTGGAAGTCCCGCCCGACACGGTCAAATTGTTCGCGGAGAAAAGCAATCGCTTCCGTCTCTATCAGACCACCGGCCCGCACGTCTGGTACGTGATGCTCAATACGCAGGTACCGCCGTTCAACGACGTGCGCGTACGGCAGGCGGTCAACTACGCCGTCAACAAACAGTCGCTGGCTGACAATATTTTGCAAGGATCGGCGGACGTTGCCGACGGACCCGTTCCGCGCGCCTTTAACTGGGCGGCCAACAAAGACGTGACGCCTTATCCGTATGACCCTGCCAAAGCCCGTGCGCTGCTGAAAGCTGCCGGTGCCGAAGGTGCGACGCTGACCTTTTACGTCACCGAGGGGGGATCCGGGATGTTGGATCCTGTCCCGATGGCGACCGCGATTCAGGCGGATCTCAAAGCCGTCGGGCTGAACGTCTCGATCCAGACCTACGAGTGGAACACCTATCTGTCGAAGGTTAATGCCGGTCTGGACAATCGCACTCACATGGCCGAAATGGCGTGGATGACTAACGATCCGGATACCCTGCCGTTCCTGACGCTGCGCACTGACGCCTGGCCGAAAAAAGGCGGCTTCAATTCCGGCTATTACAGTAATCCGCAGGTCGATACCCTGCTGCAAAAAGCACGCATGACCACCGATACCGCCGCCCGCGGCGCGCTTTATCGTCAGGTACAGCAGCTTGTACACGACGACGCCCCGTGGATTTTTGTTGCTAACTGGAAGCAGAACGCGGTGACATCCACGCGTATTCAGCACTTCGCGCTTCAACCTAACTTCAACCTGTTGCTCAACCGGGTGACCAAACAGTAATCGGAGATATTTATGGGGAGTTACGTGCTTAAAAGGCTGTTCTCGACCATTCCGGTGTTTATCGGGTTGTCGCTGATTGTCTTTTTGATTATGGCGATGATCCCAGGAAATCCGGCTCAGGCGCTGCTGGGTGCCTGGGCGACGCCGGAAAACGTCGCGCGAATAAATCAGGAGCTGGGGCTGAACAAGCCGCTGTATCAGCAGTATCTGATCTGGGCGGGAAATATTCTGCATGGCGATTTTGGCCGCTCTTATGTGCTCAACCGGCCAGTGATTGATGAAGTGATGGAGCGCTTCGGGGCGACGCTGCTGCTCGGCGGCTGCGCACTGTTGCTCAGCACCGTACTGGGTCTGCTGGCGGGAATTTTCTCGGCGGTGAGACAGTTTGGCTGGGGCGATCGCATCATCACGCTGCTGGTTTTGCTGGGGATTTCCATGCCTTCGTTCTGGATAGGGCTGCTGCTGATCATGCTGTTCGCCGTCCAGTTGCAATGGTTCCCGGCGTCAGGGATGTACGCCGTATGGGGAGGCGGAGACTGGTGGGATCTGCTGCACCATCTGACCCTGCCGGCGATCACGCTGGCGATTGTGGCGACCGGCGTAATCGCCCGTCTGACCCGCACGGCGATGCTCGAAGTTCTGCGCCAGGATTTTATCCGCACCGCCCGTGCCAAAGGGCTGTCTGAACGCAAAGTGATTTATAAACACGCCTTTCGCATGGCGCTGGTGTCGGTGATCCCCGTCATCGGCATTCAGGCCGGTTTTGTACTCGGCGGCGCGGTGTATATCGAGACCGTTTTCCAGTGGCCGGGACTGGGCGCGATGATGGTGAAAGCCGTTGCCACCCGTGACCTGCTGCTGGTTCAGGGCGGCGTGCTGGTTGCCGCTGCGGCCTACGTATTAATCAACCTGTGCGCGGACATTTTGCAGGCACTTCTCGATCCGAGGTTAAAATCATGAGTCAGGTTATTGCTCCCCCGACGTCGCGTCATCGTCAGCCTTTGTGGTCGCTGCTGCTGGCTAACCGGCTGGCAACGCTCGGCCTGACGCTACTGGTACTGGCTTTCGCCGCCGCCCTCGCCGCGCCGCTGCTGCCAATCCCCGATCCGGACACCACCGATCTGCTCAACCGCCTGCTGCCCCCTTTTTCTCCCGGCCACCTGCTGGGCACCGATCCGCTGGGCCGCGACATGCTCTCCCGCCTGCTGTGGGGAACGCGCGTGTCGCTGGCGGTGGGAATTTGCGCCACGCTGCTGGCGGCGTTTTTCGGCACGCTGATTGGCCTGGTCGCCGGCTATGCCGGGGGCAAAACCGACAGCCTGCTGATGCGGTTGATCGATATGCTGATGGCCTTCCCTTATATTCTGCTGGCGCTGGTGATCGTCGCGGTGCTGGGCCCCGGCCTGCTCAACGCGCTTTACGCCATCGCGGTGGTCAATATTCCGTTCTTTGCCCGTAATATTCGCGGCCTGACCGTCGGCCTGCGCCAGCGCGATTTTATTCAGGCGGCGCGGCTATCGGGTAAAAATCATCTGCAAATTTTGCTCACCGAAGTGCTGCCTAACGTCATGCCTGTTGTGGTCGTCACCATGTCTACCACCGTCGGCTGGATGATTTTAGAAACCGCCGGACTGTCGTTCCTCGGGCTGGGCACGCAGCCGCCTGATGCGGATCTTGGCTCGATGCTCGGTCAGGGGCGCGCGCAGATGTTCAGCGCACCGCATGTTTCAGTGGTGCCGGGACTGATGATTTTCTTACTGGTGATGAGTTTTAATCTGCTCGGCGACGGTATCCGCGATCTGCTGGATCCGCGCCTGAAGTCCGGCATTCTTCTGCGCGCCCGTGCGGTAACGGCGGTCAACCGCGCCAGCGTTCCGCCTGCCGTAAAAGGCAGTGATGCACTGCTGGAAGTGGTGGATTTGCAGGTGAATTTCCGTTCGGGTAATCAGTCGGTCGCCGCAGTCAAAGGCGTCAGTTTTCACGTTGCTAAGGGCGAATGTCTGGGGCTTATCGGCGAAAGCGGATCGGGGAAAAGCGTCACGGCGCTCTCGGTGATGGGGCTGGTGTCATCCCCACCGGGAGAAATCACCGGCGGCGCGATTTATGTCGGCGGCGAAGAGATGCTGTCGCTGGCGCAAAACCAGCTGCAACAGCAGCGCGGCGCACGCGTAGCCTATATTTTCCAGGATCCGCTCACTACCCTGCATCCGCAATTCAGCATTGGTGCGCAGATAATCGAAGCCATTCAGGCGCATCAGCCGCTTTCCGCCCACGCCGCTAAAGAGAAAGCGCTGGCGCTGCTGGCAAGCGTTGGCATTCAGGATGCCGCTTCGCGTTTCAACGCCTTCCCGCATCAGCTTTCTGGCGGACAACGGCAGCGCGTCGGAATTGCCATGGCGCTGTCGAATGACCCGGAAATCATCATTGCCGATGAGCCCACCACCGCACTGGACGTCACCGTGCAGGCGCGCATTCTCGAGCTGCTGCAACAACTGCGGCGCGAGCGCGGCCTGACGCTGCTGTTCATCACCCATGATTTTGGCGTCATCGCCCAGATCTGTGACCGCGTGGCAGTGATGCGTCACGGTGAAATCGTCGAAACCGGAGAGACCGGCGCGGTGCTGCGCTGTCCGCAACACGACTACACCCGCAGGCTGATTGCCAGCGTGCCGAAACTCGGTCAGGGGCGCGGTTTCCTCGAACAAATCGGTAAGCTTTATGCCACAGAAAACAGACAGCCGGAGGCACGATGAGCAATGTGATTGAAGTCAGCGGATTAGTGAAAACGTTCCGCAGCACCTCCGGCTGGTTTTCCGGCAAACAGCATCAGGTCAATGCGGTCAAAGGCGTGTCGTTCAGCCTTGCGAAAGGCGAGACGCTGGCGGTAGTCGGCGAAAGTGGCTCCGGGAAAAGTACACTGGCGCGGATGCTGGTCGGGCTGGAACGCCCGACGTCCGGCACCATCAAACTGATGGGCGAAGAGATGTCCGCGCACGTCCGGCGCGGCGATAAAGCGTTCGGCAAGATGATCCAGTACGTGTTTCAGGATCCGGTGGCGTCGCTTAATCCGCGCAAAACTATCGCCGCTACGCTCGACGTTCCGCTGCGGTATCTGTGCGACTACCCTGCCGCGCGACGTAAAGCGCGGATGCTGGAACTGATGGAGGCGGTGCAAATGCCCGCCGATGCGCTGACGGGTTTTCCGCATGAGTTCTCCGGCGGACAGGCACAGCGGTTGGCGATTGCCCGCGCACTGGCCGCCGAGGCGCGCATTCTGGTGCTCGACGAACCGGTCAGCGCGCTCGATGTCTCGGTGCAGGCGCAGGTGCTGTTGCTGCTCGATCAGCTCAAACGCGACTTCGGCCTCTCCTATCTGTTCATCAGCCATGATCTGGCGGTGGTAGAGTCGATTGCCGATCGCGTGGCGGTGATGTATCACGGGGATTTGGTAGAATGCGCCGATAATGACATGCTGTTCAACGCGCCGCAGCACGACTACACGCAACGTCTGCTGGCCAGCGCGCCAAGGGTTTGAACCGATGAAGGGATTTATGAGCACTGAAACATCACACCAGCCGGAACCGGTACGCCGTAAACGCACCGACGAAATCGTCGACGCCATCAAAGAAAGTATCATCAGTGAAAACCTGCTGCCGGGCGACCGCCTGCCGCAGGAAAAAGACCTGATCACCCGCTACGCCGCCGGCAAAGGCACGGTGCGCGAAGCGCTGAAATCGCTCGAGGTTCAGGGGCTTATCCGTACCAAAACTGGCCCCGGCGGCGGCGCGTTTATCGATTCCATGACCGAATCTCGCGCCATGAGTTTGCTGTCGAATTACCTTTTTACCCGCCAGCTTTCGATCAGTAATATCTACGCGCTGCGCAAAGCACTGGAGCCGCTGGTGGCGGTCAGCGCCATCGGGAATATCGACGCCAAAGGGTTTGAGCAGTTGCATCAGCTGATCGCCGTATACGATCACGAGCCCGCTGACGAAACCGAGCGCTGGGAACAGCGCATGGCCGAGCTGGATTTCCACGGCGTGGTCGCCAGTTATTCTGATAACGTCCTGCTGGCGTTTATCTGCCACTTCCTGCAACGTCTGCTGAAAGATCTGGCCGTCTGCAAAGACATCTACCAGCGCCCGGAACCGGTGGAGCGCAGCACGGGAATCGACTATCAATATAAGCTGATCGACGCCATGCGCCGTCAGGACGCCGAGGCCGTACAGCAAATCATGACCGAACACATGCAGCACGCCGAAGACGCCATGCTTGGGTTAGAGGCGACGCTTGAGGACAGGTTTTTAAGTGAGCGATAACCTGACTAAAGACGCGTTGTTTCGCTGAGATTCAGACACAAAAAAGCCGGCCACATTTTCATGTCACCGGCTTTTTAATGCGTACTGATTAATGCGTACTAACGCAAAACCCTGTCTTACGCGTTCAGAAGTTGCTGAGCGGTTTTATCCACCAGCGCCAGCAGGACTTTCACATCATCCAGCGTCACGGTCGGGTTCAGCAGGGTCAGCTTCAGACAGGTCACGCCGTTGTGCTCGGTAACACCCACGTTAGCGCGCCCTGAGTCCAGCAGTGCATCGCCGATCTTCTGGTTCAGCAGTGCGATAGCCGCATCGCTGCTGTTGCCCAGTTGCTCAGGACGGTAGCGGAACAGCACGCTTGCCAGCTGTGGCTGCATGACCAGTTCCAGCGACGGCTCAGCGGTGACGAACTTCGCCACATCTTGTGCCAGCGTCACGCCGTGGTCGATAATTTCGGCATACTGCTTCTGCCCTAATGCTTCCAGACCCATCCACAATTTCAGCGCATCGAAACGGCGGGTGGTTTGCAACGATTTGGACACCAGATTCGGCACGCCCGCTTCTTCGTCAAACTCGGAATTCAGGTAAGCCGCCTGGTAGCGCATCAGCTCATAGTGACGCGCTTCTTTAAGCAGGAACGCGCCGCAGCTGATGGTCTGGAAGAACTGCTTGTGGAAGTCCAGCGTGATGGAATCCACTAACTCGATGCCATCCAGATAGTCGCGATATTTTTCAGACAGCAACAGCGCACCGCCCCATGCTGCATCCACATGCACCCAGATCTGATGCTGTGCCGCAAGTTCAGCAATCTCACGCAGTGGATCAATCGCACCTGCGTCGGTGGTACCTGCAGTCGCCACAATCGCCAGAATCTGCTCGCCGTTGGCCTGCGCCGTAGCAAGTTTCTCTTTCAGATCGTTAACGTCCATGCGGGCAAACGCATCAGTTTTCACCAGAGTGACCGACTGATAGCCCAGACCCAGCAACGCCATATTCTTCTGCACCGAGAAATGGGCATTTTCAGAACAGAACACTTTGATCTTTTTCAGGTTACCGACCAGACCGTCTTGCTGAACAGAGTGCCCCTGACGGGCGAAGAAGGCGTCACGCGCCAGCATCAGCCCCATCAGGTTACTCTGGGTGCCACCGCTGGTGAACACACCCGCATCGCCAGCCTGATAGCCGACCTGAGTTCGCAGCCATTCAATCAGCTTCATCTCAATGATGGTGGCTGACGGGCTTTGGTCCCAGGAGTCCATGCTCTGGTTAGTGGCGTTAATCAACACTTCAGCGGCCTGGCTGATCACCAGGCTCGGGCAATGTAAATGCGCGACGCACTGCGGGTGATGCACCGACAGGCTGTCTTTTAAAAAGTACTCAATCGCACGTTCAATGGCGGCCTGATTGCCCAGGCCGTTTGGATTGAAATCAAGCGTAATGCGCTCACGCAGTTCGGCAACGGATTTCCCCTGATACATCTCAGGTTGTTGCAGCCACTGCACAACAGCTGCGCTGCTCTGTGCAATCGCCTGCTGGTACGCTTCAGTGCTTTGCGCTGAAGCCGCCAGAATCGGGTTTAACTCGGACATCGCGGTCATTCACTCCACTCAGACAGGTTTGACGCCAGCCGCTAACAGGGCCTGTTCAAATTTATCCAGGAAAATACCCAGTTCATCATTGGTGATCAGCAGGGATGGCAGCAGACGCAGAACGCAGCCATTACGGCCACCGCGTTCAAGGATCAGGCCTGCTTCGAAGCATTTTTTCTGCAACAGCGCAGACAAATCGCCGTCAGCCGGGTAGCAACCCATGTGATCCTGCGCTTCATTCGGTTTCACGATCTCAATGCCGATCATCAGGCCCAGACCGCGCACGTTGCCCATCACCGGGTAACGTTTTTGCATATCAGCCAGTTTGCCTTTCAGCCACTCGCCCTGTGCCGCTACTTTTTCGGCAATCTTCTCTTCTTTGAGAATTCTCAGCGTGGTCAGGCCGGTCGCCATTGCCAGCTGGTTGCCGCGGAATGTACCGGTGTGATGACCCGGAGACCAGGCGTCGAACTGTTTTTTGATCCCCAGAACGGCCAGTGGCAAGCCACCGCCGACAGCTTTAGACATCACGATGATGTCCGGCTCAATCCCTGCGTGTTCGAAGGCGAACTGTTTGCCGGTACGGCAGAAGCCAGCCTGAACTTCGTCGAGGATCAGCAGAATGCCGTGTTCCTGAGTCACTTTACGGATGCGCTGCAACCATTCGGCAGGCGCCGGGTTCACGCCGCCTTCACCCTGAACGGCTTCCAGAATGACCGCAGCAGGCTTACGCACGCCGCTTTCAACGTCGTTGATCAGGTTATCGAAGTAGTACGTCAATGCTTTAACGCCGGCGTCACCGCCAATGCCCAGCGGGCAACGGTACTGGTGCGGGTAAGGCATAAACTGCACTTCAGGCATCATGCCGTTAACGGCTTCTTTCGGAGACAGGTTACCTGTGACCGCCAGCGCGCCATGAGTCATGCCATGATAGCCGCCGGAGAAGCTGATCACGCCAGAACGGCCTGTATACTTTTTGGCCAGTTTCAGCGCGGCTTCAACCGCATCGGCGCCAGACGGGCCGGTGAACTGCAGGCAATACTCTTTGCCCTGTTGCGGCAATAAAGAAAGCAGATATTCAGAGAACTGGTCTTTCAACGGCGTTGTCAGATCCAGTGTATGTAACGGCAAGCCGCTGGTAATGACAGTTTGGATGCTTTGCAGCACGTCAGGATGGTTATGTCCAAGGGCTAACGTTCCTGCGCCCGCCAGGCAGTCAAGATATTGATTATCTTCAACATCTGTAATCCACACGCCGTTTGCTTTAGCAATCGCTAACGGCAATTTACGTGGATAGCTCCTGACGTTCGATTCAAATTCAGCTTGTCTCGCCAAATAGGTTTCATTGTTTCCATGTAATGAATTCGCACCTAAATTATCAATACGGACTTTATCCGTCATCATATCTCTCCTACAACCGAGTGTTATCGCTAACGACTAAGTTGAATAAATGAATTAAAAAGGTAACTACCGTGAAAAATCGCGGCCAATATATGGCTTTTTTGCCCCCGGCTCAATAATTTATTTTGTATAGAATTGTTTATTCTTTTGCATACGAATCAATAAGATGCTGATTTTATGACCGATAATGCTGTCATGGCACACATATAGGGGCAATATTAAGGCACAAAATTGCGGTTAAAGGTGCGCACAGAGGGGCTAAACGAGGGGAATGTGGCGGTGCCGACGGGGGAGGATTGATGGCATTTTGTGGCCTAAAAGGATCAGTGATGGGCAGTCGAACTCTTTATCGCAGTGAGGCTTATGCCCAATCCTTAGCCACTGATCCTCTGTATTATAAAACCTTGATATTTATGAAATCCTAATGTTCTTCAGTTGATTTCATCATTTCTAACCAGTGTTGTAATTCCTCACGGGACATAAATGCAGGAACTTCTGGTTCTAAGGCATTCCTGCCCGAGACACTGTAAGCCAGACAGGGAAAAGAATCCGGCATACCCAATTCGAGTTCACTTTCCGCATCAATATAATCCAACGGATACCATTCACTTTTTATTTTAATAAAATCTTTCATCATCCACTCCCTGAAATCCGATTTATTTCTTAGCAATTTCATGAGCATGTTCCTTAAGTTATATTCCTTACGAATTTACTCACAAGCAGAGTGATCAATTACTAACTGCCTGAGGCAATTACACTTTATAGCATGAAAAATGGATCGTGTAATAATAGTGATAAAGTACAATAATGGTACTTTTAACCGCTACCCTCACAAAAAAAAGGATCTATAATTAGCGTAAGTGTTTAGTTCATTGGATTAATAACATAAAATTGAGATTTCCATCTCAGTATATAAATAATAAAAAAACAGCAATGCATTCATAATACAATAACACCCTTTTACATCACTTTAAATATCCCGTAAATCCAAATGACGGGAATGTATTTTCCGCTGCATTAAAAAATTAATTGAGTTTAGCCCTCATTCTACAGGGCCCCGGCACGACAATTATCTGACCCTGTTGAATTTCCGCAGATTACCCCACTCCGTTACTGGCGGAGCATTCATTGAAGTAAAAAATAATCAGAGAATTATCTGTTACCTTATACGAGAAATTGAAAACTACGCACACCTTAACCCTGAGGCTAAGGCTTGAAGATATATGCTTTATGATTTTTAGGTGAGGCAATGAAATCGATCAATGAGCCCGTCAAAAATGAAGCTGCAATCGTTAAATTAATAAACATTTTTAAGCAAAACGCTAAAGATGTGCATATTGAACCTGAGGGCAAAGACTTTGAATTTGTGGAAAATGGTGAGTTGCTCGTCTTGTTGCTGTGTGAGGGAAAGATGGATATCTATAAAACCTCTGACAATTTACTCTATGCTTCTGCTATGGCGCCATTCATCTTAGGCATTGAGGGCTCTCTTTACCGATATAATCACTACCGCTTCCGATTACATCACCAATGCGTTGTAAAAACACTGCCATTAAAGCAGTGCGTGGAGTTGATCAGCGCACATAATTTGATAAAAACAGTTCTCGATTATCAGGCTTACCTCAATGATTATACTGCCAGCAGAATTGAGCTATTAGTCAATAGAACTGCCTATGAAATGGTTCGCGGATTATTGTATGAACTCGAAAAATTACCTTATGAAATCAGAATAAAAACCAGCATAATTAATTATATAAAATATCGTAGCAATCTTTCAAAAAGCGGCATTGTCAGTATTATCTCTACCCTCCGCAAAGGCGGATACATCGAGGTCTGCAGAGGGAAAATGATTTCAATTTCCCGAAAACTGCCTAAGAAATACTAGCTCTGTACCCGCGCCGGAAAACTCCTCCGGTGCGGAAAATAACAAAAAAAGCAGTTTTGTCATGTTGATTAACAAAGCAGAGTCTGAAGGTATATAAAATGGCCGCTGACGGTGCCGCCTGCGGCGATGAGTCTGGTGATGGATAAGCGCTGAACTGCCGTCCTATTTTGATTCCCGAAACAGGTCTTTGAGGATCTGCGTCAGCAGATCAAAGACCAGACGGGTGCGGGCAGGCAGTAAAGGCTGGTGCGGGCGGAAAATATACAGTTGCCAGGCTTTAAAATTAAGTTCTGGTAACACATTCACCAGCTCTCCGCGTTGTAAATACAGACGCACAGAAATATCCGCCATCTGACTGTAGGTTCTGCCAGCCAGTGCGGCAGACAGTTCGCTGGCAATATCAGAAGCAACAAATGCTGGCTGCGTGGGGGATTTTATAAAAATATGCTCGCTAAATCCCCCGCCGGTCGCGGCGGCACCCCTGATGAAATCGGTGCATTGGCAGAGTTTCTCTTCGGGCCAAATGGCACCTACATCAGCGGCAGCGATATCTTAATAGATGGCGGAGTAACGGCATCGTATAAGTATGGCGAGCTGAAGCCTTAAGAAGGCCTGATGTGGCTTAGGCCCGATAATGTCAACGTCACCGCAACCCTTTTCGCAATCCGGCCCGCTGAATTTTGTGCTCAGCGGACCGGAGATCTAAAAACGTTGCTCCCCCTCTCTCAGGTGCGGATCCTGAGCCTTGCCTCAAGCTTGTCGGCGATTTTGGTGACCACGTAGGCGATCACCATGTAGAACACTACCGCGACCAGAAATGCCTCAAGATAATAGTAATTCAGCGCGGCGGTAAGCTGCGCCTGGGCGAAAATGTCCACCACTTCAATGGCGAATGCCAGTGACAGCGCCTTCATAATCACCATAAACGAGTTCGCCAGATCGGGGATCGCCGCGATGATCACCTGCGGGAACATTACACGCCGGAACAGCTGGCTATTTTTATACCCCAGCGAATGGGCCGCGTCGGACTGACCGGTATCAAACGAATTGAGCGCCCCTTTGATCACCTCCGCCTGAAACGCAGCCACACAGGCCGTCAACGCGACAATCACAATCGTCCAGTTCGGCAGCGAGTGCGCGTTGTAGCTGACGCCAAACAGCGAGGCGATGAAGTGCAGCGCCGGTGGCAGGCCGTAGTATGCGAGAAAAATCATCACCACCATCGGAATGCCTTTGAAGGCAATTTTGTACGCCACCACCAGTTCGCGCAGCACCGGGATTTTCCGGTATTCGATCAGCGCAAACAGGCCCCCCACCAGCGTTGAGAAGATAAAAATCGTCAACGCCATGGCCAGTGTGACCGGCACGGCGTCAAGAATACTCAGGAAATCCGGCAGCAAAACATCAATATCAAACATAGTTAAAACCCTTCTCTGCGTCAGATGCTCGCGGTGAGTTTAATTTTCGCCGGTGCCGTTTTGGAATGGTAACGGGCAAAACGCAGCTCAAAGAAACGAATAATCAGCCACGAAATCAGGCACAGCATGGAGTAGATCACCCCCAGCACCAGATAGGTGCCGAACTGATACTGGTTATACGAACGTTCCATGATCAGGTGCGCTGTCGCCATCACATCCGCCGCACCGATGTACATCACCAGCGCCACGTTGTGGATCATATAAATGACCGCATTGCCGTAGCCGGGTAAGCCGATGTGCAGCGCCTGCGGGCCTGCGATGCGGGTTATTTTCTGACGGAAGGTGTAGCCCAGACTGTCCGCCGCATCGTGCTGACCTCGCTCAACCGCCAGATAGGCCGGGCGAATCACTTCTGACAAATATCCGCCGTGATACAGGCTCAGCCCGACCATCGAGGCCAGCGTCGGCGTAATAAAATCCTTCATGCCGAACAGCCCCACGACCACCGGCAGCCCGTAGAATGCGACGAACAGTTGCAGTACCACCGGCACGCTGCGGGCATACGAGACGTACAGATCCGCCAGCTGGCTGAGTACCGGGATCCTGCGAACCCGTAAAACGGTCGCCATTATTGCCAGCACGAAACCGGCGACAAGCGCCACAAACATAATCGCGAGCGTCAACGGCAAAGCCGAAAGCAGCTCAGGGATCATTGATGAGAGTTCCACGTTCAATTCTCCTGGTTGTAAATTCGGCTATCACCGTTGCAGAAAGCAGTCATATGCGCCTCGCGCCTTACTTCATGTATTGCACAACGTCTTCGCCGAACCACTTCTGCGAGAGCTTGTCCATGGTGCCGTCGTCTTTCAGTTCTTTCAGCGCTTTGTTCACGTCATCTGCCAGCGGCTGGTTTTCGTCCGAGCGGTGGATAAGCACATAGGTATTGTTGATAGAAACCGGTTCGCTGGCCTGAATGTTCAGTTTCTGGTTGTCGATGACGGTTTGTTCACCGAGATTCGACGGCAGGATCAGCGCGTCATATTTGCCGCTCTGGACTTCTTTCAGGCGGTCCGGATAAGGCACACCGGCGCTGGAGGCAGTGATGGTCACTTTATAATCCGGGTTTTCCTGCTGCCACTGGTTCACAAACTTGTAGACCCCGCCGCCTGCCGTCACCGGCACAATTTTCTTACCGACCAGGGATTTAATGTCATTAAGGTTGCTGTCTTTACGGCTGTAGATCTTCATCAGGCTGGCACCCATCGGGGTAGCCGGGATCAAGAACTGCTTACTGCGCGCCGGTGCGATGTAAAAACCGCCGGTCGCCATATCGTATTTACCGGTTGCCAGCCCGGTTTCCTGGGCGATATCCGCCGCACCTTCCAGCACAAATTTGTACTGCGGCAGCTTCGCGTTGATGGCGCGCAACAGATCAGGCTCATAGCCTTGTGGCTCAACGCCGATAGCGCCCCATGACAGCGGTTTGGACTCCGCCGCCGTGGCAATCTTGATGGTTCGAACGGTCTCGGCATAGCCAGTGCTCATGGCAGAGACAGCGATAGCCACGGTGCCCAGAACGCTCAGGCTGAGACGGCGACGGAAAGTGGTGTTGTTTGCAGGCATTGTTTGGATCCTTTTTTATTAGAGTGAGTGTTCAGAATTCAGGAACTGTGCAAGTCGCGGATTGGATGGTGTATCGAAAATGTCGGCCGGACTCCCTTCGGAGGCGACGACGCCTTTATCCATAAACACGATGCGGCTGGAGACGCTTTTCGCAAACTGCATCTCATGAGTGACCAGCAGCGAGGTGATGCCGGATGAAGTGACGTCTTTGATGACTTTCAGCACTTCGCCAACGAGTTCCGGATCCAGCGATGAAGTCGGTTCGTCGAAGAGGATGACATCCGGGCGCACCGCCAGCGCGCGGGCGATACCCGTGCGTTGCAGCTGCCCGCCGGAAAGCTGTGACGGATAGTGATCGCGCTTCGCTGAGAGGCCAACACGATCCAGTTCTTCCAGCGCGATTTTACGCGCCTCATCCTCTGACTTGCGTTGCACTACCATCAGCGGATCCATGACGTTCTGAATGACCGTCATGTTTTTGAACACGTTGAATTGCTGGAAGACCATCGCCGTGCGCAGGCGGATCGCCTGAACGGCGGCCTTGTTCACAGACTGATAATCCATGCGGATCTGATCGAACGTGATGTTGCCGGACGACGGTTTGGCCAGATAGTTGATACAACGCAGCAGCGTGGTTTTACCGGTGCCACTCGGCCCGATAATGGACACCACGTCTCCGCGTTTTACCGACAGGTTCACGCCGTTGAGGATTTGTGAGCTGCCGTAAGAGAGCTTTATATTGTCGAGTTCAAGCATTTAGGGTGAATTCCTTCAGGCTGCGTTGACGTTATTTGCCGCTATCGGCGTGGCCGAGAACGTGCATCAGACGGTTGGCCCAGCCAAAGATGGAAATGGCGTGGATAAGATCTACGATTTCTTTGTCATCCATGCCGGCGGATCGCAAAGCGGCGATATCTTCCTTGGTCGCCTGCGAAGGAACCGCCGACAGGCGACGGGCAAAACGTTCAATGGCCGCGTCGCGCGGGGCGAGCAGTGCCGGTTTATCAAAGTACAGCGCGCTGACCACGTCATCACTTTGAGTCAGGTGGGCGTGCCGCCTGGCATGCACTACCGCACAGAACTTGCAGCCGTTGGCGATCGACGCCCCCAGCGCACCCAGCTCGCGATCGGCATGTTGAAGCCCGCCTTCGACATACATAATGGCGTTGAACAGCACGGTACGCGCCACGTAACTCTCCGGGTCATGCGCCAGCGTGCGCACATATTCCGAGATTTTCTTGTTCGATGGCGTGACCTTCATGGCCTCAATCTGCTCCGGCGTGGCATCAGAGACGTCGACCGGGGCGATATGCGGATGCCACACCAGCGGCTTCAGTTTTACCGAGGGGATCATGACAACTCCATCAGGCGCAATCCGGCGGCCACTTTGGTCTGGAAATTGACGAAGGCAATCAGTTCGGAAAGCGCGACAATCTGCGGACTGGTCAGCCCGGCAGCTTCCAAACGGCGAATGTCCCCGGCTTCGGCGCTCGCCGGTGTCAGCGTGACGAAATCCACGTGGCGGGCGAGGGTCGCGAGCGGTTCGGCAAGGCGGGTTTCCCCAGCGGCTAACGCCAGCACCGTCGGCGTCGGCTGACCTTGCGCCAGTTGGGCGGCATAGTCCTGCACCAGCGCGTGGTCGGCATTCAGCGCGGCGATGCGCTGAGCCAGCGCCAGCCGTAAATCCGCCGCCAGACCCTGATCGTTTGCAGGTTTTAACACCGAGAGGCGGCACAGCTCTGCGCCGTCTACAAATTCCGGGCGAAAGCGCCGCGTGGCGTAGAGCGCATCCTCAGGCGAGAGCCCCGCCGCCTTGTCTATTGCATCAGTCACAATGCGTTGTCCTTATTAAGTAAGGGAGTGGAATCAAGCCATTCATCTCCCTGAAGTTCGGGAATGTCATAAGCGATAAGGCTGGCGAAATGTGTTTCAACATCTTCGGCGAACAGTGAGGCGGTAATACCGCGCACCAGACGGTCGGCACCGGCGCTGACCGCCGGAATATCGCCGGACACTTTGCCGTGCGTCAGCATGGCCGCATCGTTGAAACAGTGGATGTGTGCCAGCATCGGGCACGCACCGGGAATTTTTTCACGAAACTCAAAGGCAGGGCCAAGATCGGGAGACGCCAGCATGTCCTCACGCGGCGCGCCCATCTCTGGCGTATAGCGGCCATCCGACCAGCTGCGGATATGGGGTGCCAGCGCGGCAAACTCCGGGCGACCGCTGAAATCATTTTTGAAACCGGTCGCGGCGATCAGAAAGTCGTAACGCATCGGTTGCTGTGTGGTCTCAATCAACAGGTTTTCCGCCTCTTGTGTCACTGCGCGGATGCCGCAATCGAGCAAAAAGCGGGCATTCGGATGGCGGGAAACACGCAGGGTTGATGAACGCGGTGGCGGCGTCTGGGACGCGGCGGTGTAATCCACGAATTTCCATTTCCACGCATCGGGCAACTGATGCATACCGTGCACCACGCCCTGACTGCCAATACCGGTCATTTTGTTGATACGCGGCATTTCTTTGCGGCGGATCAGCAGGTCAACGGAAGCGGCACCGGATTCCAGAGCCGTCGCGGCGTTGTCCATTGAAGATGCGCCTGCGCCGATCACCGCAATACGTTTGCCTTGCAGCGCGGTAAAATCAATGTCGTCAGCCGAGTGCGCCCAGAAGCGGCGGTCGATCCCATCGAGAAAATCGGGAACGGCAAAACCGCCCAGACCTGAGCGGCCGGTGGCCAGCACCAGATGCCGCGTGTACACCCTGCCCGTTTCGGCACCCTCGAGATCGAGCGCAATCAGATCACCTGCTTCTGCAATACCGGTCATACGTACATTGTTACGCACCGGCAAATCCAGCACGTTGCGATACCAGACCAGATACTCCATCCACTGCTGTTTAGGAATTTTATCCAACGATTCCCAGGCTTCACTGCCCCACTGCGCGGTAAACCATGCGCGGAAGGTCAGCTGCGGCAGACCAAGCGCCGGGCCGTGCAGGGTTTTAGGCGAACGCAAGGTTTCCATACGGGCAAACGTCACCCACGGCCCTTCTAGTCCGGCGGGCGCAGCATCGTAAGCGACGACGTTATTAATCCCTGTCAGGATCAGTTTTGCCGTTACTGCCAGACCACACATCCCCGCGCCGATCACCACCACGTCACGCACCCGTTCACCGTCATGCGTACGTTCCGCTACCCAGGGCTTGGCGGGCAGCTCAAGTAAAGACAGATCCTCAGCCAGGCGCTGTTCCAGTGCGTCTAAACCGGTTTGGCGGTCAACCTGTGCGGACATAATTTCACCCCTGAGCGACGAATAATTAAGCGAAGCAACGCATAATCAATTATACGAAAAACGCATTATGAATTAATGTGTATGCACATTCTTAATACTAATTAATAATTAGCTTATTCAAAAAATGCAATTGATAATCGTGGTCGATGAAAATAGGATCCCCGGATGCAGAAAATGACTTCACTCAACGATCTTGATCTTCGCCAGCTGGAAGCCTTCTCGGCGGTGATTTCCTCCGGCAGCGTGACCGCAGCCGCGAAGGTATTACAGCGCTCGCAGCCCGCCGTGACCCGGCTGATTCAGGATTTAGAAAACGCCATTGGCTATCCGTTATTTTTGCGAAACGGTCCGCGCATCTATCCGACCGAGCAGGCATTGCGGCTGCACGAATATGTCGAAACGGCGCTAAGTTCACTCCAGCAGATACGCCTGCGGGCGAATGAAATCTGGAAAGAAGAAAAAACGCCGCTGCTGATCGCCGCGACACCGTCCATGTCATCAGGGCTGCTGCCCACGGCGCTGGCGAGGATCAGCCTCGACGACGCGGTGCAAATTCTCAGTGATTCCGCCGAGCAGGCGGCACATGCGATCATTACCGGTCAGGCGGAGCTGGGGGTCAGCAGTCTGCCGCTGGAGCATCAGGGCGTTCAGGTGCACTGGATTGGTCAATCGCGCTGCGTACTGGCGCTCCGAGAAGACGATCCGCTGGCGCAAAAAAGTCAGGTATCGCTCGGCGATCTGGCCGCGCGTAAGCTGATTACGCCGTATAACCCGTATCGCCTGCGCAGGCGTTATGAGCAGGTTTTACGCAAAGCGAAGGTCAAACCGGCCGGTGTCATTGAGACCAACTCGTCGGTGAATATTCTGTCATGTATTCGTTCAGGACTGGGCGTGGCGATTATGGAGCCGGTGACAGCCTACGGTTTACCGGTGGCGGGCGTGGTGCTCAGGGAGCTGGACGTTGAAATCCCCTATTATTTTGGTGTGACTACGCCGCAATCGAAGCCGCCGCGCCCGAGCGTGGTGGCCTTGATCGATGCGCTGAAACAGGCCGCCGCCAGCCTGCTGCCGGAATTTGTCTGCCTCGATGCCAGCGAACATGCGCGCGTTATGCAGTCGCTGCATCAGGAAAGTTAGTCTTATAAGTTCTCAACCGACCGCGTGGCCGTAGCCGGTCACCATCTTCACAAAGTTATCGCGGACTGGATCAGTGGTCTGCGGATCCCACGCGATACCTACCTGCCAGCGCGTGCCGTCGCCGGTCAGCGGAATAATCTTCAGCCCCGGCGGTGCGATGTAGGTAACGCTTTGCGGCAACAGCGCCACACCCACTCCGGCGATCACCAGCGCGACGATGGTCTGGATATCTTCCGCCTGCTGGGTGGATGACGCAAAACAACGGTTCTCCTCCAGAAAGCGGTCGGTTTGCGCATTCAGGCCGCGACCCCGCTCAGCGTATAAGCGCAACAGGGGCAATTTCTTAAGCCAGTCGCTCAAGCTCAACCCGTTATCTTCCGGCGCAACCAGCACCAGATTATCTTCAAACAGCACCTGATAACTGAGCGGCGCGGGCGGCGGCACGCGGACAAATCCCACCTGCAGTTCCCCGCTGTGCAACATGTCGTATTGCTGCGCAGACGGTAAATCCTCCAGCCGGAATTCCACCCCCGGATATTCCGCTCTGAATCGCGCAATGCACTGCGGCGCGAAGATAAAACCCGATAACCCGAACCCGGCGGCAATCACCCCTTCACCGCCTTTTGCCACCTGCGCCGCGTGTTGCAGAAACACCGCGTTTTGCTTCAAAACCTTTTTCGCCTCAGGCAGTAACAGCTGGCCGCCGGTGGTCAGGCGCGTGCCCTGCCGCCCGCGCGAAAACAGAGCAACATTCAGCAGTGATTCGAGCAGATTGATCTGTTTGGTCAGCGCGGGCTGGGATATCGCCAGCGCGTCAGCGGCGTCGGCATAATTCTCTTTTTCAGCCAGCATCACAAAAGCGTGGAGTAAACGCAGGTTCATTTTGCATTCCAAAGGGTTATCAGGATTGGAAAAATCTTCATTATAAAGTTATCAGCCCGCTTGCTGTAATACCAGCGTCAACAGCCCCCCTGAAAACGTCCGGAGAACAGCAATGCAAAACACTCAGTCAATCAAAGCGGCAGTGATTCAGTTCCAGCATCAGGCAGGTGATAAGAAATATAACCTGCTGATGATGGAGAAATTCATCGGGCAAGCCGCCGTCGAAGGCGTGAAGATCCTCGCTTTTCCTGAAATGTGTATCACCGGCTACTGGCATGTGCCGAAGCTCAGCGTTGCGGGCGTTGAAGCGCTGGCGGAACCGGTGGAAACCGGCCCGTCGATAGCCCTAATCCGCGCGCTGGCGATCAAACATCAGATGCTGATTGGTGCGGGGTTGATCGAACGTGCCGCAGATGGCCGGCTCTATAATGCCTACGTGGCCTGCATGCCGGACGGTTCGCTGCATACCCATCGCAAGTTGCACGCCTTTGAACATCCGGCGATCAGCAGCGGCGAAGGCTTTACGGTGTTTGATACCCCCTGGGGAGTGAAGGTCGGTATTCTGATCTGCTGGGATAATAATCTGGTGGAAAACGTGCGCGTAACCGCGCTGCTCGGCGCCGATATCCTGCTGGCACCGCATCAGACCGGTGGCACGAATTCCCGCAGTCCGCACGGAATGAAGCCAATCCCGCTGGAACTCTGGGAGCAACGCGCAGAACGCAAAGCAGAAATCACCGCCGCGTTCAAAGGCCCCGATGGCCGCGAATGGCTGATGCGCTGGCTGCCCGCCCGCGCCCACGATAATGGTCTGTTTATTTTGTTCAGTAACGGTGTGGGCGCTGACGATGACGAAGTACGCACCGGCAACGCGATGATCCTTGACCCCTATGGCCGCATCGTAGAAGAAACCTGGGCCGCCGGTGACGCGATGGTACGCGCCGTACTGGATCTGTCGCTAATCCCGATGAGCACCGGCCGCCGCTGGATATCAGGCCGTCGGCCTGAGCTGTATCAGATCCTGACCGAACGTCAGGGATATGAACGCGATGCGATTACTGTGCGGTTTTCTGAAGAATTGCCGAAGCGGTAGTGATGTGGCCGATCAACAGGAAACGTCACAGGCTTCATCAGGAGCCTGTGACGTTTGCCTTTGTATAAGTCTTTATTACGCGTTTGCGTACCCGCAGGGATCCACTTATTGGTAACAGGATCAAACCCTATAGTTATTTTAAGAGTCGGTTGCAGCAAATAATCCTGTCAACTCACTGTGCGTTCAGCAAATCCGTCCCGTAGGAGTTATCGATGGTGCATACCCAGCGCCCGTCGGCTTCATGGCGAAAAACGTAGGTGGCTCGGCGTGACATTGTCACGAAAACACCTTCTTCGTCCGGATAATGTAATACGGTTTCCATAATGACCAGCGCATTGCCTGCGCCTTCGATCACCTGCATCTCGCCCTGTTCCACGACCAGCTGCCCCTGAAAATAATCAGAGATGGCCACGAAGGCTTTGCGGATATTCTCTTTGCCGGTGGCGATCAAGCCCGGTTTCACCACCAATGCGGCGTCTTCGGCGTAGTAGGTCATCAGCAGATCAAAATCGCGTGCGGTGATCGCTTTGTCGCAGGCTTCGATTATCTGTCTTAACGCGTGTGTACTCATGTGTTTCTCATTGAATAAGGAGTGGCCTCAGGGAATACCTAAGATGATAAAGCATGTACACCTAAGATGATGTTGAGATTGACCTTATAAGGAAAAAGCCTTCGCTAAGGCTATTTTTTACACTAAGGAGCCGCCTGTCAAACAGTCATCACTTCACTGAACTCAAATAAGTATCGCTTCAATAATAATTTTCATTATCATTGCGAGCGGTAACTATCACACAATAGAAATAAATAATTTCAGTGAAGGAAGATGTGCATGAAAAGAATCCTCTGCGCGGCAGGAATGCTGTGTGCCTCGGTCAGTTCCGCTTTCGCGACCACCTACCCGGTTACGATTGATAACTGCGGTTTTAAACTCACTTTTACTAAACCCCCTGAGCGCGTTGTCGCTTTAGGTCAAAACACCGTCGAAATTCTGCTGCTGTTAGGTTTACAGGATAAGGTTATCGCGAGCGCATTTTGGCCATCGAAAGTCCTGCCGGAACTGGCGGAAAAAAACGCCAAAGTTAAAACCCTGACGGTAGAAATTCCAACGCTTGAATCTATCCTGGCGCAGGATCCTGATTTTGTCCCCGCGCAGTTACCCCTGTTGCTCGGGCCGGAAAGTAAAGTCGCGAAAAGAGCAGACTTCGATGCCGTCGGCGTAAACAGCTACATGTCTCCGGGGATGTGTGCGACCAAAAAAGACGTTGGTGATATGTATGGCAGTCGCCAGAAGCTGTGGGACATGACCTATCTGTATAAAGAAATCGAGGATCTGGCTACTATTTTCAACGTTGAGGATCGCGGGCAGGTACTCATCACCGACTTCAAAAATCGGGAAGAAAAACTGCGTCAGGAATTCAGTAAAAACCATAAAGATCTCTCTTTTGTCTTCTGGTTTTCCAGCGCCTCGCCGGCCGCTGATGCGTACGTTGGCGGTAAAAACAGTGCATCAGGATTTATCGCTAATGTTTTGGGCGGCCATAACGGCATTACCTCTGAAACTGAATGGCCCACCGTCGGCTGGGAAAGCATTATTGCTGTAAACCCGGATGTTATTGTCGTTTCGAGCCTTGACCGTAACCGCTGGGCGCTGGATAACGCACAGGAAAAAATAAAATTCCTCAAAAGCGATCCTGCCGTCAGCCAGCTCGAAGCCGTGCGAAAAAATCATATTGTCGTGATGGACGGACAGGCAATGAACCCGACTATCCGCACGCTTTACGGCGCTGAGCAAGTTGGTGAGCAGCTTAAAAAAATGGGGCTGAATTAATGACCTCAGCAGTCCACTCCACACGACAAGGGGTCATTCTGACCACGTCGTGTGTTCTCTCCGTGCTGCTTTTAGTGTTGGTGATTGCCTTCGGGGTCAGCGTCGGCGAGCTGTCGATCCCGATGGCGAGCGTGTTCCAGGCTATCGGTAATAAAACAGGGCTTACCCATGTTCCGCTGAGTCGCATTTATGAAAGCGTAATCTGGGATTTTCGTTTGAGCAGAGCGCTGGTGGCTGCCTGCTGTGGCGCCGGGCTGGCAATCTGCGGTGCGGTGCTGCAAAGCCTTTTGAAAAATGCGCTGGCAGAACCCTACGTGCTGGGTGTTTCAGCCGGAGCCTCAACCGGCGCGGTGTCGGTGGTAGTACTCGGCATCGGCACCGGTTCAATATCCCTGTCTATGGGCGCATTTGCCGGGGCTTTCGCGGCCTTTGCCTTTGTGACCTTTCTGAGTAACGGCGCGCGCGGTGGCAACGATCGCACCATTCTGGCTGGGGTCGCAGCTTCGCAGCTGTTTAACGCGATTACTGCTTACACCATCAGCACTTCCGCCAGCGCTCAGCAGGCACGCGACGTGATGTTTTGGTTGCTGGGCAGCTTTAGCGGAGTGAGGTGGCCAGAGTTTCAGTTAGTGCTGGTCATTATCATGCTGGGTCTGGCTGTCTGCCTCTACTATTCCCGCGCTCTGGACGCGTTTACATTTGGCGACGATGCTGCGGCCTCGCTGGGTATCTCAGTCCCAAAGGTTCGGCTTATCCTGTTCACCACGACCGCGCTTATCACCGCAACCATTGTCAGCATGGCGGGTTCGATTGGCTTTGTCGGCCTGGTTGTCCCCCACGTGATGCGCTTCTTCTTTGGTCCGCTGCATAGAATATTGCTGATTGCGAGCGCGTTAGCGGGCGCCATCCTGATGGTGCTGGCGGACATCGCCTCCCGACTCCTGATTGCTCCGCAAAGCCTGCCCGTCGGCGTCGTCACTGCCCTGGTTGGCGTGCCGTTCTTTGCCATTATCATCTACCGTTCAAGGAGCCAGTGATGAGTATCAGCGCTGAAAAAGTGACCTGGAAGGTGGGGAAAAAGATTATCGTCAACAATGTTTCGCTCAACGTTAACCGTGGTGAAACCGTTGGTTTGCTGGGTCCCAATGGTTCGGGGAAATCATCCCTGTTGCGCCTGCTGGCAGGATTAAGACGCCCCCATTCTGGCGTGGTAGCGCTAGACGCAAAGGACATCAGCCAGATGGCCAAAAAGCAGCTGGCTCGCCGGATTGCCTTCGTAGAGCAACACGGCATGACGGAGTCGAATATGCGCGTCCGGGATGTCGTAAAACTGGGCCGTATTCCCCACCACTCACCCTTTTCTAACTGGAGCACCCACGATGATGAAACCGTCAATGGTGCGCTGGAAAGAGTGGGTATGCTTGATCACAGCGATCAGGGTTGGCAGAGTCTGTCCGGGGGCGAACGCCAGCGCGTGCACATTGCCAGAGCGCTGGCGCAGTCACCAACAGAAATCTTGCTGGATGAGCCAACAAATCATCTGGATATTCACCATCAGATCCAGTTGATGAAATTGATCAGCGAATTGCCAGTGACCAGCCTTGTAGCTATCCACGATCTCAACCATGCCTCAATGTTTTGCGATGCACTGATTGTTATGCAACAAGGCGAGATCGTTGCCAGGGGAACACCGGAGGAAATATTGACAGAATCCCTTCTGTGGGATGTTTTTCGGGTTGAAACCAGAATCGAAATTTCTCCCTATCATGGTAAAAAACACATTCACTACATTGTGTAAAAGCACCGTATCAGTCTGGAAAAGTCAGCACGGGTGATATATTGGAGTGTTTATGAAACGAGAGACGCTATTCAGTTACGCTCAGGAACATTTTAACGCAGAGCCGGAATATCTCTGGCGTAACCTGCCGGATTACGCAGTACTTCGTCATCATAATGGCGATAAATGGTTCGGTATCGTGATGAATGTACCTGGCACAAAACTGGGGCTGGAAACGGATGATAAAATCGACATTCTCGAAGTGAAGGTCAGGCCGGAGCATATCGGCTCATTACGTCAGAAAGAAGGCATTTTGCCTGGGTACCATATGAATAAAGAACATTGGGTCAGCGTGATCCTTTCCGGATCGCTATCTGCAAAGGAAATTCTTGAGCTGCTTGCTGACAGCCATGAGCTGACCACAGGATAAATGTCCCCTTACAGAAGGGCTAGATAGGCAGATTCACACAATTGCAAAAGGACGCGCGGCGCCAACTCAAGCCCTAAGTGACTTGCCTCTTTGGTCTGAGTGCGCGCTGCCGCGTGAAATAACCCTCTGATTTGTATAACCCCGGGCTTTTATTTGGCTGTGTTATCAGATAATAAATAAAGGTGACCAGCAATAGTCCTGAGCAAAAGGCAGGGAAATCGTTGTTGTACCCCCCTGACCTTTTTGCCCATCAGCCGTTATTCATAATTCTCGCCATACAACCCGATCAGCCTGCGCACCACACCGTTAGTCCAGCCGAAACCGTCCTGAAGCGGATACTCCCCGCCGCCACCGCCGCGCGATGCATCGCCGGAGATGTGGTATTTCTCGATCAGTTTATGATGCTGCTGATAATACTGATTTACGGTTTTCAGCCAGCTGCGGGCGATGAGATCCCCCAGCGCGTCGTTGCCGTACAGTTTAAAGCCCTGGATCGCCATCCATTGCAGCGGCGCCCAGCCGTTGGGTTTATCCCACTGTTCGCCGGTGTCATATTCAGTCGCCATGATGCCGCCCGGTGTGAGCAGGCGGTTTTTCACTGCGTCGGCCAGCCGTTCAGCCTGCGCGTGCGTAGCCAGCCCGACGTACAGCGGTACCACGCTGGCGGCAGAGAACAGTGACATTTGTTGCTGATGCCAGTCGTAATCGCGAAAGCACCCCTGCTCTTCATCCCACAGATAGCGGTTAACGGCCTCGCGGCGCAGGTCGGCTTTTTCCCGGAACTGTGCAGCGGTGACCTTGTCGCCTTTCAGGCCGGAAATGTTGGAGATAGCGCTTTCCAGCTTGTAAAGGAACGCGTTGAGATCCACCGGGATAAACTGCGTGGTGCGGATACTGGCGAGACGGTCGGCGTCACGCAGCCAGCGCGAGGAATAATCCCAGCCGGATTCGGCTCCCGCACGTAAATCGCGATAAACCTCATTGTCCGGGCGGCTGGAAAGCTTCGCGGTTTCCACATCTTCCCGCCAGGATTCATCGCGCGGTGTATCACGGTCATCCCAGTAACGGTTGAGCAGTGTGCCATCCGGCAGGCAGACCACATGACGATAGGCCTGATTGGGCGTCAAGGATTCCGCGCCGTCCATCCAGAAGTCGTACTCCATCAGCAGGTGATCGAGATACCGTTTCGCGCCGCGCACGCCGTCTTCCTCGAACAGTTCGACCATCAGCGCGAAAATAGGCGGCTGCGAGCGGCTGAGGTAATAAGTGCGGTTGCCGTTGGGAATGTGACCGTAGATTTCGATCATCCACGCGAAATTGTCTGCCATGGTGCGCAGCAGATCGTTACGGCCACTCTCCGCCAGCCCCAGCATGGTGAAGTAGGAATCCCAGTAGTAGGTCTCGCTGAAACGGCCACCCGGCACCACATAAGCCTGCGGGAGCGGTAACAGAGAAGACCAGGGCACGTGATCTTCCGGCTGGCGGGTCAGGACAGGCCAGAGCTTGTCGATGTGCTCTTTCAGCGAATCGCCTGGATCGGAAACGTACTCATCACCGTGGTGTGCCGGAAGCGAAAAGTGGGCGTCCACAAACCGTTGTAAGTTGAAACCGGGGTGATTTTTGATGCGGCGGTAGCGCAGGAGAATATCCAGCGGATCCATTTTCGGCGGGCAATCGGGAAAAGTTTTGCTGTCTTCAAACAGGTGCGAGGACTGCACGGCGGTAAACAGTTCCAGATAACGGTCGGCGGGCGTCAGCGCATCGGAATGCGGCAGGCCTTCGATCATCTCCGGCTCTGGCTCGGCGTCCATCATTCTTTCGAGGATCAGTTCAATAGGTTCAAGTTCAGTCAGGCGATCGTCTTCCACGTCGAACTCAGTCGGATCCTTCATCTGAATTTTGGTGTTTTCCATATGATACAAGCCTCTGTATTGCTGAAAGAGCGCAACCCGGACTCAGGGCTGCGCCAGAAAGTGGAATGTGACGATGTTATTTACGCCACGGCGTCATGGTCGATGCTGTGGGTAGAGATGGCGTTCAGATCTTTCAGGTAGGTATCGCCCCAGTTGGCGATATCGTTTTTATGCAGGACATTCATCATGTCGTTGTAGCGCTCAATACGCTCTTCCAGCGGCATGGTCAGCGCTTTATCCAGCGCGGCGGCGACGTCATCGCGGTCATACGGGTTGACGATCAGCGCAGCGGTCAGCTCATTAGCAGCACCGGCAAACTGAGAAAGCACCAGCACGCCCGGATCTTTCGGATCCTGCGCGGCCACATACTCTTTCGCCACCAGATTCATACCATCGCGCAGCGGCGTGACCAGCCCGACGTCGGTCAGGCGGAACAGCTTCATCAGCAAACTGCGCTGGAAATGCTGATTGAGGTAAAACAATGGCGTCTGGTTCAGGCTGCCGTATTTACCGTTGATGCGCCCGACTTCGGTCTCAAGCTGATGGCGCAAATCCTGATACGCCTGGACATCACCGCGCGAGGTCGGTGCGATTTGTGAATAACGCACTTTGCCGCGATGTTGCGGGAATTTTTCCAGCAGCGCTTCGAACGCCAGAAAACGCTCCGGAAGCCCTTTGGTGTAATCCAGACGTTCACAGGAAATGATGTTTTGCGCTTCACGCAGCTCCTGCTCCATCGCTGCCAGCTTGGACGGCAGTGGCCCTTCAGCCATCTCTTTGATGCTGTCCGGCGCGATGCTGATCGGGTAAACACCAGTGCTGAAGGTGTTACCGAAAGCCTGATGCATATAAGTGCCGGTCGGCTGCAAGGTGGTCAGCTCGCCCAGATTATCGAGAAACGCCAGGCGGTCGCCTTCTGTCTGGAAGCCCAGTAAATCGTAATGCGACATCATTTCCAGCAGCTCGTTATGAGGCGGCACTGCGTTGAAGATTTCAGGTGTCGGGAACGGAATGTGCAGGAAGAAGCCGATGCGGTTAGTCACGCCCAGTTTACGCAGTGACGCGGCAAAAGGCAGCAGATGATAATCGTGGATCCACAGAATATCGTCAGGTTTAAGCAGCGGCAGCAATCTTCTCGCCAGCAGGTCATTGACACGGCAGTAGCCTTCCCAGGCTTCGCGCTGGTAATCCACCAGGTCGATGCGGTAATGAAGCGCTGGCCAGAGGACGGCGTTGGAGAACTGACAATAATAGAGATCGTAATCGTTCTGATTGAGCGGTACCGAGGCATAAGTAATGCCGTCGTCTTCCACCACGCTCATATCATCATCTTCGCTTTCAGAGATTTCGCTGATTTCACCATTCCAGCCAAACCACAGGCCGGAAGTATTTTTCAGTGCATCAACGATACCGACGGCAAGACCGCCGGCGGATTTGGTGCCATCAGGGATAGCAATACGGTTAGAGACTACAACGAGGCGACTCATAAACTGGACTCCTTTTCTTCTACATTTTTGTTATTTAGGTGACGTTGTAACATCGCTTGCTCAAGCATTTGTTCAATCCAGCTGTAGACATCGGTGACTTTCCCGAGCCGGTAGCGCGCATGGCTTGAACCCTCTCCGACTTTCACGGTGATCCCGTGCAGTGCGTTGACGGCCTGAAACCCTTTTTCATCGGTCAGATCGTCACCCACAAATACCGGCGTACGGCCTGCGAACGGCGCTTGCTGCATAAATTCAGTGATGGCCGCGCCTTTATCATTGCCACGCGGTTTGATTTCGGCCACGCATTTCCCGCGTTGTAACATCAGTTGCGGAAACTTCGCCACAGCGGCTTCAGCCAGCGCTAACACCTGCTGCTGAAAATCTGTCGCCTGACGGTAATGCAATGCAAACGCCATTCCCTTGGCCTCAAGCAGCGTGCCGGGCAGTTCGGCCATGCCCTTTTCCAGCATCTGCTGTAAAGGGACAGCGACCTCGTCCGGCAGGCTGACGCGATGCAGATTGCCCGCGCTGTCGCGCAGTTCTGCGCCGTGAACACCGGCGGCCGGGAAGACAAACGGCGTGGCCAGCTGATCCAGCTGCTCAATCGGGCGGCCTGAAATCAGCGCCAACGCGCCGTTGCTGGCTACAGATAAGGTTTGCAGATTGTTACGGACATTAACGGGGATACAGACGGCGTCCGGTTCGGGGCAAATTTCTGCCAGCGTGCCATCGACGTCGAAGAAGAAAGCATAATCCCCGCCGTGAATGGCGGGATTCGGGGGTGTTTCCGGGTTAGTATCCTGCGTGCTGTTGGTCAAATTGCTGTTCAAAATGATGCTCCTGTTTGTGAGGCTGAGCACAATCACATGCTGTGCTTCTTGCTTTTACAATCGATTAACTATAGCCCCAATTAAAGGGGCTAAAGGGATTATCGGATTATTCCAGACAGGAGGGTTGGGGCTGCTGATGAAACAAAGCCCGGCTGACACGCATTTTTCGCGCTAACGCGAGACATCCATTTCCATCACTTTTATGCCCACACGACGGGCAAATTTTATACAATCTGCCGTATCCTCTCCACCGGCAAATGCCAAAATCACATCCGGCTGGCTGTCTTCTATCATGAAAAGGTTACGGCGGATTTCTGCATATTTGCCGTGCAGCGCCCAGTTGGCGGGGTAACGCACGACATGCACATCGGCCTCGCGCGCCCAGCGTTCAATCATTGCGCCAAGCGTCTGATGCCCGCCATGAATCAACACCCGCACCGGCTGAGACTGGGAATGCTGCTGCGAAAATAGCTCCAGCACCCGCTCAACGGTGCGGACATCGGCATAAAAACGCCCGGCGCAAATAAGTACTCTCATCACTGAACTCCCTGATTTTTATTGTTGTTATTACGCTTGGGTCAGCAAGCCGTCATCACTCAGGCGGTCAATTACCGGATAGGCCACGGCGGCAATGTGATGATGTACGCGGCGGTAATCGCGCAGTACGCGCTGGAAAATATCGCCGGATTCCGCCCAGGCATTTTTATCCTCACGCAGCTTTTTAAAATGCTCGCGGCTGGCGGTGGCTTCGATCTGGCGGATCACTTCTTTGCGCGCCACCAGCTGATGCGCAGCGTCCAGGTCTTCACCAAGGAACGCGGTGACCGCCAGACGCAGGCTGGTCAGGATTTCCGCATGCAGCAGGCCGATGTTATGCAACTCGAATTCGCTGAACAGCTCACCCCGTTGCGCACGACGTGTCGCCAGCTGCGCGAGACTGCTGGAAAGAATGTCTCCGGCGTGCTCGGTGTTTATCACAAACATCAGGATCTCCTGCGCGCGGTCGGCGTCGGAATCGCTCAGCCCGTCCTGCCCCAGATCGGCCAGATAGGCGCGGATCGCCGCACTGAGTCCGTCAAGCTGATGATCCAGCTGGCGAATTTCTGCCGCTGAACGCTTTTCAGGTGCGTGAAACAGCGCGCGAAGCCGGTCGAGCATCATGTTCAGCATGTCGGCGGCGCGCAGCGATTCACGCACCGAGTTGGACAGCCCGATATACGCGATATCCAGTCCGGCTTCGTCGAGATACATCGGCATTCCGCCGTCAACGGCGTGTGCGGCTTCCGGCAAGATTCGCTCAAGCATGCGGGCCATCGGCGCAGTCAGCCCGATGAAGACCACCGCCAGCACGGCGCTGAATGCCGTGTGAAACCCCACCACCAGCTGTGGCGTAGTCAGCGCCAGCCTGTCGGCGAGCGTACTGAGCAGCGGCATCATCGCCAGTGCCAGCACGCAGCCTGCCCCACGAATAAGCAGATTTCCCACCGGCAGACGGCGTGCGGCGGCGGAACCGGCATTGAGCACCGGCGGCAATGCACCGCCGATATTAGCCCCCAGCACCAGCACCATCGCGGTGACCGGTGTCATCACGCCGGTCGCGGCCAGCGAAGCAATCAGCAAAATCACCGCCACGCTCGAGTGACAAATCAGCGTAAGGACGATCGCCACCAGCAGCGCGATCAGCGTATCGCCCTCCAGCCCCTGCATTACCGCGTGGAAAACCGGGGTCGTTTCGATATGGCCGAGCGTCGCGCCAAGCAGGCTGAGCGACATCAGCATCAGACCGAGGCCAATCAGCGCGCAACCGGCGCTTTCGAAACCGGAATGATCGCGGATTTTAAACACCACGAAGCCGCTCAGCACCAGCAGCGGGACGGCAATCCCGGTGTTGAAACTCATCAGTTGCACGACGAGCGTGGAACCCACGTTCGCGCCGAGCATCACTGCCAGCGCCGGTGCCAGGCTGAGCGTACCGGCGGCGGTAAAAGACGTCGCCATCAGGCTGACCGCCGTACTGCTTTGCAACAGGCCAGTGATGCCGACGCCAGCCAGCAGCGCCATCCAGCGGTTGGTCAGATGCCGCCCCATCCAGTTGCGCAGTGGTGTGCCAAAACCGCGTTGCAGTGCGGTCGAAATCATATGGGAACCCCATAGCAGCAGCGCGATCGCGCCAGCCAGATGGATCAGCAGCTGGGTTCCGGATGGGTTAGTCATAGTCATAACAGTCATTGGATTGCTCCCCTTTTTCAGGGTTGTCGTTGTTATTCTTTTATGATCAAAAAATGATGGTCAAAAGCTAACAGCTAAATAAAGCGTCAAAGCAGGTGCCGCGATGGGCTGCGGCACCTTGTTCAGCGGATCAGAACCACTGTTTGAAGCGGCGGATATAGAAGGTTTTCATACCCTGCGCGACGCAGCAGTACGCCAGCAGCGTACCGGCCAGCCACGGGAAGTATTCCCACGGCAGCGCCTGCAAGCCGACGATCGGACCCAACGGCGAGAACGGCACATAAATCCCGAACGCCATCACCAGACCGGTCATCATCATCACCGGCCAGGCAGCAGTGCTCTGAATAAACGGGATTTTCTGGGTACGCAGCATGTGCACCACCAGCGTCTGCGACAGCAAGCCTTCCACAAACCAGCCGGACTGGAACAGCGTCTGCATATGTTCACTGTTGGCGCTGAACACGTACCACATCACCGCAAAGGTGGTCATATCGAAAATCGACGAGGTCGGCCCGATCCACACCATAAAGCGGCCAATGTTTTTGGCATCCCACTTACGCGGTTTTTTCAGGAACTCTTTGTCGATTTTGTCCCACGGCAGCGCCAGCTGGGAGATGTCGTACATCAGGTTTTGTAACAGCAACTGAATGGCCAGCATCGGCAGGAAAGGAATAAACGCACTGGCGACCAGCACCGAGAACACGTTGCCGAAGTTGGAACTGGCGGTCATGTTCAGGTACTTCATGATATTGCCGAACGTCTCGCGCCCTTTTAGTACGCCCTCTTCCAGCACCATCAGGCTCTTTTCCAGCAGGATGATATCAGCCGATTCTTTGGCAATATCGGTGCCGCTGTCGACTGAAATCCCGACGTCCGCATCCCGCAGCGCAGGCGCGTCGTTGATGCCGTCGCCGAGGAAGCCAACCGTATGGCCGTTAGCCTGTAACGCTTTCAGCACCCGCGATTTCTGCAACGGCGTCAGTTTGGCAAACACCGTGCGCTCTTCCACCAGTTGTTGCAGCGCAGCATCGTCCAACCGCTCGACCTGCGGCCCGAGTACCGGCTCGCCTGGCTCCAGCCCGACCTGACGGCAAATCCGCATCGTCACCACGGCGTTATCGCCGGTCAGCACTTTCACCGCCACGCCAATGTCACGCAGTGCGGCAATCGCCGGGCCTGCGGACTCTTTCGGTGGATCGAGGAAGGTCAGGAAACCACTGATAATCAGATCATGCTCATCGACGGTACCGTACTGTTTTTTCGCCTCTGCTTTCGCAATGCTGCGCGTCGCTACCACCAGCACACGGAAACCGTCTTTGTTGTAGTCATTCGCCATTGCCAGCAGCGCATCACGGCGCGAGTCGTTCAGCTCGACCACTTTGCCGTTTTCCTGCATATGGGTGGAAATGCTCAGCATCTCCTCCACGGCGCCCTTACACACCAGCAGGTGATTTTGCTGTTTGTCCTTCACCACAATCGACAGACGACGGCGGATAAAGTCGAACGGCATCTCATCCACTTTGCTGTAACCCTGCGGTTTGACGAAGCCCGGCGTGTTATCGGAGAAGTAGATAACGGCCTGATCCATCAGGTTTTTGATACCGCTCTGGTGATAGCTATTCAGCCACGCCAGTTGCAGCACGGCGTCATTTTTCTGCCCGTGCGTATCGATATGGTGCTCAAGAATGATTTTATCCTGCGTCAGCGTGCCGGTTTTATCGGTACACAGCACGTCCATCGCGCCCAGATTCTGGATGGCGTTCAGACGCTTCACCACCACTTTGCGCTTCGCCATCGCCATCGCGCCTTTTGCCAGGTTGGCGCTGACAATCATCGGCAGCATTTCCGGCGTCAGGCCCACGGCAACCGCGACGGCAAACAGCATCGCGTCCCACCACTCGCCCTTCATGATGCCGTTAATCAGGAACACCACCGGCACCATCACCAGCATGAAACGGATCAACAGCCAGCTGACGCTATTCACGCCGCGATCAAACGCCGTCTGCGCGCGGGTGCCGACAATGGCTTTCGCCAGCGAGCCAAAGTAAGTCCGCGGCCCCGTGGCTACCACCACCGCCTGCGCCGTGCCGCTCACCACGTTGGTTCCCATAAAGCAGATGTTCGGGATATCCAGCAGATTTTCGTTTTCAGCCGCCACGTCGCTGGCAGATTTCTGCGCCACGTCGCCGAGGGTGTCGTATTTCTCCACCGGCAAAGCTTCACCGGTCAGCACCGCCTGACTGATAAACAGATCCCGCGATTCAATCAGCCGCACATCAGCCGGGATCATGTCCCCGGCGTAGAGCTGCACGATGTCACCGACCACCAGTTCGCGCATCGGGATTTCACGCAGTTTGCCCGGCTGCCCCGCCGCATCGCGACGCAGCACGCTGGCAGTGGTGCGCACCATGGCTTTCAGCGCTTCGGCAGATTTTGCCGAGCGATGTTCCTGCCAGAAACGCACCAGCCCGCTGATGGCCACCATCGCGCTGATGATGTACACCGAGACCAGATCCGTTTCTTCACCGGCACGCAGCGGGAACCAGAAATCAGTGAAGAAGCTGATGACCGCCAATACTGTGAGTACATAAATGAACGGGTTGTTGAACGCTTTCAGTAACTGGATCAGTGCATGAGGCGGCTTGTCGTGCGCCACTTCGTTATAACCTTGTTTCTCCAGACGCTGAGCGGCGCTGGATTGTGTCAACCCTTCACGGGTGGCGTTGACGTTAATCAGCGTCACGGCCACGCCGTTTCTGGCTTCCATCGCAGCACGCATGGAAAGCGGCTGCTTCTTTTTATCCTGGTGTTTCGGATCGAGCGTATTGTTGTTTTGTACAGTCATGGTGGTGCTCCTGTCGCCTTCACGCGTCCGTTTTCGCCGTTTTGCCTTATTACGGGCAGCCGAAAACATTCGCGTTAATTAAGCGATCGGTATTTATCAATTTTTATGCGCAGGACTTCCCGCCGTTTATTATTTCACTTTCAAAGAGAGAGAAATAAAAACAGAGTGAAATCGATTGTTTGTCTTTTATTTCAGCATGGCTTCGCCGCTCTCTTTATTATTCCGGTAAATTGGCAATAATAAAAAAGACGATGACGGTCAGGCGTCAATAAAGACGAGGTTCAGCGCGGCAAAATGCCACAGGCCGAATCAGGCGGGGGAAAACCGACTTTGTGGTTCTTCGCTGTCAGAAACGATACAACGCTGCTCCAGCTGGCCGGTGACAGGACTGACACGCCAGGTGGTCACAGAGTGATTCATTCTGTTGATTTTAGAAGAAAAAAGGGATGAGGAATCTTTCTTGCGCGCAGCCAGCGTCCTGTCGCGGGACGGGCGGACACGCAAAGTGGATGTCAGCGCTTTGACATCGGCAAAAAGGGTAGATTTGAACTTCATAACACACCTCGGGACCGTGACATTCAGGTTGAGGTGAGGTAACACAAGAGCATCAGGCTCTGGCGAGGCACACCCAAACGATGAAATGATCACAATCGATTTCATGTTTAATATTCCGGCGCGCTATGTCAGCGTCGTCCGGTGAGTTACTAAATACTGTGTCCATTAGTCTCTTATGTATTAGTGGATAAAGGCCGCAACTTCCGGCTCGTGCAATTTACCCATACTGTATATTATTGTCAACCCGCAAAAGCAGTTTAAAATCGTTCGTTTATATTTGAGTGAGGTTTCATGGAAATATAAACGAACTTAAACAACCTTATAACGCCGGTAAGCATGAACCGACCGGCGTGTCTGTCAGAGGTGTTGACGTTTAACTATCAGAAATTGTATTGCACGCCAAGACGGAACCGCGTCTGGCGTTCGTCGGTGGTTTTACGCACCGAGACATCGCCGATTTGGGCATACGGCGTCCATTGTTTATTAATGTTATAGGCGACTTTTAAATCCTGTTCGTAATCCCATTTATCATTGTCGTATAACACCTGGTCGCTGTGTTTATAAATGTAGTTATATTCGAAGCGCCAGTCGGCAAGACGATATCCCAGCCAGATTTCACCACGATTGGTTTTTCGGTCTTCGGTATTCTCTTTGGTATATCGGGTATATTCATAACGATAACGGGCATTAAAATAGATGCCGCTGTCGAAAGTATATCCGGCGGTTAAAAATGGCTTATAGATGCTGTTATCCGAACTCGATTCCAGCGTAAAACCGGGTTGCAGGAAAAACGCCGGCGTCACTTTATACTGATAGCTGATGGTGCTTTCTGTGCCGTTATCTATCAGATTATTAAACGGTTTATTCGGATTATCGCCACCGGATTTCCACTTCGCTTCCAGCGAGAAACCAAAGCCGTTGGCAAAGCGGTGTGACACCATCGCACGGTCTTTATTTTGCTTACTGTCGTCCAGCCATTCATGGCGAAGATCAATAGTGACAGCCTGACTACCGGCGCTGGCCAGCAGCAGACCGCAGAGCAGCAGTCTGTTATTTTTCATGTTGTAATAATCCCAGAGATATTGAGTAGTGTTTTTATGTTTGTATTTAAGACTTCAGTCTTATTTTGACTTCATTTATTTCTTTTTAAGAAAATCTTGATAATTAAACGTACCGTCAGGATTACGCGTGACAGGCTCCGGCAATGTCAGGGAGAGATAATCCTGCGGCTGTATTTCTTTTCCGGCGTTATTCACGCTTTTCTGGCTGATGTAAAAATAATTGCTGTCATCAACGTTGCCGCTGACCGCATCGTCGTACCTGCCCGCCGTGGTACGCAGTGAGAAATTGTCTTTGAACACGCCCTGTTTGTCGGCGGTGGTGTAAGGCGACGGGCGGAACAGGAAGTTGAAGCGTTTGTTGTCCAGCGCGCGGTTGTTTTCAATCACCAGTGCGCCCGGATTGAAGTTGTCGGTGAAGCCGTCCATGCCGTTTTCCACCGCCATGTTATGACGGGCGACGTGCGCGACCGGTAATCCTTCGCCACCGAGTTTGAAACCGTTGCTGCCGTTGTGAACCGACAAACTGTTTTCGATAGTGACGCTGCCGTTCGGGCCGTCTTCAATTTTATTGAACAGATCGAAACCGTCGTCGACGTTGTCGTGGGAATAGCAGTTCACCAGACGGTTGCCCTCGCCGACGCGCATTTTCACCGCAAAGCCGTCGGCGTTTTTCCGCCCCGGATCCTGATTCCCCCAGGATTCTGAATTGCTGATCAGATTGTGGCTCGCCCACAATGCGCGACCGATGCCGTCCGGGGAAGCCACCCAAATGCCGGTATCGTCGGCGTGATGTGCTTTAACGCGGTCGATATGATTGTAACTTCCGGCAATATGGAAACTTTTCTTCGTCACAGTAATGCCCTGCACGTTCCAGTAGCTTGCGTCGAGTTTCAGGCCGTTGAACACTACCTTATCGCCCTGCGTTTTGAGGTTTTTCATCGCCTTGTCCGTGCCGCTGGCGGTCGCCGGGATGACGCTGGCCGGATATTCGCCCTCCTCCAGCAAAAGCGTACCGCCCGGTGCCAGCAGATTGACTGCGCTGGCGAAATCCAGCGGATGCGCGCGGGAGCCGTCATTGCCCGCAACGCCCTGCGCGGAGACGTACAATTCATCCGGATTGCTCACCAGCGCCATGCTGACCGGAAATTCCTGCGTCAGCGGCTGGCCGTTCTGTGGCGTGAAGGTTACGCGCAGCGCCGTCGCGGGGCTTTCGGCATGGAAAGGCACGGCGACCACTTCGCCGCCGCGCACGGTTTGCTGGCGCAGCAGCGGTTTGCCGCCCTGTTCAATCTGCAACTGCCCGTCACCGTTGGTGCGCAACTGGAAAACACTCTCGCGGCGGGCGATCACCGCCGAGGACATCACCTCAATGCGCGGCTTAAGTGACGGCGTCACGTAGGCTGCGGAGGGCTGCGTATGGGCTTCGCTGAGCGTCAGCTTCGCGTGATTGACGGTAATGCTGGCGTTGCGCGAGGCGAAGAAACCAACGTAATAACCTGTTTTATCGAGCATTGTGATGCGGTCAGCGCCTTCGACGGTTTTCGTCGTCCACTGTTCGCTGCCCTGAGGCGCATACGCGACATCAAATCCGGTGTCCGTGCGTGTCAGGCGCAGGGAGAAATGCGCGGGCGTGGTCAGCGGGTGATAACTTGCGCGCATAATGCCGATGCCGGTATTTCCCCACGGCTGCTGCACGCCCTGTCTGGCGATCAGCGCAACCACCGGCGGATTATTGCCTGTCGCCATCACGCTGTTCATGAGCATATTGGACGCCGCAGGTAATTCCTCGATACCCGGTTTGGTCACCGGTTGGCGCGGCGTACCGAGAATATCGCGCACCAGTAAACCCGCGCCTTCCTGGCCCGCCGGTTTGGCGCCATTTTCCGGGCCAAACTGATTGAGCGTGATGTCGGCTTCCAGCTGGAAATTCACGTCTGCCGGTAAGCGCGTGTAGAAATAGGTTAATCCATCGTGGCTGTTACCCACTTTTCCGCCGCGGCTTTCGAGGGTAAACGGCGTAGTCAGCGGCGTTCCGGCGGCAGGGATCGTTTTACCGTCCGCCAGCCGGGTTTCATTCATGCCGATTTTTTCCGGCAAAACGTTGGTCGCAAAATTTATGTCTGTCGACTGGCCAAAGGTGATGCTGTGCCAGACCAGACTGCCGGTGGCAGGCAATGCGGCGGCCATGCCCTGTGCGCTTGCTCCGAGAGACAGCGCGACAATAAACAGGTGTCGTTCCCACATAGTCGTTTTCATCCTGAATGCGTAAGGCGTCGCTGGCCGGTTTCCCGGCCAGTCGGTTAAGTCATCATGAGTGAGGTAAAGCTCAGGGATTACGGGTGCTGCGTGGTGCTCACCATCGGTTTAGGATCGGTCAGCTCAACGGCGGGCGTATCGAAGATTTTGCGACAGACTTCACTGTTGCCCCAGCATTGTTCGTACGGATAGCCAATCAGGTTTTCCATGACAGCACGTACGTCCGGTTGGATCTGGCTGATTTCACCGCCCGCTTTGATACGCGCCACTTCGCCCAGTACCACCAGGTGAGTTTTGCGGTTCAGCTTCATCTGATTACTGAACACCATCGCCATCAGCGCCAGCGCAATCACCCCGATACAGAACACCATCGCAATGGCAGTAACGGCGCTTTCAGGCTGGGTGTGAGATTTGGACTGGAAGCCGTAGAAACTGAGGATAGCGCCCATCACGAAGACGATGACCGAGCGCATCAGTTTGCCGGAGAAGGTCATAGCACCGGCATAGATGCCTTCACGACGACGGCCAGTGAAGGCTTCGTCAATGTCCGCCAGGAAGGTGTAAACCGTCCACGGAATGTAATACACGCCGCCGGTACCGATACCGAAGATGACGGTGATGGTCAGCATCGCAACCGTCGCGTACTGCTGCGGCAGATGCAGGAAATGCAGCAGGCTGTAGCAGGCGACCGAGAACACCACGATGCCCAGCGCCAGAATGTAAGGCTTGCTGAAACCGTGTTTCACGCAAATCCCGATGAAGATCGCGGTGGAGAACAGTTGCAGAATCGAGTTCAGACTGCTGAGCCCGGCGACCATTGTCGGGTCATATTGCAGAACGAAAATGATGAAGTAAGTGAAGACCGAGGCGAACAGCCATTCCGCACCGAATCCGCACAGGTACATGCCCAGATGTTTGCGGAACACGCGCAGATGGAAGGTAGATTTCATGTCACGCAGCAGCGTAAGCATGGTTTTGCCCAGGGTCATTTTCTTCTCATCAACGGGCGTGGTTTCTTCTGTCGGACGTTCCCAGGAAGAGAGATAGAGCATGCCAATCGCGACGCATAAAATCACGCCGTAAGTCAGCGCCGTGAAGAAGAACGGTTCGGCGGAGTCTTTTCCGTAGATCAGAATGAACTGACCAGGAATAAACGCGGCGAGGAAATTGGCCACTTTACCGAAAATCGCTTTGTAGCCAGTCAGCTTTGAGCGCGCGGAGAAGTCGGTGGTCATTTCAGTCGCGAGGGTTTCGTACGGCACCATCACCGAGGTGTAAATCAGTTCAAACACCACGTAAGTGGACAAGTAATACCAGAAGCCGAAGCCCTCCACCCACAGCAGAGGGTAGAACATCATCAGCGGAATGCCGAGCAGGATAAAGAAGCGGCGGCGGCCAAAACGTTTGCCGAGGCGGGTTTTGCCGAAGTTATCGGAAAGGTAGCCCATCAGCGGGTTGCTGATCGCATCAATGATGCTGGCGACAGAAAAGATCGCCGAAGCCTGTAACAGCGTCAGCCCACAGAATGTGGTGTAGAAATAGAGCAGCCAGATACCGGCAATGGCCAGCGCACCGCTGCCCAGTAAATTGCCGCCGCCGTACGCCAGCTGATGCCTGAATAAAATCGGTTTTTCTGCGTTCATTGCGTTTCCCGCCCAGAGAGTTTGAATTTATGAACCGGTGTTTCGTTTTTATAGATATTGCGTTTTATATAGGCGGAGTGAATGAATAGATGTGAATTAACTCACATTTAGCGCAGCGGGAGGATTCTTGTCAGATGGAATTGCGATACGTGTAACATTCTCATTCATAAAAAAAACACAATTCACGAGATTATTCACAATCCATTAGTTAAGAATTGAATTATTACCGTACTAATGCTTTACGAAACCGTGACTTAAAATGCACGAAATTCTGAGCGAGAGAAAAGAGAGGTGCACTGACCTGCCATACAAGTCAGACAAAAACGGGAGGAAAGGCCAATCCCTGGCCCTGGTGCTTGCTACAGCGAGTCAATCTCAGACGTGTTGAACCACAAAAAACGCCGGTTCAGGCTTTCAGTAATGACGCTGTACTTTCGTTTAATTCATCCAGCAAGGTATAGCGTTTACGGTATTCCGAACGCTTTTTGCTCGGCAACTCTTCCATGGTTTTACGCGGCAGTGTCAACGGCACGTCATATAACGCAGAAGAATACGGGGTCGCGCTGATGGAATCCCAGAATTCGTTATAGCTGGCGACAAACACGTTTTTTTTGCGGTGACGGTAACGCAGGCTGCGGAACACATGGCCGGTATCGCTGACCGCCAGAATACGCTGCACGCCGGTTTGCGCGGCGATGCGCTGCAGGCTTTCCAGCAGCAGACGTTTCGGAAACAGTCCGTAGCAGGATTTAGTCGCCTGTTTAATCACTTCATGCGGCGTTGAGCGATGCGCACCCTGGAATCCGCCAACGATCATCGTCAGCCCTTCCGGGCGTTGCACCACGCTAAACGTCAGCGCTGCCAGCAGTGTCTCTTCCATATACAGGAACATATTGGCTTCGCCTTCACGCTCGGATTTACCAATTGATCCCAGCACCACGCTAAAGGTTTCGCCATCTTTGCCGCTGAACTGATTCACGGTGCGGCCATCTGCGCTCAGAAATGCGTTGCGCAATTGCACGTTTTCCAGGTTTCTGACGAACTCATAGTGATCAAGAAGTGCCCCGGCGCGGCCGGCGGACGGCAGCCCGAGGTGCAGATAAGGTTTGTGGATTTTGCTCGGCAGTTTGGTCTGCACGGTGAACGCTTCCTGCCATACCGGCTCGGCGGCCATTTTGTTCAGGACGTTGAGCGTATCCAGCGGGTGCAATAAGGTGCGGACAGCGTATTTCACGCGGAACATCCGGTCACGCCAGAGGTTGTCCGGCACGCACGCGCCGCTCAGCAAATCCATAAACAAACTGAATCCGCTGGCTTTTTGGCTGTTGGAAGTGTCAGCAGACGAGGTGCCGCTGAGGGATTCGATGTCGTTAAGGGATGAGTGTTCCATGAATGATTTCCGCTGCCTGAAATATTCACGGTATCACCCGATTTTTAAACAACTTTACAACGCTCTGTTAAAGAAAACGGCAGTCCATGACTGGATGGATCCTGTTGAACTGCCGTTTACATTATCCTGACAAAACGGCGGATTTTTTGACCAGCGCGCCGGTTTTACTTCATTTATTTTCGACAAATTCCAGCGCCAGACGCAGCTGTTCCGCGTTTGGATTGCCCGGCAACAGATGGATCGATTCCCCTTTCTGTAGCGTGCGTTCAATGAGGCGCGCAATTTGCTTTTCGTCGTGAATATCGACATTCAGTTCCGCCAGGCTCACTGGCAGATCCAGCACGCGGTAAAGCGCTGTCAGCTGTCTCACGACCTCCGGCTGATTGAGCAACGCGCTTTGCACCAGAATGCCGTACGCCACTTTGGTGCCATGCAGGAAGGCATCGGTCTGCGGCAGTGCCGTCAGGCCGTTATGCACCGAGTGCGCGGCGGCGATGCGCGTATAGCGATCCCCCAGTCCGCCGACCAGACCGCCACCGGCGATAATCGCGTCAAGCACGTTGAGGAACGGCTGCGTCAGTTGTTTATCCGCCTGCGCCTGCAACGCGTCTTCACTTTGATTGAGCAGCACGTCGCGAATGGTCAGCGCGGTATTCAGACCGAGCTGAACGGTCAGCGGCAGCGTTTCCGGCTGCGGGCTGAGCACCACCGCTTCATACCATTTCGCCAGCGTGTCGCCGATCCCGGCCAGCAGATATTCCTTCGGCGCGGCCAGAATAATGCGCGGCTCGACCAGCACCAGATGATTGGCGTCGTTGAAAATTTCGTAACGCAGCGCCTGCCCTTCATCGTTGTACCAGACCGACAGCGGCGTCCACGCGGCGCAGGTGGCCGCGATGGTCGGCACTGCCACTACCGGTAATCCCAGACGGCGCGCCACCACTTTCGCCGTATCCAGCACTGCGCCGCCACCGATGCCGATCACCACCTGACGATCGCGCCCGCCGATGTCGGCAATGCGCTGCACTTCGGTTTCGCTGCAATGCGCCTTGAACAGCACACGCTTTGCCTGTGAGGCGGTAAACGCTTCCGGCAGATAATCCTTAGCGGCGACTAACGCCCGCTCACCGTAAATCCACAACGCCTTATCCAGTTGCTCAGGCGTGTAAAAATCGCCCAGACGGTCAATCGCACCTGGGAAAGAAAAATAGTTGGCGGGGCCGGTTACCACACGGATATCAGTATCACTCATCGGGAATTCCTTAATATAGAAGCTGTTACCATCCTACGCCCGGACATCCGGATGGCTAATACTCTTTGGCATTAACTTATACGTTTTAGTTCGTTGCCAAGCGTGACGCCGTCATCAAAACTCGGGCAATCAATTCATTAACCCACAAAAAAGCTTGCTCAAAAGCTCAGATGAATTGTCTTCCCGCTTTAATGATGATTAACCACACAGGGTAATAGAAATGAAACTGCTCTCCACCTCACTGCTGGCGTTAAGTTTGTTCTCCGTCTTCCCGTCTTTTGCTGCTGATTCAGCAGCCGTGCCGAAAGCGATTGCCGATCATAAAGGGCCGATTCGTATTGCGGTGATCCGCAATCTGGGCTCGGATGACAACACCACGCAGTTTATCTCCGGTGCCATTTCAGAAGGTCGCAAGCTGGGCTTTCAGGTCAGCACTTTCCTCAGTAACGGCGACGATGCAAAGTTTCAGGATTTCGTGAATCAGGCCATCAGCCAGAAATACGACGGCATTATTTTGTCTCAGGGACGTGACCCTTATTCCACCGAGCTGGTTAAACGCATCACCGCCAGCGGCATCGCAGTGTCGGTGTTTGATACCGCCGTTAACGGTGAAATCCCCGGCGTGACCGTCACCCAGCAGGATGACGCGTCGCTGACCGATCTCTCATTCGGCCAACTGGTGAAAGATTTCAACGGCAAAGCCAACATCGTCAAATTATGGGTCGCCGGTTTCCCGCCGATGGAACGCCGCCAGACGCAGTACAAAAAACTGTTGCAGGATCAGCCGGGCATTCATGAACTGGAATCTATCGGCGCGGTCTCTTCGGATGTGCAGGGCGATACAGCGAATAAAGTCGGCGCGATCCTCGCGAAGTATCCGAAAGGCAAAATCGACGCTATCTGGGGAACCTGGGACGCCTTCAGTCAGGGCGCGTACAAAGCCTTGCAGGAGAATGGCCGTACTGAGATCAAACTCTACAGCATTGATATTTCCAATCAGGATCTGGCGCTGATGCGCGCGCCGCAAAGCCCATGGAAAGTCAGCGTGGCGGTGGATCCGAAACTTATCGGCGCAGTAAACCTGCGTCTGGTCGCTAACAAAATTGCCGGTGAGAAAACGCCTGCTACTTATGAATTCAAAGCGGCAGCCATCCCGCAAGCCCTGCTGGCCAGCAATCCGGATGCCGTTAACGTGGCTTCACTGGCTAAAGTCATTCCTGGCTGGGGCAAATCCGATGACTTTATCGCACCGTGGTTCGCCACGCTTGAAGCCAAACACAAATAACAGGCCACGCCATGACAACCCATTCTCTTCCCCAACCGGAGTACAGCCGCAATATGCGGCTGATTGGCCACAGCGATCAGGGCGGCAAACCTGACGGCGTGCAGGTTATGGTTCATCGCGGCTACGCGTATATCGGCCATATGGTGTCGCAGGGGTTTTCTATCGTGGATGTGCGCGATCCGAAAAACCCGCGCCCTGCCGGTTTCGTCGCCGCCCCGCCGGGCACCTGGAACGTGCATTTGCAGGCGCACGATGATCTGCTGCTGGTGATTAACGCCCGTGATTTGTTCGCCGACGTACGTTTCGCCGATGAAAAGGTCTATTACACCCGCTCGGTCAGCGAGACGGTACAAGGCTCACAACAGCGCGGCTGGAGCGCCGGGGTGCGCATTTTCGATATTTCTACGCCCGATCACCCGAAGGAGATAGGATTCCTTGGGCTGGAAGGCATCGGCGTTCACCGCATCTGGTACGTCGGTGGGCGCTGGGCGTATGTTTCAGCGCTGATTGACGGTTACAGTGATTATATCTTCCTCACCATTGATCTGGCCGACCCGCGCAATCCGCAGGTCGCCGGACGCTGGTGGCTGCCGGGCATGCATACCGCAGGAGGCGAAACGCCGGACTGGCCGGAAGGCAAACGCTACGCGCTGCATCACGCGATCATCAGCGGTGACACCGCCTACGCCAGCTGGCGTGACGGTGGCCTGACGTTGCTGGATATCAAGGACCGCACCTCGCCGCAGCTGATTTCGCACCGCAACTGGAGCCCGCCTTTTGGTGGCGGCACGCACACCGCGCTGCCGTTACCGGACCGGGATTTGCTGGTAGTGCTGGACGAAGCAGTGCTCGACAATCAGGAAGACGGCGAAAAGCTGATCTGGCTGTTCGACGTGCGGGAGCCGTCGAATCCGGTGAGTATTTCCACCTTCCCGCAGCCGGATGAGCGGGATTACGTCAGTAAAGGCGCGCACTTCGGCCCGCACAATCTGCACGAAAACCGGCCAGGCAGCTTCATCAGCTCAACGCTGATTTTCGCCACCTACCAGAATGCAGGCGTGCGAGCCTACGACATCAGCAACCCGTATCAGCCAAAAGAAACCGGCGCGCTGGTGCCCGCCGCGCCAGAAAGAATGGTCGATAAACGCCCTGGCCGCCCGCAGGTGATCCAGTCCTGCGACGTGTTTGTCGATGCACAGGGCATTATCTACAGCACCGATTACAACGGCGGTCTGTCGATTATTGAGTATCTGGGTTAGCGCTGAGACTGCGCCTGAGTTTATTTTGTTTCAGGCGCAATTTTGCTTTCCCTTACTATTTTCCTCCCCGGACTCAGCACTAGCCATACCGCCAGACAGATCAGCACCCCACCGGCAAAAAATCCTTCCGACAGCGTTTCGTTCAGCAGCAGATATCCCCACAAAATACCGAACGGCGGAATGAGAAACGTGACGGTCATGGTGCGCAGCGGGCCGATATCGGCTATCAGCCGGAAATACAGAATGTACGCCCATGCCGTACAGACGAAACCCACCGCCAGCACGCAAAGCCAGATCAGCGGTTGCGCCCACATCACCGGGGCTTCAGTCGCCGAGGTATAGAGGAAGAACGGCAGCAGGAACAGTGTCGCGCCAAGCTGGCTGCCGGTCGCCACCAGTTTGGGATCCAGACCGCCGCGTTCGGTTATCCAGCGGCGGGTCAGAAATCCGGCAATCGCATAACACCCGGTCGCCACCAGACAGGCGATCACACCCGCCAGTAAATGTGTCAGCGACCCGGCGCTGCCGGTGGTGGTCAACAGCGTAATCCCCAGCAGCCCGAGCAGGACGCCAAGCGCTTTTTTAAGCGTCACCGCTTCCTGGAAAAACAGACCGCCGATAACCACGCCCATCAGTGGCGTAGTGGCGTTAAGGATCGCCGAGTATCCGGCGGGTAACCAGCGCGCCGCCAGACAATACATCAGAAAAGGCAGACCGGAGTTGATCACCCCGAGCAGCAGCGAACTGCCGAATTTTTGCTGATAATCACGCGGCGTTCTGAGCACGGTCAGGATCACCGCCAGGCCGATAAACCCGAACAGTACCCGCAGAAACGCCGTATTAATCGCCCCGAAAGCCGGTGCGGCGATGCGCATAAATAAAAAACTGCCGCCCCAGATCGCCGCCAGCAATAACAAACGGCCATAATCACCACTTTTCATTCTGTTCCCCTGTTAAACATTGGCTGAAGCATTATTTTTTTGACGGCATGATGACAGCATTCACGGTTCTCAATCCCGCAAATCAGTGTAGTTAAACCCGATGATTCAGAACCCTCTTTTTCTTGCTTTGTTATTCAGGAAAACCCCAAAGTCTGAGCAGCTCTGTCCAGCGTCCTGAGAGGCAATTTTGGCAAACCGCTCTTTTTGCCCCTCCCCTGATCTATAACCCGGCCAAAGGTGTGTGATAGGTTGACTACTTATCATCTAACTTTTCATTTTGCTGTTTTTCAGGACAGACACCATGAGCCAGAGTAAACCGGATGTCGCAGAACATCCGTCGAAGGAAAGTGCCGCACATTCAGGGATCTCCGTTATTGCCTTACTGGTCGCCGCCGCTTTCTTTATGGAGTTTATTGATGGCACGGTGATCGCCACCGCGCTGCCGCAGATGGCGTTGTCGTTTGGCGTTTCGGCGGTAGATCTTAATGCCGGGATGAGTGCTTACATGCTGACACTGGCGGTGCTGATCCCAGCCAGCGGCTGGGCGGCGGAGCGGTTCGGAGCGCGTAACGTGTTTACCTTCGCGCTCGGCGTGTTCACGCTGGCCTCCCTGTTCTGTGCGATGGCGTCAAGCGTCAGCGAATTTATCATTTTACGCATTATTCAGGGGATCGGCGGCGCACTGATGGTGCCCGTCGGGCGTCTGACCGTGCTGAAAACCACGCCCAAACCTCAGCTGATTAAAGCCATCGCCACACTCACCTGGCCCGCGCTGGTCGCACCGATCCTCGGGCCGCCGCTGGGCGGATTTATCACCCATTACGCATCGTGGCACTGGATTTTCTACATCAACGTTCCGCTGGGAATTATTGCGATGATCCTGGCGTGGCGGCTTTTCCCGCAGGCACGTCCGGCGGAGCCAAAGCATTTTGATAAGCGGGGATTTGTGCTGACCGGCGTAGCAATGCTGTCGCTGGTTACAGGTCTCGAGTTGTTAAGCCAGGACCACGTTCTGTGGGTGACGGCCACGCTGTTGCTGGTGCTGGGTGTGGTGGTCTCCGTGCTGGCGATAAGACACCTGTACCGCGCTTCTGCGCCGATGGTGCATCTGGGATCGCTGGTCATTCCGACCTTTCGGGTCAGCATGGGCGGCGGTTCGCTGTTTCGCGTCACCATCAGCGCCGTGCCATTTTTGCTGCCGCTGATGTTACAGGTCGGCTTCGGAATGGATCCGTTCCACGCCGGGTTGCTGGTGCTGGCGGTCTTCGCCGGGAATCTGGCAATGAAGCCAGCGACTACGCCATTGATCCGGCGCTTTGGATTCCGGCCTGTGCTGGTGGTAAATGGATTGTTAAGCGTGTTCTCACTGCTGTTCTGCGCCTTCCTGACCCCCGGCACGCCGGACTGGCTGGTGATGCTGTTGCTGTTCCTCGGCGGTCTGAGCCGTTCGATGCAGTTTACCGGCATCAGCACACTGGCCTTCTCGGACGTTCCTGCAGAACAGATGGCCGACGCCAACACCTTGTTCAGCACGGTCCTGCAACTCTCAGTGGGGCTGGGTATTACGGTGGGCGCGTTGGGTACGCGGCTCGGGGAGCAACTGGTGAATTATATGCAATGGCAGGCCGTGCCAGGCATGAGTTTTAAAATCGCGTTTGTGGTGATCGCCCTGCTGACGTTGATTGGCTGGCTGGATATGTTGCGATTAAAACCGGATGCGGGGGCAACCGTGTCGGGTAAATACTAAAAGGGGTAAAGGATGAACCTAATATGAACTGAGGTTGAATTATTGATTAGAGTTATATAAACCTCTAAGATTCATTCTTCGCGCAAATGATCCTATATTTCAATGAGTTAATAATCATAAATATTGTGTGTACCTTCTCGTTTTTTGATTTTTCTTCGCTGCGTAAATTCTCCTGCGATTATCATGGATTGATGTTGAGTCATTTACCTCAACATCAATAAATGTTTTGAATTTGATTTAAAATAATTCTACAAGGAGTGGATAATTATGCCATACGGTGACCAACGTCAGGGACTTCTGCGCAGAGTCGAGCTGGAACAAAAAATACTGCAAAGTAATCGGTTCTCAATTTACGCTCAGGCAGTTTACTGTGTTAATAGAATGTTGCGTGAAGCTAACGTGGGGATCTCTGAGCAAGCCTATCGGAGTATTTCGCAAAACATTAATGCAGTTGCGGAAGGCAGACTTTTTGAAACCTCGGCATCCCTTTCAGAAGCCAGGGTTTTCTCACGTGATACCGTGAGTGCGATAAAAGCCGGTGATTATAAATCTGCAGCAATCACGGCCAGCGGCGTCGTGGTAAATGCGCTCGGTGGTCCGCTATTTTTCGGCAATTATGATCGTAATAAATTGACCGACATTGAACGCCATCTCTACGATAGTTTTCATTTTTAATATGACGCGCAGGCGTTTCTGATCCAACTCTGGATGACGGTATTGATTCCGTCATCCTGTATTCCCTTCCCCACGCCACAAACAGCCACCCTTTTAACCGCTTATTCCGCCGTTTGATTTCCCTTAAATCACTCAGAATGCTCGCATCATGCACCTTTTCTATGTGCACTTTTTGCAGACCAAAACCAACAAGGGTTACTCAGGCGTGGCAAAATCATTTTTACGCAGTGGCAGTCTCAACGACATCCTTGCGCTGGGCGAAAACGGGCAACCGGTTTATGCATCGGCCCTGCAATTACGGGAAACCTTACGCCTGCGTAAACAACCGTCGATTGCCGATTGTCTGGCTATTCCACAACTTAATGAATCGGGCGATCGTCTCGACTGGTACTCTCCCCGCGAAGGCAAAGTGATTTCCTGGGCAGCGGCGACGGATGCGGCGCGTGCGTCGGCACTGCGTCATCTGGAAAACTGCCTCGACGGCGTCGCGCAAATTAGCAGCGCGGCCAAAGCCTCGGAAAAATCGGCCTTACAGTTTTTCGGCGCGTTACTCGAAAAAGCCTTTCGCTTCCCGGATCAAAATCATGTCTATCTGGTCGGCGGCCAGCCTGTACTGACGTTCTGGGGCTTTGTCAGCCTGGATAACAGCAGCAATACCGATGCGTTCGCCTGCCTGCGCGAGACCCTGAAAGCCGAAGAACCGCTGCCAGCGTTCACCATGACCGCAGAACCCGTGCCGGTGGAAACGCCGGTTACACCGCCAGCCGAGCCGGTTCGCGTGGTGAAAACCATCGAAGCCCGCGCCGCTGAGCAGGACATCCCTGAACCGAAACCCGCCGTCGTTCGCCGTAAAGTCTCGCCGCTGCTGTGGGCGTTACCGGTGGTCGCGCTGGTGTTAGCCGGTTCTGCCGCTGCCTGGATGTATTCGCGCACACCTGCGCCGCAGCCTGTCGTCGCGAAGGCTCTGCCGAAACCGGAGCCGGAAGTTATCGCACCGAAAGCGATTGCAGCCGAGCCTGAAGTCAAAACACCAGAAACACTCTCACCGGTGGTGGAAGCCCCGAAAGCAGCTCCGTTGCCGGTTGCGCCTGCGGCCGTGGTCGTGCCTTCGCCAGAACCGGTCGCCGAAGCCGAGAAAAATCCGGTTGTTGCAGAACCGGCTCCCGTACCGGCACCTGTCAGCAAAAACGCGCTGGTCATGCCACCGGACGCCGTGAAAATCGGCTCGACGAAATTCCTCAACGGTAACTGGAATGTGATCGTGGATATCAAAGATCCGGTGACTGGCAAGCCACCGGTGCTGCGTTATCAAATTAAAGAAGGTCAGGGTACGGTGAAAATCAGCTACGGCGCAGGAATTACCTGTCGCGCAGCGATCAATGCCGGGCTGATGCAGTCGGGCAATCTGGTGATCAACAGCCGTTACCGCGCGAAATGCAGCGACGGTTCCCGCTATCAGATGCCGGAAATCAGCTGTACCCAGGGCGCGACCGGCGCTGCCGTGTGTCAGGGCCGCTACAACGGCGACACGGTGTATCCCATGACGATAAAGCGCGAAGGTAAATAACCCATGCTGGCATCCATTACTGATTTTAAACAAAAGATTACCCTGATTCAGGACAGCGGGATCCAGTTCCTCGATTTCGCGCTAAAACCGGTCTGGGACGACGCGCTGCCCGCGAAGTTCGTGCGCAAAAGCGCCAACGGTCCGCTGCTGCGGCTGGATTACAACGCGCAAAGCGGCCGCCATTTCCTGCCGGGGCTCGACGGCGCGGCGCCTGAAGTGGTACGCCCGGAGTTCAGTTTTTCGCTTGAGCAATCCTTACAGTTGCTTGATCAAATCTGGCTTCCGCTGCCGTTTCTGCGCTTCAACCCGCCGCGCACGTTTATGGCCGGGCCTGACAACTGGGCACGGGTGCAAATCCGTGCGCTGGATGCGCCGGAAGCCGATGGAAGCACGCACCGCGTGGTGATCGCGTTTGATACCCGTGTGGCGGAAGGCGATGACGAACAAACGCAGCTGGCACCGACGCCGGACGACGTCAAAAACGGTATCAACTTTGCGCTGGCGTGGCATAACGAAGAGCTGCTCGATTTTCTCGATCAGACCTGGGTGGACGGCTGGCTGCGCGAAGTCTTCACCGAGCAGGCGGCAATCCGCGAGCTGCGCGAAGTCCGCAACATCAAAGTGGCACTGCGTGAGTTTGAATATCAGGCGCATTACCTGAATGTGCTTGGGATGCTCGGGAGTCAGCTGGGCATTCCAGAGCTGAAGATCAACGGCGCGACCTTGCAGGAGCCGTCGATCAACGTCGATTTGATTCTGGACGTCGGCAACTCGCACACCTGCGGCATTCTGGTGGAAGACCACGTCGGCGAAACCGATGGTTTGAAACAAACCAGCGAGCTGCAACTGCGCGATCTCTCCCAGCCGCATTTTCTCTATAACGAACTGTTCGAAAGCCGCGTGGAATTCTCGCAGGCGCGTTTCGGCAAGCCGAATTTCTCCGTGGAAAGTGGCCGTGATGATGCCTTTGTCTGGCCGTCGATTCTGCGTGCCGGGCGCGAAGCCAGCCGTCTTGCGCAACTGCGCGAAGGTACGGAAGGATCCACCGGCCTTTCCAGCCCGCGTCGCTACCTGTGGGATGAAGACAGCTACACGCCGGGCTGGCGTTTCAGTCAGGGCGGTCACGGCGCGGTGCAGGAACCGGTCGCCGCCGCGATGCCGCTGACGTTTCTGATAAATGACGAAGGACAGCCGCTGTCAGATCTCGCGCCGGAGGATCGTCTGCCGGTGTTTTCCGCGCACTACAGCCGCAGCTCGGTGATGACGCTGATGCTGTCCGAACTGCTGGCGCAGGCGCTGATGCAAATCAACAGCCCTGCCCAGCGCGCCAAAATGCTGCGCTCTTCTGCGCCGCGCCAGCTGCGCAACATCATTCTGACCTTGCCTTCGGCGATGCCGAAACCGGAGCGTGAGATTTTCCGCCGCCGGATGCAGGAAGCCATTGGTCTGGTGTGGAAATCCATGGGCTGGCATCCGTCGGACGACGGTTTCAAAACCCAGTCTGATAAAGCCAAAAGCCGCATGCCGGTGCCGGATGTGCAGATGGAGTGGGACGAAGCCACCTGCGGGCAAATGGTGTACCTGTACAACGAAACGCAGGTCAATTTCGGCGGCCATACCGGCGAATTCTTTGCCAGCATGGCACGCCCGGATCGCCAGCTGGCTGACGATGAACCTGTTGGCAAAACCCTGCGTATCGCGTCGATTGATATCGGCGGCGGCACGACCGATCTGGCCATCACGCAATACTGGCTCGACGACGGCATGGGCAATAACGTCAAAATCACCCCACGCCTGCTGTTTCGTGAAGGCTTTAAAGTGGCGGGTGACGATATCCTGCTCGATGTTATCCAGCTTTACATTTTGCCTGCCCTGCACGCCACGCTGAAAAAAGCCGGTCTGGCCAATCCTGACGGCCTGATGACGCGCCTGTTCGGCAGCGAGGGCCGGATGGACGGTCACGCGACGCTGCGCCAGCAAAGCACCTTACAGATTTTCATTCCTCTGGCGCACGCGGTGCTGGAGGTGTACGAACGCTTCGATCCGCTCGATACCCATGCGGAAATCGACGCGCCGTTCGGTGAATTGCTGGAACAGCGCCCGACACAGAAAGTCCTCGATTATCTGCACGGCGAGATCCAGCGCGCGCTGCCCGCCGGTTCGCCGGTGTTCGACATTCTGCAGGCGCCGCTGGTACTGAAACTCAGCAAGCTGCACAGTGAGTTTTTATCCAACCGCATGAGCATCACGCAAAACCTGCGTTCGCTGTGCGAAGTCGTCTCGTTGCATGACTGCGACGTACTGCTGCTGACCGGTCGCCCTTCGCGCTTCCCCGGCATTCAGGCGCTGTTCCGCCACCTGCAACCGCTGCCGATCAACCGCATGTTGTCGCTGGATGGCTATCACACCAGCGGCTGGTATCCGTTCAACAAAATGGGGCGCATTGATAATCCGAAATCCACCGCCGCCGTCGGCGCGATGTTGTGCCTGCTGGCGTTGGATCTGCGTCTGCCAGGTTTCTACTTCAAAGCCGGTGATTTCCAGCCGTATTCCACCGTACGCTATCTCGGCATGCTCGATGGCAATCAGGCGCTGACCGATGACAACGTCTGTTACAGCGATATCGATCTCGATGCGCATGATTACAAACTCGACGGCGCAGCCAACTTCCGCATACGCGGCGCGATTTGCCTCGGCTTTCGCCAGTTGGAAAACGAACGCTGGCCTGCGTCGCCGCTGTACACCCTGTCAATTGCCGAGCCGGAACTGGCGCGCAAAGTGGCTGGTGACAGCGTGTTACGTGTGAAACTGGCGGTAAAAAAAGGGGAAGATCACCCGACGCCGGAGTATTTCGACATCGCCAGCGCAGTGCTGGATAACGGCACCAAAGTGCCGTCTCATCACCTGCGACTTCGGCTGAACACACTGGGCGAGAGCCATTACTGGATCGACAGTGGGAGCGTATTCGTCTCATGACTTTAACAAACACGACCTCAGCAACTCTGAATGCAGTCCTGCTGGAACAGCAGTTTATGCAGATAGATGACACTATCGGCGATGCGCTGGAATGGGTGGAAATGACCCGTGAGCAGGCACCGCGTCTGGATCTGGAAGCCGACCGCCTGAATCTGCAACTTCAGCGCTGTCGCGATAAAGCGCGCCGCCTGACGCAGGCTGCAAAACTCACGCAAACGCTGGGCTTTTACGGCCATTCACAGGCGGGCAAATCCTACCTGATTTGTGCGCTGGCAGCCGGTAACTATGGCCGTCTCGAAACCCGTCTCGGCGGTGTGACCCTTGATTACCTGACGCAGATAAATCCCGGTAACCGCGCCGCACGCCTTGCGACCCGCTTCACCCGTAAGACGGAGCTGAAAGACCGGGCGTTTCCGGTGCGCGTGTTGCTGCTCAATGAAGCCGATCTGGCGCGCATTATGGTTCGCGCCTTCCAGCCGGATGCGCTGTATCACGCGCCGGATACCCAGCAGATCACCGAGCATCTAAATAAACTGGCGATGCATCGTCAGCCTTTACCGGTGCCGGGATTCAGTAGTGAGGAGATGATGGGATTATGGGATTCCATGATTCGACTCGACGCCCGCCGTTTCCGTCATCTGAATGCGCACTACTGGCCGGTGGCTGTGAAGCTCGCACCCTATCTGAACATCGACGACCGCGCGCGCCTGTTCTCTCTTTTGTGGGACAACGTGCCTGCGCTGACCACGGCGTATCGTCATTACGCCCACACGCTGCAACATCTGGGTGGCGCACAAAGTCTTCTCGCGCCGCTGAGCGTTCTGGTTGACGACGCCATGCAACCGGCTGACGGCATTTTCAGCCAGTCACCGGCCTATGATATTGAAATTTCCGTATGTCCTGAATTTAACGGTCAAAGCGCTGCGCCAGTGACGTTGTCACTTGAAGAGCTGACGATGCTGGCCGCCGAAGTTCAAATTCCCCTGCTTTCTCCCCCGCGTGAAGCGCTGTTTGAAGACATCGACTTACTCGATTTACCCGGCTACGGCGCGGCTGATGAAGAAATCGATAGCGAAGACGACATCACTCCGCTGTTTCGCGCCAAGATCGCCTATTTACCGGAGCGTTATACCGATCGCCATGAGATGAACATGCTGATGGTGTGCACCGCTGCCGATAAACGTGAGGACGTGGTGGCCGTGGGCCGGACGCTGGAGCACTGGGTCAAAGAGATGCACGGCGAGAACACGCAAGTGCGCAGCCGTCGCAAACCGGGTCTGGTGTGGGTATTGACGCCGTTTGATCGCCGTATGACCGAATCCGTGCATTACGACGAAGCCGTGCAGCGCCACGTAGGTAATCCGGGCGATGCCTGGGGCGCGCTGCTGGCCATGGACGATCGTGGTTTACAACGCATGGCCGATTATCTGGTGGCAGAAATTCGCCCGGAAATTCGTATTAACCGTCTGGCCGAGCAGCGTGACGAACTGCGTCGCGAGCTTGGCGATAATTTGCTGGGCAGCTGGTATCAGGAAGGCGAAACTGCCGATCCGGCGCAGAAACAGCGTACCGTGCAGACGGTGATCAAAGCGCTGCAAACGCGCACCGGCGTTCACGGTGAACTGCTGGAAAAACTGCTGCCGAGCCGCGACGAGCTGCACCGCATCTATCACGAACTGGCCGCCCAGCCGGACGACGCCCGCGTGCAGGATGACGCAGGTGTGGAAAGTTTTGGCATCGGTATCAATATCGACCTGTTTGCCGAACAGCAGGACACCCAGGTCTGGCAGGAAAAACCCGACGACGGCACGGCGTTTGCGCGTCAGGTACAACGTTACTGGATCAACCACTTACGCAGCCTGCCGGAAAACGAACCGCTGATTGCGCTGCTCGGCGTCGCCAAACCGACTGTCGAGTTGCTGATGGAAGAGCTGATCACCGCCAGCTTCCGACTGGAAATGGGCGAATCGCTGGCCCGTTCGCTTGGCGGCGCACTTCCTGCGGGCACGCGTGAGCATGAACATCACGCCGACCGTCAGGTATCCCGTGCGCTGACCGTGCTGGGAGATTTCGTGGCATGGCTGGGCTTTGAGAAACAGAACGAAGCCGAACGACCAGAAAGCCGCATCAACAAGGGTAATAAGATTTTTGCCAAACCGCAGAAAAGCGTCGCCAGCTGGAAATCCACCCAGCGCCTGACCAAACTCTCTGCCACACCGACCAATTCCACGGCGTTTTACATCTACGACTGGCTGGTCGGTTTGCAGGAAAGCATCATGCGCAACGCCGGTTACGCCGCCGGTGGCGAAATCCCCGGTGCGCAGCGTGAACGGCTGGTGCAGATGTTGCGGGATCTGAAAGTTTAAGACCTCAGTCTTACAAAGAAAAAGCCGGAGTTGAACACTTCGGCTTTTTTGTTCCCTCTTCCCGCGCAGCGACTTCAGATATCTCCCAGGCGTTTCCCCTGTGATTTTTGAATGGGTACAGACATCGTCAGACTCAAAAATAGCGGACAATAACATCGCCTAAACGGCTACAAAAAAACCTCAATATTCTGTAACTTTGGCCGATAGATTTCTCTTTCGGCCATTTTGTTACGCATAAATGTTCATCGCCATCGCGGGTATGGGCTGGCACTGGAATTATTCAATATATCTTCATAGAAACTTCGAGCAGCTAAAATATCATTTGTTTCTCCGCCATAGCCTTTAATACGAAGACCGCCGAAATCTTCCTCTTTGAGGTATGACGACACACACGTACTGATGACAGCCGGTCGGCTGAGCCGGCTTAATTTGGCACCAATGTGCGCCTGTACGGCAGCATTCCAGCGTTGGTTTGCATAAACATGGAAGCCTTTCAATGCGAGGTCGCCAAAAATATGCTGCACGTCACGGGTTCGAATCATTCTGCTTGTTCCTCCGGGGCAAAACATCGCCAGTTCGGTGTCGTTCTCCGGGAAAGGATTATTTAATTCAGTTCCATGATTAACCACAGGAGGATAGCCACAACGTCTGTTTATTTCTTTCATGATGCCAAGCTGGAAAAGAGACAGAACCCCGCGCATACCGTGGTCCGAAACCCGGGTTACCGTTTTAGTTTCAAAGTTATTAGCAGAAAAATGGGGGGCAATAGCAAAGAGATCGTAATCTGCTGTGGCCGCGGTGGTGACATTGTTAACGGTATATCCTATGACAAACAAAGGTGTTCTGGTATTAGTGGCCATTGGCCAGTAAAAAACAGCATATTTATCACCTCGCTGTTCAAACTGAAAACGTACCGCTGGCGCATTCGGCTTTGTTGCTGTGAATTCATGGGTGTCATTTTCAAGCGTGAATAATTTTTTATTAATCAGCTCATCAACACGTTTTTTTGATATCACCAAATGGGTTTTGCCTACGCCTGGCGTGTTCAGAGATTTTCTCACATCGTTAGCATTGCGCACGATTTTCTCAGGATTACCGCCAGCCAGTTTACTCAATGTTGAATCCACACAAATGAATCCCGCCATTGGCCCCCAGTCAGAACTTTTGGCATGAATATCCAGTTTTTTAGTCCGATAGCCTTCTTCTATCAGGCTGGTGGAATAGAGATTAACTGGCCTTATAAATATAAAGCATGAATACTCACGTGATATTTTATTGATTTTATCAATATGGTTTTTCGTAATACCACAATTTATTGGAGTTAAATGCATTCAATCTTCATCCTGAATATTTATGGCGGTAAAATGCGGTTTTTTGTTAAACCGCGATTATACCAAAGAGAAAAGCTTAACTGAGTTTTTAATGAGAGTTGTGATGATGAATGCTTTTGTCATACAGGGTATTAACTTTAGCGATTATTGTTTAAGTTAAATACGTGTGAAAGCATGGAAAGTGTATTGTTTAAATCCAGCTAAATTAAAAACCTTTTATAGTTAAAGGCCGACATCCTGTTCGGCCATATTATTTAGTTACTCCGCTAAAATCCAAACGCTCACACTGCCAGCTTCACAGAAGAACTGCGCCGTACCGTGCTCGTCGGTTTCGATAATGTCTTCGCGATGCTCCAGCAAATCCCGCCATTTTCTGTGTGCGAGATTTTCACCCAGTTCAATGGTTTTCTCTCCCGCTTCGCTGTTGGACATCACCACCACGCAGCCCGGATGCTCTTCGGTGCCGCTGCGACTGAACGCAATGCAGTTCGGGTGATCGAAATAGTCGGTTTGCACGCCCCACGCATGGGTCTGCCGCGCTTTAATCAACGTCTCCAGCCCCGGAATGGCAGGCATATCGATGGTGTAATTATTGCCGTCATCGCCTTCATCTTCATAGGTGGCACCCAACAAGTCGGGATAGAAAACGATCGGCACACCCTGTTCACGCAACAGTATCAGCGCGTAGGCCAGCGGTTTGAACCACGGCTCGATCGGGGCTTCCAGCGATTGCAACGGCTGTGTGTCATGGTTAGCGACCAGCGTCACGGCATGCGCCGGATCGGCGGCCACCAGCGTATTATCGAAGATCTGCGTGAAGTTAAAATCCGCCCCCTGCTTTGACGCATGGTGGAAATTCAGCTGCAGCGGCGCATCGAAAAGCATCGTTTTGCCATCGACCTGATCGATATAGTTTTGCAGCGTCGGGACATCATGCGACCAGTATTCGGCGACGATATACATCGGCTGCTCCGCTTCTGCCTGAATATGGTCGATCCAGTCTTTATAGAACCACGCCGGTATGTGCTTGACCGCGTCAAGGCGAAAACCGGTGCATTGCGTCTGATCCATTAGCCAGCGCGCCCAATATTTCAGCTCCTCATTGACGGCGTTGTTACGGAAATCGACGTTGGCGCCCATCAGGTAATCGTAATTACCGAACTCGTCATCCACCTGATCGTTCCAGCCACCGGCGGTGTAATCGTTGACGATTTTGAAGATGCTATTTTCGTCCGGATTTTCGATGTGATCAACGCCGCTGAAGCAGTGGAAATCCCAGATAAATTTGGAGTACTGGCCGTTGCGCACCGGGAAGGTGAAACGCGTCCAGGCGTCCGCTTCAATGACGTCATCGCTGATGTCTTCGCGGTTATCAATATTGACGCGGTTAACCTGCACGCGTTCTTTTTCGTCAGCACCCATTTTGTGATTGAGCACCACATCGAGGATCACGCCGAGCTGATGTTGTTTCAGCGCAGCAATAGCCGCCAGTAAGCCTTCTTTATCGCCATACTTGGTGGCGCGGGATCCCTTTTGCTCGAACTCGCCAAGGTCGAACAAATCATAGGTGTCATAACCGACCGAATATCCGCCGGAATCGCCTTTATATGCAGGCGGCAACCAGGCCGCAGTGATACCGATTTCTGCCAGCCACGCGGCTTTCTCAGCCACTTCCGGCCACAGCTTTCCGCCGTCCGGGTAATACCAGTGAAAGAACTGAAACAACGTAGGATTCTGCATTCATGCTTTCCATTCAGATGACCGGGAAATGAAGTATGGAGCAGGATTTGGAAAAATGCGGCGCAAGGCAAAAAAAAGCCGGTCAGCAAGGCCGACCGGCTTCATTTACTTCATCAAAAAATCATCCGTTGATTTCAGGATGCTGGTCAATCAGGTTCTTTCTTTTGGCCTGAAGTTCAGCAATCTGCGTATCAATATCTTCGATTTTTTGTTCGATATTGTCGTGATGCTCTTGCAGGATTTCCTTCGCTTCAGCACGGTCAGAAGCCGCCGGGGTCGCGCCTTTCAGCGGACGGTTGGCGGTTTCTTTCATGAAGATCCCGGTGACCAGACCAATGACCGCGACCACCATCAGGTAGTAGGCCGGCATGTAAAGGTTACCGGTCGATTCCACCAGCCACGCGGCGATGGTTGGCGTCAGGCCAGCAATCAGCACCGAAACGTTGAAGGCAATCGCCAGCGCACTGTAACGGATATGGGTCGGGAACATCGCCGGTAAGGTCGAAGCCATCACACCGATGAAGCAGTTCAGCAACACTGCGAGGATCAGCAGCCCTGCGAAGATAAGCCCCACCACACCGCTGTTGATCAGAATGAAGCACGGGATTGCCAGAATAAACAGGCCCACGCTGCCGATGAGAATGAACGGCTTACGGCCAAAGCGGTCGCTCAGCAAACCCATAAACGGCTGGACGAACAGCATACCGACCATGATGGCGATAATGATCAACACGCCGTGGTCTTCAGAGTAGTGCAGGCTGTGCGACAAATAGCTCGGCATATACGTCAGTAACATGTAGTAGGTGACGTTGGTAGCGATAACCATACCGACGCAGACGATCAGCGGTTTCCACTGTTTGGTCAGAATTTCGCGGAAAGAGACTCTCGGCGGCTCTGCAATGTCTTTACGGGAATCGCTGTCGATTTTATCAACGTGCTGCTGGAACGTCGGGGTCTCTTCCAGCGCATGACGCAGGTAGATACCGATCAGGCCCAGCGGTGCGGCGATGAAGAACGGAATACGCCAGCCCCACTCGAGGAAGTTCGCTTCACCGACGATGCTGGAAATCAGGACAACCACGCCCGCACCGAGGATAAAACCGGCGATGGAACCGAAGTCCAGCCAGCTGCCGAGGAAGCCACGTTTTCTGTCCGGAGAGTACTCCGCAACGAAGATCGCGGCACCGGTGTATTCACCGCCCACCGAGAAGCCCTGCGCGAGTTTTGCCAGTAAAAGCAAAATCGGTGCCCAGATGCCGATGGTGGCGTAACCCGGTATCAGTCCGATACAGAACGTACTGACTGACATGATAATAATGGTGACAGATAACACTTTCTGGCGGCCAAACTTATCGCCCAGCGCACCGAAGAACAGACCACCCAGAGGCCTGACGAGGAATGGCACGGAGAACGTTGCCAGTGCGGCTATCATCTGAATACCTGGATCTGCGCCAGGGAAAAACACCTGACCCAGCGCAAAGGCGACAAAACCGTACACCCCAAAGTCAAACCACTCCATCGCATTACCGAGTGCAGCAGCGGTGATTGCCTTCTTGAGCTTGGAATCATCGATGATAGTGATATCGTTAATGTGCATCGGTTTGGCGCGTTTCTTTCTTAATCTAATCATGTACATCCCTTTTCTAAAATAACTCCACTGTGTAAAGCGTGAGGTATTTGTTCAGTACCCTTAATGTATTTCGGGCATCAATTGTTATTTACGAAACCATGACATTATAGAATGTTTTTTACAGAAGGGAAAAATGTGATCAGCATTACATTTTTGGCAGCGCCCGCCGTCAGTCCGCGGCAGTAAGTGGTAATGTGTTTTCAATTTAATGAAATCACATTTCAATTAATAAATGAAAGCCAGTGACCGGCTGATTTTATTGCCACTTATGAGGTGAATCATGGCGAAAGGTTCTCAGATTCAATTCAGTTTCCACACCGTTCCTGACCCGCAAACCGGTGCGCGCGTCACCCGTCTGACCCCGCCCGATGTGCTCTGTCATCGCAACTATTTCTATCAAAAATGTTTTACCCGCGATGGCAGTAAGGTTTTGTTTGCAGGGGAATTTGACGGCAATCGCAATTATTATCTGCTGGATCTGAGCACCCAAAAAGCGGTGCAACTGACCGAAGGTGAAGGCGATAACACCTTTGGCGGATTCCTTTCCCCGGACGATCAGTACCTGTATTACGTTAAAAACGAACGTCGTCTGCAACGGGTCACACTGGCGGATTTTAGCGAAGCAACGGTATATCAGGTGCCGGAAGAATGGGTCGGTTACGGCACCTGGGTGGCGAACAGCGAATGCACCAGCCTGGTGGGCATTGAGATCAGCCGCGAAGACTGGACGCCGCTCTCAGACTGGAAAATCTTCCAGGAGTTCTACCACAGCAATCCTCACTGCCGCTTGCTGAAGGTGGATCTGCTGAGCGGAAAATCCACCGTCATTCATGAGAAAAATGAATGGCTCGGCCATCCTATCTATCGTCCGTATGATGACAGCACCGTCGCGTTTTGCCATGAAGGCCCGCACGATCTGGTCGATGCGCGCATGTGGCTGGTCAATGAGGACGGCACCCATGTGCGCAAGGTGAAGGAACATGCGCCGGGCGAAAGCTGCACGCACGAATTCTGGGTACCGGACGGCTCCGCGCTGATGTACGTCTCCTACCTGAAAGGCCAGCACGATCGCCATATTCGCCGTTATGATCCGCAAACCGGCGAAGATATCAGCCTGATGACCATGCCTGCCTGTTCCCATCTGATGAGCAATGAAAAGGGTTCACTGCTGGTCGGCGACGGTTCCGGTACGCCGGTAGATGTGAAAGATACTGCCAGTCATACGATTGAAAACGATCCCTGGCTGTACATTTTTGATGCCCAAACACGTCAGCATGCCCCGCTGGCGGCGCACAACAGTTCATGGCGAGTGCTCGACGGCGACCGTCAGGTCACGCATCCGCACCCTTCTTTCTCGCCGGACGATCGTCACGTGCTGTTCACCAGCGATTATGAAGGTTTACCGGCGTTGTATCTGGCTGAAATTCCTGATGCCCTGCTCAGCTCATTACGTAAGGACTAACTGATGTTCATCTTTAGAAAAGACATTCCATTGCAGGATCTGGGCGACGGTGTGAGCCGTCGCGTTCTGGCGCACGACGGCACCATGATGGCGGTCGAAGTGTATTTTGAAGAAGGCGCGGTCGGCCCGATGCATAATCACGTGCATGAACAGCTGACGTACGTGCTGTCCGGACGCTTCAAATTCACTATTGGTGAAGAAACGCGGGAAGTGTCGGCAGGTGACACGTTGTACAAAAAACCGTACATCATGCACGGCTGCGTGTGTCTGGAAAAAGGCGTACTGCTCGATACCTTTACGCCGCAGAGACAAGATTTCCTCTGATTTCCTCACATTAAAAAAGCCGCAACGAGGGATAATCGCTGCGGCTTTTTCAGTACATCAACTGACAGGGTTATCGTCTTACCACTGGTATTTCACCCCCACCATGCCCTGATAGCCCTGATAGTTGTTATCACCCCAGGTGCTGCTGACTTGTCCCCAGGTCTGCCATTTTTCATTGATGGACCCCGTCACCCCGGCTTTGACTTCGTAACGGTTCACTGACGTCGCATTTTCAAAACGCACCTGATTGAAGTCCACGCTGTCTGACGCAGGCTTGCCGTTGTACCAGTTCACTTCGACGAACGGTTGCGCACTGTTCAGTTTCACTGTGTTCTGGCGGGTCAGACGAACGCCCATGCGGGTTCTGATGCCGTCGTCGCCGTTGGCGTTGACGTGTGTACCGTTTTGCTCGGTGTGACCGTCAGTTTCGTAGTGGCTATAGACCAGCTGTGCCTGAGGCGTGACTAGCCAACGGACTTCATCGGATTGTTTTAGCGCGAAGCCATAACCGGTTTCGAGTGAGACATCCGTCCCCTGACTGTCATAAGACTCCTGCGGTAAGCTGTCGCCGTTGACATCGTTTTTATACCAGGCGTGCTGGATCCAGCTATCGACGTAGGCCCCGGTCACGCGATCAGCCTGCGCATACCATGTGCCATAAGCCCCTATGCTGTAGCCGTTCACCTGACCACTGGCTTCGTAAGTACTGTTTTTCACGCTGGTATTGCTGCTGGAGTGGCCGTAGCCCGCCATCACACCGGCGTTGACCTGTTCACCGTTTGCACCATCGAGCTGATACAAATCGCTGCCCAGTTGCACCAGCGTGGTGTGGGTTTTCTCATCGTACAGACCGCCGTTACTTTTCTGTTTAGTGTAATCGCCGCCCAGACGCCCCCAGCCTTTCGCCATGTCGGTCTCCTGACTGCTGCGGGCTGCCCCAGAACGGTCATACAGCGTGTGCAGGAACATGTTCTGTGCCGCACGCTGGTTCGCCAGATACGCGCCCGGTTCAGGACGGAAGCTGTTGGAAGATGGCGTCGGAGGCGTTGGCGGTTCTGGCGGCTGCGGCGGCGTTGGTGTGTCATTGCCGGACTGAAGATACCAGTCGCCATTAGCGCTGTTTCTGACCAGATGATATTCATACGCGCCCGCCACGGCACGGCCATTGAGGCTGAACACACCGTTCGATGCCCCGCCGACGTCCACCACCTGAATCCCGGTGTTGGTCTGCGCGCCGCTCCCGCCGGCATTTTGCACCGTGACCTGCGTGGTCCCGGATGTATCACCTGCCACGACCAGTTTATCGGTTGCCGAGTTATCACCACCGAGTACGGTTCGCAGCGCCAGTATACCACCGCCGACATAGTTACCGCCGACGGACAGTGTATTACCGACCGTTGAACCGGCCAGTTGCAACAAACCGTTGTTGTTCAGATTACCGTTGAGGTTCAGTACGCTGGCCACCGCAGAGCCGTAAGCCGGGAGGCTGTTCAGCGAAGCTAATGTTCCGTTGTTGGTCACGTCGCCGCTGACGGTGCCGTCGCCGGAGAGCATCGCGCCCGATGCCACGGTTACCGCACCTGCACTATCCGCACCCAGTCTGGCACCTGTTTGTGTGCCGTCTCCGACAATCACCGTTCCGCTGTTGATATCGGTGGTGCCGGAATACGCGGGTTGATAGACGGTCAGCGTGCCTGCGCCGGTTTTCACCAGTCCGCCGGTGCCGGTGACGCTGTTAGTCAGCGTCATGTCAGCGGCGTTGTTAATCTGCAACAAGCCGTTGTCGGTGAGGGTCGCCGTGCCGAGGTTCGCCGTTTGCGAGGCAATCAGCGTGGCGTCACTGCCGATTGTGAAATTGCCGCTGAAGTTGCTGTTATCCGCCGCGAGGCTGATCACTTCGCTGCTGTCGAGCTGCACGGAACCTGCACCGAGCAGTTGATTATTGAGCGCCCCGCTGGCGGTCTGGCCATTAATCGTATCAAAGGTCAGCAAATCGTCTGCCGCATCCAGGGTGATACTGCCGGTGCCCAGCCCCTGGACGTTGTTCAGACGGACTTGCGAGCCGCCGGTGATCTGCGTAGTCGCCGAGAGATTCGGGTTCGCCCCCTCGATGGTAAGAATGCTTGGGTCGACAATCAGCTGGCCGCTGCCGCTCAGACGCCCGGTCACGGTTCCGCCGTTTGTGTCGCCCGTTGCGCGCTGGCTGTCGGTAATGGTCAGCGTGCCGCCGTTAAGATTCACATTGGTGTTCACCGCGCTGTTCAGTGCGCCAATGCTCTGGGTTTTTCCGTCCAGATCCACCTGACTGGTGCCGAGCAGATCCAACGAGGAGGTATTGCCGAGCGTGTGATTAAAGCCCAGACGCAACGTACCGTTGGTGACCGTCGTGATACCGGTGTAATTGTTCAGCGGGTTGTTGAGCGTGACGCTATTCACCACATCGACATTGAGCCCCCCGACGCCAGTGATCAGCGCGTGCATCTCATTACCGCCGATCGGCGCGCTGGCATCCTGTACCAGCGAAACTTGCTGACCGGCCATGAGATCCAGTTTGGTCAGACCGGAGTAAAGGAACAGACCGGTCTGGTCTTCCAGGTTGCTTCCGGTCAGCCCGTAGCTATAGGTCCCCACCCCAACGACTTTGCCAAACTGGGTGACATCAGCGATGGTGGGTGCCAGCGCATTGCCGGATCCATCAGTCAGCGTCAGGTTGGCCGAAGAGCCGGTATTACCCTGCGACAATATCAGCGCATCGCCGATAATGTCGTCCTGCTGAAGCAGCGGTTCAACGGTGGCGTTGGCCGGATCCGGCATCGTCTCAAGACCGTTCACCCGGATTTCGCCGCCGTTCAATGCCAGTTGATTGGTGGTGATCAACGTGTGGGTCAGCACGTCGAACGTTGTGGTTCCGCCGTTCATCACCAGGTTGCCGATGTTTTGGGTGCCTGCCCCAACGGTCATGTTGGCCGACTGATTTTGTAGCGTGGCGTGAGTCAGCGCCAGCGTATCCGCGCCGAAAAGCTGGAACGCGCCCTGCCCAAGGCTGACCTGTCCGGCGAAGGCGTTACCGCTGCCCGCGCCGAAGGAGAAGCGATCAGTCGCCGTGGCCATCGCCACGTTCATCGCACCCTGACCGGTCAGCGCATTGGTGAATGCAAAATTGCCACTTGCCGGGGCGACGTTGAGCGTCCCGTTAAGCAGCGCGTTGCCTGCACCGAGATTTTGTGCGCTGGTGACGGTCGATGAACTGTCCGCGGTCAGATCCCATGCGCCGCCAAAACCGCTGTTATCGCCGGTAATGTTCAACCCGGTGGCCGAAATACGGTTGGTACCGCTGCCGCTGATGGCACTGCTCAGCTGATTCCCCGCACCGCTGACGGTCAGTAAACCGCTGTTATCAATAGCGTTACTGAATGTACCGTTGGTGAGATTGATCGCCAGCGTACCCGGTGCAGCAACGGTGGCTGGACCCGTGCCGATACCCTGTGCGTTGGTCAGCGTCAGGGTACCCTCGCTGAGCGTGGTGCCGCCAGTGAAGGTGTTCGCGTTGGCAAGGGTGATATTACCGCTGCCCGCTTTTTCAAGGACACCGCTACCGCTGACGACGTTCGTGAATGTCCAGTCGGCGCCGCTGTTAAGGGTCAACGCACCGTCGTTGCTTATGGAAGCGCTACCCAGATTCTGCGCCGTGCTGGCCGTCAGGTTACTGGTGTTATCGACAACATAGTGACCACTAAATCCGCTGTTATTACCTGAAAGCAAGACATCCGAGCTACCGAGCACACTGGCCGAACCGGTGCCGCTCAGGGCGTTGGCCAATGTACCGGTTGCGCCGGTCAGCTGCACGCCGGTGCCTGCGCCGTTGAGATTCACACTGCCAGTGCCGAGCCCCGCGACATCCTCAAGCACCGCCTGCGCGGTATTATTGAGAATCACCGCTGCACTCAGACCGGTGTTTGCTCCGCTCACCGTCAGGCTACCGTCGTTCACCGTCAGATTCCCCGCGCCGGTCAGCGCACCTTCGCTCTGACCGCCCTGGCTCAGCGTCAGGTTCCCGCTGTTGACGTTCAGCGTTGAGCCCGCCGCACCGCTCAGGCTGCCGAGCGTCTGTGTTTTCCCGTTAAGATCAAATCCTGTGGTGTCTTGCAAGACCAGTTCGGAAGTCGCCCCGAGCGCATTATCACTGCCCGCGATCAGCGTGCCGCCGCTGACGGTTGTGGTCCCGGTATAGCTGTTGCTGGTATTGGAGATAGTGAGGGTCTGATCGCCAGAAGCACTGCCGTTCACCTCCAGATTACCCGTGCCGGTCACCAGCGCATTCAACGCCGCACTGCCGGAGGCCGCGCCGCCGTCCGGTGCCAGATGCAACGTCTGGCCGCTCAGCAGATCCAGCCCTTTCAGACCGTACCCGAGATACAGACCGTCGTTGTTACTGCCGGTTGTCAGCATGAAATCATAACTGGCATTAGCTACTGTGCTTGCGCCTTCGGTGATCGCCAGCGTTTGCGGGTTACCGACCGCCTGGCCGCTGCTGTCGACCAGCCCGAGCGAAGACGCATCGCCGGTTACCGTGCCGCTGGCTGCAACCAGCTGAGCCTGAATTTCGCCGTCGTCCTGGGCCAGCAAGTTCAGCCCCGGCGCAGGTACCGGATTAGGGACACCGTTGGTCACCGGCACGTCCAGCTGCACGGTGCCGCTGTTGAGGGTCAGGTCGGTGACGTTAACGATCCCCGCTGGCATTTGCGGCGGTGTTTGACCACTCCACGCCATGGTGCCGCCGTTCAGGGTTAAATTGCCGATGCGTTGATCCGTGGCAGCAACGGTCGTGATGTTGCCCGCATCGACCTGGAGCGTCGCGTTGGTTAATGCCACGGTGTTATCGCCGCTGAGCGTGAACTGGCCCTGACCTAATGCAACAGTGCCGGTGAAAGCGCTGCCCGCGGAGGCATCGAAGGCAAAGGTGTCGGTTCCCGCCGTCAGACCTGCTGTCAACGTACCGTTGCCGGTCAGCGCGTTGCTAAAGGTGTAGTCTCCGCCGGTCGGCGCATCAATGAATAACGAGCCCGGCAAGGCGATCTCCACCGCACCGCTGCCCAGGGTTCCGTCGCCGGTCAGACGCAGCGCACCCAGCACGTTGGTGCCACCGGTGTAAGTGTTCGCGCCAGTTAATGTCGCCGTGCCTCTTCCCAGCGCATCGACCCGACCAGAACCGCTGATCACGCCGTTAAAGGTGTAATCATTACTGCGGGTAAAGGCCAGCGTGCCGTTGTTGATGACATCCCCAAGAATACTACCGGTAGTGGTACCGCGCCCTAAGGAAAGTGTCGAAGCATTGCTGATAGTGGTGCCGCCGGTGTAGGTGTTATCCGCGCTGGTATCGATAATGCCTCGCGTGGTCAACTGGCCTGCGCCGCTTATCACGCCACCCAGATTGATTCCCGATGTTCCGATGATAGTGCCGCCACCGGTACCCAGTGTGATGTCGTGGGCAAACTCGCCCGCGACGTTAACACCGAGCGCCGCGTTGTTATTGATTGTGACTGCCCCGCTCTCATCACCGAGTGAACTTGTGTTTATGATAGTGACCTGGCCGCCGCTAATGACCGTTCCGCCGGAATACGTATTCTCACCAGCCATCGTCAGCGTTCCGGTGCCGTCTTTCACCAGCCCGCCAGTGCCGCTGATCGCGCCGCTCAAACTTTCATTGCCGTTATTTTCCAGCGTCAGCGTAGCGGAACCGAGCGTGATATCACCGCTCGCGCTAAGGTTATTCACTGTCTGATCAAAGTTGTTCAGATCGAAAGTCGCACCGCTCGCGATATTCACTGCACTGCTTGCCGCCAGCGCATTTTCAATACTCGTTTGTAAGGTACCCGCATTGACAGCCGTTGCGCCGGTGTAAGTATTCGCCGCCGACAGCGTCAGCGTACCCGTGCCCGCTTTGGTCAGTGAAGTACCATCCCACACAGCGCCGTTGGCGGATTTGTCAGCCAGCACCACGTCCACATCAAAAGTATCGGCATTATTGAGGGTAAAGGTACCGGAGGAAAGCGGTGCCGTTGCATTCCACGCCAGTGAGTTGCCAACGCTATAATCCATGCCATCGTCGGATTTTTTCGCATCAGTGATAATGTAATCCGCACTGCCCGCGCTGACGCCTTGAACAGCACCGAAGTCACCGGTGATGCCGCCTGTGGTGTGGATAACGACTGTACGTGCGCCGTCGAGATCGCTGGCTTTGGCTACCGGTCCACTGGTATATCCGGAGATATCCAGCGTGGAACTGGAGGAATTGAGCGTCGCGTCTGCCGCTGTCACCAGCGGTGCCATGCCTCCTAAGGTGACATTCAGCGTACCGTCGATCACCGCCGAACCGACAGAGACAATCTGCGAATTGGCGTCCAGTTGCAGGGTTGCGCCGTTGTCGACATTCAGCGACGCGGCATTAAACGTGCCGGTTTGCGTCAGATGTAGCGTACCCCCGCTGACGTTGGCGGCGCCGACCGAGTTACCGGTATTGGAAAGTGTCAGAACGCCGATGCCGGTTTTGGTCAACCCGCCGGTGCCCGTGACTGAACCGTCGAACGCCGTGTCGCCGGTATTTTGCGTCGTCAGTGTCCCCGTCCCGAGTGCAATGATCCCCGCTCCGCTCAGATCCTGCACCAACTGGTTGAAGTTGTTCAGTGCCAATGTCGCCCCGCTGGCAACCGTGACACTGTCACTGGTAGCGATCGCGTCGTTGATACCGGTAGTCAGCGTCCCCGCCGTGACACGGGTTGCGCCGGTGTAGGTATTGGTGGCGGACAGCGTGAGATTGCCTGCGCCAAGTTTGGTAAGCGACGCGCCATCCCAGCCGGAGCTGCTTGCCGCCTGGTCGGCCAGTGCCACATCCACGTCAAACGCATCCCCGGCGTTGGTCAGAGTGAAGTCACCGTTGGCACGCGTCGTTCCGGCATTCCACGTCAGAAGGCTGCCCACGCTGTAGCTGTTGCCGTCGGTGGATTTACTCGCACCGTTAATAATGTAATCAACCCCACTTGGCGTGATGCCGGTCACCGAGCTGAAATCGCCGTCAATACCCCCGGTGGTCTGGATAATCACTGCGCCCGTACCGTTCAGATCGCTGGCTTTGGTGGCTGAAACAGGCGTAAAGCCGCTGACATTAAGCACCGAGCCGCTGCCAAGGCTGGCATCAGACGCCGTCAGCATTGGTCCGGTACCGCCGAGCGTCACGTCCAGCGTGCCGTTAACCGTAGAGTTTCCAGTGGTAGCCACCTGCGACGTGCTGTCGAGTTGCGCCGTCGCACCGGTATCGACCAGCAGGCTGGCGGCGCTGAAGGTACCATTTTGCGTCAGATGCAAAATGCCGGCTTCAACTTCCGCTGCGCCGATACTGTTGCCCGTGCTGGAAAGCGACAGGGTACCCGTGCCGGTTTTCGTTACGCCACCTGCGCCAGTGATTGTGCCGTCAAACCCAGTGTCGTTGTTGTTTTGCGCTGTCAGGGTGCCGGTGCCCAGCGTCACTGCGCCCGCGCCGGTCAAATCCTGCGCCGTCTGGCTGAAATTATTTAACGCAAGCGTCGCGCCGGAGGCGACGTTCACCGCCGAGCTGGTGGCAAACGCATTGGCGATGCCGGTAGTCAGCGTTCCCGCCTCAATGTCAGTGCTGCCGGTGAAGGTATTGGTTTTGGACAGCGTCAGGTTCCCCGCGCCCAGTTTGGTCAGCGATGTGCCGTCCCACGTCGTGCCGTTAGCGGTTTCATCGCCCAGCGCCACGTCAACATCAAACGCATCCCCCGCATCTGCAAGGGTGAAATTACCGGTCGCCTGCGACGTGCCGGACGTCCACGCCAGCTCGCTGCCCAGACTGTAATTTTTGCCATCGGCAGAAAGTTTGGCATCGTTGAAATAGTAATCCACGTTGCTGCCCGTTACGCCCGTCACCGTGCCAAAGTCGCCGGTGATCCCGTTCGTGGTTTGCAGGATAACCGTGCGCGTGCCATTCAGGTCGCTGGCCTTGGTCGCCGTAACCGAACTAAAACCGCTGACGTCCAGCGTGGAACCTGCACCCAGCGTGGCAGTATCGGCGGTGATTTTTGGCGTCGTGCCGCCGAGCGCGACATTCAGTTCGCCCTCAATATCCGCCACGCCGCTAGAGGTGACGTGCGCATTGCTGTCGAGTTGCGCTGCGCCGCCGGTGTTAACCGTCAGATTCGTCGTAGTGTAAGCGCCGTTTTGAGCGAAATGCAGGTTACCGGCATTCACCGTCGTGGCACCCACTGAGTTGGCGTTGCCGGAAAGAGACAGTTCGCCGGTACCTGTTTTAATCACATCGCCGGTGCCAGTAATTTTGCCGCTGAACTGAGTGTCAGTATTATTTTGCGCGGTCAGATCACCCGTCCCCAACGTAATGGTCCCCGTCCCGTTGAGGTTCTGCAATGTCTGGTCGAAATTCCTAAAGCCCAGCGTGGTATTGGTATCCATTTTTACCGAGCTACTGGTGGCAATGGCGTTTGCAACGCCCAGATTGATCGTGCCGCCGGCGATTTCTGTCGTCCCGGTATAGGTATTCACGCCATTGAGCGTCAAAATGCCGGTACTGCTTTTCGTCAGACTTCCCAGGCCGCCAATCACGCCATTCACCGTCCCGGCGCCGACCTGTAAAGTCGTATCCGCATCGGTGATATTCACAATACTGCCGCTGCCGGTGCTTATCGCCGTGGCGGCATGGGTATTGGAACCGTTAAAGTTCAGCGTCTGCGCACCATTAATCGACCACGACGCCTGCCCGAGCAGAGTATTCACATCCACCGTGTAAGCGTCACCGTTCAGACTTACCGTACCGGTGTAATTGTTCGCTGCACCGTTAAAAGCGAGTCCGAGTGAATCCGGGGTATTTTCACTCATATTCACGCTGAACGTGCCGGAACCGGTGAGATTACCGTTCATCGCCAGCGTATGAGCGCCGGAGTCGGCGGCATAGTTCAGCGAACTGGTGTTGAGGGCGTCGACATCGCCGTTAAAAATAATATTCGCACCGGCAAATTGCTCAAAATCCAGCGTCGAGTTTGAAAGGGAAATCGGTGAGGTCAGACTGTCGAAGTGATAGGTTACATCGCCGCTAATCGGCGTGGCCTGCGTACCTTTCATGAGCAAGGTTGAAGCATCAAGCGAAAGCGCATTGGCAGAAAAATAGTAATCAGCAAACGTCGAGGCATCACCCAGTTGCACGATCGCTCCATTCGTCACGCTGACTGTGCCGGTGCCAAGCGCATTCGTTGCCGCCATCCCGTTCAGTGTGCCGGAGGTGACCTGCGTACCGCCGCTCCAGGTGCCGCTTCCCGCCAGATTGGTGACGCCTGAACCTGTCTGAGCCACAACGCCGGTCCCCGAAATATTATCGGCAAACGTCAGGTCATCACTGCGATTGAACGTCAGGGTGCCGTTGTTGACGACCACACTGTCAAGTGTTCCGGCGGTGCCGCCGTCACCTATCTGCAATGTGGTTCCGCTGCCGATTGTCGTTCCTCCGGGCGCCGTGCTACTGAGATCTCCCGTCACGACAACATTACCGGCGATAAGATTAATCGCGCCAGCAACCGGCAACGTATTTGTCAGATCCCATTCCACACCGGGAGCGTTGATGTTCAGGGTATTGATCGAATTACTGTTTACATTATTACCGAAAGTCCCGACTGACGCACTGCCGCCCAAAAGGTTGAGCACATTTCCTGTCTGACCCGTCTCAAGCTGAATATCCCCGGTAATATCAGAACTGGTATTAAGATTAATGGTATTGTTACTGCCATAGAGTTTAATCGCCACGCCAGCGTTGCCTTCATCTGACGTTATTGACCCGGCATTATTGATAGTGGCGCCGCCCGTGGAGGCGCTGCCGTTAATAACACCGTGCGAACCGGAAATAGTCGCGCCTTCATTATTCGTCAGGGTCATTCCGCTGCCGAAATTAGCTAACCCGTAAAACGTCGTGCCGCCCGTACTATCAATCAGGCCATTATTGATCACAGTGAAATCATTGCCACCGTTGAAATTCAGGCCATTCCCGCCCTGAATGGTGCCGTTGTTGGTGATCGTATTGGCACTGCTGTCGGTGGCAAAGTTAAGCCCGGAACCCGAAGTGCCGCCCGTGACGCTCACGCCACTGTCGATGGTGAAAGTACTGCCCGTCACGGTTGCATCAGCGCTTAACGCATCGACGGGCGCACTGATGTTGCTTATGACATCAAAGTCAGTGCCAAGGCTAAGGGTCACGTTACAGGTCGTGGTGCCGCCATCACACCCGGCCCCGGCCGAAGGAAGATCAACAGCTAACGCATGTTGAATACCGAGAGTGGAAGAAAGCAAAATAATCTTTAGAGCGATATACAATTTGTTTAGAGGATAATCTTTCAACTCACGTTTTATTTTTTCGGAATTAAAGGAGTGCTGTTCGCTTTGCATAATGTACTCGCCCTGTATAAAGATGTTGTTTCCCACGAGGTTAAAATTTTTTTGCGCTGTAAATTAATTACCCTTCCTAAAAATAAACACAGGTTAAAACGTCGAGTAATTATCATCCCGAAAATTTTTGTGATGAAAGAATCGCAAACCAGTGTCAGAGGTCTTAAGAATAGTCTTAAGTAATTTGCCTTAAAAAGTTATAGTCTCTCGAAGAAAAATTGCCAATTTAAAAATACGCACCCTGTTAGCTTCATGCGAGTAAATTAATATAAAAATAATATGATTAGGGTGGAAATGATTTTTTATATTAATGTTATTAATATTTTCTTTATATAAAAATTATAAAAACCTGACATAAAAAAGGCGCCTGTTAAGGGCGCCTTCCGGAGTGTCTTATTTATTAGGATGAAGCAGGCACGCAAAGATATCAGAGCGTGCCGGTACCGCCATCGGAACACCACACCTGACCTGAGGTGTAGCTGTTTTCATTCGAGGCTAACGCCACGTACATTCCCGCAATTTCGGCAGGTTGTCCCGGACGACCCAGCGGCGCCTGCTCACCAAATTTCTCGACTTTTTCCTGCGGCTGACCGCCGGAGGTTTGCAGAACGGTCCAGTAAGGCCCCGGTGCGACAGAGTTCACGCGAATACCTTCCGGTGCCAGCTGCTTGGCCAGGCCTTTGGTAAAGGCAACGATCGAAGCTTTGGTTTGCGAATAGTCGAGCAGGTTGTCGCTCGGCAAAAAGGCCTGTACTGAAGAAGTATTAATGATTGCGCTGCCACGCGGCAGATATTCCAGTGCAGCTTTTGTTATCCAGAACATCGCATACACGTTGGTTTTAAACGTGGCATCAAAGGCTTCAGTAGTCAGATCTTTAATCGAATTACAAAACTGCTGACGACCGGCATTGTTGACCAGCAGATCCAGCCCGCCGAGTTGCTCAGCGGCATCTTTCACCAGACGCTGACAGAATTTCTCATCGCGAATATCACCGGGGATCGCCACAATTTTATGGCCTTCTTTACTCAAAAGGTTCACCACATCTTGCGCATCCGGCTCTTCATCCGGCAGGTAATTGATCGCAACATCTGCGCCTTCGCGGGCGAAAGCAATCGCCACCGCTCTGCCGATACCGGAATCCCCGCCGGTCACCAGCGCCTTGCGCCCCTTCAGACGTGAACTCCCTTTATACGACGTTTCGCCGTGATCGGGCACCGGGATCATCTTGCTGACGAGGCCGGGGAACGGCTGTTTCTGCTGTTCAAAAGGCGGCGTCGGGAAGGTGTCTACGCGCGGATCGTTAAGGGAAACGGGGATGGTTTTTTTGCTGTTCATACACAAGCTCCTTGTCTGAAAACGTATGAAGGAACCCTAAGGGTAGGACAAATTACGCGAGGCATGATGCATTAAGGATATTTCTGAGTTTGCTGGCCCGCCCTCCCGCAGTAAGGGAAACCCTTTCAATCATTTGCATTTCGACACAATTATTCGCCCCTCCTGTCAGGCCGTTTGTCGTTATCATCCTGACCTATCTGAAAAGAACAGGCTTCGTTGCAATGACAAGGGAATGGCAGCGGGCGTTATGTTGATGGTGTTGAACGGGAAACATTATGCGTCATTCTAAAATTATTATGTTGTCAGCTCTGGTTATGACCTCCCTTATGACGGTTGCTCACACCGCATCAGCGGCCACTACGTCTCATGAAATCCAATCGTTCTTTGACGATTCTACCGAATATAAAATTGGCGACGCCGTGCCAGGTATGTACCGCACTAAGCCCTATGAAATTATTGACTGGCAGCAGCGTCACCTGCCTGCGCCGGACGCGGGTACCCACTGGACCTACATCGGCGGCAACTACGCGATGATTACCGATACCGACGGCAAAATCCTTAAAGCCGAATCGGGCGATATCTATTTCCAGTAATACGATCACTGGTTATACACAAAGGGCGCTCTCCGTAAGGAAAGCGCCCTTTTGTTTCCTGCGATCTCAGTGCTTATCAGCTCAGAGTTCAGCAGCACCGGGATTATTGAATCCTACACGGCCAATGAAGGGTAAGCGCAGTGCGGGAGATTTGATATCCACACCGAGGTTCAGCCCCAGCACATTGACTTCAACTCCCTCTTCGACACCCAGTGTCACCCCCAGCAGCCCCAGTACGGAGACCTGCACCCCGCGCCCTGACGGCGGTAAACCGATCGGATTCGTTATCCCGCGGTAATCTTTACCAATGGCATTCGACGGCAGGTCCAGCTGCAGATCCGGCACTTCGCGGCCAATATGCGCCATAAAGGTGTTGCTGTTCGGCCCCGGCCACGCGTGGTAGGTCTGCGGGTAAGGGTAATTTTTGATGGCCGCTTCAATTTGCGGGATCATCGCCTGTGCTTGTGCACCACGGTGATCGACAAGCTTTCTTGGTCGTGAACCAAACCAGTAACCGTCCGGGATTGCGTAGTCACGACGTACAACATTGGTGCTGCCCCAGCTGATCACGTCGTAACGGGTAAACTGTGTTTCCCCTTCCCGCTTGAAAATAATCCACGGATGTACCGCTACCAGCCCGCGCCAGCCGTAGGTCGGCGCGGCATAAATCTGCACAATGGCGGTACTTTTAAATTTCACCGGATCCGGTGCAATCCCGGCGGAATCACGTCGCGCCGTCGACCAGTTTTGCGCCGGTGCTTCTTTGGTTTGCGTCGCTTTGGCATAGCTGTAACCAAACGACAGCAGTAAAATGCAGACAAACGCGATGCTGAACCATTTAAGGGTGATCATGCTTTATTCACCTGAGGGAGTTGTTCGAAACCACAACATTACCCATTGCCTATGGGGGTGGCAATGTGAAAATCGGCAGCGAGAACCAGAACTTATAATGACACATCAGGGGCTGGCAGAAAGTCTCTCCAGCCCGTTTGAAATTTAGCGCTTCATCGCACATTCCATGCGACCACCGTGAACGGTAAGTTGCGATAAAACAGCGTCGAGTTCGCTCAGTCCGACGGCGGTTTTCCTGCCTGTATTACCCGGCTGAGTTCTGCAACCAGTAGGCATAAGGCATGGGGAGTACGGTTTCCGGTTGGCTGACTTTCAGCTCGCGCGCGGCCAGGAATGGCCAGTGCGGATGAGTCAGCAGCGTGCGGGCAAAAAAGACCACATCCAGCTTTCCGTCCTGAATAAAGGCGTCGGCGTCCGTGGCGCGGGTGATCATCCAGCTGGTCGCCACCGGAAGACCGGAATGACATAAAAAAAGGGGAGATATCGCTATCTCCCCTTGATGATTTACTGACTTAATGATTAATGACGCTGATGCGTGAACACCGGTTCAGGTTGAGTACGACGACCCAACATGCCCATGGCACCGGCCAGAACGGCTTCGACGATCAACATAAAGAAGGTGAACCAGCTGGCTTTGGCGGTTGCAGCGGCCGCTTTCTCACCGGCTTCACGGGCTTTCTGCTCGGCCTGCTTTTTCAGTTCTTCGTATTTCGCACGGGCCTGCTGATAGGTTTGTTCAGCCTGGCTGACAATCTGATCGACTTCCTGATCGCTTTTCCCGGTACGAGCTTTGATGATATTTTTCAGTGCATCGCGGTCAGCGGCCTGGAATGTCGCTTCATTGCGTGAGATCAGACCTTTAATAAAGTTGGTCAGATCCGCATCGGCGGTTTGAGGATGGTTAGCCGTATCATTGGCCTGAGCCTGCGCATTATTCGCCTCACCTTCGGCTTTATTTTGCAAATTCTCGGGCTGTAATTCCGGCTTGCCGGTCTGACGCAGCGTCGTTTCAAGTTCATTCTGCAAACTGTCGAGATTAATATTATTCTCGCCCAGTTTTTCTTTTACCATCTGAGTCACCGGCGGCGCGGCGGCGGATATTCCGCTACCTAACGTTTGTAACCCGGAACCCACCACGCTCATTGCACCGCTCATGGCGTTATTCACGACCACCAGCAGGAACCAGGCGCAAATCAGCGTATTCACCCCGAACATCAGCAGACCGTGCAACGCACCTTCGCGCTGGGCCAGACGTCCGCTGGCGTACGCACCGGCAGCAATAGAAATCAACATACTGGCGCCAGTCCAGATTGCGGCGCCCATGCCCAGACCGTCCAGAGGATTTTGCTCTTTAAGCGGGTCAATCGTACTTGCACCCACGGCCGTGCCCAATATCGACAGCAGTAAATAAACCACCATCGAAATAATGACACCCGCAAAAATCGCGCTCCATGAAATACGTTTCAGTGGAACATTGTTCACCGGTTCGACCACGGTATTATTGTAATGACCCGGTGCAGGGGTTGGGTTTTCAATCATTTTGACATCTCCATTTATTACCAGACTTTTCGTTAGCAAAATGCAAATCAGGTACGTTGAACTCCTAAGAACCACCGCTAAAGCCAGAATTAAATATAAAAGCTGACATCAGCTTAAATAAGGTTAGCCATAAAACGGGAAATTTCCTCTGCGCTGCCGAAAATTACGCAGACGTTTTAGCAAAAAATGCCAAAAACTCATTACAAATCATTATCTATTCGCATTGAAACTATTTCACAAATTTATTGATGAAGTGGGGTTTTTAGCGATATTCACGCAGCAATATAAGGGGCTTTTTTGCTACGTTTTGCCGCTCAGGGTCTACGCTTAGCTGCTAGGGTAGGAACGATTCTCAGAAAAATTCCTCATACAATAAGGACTACTATGACTGACTCATCAAAAGCACTCATCATTGGCGCATCACGCGGCATCGGTTTAGGCGTAGTGAACGTATTGACGGAACGTGGCTGGCAGGTGACGGCGACCACCCGTGATGCCGTACCGGCGGGCAGCCCAGAATCGGCTGAGTGGGTGAAACTGGACATTAATAATCCCGACCAGCGTAAAGCGGTGAAAGACGCGCTTTCAGAAAGCACATTCGACCTGATTTTTATTAATGCAGGCGCATTCGGCCCGGCCAGCCAGGATGTGAATCAGGCCAGTGACGACGAGATTGTCAGACTGTTCATGACCAACACCTTCTCGCCGGTGCGCTGCGCGACGGAGCTGCTTCCGCTGCTCAAACCGAAAACCGGCGTACTGGCGCTGATGACTTCGGAGTTGGCCAGCCTGAACGAAAACGAAGTTGCCACCTATCCGCTCTACTCCGCCAGTAAAGCGGCGCTGAATATGCTGACCCGTCCGCTGAAGGAAGAAACCGATAAGCACGGTCAGACGCTGTTGTCTGTCCATCCTGGCTGGGTGCAGACCGACATGGGCGGCGAGAATGCCACGCTGACCATAGAGCAAAGCACCACCGGCATCGCCGATGTGTTCGAAAAATGGCGTGGCAAAGGCGGACATCATTTCGTAGAGTATTCCGGACGTGAGCTGCGCTGGTAAACCATGTTTTAATCACGAATAAGTGTTTTGATAACGACCTCTGCGGAGGTCGTTTTGCATTGAGATCTGACTCATTCCGCCATCGATACAAAGCTCTGCACCGGCGATAAACCTGCTTTCATCGGATGCAAGAAACAGCCCGTCACTTTGTTAATTATTTGCATCCCCAATAATTGCCGGGCTAGTTTGTAACACAGTACAAAACAGACGCGGCAGCATAATTTATTCTTTCAGGGATTTACCATGTCATCACCCTCCGTGAATTCGGACTCGCTGTTACAGCACCGCTCATTTGTTGCATTCTGGATAGCCCGTGCGTCGTCCAGTTTTGGTTTTCAGATGCTGTCGATTGTCGTCAGCTGGCAGATATATTCGATAACAGGCCGGGCGTTTGATCTTGGGCTGATCGGGCTTGTGCAGTTTTTGCCTTCCGTCCTGCTGGCGCTGGTGGCCGGTCATGTGGCGGATCAGTTCGACCGCCGCCGCGTGGTGCTGCTAGGGCAAATCGCTGAATGGGTGGCGATTGCTGCGCTGGCGTATCTGACGCTGACCCATCACGTTAACGAAGTGGTGATCCTCAGCCTGATATTTATTATTTCCACCGCCAAAGCAATGGAAGCGCCGTCGTTGCAGTCGATGCTCCCTGCGCTGGTGCCTCCGCATTTGCTGGCGCGTGCGATGGCGGCTAACAGTGTCTCCGGCCAGGCGGCAGCGATGGTCGGCCCGGCGCTCGGCGGTTTCCTGTATGTTGCAGGCGCCGGTGTGGCCTACTCGGCGTGTGGGGCGCTGTATCTACTCTCCATCGTGATGGTCAGCCGGTTGCGCTATGAGCACACCCCGCCGCGCCGCGTGCCCGCGACCTTTAAAACGCTGTTCGCCGGTATCGGGTTTATTCGCAACCGACCGGACGTGCTGGGCGTGATTTCTCTCGACCTGTTCGCCGTTCTTCTTGGCGGCGCGACTGCCCTGCTGCCGATCTTCGCCCACGATATTCTGCACACCGGTCCATGGGGATTAGGTTTACTACGCGGCGCGCCTGCGGTCGGCGGGTTGATCGTCGGGTTCTGGCTGAGCCACCGCGCGCTGAACCGCAACGTCGGCAAAATTATGTTCGCCTCCGTCGCCGGTTTTGGTGCCGCAACACTGGTCTTCGCCTTCTCGACGTCCCTCTGGCTGTCGATGCTGGCGCTGTTCGCCCTTGGCGGTTTTGACATGGTCAGCATGGTGATCCGCGGTGCGCTGGTACAGCTCGATACGCCTGACGATATGCGTGGCCGCGTCAGTGCGGTGAACTCGATCTTCATCAACACCTCCAATCAGCTCGGCGAATTCGAATCTGGACTGATGGCCGCGTGGCTCGGCGCGGTGCCCGCCGCAGCCATCGGCGGCGTCGGAACACTGATCGTCGTTGGCCTGTGGATGACGTGGTTCCCCGGTCTGCGTAAACGCCAGAAGCTGGAGAATGAGGTGGCGGTTTAACCGGCGGGGGAAATTCCCCCACTGGCAAAACCGCACATTCCCCAATATAATCAGCTCATTCATTCACCAAATTTATATAAGGAGGATTGCCATGCTGACCCGTGAATTGTTTTTAACTTCACTCGTCCTTAGCGATCGTCATTGCTCAAGCGTTACCGGTATCGTGCTGCGATAACCTGCTTGAGCGAAGCTAACTGACAATCTGAGAACTTCCCTCCGGCTTACCGGTTATCGTCGGCTTTATTGACGAGAGGCATTCTTATGCCTGTAAACCTTGAGTAAGCATCATGACCCTATCTCCAAACACATTACTTTCTGCGCAATCTGTCTCTTTCGACACCGCCTTCGGCCCTTTGCTGGCTGAAATCTCCTTCGGCCTGAAAAAAGGCGACCGTATCGGGCTTATCGGCCACAACGGCTGCGGCAAAAGTACCTTGCTGAAAATCCTCAGCGGCAGTCTGGCGGCCAGTTCCGGCACCGTCACCCTGTCCGGCCAGTGCCTGATGGCGCGCATCGAACAGCATCTTCCCGCAGAACTGGCGGAATGTTCGCTGATTGACGCAGTGTTCAGCCATTTGCCGGAAAGCCTGGATCAGCCGGAGCGCTGGCAGGCGGAAGTGCTGCTGGCCACGCTCGGTTTTGATGAAACAGCGTGGGAGCTTACCGCCGGGACACTCAGCGGCGGACAGCATACGCGCCTGCTGCTGGCGCGGGCGCTGATCCGTCAGCCGGATTTGCTGCTGCTTGATGAACCGAGCAACCATCTGGATCTGCCCACGCTGCTGTGGCTCGAAGAGTTTCTGAAAAACTGGGGGGGCAGCTTTGTGCTGGTCTCCCACGACCGCAGCCTGCTGGACAATGTCACCAACTGCACCTGGATCCTGCGCGATAAAACGCTGCAATTTATTCGTCTTCCCTGCACGCAGGCGCGACAGGCGCTGGAGGAAAGGGATGCGGCGGATGCGCTGCGCCGCAGAGCTGAGCAAAAGGAGATCGACCGCGTGGCGAAAAGCGCCAAACGGCTGGCGGTCTGGGGCAGCGTGTATGACAACGAAAAGCTGGCGCGCAAGGCCAGGCAAATGGAAAAACAGGTCGACCGGCTGAAGCAAGATCAAACCGAGGTCACCGCAGGCAATCTGTGGAAACTACGTTTAAACGGTGAAGCCTTACCGGCAGATCGCGTCCTGGCGTTGTCGGACCTGCATGTCCGCCCTGCGCCGGATGCCCCGGTGCTGTTTAAGCTGGACGAAATGCGGGTAAAAAGTGGCGATCGTATCGCGCTGGTCGGTCGCAACGGCGGGGGTAAATCGTCACTTCTGCATACGCTGTGGCGGGCATTCTGCAATCTGGAAAATGCAGAACCGGGCGTGGTCTTTCATCCGCGCGTACGCACCGGTTATTACGACCAGAGCCTGCAACAACTGCGTGACGACGACATCCTGAGCGACGCGCTGGTGCAGTTTGCTCCACTGACGGAAGAACAGCGAAAAATGGCACTGATCGGCGCAGGCTTTTCTTACCTCCGCCATCAGCAAAAAGTCAGTACGCTCAGCGGCGGCGAGCGCTCGCGACTGCTGTTTATCGGCCTGACGCTGGCGAACTACTCACTGCTACTGCTCGATGAACCGACTAACCATCTGGATATGGAGGGAAAAGAAGAGCTGGCTGAGACGCTGAAAACCTTCAGCGGTGCGGTATTGCTGGTGTCGCACGACCGGCGGTTTATCGAGCAAAGCTGTAACCGGTTCTGGCTGATTGACCATCAGCGGCTGGAGGAATGGCATGACCTGAAATCCGTCTATGGGATTTTAGCCGGTGTTCCGCAACTGACTCCTGCCCTGCCCGTGGGAGAGCAAAAACCGGAAGCGGCGAAAGTGCAGGAAACGCAAGAGGAACGGCTGCTGGCGTTGCTGCTGGAGCTGGAGGGCAAACTGGAGGAAGACCGGGCGCGTAAGCCGAAACATCAGAAACCCGGTTTGCAGGATCAGTGGCAGCAGCAGATCGCCGAACTCAGCGCCATGCTGGATTTAACCTGATGAGGGGAGCAGTAATAATAAACCGTTGTTAATCAGGCGCTAAAATGAAGAAAGCCCCAGTAATACATTACCGGGGCTTTCAGGTTACTACCAATTTAATATTTAACATTCATCAACTTAATTACTTAACTCTACTTCTCATGATGCACATTTTTTCACAGGATATATTGGTTACTGATTTACTGCTGTCCTCCTAGAGTTTTATGGAATAAGCGTTTCATCCTGCTAATTTCATTAAGACAATTCCTGAAGAGTTGACTTAATGAGTACATCGCCCTCGCGATATATACTCTTTGATGCGTTGCCTTACTCTCTTCGCGACATTCTCGATTTCATACTTACGTACCCAATCGCGAACATTACTCTTAACAACAAGGCCTTACATCATCGCGGTGTGTTCCACATTATGCGATTGCTGTACTCTACTTCGGAGCCTGACATCCTCTTCTCACGTGGCTAAGTATTTCAGCCCGGTGTTGAAGAACCCATCCAAAATATGTCGTGGCCTTCATCGCATCTATTTACTGCTTACTTACTTTCATACTCACTTCTCGGTAATACACGCCGGTTAATAAATCTCTTACTCATCTCCTCACCAGCGTTAAGTTCTAATCTACTCGTTATAAACCGAGTGTCAACACTGTATTTTATTACAGGTTTAAATTAATTTTTGTTATTAGAAAACGTAATGAAATCTGTGATGTAAACCCTATTTTCCGATGAGGAATGGGAGAGTTTGGGCAGCGACTCCGAAGAGTCGCTTATTAAACAGGCAGATCGGTCACGAACAGTACAAACGGGTGATCACCCCTTTCTCATCAGACTCAATATTGAGACGTTCCGCGCGGTAATCCATCGTCACCGCCGTGTTCGGTGTGATGTGGCGCATCGGCTGGGCGAAACGCATTGTATCGAGGACAGAAGCTTTTTTGCCGATCAGAGAACTGAAAGCACCGGCATTGCAGGTGTCCGGCTGCTGAACGGTCGCCGCATTTTTCGCGCTGTCATTTTTCTCATCAGTCTTGTGATTCTGACAACCCGCGAGGGCGAACACGGCCAGCGCGCAGAGGGAAAGCATTTTTTTATTCATCATGGTCGGACTCTTCATTCATAAGTGGGTCAATGTGGGGAGAGGAATGACACGCAACTCCTCATCCGCACGGATAGCAAGACCAAGAGTATCAGGTAAGCGGTTGTGTTGTCCTGATGTACTATCACACTAGTTCATGGTGTACATGCATCGCCATTTGCACTATATTGTCGCGCTTAAGGTCAGAGCCGCAGGATAAACGCGCGTTTTCTGCCTCCATAACCCACCCATTCTTTTACAGCAATTCTTGAAATGAATCGTGATAAAAGCCACGCGAGGAACCGCACTATGGCGACGCTTTCCACAGAAGCCCCACTCCGCTCCGTCTTTGGCGGCGCAATGATTATTGGTGGCACCATCATCGGCGCGGGCATGTTTTCACTGCCGGTAGTGATGTCAGGGGCCTGGTTTTTCTGGTCAGTCGCCGCGCTGGTATTTACCTGGTTTTGCATGCTGCATTCAGGGCTGATGATCCTCGAAGCCAATCTGAACTACCCGATTGGATCCAGCTTCAACACCGTCACCCGCGATTTGTTGGGCAAAGGCTGGAACCGGCTGAACGGCCTCACCATCGCTTTCGTGTTGTATATTCTGACCTACGCCTATATTTCAGCGAGCGGATCGGTTATTCAGCACACGATGCGTGAAATGTCGGTGAACGTCTCCCCGCGCCTCGGCGGCTTGCTGACCGCGCTGGCAGTGGCGTTTATCGTCTGGCTGAGCACCCGTGCAGTCAGCCGCATGACCGCCATCGTGCTCGGCGCAAAAATCATCGCGTTCTTTCTCACTTTTGGCAGCCTGCTGTGGCATGTGAAACCGGTGAATCTGCTTAACAGCGTGGAGATCAATCCGAGTTATATGCCCTATGTACTGGCGACGTTGCCTTTTTGTCTGGCGTCGTTTGGTTATCACGGCAACGTACCGAGCCTGATGAAGTATTACGGCAAAAACCCGCAGGTCATCAAAAAATGTCTGCTGCTGGGCACGCTGATGGCACTCGGGCTGTATATCATCTGGATGCTGGGAACCATGGGCAATATTCCACGCCCGGCATTTATCGGCATCGCAGAGCGCGGCGGGAATATTGATGTGCTGGTGCAGTCGCTGAGCCAGATCCTCAACAGCGAAGGGCTCGACTTACTGCTGACCCTCTTTTCGAATTTCGCCGTTGCCTGTTCCTTCCTCGGCGTGACGTTGGGCTTGTTTGATTATCTGGCGGATTTGTTCAAATTCGACGACAGCAAAACCGGTCGTTTCAAAACCGCACTGGTCACCTTCATCCCGCCGATGATTGGCGGCGTGATGGTTCCTGATGGATTTATTTATGCCATCGGTTTCGCCGGTCTGGCGGCCACGGTCTGGGCGGTGATTGTGCCTGCGCTGATGGCGCGTAAATCGCGTAAACGCTTCGGCAGCCCGCGCTATCGCGTATGGGGGGGCAATAAAATGATCGCGCTGGTACTGTTCTTCGGTGTGCTCAATGCCGTGGTGCATATTTTGTCGAGCGTGGATTTACTGCCGGTTTATCGTTAAGAAAGAGGGAAAGAGAAAGCCCGTCCTGGCGACGGGCTGAAATCACGCCTCTGAAGACGCCGGATGCCGCCAGTGCAGCTTCGGCGCGAGATAGCAGCGTAGTTCCTGCGGCTGCTGATCATTAATAAGACCGATCACCACCTCAAAACAGTGCATCGCCAGTTCGCGGCAATCCTGTGCGACGGTATCGATTTTCACGGAAAGGGAATCGTAGAGATAATGGTCGTCGAAGCTGCACAGATGGATATCACTTTCCAAAAGCTTGTGCTGGCTCATATAGCGCAACACCCCTTCCATCAGCCCGCAAGACGCCACGTACAGCGCTTTTGGCGGCCTTCCAAGACGCGCACAGAGATTGGCAAACATCTCGTAGCCGGAACTCGGATGATAATTACCGTACATAATCCACTCGGGTTTCAGCGTCACACCGGCACGTTCCAGGCCGAGCTGATAGCCCGCCAGACGGTCGCGCGTCGGGGAAATGCGCGGCTGGCCGCCGAGAAAATAGAATTCATCTGAGTGATTTTTCGCCACGCGGGCTACCAGTTCGGCGGAGGACTCGATGGCCTCACAAACCACCAGCGGCAGTTCGGTGTCCTGCATATGTCGGTCGAAAAGAACGACCGGCAGTTGCTGGCTGATTTTGACGTATTCCGCATCATTGAGCATGCTCGAGGCCACGATCAGGCCATCCACCTGACGCTGGATCAGGTTGTTCACCACCATCGTTTCCTGACTGGTGTTTTCATCCGTGCAGGCGATCAGCAGTTGCATTCCATTTTCGCGACACAACGTTTCCAGCTCGTTGGAACAGGCGGCGAAACCGTAGTTGGTCATTTCCGGTACCACCAGCCCCAGTGTATAGCTGCGCGCCGCATTGAGAGAACGGGCGTGAATACTCGGTTGATAATGCTGCTCAGCCGCCACTGCCAGCACGCGATCGCGGGTGCTGTCAGAGATGCGAAACTTTTTGCTATGCCCGTTAAGCACCTGGCTGGCAGTCGATTTCGACACGCCAGCCAGTTCGGCTATGCCACTGATAGTGATGCGTTTGGTCTTTTTCACTGCGCCATATTCTATTGTCCGGAAAGGCTTTTATTCTAACACGCAATCCGTCAACGACCAGTGGCGCAGCGCAATCTGCCCGTCTCCGCTGAAGGTTAACCGTGCCGGCAGTGCAGGAAAATAGCGCGAAGACATCACCGCATCGCCATCATTAATGAAGATTTCCACGCTGGAACTGTCGCACAACAGAGTGAGATGGCGTAACGCGCCGCGCCAGATCCGCTGCTCCGGTTCGCCGCTGCGGCGGTTTTTGCGCATCAGCCGCAGCCATTCGCCGTCCCAGGCAAGCGTCATGTTTCCGCCCAGATCGGCGCTGAACGGTTGTTCAGTCCCGATAGTGACTTCCGCACGCGTGATGTCCCACACCGGCGCGTCCTGCGCGATACCCTGCCAGACCTGTTCTTCGCCGCGTAACCGCTGAAGTTCGCGCGCCGGGCGTTGAATAATTTTACCGTTTTCCAACGTCAGCTCGCGCGGACAGGTCATGATATGTAGCCATCCCTGCTCAATCGTCGGCTGATAAAACTCATCGCCGTCAGGAATGCCCATCCAGCCAATCAGCAGGCGGCGGCCATCGTCAGTGGGTGTAGTTTGCGGCGCATAAAACTCGAACCCGAGATCCAGTTCGTGGAAATCGCCGTGCGAAAACTGCCCTGTAGCGTAGTCCAGTTGCCCGACGAAATAGCCGGACTGGAAGGTGTTCAGGTAGCGGTCAGATTGCGCCGCTAACCCCTGCGGGCAGCAGATCAGCACGTCGCTGCCGGTGATGCTAAACAGATCCGGGCATTCCCACATGTAGCCGAATTCGCCCAGCCCGTTGAGGCCTGAACCGGCGATTTCGCCAAGCGTCTCCCACGCCAGCAAATCGGCGGATCGCAGCAACAGCACTTTGCCTTGCAGGCTGAGATCCTGCGCGCCGAGCACCATGTGCCACTGGCCATCGTGCTGCCAGACCTTGGGGTCACGCACGTGACCGGTGTAACCGGCGGGAAGATCCAGCACCGGCCCGGTTTTATCGAATTCACCGCGCTCGTTTTCACGCGCCAGGCACTGAAAGGCCGTGCGGCTGCCGTCCGGGTATTTCACGTTGCCGGTATAGATAAGCGTCAGCTGGCCGTTGTCCACCACCGCCGAACCGGAATAACAGCCGTGCGATTCGTACTCTTGCGCCGGTGCAAGCGCCAGCGGCTCATGCCGCCAGTGGAGTAAATCCGCCGAGCTCCAGTGCCCCCAGAACTTCGCACCGTGCGCACAGGCGAGCGGATTCCACTGATAGAAAAGATGATAGCGCCCGTTATGCTGCACAAATCCGTTTGGGTCATTGAGCAAACCGACCGGCGGCGCGAGGTGCCAGCCGGGCCGGTACGGATCGCGGGCAGCGGTTACCTGCCCCGCCACCACGCTGCGCAGCGCCTGTTTCAGCAAACTGACTTCCGACATTATTCACTCTCCGTTTTGTATTTCAGCAGCAGGGAAAGCAGGAATGCGCTGCCGAAGGCAATCACTAAGCCGATAAGATAGCTGAGCATCGAACTGGCCTGCACAATCGCCAGCCCTGGAATACCCGTCAGGCCAACGGCGGTCATGTTGACGTGCATCGCCACCACCCACGCGCCACCCAGCGCACCACCGGCTAAGGCGGCGATAAACGGTTTCATAAAGCGCAGGTTGATGCCGAAAATCGCCGCTTCGGTAATGCCCAACATGGCCGAGAAGGCAGACGGCACGGCAATCGCTTTAATTTTTGCATCGCGGGTTTTGAAGTATACCGCCAGACAGGCACCTCCCTGTGCCACGTTAGCCATCGACCAGATCGGCAGCAGGAAATTCACGCCGATGCTCGGGTTGCCCAGCAGCCCCGCTTCAATCGCGTGAAAGCTGTGGTGGATCCCGGTGATGACAATAACCGAATACAGCCCGCCGAAGATAAGCCCCGCTACCCAGCCAGCGTGAGTGATTAAGGTGCTGAGGATAAAAGAGATGCCGTCGCCGAGCGCGCGACCGGCCGGGCCGATAATCAGGAACGCGATAAAGCCGGAGATGATGACGGTGAGAAACGGCGTCAGGATCAAATCCAGCGCATCAGGAATGACTTTGCGCAGACGTTTTTCGAGGAAGCTCATAAACCAGACCGCCAGCAGCACCGGGAATACCGTGCCCTGATAGCCAATCATCGCAATCTCCAGCCCGAAGAAATTCATGGTGTGGAAACCGCTGGCGACGCCCCAGGCGTTGGTCAGCGCGGGGTGCGTCAGAATGCCGCCCAGCGTCGCGCCGAGGAACGGGTTACCGCCGAATTCACGCGCAGCGGTGAAACCGATGAGGATCGGTAAAATGATGAACGCCGCCGAACTGAACATGTCGAGCATGATAAAAATCGCGCTCTCCGGGTTCGCCCAGCCATAGGTTTTCACCATGCCGAGCAGCCCCATCAGCAGGCCGGATGCCACGATTGCCGGAATGATCGGCACAAAGATATTCGACAGCACGCGCGCGATGCGCTGGAACGGGTTCAGTTTTTGCGCCGCAATGTTAGCCGCTTCGGACTTGCTCGATTCACCGATGCCCGCCACGTTGATGAACTCAGCGTGGACTTTGTTCACCAGCCCGGTGCCAAAAATAATCTGGATCTGCCCGGCGTTGCTGAAGCAACCCTTCACGCCTTCTACTTTCTCGATAGCGCTTTTGTTGACCAGGCTGTCATCCACCAGCACCAGCCGCAGACGCGTCGCGCAGTGTGCGGCGCTGGCGATATTGTCTTTGCCGCCCAGTAAAGGGAGCAGTTCTGTCGCGATTGCATTGATATTCATAATGTTCCTTGTCTTACCCTGTGTGACAGCGCCCGGTCAATTCAGGCGCGTCATGGTGATTCAAACCCTGTTTATCAGAACCAGGTTTCCATCTGGATCCCGAAGTTCCACTGGCCGCCGGAGGTGAAACCGTCCGTGCCGAACGAATCGCTGGAAGAATAGCTGTCGAGCTTGTGGCTCCAGTCCATATAGCTGGCGAAGAAGCGGATTTCCGGACGGCTCAACATGTCGCTGATATCGCCCACTTTGAACGTCGGTGCGAACGTCAGTTTGTAGAATCCGCCTTTCACGTTGTTGTTATCTTTATAGCCCTGCGAATCGAGATCCATGTACTGATAGCTGCCTTCATAGGCCAGTTCGAAGTTTTCGGTGATTTGCTGAATCAGACGCGTATTGAAGGTCAGCCACTGATAATCATCGCCGGAAACATAACGGTCTTTACTCTGCTGGGCGAGGATCGCCGGAGCAATACTCCAGTTTTTACTCAGCGGCGTGATGCCGTAGGTGGCCAGTCGCACGGTGCTGGCATCGTCGGTCAGATGGCCGTCCGAGCCGAGCGCTTTAACCTCTGCCCCTAAACCATGGCCGTACAGCAGCGCGGTGGTCGATGTCCCTTCGCGCAGGCCGTAGAAGCTGTCGCCGTGGTACGCCAGCATCGTATGGAAGCCGGTATCCGCCGCATTAGTAACGCCCTGCGTGCCGGTGTTTTCACGATCCTGATTATTTTTGGCGCGCAGTCCGCTGACCATCCACTGGAATGGTCCGGCATAGTTATTCGCCGTGACAATGTAGTTCTCAATGCGCGTGTCGTCATTGCTGTTGTTGTTATCGTCGAGATCGTCGAAATTGCGCCCGTAAAGCGAGAAGTTACTTTTCAGGTTCTCGCTCCACTTCACGTCATAAATACCGCCACCGGTACCGGCGAGGAAAATGATGTCGGAATCGAGGAAATGAATATCGAAGTTATCGCGGTCGAAGCGTTTACCCGCCCACAGCGTCGTGTCTTTCCACGGGCCGGTGAAGGTCGGCAGCGAACCGAGTTCGACAAACGCCTGACGAATATTCAGATCGCTGGTCGCGCCGGTCCAGTCGTTGTAACTGCGCTGCCCGTCCGCCAGCATCACTTTATAGCGTGAGGTCGCGCCGCTGGCCATCGTCTGATTGTGCTCGAGATTGACCTCAACGTAGGTGTTATTTTCGTTACCCAGACGCCCCACCGCACCGCCGGTTTGCCCGGCTGGCGTGACGTAAGGGCCGCTTTCGGTCGACGTGCCGGAATCATTCATGATTACGCCGGAACGCGCGTAACCGGTGAATTTAAACCCGCTGTTGTCGCTGTCACTGCTTTTGGTATTGCTGGCTAATGTTTCGGTACGTTTAGCCACGTCGGCGGTTTGCTGCTGGGTAATTTCAGCCGTTTTGGCCACCTGACGGGTTTGCTGTTCATTACTGGCGGTGCGTGTCTCGAGTTGTTTAACCTGTTGTTCTGCCTGGGTCGCACGGGCTTCGGCTTTCGCAGCGCGGCTTTCCGCCTGCTGCAAACGTTTTTCCATGGCATTGAAGCGGGCTTCAATAGCACTGGCAGAAATGTCGGCACCCTGAGCCGCAGAAGAGAGAATAAGTCCAACAGCAACAGCCAGATAGCGAGGTTTCATCATCATTTTTATCCTTCAGAGGAAGCTTTATTATTATGAGTAAAACCGTTTAGCTAAATTGCTAAACTGGTTTTCCTGAGCACAATAATCACCTCGCCCTGCTTTAGGCAATGAAGTTCTCTGGTCTTAACGTGGAATTGTGATCTTGCTGGCAATTCGTCACTAAATCTTAAAAATTCGTTTGTGCTTGATTAGCTAAACCGGTTCTTCTACTTTATCGACAACCAATTTATCAGGAATTTAAAAAAGGGAATGAAGATGAAGAATCGGGTTTGGGTGCTGGGCGATGCCGTGGTGGATTTGATCCCTGAAGAAGGTGACCGTTTACTGAAGTGTCCGGGCGGCGCACCGGCAAACGTCGCGGTGGGCATCAGCCGTCTCGGCGGCGACAGCGCGTTTATTGGCCGCGTGGGCGGTGATCCTTTCGGCGAATTTTTGCGAAAAACGCTGGAAGACGAAGCGGTCAACACCGACTTTATGCACCGCGATCCGCACCATCGTACCTCCACCGTGGTAGTGGAAAACGACGCCGACGGCGAGCGTTCGTTTACGTTTATGGTGCGTCCGAGCGCCGATCTGTTCCTGCAATCGACCGATATTCCGGCGTTCAAAGCGGGCCAGTTTTTGCATCTGTGTTCGATTTCACTGTCCGCTGAACCTTCCCGTTCATCGGCGTTTTTAGCGATGGCGCAGATTAAGGCCGCCGGCGGGCATGTAAGTTTTGACCCGAATATTCGCCACGATTTATGGCCGGACGAGAACCAGCTGCGCGAATGCCTCGAACAGGCGCTGTCACTGGCCGATGTGATCAAGGTTTCAGAAGACGAACTGGAATATCTCACCGGTGAACGACTGCTTTCCGAGGGGATTTTGCGACTTTGCCAGCGCCACGATCCACAGCTGCTGCTGGTCACGCAGGGCAAAGACGGCGTGTCGGTATACCGCAAACAGGATGCTTCGCTGATGCAATATCCGGCACCCAAAGTGAAAGCGCTGGATACTACCGGCGCGGGTGATGCTTTCGTCGCCGGTTTGCTGGCCGGTCTGGCGAACAACTGGCCGATGGCGTCGGACAACGTGTGGCGCGACATTGTCCGTCAGGCACTGGCCTGCGGCGCTCTGGCTACCACCGCACGTGGCGCGATGACCGCCCTCCCGGATGCGAAAGAGCTGGCAGCGTTTTGTGGTCAGGCGTTTTAGAGATTTCGCTCAGCGAGTGAATACTGTCAAACCGTAATCCCGCCAACATCCACATTTCGTTAAACAGCGAAGCATCATTTTTTTCAGTCTTCATAATCGGCTCCTGAAATATACTGACAGGAGCCATTTTTATGATTGCAGTTCTTTTTGAAGCGGATGCGGTACCGGAACATCAGGCGCGTTATTTTCAGCTGGCGGCGGAGCTGAAACCGTTGCTGGCGGAGATCGACGGGTTTATTTCTATTGAGCGTTTTCAGAGCATGACGACAGCAGGAAAAATCCTCTCGCTTTCCTGGTGGGAGACGGAAGAATCTGTGCTGGCGTGGAAGAAAAATCTGCAACATCAGGCCGCTCAGTCTGAAGGCCGCAACAGCATTTTCTCGTTTTACAGGATCCGTGTTGTTCAGGTTCTGCGCGATTATTCGTCTGAAAACCGGGGGCATTCGCATGTATGATGTTCACGTTATTCTCAGTAATACGCCGGGCGCGCTCGGCTTGCTCGGCGCTGAGCTGGGGAAAAATGGTGTGGGTCTGGAAGGCGGTGGCGTTTTCACCGTGGGAAACGAAAGTCACGCACATTTTCTGGTCGAACACGGTGAGCGCGCACGTCAGGTTCTCCTGCGTGCCGGGTTAGATGTGCGGAATGTCACAATGCCACTCATCCGCAAGCTAAAGCAGGAACGCCCCGGCGAACTGGGGGAGATAGCGGCAGTATTGGCTGAAAGTGGTATCAATATTCTGGTTCAATACAGCGACCACAATAACCGGCTGATCCTGCTTACCGATAATCACGAACGGGCCGCGAAGGTCACGCTGAAATGGGGTTTATCATCGGAATGAAATCCGCCACGTTAAGCAGGGTCGAAGATGATGCAGGTTTACTGGAGAAATCCATGTCGGCGGTGGCCTCTGCGATGGCGGATCCTTCGAGGGTCAGCATCCTTTGCGCTCTGATGGATGGCCGCGCATGGACCGCAACAGAGCTCAGTGCCGTGGCGAATATCGCCGCGTCAACGGCCAGCACCCATCTGGCGAAATTGCTTAAAAGTGAGCTGATCACCTGCCTTTCGCAGGGAAGGCACCGTTACTACCGACTGGCTGGCCGGGATGTGGCTTATCTTCTGGAAACCCTGATGGGCGTTTCGATGAAATTCACACAGCCTCCGGCGATCAGAACGCCGGTCAACCTACGTAACGCCCGCACCTGTTATGACCACCTCGCGGGAAAAGTCGCGGTTGGCATCTACGATTTCATGTGTGCAAACGGCTGGCTGGAACCTGACGGCAACAGTCTGACGGCAGGCGGAAAACTTCATTTCCAAAATATCGGTATCGTTACTCAGCCGCAGACAAGACGCAAACCCAGCTGTGCCTGTCTCGACTGGAGCGAGCGTCGTTTTCATATCGGAGGCGATGCCGGTGCCGCATTACTGAAAGCCTGCGAACACCATGGATGGCTGACACGCACACCCGGCTACCGTGAAGTCACTGTTACCGACGCCGGTAAAAAAGCCTTTTCCCGCTTATTTGGCATCAGTTAAAAAAACGGCGCAACCTCACAGGCTGCGCCGTTCGTCTCTCCACGTCTTGCGTTATTTCAGTTCTGGCCAGTAGTCTTTATTGGCGACGATCAAATCATCCAAAATGGCTTTGGCAACGGATGCGCTCGGCACGGTTTTCGAGAGCGTAATCGCCTGCCACAGTTTCAGATAAGATTTCTCCACCCAGGCTTCGACCACCAGTTTCTCCACCGCCACCTGCTGGCTCATCAGCCCGTGCTGGAACAGCGGGATCTTACCGACCGTCAGCGGTTCCGGGCCGCTGCTGCCCACCAGACACGGTATTTCCACCATCGCTTGCGGATCGAAATTGCTAATAGCGCCTTCGTTCGGCACGATCAGCAGCATTCTTGCCTGGGTATTGAAGGCGATGGCCGTCGCCAGATCGACGATGTAAGACGCGTGCTCGTCAATTTCCAGTTCACCGGCGGAAGATTTTCCGGCCTCGATAATGGCGGCGCAGGAACTGAACACGTGTTTTTCACGGTGTTCCATCACCTCATTGGCGCGGGTATGTTGCGGATTGGCATGCGCGACCACATAGTCCGGGTACAAATAATATTTCAAATAGGTGTTCGGGAAGGTGGACGGATCCAGCGCCCAGACGTCTTTGGCCTTAGCAAAGGTATCGTTCCAGCTGGCCTCACCACCCTGCTCGCCGGTGTGCGGCACGTAGCCGTATTTGGCAACATGTTCGCGGATTTTCGGCATCAGATCGTTGCCGTGCGCATCTTCAATTGATGTCCACCAGCCGAAGTGATTCAGCCCGTAATAACGCACGCGCATCTCTTTGCGTGATTTCAGTCCGGCAATCTCTGCCATGCGTCCTTCAATGCCGATCGGCATATCGCAAATGTTGAGGATCTTCGAGTGCGGGCGCAAACGTCTCGTCGCCTCCGCCACAATGGCGGCGGGATTCGAGTAGTTGAGCATCCATGCGTTCGGCGAGTACTTTTCCATATAATCGACGATTTCCAGCACGCCGCCAATAGAGCGCATTCCGTAAGCGATCCCGCCCGGCCCGCAGGTTTCCTGCCCGACCACGCCATGGCGCAGTGGGATTTTTTCGTCTTTTTCACGCATCGGGTATTTACCGACCCGGATGTGCGCCATCACGAAATCAACATCAGTAAACGCCGCTTTTGGATCCGTGGTGTAGCTGAACTCGATGTCCGGTGCCTGTTCTTTTAAAATCACCTTGCACGCTTCGGCGACAATTTCCTGACGTGCGCCGTCGTTGTCATAAAACTTGATGGCACGGAGCGGAAATCTTTCCTGATTCGCCAGTAACATCAGAACGATACCCGGTGTAAATGTGCTGCCACCGCCTGCTACCACTACTGAAAATTTCTTCATCATACTGCCTCCGTAAGGGATGTTTCTGTCGGGGAACGCGCCCCTGATGTGGATGATTGTGTGAAAGCGTCATGTTTTATCAGCGTTTCTATCTGGTCCCGCACCTGAGGTACGTGCAGACCCACGATGACCTGAATGGCGTTGCCGCGCCGCACCACGCCGTGTGCGCCGAGAGCTTTGAAGATGTCGTCACTTTGCGTCAGCGCCATGTCGCTGAGTGTGATGCGCAGCCGCGTCGCGCAGTTGTTAAGGTCGAGAATGTTGGCGTAACCGCCAAGCGCCTGCAGATAACCGGCAGCCTGACCCTGTGCGGACGACGGTTTGCCATGGCCTGTGGCATTCTTCTGCGCCTGATAATCGGCTTTGCTGTAGAGCTTGATTTCGCTGTCTTCTCGCCCCGGCGTTTTCAGGTTAAGACGCAGGATCACCGCGCGGAACACCAGGAACCAGACGCCGGTAAACACCAGCCCGATACCAATCTGGGTAAAGATCATCGAGGCGTGGTTGTGGAACATCGGGATCCAGTTTTGCGGCAGGAACGAATCCAGCAGGCCGCCGCCCATATTGCCGACCACACCTGCCATGTACATCAGCGTCGCCAGCGTGGCGGCCAGTAATGCATGCACGGCAAACAGCAGAGGTGAAATAAACAGGAAGGTGAATTCGAGTGGTTCAGTAATGCCGACCAGTACGGCGGTGAGCGTTGCCGGAATGAGCAGCCCCGCCACTTTGACGCGGTTCTGCGGTGCGGCGGTGGCGTAAATCGCCATCGCGACCCCCATCGAACCGAAGACTTTCGAGTTACCAAACAGCGCAAACCCGCCCTGCGGGAACAGGGATTTCAGCGGCTCGGTGCTCTGGCTGAAAGCCTGCAAGTGCTCAGCCCAGTAGACCTGAATGCCGCCTTCGATCGCCGCCGGGCCAAAGACAAAGGGGCCGTAGACGAAGTGATGCAAGCCAGTCGGGATCAGAATGCGTTCGAGGAAGGTGTACACCCAGACGCCGAGCGAGCCGGACACCAGCATGAAATGCTGCATCGAGAGGATGCCGCTCTGGACTTTCGGCCACAGCAGCAGCGTCAGCCAGGCGCAGGGGATCATCAGCAGGAAGGCGATAATCACCACGAAGGAGCTGCCCTGAAAAATACCAAGGAAGACGGGAAGTTGTTTATCAAAAAAATGATTATGTATTGAGGTCACCAGACCTGAAATAATAATCGCGCCAATAATACTGGTATCGAGTGTTTTAATTCCGGCGATCATCGCCAGACCACTTTGCCCGCCGGGTTCTACATTAAAATTAACCCCAAAATAATCCCCCCAGGTTAATCCCATCGCATTAATTAAATAATTCCAGGTCATAAAGCTGACCAGCGCCGCCATACAGGCGCGGCCTTGCGCCTGTTTCGCCAGCCCTATAGGTAAGCCGATGGCGAAGATCAGCGGCATGTTACGAAACACCGTCCAGCCACCTTCTTCAATAATATGAACGATTTGAGCAAAGAGATTGTCTGGAGCGGTGAGCGTTTCTCCCACGAACATCGGGTTTTGCAGCATAATCGCAATACCCACCACCATTCCCGCGAACGGAAACAGTAATACCGGCGTAAACATCGCACCGCCAAAACGTTGAATTTGACTGAGCATATATAATCCTCATTTTACTTCGGGGTCAGAGTTTTTTATTAAGATGTTTTGATAACGTTTTTTATTTTCTGATCAGAGAGTAGGAATAATAAAAAATAAGATCGCAAAATGATTAAGCGTTTCGTGATCGCATTCATGCTTTTTCTGCGGGTGAAGTGATCTACTTTTCAGGCTTTTTCTATACACTGAAATTGGCGGGTCAGAAAACCCCGCGTAACAAAGATGGGATAATGAGGATTTACAGGGGCGTAACCGGCTTTCATGACGCGGTTGCGGGGATTCGCTCACGGAGAAAGAGGTCTGCCGGTGATCTACAAAACGCTTGCTGAACGCTTAAGAATTCGCATCAATTCTGCCGATTTTGGCATCGGTGATGCTTTGCCCAGTGAAAAAAAACTGGCTGCCGAGTTTGGTGTCTCTCGCATGACGCTGCGTAAAGCGGTGGATTTACTGATCGAATGGGGGCTCGTACGTCGCTGTCATGGCAGCGGAACCTTCGTCGCGCAGAAAGACGTCCAGCATGAAACACGCGGGCTGATGGGTTTTTGTGAACTGATGAAACAGCTGGGCCGCCCGACGGTAAGCGAAGTACTGGAGTTCAAGATCATGGGGGCACCACCGGCCATCGCCAGTCAGTTGCGAATCAAAACTGACGAACGCATCTATTACTCCCGCCGCCTGCGGTCGGTGGAAGGCAAACCGCTGGTATTGGAAGACAGCTACATGCCTGGCCGGTTATTCAGCAATCTATCCGTAAAGCATCTGGAAGGTTCGAAGTTTTCTTACATCGAAGACGAATGCCACATCTGCATTGCCGGGAACTATGAAAGCTTCAGCCCGATACTCGCCGACAGCACGGTCGCTGCCCTGTTCCACGTCGCAGAAGGCACGCCGCTGCTGCGTCTGACGTCACTGTCTTACAGCGATACCGGCGATTACATCAACTATTCGGTGATGATCCGCAACGCCAACGAATACCACGTGGACTACCATTTGCAGCGCAATAAGTCGTGTACAGGTCACGTGCGCCCTGCATAAAACGCCAGCACCTTCTGCGGTTCAAACGAGAAAATCACATACCCGCGCCCGTTCAGTTCAAATTCGCCGGCTTCTGTCATCGGATAATGGCGGTGGATAAGCAGGGATTTGTGGTTTTCTTTATCAACAAAGGCCACGCCGAGGGTGAATGTGTCTTTCAGCGCATGGCAGATGTGCAACAGCAGTTTGGTCAGCAATCCCTGTCCGCGAAAAGCCTTGCGCACGCTCACCGGGCCATAGAGGAAAATCTGATCGGCAGCGGCGGCACCGCTACTGAGTACTGCATTGTACGCCGCCTGCGCTGCGCCATGTTTCGCCAGACTACCGCGAATAGTCATCGCCACACCGGAAATCTCCGGCTGACCTTCGCGCTCATCACGGCTGACAAACACGCCGCTGCCGGACTGAAATGTCGCCAGCATCCCGGCGTCCATCGCGCCCTGCGTAAACCCTTCTTCTTCGCGCTGCTGCGCCGTCAGGTTATCGCCTTTGGATTCACTCAGAATGTTGAGGATGGCGGGAATGTCATTGTGTTCGGATTTCGTGATTTGCATGTCGACGTATCGCTTTGATAAGAATTGATGAAACGTCATTATGGCAAAAATTTGATAAATCAGGGGAGAGGGAAAGGAAATTTGAGGAGGACAACGTCACGCAGCCTGCTCTGCGTGTGGAGACAACAGGCCGCGATCTTCGGTAAGGTCGTTAACGTTACGCTTTGTTCACTGAAACAATTTCTTTGATGAAGGTGAAGTTAGAATTGCCGTGATCCGTTTTGATCGTCGGGTAAATTCTTTCCCCTTTCTTCACAAAGCCAGTGACTTCGTGGGTTGAGCCGTTCTTGAGGGTAAAGCTGTCGCCAATGCTCATCGAACTTTCTACTTCGCTCATAACAATCCTTAACTCTTCTTGCATGGAACTTCAAAAAACCAGGGTAGTACTTAAACAGGTCGTTCAAAAAACCTGTTGCCGATCGATGGTAGGCCTTTATCGGGCAGGTAGCCAGAAAGGTTTTATTCTTTGTATTTTACGCCTTGTCACCCTGCTCCTCCGCGGGGACAGAGCCATCCTGACCGCAGCCGGGATATCCGCCGTACTCACCGGCATGGTCATTCGTCGTCGCCAACTGAATAACATGCTGGTCGCCGGGCGTAATCGACGCCAACGCTATACATGGCGGCTTTTGTGGCCACGCAATTTAATCCCGCCCATTAGAATGTTCTATCAACGGCTGCTGTGACCTTAACCTCGTTAATTAATAGATCGTGATGTCAGTAATGCCTTAACCAGTTGTGAGAACAATTGCGAACTTCCGCTGTTCGCTCAAAGCTGCCCTATATGCCCCCCCCTACCTACCATTGCCGACATGAATATTAGTCAGTACGGCGTAATCCGCGAAGTAGCAGGTTCAGCGCGGTAATGGCTTTTGTCAGCCGCGTCTCGCTTTCATCACCCTCGGCAATCCAGAATGCCGCTTCTGCCAGGCTACCGTAAATCAGCGAAGCCAACCCCTCCGGATCGACGTCATCCACGACACCTTGCTGAATCAGATTGCGAATCAGGCACCGCATGGATTCCACGCAGTGACGTTGCGATTCAGGTGAAGAGCCACCCAGTACCGCTTTGGCATCACGCAACACAATGCGCTGAAATTCAGGTTCCAGCGCCATCTCGAGGTAAGCCCGACAGCGATTGCAAAAACCCTCCCAGGGATCCGCTGCATGACTGGAAATCCCCTGCAGGCGTTGATCCATCTCGTCATCGATCTGTTCCACCACTGCCGCCAGCAATCCTTTTTTGTCACCAAAATGATGATAAAGCGCCCCACGGGTTAGCCCTGCCTGCGCAGTCAGGTCATCCATCGAGGTTTCAGCGTAGCCATATTCGCAAAAAACCTTACGCGCGGTTGCTAACAATGTGGCTCTTGTCTCTTCCATCTCAGCGCGGGTTCGGCGAACCATAATTTTTCTCCTTACATACGACATGAATGATTATTTACAAACACTCCGTATGAATATAGGATTGGATTCATACGCGTTGTATGTATTGTCGCTGTGTCACCTCGTGGTGGCAAGCAAATGCTACCGGAGATTATGATGGCTAATCTGTATCGAGACCTTTTCACTGCCCCTGGCACGGGATATTTTGCCGTCGCTGGTTTGCTTGCGCGGATCCCATTGCCGATGGCAGGCATCGGGATTATCACTCTAATTTCGCAGCAGTCCGGTGGCTATGCGCTGGCCGGAGCAATTTCCGCGACCTTTGTTCTGACCTACGCCCTGCTGTCACCGCGGATCTCCCGATATGTGGATCGTTATGGGCAATACCGGGTTTTGCCTGCGGTTACGGCTATCAGTGTCACCGGCTTTCTCATCCTCATAGCCTGCTCTCACTGGAATGTTGCCAACTGGGTCCTGTTTTTCGGCGCATTCCTGGCGGGTTTTATGCCAAGTATGTCTGCCATGGTACGGGCACGCTGGACGGCGCTGTACCGTGGCCAGCCGCGTTTGCAGACCGCCTATTCGCTTGAAACGGTGCTCGATGAGCTGACGTTTATTGTTGGCCCGCCCCTGTCGATTGGCCTTTCCATCGCGTTGTTTCCTCAGGCGGGTCTGCTGCTCACCGCACTTTTGCTGTTTTTAGGCGTGATTGCACTGGTGATACAGCGCGGCACGGAACCTCGGATTATGGCGCCCTCCTGCTCCCAAATTGGCTCTGGTTCGGTCATTCGTATGGCAAGCGTACGGCTGTTGGCGCTGCTGATGGTGGCGATGGGCGTCATCGTCGGCACGGTTGATATCGTGAGTGTCGCGTACGCCGGACAACTGGGGCACCCGGCAGCTGCCAGCCTGGTTTTATCAGCGTATGCCGTTGGTTCGTGTCTGTCCGGATTACTCTATGGCTCACTCAAACTGAAAACCCCGCTCCATCGGCTGTTGTGGTTAGGCGGCCTTGCAACTGCCACGACCACTGTCCCGCTGATACTGGTCACAAATCTTACCGCGCTGGCGGCAGCCGTCTTAGTCGCGGGGTTCTTTTTCGCCCCAACCATGATCGTGGCCATGTCGCTCATTGAACGCCAGGTTGCTGAAAGCCAGTTAACAGAGGGCATGACCTGGCTGCTGGCCGGGCTGAATGTGGGCGTTGCGCTGGGCGCTGCAATCGCCGGTCAGGTTGTTGATAGCAGTGGACCACGGGTTGGATTTTACGTCGCCTTATGTGCCGGGATCCTGGTACTGCTTATGGCATTTTTAAGTCATGTCACCCTGCACAAGCAGGATAATCGCACCTGAGCTGGTTGAATTCTCCAGGATCTGAATGATGAATACATTTTCTACCATGAAACCTGTTCGCAACTCATGGACTGCAGTGATTGCTGTCGGTCTGGCGACTTTCTCTGTTGTCACAACAGAAATGCTCCCGGTGGGCTTGCTGACATCCATAGCCGGAACACTCAGCATCACCACCGGAAGCGCGGGTCTGATGATTTCCCTGCCAGCATTGCTGGCAGCTTTATTCGCGCCAGTCGTTGTTATTGCATCGGGTGGAATAGATCGTCGAAGGATACTGTGTGGCCTGCTGGCGTTGCTGGTTATAGCAAATCTTGCCTCCGCACTGGCTCCCAACCTGATCCTAATGCTCGCAGCCCGGATTCTGGTTGGCTTCTGCATAGGGGAATATGGGCAATCGCGGGCGGTCTTGCCTCACGTCTGGTTCAGGAGAACGCTATTGGCCTGGCAACCTCTATTATCTTCGGTGGAGTTGCTGCTGCATCGGTATTGGGCGTGCCCCTGGGTGCGTTTATTGGCGATGTCATCGGCTGGCGCTGGGCATTTGGAATCATGACAATTTTCAGCGCACTGGTGCTGGTCTTCCACCTTGCGGTCATTCCGGCGTTGCCCGTTACGGGTTCAACTAACATTAGCCAGTTTATTGCCCAACTTGGCAACCGCAAAATACGAGCAGGCTTAATCCTGACGTTGCTGCTCGTAACAAGTCATTTCGTCGCTTTTACCTTTGTGCGCCCACTACTGATCTCTGTGTCAGGATTCGAGACGCAGTGGATAAGTGCCATCTTGTTTGCCTACGGTGTCGCCGGTATTACAAGCAACTTTCTGGCGGGCATCACCGCTGCACGCTATACGATATTCACCCTGATTGTGATTGCGACAGGTCTTGTGTTAACGCCGTTACTGTTCATTACCACCGGGCAATCGGTCACAGGTGGTGGTGGTGTCCTCATCTTCTGGGGGCTGGCTTACGGTGGGCTTTCGGTCGGACTAATGACCTGGATGATAAAAGCCGCACCCCGGGCCGTGGAGATCTCTGCTGCGCTCTATGTCGGGGTATTCAATACAGGGATTGCGCTGGGATCATGGACCGGGGGTCAGGTCGCAGATATGTTGGCTCTGACAGATACACTCTGGCTGGCCTGTGGGTTAGCGACTGCAGCCTTACTTTTGGCAGTGGCAGCAGGCCTGAATCGAGGTGATAGGTAATAAGATTGGGTTCTGCCCTGCCGCATGGGTCATTTCGGTCACTGGCCTACGCTTCTCGATCAAATCTGCCCCTCTATAATGACACGCAGCTAAGTGCCAGAAGCGGACACTAAATTTTCAGCGGCCTTTC
>NZ_JYDE01000020.1 GCF_003263515.1 Rahnella inusitata | reverse complement strand
AATCAATAAGTTAAAGCGTGTTTTAATAAGTTTATTGCCAGCCATACCCCCTCCCGGCCTCCCCCTTCGCAGGGGGAGGAGCAAAGCAAACCTGCTCAGTGCCTTTTTTAATAATGATGGGATGGCAGGGTTTTGCGCCACACGCGGGAGTCACAGAACACGTCCATCGTTTTCGCGATAGCGCGTGTTTGGAAAAGCGAGGGAGATCAAAGAGGGAGGCGTTTTCCTCCCTCTTTGGCGGTTTCGGCGGGGTGAGTTAAGTGATCACTGCACGTGAGAAACCGAAATATTCTCGGTCAGATTTAAGCCGCCCATACAGCGGCATTTGTACACTTAATTACTGTCCTGACTCGTCCCGGTTTTAGGGCTGGAATTGCTCTCATCCCCTGCGCCAGCGGTCTTTGTATAGATAATCTTCTGGCTATCATTACCGCAATGCCCGACGACTTGTCCACCGGCCTGATCTGCCTGATCGTTTGGCACAATATCCAGTTTGAAACCTGACTCCGGCAAACCGTTAGCGACGATTTTCTGGGTGATATCCGCTTTTACAGTATCACAGGAAGCCTGGGCGACGAGCGGAGCCAGCATCACAACGGCAAGTCCGGCTAATAGTGTCTTTTTCATCATTCATTCCTTTTATGAAAATCACAGTATTAATGAGTTTAGCAGATTACGGCGCAAGTAACTGACGGCCTGTACGGCGGTCAAGGCAGCGCTCAGTATTCTCTTCCCAATACGCATTAACGTTCTGGCTGGCGTTGCATTTATCTCGCAGATCAACCGAGTTGTCGTACTTGGAATAATCTTTTTCTGCACGCTGATTTTTCAATGCGCGCAGGCGTTGGGTTTCATTCCATTGCTCTTTGCTCTGGCGTGCTTCTTCGTTGCTCATGGCGTCATTGCCGCTACCGCCAAAAACACAGGTCCCGCCCGCGCAGTTGGTGGCGGCCATTGCTGACGCTTGCCAGGCTGCGGTCATGACCAGCAGGGCGACCGGCAATACGCTGCGGGTCAGTCGGGACATAAACGTTGTATTCATTAGCTCATCCTTATAATTTACACATCGCTCAGGCGAATATATCAAGTATAACATCCCGCTGATTGACGTCATCCTCTGACAGGAAACTGGTTGATTTCTTATTGAACCTCGGACTCTAAACCTGAAAATGATCATGCTCAAAACGTCTTTACTGTTCTTTGCGACTGCGCTGGCGGAAATCATCGGCTGCTTTCTGCCTTATCTCTGGCTGCGCAAAGGGGGCAGCGCATTGCTGCTGTTGCCTGCGGCGCTGAGTCTGGCGGCGTTTGTCTGGCTGCTGACGCTGCATCCGGCGGCCAGCGGGCGGGTGTATGCGGCTTACGGTGGGGTTTATGTGATGACCGCCATGTTGTGGCTGCGCTTTGTCGATGGCGTAAAACTCAGCACTACCGACTGGATCGGTGCCTGCGTAGCACTGGCCGGTATGCTTATCATCATTTCCGGCTGGAAAGCGGCTTAATGCGATAAATTATTGCGATAAACGTTCCATCATCACGATCACTTTCTGAATGACTATCTGCGCTGCGCGTGACAACTGACGGCGCGGGGCGACGCACAATGCCAGCGTCAGCGGTTTCGCCGTGCGGCCCTGCAAGGGGACAAATGCCAGCCGCTTTTCTTGCAAATCGGGTAAGACATCCAGCAGGCTGAGTACGCCGACACCGGCGCCTTTACGGATCAATTCACGCATCATCCGCACGTCATTGCAGACGATCGACGGCGTTTCCAGCAACTGATAACGGTTATACAGCAGTTTGGCGCGGGCGTTGACCATCAGCGGTTCCGACGGAATGATCTGCCGGTAAGCCGCGATATCACTGAATGACAACGACACCTGCCGCGACAGCTCGTGCCCGACCGGCATCGCGATGCCAATCGGCAATTCCGCAAAGGCGCGCACTTCCAGCCCGGTGTGTTCGACCGGGTCGAGCAGCAAACCGAAATCCACTTCTGCCGAACTGACCTGCTCGCTGATATTGCGGCTGTCTTCGATGCGGATATCAAATGTGAGATAGGGATGTTCTTTGCCCACTTCGGCAATCAGCTCCGCCACCATGCCTTCGCTGAGCGCGGCAATCATCGAGATGGTAACGTGTCCGCGGCGTAATCCCTGGATCTCATCGAATCTTTCGCGGGTACGGGAAAATTCTTTTCGCCAGCGACGAATGTCATCGAACAGAATTTCACCCGCCGAGGTCAGCTTCAGCCCGGTCGGGAGACGCTCAAACAGCGGTGTTTCCAGCGTTTGTTCCGCCTGCAAAATCTGCCGGTTGATAGCCGAAGCCGAGACGTGCAGCACTTCGGCCGCTTTGCGCAAACTTCCTGTTCGGGCAACTTCCGTAAAATATTGCGAAAAACGGGAGAAGGGTGACATAGGTGTACTAATTTATGCAGTGAATAAGTGAGATATCTATTATGGACTGCATCACTCATTTTTCCTAGATTGTGCGATGCCCCTTTGTAAAACAATGTCCTCAGGTTGTTTAACGTACAAAGTGGCAATGACAGGGTTCGTCAAAACACGTTTTTAGCTCGTGTTCCGCTATCAGTACAGGCAGTGGGGCGAATTGTGGCATCCCTCACTGCGGGCGCGCGGGCGTGTTTTGAAAAACAATACTAATAACAAGCGTGCGCTATTTGATCGCCAGATGAAAAGTGATCACGCGACCAAGAGATTTCTTCTCATGTTAGAAAAAATATTTAAGTTAAAAGCTCACCGCACTAACGTGCGCACGGAGATTGTGGCAGGACTGACTACATTTTTAGCAATGGCATATATTCTGTTCGTTAACCCGTCTATTTTGGGCGCGACGGGTATGGATAAAGGTTCCGTTTTTGTCGCGACATGTCTTGCTGCCGCAATCGGTTCCGCACTGATGGGCTTCATTGCAAACTACCCGATCGCGCTGGCGCCGGGCATGGGATTAAACGCCTTTTTCACCTACACCGTCGTTTTGCACATGGGTTATACCTGGCAGATCGCGTTAGGTGCGGTGTTCCTTTCCGCCTGTATTTTCTTCGCGTTATCCATCTTTAAAATCCGAGAGTGGATCATCCGCAGTATCCCGCTGCCGTTGCGCTCGGCGATTGCCGCGGGTATCGGTTTATTCCTGGCGCTTATTGCGCTGGAAAACGCCGGTATCGTAATTGCAAATCCGGCCACGCTGGTAGGTTTGGGCGATCTGACCAAACCGGGTCCGCTGTTCGCCATGCTGGGCTTTATTCTGATCGTGGTACTTGAAGCGCGCAGAGTCACCGGTGCCGTGCTTATCGGCGTATTGGCCGTAACCGTACTGGCTATCGCGCTGGGTTATTCCGCATTTGGTGGGATCATGTCGATGCCGCCGTCTATCGCGCCAACCTTTATGCAACTCGATATCAAAGGCGCATTCAACGTGTCGCTGATAAGCGTTATCTTCGCATTCCTGTTTGTGGATGTGTTTGATAACTCCGGTACCCTTATTGGTGTCACCAAACGCGCAGGGCTGTCGGACGAAGACGGCAACATCCCGAAAATGGGTCGTGCGCTGGTGGCTGACAGTGCCGCTGCGCTGTTCGGTTCTTTACTCGGGACGTCAACCACGACCAGTTATATCGAATCAGCTGCGGGCGTGAGCGCCGGTGGACGTACAGGGCTGACGGCGATTGTGGTTGCCATTCTGTTCCTGCTGAGCCTGTTCTTCGCCCCGCTGGCCGGTAGCGTACCGGCTTTCGCCACTGCACCAGCGCTGCTGTTCATTGCGGTATTGATGACGTCAGGTCTGGCGGAGATTGACTGGAAAGACATCACTGTCGCCGCCCCGGTCACCGTGACTGCGCTGACCATGCCATTCACGTATTCCATTGCTAACGGCATCGCGTTCGGTTTCATCACCTGGACACTGTGCAAATTGCTGAGCGGCCGCTGGCGTGAGCTGAATTCCGCGCTGATCGTGCTGTCGATTTTGTTTGTAATCAAACTGGGCTGGCTGAGCGCGTAATTCGTCATCAGTGAGTGGAAGGGCGCGGGCAGGTTTGCCGCGCCTTTTTTGTTTATGGCCGTACCGGAGAAATAAAAAAAGCAGCCGAAGCTGCTTTTTTATTTTTCATTGCATTAAGGAAGCAAGATTACTCTTCGCGATGCACCTGCAAACCAGCGAGGGACTGGCTGACGGGCATCATTTCAATACTGTTGATGTTGACGTGCGCAGGCAGCGTTGAAACCCAGAAGACGGATTCGGCGACGTCTGCGGCGGTCAGCGGGTTGGTGTTGTCGTAGGTTTTGCTGACTTTCTCATCGTCACCTTTAAAGCGCACGCTGGAGAATTCAGTGCCGCCACACAGGCCCGGCTCGATGTTGGTGACACGCACGTGGGTGCCGTGCAGGTCGGTGCGCAGGTTCAGGCTGAACTGACGCACGAACGCTTTGGTGGCACCGTACACATTGCCGCCCGCGTACGGCCAGTTACCGGCGGTGGAGCCGATGTTGATCACGTGACCGATATTACGTTCAACCATGCCCGGCAGAACGGCGCGGGTCATGTACACCAGACCTTTGGTATTGGTGTCGATCATTTTATCCCAGTCTTCCAGCGATGCTTTGTCGGCTTTTTCCAGACCGAGCGCCAGACCGGCATTGTTCACTAGCACGTCGATGTTGCGCCATTCGGCAGGCAGGCTGTCGATGGCATCCTGAATAGATGCGCGATTAGTGACGTCCAGTTCGACAGGGTATAACGCGTCTCCCAGTTCGGTTTTCAGATCATCCAGACGCTCTTTGCGGCGGCCGGTGGCAATGACTTTATGACTTTCTTTGACAAACTTACGTGCGATTTCTGCACCAAATCCGGCGGTGGCGCCGGTAACAAAAATAATCATCCCGGTATTCCTCTGTTTTAAGCAAAGTGCGCCTGTGGCACACAAAAAGACGCTGTCAGTATTAACACAAAAATAACGAGACCGGCAGGGTAAGCCGGTCTGCGTTGGTATCATTTTATTGCATTACTTTTTCAGATAAGGCGCGATCAGCGATAAATCCGCCGCAGAGAGGCGGTCTGACGCCGTCTGTGCCTGATGCCAGTAAGGATACAGTAACGGCAACTGGCTGACAGCATTGAGTTTTTCAGTCTCTTCTGTTGTGAGCGTGATGTCGGCCGCCTTCAGATTGTCTTGTAACTGGGTATCGTTGCGTGCGCCGACGATCACCGACGTCACCTGCGGTCGTGCAATCAGCCACGCCAGCGCGATTTGCGCCGCAGAGACGCCACGGGTTTCGGCGATGTCTACCAGCACATCCACCACGTCGTACAACGCATTTTCATCACGCACCGGCGGCTCGCCCCAGTCGGCCAGATGGCGGGTGCCTTCTGGCGCGGCCTGATTGCGACGATATTTGCCGGAGAGCAATCCACCGGCCAGCGGGCTCCAGACCAGCGTGCCGAGGCCCTGATCCTGCGCCGCAGGCAGTAATTCGTATTCGGCTTCGCGCGCCTGCAAGGTGTAATGGATTTGCTGGCTGACCGGGCGGATATAATGGCTGGCTTGCGCGACGCCCAGCGTTTTCATCACATGCCACGCGGAAAAGTTCGAGACACCCACGTAACGCACTTTACCGCTACTGACTAAGTCATCGAGCGCGCGCAGTGTTTCTTCCAGCGGCGTCTGGCCATCCCACTGATGCAGCTGATACAAATCAAGATAGTCAGTGTTCAGACGCTTCAGGCTGGCTTCGCAGGCGCGCAGGATGTGATGACGCGATGAGCCGCGATCGTTCGGGCCATCGCCCATCGGGAAGCGGGCTTTACTGGCGATCAGCACGTCGTTGCGTTTGCCGCCCAGCGCTTTGCCAAGAATGACTTCAGATTCACCGCCTGAATAGACGTCGGCGGTGTCGAACAGGTTGATGCCTGCGTCGAGACACAGCCCGATCTGGCGTTGTGCGGCTTCGACGTCAGTCTGGCCGGTTTTGGCGAATTTCCCCTGGCCACCAAAGGTCATGGTGCCGAGGCTGAGAACTGAAACTTTCAGGCCGGAGTGGCCTAATAAGCGGTATTCCATGGTATTTCTCCATTTTTCGGATACTGAATTTCAGTCTGGCTGCGCCTTTATTTATCCGACGTAGCCGGTTGGGGTACAGATTCTTTTTTCTGTCGCAGTTCATCACCCGCTGTCTTATCCAGCGTCAGGCTGTCGAGCGTGCCTGCCAGCGAAAACACACCGATAATGATGAAAGCAATGTGGAACGTCCCCACCTGCAGCGGGTCGCTGGCGGGTAAAAAGTGTCCGGCAATGCGCAGCGAGAGCGCACCAATAGCAATGCCGAGGCCGGTGGACAACTGTTGTGCGGTGTTAAACAGCGTGTTGGCGCCGCCCATCTGCTCACCGGGAACCTGAGAAAATGCCAGCGTATTGAGCGCCGTGAACTGCATCGACCGGGTCATGCCGCTGACGAACAGCAGTAACAACGTCAGCGCAGTGGGCACTTCGGGCGTTAACAGGGCGCAGGCAAAAATCGTCGCCGAATTTAGCAGGCCGTTAACCAGCATAATCGACTTAAAGCGGAAGCGGTGCAAAATCGCCGAAGTAAAAGGCTTCATCGCCAGATTTCCGGCAAATACTGAAAGCACCAGCAAACCCGCATCAAAGGCGCTCATGCCGTAACCCAGCTGGAACATCAGCGGCAGCAGGAATGGCAGGGCACCGATGGCGATACGAAACAGTGAACCACCGTAAATCGTGACAGCGTAACTTCTGATTTTCAGCGCCACCAGCGGCAGCAAAGGATGTGCCGTGCGCTTTGAATGCCATACCGCCAGCGCACCCGCAATCAGTGCGCCACCGACCATCACGACGGGTTTCCAGTCGATCTGACCTTCGTTGAATTTATCCAGCCCGAAGATCAACCCCAGACAGGCCATGCCGGTGAGTACAAAACCGGTGACGTCAAACGGCACGCCTTTCTGCCCCGGCGCCTGCGGGATCAGCCTGCGGGCGAACAGCAGCGCCACCATCCCTAAAGGAACGTTGAGGATAAATATCCAGTGCCACGAGGCATAAGTGGTAATAAAACCACCGAGCGGCGGTCCGAGGATCGGGGCGACCAGACCGGGCCAGGTAATGGTGGCTATCGCGCGGATCAAATCCGATTTTTGGGTATTTTTCAGCACCACCAAACGCCCGACGGGCACCATCAGTGCACCGGCAAAACCCTGCAACATGCGCGCTGCGGTAAAGGTTTCGAGGCTGACGCTGGCGGAACACAAAATCGAGGCGAGGGTGAAAAGAACAATCGCCAGCGAGAAGATATTGCGCGTGCCAAAGCGGTTAGCAATCCAGCCGCTGGCGGGAATAAACACCGTGAGCGTCAGAATATAAGCCGAGACGCCGATGTTCATGTCTACCGGATGCACGCCGAAGTCTTTCGCCATTTGCGGCAGTGCCGTGACGATCACCGTTGCATCGAGATTTTCCATGAAGAATGCCCCTGCGACCAGCAGCGGCAGCGCGGAACCCGGGGGCAGCGAGAATTTTTTGATGGGGAACAAGCTCATAGAAGGTAAGCGCGCTAATTAATCAGGCAAAGTCTGAGCATAGCGCATCGGGGAGAGGCGTCAATGACAGAAACACCTTCCCCGCATAAGGAAGGCGTTTAAAAATCACTCCTCCGCCAGCCGTTCTCCCGTAGTGGCATCAAACAGATGAATGGCGTCGCTGTTGGCTTCGAGATACAGCGGCTGATCGGCGCTGACGCGCGCCCGACCGGCAAACTGAACGTGCAGCGGGAAGCCGCTCCAGTCGATGTGCAGCAGGCTGCTTTCGCCGGTGACTTCCAGCAGGCGCAGCGTCGCGGCGGGCTGGGCGCTGTGTTGCACCGGACGGAGATCGTGCGGGCGCAGGCCGAGCGTGACCGGCAGTCCTTCGCAATGCCGCGCCTGCAATGCCCATTTCTGCGGCAGCGCGAACCACAACTGTTCGCAGGTGACACCCGGCTTTCCATCGATGCTCTGGAACACGCCGCTGAGTAAGTTCATCGGCGGAGAGCCAATGAACCGTGCCACGAAGGTGTTTACCGGTTTATCGTAAATGGACAGCGGATCGCCCTGTTGCACGATAAACCCGTCTTTCATCACCACGATATTGTCCGCCAGCGTCATCGCCTCTACCTGATCGTGCGTCACATACACCGTGGTGGTGCGAAACTGCTGATGCAGCGATTTGATTTCGGCGCGCAGCTCCATACGCAATTGTGCGTCGAGATTGGAGAGCGGTTCATCGAACAAAAACACTTTTGGATTACGCACCAGCGCGCGACCCATCGCCACACGCTGACGCTGGCCGCCGGACAGATCTTTCGGTAAGCGTTTCAGCAGATGGTCAATGCCCAGCACTTTCGCCGCCTGCTGAACTTTCGCCTGCTGTTCGGCTTTGGGCACTTTTTTTACCTGCATATGGAACGCCATATTCTCGGCCACGGTCAGGTGCGGATAAAGCGCATAGCTTTGAAATACCATTGCGATGTCACGATCGGCGGGGTCGAAATTATTAATCTGCTGTTTATCGAGCAGAATATCGCCGTCCGAAAGGGACTCCAGACCGGCCAGCAGGCGCAGCAGCGTCGATTTCCCACACCCGGACGGGCCGACCAGTACGGTGAAACTGCCGTCAGGAATGGTCAGATCCAGCGGTTTCAATACCTGCACTTTGCCATAACGTTTGGCGACTTTTACCAGTTCTACCAGAGCCATTTAGAGTTTCTCCACAAGGCCAAAAAGCGATTGCCAGTCAGGGTAACGGCGCGGGGAACTGCTGATCGCACAACCGGCGACGCGCACCCCCCATTGCAGCGCCGTGGCAGGCGGCAGGCCATAAATCAGCGCGGATAAAAATCCGGCATTAAAACTGTCTCCGGCACCGATGGTATCGACGACGTCCACCAGTTCGGCGTGCTGATACAGGGTCAGCGCGGCTGACCACAAACGCGCACCTTCAGGCCCACATTTTGCAACACAAAAGGCACCGTCTGCCATCTGCGAAAGCAGGCGGTGAGCGGCGGCGTCGAGCGTGACGTCATCTGCCAGACCGAGCGTTTCGACTTCATTGAGCAGCAGTGCATCGCAGAACGGCAGCCAGTTTGCAGCCTGTTCGCGCAGCGCGTCGCTCCAGTCCTGCGGCGGCCAGCCGCTGTCGACGGCGACGTGATAACCGCGCTGTTTAAGCGTGGACAGCAGCTGCGGATAGTCCGCGTACAGCGCGGTACACAACCAGGTGCCACAGAGCAGTACCCAGTCGCCGGGTTGTGCGGTTTCCGGTAACTGTCCGAGCACGTCCTGCATCGAAAGGCGAACGATATGCCCCTGATTGCTAAAGAATGTGCGTTCATGATCCGGATGCGTCACGCCGAAGGTCAGCGAGGTTTCGCAATCGGCGGTTGGCCAGCCGGGCGCGCTTTCTGGAAACAAACCCGCAAGCCAGCCGGTGAATTGATCGTTACCCTGATTGGCGACCAAACGGTGCGGCGTATCGAGCGCCGCCAGCGCCAGTGCACAGTTACCGGCGGATCCTCCGGGGCGCAGCGAACTGCTGTCGAGCATCGCTTCGGTGCCTTTTTTCGGCCATTCGTGCAGCGTGCTCATGATCAGATCCACGTTGATATTACCGACCACGAACAGCGTGGCGGATGAGTCAGGTTTCTTCATTCTTGTCACGTTTCCCATGGGCTTACCCCTTGCTGCCGCCAGCGGTTAACCCGCTGACCAGTGTTTTTTGCAGCCAGAGTGCAATAAAGAGCGGCGGAATGGCCGCAAGAATGCCGACGGCGGCAATCAGCCCGTCATCGGTGGCGCGCCCGGCGGTGAAACCGGCGATGGTGACCGGCAACGTCTGGGCGTCGATATTGTTGGTAAACAGCAGCGCGTAGAAGAATTCATCCCACGCCAGCAGCCAGCCGAACATCGCCGAGGCACCGAGCGCCGGTTTTGCCAGCGGCAGCGTAATGCGCAGCAGCACCTGCCAGTAACGCAGCCCGTCGAGGCGTGCGGCCTGTTCGATGTCAATCGGCAGGGCGTCGAACTGGTTTTTCAGCATCCATGTCAGAAACGGCAGAATCATCGAGCAATACACCAGGATCAGCCCGAGATGCGTATTGAGCAGCGAAAGCTGTTGCAGGATGAAGTACAGCGGCAGAACGAACGCCACCGGCGGCACCATGTAAATCGCCAGACTGCCGAACAACCAGCCGTCACGGCCAGGATAGCGCGAGAAACTGTACGCCGCCGGAATGGCCAGCAGCAGGGAGATGAGCGTTGCACCGCAGGCGACCAGCAGGCTGTTGCCGAGCGCGTGTAAGAACAGCGCGCCGGGCTGCCCGGTCTGCAAAGTCAGCAGGCTGGCGTAACGGCTGAAATCCCAGTGGCGCGGCAGCCATTCCAGTGGAATGCGGGTCAGATCGGCCGCCGAGCTGACGCTCATCAGGAACATCCACACCAGTGGCGCAAGGATCGACGCGGCCAGAACCAGCGCGGCGAGATAGCGCAGAATAAGCCGGATTTTCTGTTTCATTCGACGCTCCCTGAACGGCGCTGACGCAGCAGCATCACCATGTAAATCAAAATGAGCAGGGCACAAATCAGCGTCATGAGTATCGCGTAAGCGGCACCGCTGCCTGCGCGCAGATAACTGAAGGATTCCTGATAGACAAAGAAACTGACGGTTTTGGTGCTGTCGAGCGGGCCGCCGCGGGTCATGACATAAATGATGTCGAAGATTTTAAACGCGTCAATGGTGCGCAGAATCAGCGCCACCGCCAGCGGTGCGGCAATGGCCGGTAAAGTGATTTTACGAAAACGCCTGAACGCGGATGCGCCGTCCAGACGCGCTGCTTCAAACAAATCCTCCGGTATCGTCTGCAACGCCGCCAGCACCAGCAGGGTGATCAGCGGATAGTTCTTCCAGATATCCGCGAACATCACGGCGTTAATGGCCGATGACGGGTCACCGAGCCAGCTTCGGTAGGTGTCGATCAGGCCAAGCTGCGTGAGCAGGGCGTTGATGCTGCCGTAATCGGGATTGAAATTCAGCCGCCACATGGTGGCGTTGACGATAGTCGGCAGCGCCCACGGCAAAATCACCAGGACGCGCAGGGCGCTGCGCCCCCAAAACTGCTGATTGAGCAGCAGGGCAACCAGCACACCGATAAAGCCTTCAATGATCACCGAGACCACGGTGAAATAGAGCGTGCGCCAGAGTGCTTCGCGAAAATCCGGATCGGTCAGTGCGTAAAGAAAGTTGTCGCTGCCCACCCAGTTGGGCGCAGAGCCGTCACCGATAAGTCCGGCGTCGGTAAAGCTGAGCCACAGCGTGCGGGCCAGCGGCCAGGCGGTCAGCAGGAACATCATCAGCAGCATCGGCGCGAGGAGCACCCAGGCCTGACGACGTTCACGTTGCGGTAATGTAAGCATGCTTGATTCCCGGCCCGTCATCATGAGGAGATGACGGGCTGTAGTGTTGGCTTAAGAGTATGGTTTAAAGCAATTAACGTAAACGGTCGGCGGCTTTGGTTGCGGCTTCCATACCGTCTTGCGCCGGGGTTTTCCCCTGCAATACCGCCTGAATGTTTTGCTGCAAAATGTTCGACAAACGGGAGTAATCCGCCGTCACCGGACGCGACAACATCACATTTAGCGACGTTTTAGCGGCGGCGATCAGCTGTTCCTGATCTTTCTGCACGGCCGGATCGTCATAAGAGGATTTCCAGATTGGCAGGCTCAGTTTGGCGTATTTGTTCTGCACCGGCTGGGAAGTCATGTAGCTGATAAATTCCCACGCCTGATCCGGATGCGCACTGGCTTTAGCGATGCCCAGCCCCATCGAACCGTTGACGCCGGATGCGCCACCCGCTTCACCCCCCGGAGCCGGAACTACGCCAACGTCACCCGCCACTTTGCTTTGTTTCGGGTCATTGGCCATGTTGTACATGTACGTCCAGTTCAGCGCGAACGCCGCATCGCCGTTGGAGAAGGATTTACGCACGTCCTCTTCCAGATACTCGCGGGAGTTCGGGTTGGTCAGCCCTTTATCCAGCGTCTCTTTCATGTAGTTGATGGCTTTCATGGCGCCGGAATTCGTGAAGTTAAGCTTACCGTCTTTATAGAAATCGCCTTTGAAGGCGGAGACCAGCGTGGTGTAGTCGCACAGCAGCGCTTCAGACTGCGACCAGCTCCACACCAGCGGATACTTGACGATGCCTTTTTCTTTCAGGATAGCCGACTGCTTCTCAACATCAGCCCAGGTTGCCGGTGGCGTCGTGATCCCGGCTTTTGCCAGCATGGCTTTGTTGTAATAGAGATATTTGGTGTCGAGGATCCACGGCATACCCCAGCGTTTATCTTTGTAGGTCACGGTGGAAATGGCACCGTCGAAGATCTTGTTGCTTTCCTCTGCAGGAATACGCGCAGTGACGTCCTGCAACAGGCCATATTTGTTGAATTCGGCAGGCCAGATAGCATCGAACAGCACCACGTCATACCCTTTGTCACCTGCACCGCGTGCGGCGACGATTTTGTCGTGCAACGCTTCGTACGGCACAAACTCCAGATTCACTTTGATGTCCGGATGCAGCCTGGTGAAATCAGCAGTCATCGCGCGGATATCCGCTTCGCTGTACGCCGCCTGAGTCATAAACAAGGCGCTGAGGGTGGTGTCCGCCAAAACGCTGGCCGAATAACCGAAAGTAAGGGCAGAAAGGGCGCACAGGGTCGCCGCTGGGGTAAGTCGCAGGCTCATCGTCATTCTCCGAAACAGGGTTAAATTTATTAAATCAATTTGATTGCTTTAATCGGCTAAAAAAAATGGGAAGGCATATTTCTGCCAGTCCCTGCGTCCCTGCCGGATTGTGCTACTGGGTCTGAAGGTGAATCTCAAAAACGTCTGCAAGTGAATAGTGACTGGCGATTATTATTAACATGCCAATAACATTCAAAGCTGTGATGACACCGTCAAATTCATATACTGATATTTATAAAATCAATTTGATTGCTGTAATCACTCTCCGCATACTGCCCGCAAGGTCTTCACCGTGGAGAGGGATGTGATTACAACGTCGGGTACCAATCTTGAGCACGCCCGTGCTCACAATCGTCGGGTCGTGATTGAAGCTATTCGCCTCAACGGTGAGCTGACCCGCGCCGAAATTGCCCGGCTGACGTCGCTCACGCCACAAACCGTGTCCAACATCGCCACCGAGCTCGAACAGGCGGGGATCCTCTCCTCCCACCTGCCGCGCCGCGCGGGCGGACGTGGTCAACCAGCAACGCCACTGACACTCAATCCTGACAGCGCCTATTCCATCGGCATCCATCTTGATCATCAGTCGCTGCTGATTGTGCTGGTCGATCTCACCGGAACGGTCCGCTTTCGCAGTCTGATCCGGGTACAGAAACCGCAGCCAGAGCCCACGCTGGCTCTGATTGATCAGGTACTGCAAGAAATGCGCCAACAGGTAAAAATTGACTGGCGGAAAATGTTGGGCATAGGCGTGGTGATGCCGGGACCGTTCGGCGTGGAGGGGATTTCCTCACAGGGCCCGACCACGCTGCACGGTTGGGACGACGTCGATATCGAAGCCCATCTGAGCGCGGCAACGGGGTGGCCCGTGACCCTTGAAAATGATGCCACCGTGGCAGCCATCGGCGAGCGTTTTCACGGCGTGGCCAAGCAATTATCGTCCTTTGTCTATTTGTATATCGGTACCGGTCTGGGCGCAGGCATCTTCACAGACGGTCGAATTTACACCGGTCATGCACACAATGCGGGCGAGGTCGGCCACATTGTGGTGCAACCGGGCGGTCGCGAATGCTATTGCGGCAACAAAGGTTGCCTCGAACGTTACCTTTCTTTGCAGGCGGCTTACGAAGCTTGCGGCCTGGATCCGGCTTCAGCGATGCCGGAAGACCTGCTGAATGTTGATGAAAAACGCTTCGGTCAATGGCTGGATACTGCCGTTGAACCCGCCTGTCAGGCCATCAATATCATGGAATGTGTGTTCGACGCGCAGTGCGTGATCATCGGCGGCACCATGCCGAAACCGCTGGTGGAGAAGCTGATTCAGCGCCTGACGCCGCTCTACAACTCGGTGCGCAGCCGTTATCCGCAGAACGCGCGTATCCGCCTTGGGATGTCCGGCAGTGACACCGCCGCACTCGGCGCCGCCGCGTTGCCCATCTTCGATGAATTCAATCCGCAGTACGAGGTATTGCTGAAGTAAAACTCCCCGCCGTAAAAAACATCCAAACGGTCTGACCGATTGGTCAGATTTGGCATAAGCTTTGCAAATGTTCTGTTATCAGTCATCAATCAGAATGTTGCAGAAAAGGGCTATGCCATGAGTCAAATCATCACCCGCGCGGTTCGCGGAAACTTCTTTGATATCCGTGAACCGGTGTTAAATCCGCACGAACTCGAGGCGCAGGTGCGCTATATCGAAGACGGACTGATGCTGCTGAGCGGCGGGCATATCGTCTGGCTGGGCGACTGGCGGGAAGGCGAGGGGAAGCTGGCGCAGGCGCGGCAGACTGCCGGTCTGGAAATAGATGATTATCGCGATAAGCTGATCGTGCCGGGCTTTGTCGATACCCATATCCACTATCCGCAAACCGAAATGATCGGTGCTTACGGCGAGCAATTGCTCGAATGGCTGCAGCGCTATACGTTCCCCACTGAACAGCAATATCACTGCGCGGATTACGCCAGGCGCATGTCGAAATTCTTCATCGAACAGTTATTACTTAACGGCACCACCACCGCGCTGGTGTTCGGCACCGTGCACCCGCAGTCGGTCGATGCGCTGTTTAAAGAGGCGTCCGACATCAACATGCGGCTGGTGGCGGGCAAAGTGATGATGGATAAAAACGCTCCCGACGGGCTGCTGGAAACGCCGGAACAGAGCGAAGCCGATACGCGTGAGCTCATCGCGCGCTGGCACAACCGTCAGCGGCTGAGTTACGCGCTGACGCCGCGCTTTGCGCCGACATCCTCACCAGAGTTGCTGCAAAAAGTCCGCCTGCTGAAAGAGGAATTCCCGGACGTTTATCTGCATACCCATCTGAGCGAAAACGTCGCAGAGCTGTCTTGGGTGAAGGAGATGCACCCGGCGCATCAGCACTATCTGGATGTCTACCATCAGTACGGCCTTACCGGTGAACGTTGCGTGTTTGCGCACTGTCTGCATCTGGATGACAGCGAGTGGGATTGCCTGCACGACACCGATTCCACCATCGCCTTCTGCCCGACCTCCAACCTGTTTCTTGGCAGCGGCTTGTTCAATTTGCAGAAATCCTGGGAGAAACAGATCCGCGTCGGTATGGGCACTGACGTCGGCGCAGGCACCACCTTCAACATGCTGGAAACGCTGTCGGAAGCTTATAAGGTCGGGCAACTGCAACGTTATCGCTTATCCGCCTTTGAAGCGTTTTATCACGCCACGCTCGGCGGCGCGCGGGCGCTGCACCTCGATGACAAAATCGGGAATTTCAACGCCGGTAAAGAGGCGGATTTCGTGGTGCTCGAGCCGGGCGTCAGCGCACTGCAAAAACTGCGCGCCGCTAACAGCGAAACGCTGGCCGAAAAATTGTTTGTGCTGATGACCCTTGGTGACGACCGCAACGTGTTCTGCACCTATATCGACGGCGAACTGGCCTACGCGAGGGAACGTTCATGATGAATAACGAATCGGGCGGCAAAATCCGCCTGGCACGCGAGCGTACGCTGGAAAATATTCACGCGGCAGCGATTGCGGAATTCAGTGAAAAGGGCTTTCAGGGGGCGACCACGCAGGCCATCGCCCGGCGGGCCGGGCTTAAAAAAGCTCAGCTGCATTATTACATCGCCGGTAAAGAGGAATTGTACGAAGAGCTGCTGCAAAAGGTGCTGAAAGTCTGGGGTGACATCATCCAGTTCGACCCGACACTCAGCGAACCGGACGCGGTGCTTAGCCGGTATATCCGCAACAAGCTGAACTTCTCCTTTGACCAGCCTGAGCTTTCGCGCATTTTCACCAGCGAGGTGCTGGGCGGCGGGCACTATTTGCACAAATACTGGCCGCAGGCGACGGCAAACATTACCGGCAAGGAAAACCTGATCCAGGGATGGATCGCCCAGCAGAAAATCCGTCCGCTGGATGCGCGACTGTTCATCATGCACATCTGGGCGGTGACGCAGTATTACGCGGATTTTGCGGTGCAGGTGAAGCATATGTACGGAGATTTTGAAGGCGATAACGCAGCGCGCGAGCACATCATTGCAGAAGTCACCACGCTGATTTTGAACGGCTGTAAAAAGGGAGAAGGCGCATGATCCAATTTTTAATGAACGGCAGGATCCACACCGAAAACAGTCTTCCGGCCGATACCACGGTATTGCAGTACCTGCGGCAGAACGCCGGTCGCTGCGGCACCAAGGAAGGTTGTGCATCCGGTGATTGCGGCGCGTGCACGGTAGTGCTTGCTGAACCGCAAGGCGATGCGCTCAACTACCGCACGGTCAACGCCTGCCTGACGTTTATGCCTGCGGTCCATGGAAAACAGCTGATCACCGTGGAAGATTTGAAACATCGCGGCGAACTGCATCACGTCCAGCAGGCGATGGTGGAAAATCACGCCTCGCAGTGCGGTTTTTGCACGCCGGGTTTTGTCATGTCGTTGTTCGCTTTAGAAAAAAAAGTTGCGCTGGAAAATCAACGCCCGGTATTTGATGTTGAACACACGCAGCAGGCGCTTTCCGGCAATCTTTGTCGCTGCACCGGCTATCGCCCGATCATGGCGGCGGCGAAAGACATCTGCCAGCAGCCGCAGGCCGATCAGTTTGATGCGGATGCGCTGAATACGCTGCAAAAACTGCGCGCGATGTCTGCCAGTGAAGAACCGACTGATATCGAACAGCTGGCGCAGTTATTTTGCGCAGAGCCGGATGCGCGTCTGGTGGCTGGCGGCACCGACCTGGCGCTGGAGGTCACACAACGCTTCCAGCGGCTGCCGAAACTGATTTCCCTCAGCCATATCGATGCCCTCAAAGAGATTACGCTGACCGGTCAGGCTATTCATATTGGCGCAGCGGCCCCCCTCAGCCAGTGTTTGCCGGTGCTGCGCGAAGAGTTTCCCGAATTCGGCCATCTGCTCGAACGCTTTGCATCGGAGCAGATCCGCAATCAGGGCACATTCGGTGGAAATATTGCCAATGCGTCTCCTGTCGGTGACGGCGGCCCGGTCTTGCTGGCACTGGGTGCTACGCTGCTGCTGCGGCTTGGCTCGCAGCAACGCGAATTGCCGCTGGATCAGTTTTTCCTCGGTTACCGCAAAACGGCATTGCAGCCTGGTGAGTTTATCGAGCAAATCCGCATTCCGCGTGCGACCTCAGCGGCGCGTCAGCTGCGGGTGTATAAAGTCTCGAAACGGCTTGAAGACGATATTTCAGCGGTGTGCGCCGCGCTGCACATCGAAGTGCAAAACGGCGTGGTCATCCATGCCCGTATCGCTTTTGGCGGAATGGCGGAAGTGGCTAAGCGCGCGTCCGGCTGTGAGGCACAACTGCTCGGTCAGCCGTGGCAGACCGCGACAATTGAGCGTGCGTGTCAGGCGCTGGAACGGGATTTCACGCCGATCAGCGATTTTCGTGCCAGCCGCGAATACCGCATACAGGTGGCAAAAAATCTGCTGCGCCGCTGTCACATCGAAATGACCTCTCCTGAAACGCTGATGCGGGTAACTCACTATGTCTGAATCCAAACCTGAACTTTCGCAACAGCAGATGGAAGCGCTGTTCCGCGCCGGTTTACAAAGCGGTGTCGGAAAAAGTCAGCGTCACGAAAGCGCCGATAAACACGTCAGCGGCGAGGCCGTATACGTGGATGATCGTCTGGAATTTCCCAATCAGTTACATCTTGTGCCGCTGCTCAGCCCGCATGCACACGCCGATATTGTGCATATCGATACCGAACCTTGTTATGCCGTGCCCGGCGTGGTGCGGGTGATGACGGCAGAAGATGTGCCGGGCAATCTGGATATCGCACCTCTGACCCATGGCGATCCGCTGATGGCTCTGGGCCGCGTGGAGTACGTGGGGCAGATAGTGCTGGTGGTTGCTGCCACGTCGATGGAGGCTGCCCGCGCCGCCGTCGCGCTGGCGAAAGTGGAGTATCAGGTGCGTGATGCTGTGCTGACCATTAAACAGGCGCTGTCGCTTGAACATTACGTCGAGGAACCCCATCAGCATAAACGCGGCGACGCGCAGATGGCGCTGGCCTCAGCGAAACATCGTTTGCAGGGCGAGCTGGAAATCGGTGGTCAGGAGCACTTTTATCTGGAAACGCAGATTGCCTCGGTGATGCCTGGTGAAGACGGATCGATGCTGGTGTACAGCTCGACGCAGCACCCGACCGAAGTGCAAAAGCTGGTCGCGTCGGTGCTGGGTTTGCCCATGCACAAAGTGGTGGTGGATATGCGCCGCATGGGCGGTGGGTTTGGCGGTAAAGAAACCCAGGCGGCGGGCACGGCCTGTCTGGCAGCGCTGGCGGCACATCTCACCGGACGTCCGGCGAAAATGCGGCTGGCGCGGCAGGACGACATGCTGATCACCGGTAAACGCCATCCGTTTCACGTCAGCTACGATGTGGGTTTTGATGACGACGGCGTGATCCACGGCATCGACATCAAACTGGCCGCCAACTGTGGCTATTCGCTGGATTTGTCCGGTTCTATCGTCGATCGCGCTATGTTCCATTCCGACAACGCCTATTACCTGGGCGATGCGCTGATCACCGGCTATCGCTGTAAAACCAATATGGCGTCGAACACCGCTTACCGCGGATTTGGCGGCCCACAGGGGATTGTGGCGATCGAGCATATCGTCGATCACATTGCCCGCGAGCTGGCGTTAGATCCGCTGACAGTACGCAAGAACAACTACTACGGACAGGAAACCCGCAACGTCACACATTATCATCAGCCCATCGGGCAAAACCTGTTGCAGGAAATGACGCAGCAGCTGGAAGAGAGTGCGGAATACGCCGCCAGACGTGACGCTGTCACTGAATTTAATCGTGTAAATCCGTATCTGAAGAAAGGTCTGGCGCTGACGCCGGTGAAATTCGGCATCTCATTCACCGCCAGCTTTCTTAACCAGGCCGGGGCGCTGGTGCTGGTCTACACCGACGGCAGTATCCAGCTCAACCACGGCGGCACCGAAATGGGTCAGGGGCTGAATACCAAAGTGGCACAGGTTGTCGCCGAGGTCTTTCAGGTGGATATCAGCCGTATCCAGATAACCGCCACCGACACCGGCAAAGTGCCGAATACCTCGCCGACCGCCGCGTCATCGGGTGCCGATCTCAACGGCAAAGCCGCGCAAAATGCTGCTGAAATCATCAAAGGGCGGATGGTGGAGATGCTGATGCGCGTCCACGATGCGGCTGAAACTGACGTGAAATTCAGCAACGGCCAGGTAAGAGTGAAAGATCTGTATTTCAGTTTTGAGCAGGTCGCCACTCAGTGCTGGCTCAATCAGGTGCCGCTTTCCAGCACCGGCTATTACAAAACGCCGAAAATTTTCTACGATCGCAACAAAGCGGCCGGGCATCCGTTCTATTACTTCTCCTACGGGGCGGCCTGCGCCGAAGTCCTGGTGGATACGCTGACCGGTGAATACAAACTGCTGCGTGCCGATATCCTGCACGATGTCGGAGATTCGCTGAATCCGGCCATTGATATCGGGCAGGTTGAGGGCGGATTCGTGCAAGGCATGGGCTGGCTGACCACCGAAGAACTGGTGTGGAATGATAAAGGGCGGCTGATGACCAGCGGTCCGGCGGCTTACAAAATTCCGGCAATCGGTGACATTCCGCAGGATCTGCGCGTGAAGCTGGTGGAGAACCGCAAGAACCCGGAAGACACGGTGTTCCATTCCAAAGCCGTCGGGGAACCGCCGTTTATGCTCGGCGTTTCGGTCTGGTGTGCGATCAAAGACGCAGTGGCCAGTCTTGCCGATTATCGCGTCCACCCGCACATCGATGCGCCCGCCACGCCTGAACGGGTGCTCAGCGGGGTGAATCAGCTGCGATTCTCAGGTGACGTTGTCACGAATATCGTTGATAAAATGGTCAGCTAACGGAGGTTCTCATGCGTACTGATGACTGGGTGACCCGTTTACACGATCTGCAAACCCGTGGCGAACCCTGCGTAGTAGCAACGCTGGTCGATCAGCAGGGTTCGACGCCGCGGGATGCGGGATGCAAAATACTGATCACCGCTGACCAGCTTTTTTACACGCTGGGCGGCGGCAATCTGGAATTTCAGGTCACGGCGATTGCCCGCGAGATGCTGCAAAAGGGCGAACAGAACAGCCGTTTTGAACGCTTTTCGCTGGGCGCACGACTGGGACAGTGCTGCGGCGGAATGGCTTCGGTGCTGCTTGAACCGCTGGGACATCCGCAACCACAGGTGGTGGTGTACGGCGCAGGCCACGTCGGCAGGGCGCTGGTGAATATTCTCAGCACACTGCCGTGCCGCATCACCTGGGTGGATGCCCGCGCCAGCGAATTCCCCGCGCAGGTCGATGCACAGATTACCTGCATCGTAGACGAAGAACCTGAAGGCACGGTGGCGCAGATGCCCGCGGGCAGCTATTTCATGGTTCTGACTCACGATCATCAGCTGGATTTTGCACTGAGCGAGCGGATCCTCAAACGCGGCGATTTTCGCTACTTCGGCCTGATCGGCTCCGAAACCAAGCGAAAACGCTTCGACTATCGTTTATCCGGTAAAGGGATTTCAGCAGAGCAACTGATCCGCATGCGTTGTCCGATTGGGTTGCCTGACGTGCGTGGCAAACTTCCGGCAGAAATCGCCGTGGCGATCGCCGGGGAGTTTATTGCAGCCTATGGGGCGCACGCGCAAATCAATGGCGTTTTTTAAACTCCAAAGTGCCAAAGCACCGGCGAAAGAAGTCACAGTGGCGGCTCCGCTCGCTTACAAAGCGTGAAATTCGATGTGCTACAGTTAAAGGGAAATAAACTGGAATGAAAAACGTCAGGAGGCGTAATGACTAAAGTTGCAATCGTGGGAGCACACGGTCAGATAGGCAAACTGATCATTAAACATTTGCGGGCGCAGGGGCTGGAAGCAATCGGCATCGTGCGTAAACCTGAACAGTTATCGCAGATGGAAGCGCTGGGTGCAGACCCTGTGCTTGTAGATATCGAAAATGCCAGCGCGCAAGAACTGGCGAACGGGCTCAAAGGCGCGGATGCCGTTGTGTTTGCCGCCGGCGCCGGAGGCGGTTCTACAGCTGAACGCAAACATACCGTCGATTACGCGGGCTCTGTCCTTCTGGCGCAGGCTGCGCAGTTGGCAGGGATACGCCGTTATGTGCAGATTTCAGCGATAGGTGTGGATGACCCGCTAAAGCCGGATACCGACCCGGTCTGGAAAGCCTATGTTGAAGCCAAACGCGATGCCGATATCGAACTGCGCAAAAGCGGGCTGGACTGGACGATCATCCGTCCTGGGCCGTTAACCGATGATGCCGCCACCGGGCTTGTCACCTTAAACGAACATGCCGGCAGAGGCGAAGTGACCCGTGAGGATGTGGCGCTGGTGGTGGTCGCCGTACTGCAAACGCCGTCAAGCACCGGCAAACAGTGGGAGTTACGCGGCGGAGATACGCCGGTCAGAGATGCAGTCACCCTTTAACTCTCGTATTCATTTCCCTCCGTTCTGACACTGTCTTCCCGGAAAATCGGGGAGGCAGTGTTTTGATATGTCTCAACGATAAGTTTGGTGAGAGATATGTGCGGGCTTTGTAACAATCCTGTGCATGATTTACGACTGAAATCCTCCCTAAAGAGTGCTAATTTAGGCGCAAATAAAGCGTTGATGTAAAGACCGGCATAAGAGGTTATATCGCATTCCATGAGCACTAACACCACCACTGCTAAACAGCTGGAAGTTCAGCGAATCGCCGAAATTTTATCGAAAGCCATCGCTCAGCAAAGGCTGCGCCCCGGAACACGTCTGGTGGAGTCTCAGCTGGTTGACGCGCTGGGGGCAAATCGCAACCACGTTCAGGTGGCGCTTCAGCGTCTGGCCATGCAGCGCATTGTGACCATCGAACCCAACCGCGGCGCGATGGTGTCTCAGCCTACCGCAAAAGAAGCCCGTGAAGTGTTTATCGCCCGCCGCGCCATCGAGCGGGCAATTGTTGAGAGCATTACACCGGACGTCATGCGCACTCATCGTCAGCGGATCAGTAGTCATATGCGTAACGAACGTGTTGCCACCGCTTCAGAAGACCGCCGCGCCATCGTGCGTGAGCTCAGCGAGTTTCATCTGATCCTCGGTGAGATTTGTGGCAATAGCGTGCTGAGTGAAATCCTGTCGAATCTGATGGTGCGCAGTTCGCTTATCGTGGCGCTTTATCAGCGTAACGAAGTGCCTTCCTGCCAGTGCGATGAACACGAAGCGATCATCAACGCGCTGGAAGCGGGAGACACCGTGCAGGCGGCGGAAATCATGCAGGAGCATCTCGACGATCTGGAAGGTGTGTTAGACCTTGATGATGCGGATGCGGGAGAAATCAACCTGCGGCAGGTCTTGTCCGATTTGTAGCGGTGAGAAGACAAATGCGCCCGCAGGGCCGGGCGCAAATCAGTTTTTAGCCGTTATTGACCTTTAACTCGATTGTTTAGGTTTTATCGAAATAACGTTTAGTCAAAATTTTATACAACAAAGGCCGGATTATTCCGGCCTTTGTTTATTTAAATCAATAACCTCCCCGTTACCGAATTTTCAGGCTGTACAAAAATTGACGCCAATTTGACTTAGGCATAATTTAATTCCACTGCGAAAGCGGCAGGTTAGCCAGCATGTTTCGCGCTGGCTCTCTCTTTAAAATGGAGTTTAAAACTATGGCTATTCCAGCTTATCTATGGCTCAAAGACGACAGCGGCGCGGATATTCGCGGCTCTGTCGACGTTGCGGGCCGTGAAGGCAGTATCGAGATCCTCGGCCTGAATCACGGCGTCACTCTCCCCACAGACAACGCAACAGGCAAACCCACCGCCACCCGCGAACATTCCCCCTACAGTTTTGACAAGGAGATCGACGCTTCCAGTCCCTATCTGTACAAGGCTGTGACCTCCGGGCAGAAGCTCCAATCAGCAGAAGTGAAGTTTTATCGAATCAATGACGCCGGTCAGGAAACTGAATATTTCAGCGCCGTAATGGAAGGCGTGACGGTTGTCAGCGTGGGGCCGATCATGTACGACGTCAAATCTCAGTACGGGGAAAAGCGGAACCACCTGGAAGTGGTGGAGCTGAGGACGGTTGAGGTCGTGCGATGAGGCGGCTCCTACTTCTGAGCCTGTTCCCATGTCTGGTCTGGGCGGGTGGAAATCTTGCAGACTGGCCAGCCACCCTGAAGGGCGTCGAGTCGGGCGAAAAAGCCTGGCTTGCGAAGGTCCCGGAACTTGCGGCCACGGCGGACGTTAAGCAGGCCGCTGGTCTCGAAGATGCACTTTCTAAGGCGTTGCCAAAGAACACCACGGGCGTTCTGGACGCACTCGGCACCATCGACGCAAAAACATGGCCCCATATGATTGGGACCGACATCGTCTGTGGCGTTCCCGTTGAGCTATACACCAGTGACACTATGGTTGAAGATTATTACCAACGAACCCGTCTGGCCCTGCTGGAAACAGACAAAGGAGCAACCTGTCTGTGGATCCTTGAAGCGACATACGAGGAATGGAAAGCAGACAACGCCCGTAAGGTTAAGTAATGTTACCTCCTAAAGTACAAAGCTCGGTCGTCTGACCGGGCTTTCCTCACCACTGTGCTCATTACGGCGATTGTGCAGCGCCATCCCGCACAATCAACTCGGATACGGTACCCAGCCTCCGCCATTCAACCGGATGTAGACTTTCCCCTGATATTCCATCACCACGGCGTTTTCATTTTCTGAAACCAGTGGTGTCTGCGGCAGGTTGGCGCTGAAGGTTTTCCAGTCCATTGACGGGCTGGTAAAGACTTTGCCGTCCACGGCGCGGGACACCATTTCGGCGATGGCCAGATAGCTGCTTGGCGCGTCGATCTTCATCGGTGAGGCACTGTGCGGCGCCTGCATGCCAAAGAATTTCACGCCGACCGGGATGTGCGTGATGCCAGGGCTTGGGATATCGCGCAGGCCGGAAATCTGCATTTTATCGCCAACCAGCGCCGCGCCGTGCTCCGGAACCACCACCAGCATCACTTTACGGCCTGATTTTTCCAGCTGATCCATAAAGGTATTCAGATTGTTGAGCAGGGTTGTGGCACGGCTGCGGTAGTCGGCGCTTTTGTTGCTGCCGACGTAACGGTTGCCGTCATGTAAAGGGATCAGGTTGAAGAACGTCGCAGTGCGCGCGGTACCGGCTTTTTCCTGATTCTCCAGCCAGCGGGTGAATAACTGCCCGTCGTTGAAGATAGGCGAACCGTCAAAAGAGGTCAGCTCATGGCCGAGACCTGCCTGCGACATCAGCGGGGATTTCATGTCGGCGTCGTCGCGCAGGTTGCCGATGTAGTTACCGAACTCGCCGGTGTGATCCATTGCCAGCTGGGAAGTGAAGCCCAGACGCGCCAGATCGTCGAACAGATAGCATTGCTGTCCGGCGGACTGATACAAATTGTGATGCGATGGCTGGCCACAGCTGGCGCGCAGCAGGCGGATGGACGCCGGGCCACTGTAGGCGGTCGCCGAGTTGAAATTGCTGAACACATAATCAAAACGCGACCACAGCGGAGAAGTGGAAAGATTAACCGCGTCCAGATCCGCCCAGGCCAGTGAACAGATATTTATCACCAGCAGATCAAACGGCTGCGCGTCAGCAGGCAGGGCGTCCGGGAAACGCACCGTCCGGCGGCTTTCGTTCTGGTAGAACTGCTCTAAATAGGCGCTGAGATTGGCATCCGTCGGCGGGCCGTTGACTTTATTGTCCGTGCCGGACGCGGCAACGGGCTGTGCGGTTACCGTCGGTTGCACTGCTGCCGTTACCGGCTTTGATGCGAAAAACGGGGTGACGAGGAAGCTCAAATTCACCCACAGCAGCGCGGCGACGGTGAAGGTCGTCAGGCGGATCCACTGTGAGACGAACAGATACCCCACCAGCAGGGCGAAACCGACGCCGATCCACTGCCAGTTGATGAAGCGATCAGCCAGCTCCAGCAAATAGCCCATACTGAAACCGGTAACGTCCGCGCCCTGACTGACAATCGAGCGCCAGCCCGGCAGCCAGGTGTCGTGATACAACAATGCCAGCCCGAATGGCAGGGCAATCCACTGACGCCAGCGGTGCACTCGTAAGGAAGGCAGCGGGAATAACAGCACGGCGGCGAAAATCAGGTTACTTAGCGCATCAAAATTCAGATAACCCTGCCAAAGCAGTACAAATTTGAGCAAAAAATAGTAGTTCCAGGCGCCGAGGCCGCGCCAGGATTGCCAGACCCGCAAACGCGGTGCAGAAGGTTGTGATGCTTTCATAGTGACGTTTTGGATTTCCCTGTAGCAGGAGACGCTTCTGCCTGCGCGGCGCGCTGGCGGTGCTTATTGACCATGCTGATGGTGATGGGTGTTAAATAGCGCGGTTTGAAAAAACGTGCAGCCAGCTGGTTCTTCCAGCGCGGCACACGGCTGCGCAGCGCATAACCCAGCGGGATAAAAAGGATCGCCGCCAGGATAAAAATCTCAATGATGTCGCTGATATTCATGTCAGAGTTCCGGTGTCTTTATCACGGGCGCATCACTGATGGCCAGCGTAATGGGAACGGGCTGATGCACCGGGGCGCGTTTCAGCGGTTCGATTTTGTGAGCGGTATAAGCTTCGGCTGGCAGAACCGGCTGCGGCATTGGCGGTTTGGCAACCAGACGGCGGACCTCGGACTGGATATCCAGTTCCTGACTCCAGAAGGTCTGGCTGGTAAAAACGTCTTTAACCGGCAGATTGAAGAGAAATGCCAGCACGCTGTCGACATCACTGACCAGGCAATTGGACAGGAACAGATAAAGATGTTTTTCCGTGACGGTCAGGATATCCCCGTCGCGGCGCAAAGAACACAGTGTTACCGCCTGCTGCGGGCTGATGCCGATGGCCGGTCGCAGGGAGATAAGGATCCCGCGTGATTCGGTGGCGAGAGAGGCGTGCGTCCAGATATCTTTCATCACACTGCAAAATACCGGCAGTGGCAGATAGCCTTTATGGTGCGTGGGTAAACGGCTGTCGAGCAGCACCTCAATATCTTCCGGAACATGGCGGGTGAAGCTGAGGTTTTGCAGATCGTCGAGCAAAGTCAGAAAGTTGGAGAGGCGCGCTGCGTGTGGAACCACCAGGTTTGCCCCGCAGGCCTGCAACAAACGTTGATCGACATAACGCAGCGAGGAGTTCATTTCGCGAATAACGATTTTCAAACCGTTACCGCGCTGCATGCGCAGGCGATGGATCTGCCGCGCCATAACTTCCACCTCATCGTTTCCGGCCAGGGCAAATATAACCGTTGCGGCACGGGCATGCGCCGCTCTTTCTGCCAGCGCTGCGTTATCCTCAAACAAAAACCAGCGTTCGGAAAGCGAGGGAGCGCCTTCCAGCACGGAGCGTTCAGCCAGTAACATCCACTGGTCATCACCGGTTTGTTCAGCCACTGACGCCGGGGTGTTTTTCAGAATTTCCCAGCCGGTTTTGCGCGCGCTCAGCGGGTAAAGAGTATTGGCTTCTGACACCACATTGTCATGCCACCACGACACGCCCCACTGATTGGGTTCCACATCTGTTTTAAGTTCGGCTAACCCACATATTTGGCGATGGTATAAATGCAGCTGGGTTTTAATCGCATTAATACCCGCGCCATAGCAGAGAATAAGACAGGTGCTGTTTTTGTTATCAGTGGTATCGCTGATTTCACGTACCCAACGGGTAAGTTGTTTATCGTTTAACGTGAGCCATGAACTGGCGGGGAGCAATAAAATCATCAATGAGGATTGCGTATGACGTAAACGGTTAATATCTGCCGGCAATGCCAGAAAGGGTTTCTTTCCATTGGTCAGCTGATAATAAGCAATCTGTTTAGGCGTTTCTTTCAAAGAGGTTAAAAGAACATCATCTTCAGCTAGTCTTTTTTGTGGATCATTGCAAACTAAATTGTGTTCCGAAAAAAGAACATTCACTCGTGCAATGCCTTGCTGTGCCTCAATAACTTGCCCGCACAACCGATACGCGGCCTCCTGACTGTCCGCATTGACCCAGTAAAGACCCCGATTTTGCATTTCCGCTAATCCATTCCAGAATTGCTTCATGCCCAATGAAAAGGAGAGTGCCATAGAGTTAATCTGCTTATATTCGTTTTCGATGGAAACCCACTTGGGACACGTTGATAAATGTGAGTATAATAAATTCTATCATTGCTACATTAAATAATCATAAATCTTCACAATAATGTTTGATACTAAAAAGCCTACAGGGTCGCTGAATTCTGGCCGGAGAAGGGTGTGAGTTTTTGAGTGAATGCAGGAAGGGGAAAGAATGAACGCCAATATTATAGACTCAGACGAATCCGAACCGGGTAAAGACGATGATTTCTTTGCACTGAGTCACCTTTTTTCTGTATCAGAATTAAATTATGTCGATATAGCCCGTAAAGAGAAAATTCCGCAGCTGATGTCACGCTGGCCGTTGCTCGCAGAGCTGGCAAAATTTGACGAACGTTCCCCACCCGACGCGGAGAAAAAATAAGTATGGCAGTTATCGCGTTACAGGGTTTTCGCGGGGGGAGCGGCACGACGTCTGTCACCGCCGCACTGGCCTGGGCTCTTGCGAAGTTGAATGAAAAAGTTCTGGTGATCGACTTCTCACCGGAGAATATGTTGCGTTTGCATTTTGGTATGCCCTTTGACGAGGGGCGCGGGTGGCAGTCTGCTCATCATGCTGACGAGCCATGGCACGCCGCGGCCATGCGTTATCACTCCCATCTTGATTTTTTGCCTTACGGTCACGTTTCGCCTTCAGGCGATCGGGTGGCTGATTTCGACTGGTCACGGGCCATCACACAGCTTAAGAATACCGGTGTGTATGATTGGATCCTCATCGACTCACCGTCTGCGGATCCACTCCCCGCACAATCGGTGGCTGACAGTGCGCTGATTTTGCTGCACGCGGACACGCAGTCGCACGTCCGTTTGCACCAGCAGCCGCTGCCAAAAAATGGCCGCTATCTGGTCAATCAGTTCATCACCTCAAGCCAGTTACAACAGGATATTTTGCTGTTGTGGCAGGAGACACTCGCGCCACTGATTCCGACGATTTTGCACCGTGACGAAGCGATGGCCGAATCCCTTGCGGCCAAACAACCAGTGGGCGAGTGGAATGCGAACAGCAAAATCAGCCGCGAATTAAATACGCTGGCGAACTGGTGCTTACTGCATTTGCGCAGCAAAAACGATCCGCGGAGCGCCAGAGTATGAGCCGCCTGCTGAACCTGTTGCTGTTGCCACCGGTGATATCAGGATTGCAGGCGCGTTATCGTCAGTACCGCAGCCATCACGCATCACGCAGCGCTGCCGCCGTCATGGTGTTTTGCGTTGCTGTGGGCTGGTTATTCTTGCGTTTTGAATCTCCGTCATGGCAGCGCGTGAATTCACAACGCACGCGCTGGTATCCGCAGATTTCTGCCGAACACCCGAAGTTCGCTGACCCGTTGCGCTATATGCTGCAAAGCCTGTGGCTGCTGATCATCCTTCCTTCCAACGGTGTGCGTGAACGTTTTACCTACGTGCGCTGGCCGCAGCAGTTGCGTGACAAAGTCTATGGCTGGCTGGAAGCGCTGCCGGTTAAAGTGGAGCAGAATCCGCTGGAGGCTCGCGTCATCCGCCGTCTGAGTACGCTCAATCGCGCAGTGAAACGAGTGCTGATGCTGCTGGCCGGTATTGTGGCGCTGGTTCTGGCGATGTTTTGTATTTCACAGCCGTTCGGCTACACGGCGCAGTTTGTTTTTGTGGTGTTGCTGTGGAGCATCGCGATGCTTATCCGCCGCATTCCCGGCCGTTTTCCGGCGCTGATGATGATCGTTTTGTCGCTGACCATTTCCTGCCGCTATCTGTGGTGGCGCTATACCTCGACCCTCAACTGGGACGATCCTCTGAGCCTGACCTGCGGCTTGTTGCTGTTGTTCGCTGAAACCTATTCATGGACGGTGCTGGTGCTCGGTTACATCCAGACCATCTGGCCGCTGAACCGTAAACCTGTGCCGATGCCGGTGGATGTGTCGACGTGGCCCACCGTTGACCTGATGATCCCCACTTATAACGAAGATCTCAGCGTAGTGAAACCGACGCTGTATGCCGCACTGGGGTTGGACTGGCCTCGGGACAAGCTGACAATTTATCTGCTTGATGACGGCAACCGGCAGGAGTTTGCCGATTTCGCCCATGAGATTGGAATTAAATACATCGCCCGCGAAACCCACGAGCATGCCAAAGCGGGGAATATCAATCATGCCCTGAAACAGGCGAAGGGTGAGCTGGTGGCGATTTTTGACTGCGACCACGTGCCGACCCGTTCTTTCCTGCAACTGACCGTCGGCTGGTTCTTCAAAGACAAAAAACTCAGCATGTTGCAGACGCCGCATCACTTCTTCTCGCCGGATCCGTTTGAACGTAACCTCGGGCGCATGCGTCGCACGCCCAATGAAGGTGAGCTGTTTTACGGACTGGTGCAGGACGGCAACGATCTTTGGGACGCCAGCTTCTTTTGCGGTTCCTGTGCCATGCTGCGTCGCGATGTGCTCAATGAGATCGGCGGCATTGCGGTAGAAACGGTGACCGAGGATGCGCACACCTCGCTGCGAATGCATCGCCACGGTTACAGTTCGGCGTATATCCGCATTCCACAGGCGGCCGGGTTGGCGACAGAAAGCCTGGCGGCGCACGTCAGTCAGCGGATCCGCTGGGCGCGCGGTATGGTGCAGATCTTCCGTCTGGATAATCCGCTGTTTGGTAAGGGGCTGAAACTGGCGCAGCGGCTGTGTTATGCCAACGCCATGATGCACTTTTTGGCCGGTATTCCTCGTCTTATCTTCCTCACCGCGCCGCTGGCGTTTCTGCTGATGCATGCCTACGTGATATACGCGCCGGCCTTTGCTATCGCGCTGTACGTGCTGCCGCATATGATCCACGCCAGCCTGACGAACTCCCGCGTGCAGGGGAAATACCGTCACTCCTTCTGGAATGAAATTTATGAAACGGTGCTGGCCTGGTATATCGCCAGGCCGACGACCGTGGCGCTGTTTAATCCTCATGCCGGTACCTTTAACGTCACCGCCAAAGGGGGGCTGAATAAGCATGCTTACGTGGACTGGAAAATCAGCCGGCCTTATCAGGTGCTGATGCTTCTCAATCTGGCCGGGCTGTTCTTCGGTATTTATCGCATGATTTACGGCCAGGCAGATGAAGTGCTGACTGTGCTGGTGAGCATGGCGTGGGTGATTTACAACATGATTATTCTGGGCGGCGCGATTGCTGTGGCGTTTGAGTCCAAGCAGGTGCGTCAGGCCCACCGCGTCGAAGCCAAAATGCCCGCATCCTTACTGCGCCCGGACGGCCACCTGTATGTGTGTACCGTTCAGGACTACTCCGACAACGGCGTCGGGCTGGAAACCGACAGTGCCAGCTATTTTAATGCCGGTGACAACGTCACTTTAATTCTGCATCGTGGTTTACAGGAATATGCTTTCCCGGTTCAGGTCAGCCGCGTGTTTGGCAAAAGCATGGGCATGCAGTTGCAACCGTTAACCACACAACAACACATCGATTTCATTCAATGTACGTTTGCCCGGGCAGACAGCTGGGTATTGCGTGAGGACAGTTTCCCGGAAGACAAGCCAATGGAAAGTCTGCGCGAAGTGCTGGGGCTGGGTATTCGCGGTTATTTGCGCATGCTGGATATCGCCCCGCAACGCTACCGTCCGCTGGCCGCCAAAACCCAGTCAGTTGGCAGCTGGCTATTGTCTTTCGCCCCACGTAATCCGCCGCTGTCCGTTCAGCCTGATGAATCAACCCTGATGATGACAAAATAATGAAAAGACTTCCTTTGACGACTTTAGTGGCCTCCGCGCTGATGACGCTGGCTTTGGGTTCTGTGGCGCCCGCGTTCAGTGAGCAGGCTGCGGCCATCGCACCTCAGGCGGACACAAGCGCACCTCAGGTAGCGTTGCCGATGGTTGCGCCTGCGGTCAATCCGATGATTATCCCCGGCGCACCGGTGCGCAGCCTGACGCTGCCGTTTGCCGATGTGGCGCCGACGCCAGGCGCGATTACCTTGCGCGGCATTCAGCCCAACGGGCAGATTGAGTTCGGTGTGCGCAGTGATGAAGTGGTGACGCAGGCCACGCTGAATCTGGAATTCACGCCGTCGCCGTCGCTTATCCCGGTACAGTCGCACCTCAAGGTGTATCTCAACGACCAGCTGATGGGCGTGGAAGTCATCGATAAAGACCAGCTTGGTAAGAAAAACCACCTGCAAATGACGATTGATCCGCGCTACGTCACCGACTTCAACCGCATCCGTCTGGAGTTCATCGGCCATTATCAAAACGTCTGTGAGAACCCGGCCAACAGCACGCTGTGGCTGGAGCTCGGCAAGGGCAGTTCGCTCAGCCTGCAATACCAGAAGCTGCCGCTGAGTAACGATCTGGCGCATTTCCCGGTGCCGTTCTTCGATGCGCGTGACAGCCGTCCGCTGGATCTGCCGATGGTCTTTGCGGCGTCCCCTGATGCCACGCAACAACAGGCGGCGGCCATTCTGGCCTCATGGTTCGGCACCAAAGCGCAGTGGCGCGGTCAGTCGTTCCCTGCGCTTTATAACCAGTTGCCGGACAGCCACGGGGTGATTTTCGCCACCAACGATAAGCGCCCGGATTTCCTCAAAGATCTGCCGCCGGTGAAAGGACCGGTAGTGGAGATGATGAGTCATCCGGATAATCCGTACGTTAAAATGCTGCTGGTTCTCGGTCGCGACGATCAGGATTTGCTGACCGCCGTGAAAGGGATTGCGCAGGGGAATATCCTGTTCCGCGGGCAGACCGTGGGCGTGGATAAAGTCGAACAGATTCAGGCTCGTCAGCCTTACGATGCGCCAAACTGGGTGCGTACCGACCGCCCGATGAATTTCGGGGAATTGAAACAGTACGCCGAACAGTTACAGTCGGACGGAATTCAGCCGAACCCGATCACCCTGAATATTAATTTGCCGCCGGATCTGTTCCTCATCAGCAGTTCAGGCATTGATATGCGGCTTAAGTACCGCTACACCTCGCCGCAGCTGAAAAACACCTCGCGGTTGAGCATCAGCCTGAATAACCAGTTTATGCAGGATCTGACCCTCAAAACCGGTCACGATGAAGATTCACAATTGTTGCATCTGTCGCTGTTGCAGGGGCTGCTCGATGGCAGCAAAGACCTGAATATTCCGGCGCTGAAACTCGGCGCGGTAAACCAGATGCGTTTTGATTTTGATTACACCTCGCTGCTGGCGAGCGGAACGGAAGGTCGCTGCGAAACCTATACGACAGTGCCCAATCATGTGGTGATCGACGACAGCTCGACCATTGATTTCTCCGGTTACCGTCACTTCATGGCGATGCCGGATCTGCGGGCATTTGCCAACGCCGGTTTCCCGTTCAGCCGGATGGCGGATTTGTCTCAGACGCTGGTAGTCGTTCAGCCACAGCCGCAGCCGGTGCAGCTGACCACGTTGCTGAATGCAATGGGGAATATCGGCGCGCTGACCGGTTATCCGGCGCTGGGTGTCGGCCTTACGGAAGATGCAGCGAAAGCTAAAACGACCGATGCCGATTTGCTGGTGATCGGCGCATTGCCTGCCGATTTACGTGATGACAGTATGCGGGATGACAAGAAAGCCAACCTGCTGATTAACGCCGCACGGGATGCAATCAATACGCCAATCCGCCAGACGCCGTTGCCGGATAATACCGCTCCGGCCAGCGACGCCCGCGTCGATGCCAGCGCGCAAATTACCGCGCAGGGGCCTATTGCTGCTGTCGTCGGTTTGCAGTCGCCGTATTTCGATCAGCGCAGCGTGGTGGCCCTGATGGCAAACGGTCAGCAGGGCTTCGACATGCTGAACACGTCATTGCAGGATACCAAACAGCGCGCGCTGATTTATGGCTCCGTGGCGGTAGTGCGTGATTCCGGTACCAGCAGCCTGCGGGTCGGCGATACCTATTACGTCGGGCATCTGCCGTGGTGGGAGCGCGTCTGGAATGCGCTGGCCACCCATCCGGTTTTATTGGCCTTTATGGCAGTGATCGTGGTGATTCTGGCGACTATTCTGCTGTGGACCGGTCTGCGTACGTTAAGCCGTCGTCGTCTGCATGAAGACGATCAGGAATAAGCGCGTGAAAACTTGTCGTAATACGCCGCTCACCTTTAACCGACTGGCCCTGACACTGGGGCTGGTACTTTTGCACACCCCGGCGGGCGCTGCGCCGGTAGTGTCGCCAGAGCAATGGTTGCTGGAGCAGGTGCGGGTCGGCGAGGCCAGCCATCAGGAAGATCTGGTGCGTCAGTCGCTGTTCCGACTCGAACTGATGGATCCGCAAAATCCGCAGGTACTTTCCGCCCGTTTGCGTCTTTTCCTGCGCGAAGGGAATCAGGCACAGGCGAAACAGCAGCTGGAGAAAATTCAGCAGGTTGCGCCGGGCTCTGCCGAATACCGTCAGGCGCAACTGAGCCTGCACATCGCCTCACCGGAAATGCAGCAAAAACTGCAACAGACGCGTTTACTGGCAACGGCCGGACGTCTCGATGAAGCCAAAGCGCAGTACGACACGCTGTTTCAGGGGCAACCGCCGACGCTGGATTTAGCGGTGGAATACTGGCAGTTAGTCGCGCGTCTTCCGGGGCAGAAAGCCCGTGCGCAAGCGCAGCTTCAGACACTGAATAATCAGTATCCCGGTGACGTTCAGCTGCGCCTGCAACTGGCGCAAATGGCCTTTGATGCCGGAGACAATGCCCAGGCGGTCGGTCTGGTCAAACAGGTAGCCACCACCAATGAAGGGCGATCACCGGCGGCGGATCTTTGGCTGGCGCGCATCAAGGCGCAGCCGGTCGGCAATGCCAGCGTCGATGCGTTGCAGCAGTTTATCACCACCTTTGATACCGGCCCGCAGGTGATTGCTGCGCAGCAGGAACTGCAGCGTCAGCAGGCCATGCTGGCAGATCCTCATTATCAGGCGCGCGTCAAAGGGCTGGCGCAGATAGAGAAAGGCGGTTCGACGGCGGCGATTGCACCGCTCAGGCAAGCCTTGCAGGAACAACCGAATGACGCCGAAGTTCTGGGCGCAATGGGACTGGCGTATTCCCGCTCGGGTAACCGTCAGCAGGCGCTCGCGATGTTTCAGCGTGCCAAAGCTGCCGAACAGAATGGCTACAACGCCGACAAATGGAACAGTCTGATCCAGACCAACAGTTACTGGCTCAAAATCGAGCAGGGTGATAAAGCACTGAAAGCCGGGCAGCCTGAGCAGGCAGAGGCTGCCTATAAACAGGCACAACGTACCGATACCCGCGATCCCTGGGCGCAGATTGGCCTCGGTGACGTCGCTGTAATGCGCAAAAACGACCCGCTCGCCGAACAGGCATACCGCCGCGCACTGTCTCTCGAACCCAACAACGGCAGCGCCGAGCGCGGGCTGGTGAATATCTATCAGCGTCAGTCACCGCAAAAGGCGCTCGATTATCTCAATACCCTGTCTGCGACGTCACGAGCCAGACTCAGCGATCGTCAGAAGAGTTTGCAAAGCGATATGCTGACCGCGCAGGCAGAGAAATATGTGTCGGAGCGCCAGTGGCATCAGGCGGCCAACCGATATGCTGAGGTATTGAAACTCAATCCTGATGATGTCTGGAGCACTTACCATTACGCCAATGCGCTGCGCGAAGCGGGGGAACCGGCGAAAGCCGACGCGGCGTTTGCACATCTGGCTGCTAAGAAGCCGGCGGATCCGCAGCAGGTCTACGCTTATGCGCTGTATCTCTCCGGTTCAGATCGCGACGATGCCGCTTTACGCCATTTACACACCCTGCCGGAAACGACGTGGGACGCCAATATGCGCGAAATGGCGCAGCGTATCGGGCTCGATAAAACGTTCACCGGCATTGATACCGCACTGGCATCGGGCAATACGGCGCTGGCGAAACAGCGCTTGCAGCAGGCAAATCTTTCCGCTGAAAGCCTCAGCTTTAATCAGCAACGCCGCATCGCCACCGCCTGGCTGGACGTCGGTGAAACGACCAAAGCCTATGCGTTATTACAGCCACTGAAGATATCTGCACGTTCGCAACCGGCCGGTCAGGACAAGGCGCTGATTTACCGCAATGCGGCGAATGTCGAGCAGCAGCTCGGTCAGCCGGATCTCGCGCGTCAGGATTACGGACAGGCGATGGTGGCCAGCGGGATAACCGACAGCGTGCCGCAAGACAACGACGGCTATACCCGTCTGACCCGTAATAACGCCGCGGACGACTGGTTGAAACGCGGGATACGCGCCGATGCCCATGACTTATACCGTCAGCAGGATGTGAATTTCACGGTGGATAACGATTCCTGGACATCAAGCGGCACGCCGGGAAAATCCGATCTGACGGCCAACACCATGATGTTCCAGGCGGATATGCCGGTCTATCATGGACGCGGATTCCTGCGCGCCGACTGGGTGCGGATGGATGCGGGCACGTTTGACGGTCAGAACGGCAATTATGATGAAAGCTTCGGCACCTGTGGCGACATCAGATCTGAATGCCGCCGTTACCGCAGCCAGAATGCTAACGGCCTGAGCCTGGCAGCAGGCTGGGAAAACGAAACATGGAAAGGGGATTTAGGCACCACGCCGCTCGGATTTGAAGTAGTGGACTGGGTCGGCGGGCTGGCGTACAGCGGTGACTGGCATCAAATCGGCTGGACGACCACCGTTTCACGCCGTCCGATTTCCAGCTCATTACTGTCTTTTGCCGGTGCGAAAGACCCCGGTACGAATACCACCTGGGGTGGCGTTCGCGCAACCGGTGCCAGTCTCGGCCTGAGTTACGACCAGGGTGAGGCCAACGGCGTGTGGGCCGATCTCAGCGCGCATCAGTTGACCGGCGAGAACGTGGCGGATAACACCCGCGAAAGGCTGATGGGCGGCTATTACTACAAAGTCATCAATGAAGATAACCGGCGGGCGACCGTCGGCCTGAGTTCGATGGTCTGGCATTACCAGAAAGATCTCAGCGGCTATACGCTGGGACAGGGCGGTTATTACAGCCCGCAGCAATATTTTTCTCTGGCGGTACCGGTGAATTATCGTCAGCGCACCGAAAACTGGTCATGGCAGCTGGGCGGTTCGGTCTCCTGGTCGCGTTCTTCCACCCGCGATCAGACGCGTTATCCGATCCAAAGTCTGGTGGCGGATACGGTGATGAACAATGAAACGGATAAAACGGCGGTTGATTCAGGCAGCAGCGGTTCCGGTTTCGGTTATACCGTGCAGGCGCTGCTGGAAAGAAGGGTGAGTTCGCACTGGACGGTCGGGGCAGGCGTGGACATTCAGCAGGCGAAAGATTACACGCCGAGTCACTATCTGCTTTACGCCCGATATTCGCTGGGCGGATGGCAGGGCGATCTGGATATGCCTCCGCAGCCTTTAACACCTTACGCTGACTTTAAATAAGACGTAAAAATGAAATAAAAAAGAGGGGGATCGGATGATCCCCCTCTTTCATTTGCAGCTCAGAACGCCTTTTAACAGCGTTGCGTCAGTTACTGAGCCGGAACCGGTGCAACCGGCGGTGCCAGAGGCGCCGGGGCTTCTGTCTGTGGCTGAGCAACAGAACCGCCGAAGATGCCAAACAGACCGGCAAATTCCTGCAACGTCATTTTCTGACCGTTCAGATCAACCTGATTGTCGGCATAGCTGAAGCTGCTGGAAATGGTGTCATCTTTGACCGTGGTCAGTTTAAACATCTGGCCCATGGCTGCGATACCCTGAACCTGCTGCTGTGCCAGTTTGGTGGCATCATCGCCGGTGTAACCTTCCAGTTTCGCGACCTGCGTGGTGACCTCAGTCGCCATTGGCAGCGGTATGGACAGTTTAGCGTCGATCTTGCTGACCAGCTGAGACAGCATCTGGTCCTGAGTTTGTGCAGGCGTTGCGGACGGATCTTTCAGATCCAGCTGCAGGTTGAAGGTACTTTCGCCTTTGCTGTTTTTCCAGCTCAGCGGAGCAATGCTGATGCTCGGGTTACCTTTAAGCAGTAATGGCAGGTTTGCCAGCACCAGGTCAGCAGCTTGTTGTTGATACACCTGCGGATCCAGTTCACCTTGCTGCATCAGCAGGGCGCGCGATTGCTGGTTGTAGTTATCAGCAAACTGTTTCAGAGCCGCACCGTCCAGCTTATCCAGCTTCAGGGACAGTTTTGCAGAACCGAAATCAGCACCCTGAATTTTCAGTGCATCAAGGGTGTAATCCTGCTGGCCGCCAATGTTATTGCCGTTCTCAGAGAATTTGCTCACCAGCTTGAAGTTTTCCAACGAGACGGCGTCTTTACCGTCAACGTTAACCAGGATCTGTTTCACGTTCAGGTTTTGATCGCCCACACCGACCTGGAATTTACCCTGTTGGGTATCGCTGTCCATGTCAAAACCGCTAAGCGTCACTTTCTCAAGCTGGCCCCACTGGTTTTTAGACGTGATCGCTACGCTGTCGATGTTACTTTTCAGCTTCATCGCCGTCAGTTCTTTATCTACATCCACATTCACCGTACCGCCGGAGAATTGCAGCTGGCTGTCTTCTTTCTGGTAAGTCACCGGAATGATGTCGATAGCCGAAGAACTTGCACCGCTGTAGGACACACGGCTGTCTGCGGTGATTAGCGAACGGCCTTTGGTCACGTCAAACAGTGGTTTCAGCGTTGGCGTGTTTTGCAGTTCGGAATGCACCGACGCCATGCTTGGGATCAGGTTGAATTTCTTCAACTGAGCCGCAGGGAAAGGGCCGTGATCGATGGTTTCGATAAACGCGATTTCATCGCCAGTTTTCAACGCGCTGGTACCCGCGGTAGCCGCAGCGGCGTCAGGTTGCAGAACGATGCGCAGTTTGCTGCTGAACAGCCCGCGATGATAATCCTGATAGCTGACTTTCAGACCGGCTTTCGGGAAGGCAGTCTGCAACTGGGTGTTGGCCGCGGCGACTTCCTCATCCATATGCTGCTCAATGAGTTTACCCGTGTACCACGAGACGCCTGTCCAGGCTGCGCCAAGGACCACAATGACGCTTACAGCGACTAACGACTTCTTCATATCTCTGTTTATCCTTATGAAATGTCTCGAAAACAAAAAACGCCTTGCGGCGTTAATAGTCCCCTGAGTGTAGCTCAATCAGTAAATAATTCATCAAATTGAGGCCATTAGCCTCAATTTGTTTAAGTAATTGATCATTTACTGAGGATATTGAACACCCGTGCAATGCGTCCGTTACCGCTGACCGTAACGGGCGACTCGCTGGCAGACAGATAACCGGATTCTCCCGGATTGAGCACCAGCGTTTCATCGCCTTTCACCAGCACGCTCTGGCCTTCAATACAGAAGACGATGGCGGCGCTGTTCTGCTCCAGCGTTTGCGGTTCCGCAGACAGGCTGTGAACCGAGAACGCAAAATCTTCGACCGGGATCGGGAAGTTGAGCTCCGCGCCTTTCTCCACCGGCGTGGTCAGCAACTCGCTGGCCGGTTTGGCGTTGAACTTCAGATTCGCCAGCAGTTCCGGGATATCGATGTATTTCGGCGTCAGACCGGCGCGCAGAACGTTATCGGAGTTCGCCATCACTTCCAGCGACACGCCTTTCAGATACGCATGCGGGGTTTCCGCATACAGGAACATGCCTTCGCCCGGTTGCAGCGTGATGACGTTCAGCAACAGCGGAGAGAAGAGGCCGGTATCCTCAGGATAAAATTCAGAAATACTGCGAATGGTGTCCCAGGGCTCGCCGTGCTGATTGCTCAGCACGGATTTCAGCACGTCCAGCGCGCGAGATTTGTCTTCGCCTTCCAGACTCAGTAAGCCGGCAAACAGCGTACGCAGGTGATCGACATCAGGATAAGAGAGGAAACTGGCAATCAGCGCATGCGCACCGGCAACCGGTTGCAATAAAGAAACAATCTCACGCAGTTCGCGGAAACCGTTCATTGCCTGGAATGGCGTCAGGGCATAAACCAGTTCCGGCTTGTGATTGGGATCTTTGTAGTTACGTTCAGCGGCATCAAGAGGAATGCCATTGGCGTTCTCCTTGGCGTAACCCAGTTCGGCAGCGCCTTTACTTGGGTGAACCTGAATGGACAGCGGCTGATCGGCACACAATACTTTGAACAGGAAAGGCAACTCACCAAAACGTTTGGCGACTTTTTTACCTAACTGCTCGTCAAGATTGGCGCTGATTTGCTCGCGCAGTGAAATTTTCTCACCGGCGTCATTCTCAACCTGCGAACTGCTTTTCGGGTGAGCGCCCATCCACAGTTCTGCCATCGGACGACCTTGAGGATCCGTAATACCATAAAGTTCGGTCAGCGCGTCTTTACTGCCCCAGGCGTAATTTTGTACACCGTTATGCATCTTTTGCATTGCTTCATCCTGAATGGAAAATTCTACCCGCTAGTAAACAATGACGGCGCGGCCTTTACAACTGCGAAGGGTCAAAAAGTGCGGTGAATGACAATTCTTCTCATTTACAGCGGGCGCAGTGATACGTTAGCCTTATATGTCACTATACTCGACTGGCCGCTGATGAAAGCCTGTAAGCGCCAACGGCTTTTGAAAACCCTGCAAAAACCTGACACTCATTCGAAAATAAGTATCTAAGGAGACAACAATGACAGCGACTCGCATTGAAAAAGACTCAATGGGGCCTATCGATGTTCCGGCAGATAAGCTTTGGGGCGCACAGACGCAACGTTCGCTTGAACACTTTCGTATTTCCTCGGAAAAAATGCCTCCGGCGCTGATCCACGCGCTGGCCCTGACCAAGCGTGCGGCCGCCAGCGTCAATATGGATCTGGGATTGCTGCCCGCCGAACGGGGCGATGCCATTATTGCTGCCGCCGATGAAGTGCTGGCCGGTAAACATCCGACTGAATTTCCGCTTTCGATCTGGCAAACCGGTTCCGGTACCCAGACCAACATGAACATGAACGAAGTGCTGGCCAACCGGGCGAGTGAAATCCTTGGCGGTGAGCGCGGAGAAGCGCGGAAAGTGCATCCGAATGATGACGTGAATAAGAGTCAGAGTTCTAATGACGTTTTCCCGACTGCGATGCACGTCGCCGCCGTTCTGGAGCTGCGCGAGACGCTGCTGCCAGAGCTGAAGGTTCTTCACAAGACGCTGGAAGCGAAAGCCGAAGCGTATCGCGATATCGTTAAAATTGGCCGTACGCATTTGCAGGACGCGACGCCGCTGACGCTTGGCCAGGAAATCTCTGGCTGGGTGGCGATGCTGGCGCACAGCGTTAAGCATATTGAAAACAGTATTCCGCACATCGCGGAGCTGGCGCTGGGCGGCACGGCGGTAGGGACGGGGCTGAATACTCATCCCGAATACGCGGTGCGCGTGGCTAAAGCACTGGCCGAACTGACGAAGCAGCCGTTCGTCACGTCACCCAATAAATTTGAAGCGCTGGCCACCTGCGATGCGCTGGTACATGGGCACGGTGCACTGAAGGGGTTGGCCGCGTCACTGATGAAAATCGCCAACGACGTCCGCTGGTTATCTTCGGGCCCACGCTGCGGCATCGGCGAGATTTCCATCCCTGAGAACGAGCCGGGCAGCTCGATCATGCCAGGTAAAGTCAATCCTACGCAGTGTGAAGCCATGACTATGCTCTGCGCGCAGGTGCTGGGAAATGACGTTGCGGTCAATATCGGCGGCGCTTCCGGCAATTTCGAGCTGAACGTGTTCCGTCCGCTGGTGATCCACAACTTCCTGCAATCCGTCCGCCTGCTGGCTGATGGTTTGCGCGGTTTCAACGAGCACTGTGCCGTGGGCATCGAACCGAATCGTGACCGCATCACGCAGCTGCTGAATGAATCGCTGATGCTGGTGACGGCGCTGAATACGCACATCGGTTACGATAAAGCGGCCGAAATCGCCAAGAAAGCCCATAAAGAAGGGCTGACTCTGAAGGCGTCGGCGCTAAAACTCGGTTACCTGACCGAAGCTCAGTTCGACGAATGGGTTCGCCCGGAAGCCATGGTCGGCAGCATGAAGGGGTAGTGTCCTTCTGATGTCACTCCCCTTAAGAGGTCCGGCTTGCCGGGCCTTTTTTCATTTATAGCGGCGTATCACAGAGGATAATCGGTATATAAATGCAGCCGTTTAATCAACAAACTCAGCGGCTGAGACTGCGGCTTGTATTTATGTTTGATGGCGGTTACATCGTAATCTGGCAGTTCACCTAACTTTGGGACCTGCATCATCGGCATTTTCTGGCACAGCGCGATCAGCGGCAGCGGGCAGGGGTGCTGCACCTGTTTCTGACTGTTGCGATACCACACGCGGGCGATTGGCTGTACCTTCACAGGGCGTTTAAACTTCAGCGCGGCATGCTCCGGTAATCGTTTAACATCAATCATTTCCCGGTTAATGTTTTCCATCCACTGCTCGCGGGTATACGGTGAGACCGCCCGGCCAGCGTTGAGGCTTTTTTCGAGCATCGCCAGCACTTCGCCCCGGCTGACGTTCTTGATAATGTGCTTGTTCGCCCATCCAAACCGCACCGAATCAGGATCGTTGAGGAAAGTAACCGAGCGGTAGGCGTTAAGCGTAATCAGGCCGCGCAAATGGGTATGGACAAACTCGAATCGCTGCTCGCGGGCAAGACCTGATTCCACGGTAACAATGTGCTCGAGTTCAGCTTTCAGTTTATTCACTTCTTCGATGAGCAGCAGGGCAGACTGATGTTCAGCAGCATCAACGGCATAGCACAGCACGCCGGGCAGGCGGACAGCGGATTTACTGCTGATATTCTCGTTATTATGATGAATGAACAGCCGTTGAAAATGCTGCAAAGCCATCTCCTGGGCGGCTTCGCCGATATAAGGGGTCACCGCGATTTTATCGGCAGGATTATGCTCCTCGCCTTTGGCGATTTCCGGCAATGCAAATACCCGCGCCTGCAATAATTCCAGCTTACTCAGGAAGTTCCCGAGGTCGTGCAACGCCATTTCCAGCTCATTGAAACAACCGTTCATTCGAGCAATTAAATCATAATCTGCCATACCGCCTCCAATTAGTTACAACATACAGTTTAAGGTAAGATTAAAAAAAGTGCACACTTTAACTTTTGTAATGTCATCATTGTTTAGCAGGGCAAAGAGGCTGCGTTTACGCGTCCTTTGGGCCTGTTTGGGCGGAAAGCCCAAGGTTTTGACCTTAATGCCAGTACGGGACGCAACCCAGGGTCTTAATTTGTTTTTAACAAACCCGGTCGGGTAGACTACCTCAAACCCATTCCCCCGAGCCCTGTCATGACTGATGATCTCATCCGTTGCCCCTGGAACCTTCAGGACACCCTAATGATCAATTACCACGATACAGAATGGGGTAAACCCGTACGAGACAGCCGCGCGCTGTGGGAAAAACTCATGCTCGATGGCTTTCAGGCAGGGTTATCCTGGCGCATTGTGCTGAAAAAGCGGGATGCGCTACGCCTGGCGTTTTGCAATTTCGAACCACAGAAAGTCGCCGAATTTACCGAAGAAGACATCGAAAGGCTGGTGAAAAACGCCGATATTATCCGTTCTCGCAGCAAGATAATGGCGGTAATTAACAACGCGAAAATGTATCTGGCCATGCAACAGGCGGGGGAAGATTTCGGTGAGTGGATTTGGGCGCAGATCGGCGGTAAAGCTATCCAACATCAGGGGCCGGTTCCAACCAAAGATGCGCTGTCTGAACGTATATCGAAAGATCTGAAAAAGCGCGGTTTTAAGTTTGTCGGCCCGACGATAGTGTATGCGTGGATGGAAGCCACCGGGCTTATCAATACCCATCATCCGGATTGTTTTCGCCGGGCACAGGTGGCGAAAGAAGCCTGATTTGACGCACTATTATCTGTCAGGAGAACTGTTTTTGATACTGTGACGGTGTCACGTTTAACTGCCGTAAAAAGGCTCTTCGAAGAATATCCACGCTGGAAAACCCGCATTGTGCGGCGATTTGCTTTATCGCCAGGCCGCCGGTTTCCAGCAACTCCCGTGCATGAAAAACCCGCTGTTGTTCCAGCCATTGCGCCGGTGACTGGTTTATTTCCTGATTGAATAAGCGTGTGACGTGTCGGGCGCTCAGCCCCATATGCATTGCAAGACTTTGCACGTTATGCGGCTTTTCGAGGGAATTTAGCACCCAGCGTTGCACATCCTGTAACGCAGAACGGCCACTCAGCGAGGCTTGTCCGTGACGGATAAACTGAAGCTGGCCGCCGGGGCGTTTAAAGAACATCACCAGCTGCGCCGCCACATCCAATGCCGTTTCCCGGCCAAGATCTTCCTCCACCATATTTAGCGCTAAATCCAGCCCGGAGGTCACGCCCGCAGCGGTTCGCAGTTCACCGTCGGCAATAAAAATGGCGTCAGCTTCTACGAAAACCTGCGGATAATCCAGCCTCAGTTTTTCAACCACCGACCAGTGGGTAGTGACACGTCGGTTATCCAGCAGTCCCGCGGCGGCAAGCAGCAATGCGCCGCTGCAAACGGAACCGAAGCGTTGTGCGTGATGGCTCCAACGACAGATTTGTTCCTTTAACATTTCGTCATGGATAAAGGGAGTAAGCGCTGGTGCACCGGCCACCAAAAAAGTGTCCAGATTGGCGGGAAGCGGGGCGGCCAGCGTTAAATCAGCCAGCAGGCGGGTGCCGGACGAGGATGTAATAATAGGATCGGTCATCGCCATCACGCTGAGTTTATAAACTTCACGACCACGCTGCTGATTAGCTTCGGCAAAGACATCCAGCGGACCGGAAACGTCGAGCAACTGCACGCCAGGCACGGCCAGAATCACAATGTGTTTAAGCATGAATAGATTTCCTGTCGCAGAACAACGCAATGTCTTAAATCGTAATATTACGTCGATTGATGACATTCATCCTGCGGCTTAAGCTGGTTTTAATCAACCCGACAGGAGAACTATCATGAGTCTTAACATACAGGGCATCCGCATTCCCGACAGCAAAATGGCACGCGAAGCGACCGAATTAGTTCGCGATACCGAATCAGATTTATTGTTTCATCATTCCAGCCGCGTGTATTACTGGGCGGCATTGGCCGGGCAGCAACGTGAACTGAAGGTCGATCACGAACTGCTTTATATTGGCTGTATGTTTCACGACATGGGGCTGACTCATGAAAATTGCAGCTGCGATAAACGTTTCGAAGTTGACGGCGCCAATGCCGCACGGGAATTTATGCAGCAATACGGCGTCAGCGCCGGGGATATGGATAAAGTCTGGACGGCTATCGCGTTACACACCACACCTGGAATTCCCGAGTTTATGGATCCGGTGATTGCACTGGTGACAGCAGGTGTAGAAATGGATGTGCTGGGGCTAAATTATCAGGTATATCAGGATGATGTACGTGAAGCTGTGGTTGATGCACATCCGCGAACGGCGGCGTTTAAAGAAGATATTATTCAGGCATTTTATGACGGCATCAAAAACAAACCGCAAACGACGTTCGGTAACGTCAAAGCAGACGTGATTGCAGATAAAGAACCGGCGTTTATTAAAGGGGATTTCTGTTCGATTATTCGCAATTCGCGCTGGCAGGGTTGAAGAAGAAAAGGGCGCGCCAATGTTGAAGCGGCGCGCTTTATGGCAGTTAAATCAGGCGAAACTCAATCATAAACAGTTCTTTCAGCCCCGGATAAATTTCGCTGATGACCTGTTTCAGTTCCGGTAATGTCATGTTTTCTTGTACCGCGTGGGTATCGTTGAGATCGTCAAACTGCACCGGCGTCACGCCAGTCACTTCAATATTGCAGAAATAGACATCATCTTCATAACGACTGACCCGTACCTGGTCTCCCGCAACAAAATCTGCATCGCTGGCTTCACGCAGGGTAATTGTTTTACGACCGGCAAGGATGTCGGTTTCAAAACGGCGATAAAAAGTGATGTTTTTCATAAATGTTCCTGCATTTCCAAAAGACAAATCGTTTGAGAGAATCTGAGAGCACATTTCAACACAATAACTGTAGTAGCGACAGTAAAGCGAATATCCCGGTTTAGTTACTACAATCAAAGTACGTATAATGTATATTATGTTAAATACGATATCTAACTACGTACCGCCAATCCTGACTTCCTTAATCCAACTTCCCTGCCTCATCTTCAGTCCTTTCTTCTCCGTAATGCACAGCCAGCCAGACCGTGGTTTCTTTAGCGTCTGTCCATTCCACGCGGTGTTTACAGAATGCAGGAATATTCACGAAGTCACCGGCTTTCATGACCCGCGCTTCGGTTTCATCTTTCAGCCACAAACCTGCTGAACCTTGCAGCACTAACACCCACTCGCTTTGTGGCTGGCAGTACCAAAAATCAGGTGGGCTCGATTGTCCGGTGGAAATGATTCTCTCGATACGCACACCCGGCTGAGTTAATAACATTTCAAAGGTTTCGGCTTGTCTGTTGGATGCCTCGTCTGGAAAATCCGTGAACATATTATCCGGCATTGAAAACGACCTTTCTCGCTAATAAAACGGGGTTGAAATTGATCGCGCTACGTGAATTCTGAGATTTCATCAGTACCATAATGCTGCAGAATTTACGTAGCGAACTCTCCGCTGTGAGTGTTTTGCACTATAAACCAGCATAGACCTTTTCGACTTTTGCCATATATCTCGGAGCCTGAGCTGCCGGATGATACTGGCGGACGTGCCAGTGAAACGCTTCGGGCGACAACTGATTAATCATGCTGATGGCTGTCTGGCGATTGCTGGAAAATGTCCGAAGCAAGGCACCGGCACCGTTGGCATAAGCAACTTCGGTGGCGTAACGACGCGTCACCGGATTGTTGATCCAGTTTAGTTGCTGATGCTGCAACGCGCTGATATAAGCCGTTCCTAAATCAATATTGGTTTCCGGATCATATAAATCGCTTTTGTCCGGGCAACCGCGTTTACCTTTATATCGGTATGCATCACAACCGCTGGTTGAGGCTTTCAGCTGCATCAGACCAATGGCGTTTGAAGGACTGACGGCTTTCGGATTGTAGCTGGATTCAACCTGAATGATGGCTTTCACAAGTTTCCGGTCGACTTTGTATTTATCAGCAGCATCTTCGATTTCGTCGTCAAAGGCGTGCGAATCGTATTTTTTATAATGGGGTTTGCTGGAACAGCCAGCCAAAATCATCAGCATCAGAATCATGCAAAAACGAGATGGATTTTTGAGTAATGAATTCATGTATTACCAGGAATAAAATTAAGGATTATTGGCGAAAACAAGATACCGTTATCGTCTCTGAAGGTCATGTATTAATTGGTGTTTTTGCCTACTTAACCTCTTTTAAAAATACGAATCCTCAGAGGTTTAGGATTGCCGCGCCCTGCTCCTTCATTCATCTTTCGCACCTCCTATTGACTTATTTCGTACAAAACGTACCTTTAACGCCATGCATACATTTTTGATTATCGTCCCCGACGGGGGCATGTTGTTCGAAGCGGCTGGTATCGCCGATATCCTCATGCAGGCAAATCGCCTGATGTCTAAGGACGCCCGCACGCCAGCTTATCAGGTTACCCTGGCCACGACGCAACAGCACCGTGTCGTTCACGGCGCGTCCGGGCTGAACCTGCTGGCTGACCACCGCTTGTGCGATCTCGATCCAAACACTCCACGCGATACCATTCTTATCACTGGTAAAGGCCTGACCAAAGAAGAAGGCTCAGACGTAGTCCAGTGGATAAAAAAGGCTGCGCCCCATGCTGGCCGCATTGTTTCCATTTGCGGCGGTGCAATGCTGCTGGCGGAAACTGGCCTGCTCGACGGACGGCATGCCACCACACACTGGCGTTTACTCGATGCGCTGCAATCAGAATTTCCACAAATCCTGGTCGAACGTGGCCCGATCTATGTTCAGGACGGGTCCGTCTGGACCTCAGGCGGTGTCAGTTCAGGGTTTGATCTCACGCTCGCCTTGGTTGAGGACGACCATGGTTTCAATCTGGCCCGCGACGTGGCACAGGATTTAGTGATGTTCCTGCGCAGGCCCGGCAGTCAGGCGCAGTTCAGCCGCTATCTGTTAAATCAGGCGGCAGAAGGACCGATCCGAGACCTTCAGATCTGGCTGCCCGATAACATCACGGCAGACCTTTCAGTGGAACAACTGGCAGAGCATGTCGCGATGAGTCCGCGCAATTTCACCCGCGTCTTTACTCGTGAAACCGGAATGACACCGGCGAAGTATGTCGAGGAAGTCCGTCTGAATGCGGCCAGACAGCGGCTTGAACAAACCACTCTCGGCGTTGAACAAATCGCGGTCATGACAGGCTTTGGTACTGGCCTGAATCTGCGCCGCGTTTTCGAGCGTAATTTGCAGCTCACCCCTACTGAATACCGTGAACGTTTCTGCTCACGCATGTTGGCGTAAATTGATTCTTTCTTGTCATTTACGCCACGCCAGCTTAAGACTACATTGAATGCAGTTCCGCTAACTAAGGAGTGCATCATGGTCAAAGTTGGTATTAACGGATTCGGCAGAATCGGACGAAACGTCCTGCGCGCTGCTCTCGGTCGCGATGACTTTCAGGTGGTGGCGATCAATGATCTCACTGACAGTAAAACTCTCGCCCATCTTCTTAAATATGATTCCCTTTCCGGCACGCTGAACGCCACCGTCGAAGCAGGTGAAGGCCAGCTTTTGGTCGATGGCAAAAGCATCCGCGTATTCTCTGAAAGAGATCCGGCCGCTATTCCTTGGAGCAGTACCGGCGTCGATATCGTTATCGAAGCCACCGGTTTCTTCACGGATAAAGCTAAGGCTGAAGTCCATATCACTCACGGCGGTGCGAAACGCGTCATTATTTCCGCGCCGGGGAAAGATGACGATATCACCATCGTGCTGGGTGTGAATGATGACCAGTATGATCCCGCAAAACATAAAGTGGTGAGTAACGGCAGTTGCACAACAAACGGTTTAGCACCGGCCGCGAAGGTTCTTCATCAAACCTTCGGGATTGAACATGGCCTGATGAACACCACCCATGCTTATACCAATAGCCAGGCATTGCATGACCAGCCGGAAAAAGATTTGCGCGGCGCCCGTGCAGCGGCAGTGTCGATTGTTCCGTATTCCAGCGGAGCGGCGAAAGCCATCGGGAAAGTCATCCCTGAACTTGCCGGACGCATGACCGGTTATTCCCTGCGTGTCCCGGTACCCGTGGTTTCTATCGTCGACCTGACTGTGAATTTGAAACGTGAAGCCACGGTTGAAGAAATCAACGCGGCATTCCGACAGGCGGCGGAGTCCGGCCCGCTGAAAGGCATTCTGGGCTATAGCGATGAACCCCTTGTCTCGAGTGATTATCGTGGTGATCCACGCTCGTCCATTATCGACGGCCTTTCTACCTTAGTTATTGGCGGAAAACTGGTGAAGATTCTGGCCTGGTATGACAACGAATGGGGATTCTCCAACCGTCTGGTTGATCTGGCGGTGTTAATGGAAAAACGCGGATTATAAGCCCCCTTTTCCTGCCAGACATTATAAGAAGACACCGCCGTTTTGCGGTGTTTATCTAACTCACAGACGTCGGTTTTATTAAAGCAAATGGACTGTATGTTGTAACTAATAATGAAGATTGCCCCAATGTTCTGCCCCCGTCGTCCCATCAATTGCGTGAGTACCGCAGTTGCGGGAGAGATCGCATTTCAGTAAAGTCCTGATATCTCAACTTTTATGAAGAGTCATCTGCCCATGCACGTGAATATACGTTTTCGCCCCCTGCTGATTGCCGCCGGATTGCTATTCTCACCGGTTATCGCACTGGCTGAGGACTGCCCAAAAGACGATCTCTCGCCAATGTGCGAAGACATGCGCGCGCAGGCCGTGTTTGAGCAGACCGATCACCAATTGAACGTTTCCTATCAGCAGTTGATTAAGAAAATGTCACAGCCGAAAGATGAATATTTAGATTACCCGGCGCTAAAAACCAGGTTTGTTGAAGCGCAGCGGCAATGGGTGCGTTTTCGCGATAAGGAATGCAATGCGTGGTATTTAATCAATCAGGCTGGCGCGCAGCGTAATACCGATCAAATGGCCTGCCTGATACAGCGAACGAAGGATCGCACCGCTCAGTTGAACGAATGGATTATAGCCCTGCCGTAAGCAAACCCTCCCCGGTATCATTATCCGGGGAGGAACCTTATTACGCTTCCTGTGGCCCGATTTTCATAAACGGGTTATAGGCGATTTCCCAAAGATGTCCGTCCGGATCGGCGAAGTAACCAGAATATCCGCCCCAGAATACTTTCTGGCCTGGCTTAATCAGCGTCCCGCCCGCTTTCACCGCCTGTTTAAGAATCGCGTCCACTTTTGCTTCACTGGCAACGGTTTGCGCCAGAGACATCCCGCGGAAACCTTCCCCCTGAGCACTGACCTGCGCGTCCTTAGCCAGCTCGTCCCACGGGAATAAAGACAACCATGCGCCCGCCAGCTCAAAGAAGCTGACGCTGTCTGAATCAATCACCACTTTCGGAAATCCTAATCCATTCTGATAAAACTCGGTGGCGATGGCTAAATCCTTAACGCCCAGCGTGATCATATTAACGACAGGTTGCATGCTATTTTCTCCAGAATATTGATGAGTTAAGGGTTTTCTTATTCTGTAAATTACATCTTCTCGTAGTCTCTCAATACGGACTATACTCTCGCCTTTGTCAGGGAAGATGGATTCACAGATGGACTACGATATTGCGATTATTGGTCTGGGCCCGGCGGGCGCAACGCTTGCCAGATTACTGAATCCTGACCTCAGAATTCTGGCTCTCGATAAAAAGCAGGAATGCGGCGAAGACGGTTTTCAGAAACCCTGCGGTGGCCTGCTGGCGACCGATGCACAACGATCTTTTGTGCGTTTCGGCGTGAATCTGCCTACCTCCGTGCTGGCCGATCCGCAAATTTTCAGCGTCAAAACTTACGATTTACAAACCAGCCTGATTAGAAATTACCAGCGGACTTACGTCAATATCAACCGCCACCGTTTCGATTTGTGGCTTAAAACACTGATCCCCGCGAACGTTGATGTGCGCCATGACAGCCTGTGCCGCAAAATCATCCGCCAGGACGACGGATATCAAATCCAGTTCACCGATGAAGGCGTTCATCATCTGGCGACAGCGAAATACGTGGTCGGCGCGGACGGCGCAAACTCCATGGTCAGGAGAATGTTGTATCCTGAACATGAAATCCGTAAATATCTGAGTATTCAGCAATGGTTTACCGATAAACATCCGGTGCCGTTCTACTCTTGTATTTTCGATAATACCGTCACCGATTGTTACGCCTGGAGTATGTCCAAAGACGGGTATTTTATTGTCGGCGGCGCCTTCCCGATGAAGAATGGCAATCAGCATTTTGAAAATCTAAAAACACGTCTTCTGCCCTATTCCTTCACTTTTGGCGATGTGGTGAAGACCGAAAAATGCATCGTGCTGTGCCCGTCGAAAATGAGCGATTTCCGCTGTGGCCAAGATAACGCTTTCCTAATCGGCGAGGCCGCCGGATTCATCAGCGCCAGCTCGCTGGAAGGTATCAGTTACGCCTTCGACAGCGCGGAAATCCTTAGCAAGATCTTCAACGACAACGTGAGTCATCCGAACCGCGCTTATCACAAAAACACGCTGAAGCTGCGATTGAAATTGTTCAGCAAAATCGTAAAAGCCGCCATTTTGACCTCGCCGTTCCTGCGCAAGCTGATCATGAAAAGCAACATCTCTCACGTGGATATTATCACCCCAAAATAGCGCCGGGCGGTCTGGCTCTTCACTGCCAGAAAGTGACTTCCGGTTGTCTCAAAATGTTAACAGCGGCCTCACTTTTGTGGCAAATATCACATACCGTGCTAACCTGACGCCATCAAAAGCACCATCTGTGAGGATCCTTTGACTACATTACGCCGCCGACCGGAGGCCGCTTCGCCTACCCTGCGCTTCCTCCCGGAAACCATCCATATTGGCCGTCAGTTACGGACTTACTGCGATGCCCGTTTCAAAACCATCGGGCTGACACTTGCCCGTGGTCAGGTTCTGTTGCATCTGGAAGCGGCCAATGGCCGTCTTCCGCAGGGAGAACTTACCGCCTTGCTGGAAGTCGAACACCCGACCGCGATCCGCCTGTTTGACAGCCTCGCACAGCTTGGGCTGTTGGAGCGTTGCCCTGGTGAAAACGACCGTCGGTCAAAAGATATTGTGCTGACCGAAGCCGGTAACGATCTGGCGAATCAGGTACGCAGCATGACCGACGACATATTGATCCGTGTGATGGAAGGCATCCCGGAAGAAAACATTGCCGTTGCCCGTGGCGTTCTTGCCGCCATCACTGCCAATATCGCCGCACTTTGAGTGGCGATTTTTTCTCCTTATCCCCCCTTTCATTCCTGCAATAGTCACCGTTGTAATTGATTGATTATTCCCTATTTGCGTTTGTAAATATCACTGATATGAATAATTGAACTAGACACATTTGAAATGCCTCACTACATTATGTAGCAAGCTACAAGCTAGTTGGGTAATGACTTATAAGGCATAACGATGACGACGCGTTCTGATTCAGATGTCCGGCAGGATGCCGGTGAATTAACAACACGGGATGCATCAACCGTAAAAGAGCCCCCCGCGCCAGCAACCGAAGCCGGATCGGTTCCTCCCTCAACGCATCACCCGTTTGCCGTTCAGGTGAATACCTGGCTCTCCCGTTACCCGCGATTACGTATCGGTGTTTACGTCATGGCGTCGTTGATTATTGGTATGACGCAAGGGCTGGGGATCAATCTGGTGGGATCAAACCTGCCGGGGATCCAGGGATCTCTTGGAATTTCTAACGTAGAAAGCTACTGGCTGATTGCCGCGTATACCGCCACCAGCGTGACCGGTACGATCCTGCTGTATAAAATCCGTACCCAGTTTGGGTTTCGTCGCTTCGGGGAATACGGCCTGCTGTTTTTTGCCGTCGCCTCCATGGCGCAAATGTTTACCCATGATTTTCAGACCGCCGTGGCGGTTCGCGCAGTCATGGGTTTTGCGATGGCATCGCTTGGGCCGCTGGCGTTGTTCTATATGTTCGAGATTTTCCCGCCGGCGAAAAAGCTGACGGCAGGATTGTGCTTTGGGCTGGCAGGCAGCCAGATTTCGTTGCCGATTTCTCGCATCATTTCGCCGCACCTGTTAGATCTCGGGCACTGGCACCAGCTGACGATGCTGGAATCCGGTCTGTCGCTGATCTGTCTGGCCATCATCTGGATATTGCCGCTGACTCATCCACCACGCGTGAAAGTTTTCGAGCGAACCGACTGGATAAGTTACCCGCTGATCGCCACTGCCGTAGCCTGTATGTCGATCGTGCTGACCATGGGCCGCTACTACTGGTGGCAGGAAAAGGACTGGATTGGTGAAGTTCTGGTCGTCGGGATTATCGCACTGACGCTGTCATTTATGGTCGAGTTGCGGCGCAAGAATCCGATTATTGACTTACGCTGGCTGATGACTCCGGAAATGCTGCTGTTTACGGGTTCAATGCTGTTCGTGCGAATGCTGCTCTCTGAGCAAACCACCGGCATGGTGGGCTTTCTGAATCTGGTTGGATTGCTCAACGAGCAGCTGATTACCTTGTTTTGCATCATTCTGGCCGCGACCTTCGCCGGGCTGGTGTTCGTCAGCATTATTCATAAAGCCAATCGGATTGTTTACATCCATTTATTCTCTATCGCGCTGATTGCCGTGGCGGCTTGGATGGACGCGCATTCAACCGTGGATACGCGCCCCGAGCAGTTTTACCTGACGCAGGGAATGGTTGCCTTTGGTGGCGCAATATTCCTGCCTACCTCCCTGTGGCTCGGATTTATCCGCGCTCTGCAATACGGCCAGAGCCAGATCATCAGTTTTGTGCTGGTGTTTCTCTCAACCCAAAATGTCGGCGCGCAGGTCGGCGGCGCGTTCCTCGGGACAATTCAAATTTTGCGTGAGAAGTTTCACTCGAGTGTACTGGTTGAAGGGATTTCGCTGCAAAATCCGCTGGTGGTTGAGCGGCTCGCTCAGTACAGCCATTTGCTGAAACCGGTATTAAACGATGGCACTCAGCTAAATGCCGAGGCGGTTGCGCAACTGAGTCTGAAAGTGACACAACAGGCGGGATTGCTGGCGTACAACGATGTTTTCATGGTGGTGTTTTATATGTCGCTGGGCTGCTTTGCCGTCCTTTGCGCGCACATTATTGTCGGACGGATCCAGACCAAAAAGCGCGAAGCCGCTGAGGCTGTTGCGTAAGTCATTCGTTTCTATCATCGAACTAAAAGAGTAATGCAGGAAAAGTGATGAAAAATCTATTTCGTTATCCGTCAATCATAGTGGTGCTTTGCCTGGGTGTGGTCGGCGTGATGTTGGTTTTATACAGCTGGCAGTTATTTCCGTTTAATTCGCAGGTGGAATCAACCGATAACGCCTACGTACGTGGCAATGTCACCCTGCTTAGCCCCCAGGTATCGGGATACATCACCGACGTCAAAGTACAGGATTTTATGCCGGTAAAAAAAGGTGACGTGCTGTTTCTGATCGACGACAGCACTTACCGCCAGGAATTGTTACAGGCACAAGCCGCTGCCGCACAGCAGCAGGTGACACTGCAAAACTTTGAGCAAAATCGTGCGTCCAGCGCCGCCAGCCTGCAACTTGCCGAAGCAGAACTGCAAAGTGCGCAGGCCGCCGAAAGTAAAGCCTCGCTCGATACTGGCCGTAACAGTTCCTTGTTGGCAAAGGGTCTGGTGTCGAAAACCATCGGGGATGAATTACACGCCGCCTTGCTGACGGCCAAAGCCAACGTGGCCAAAGCGCGGGCCTCGGTGAATATCGCCCGTCAGGATCTGGCTCTGGTGGATGCCAATAAAGCGTCGCTGGCCGCAGCCTTAAAGGCCGCGCAGGCGAAGGTTGAGGTCGCACAAATTAATCTGCAACATACGCGAATTGTCGCGCCCTCCGACGGACAACTCGGCGAGGTCAGCGCCCGCATGGGGCAATATGTGACGGCAGGCACGCAGATGACGTCCATCACGCCAAAAATCGTCTGGGTGACGGCCAACTTCAAAGAGCGCCAGCTGGCGAAAATGAACGTCGGCACACCGGCAACGTTTACGGTCGATGCCCTCGACGATCGCACTTTCAAAGGCCACGTGGTGCGAATTTCTCCGGCAGCAGGTTCTGAATTCAGCGTGCTGAAAGCTGATAATGCCACCGGTAACTTCACTAAAATCTCACAACGAATTGCGGTGCGCATTGAGCTGGAACCGAATCAGCCGCAAAGCGATCGTCTGCGACCTGGGATGTCGGCGGTGGTCAGTATCGATACCGCTAACTCACCACAAAACTGATCAACGCGTGACGTCCGCATAATAACGCTGCGCCACGTCAGGATGTGAGCGCAGCCGCCCTTTCAGATAATTGAAACCGACATCGCGGAACAGCGGATTCAGCGGATCGCTGGCCTCGCCCCGCGCTTCTTTCGCAAGCTCCGGCGGTAACGGGAACAGCGGCACCACGGCGTCGAGTTGCGCGCCGAGGAAAAATGCCAGCGACAGGCGCTCACCGGCCGCAGGCGGAGATACCACGCGGTGAACGGTGGCACGCAGATAACCGTTGGTCGCCAGCTCCAGCAACTCACCGATATTCACCACCAGCGTATCCGGCACAGGCAACGCTTCCACCCACTGGTCCTTTTCCACTTCAACCTGTAATCCGCGCTGTTCGTCCTGCAACAAGAAACTGAGGAAACCGGAATCTTTGTGCGCCCCGACGCCCTGATTCCCCTCACCTTCAGGCCGTCCTGGATAGCGGATCAGTTTGATATGTTCATTGGGCTTTTCGCCATACAGCGGATCAAACGCCTCTTCCGGCAGTTTCAGCGCCAGTGCAAACGCACGCAGCAGGCGCAACGACATGGCGGTCATCTCGCGCTGCCAGCGCAACAGCAATGGCCGTAGCTCCGGTAACGTCTCCGGCCACTGATTTGGACCCTGCAATCTGGCCCACGCGGGGGTGTTGTCATCTATTGGTAGTTTCGCCCGCTCAGCCCCGAGATCAAATTGTTCACGCCAGTCAGGCTGACCGCGCGTAATTTCTGAGGCCGCGCGGTTGTAACCGCGAAAATGGGATGAGTTGATCATCGCCACGGCCAGTTTTTCTTCCTCCGGCAAGGCAAAGAACTGGCGCGATGCATTCTGCACATCGCTCAGTAAGGTTTTATCAATGCCGTGATTTTTAAGATAGAAGAAGCCGATCTCGCGTGCGGCGTAACGCAACTCGGACAGAAACGCTTCGCGCTGTTGCGGCGACGCTGAAAACTGGCTGAAGTCGATTAATGGGATATTGGTGGAAGGCTGGCTCATCGCTCACTCCGCTATGAATGAAAAGAGGTGTTCTTATCCCGACGCTATCACAGCCCCCGAACGGATAACCAATAGCCAGATGCTCTGATTTATACTACGAAGTTATGAATGACAGGTGATGAATGACAGGTGACGAGTAATGAATGTGATGATCTGTCATTCGCCAGTCATCACATTCAGCGGAGGATTTGGGGTAATTAAGATTGTTTATCGCCGAGGTAACGGTACACCACGGCCAGATCCTGATCGCCATAACCGGCACCCACCGCGCCCTGCCAGGTTTCGCTGATGCGTTTCATCACCGGCAGCTCCAGTTTACTTCCCGCTTCCAGCGCCAGGTTGATATCCTTCAGCGCCCACGTCAGCTGCATCTGTGGTGTATAATCGCCGCTTTTGAACATCTCCATTTTGCCTTTAATATAAGGTGCCGCCAGCGGTCCGCCGTCGAGCACGCTCCACAGGTCATCTGTGGTGAAACCGAGTTCTTCAGCCAGCTGCGTGGTTTCGGCGATGCCTTCCATCATGGCAATCAGCCAGGCGTTTACCACGAGTTTCATCCTGGACGCGCGCCCTGCCTCACCCAGCCATTTAGTCGCTTTGGAGATCGCCGCAAATACCGTTTCCACGGCAGCACCCGCTTCCCGATCGCCGCTGGCCAGAACCACAATCTGCGCCTGCTCAGCCGGCGCTTTCGTGCCGGACACTGGCGCATCGAAGAACACCACATCCGGGCGCTGCGCTTTGATCAGGGCGATCAGGCTTTCGGTTGCTTCGACACCCAGCGTCCCCATCTGCGCGATGATCCCGCCTTGTTTCAGCCCCGCCAGCAAACCGTTATCCCCCTGATAAACTTCCAGCGACGTTTTGCCATCGGACAGCATAGTGATCACCACATCGGCACCTTCAACGGTTTCCCGCGGTGTCGTACCACGCGTCGCCCCGGCGCTGACAAGATCATCTCCGCGGGAGGTCGTACGGTTCCAGACGCGGGTGGTAAACCCTTTTTTGATCAGGTTTGCGGCAAAGGCATGCCCCATCGCGCCGAGGCCCAGTACGGCAACGACCGGCTGTTGAAGTTCGGATTGCTGACTCATGTGTGACTCCTTGTGCAAATAATGATTGTGGTAAAAGGCTAACACCGCTGAGTTTCCTGCGGGACTGGCTTCTGTAACCGAATGCAACAGAACGGCTGATAGTACTTAACCTCTGCTGACCAACTGGCGTAACATACGCGCTTTCTTATCGTTAAATAACATTGAATATTCTGCGCAGGCTATGATTTTGCGAAGATTTTCAGGAGTAGCAAGCACTATGAGTAAAGTCGTTTTGATCGGAATTATTTCATTCATTTTCCTGATGATGGTGGTGATGCTGGGCTCGGTCTACATCTACCCATGGTGGATGCAACGTTCAACCGAAGGCGCCTGTGCGCAGATAACCAAGAGTGATGCGATAGATACCGTCACCCGTGACTACATGGAAAACCGTATCCCTAACTGGGGCAACGACAAAGACAATATGGGCACGTCGGTCCCGGTGTTGAGCTTCATCAGTGATGATGCGAAGGAAGATAAAGGCACTTACCACATTCCTTTCAGTGCCAAAGGCCCGAATGGGAAGCTGGGATATGTGGCGCATTTTAACTGCTCGAATCATTATGTTAAGTATTCGACGGTAGAGTGAGATATGCGGCTTTTCACCGCTGACCAGAAAGTTTCGGTTTCTTAATTGCAGTGATCACTTAACGCGCTGCGCCGAAACCGCCAAAGAGGGAGGAAAGCGCCTTCCTCTTTGATCTCCCTTTTCAAAACCCAGCAGGTAATCTCATGATCTTAAGTGTTAATCACGTCGGTTTTTCAGTTAAAAATATTGAAGACTCATTATTTTTCTGGACTCATATTCTTGGAGGGGAGTTATTACGCGAAGGGAAAATGTCTGGACCTATTATTGATGAAGTGACAGGCGCAAGGGGAGCTGATGTACAAATGGCTTTGCTTGAACTGGCTGGTATTAAAATTGAATTACTGCAATACAATAACATTGAACAGCCAGAAGAGCCTTCAGCACCCTACATCCCAGGCTACGCTCACCTTGCGTTTATAGTCGAGGATCTTGATACGCTCTTGAGCAAAGTATCGGACTATGGCTGGAAGACGCCAGGGAAACCTCAGACAGTCTTGTCAGGACCCATGCAGGGAACCAGAGTAATATATTTACAAAGCCCCGATGGTCAGACGCTTGAGTTGATGGAACGCAGTCAATGAAGTCCACATGTTATGACCCGTTACCTTCTTAATAAAACAGTGATGTTTGCAAAGTCCGCTGTTGGCACACAGCGGACTATCATGGCTGCTTAAGAAAAACGCTTAACGTATGATATTTTCCCTTTTCCAAGCGGACCCCTAGAACGCCATTCCTGCTTTGTTATGCTGGCGAAAATCAGTGACAACAAGACCATAACCGTTATATCTGCACTCATCAAACAAGCCCGGGAATATGCGGTTTCGGTGCCGGTTTTTCGATGTCCGATCTTGTCGATGCTGATTAAAGACATGACATAAAATCCTACCCAGGCTTTTTCGGCTCGCGGCCTGCGGCCGGTCGTCGAGCCCGACTGCGCTAACCGGCAAGCCGCTAAGCTTCGCGGATTTCCCCTCCCCAGATTAGTGACAATTACGATAGCATTTCAGCGCGTTGAAAACTCCCCCGACAGGGTCACATCCCGGCTTCTCAGCCACCTTTCTCCTTCTGCCATGACGCCTCACACTCTCAGAATTTCATTCTGAAAGATAAATCTTTCAGAATGTGATCAATGCAAGGTATTTATAAATTCATAATGATTATATTTTAGGTGTGGCGAGATAAAAAATGAAAGCGTAGACCCACGTATCCTACAGGAGAGCGACATGATCGAAGTAATTACGCACGGTGCCGAGTGGTTCATCGGCCTGTTTCAGAAAGGGGGGGAGGTATTTGTCAGTATGGTCACTGGCATTTTGCCTCTGTTAATCAGTTTGCTGGTGGTGATGAACGCGTTGATCGTCTTCGTCGGCCAGAAAAGAATCGAGCGGCTGGCGCAGCGTTGTGCAGGGAATCCGATAGCGCGTTACCTGTTGCTGCCGGTGATTGGGACGTTTGTGTTTTGCAATCCCATGACACTGAGCCTCGGGCGTTTTATGCCTGAAATTTACAAACCCAGTTATTACGCGGCCAGCTCTTACAGTTGCCATTCAATGAATGGTTTATTCCCGCACATTAACCCCGGCGAACTGTTTGTTTATCTGGGCGTCGCCAGCGGTCTGACAACGCTGGGATTACCTCTTGGCCCGCTGGCGGTCAGTTACTTCCTGGTCGGCATGGTGACCAATTTCTTCCGTGGCTGGATAACCGATCTCACAACGCGCATTTTCGAACGCAAGATGGGTATCCAGCTTGATCGTCAGGTTCAACTTTAAACGCGGAGCAGAAAATGAGCGTGATTATTCGTATTAACCGGGGAGAAGGTGGCTGGGGTGGCCCGTTACTGATTGAGGCTATTCCCGGTAAAAAAGTGGTGTACATCACGGCGGGCACCCGCCCGGCGATCGTCGATAAACTGGCGGAACTGACTGGCTGGGAAACCGTCGATGGATTCAAAGAAGGCGAACCACCGCTCGAAGACATTGGCGTGATGGTGATCGACTGCGGCGGCACGCTGCGCTGCGGCCTGTACCCTAAACGCCGGATCCCGACGGTGAATATCCATTCGACTGGGAAATCCGGTCCGCTGGCGCAGTTTATCACAGAAGACATTTATGTGTCGGCAGTGCGTGTGGACGATATCGTCATCGACGCACCGGCAAGTGCAGAACCTCTTTCTGCGGCGGTGGCAAGGACGTCACCGAAGGGCGGGCGGGACTATGACACCACCAAAAAGATCACCGAACAAAGCGACGGCCTGCTGGCTAAAGTCGGGATGGGCATGGGCTCCGGGGTTGCCGTGCTGTTTCAGGCCGGTCGCGACACCATTGATACCGTGCTCAAAACTATTCTGCCGTTTATGGCATTTGTCGCAGCACTTATCGGCATCATCATGGCCTCCGGTTTAGGGGATTTGGTGGCTCATGGCCTGACGCCACTGGCAAAAAGCCCGGTCGGACTGGTGATGCTGGCGCTGATTTGTTCCTTCCCGCTGCTTTCTCCTTTTCTCGGCCCTGGCGCGGTGATTGCGCAAGTGATTGGCGTACTGGTGGGCGTGCAGATCGGGCTGGGAAATATTCCGCCGCATCTGGCGTTACCTGCACTTTTCGCCATCAATGCTCAGGCAGCCTGTGATTTTATCCCGGTCGGATTATCGCTGGCAGAGGCCAAACAGGACACGGTTAGGGTGGGTGTGCCTTCTGTTCTGGTTAGCCGTTTCCTCACCGGCGCGCCAACTGTGCTTATCGCATGGGCCGCATCAGCCTTCATCTATCAGTAAGGAGCCATCATGCAAACCATTTATCAAACCACCATTACCCGGATCGGTGACTTTGCCAGAGAAGCGCTTTCCGACCAGATGTTGATCACGTTTCGTGAAGGTGCGCCGCAAGATATTCAGGATTACTGCTTCATTCATCAGCATGGCGTCACAGAAGGCGAATTACACCGTGGTGCCTGCATGGAGCTGGCCAATGTCCGCTATCCGGTCACCGCGGTCGGTGAAGTGGCGATGCAGAATTTACGCGAGCTGGGCCACATCACTCTACGTTTTGATGGCTGCGAGCACGCCGAGTTTCCCGGAAGTGTGCATGTTAAAGGCATAACGCCTGACGACATTCCTCTGGGCAGTATATTGAAATTTATCGATTAATCTTAGGATCAGGAGTCAATTATGGAACAGGTAGCAGTAGTGATCGGCGGTGGTCAGACGCTGGGCGCATTTCTCTGTCAGGGACTGGCTGAATCCGGTTACCGGGTTGCGGTTGCGGATCTCAACGAAAAGAACGCCATGGAAACCGCAGCGCAAATCAACACGCAATATGGTGAAGGGAGGGCTTTTGGTTTTGCAGTTGATGCCACCAGTGAAAGCAGCGTCGGTCAGCTGGCGAAAGCCGTTGACCAGACATTCGGCCAGATCAATTTGCTGGTCTATAGCGCCGGAATGGCCAAGGCATCGCCTATCACCGACTTTGCTCTCAATGATTTCGACCTCTCGTTACAAGTTAATCTGGTCGGTTACTTCCTTTGCGCCCGCGAGTTCTCACGGCTGATGATCCGCGACCGGATCCCGGGACGTATTATTCAAATCAATTCTAAATCGGGCAAAGTGGGCAGCAAACACAATGCAGGGTACAGCGCCGCGAAATTCGGGGGGGTTGGGCTCACTCAGTCTCTGGCGCTGGATTTAGCAGAGTACGGTATTACGGTGCATTCGCTGATGTTGGGCAATTTGCTCAAATCGCCGATGTTCCAGTCATTATTGCCGCAATACGCCAACAAACTGGGAATCGATGCGGATCAGGTTGAGCAGTATTACATCGATAAAGTGCCACTGAAACGGGGCTGCGACTATCAGGATGTGCTGGATATGCTGTTGTTCTATGCCAGTGATAAAGCATCGTATTGCACCGGTCAGTCCATCAATATCACCGGCGGGCAAGTGATGTTCTGAACCTGTACCGCCCCGGTTGCTCCGGGGCGGTTGCTTTTATAAAGGAGAGAATCCATGACATCAGCTTCTGCACTAATACTTTGTGCCATGTTCGCCTGGGTCGCTCAAATCGCGCTGGGGTGGTGGCAGCTACAACGCTTTAACCGGGCATTTGACCGATTGTGCCAGTTGGGCGCCGTCGGTGTCGGTCGGTCAGGCGGACGCTTTAAAGCGCGTGTTGTGCTGGCGCTGGCATTCGACAAGGAAGAAAGAGTACAGGGAGGTTTCCTGCTGCGCGGCCTGACGATTTTTGCCTCGCCGCAGCCGCTGACCGTGCTGAATGGCCTGAGCCGGCAACAATTAATGACAGGTGTGATCTTCCCGAAAGATCCGAATATTCAAACTGCACTATCATTAGCGATTGAAACGAAATCATGATATTTTCACTTTAAAAGCTATTACCTTTCAAAAGAAATCGTAGCGCGTGAATATTATCTGAAAATTTGAACGGAAATCGTGATGAAACCTAAACAGCGTCAGGTGGCAATACTGGAATATTTGCAACAATTTGGTAAAACGACTGTCGATGATTTGGCGGCTCACTTCGCCACCACCGGCACCACAATCCGTAAAGATCTGACCCTGCTGGAAGAAGAAGGTGCGGTGCTCCGTACCTACGGCGGGGTAGTACTGAGCCGTGAAGAGGGCGATCAGCCGATTGATCGTAAAACCCACATCAATACCGGTAAGAAACTGAGTATTGCGCGCGCTGCGATTAAAGAAATCCAGGATGGCGATTCGTTGATTTTTGATGCGGGCAGTACGGTCATGCAGATGGTGCCGTTCCTCGGTCAGTTCAATAACATCACCGTGATGACCAACAGCCTGCACATCGTTAATGCCCTGGTGGAACAGGATAACGACCAGACTATTCTGATGCCTGGTGGCACCTATCGTAAAAAATCCTCTTCTTTCCACGGCAGCCTGGCAGAAGGCGCATTTAATCAGTTCAATTTTGATAAATTATTTATCGGCGCGGATGGCGTGGACCTGAATGGTGTTGTCACCACGTTCAACGAAGTTCACGGCGTGAGCCAGGCAATGTGTACAGCCGCCGAACGCATTTATCTGCTGGTGGATTCATCAAAATTTGGGCGTAAAAGTCCGAATGTGGTGTGTCATTTAGATAAGGTAGACACACTCATCACCGACTCGGGATTAAGCGATCAGTACCGTGAAGCCATCGAGCAACAAGGCATCCGCCTGATTTTAGTGGATGACCACGAGGAATAATGGCTTCACGGCGGTGGTTCTAGGACTCCTTATGCAGTGACTGCATGACGCGCGCGTGTTCGTTCGCGTCGAAGCAGACGAATTCCGGCCGCCGCCTGTTTAAGCGCCACAATGATCCGCTGGAAAATCGCGTCAATGCAACGGTCACGACGATGGCCACTGAGTGCTCGCTGGCGACTGAATCGAAGACGCCACCACGATAGAATTTGGCAATAAATCTTCCTTCAGGCGCGTTCCCGGTAGCCAGATTCTTTCTCAGAACGTTCCCTCCATCCTTGTTTTCACCCGCTAAACCTGGCGATTAGGGTTTACCTACACTGTATTCCGACATATCCACCGTTAACTGCAAGATGTTAGGCCGGATAGAGGCAAATAACCGGGGCGCATACCAGCTTGTAGTCTTTTAAGGGGGCCGCTTGGAAAACGGAAAATATCCTACGTTAAGCCTGTTTTTTAAGCAGGCATGACAGGCAGCTTTGAGCGAGAAGCGGACCTAAAGTCACGCAGGAAACGCCAGTCATATTTATACTTAAACGTTCCAACTCATAGTGTTCGATAACGAGTCAAATGAGGTCCACTTCCCACCATCACTTACTGTCGAGTATTGAAATGGTCTATACAAAATACCGTCTTAGGGTAGTGAGTTTTTCCGTTTTACAGGCGGACCTCAATAATAGCTCCTCAGGTTTCCATTAGTTTTGAAGACAGAAATTCAATAAAGCGTTGGGTTTTGGCCGGCGTAAGACGCGTTTCTGTCACGGCATAAATGCTGACGTCCGGGCCTTTCCACTCAGGAAGAACGCGCATGAGCCTGCCGGCAGCCAAATCATCTGCAACAATCTTCTCGGGAAGCAGTGCGATTCCCTGATTTTTTATGGCGAGAGTGCGGATCATCCCGACACTGTTAAGCGTGAATCTGCCACGAACGCCCACCTCGACATCTACCTTGTTTATCCGTTGATGCAAATTCCAGGTCGATACCCTTGTCATGCAGATACATTCATGTGCCGCCAGATCCTCAGGTGTAGCAGGTTTGCCTGACGCTTCGATATAACCGGGAGACGCATAGAGTTGGCGCGAGTGCCGACCGATAAGGCGAGCGATCAAACCCGACTCTTCCAGTTTGCCCATGCGGATCGCTACATCGAACGGTTCGGTCACCATATCGACACGCCGCGGAGTCAGGTCGAATTCGAACGTGATGCCGGGATAGTGTCCGGCGAAATCGACGAGGATCGGTGCGAGATAAAGTGTGGCGAAATCGACAGGCAGAGAAACCCGCAAGATCCCGCCCGGCTGCTCAAGCATCTCGCCGAGCTGCTCATGCACCAGCCGTGCCTCGTCGACGATATGTTTGCTTCGCGCATAGTAAAGCTGGCCCGCCTCGGTCAGCTCGATCTTGCGCGTTGTGCGATGCAGGAGCCTCAAACCAATCGCCTTTTCCAACTCACTGATCCGGCGTGACAGGGTGGAGTTAGGAATGCCCAGTGCCTCCGCGGCCCTTCGAAAACTCCTGACCCTCGCGACCTCCACGAACAGCGCCATGTCATTCAAATGGTTCATCTTATTGCCCCACATATGGAATACTGATTTCAACTATAGGGTATTTATCCCGAAATCGGAATGATGGATAGTGGATAGAGACGTCAACGTATGGAGAACTCAAATGAATCCAGTATTCGCACCTGTCTATTTAGGACGCTACACACTGACCAACCGGCTAGTCATGGCGCCCATGACCCGCAGCCGGGCAGCCTTCGACGGGACACCCGGGGAGCTATCCACCGAATATTATGAACAGCGCGCCAGCCTCGGCCTGATCGTGACTGAAGGCACCCAGCCCTCCGATGACGGCCAGGGCTACCTGATGACACCGGGCATCTATGCACCCGAACATGTCGCCGGCTGGCGGAAGATCACATCTGCCGTCCACGACAAGGGCGGAAAAATCTTCATCCAGCTCATGCATGCCGGGCGCATGAACCACCCCGACAACACTCCGCACCATCGCCAGGGCGTGGCACCCTCCGCAATCGCGCCGGGTGCGGGCATGTTTACCATGGCAGGGATGCAGGACATCCCCACACCGCGCGCGTTGACGACCGAAGAGGTGCGCCAGACCGTCGCCGATTTCCGCAATGCGGCGCGCTCTGCGATTGAAGCCGGTGCTGATGGTATCGAGATTCATGGCGCTAACGCTTATCTCGTCCAACAGTTCTTCGCGCCAAGCGCCAACACGCGCACGGACGAGTATGGCGGCTCTATCGAGAACCGTGCCCGCTTTGCCATCGAAGTGGCCTCAGCGATTGCCGAGGAAATCGGCGCGGACCGCACTGCGATCCGCCTGTCTCCCGGTACGACGATATGGGGAATTGATGAAGGTTCGGAAGGGCCGGAGCTCTATCGTTACCTCGTTGCCGAACTCGACAAGCTCGGTCTTGCCTATCTGCACATCATGCACCAGGGCAACGAAGCGCTGCTCACTGATATCCGCCAGCTCTGGCATCAATCATTGATCGTCAATCGCCCTGGTCGTCCGCGTGAGCAGATTGGCACCGATGTGGCGTCGGGACTGGCCGATCTGGAAGCCTATGGTCAGCTAGTCCTGGCCAATCCTGACTTCGTCGCGCGACTTAAAACGAACGCCGGGATGAACGCTGCGGACCACAAAACATACTACGGCGGCACAGCAGAGGGCTATACCGACTACCCTGCCCTCAACCTCTGAACCCTACCCGCTCATGAAAGGATATTAGATAATGGCTCAATCACCGCAACTTGCGACCGTCGCGGATACCCTCACGCCGGCGAGAAAGAAAGTCCTGGTCGTCGGCGCAACAGGTTTCCTCGGCGCAAAGATTCTGCACAACCTCGCGCTTGAGAAAAGCGCGGCCGTCGTTGCCATGTCGCGAAAGGGCGCCCCCTCAGGTGGGGACGCCGACATCGAATGGGTTCGCGGCGATATGATGGATCCGGCGTCGCTGGATCGTGCATTGGAGGGCGTTGACGTCGTCGTCAGCTCGGCAAACAGTTACATGAAGGGCAGCCTCGATACCGACTTTCAGGGCAACAAAAACCTCATCGAGGCCGCCGCGCGGGCGAAAGTGAGCAGATTTGTTTTTCTCAGCATCGTGAGTTGCGAAGCCGCGTCCGCTGTGCCTCATTTCCACGCCAAGAAAGTGGCTGAAGATCTGATCAAAAAGTCCGGCGTGCCATACGTCTTTGTCCGGGCACCCTCGTTTCTCGACCAGAGCACAGACTTTATCGCAAAGGCCGTGAAAGCTGGGAAATTCCAGGGAATGGGCGACAAAACCACAAGGTGGTCCTACGTGCTGACGGATGACCTTGCCTCCTATCTTACGAAGGCGGCGATCTATCCTGGCGCCGAAATCGTCAACCAGACGATCGATGTTGGCTGGAGTGACGGTCCTAAGAACCAGCAGGAGCTGGCCGATATCATCTCTGATGTCATCAATAAACGTCTGAAGATCCAGATCATTCCCTGGTGGATGATTCGGGTGGCCGCACGGCCGGTCAAGCTGTTTTCCGAACTCGGGTATGATCTGATCCAGATGTTCCTGTTCTTCAGAACGGGGCTCTATGTCTCGGACATCTCCAGGCACGAGGACTTCTTCGGACCCGCTCCGACAGCGCGCGATGCGATCACACGATGGGCACGAAATCAGCAGCTTATTCCCTAAGACGTAGGGATGGGGTGGCAATGCAATGATGACGCGACGTTGCGCCATCATTTGAGAAAAACGGCACGCGATAGCGGGACCGCCCTCAGCGGCGGCGTCTCGCCAGGAGGAGACAGGTATGAACCATTCACCAACCCCTGACAGGGGCAATACTAACGAACAGCAGGCCAAGGGCCGTGCCTTAAGGCTGCACGCTTACGGCGGACCTGAAGCTCTCAAGGTTGATCACGTTTCCTCACCCGAGCCGGGCCCGGGCGAGGTATTGGTATCGATCAAGGCCGCCGCGGTAAACGGCATCGACTGGAAAATCCGTGAAGGCCACCTGCGCGAGCGCTTCAAGCTGACCCTGCCTGCGACGCTTGGCATTGAAATGGCTGGCGTCGTGATTCGAACTGGCTACGACGTCACGAACGTGAAGCCAGGGGATCGTGTTATGGCGGCCCTCGGTGGCGTCGGAGCCTACACCGACTTTCTGGTCATTGATGCCGAGAAGCTCGTCCTGACGCCGGCAGGGCTGTCCGACGTCCAGGCTGCCGCCATTCCTGTAGCTGCAATGACGGCCTGGCATGTCATTCAGGCAGCGGATTTCGATCTGTCTGGAAAGCGAGTGTTGATTCAGGGCGCGGCTGGCGGTGTGGGTGGCTTTGCGGTTCAGTTCGCGAAGATGGCCGGTGCAACTGTTTACGCTACAGCATCGACCACTAGCCTTCAGCACGTACGAGCACTGGGTGCAGATGACGTTATTGATTATCGCCAGCAAACCCTGGAAAATCTTGCCGACCAGATCGACCTGGTGGTCGATCTGGTCGGCGGCGTGGTACTGGATCAGTGCTGGGACCTGCTGGCACCAGGCGGACTTTTGGTAAGCATTGCTGCTCCGGACGTAATCGCTCGCGCACCGCTAGGCCGCCGTGGCGTCTTTTTGTCTAACAAGCCGGACACTGCACGCCTGGCCTCAATTGCTCAGCAGGTCGCCGCAGGCACATTGCGTTCAACAATTGCAGAGGTGATTAGTCTCGGCGATTTGCCACTAGCGATTGAGCGCAACCGTACCGGCCATCCACCGGGTAAGATCGTTGCGGACCTTACCCTCAAATGAGGCGAAAAGTAGGAAGAGGTGGAAAACCGCGCGGCCTTTCTGCGCGGGTTGAACCCGACCGGAGGGCACCGCGCAGCGGCGGGATTTTGCGGCAATAACGGAAGTGCCTGAAACGTGGCCGGGATGCATGGCACACGTTTGAAAAAACGCGGGAGTCCAGAGGGCGCGCGTTTACGCGTCCTTTGGGCCAGTGTGGGGGGCAACCCGCGGTTTTGAAGTAGTGGCGAATGACGTCGCCCCGTCCCCTATAATTGTAATTATTGTCATCACCCTTTTTTGTTCCCTTTCGTAAACCTGCCAATTAGAATGCAAACCGTTATCATTTGTATTTACTTGGTTGTATTTTATTTCAGGGAATCACTCACATGTCTTTCATCCATGCCCCGCGCGGGGCTCTTGTCGGTGGATTTAAAAAATCCGTCGTTGCTGTCGCTATTCTCCACTGCTCGCCTCTCCTTGCGGCGACGCAGCCGTCTGAAGACTCCATTACCGTGAACGCGCAAGCCAATGCGCTGGATACCACCGATTACAGCGCAACGCAGAGCTCGACTGCCAGCAAAAGCGATACCCCGCTCAATGAAACGCCGCAGTCGGTCAGCGTGGTCACGCAGTCGATGATTCAGGATTACGACGTGACATCTCTGGATGACGCGATGAAGTTTGTCAGCGGCGTGACACAGGGAAATACGCTGGGCGGAACGGAAGATGGTTTCGTTAAGCGCGGGTTTGGGGCGAACAGTGACGGGTCGATTCTGATTGATGGCGTGCGCAGCAATCAGGGGCTTGGATTTGATTCGACTATCGATCATATCGAAGTGCTGAAAGGATCGGCTTCACTGCTGTATGGGATCCAAAACCCCGGCGGCGTGATCAACATGATCACCAAAAAACCGCAGTATGAGTGGAATACCCGCGTCAGTGGTCGTACCGGCGGATTTGGTGGCGGAGCAGGAACTCTCGACGTAACCGGTCCGCTTGGCAATGGTTTCGCATTTCGCATGATAGCCGAGCGCCAGTATGAAGATTACTGGCGCAACTTTGGCAGCGACTCACACACCCTGCTCGCGCCCTCGCTGAGCTGGTTCGGTGAAAAAGCCAGTTTCAACATCAGTTATCAGGAATACAAATACGATATTCCTTACGATCGCGGGACAGTATTCTCCAACGGCAAACCACTGGATATTCCTTATAACCGCCGTCTCGACGAACTGGCTAACCACGCCTGGGGAAAAACCAAACGCCTTAATACTACCTGGGAATATCAGCTGAATGAAGACTGGAAAACGCGGCTGACCTACGCCTGGCAGCAACGCCGTTATGACAGTAATGAAGTCCGTGCCACCGCAGTGAATACCGAAACGGGCGCCGTGACCCGCCGTGCGGATGCGAATCGCGGATTCAACCATCAGACCAGCTATACGTCATGGGACTGGATCGGCAATCAGGAAATCTTCGGAATGATGAATGACCTGCTGATTGGCGTCGATTACGAGAAAAACGAAACCTACAAGCAGTACTCGTATCGTGGCAAAACCTTCAGCACGTTTAACATGTACGATCCGGTCTATGGCGTTGAACCCATTACCAACAGCAGCACTTATTCCGACAGCAACAGCAATTTGCGCAATACGCTGTATAACAAATCGGTCTACCTGAAAGACAGTATTCATCTGACCGACAAATGGATCGGCGTAGTCGGCGGGCGTTATCAGCATTACAACCAGAAGCAGACGTCCGGTTTCGTGAATCCCACCCAAAGTCTGGATGATACCGACGACAAATTTCTTCCGCAGGTGGGCGTGGTGTACAAACTCACGGATGACCTCTCGTTCTACGCCAACTACAGTAAATCCTTTACGCCTTCCACCGATGTGGATGACAACGGCAACGTGGCCTCCCCGGAAAGCGGCACCACCTATGAAGTCGGCACAAAATGGCAGATTTCACCGCGTCTGGATGCCACGCTGGCGGTGTATCGCATTGATGAAGAAGACATGTCGGTATTCATTAACGGCGTAACCCGCAATATTCCTAAAGCACGCTCGACGGGTGCGGAGCTGGAGCTTAACGGGGAAATAGCCAAAGACTGGGATCTGACCGCCAACTACAGTTACGACAAAACAGAAATCACCGAAGATGACGTGAATTCTGCCAATGTCGGTAACCGTCTGGTGAATGCGCCAACCAACATGGGCAGCCTTTATCTCAGCCACACCATGCGCTGGTCAGTGGTGCCGGGCGATTTCCGCGTAGGCGGCGGTGCGCGTTACGTCGGTACGCGTGCGGGTGACCCGGAAAACAGCTTCACTTTGCCGGATTACACCGTGGCCGATGCGTTTGTCGCCTGGGATAACCAACTGCTGGGCAAACATACCCAGATTAAGCTCAACGTAAATAATCTGTTCGACAAAGAGTATTACTCCTCAAGCGCAGGAAATTTACGCGTGATCGAAGGCGAACCGCGCAATGTGGTGCTCTCTGCAGCCGTAGATTTCTGACAGACGAAGAAACAGAAGTTTAAGACGTGGATCAGAGCCGGCACAGAAATGTGCCGGTTTTCGTTATTCGTTATTCATTTTACATTATTCGTCACCCATTACTTTGCAGGTAACGTACTCCAGTAAGTCCCGCTGAACGGCACCGGCAGGAACTGTTGATAAAGATCTTTCATGGTTTGTTGCGGATCGACATCCTTAAACAGCTGCGGATACATCGCTTTCGCAAACACTTCTACGTCCACCAGATGATACGGGCTGAGGTAGAAGTTATGCCAGACGCTGTACGCGCGCCCTTCCCGCACCGCTTTCAGTGTGGAAAGCACCGGTTGCTGATCCATCACCTGACGGAAACTCTGCGCGGCTTCTTCCTGCGTGACCTGTGGGCCCAGCATCAGATTCGACACTCGCTTGCCTTCGGGCCCCGCCATACCGGTGGTGATATACACATCCGGGTTGGCGACGATCACCGCTTCCGGGTTGAGATCGCCATACACGCTTTTAAACGCGCCTTTAGCGATGTTATCGCCACCCGCAAAGGCCAGCAGATCCGCCAGATTACCGTGAGACACCGTGGTACAACAGGCTTCACGACGCCCAAGATGTAACTGCAACATCACTGTAGGCTTCTTTCCCTGATACGCGGCAATACGTTCCTGTACGCGGTTCATATGCTGCTGATAGAAGGTGATAAAACGCGCCGCTTTTTCGGGATGGTTAAGCACATCGCCTAACAGCTTCACGCTGGGGATCGTGTTATGCAGTTGATCGACGCGCAGATCGACGTAGATCACCGGGATCCCCGCTTTGGTCAGCGCTTCTTGCATCACATCGTGATCGTCCTGCTTTTTAGCGTAAATGGGCAAAATCACCAGATCTGGTTTTAGCGCGATAACCTTCTCGACGTTCATCTGCGTGTAATTGTTCTGCCCAAGCAGCGGGATCTTGCCGATGTCAGGAAAAGCTTTCAGATACATCGCCCAGCTCTGCGCATCCAGCGACGCCATGTCCCCCGGCCACCCCACCACATGCTGCGCGGGATTTCCGTCCTGAACCAGCGCCAGCGTATATAACATCCGGCTTTCGCCGACGACAATGCGCTGTGGATTTTCTGGAACCTCAACCGTGCGCTGAGAAATATCTGTCACCGTTTTGGCCTGCACGGCACCGGCGAGCAGCATGCAGGAGATCAGCAACGAAGGAATGAACTTAGGCATAGTACCTCAGGGAGGGATTTTTAATGTGGGGATGATAATGATAATCGTTGAGTATCGCAAACGTGAGGATACCCATCTTTAATGCGCAATTTTAATATTAGCTTATCGATATAATTAATTTCTAACATAGTAGTAACCCGTTTATGGTGATAACTCCTGCCAGCGCAGCCTCCCTCCGCTGGCCTCTGACCCAAGGAGAGACAGCTCATGAGCGTGCAATTTATCGGGATGATCGGCCACCGGCTGGCATCTGAAATCATCCCGCCTGCCGGTCCGATTTTTGATAAGCAATACATCGCCGATTTCGCCAAAGCCCACGAAGACGCGGGTTTTGACCGCATTCTGGTGGCCTACGCTTCGGATCAGCCGGACGCCTTTCTGGTGACTGCCCACGCCGGGGCAAACACTTCCCGCATTCACTTCCTGCTGGCGCACCGCCCTGGTTTTGTTGCGCCCACGCTGGCGGCCCGCAAGCTCGCAACGCTCGATCACCTGCTGGATGGCCGCGTCGCCGTGCATATCATCAGCGGCGGAAGCGATGCAGAACAACGCCGTGACGGCGATTTCGAACCTAAGTCTGGCCGCTATCAGCGTACGGATGAATATATCGATGTGCTGAAAAAAAGCTGGTACTCGGAAAAAGGCTTTGACCATCAGGGGGAATTCTATCAGGCAGAGAATGCCTTTTCGGCCATCAAACCTTATCAGCAACGTTTGCCGGTGTTCTTTGGTGGCTCCTCTGAAGATGCCATCCGCGTGGCAGGTAAACATGCCGATGTCTTTGCGCTGTGGGGCGAACCGCTGGCAAGCGCCGCGGAAACCGTCGCTGCGGTGAAAGCCTCGGCGGCGGCGCATCAGCGGGAGATAAATTTCAGCATTTCATTCCGCCCTGTTCTCGGTAACACCGAGGAAGAGGCGTGGGCGAAGGCCGATGAGATCCTGGCAAAAGCCAAAGCGCAGCAGGAGAAAAGCGGTCAGGTGCTGGCGGCCAAACCGCAAAGTGTCGGGGCGCAGCGGTTGCTGAATGCGGTGGCAAAAGGTGACCGGCTCGACAGTTGCCTGTGGACCGGCATCGCGGGGCTGATCGGCGGCGGATCTAACTCAACGGCGCTGGTTGGGACGCCTGAACAGGTCTCCGAGGCGCTACTCAAGTATTACGATCTGGGCATTACCACGTTCCTGATCCGTGGCTTTGATCCGCTTAATGATGCTGTCGAATATGGCAAGCACCTGATCCCGCTGACGAAGCAAAAAATCGCTGCCCGTCAGGCCAGTCATCAACCTGCCCGTACCAGTCTAGTCTGAGGAATTGCAATGCGAGTGAATGTGAAAAATCTGCTGCTGGCGGTGTCACTGATCGCCAGTATATCTGCGGCATTTGCCGAACCTGTGACACTGCGCGTGGCGGATCAAAAAGGGAATATGCGCGCACAGCTGGAAGCGGCGGGAAAACTGGATAATTTGCCGTACAAGATTGAATGGTCGGAATTCCCCGCCGCTGCACCGCTGGCAGAAGCGCTGAACGCGCAGGCGGTGGATGTCGGGATTATCGGAGATGCCCCCCTGTTGTTTGCCGAGGCTGCAGGCGCGCAGGTGAAAGCTATCGCGGTGGATAAATCAGATGCCTACGGCACCGCGTTGCTGGTCAAGCCCGACAATCCGATTAAAACGGCGGCCGATCTGAAAGGCAAAAGTATCGCCACCAACCGCGGATCTATCGGGCATTTCGTGGCACTGAAGGCGCTGGCATCTGCCGGGCTGACTGCCAAAGATGTCACCTTCCGCTTTCTGCCGCCGAGCGATGCCAAACTGGCGCTGACGCAAGGCTCTGTGGATGTCTGGGCGACGTGGGAGCCCTACACCGCCTTCGCCCAGACGCAGGATCATCTGCGGGTGCTGGTCAACGGACGCGGCCTGTGGTCCGGTAACAGCTTCCTCGCGGCGACGGATACCGCGCTGAAAGATCAGGGCAAACGTCAGGCGATTGCCGACTATCTCCAGCGTCTGAGCGACGCTCAGATCTGGGCGTATAAAAATCTGGATGCGTACAGCGTAAAGCTGGCGAAGATTATCGGTTTCCCGCTCGATGCGGCGAAGCTGTCGTTTGAACGCCGCAAATCCTACTGGCAGGCGATCGACTCAGCGACCGAAATACAGCAACAACAGACAGCGGATTTCTATCACGCTCAGGGGTTATTGCCTGTCGCGCTCAACGTGAGCGGCACGTTTGATCACTCTTTCCTGCTGAAATAACCCTGCTTTTCGGCACCGGTTTCCTGCCGGTGCTTTTTCCTTTGCCCCATTTATCGCTCTGATAACAACGGCAACTCCCTGCTAATCCAGTCGTCGAACACCTGCATCGTGGACGACATGCGTTTGGATTTGAGCCGCGTCAGCCAGTAGCTACCGAGCGTGATTTCAGTCGCAAAAGGCCGTACCAGATTTCCACTTTCCAGCTCGCGGGCAAACATCGATACCGGCACCAGCGCCACGCCTTCAGCCTGCATGGCGGCTTCCACCATCAGACGCGAGGAATCAAACACCGCGCCCGTCGCCCGCCACGGGGCCAGCCCGGCCGCAGTCATCCACTTATCCCATTCATCAGGACGGTATGAACGCAATAGTATTTCTTTGGTCAGTGATTCGGGAGTGGTCAGACGGCGGGCGATTTCCGGAGAGCATAAAACGGTGTGGGGCGCGTCGAACAGCAGCCGGTTATCGGTCGCCGCCCAGGTGCCTGTGCCAAAACGGATGGCGAAATCCAGGCCTTCAGAGGCCAGATTGACCACGTTATTATTGGTGAGGATTTTCAGTTCGATAAAAGGATGTTGCTCACGAAACGCCTTCAGTCTTGGCAACAACCAGCCGACTGCGAAGGTGCCGACCACCGCAATGGTCAGTACTTCATGGAAATATCCGCCCTCAAAGCGCTTGAGCACGGTCTGGATCTGGCTGAAGGCCTCAGTCAGAACTGGCAACAGCACCAGTGCTTCATCGGTCAGCTCCAGCCCGCGCGGCAATCGTTTAAACAGCGCCGTGCCCAGCTGATCTTCCAGTAAACGCACTTGCTGGCTGACCGCCGCCTGCGTGACGCTCAGCTCAAGCGCGGCGCGGGTGAAGTTAAGGTGTCGGGCTGACGCTTCAAAAGCTCGCAGCGCATTGAGAGGCAGAGATGTCCGCATAATGACTTATCCATAAGTTTTTCTTTATCCTGCGCGAAATTATTCTCGCTTGTCAATAATCTGCCAAACAAGGATATTGCCGGTCTCCGCAATACAACAGATAAGGATTTCTATGTTCAATAATACATTTCGTCATAAAGCGCTGCTGACCGTGGCCCTGATGCCTTTATTATTTTCCAGCGCCCCGCTATGGGCTCAGACGCCTGAACAGGCCAAAGCCGTGCAGCAAAAACTGGCTGATTTGGAAAAAAGCACCGGTGGCCGTCTGGGCGTGGCGATGATCAATACCGCTGATAACTCACAGACCGTATACCGTGGCGAAGAGCGTTTCGCCATGTGCAGTACGAGTAAAGTGATGGCTGCATCGGGCGTACTGAAAGCCAGTGAGCAAGATAAAAACCTGCTGAATAAGCATGTGGATATCAAAAAGTCAGATCTGGTGAACTACAACCCGATTACTGAAAAACATCTCGATACCGGTATGACGCTTGGCGAACTCGGCGCAGCAGCCATTGAGTACAGTGACAACGTGGCGATGAACAAGCTTATCGCGCAACTTGGTGGGCCGGCGAAAGTGACCCAGTTTGCGCGCTCGATCGGCGATGAGACATTCCGCCTTGACCGGACAGAACCGACGCTCAACACCGCAATTCCGGGCGACAAGCGTGACACCACGTCGCCTCTGGCGATGGCGCAAAGCCTGCGTAAACTGGCGCTGGGTGATGCGCTGGCCGAACCGCAGCGCGCGCAGCTGGTGGCATGGCTGAAAGGTAACACCACCGGTGCTGCCAGCATCCGTGCCGGTCTGCCAGCTTCCTGGACCGTCGGGGATAAAACCGGCAGCGGTGATTACGGTACGACCAATGATATCGCCGTTGTCTGGCCTGATAATCACGCACCGCTGATTTTGGTGACCTATTTCACCCAGCCGCAGCAGGATGCCAAAGCCCGTAAGGACGTCTTAGCCGCCGCCGCAAAAATCGTGACTGAAAACCTGTAACGCCCGACGCCCATGTGGACTCACCTCATGGGCGTATTGTTCTGTTAGTTTTCCGTGCGTTGCGCAAACTGTGAACTTCCGCCCTGTGCGAAACCGCTGAACGTGGTTAATAGAGAATGTCGCCCGATATCAGGCTTAGCTCACAGGATGCAGCATGGAAAATTACGCCAACAAAAGCGGTGATTCACAGGTTGTCAGCTTCCAGATAGATGCCAACTCGATCAAAGTCCGCTTTAAGAATAACCACGTGTATTTATACGACATCCGCCATCCCGGCCCGGAACATCTTGAGAAAATGAAAGAACTGGCGCGCTCCGGCTGGGGCCTGAATACTTATATTGAAAGCGAAGTGAAAACGGATTTTTCTTCCAAGGTTTTCTGAACACCGATCCCGTTCTGTAGTAAATAAAAACTCCCTCTCAGCAAACATTTATTATCCCTGAGAGGGAGTGAGTATATTACTTATTGATAGCGTCAGATGACAAGTACGAAGAAGTATTAAAAGACTGCATAAATTCTGTCTGTTGCTCCACTAACGTCAGATTGCTATGTGTGGCAGAGAAAGTACTCATCGCTTCAATTAATTCTTGAACTTGTATGCTCGTCAAATCATAACCGTCAGCCGTGTGAATAACTTTGTTTTTGTAATCAGTAGCCGAAAACCAGTTCATCAGTTCAACAGAGTCTTCGGAATTTTTTTCGTTAATCATCAGGTTAGCGTTCTTTTTGGAGAACCAAAGATCGCTAAATGTAGCGTCATTGAACTGCAGGATATCCGGGCTTTCTGATTTGAGCGCTGAATCCTTAACTTGATCTTTTCCATGGCCGTTAGAAAACAGATAAGTGTCCTGGCCGCTGCCTCCGTTTAAGGTGTCATCTCCTGCGCCGCCGTCTAAAACATCAGTACCACTTCCGCCACTAAGACTGTCGTTACCTGCGCCGCCTATAAGGCGGTCTGCGCCATACCAGCCTGACAGCCTATCTGCACCTTCATTCCCAGTTGAGATAACACCTGATGTGGCCAGGTCGTCTGCAGTCAGTGTCACGTCATCAAAAATGAATTGGCTGTAGCGAAAGACACTGCTTTGCCTGTCGTCGTCCATGAAATAATAACTCAATCTCACGCTGTCTTCGGTGCCATAGGCTTTGATAATCAGGTCATTACCATCACGTTCAAATATCGCCGAATCTGACTTCGCACCCGAAAAACGAAGAAAATCGCTTTCTTTCATGGTAGAAAAATCGTACATCGTATCCTGGCCGTGCCCCGCTGCGAAAAGGTAAGTATCACTGGCTCCGCCGCCATTTAGGTAGTCGTTACCCGCACCGCCTTCCAGGATATCAGTGCCACTACCGCCACTAAGACTATCGTTACCAGCGCCACCCGTCATTCTGTCTGCGCCATACCAACCTAATAGACTATCTATACCTTCAGTCCCAGTTGAGATCACACCTGTTGTGGCCAGGTCGTCTGCAGTCAGTGTCACGTCATCAAAAATGAATTGGCTGTAGCGAAAGACACTGCTTTGCCTGTCGTCGTCCATGAAATAATAACTCAATCTCACGCTGTCTTCGGTGCCATAGGCTTTGATAATCAGGTCATTACCATCACGTTCAAATATTGCCGAATCTGACTTCGCACCCGAAAAACGAAGAAAATCGCTTTCTTTCATGGTAGAAAAATCGTACATCGTATCCTGGCCGTGCCCCGCTGCGAAAAGGTAAGTATCACTGTCTCCGCCGCCATTTAGGTAGTCGTTACCCGCACCGCCTTCCAGGATATCAGTACCACTACCGCCACTGAGACTGTCGTTACCCACTCCTCCCTCTAAAATATCATTGCCTCCTCCACCGCTCAGGCTGTCGTTTCCGGCACCGCCAGTCATCCGGTCTACGCCATACCAACCAGAGTATGTGTCATTTGCCTCGGTGCCTGTATACGTCATACCCCTTGCCGCCAGATCTCCCACCGTCAGCGTAGCGTCGTCAAACACAAAACTGCTGGTGCGGTAATTACTTGTGGAAGAACTACTTTCAATAAAATAATCAGTTAATGTCACGCAATCTTCTGTGCCATAAGCGTTAATAATGAGGTCGTTACCCGATCTATCGAAATTCGCAGATGTTGCCATTGAGCCCACAAAACGAATAACATCCCCGTACTGTTTATTGTTATATGAATGAATTTTATCCTGCCCGTGCCCGACATAAAATAAATAAACCTCTGATTTATTTCCGTCATTAATCAGCAATTCATCTCCACTCGTGCCTCTTCTATATTTAGAAAATGAAAGACTGACTTGCTCCACTTCATTTTTGAAGTCAGTAGTATAAGTAAGCAGGTTTAAGAAAGTATAGCTGACATCATAAAAGTGAATGACATCTGTCTTTTCTTCTTGAGCAAGATACTGAGTAAAGGCATCAATATTTAATGATATTTTATCATCTTTATATTCGATAGTTACCAGATTAAATTCATCCTGATAAGCAGTCTGAATCATTAACCGGGCTAAAGAGAAATCATAATACTCCTGATACTCTTTTTGAAGCATAGCTATTCTATTTGGCAAACCATTCAAATTATCTGTAGAGAGAATATCTCCGGTAATGACCTCAAGAAAAGCCACTTTCCGTGCGTCAAATTCATCACCACGAAGAGTAGGACTAACATTCTCCACGCCAGCCCAGTTGAAGAGAATATCCTCTAACAGATTGCTTTTACTCGCATCAAGGGGATTAGCAATAAATTGCTCAACAAGTGTTTTAAGCTTATCATTTCGGCTCATGGCAATATGCAAATTGACCATATTCCCTGAACCTTTCAGGAAAGGCATGCCAAGTATTTCTTCAGTAAGAACATACTCACCGCTGTATCGTGTGTCCGCAGTGTTTGTGTCGAACCACACATCAGATGAAGCGGCTGTAGTACTATCATTAAATGTTATTGTACTTGTTTGCCTGTGAGCATTACCGTTCTCATCCACAAAAGTGGACGAACTATATTTCGTTGCAATAGTCTTTATATTTAATTGATCTAACGCGGTTAATTCTCCACTATCAACATGTCCATTACTGTTCTCATCTTGCCAGACACGTAATTGCTGCCAGATAGCATCTCCTGAATCTAATTGACCATTTTTATTATCATCCAGATCCTTAAGCGCGTCATACCCGTTAGTCGCCAGATGACCGTTTTTAAGCCTGGTGTTATTACCAAACAATTCCGCACCTGAATCGATCAGACCGTCCCCATTAATATCCCTGACTAAAAGTCCGTCATCTGCACCAACCCAACCGGTACTTTCTTCAAAAAAATTCCCGTCATGATCAAAATAGATACCCTGTTGTTTACTTAAGGTTTCGATACCATCACCGTCTAAATCGAAAATAATGGGACTGAATTCATTTTTGGCATCATCTAAACTTGGTGTACGTCCCGGAATGCGGTACCCATATTTATCAATCACCCCTCCCTCGACTAATGCATTATAAGCATTTAATTCTGGGTGGCCGCGGTAGATAAGGTCTATTCCTACACCCACTGTAATCCCCACATGTGTACCATAAGTCTCAGTAGCCAATGTTACCGAGAGGTCTTTAAATGCTTGTTTTCCAGCTGCTTGCGGATCCTTTTTATATAACTGATACAGATCGTAAGCATATTCAACCTTCCCTGCGGCCCCCAACATCGTAGATAGGCCCTGAGCAGCCCTTACCGGTTTTCCATCAAGCAGATTGTATCTATCATTATATTTAGCCGCATCAGCCCGATGCCCAGCAGCAGCAGTGGCGGCTGCATTTCTTTCGGCTTCTAAGGCGATGTATGCTGCACTCCCTCGTCCACCACTGGCATCCATTGCAGCAATTTGAGCGTCTAATGAAGCTACCCGACTGTTTTCTGCCACCGCGGCGAAGGTAGATGTAGCAAATTTTGAAGCCGCATCTACTTTACTGGCATTTACATCAGAAGTTCCGAGCTTAGACTCCACAAATGTATCAAAATTATCTTTTAAATCACTTAGAGTTTCCGGAGATTGATCCTTCGCATATTCAATAATGAGATCGGTTATGATATTTTTTTGCTCTTGAGTATCAGACATAATATAACTCCTTTTATATAAAAACCTAAATTACCACCAATTAATATTCATGCTAAGCTTTAGTTTAATATCAAAAGCATTCCCATTTACACATCTTATGGTTATTGCAAGCTGGGAATATTACTGAAAATAAAAATGTAAAGCGAGTTCTTAACTACGACCTGGGTCACAGATATCTTTATTTATCCTTCACTACCTCGCAGATCCATAGAAATATAATATTTTTAATTAAATCTCATCAAATTGATGAATAGTAATCACATTTAATTCAACATAATTATTACGATTCCAGTCAAAATAATTCTGGCGATATGAATGACGACAGATAACAGGCAAAAAAATCCCCGGTGAGGCCACCAGGGATTTCCTGAAAAACTATTATTTAAATGGTTTTAAATCTTCAGCTTCACATAATCAATCGCGCGGCTGATGATCCCGCCCTGCGCGACGTCTTCCAGCGCCACCAGCGGAACAGTTTTGATGACTTTACCGTTATCCACGATATTGATGTTGCCGAGCTCCTGACCTTTTTTAAGCGGTGCTTCGACCTGCGGATTGGTCAGCACGTACTGGGCTTTCAGCTTATCGGCATCGGCCTGCGGAACGCTGATGAACACATCGCTCAGTGAACCGACTTTCACCTGATCGTTAGCCCCAAACCAGACGTGCTCGCTGGAAACGGTCTGATTGGCTTTGAAAATTTGCTTGCTGGTGTACTCACGGAAGCCCCAGGTCAGCAATTTACGCGCCTGATCTTCGCGCCCTTTCGAACTTTTCCCGCCCATGACCACTGCAATCAAACGACGATCGCCCTGCGTGGCCGAAGCAATAATGTTGAAACCTGCACTTTCGGTGTGACCGGTTTTCAGGCCATCCACCTGCAGGTTTTTATCCCACAGCAGGCCGTTACGGTTTTGCTGAGTGATGTTGTCATACGTCAGCGATTTCTCGCTATACATGTGATATTCCTCAGGTTCACCACCGATAATCGCGCGGGAAAGTTTGGCGAGATCATAAGAAGTTGTGTACTGACCCGGCGCATCCAGACCGTGTACAGTTTCGAAATGGGTATTGGTCAGCCCCATGCTCACGACGTATTTGTTCATCATACCAACGAAGCTGTCCTGGCTGCCGGCCACATAATTCGCCATGGCGACACAGGCGTCATTACCGGAGGTAATGATAATGCCGCGGATCAAATCGCGTACCGAAACGCGATCGCCCGGCTTGAGGAACATTAGCGAAGAACCTTCCAGACTTTTATTACCAGCGACCCACGCTTCCTGCGGCACGGTCACAATGTCGTTCATCGTGATTTTCTTCTGATCCAGTGCGCGGTCAATCACGTAGCCGGTCATCAGTTTGGTCAGGCTGGCCGGGTTACGACGGTCATCCGGGTTCCCTGCTGCCAGCACATCACCGCTGGCGTAATCCATCAGGACAAAAGACGCGGCATCAATGCTCGGGGGAACAACCGGGAAATCCAGTGGCGCAACAGCGCTCGCACTGCCCGCAGAGAACAACAACACACAAGATAAAACACTTATTACACTACGTTTCACTGAATCTTCCTTAAACGTGCCGCATTGACCTGAACATAAATCCGCTCAGCATCTATACAAATAATCATACAAAAAAGTCATAGATCGAGATCTGCGGCATAGGGTGCCTGAAAACGGCGTTCAGAAAAACCCTTAGTCTTTTGCTAAGCATTTCATAATGAAACGATTCGGTTACAAGTTGGATGCTTTAACGCCAAAACAGGCAGTGACTGACGTAATCAGTTTTCGTTATCGCAAGATGCTGTTTTTGAAACCATTGAAATTGACTTTAAACGCCCGCCCGTCGAGGAAAATTTGCATTACGCCCCGATAAACCCTCGCGATAGACAGCTTCTATCACACCATCACGGCATTCGATTAGACGTAATCCCATCACCCTCCTAAACTTGTGACATAAAATTAACAATCGGATTAACAATTCGTCGATCCGGTTGTTTACAGACCAGATAAAAACCACCTGCGAAGCATAATTATGAAATTCAAAACTGAGATTAAACCCTACCACGGCGCGGCCGGTGGCTGGGGTGCATTGGAATCTACCACCCGTTTCGTCTTCGACAGTAAGAAAGTCCTTTCCAACCTGCGCAACCTGATGCGTGTTAACAAAGGTCGCGGTTTTGACTGTCCGGGCTGCGCTTGGGGCGATGATAACCACAGTACGTTTAGCTTCTGTGAAAACGGCGCGAAAGCCGTCAGCTGGGAAGCAACGCGCAAAGCGGTCGAGCCTGAATTCTTCGCGCAGCACAGCGTCAGCAAACTTCGCGAACAGAGCGATTACTTCCTCGAATATCAGGGACGCCTCACCCACCCGATGCGTTATAACCGCACCACCGATCACTATGAACCCATCAGCTGGGACGCGGCTTTTTCGCTGATCGCCAGCCATCTGAAAGGTCTGGAAAGCCCGGATCAGGCGGATTTCTACACCTCCGGTCGCGCCAGTAACGAAGCCTCCTACCTTTATCAGGTGTTTGGCCGCATGTTCGGTACCAACAATTTTCCTGACTGCTCCAACATGTGCCACGAAGCGAGCGGCGTCGGCCTCAAACAAAGCATTGGCGTCGGTAAAGGCACCATCCGTCTGGATGATTTTGAAAAGGCCGACGCGATTTTTGTCTTCGGCCAGAACCCCGGCACCAACCACCCGCGTATGCTGCACAGCCTGCGTCACGCCGCCGATCGCGGCGCGAAAGTGGTCAGCTTCAACACGCTGCGTGAACGTGGTTTAGAACGTTTCGCCGATCCACAAAAACCGCTGGAAGTCGTCACGCCGAAAGCCGGTCGCATCAGCTCTGCGTACTATCAGCCGAATCTGGGGGGCGATATGGCCGCCGTGCGCGGGATCGTCAAAGCGCTGTTGCAGACTCACCGCGAACGCATCGCCTCCGGCCAGCCTTCCCTGTTCGATGATGAATTTATTGCGCAAAACTGCGTTGGCGTGGACGACTATCTGGCGATAGTCGATGCCACCAGCTGGGAAAAAATCACCGAACAGTCCGGCCTGAGTGAACAGGATCTGCGCGAAGCCGCGGCTATCTATATGCATGCCGAACGCGTGATTTGTACCTGGGCGATGGGCATTACCCAACACAAACATTCCGTGCCGACCGTGCGCGAAATCACCAACCTGCAATTACTGTTCGGCCAGCTCGGCAAACCGGGTGCCGGTTTGTGTCCGGTACGTGGTCACAGTAACGTGCAGGGCAACCGCACCATGGGGATCGACGAAAAAGCGCCGAAAGCCCTGCTGGATGCGATGGAAAAACACTATCACTTCACGCCGCCGCGCACGCCGGGCCATAACACTGTGGAAGCGCTGGAGGCAATGCTGCGTGGCGACGCCAAAGTGCTGATCTGCCTCGGCGGGAATCTGGCTGCGGCAGCACCGGATACACCGCGTACCCTTCAGGCGCTGAGCAATCTGGATCTGTCGGTGCAAATCAGTACTAAACTGAACCGCAGCCATCTGACGCCGGGTCATGAAGCGCTGATCCTGCCAACGCTGGGCCGCACCGAGCTGGATATGCAGGCCACCGGCTCGCAGTTCATCACCGTCGAAGATTCCTTCAGCATGGTTCACGCGTCCGAAGGCGTGGGAATTCCGTTGTCGAAAGAGCAGCGTTCCGAAACCGCGATTGTCTGCGGTATCGCCGATGCGGTGCTTGGCGACAAATACCTCGACTGGATGGCCCTTGCGGATGACTACAACCTGATCCGCGACCATATCGAAGCGACCATTCCTGGTTTCCAGGACTTTAATGCACGCTGCGACATCAAAGGCGGTTTCTATCTGGGCAATGCGGCGGCGGAGCTGAACTTCAATACCTTAAGCGGCAAAGCCAATTTCAGCGCTGCTCCGTTACCGGAAGTGTTGATCCCGATGGGCGATCAAAATGCGCCGTTTACCCTGCAAACGTTGCGTTCGCACGATCAGTACAACACCACGATTTATGGTCTGGATGACCGCTATCGCGGCGTGTACGGCCAGCGTGAAGTGCTGTTTATTCACCCTCAGGATCTGGCTGATTTAGGGCTGAAAGACGGCGAACTGGTGGAAATCGAAACGCTGTGGAACGACGGCGTAGAGCGCAAAGTCAGTGGATTCAAACTGGTGAGCTACGATATTCCGCGCGGCAATCTGGCGGCCTATTATCCTGAGACAAACCCGCTGGTGCCGATGTCCAGCTTTGGCGACCAGACCCACACCCCGACCTCGAAAGCCGTTCCGGTGACCCTCCGTCGCTGTGAGCAAACGGTCGATCTGCAACGTATCGCCTGAACCGTTTTGCGAGGCATGCCGTAAATCCCCACTTTCGCTTCAGGGTTATGAGGCGAAAGGGGGATAAGAGCTTGCCCGACGGGGTCAGATCGCGTAAAACTGTCTGCCGCTAATCGAGCCACATTAACCCCCAATTCCCTGGACGATATGTTTCAAGATAACCCGCTGCTCGCGCAGCTAAAACAGCAACTTCACTCTCAGACTCCACGTGTCGAAGGCATCGTGAAAGGCACTGAGAAAGGCTTTGGCTTTCTTGAAGTAGACGGCCAAAAAAGCTATTTCATCCCGCCTCCGTACATGAAAAAAGTCATGCACGGGGACCGCGTGATCGCCTCCCTGCAAACCGAAAAAGAGCGTGAAGTCGTCCAGCCGGAAACCCTGGTTGAACCTTTTCTCAGCCGTTTTGTGGGCCGCGTGACCAAGAAAGACGACCGTCTTTCCATCATTCCCGATCATCCTTTATTACGCGATGCCATTCAGTGCCGCGTAATGCGCAACATCAATCACGAAGTGAGCGATGGCGACTGGTGTGTGGCCGAAATGCGCCGTCATCCGCTGAAAGAAGGCGATCACAGCTTCCAGGCTGAAATCACCGAGTGGATCACCAACGGCACCGACGATCTCGCGCCGTGGTGGGTCACCCTGGCACGTCACAATCTGGAACGTGAAGCGCCAAAATCTGAAATAGCCGAGCTGCGCGATGAAGGTCTGACCCGCGAAGATCTGACGGCCCTGCCCTTTGTCACTATCGACAGCGGCAGTACGCAGGACATGGATGACGCGCTGTTTGTGAAAGACAACGGCGACGGCACCCTGCAAATGACCATCGCGATTGCTGACCCGACGGCGTACGTCGCCGAAGGCAGCGACCTCGACAACACGGCAAAAAAACGCGCATTCACCAACTATTTGCCGGGCTTTAATATCCCGATGCTGCCGCGCGAATTGTCCGACGACATCTGTTCCCTGTGGCCGGACGTCAGCCGTCCAGTTCTGGCGTGTTCCGTCACGCTGGGCACCGATGGCGCACTGGGCAGCGACATTCGTTTCTTCGCCGCGACCATTGAATCCAAAGCCAAGCTGGCCTACGACAATGTCTCTGACTGGCTTGAAGCGGATGAGAAAAGCGAATGGCAGCCTGCCAGCGATGTGATTGCCGACCAAATTCGCCTGCTGAAACGCGTCTGTGACGTGCGCAGTGCATGGCGTACAGAAAACGCGCTGGTGTTTAAAGATCGTCCTGATTACCGCTTCGTGCTGGGTGAGAAAGGCAACGTGCTGGAGATTGTCGCCGAGCACCGCCGTATCGCTAACCGTATCGTGGAAGAATCGATGATCGCCGCCAACGTGTGTGCCGCTCTCGCCCTGCGCGACAGTCTCGGTTTCGGCGTCTATAACGTGCATACCGGTTTTGATCCGTTGCTGGTTGAGAACGCGGTTACCATACTGCAGGCCAACGATGTGGAAGCCAACGCCGAAGAGTTGCTGACCCTGCCGGGCTTCTGCGCACTGCGCCGCAAGCTTGACGCATTGCCAACGCAGTTCCTCGACAGCCGCATTCGCCGTTCCCAGACTTTCGCAGAAATCAGCACCTCGCCGGGGCCGCATTTCGGTCTGGGTCTGGAAGCTTATGCAACCTGGACTTCGCCGATCCGTAAATACGGCGACATGGTGAATCACCGTTTGTTGAAAGCGATGATCCTCAACCAGTCTGCAGAAAAACCTCAGGATGAGATGACCGTTCAGCTGGCCGAACGCCGCCGCGCCAACCGCATGGCCGAGCGTGACGTCGGTGACTGGCTGTATGCACGTTATCTGGAAGATAAAGTCGGCACTGACGTTAAGTTCAGCGCGGAAATCATCGATGTCACCCGTGGCGGCCTGCGTGTCCGCCTGCAAGATATCGGCGCCGTCGCCTTCATCCCTGCTCCGTTCCTGCACAGCGTGCGCGACGAACTGGTATGCAGCGCGGATACCGGCACCGTTCTGATTAAGGGCGAAGTGGCCTACCGTCAGAGTGACATCATTGATGTAGCGATTGCGGAAGTACGGATGGAAAATCGCAATGTGATTGCCAGGCCTGCTGCTTAGCGAACCTTGGGATTATTGATGTGAGTGAAAAGCCGGTTTAGAACCGGCTTTTTTTATGTGCGGGTTGTAACCCGACCGGAGGGGAACCGCACAGCGGCGAGATTTTGCGGCAATAACCGGAGTTTCTGAAACATAGCCCGTTTGCATAGCACATGTTTTAAAGAGCCGGAGATTCTTAAGAGGCTCGGCGACAGGCGCCTCTTAAGGCCGGTTTGGGCGGCAGCCCAAGGTTTTGACCGTGAAGTTGAAGTTAAAAGCCGCCCATTGCGCGGCCCCGCACGATCAGATCTGGTAGTCAATTACCGTCTCACTCTCCTGCCCCGACGCAAACACCTTCTCCTTAATATCATTCACCGATAACCCCGGATTACATAATTCGATAAATCGCCAGACATAGTTACGCTGCAACTGCGCCCTTTTCAGACCCAGCCAGACGGTGTTGGCTTCGAATAAATGTTCGGCATTGATGAGCTGAAGACCGGTGTCGCGGGCGGCTTCGTAAGCTTTGTCGGCGAGAATACCGACGCCTAAACCGAGTTCGACATAGGTTTTGATCACGTCAGAATCCTGCGCGCTGAGCACGATATCCGGGCTGAGTGCGGCACGACTAAAGGCTTCGTCAAGCCGCGAACGGCCAGTAATGCCCTGACGATAGGTAATCAGCGGTTGTTCGCTGAGATGTTGCAACGTGACTGGATGCTGCAACGTCAGCGGATGCCCCTGCGGAACCACGATGGCGTGGTGCCAGCGGTAATACGGAAACGCGGCGACAGAGGTGTCGTTCATCAGCTTCTCGCTGGCGATAGCAACATCCGCCTGCCCGCTGAGCAACATCGCCAGCACTTCGTTTGGAGAGCCCTGATGCAGCTCCAGCCGGACGCCAGGGTAGATGGCGCGGAAGGCTTTGATGACTTTCGGCAGACTGTAACGCGCCTGAGTATGCGTGGTGGCGATGGTCAGTACGCCCGCGTCCTCTTTGGAGAAGACGTCCGCCAGACGACGGATGTTCTGGGCTTCGTTGAGAATTCGCTCAGCAACGGCCAGTAACTCTTTACCCGGCTCGGTCAGCCCCAGCAAACGCTTGCCGCGACGGATAAAAATCTCGACGCCCAGCTCATCTTCCAGCTCGCGAATGTGGCGGCTGACGCCTGACTGCGAAGTGAACAACATGTTCGATACTTCGGTCAGGTTGTAATTGCATCGCGCTGATTCCCTGATAATTTTGAGTTGTTGAAAATTCACCGCCGTCGCCCCTGTCTGTTCTAAAACCCTATTGTTACGGCCTGCGGGTATGCCAGACAAATAAGAAAAAGCGGTTACTTATGCTTTTTCCGACTATAGAGAGTGACAGCGGTTTCAGATTTACTCCGGCACCGGCGTCAGCACCGGTCTGGCGGAGAAATGAGCGCTGAGGTTATCCAGCACCAGCGCCAGCATATTTTCGACCGACTCCGGCGAGCGCCCTGCCACATGCGGCGTGATCACCAGATTATCCAGCGTCAGCAACACAGGCGGCACCTGCGGTTCGCCGTCCACCACGTCCAGCGCGGCACCGGCGATTTCATGACTTTGCAGGCTGGCTGTCAGCGCGTCGGTATCCACCACGCTGCCGCGCGCAATGTTAATTAAAAATCCTTCAGCGCCCAGTGCGCGCAACACGGCGGCATCCACCAGCCGGACAGTATTTTTGCCCCCCGGCGTGGCGACCACCAGATAATCCGCCCAGGCGGCCAGTTCGGTCACGCTGTGGAAATAGGTGTAAGCCGTATCCGCCTGCGGTTTACGGTTGTGATAACCAATTGCCATATCAAATCCGCCCGCCGCGCGACGGGCAATCAGCGCGCCGATGTTGCCAAGCCCTACGACACCGAGCTTTTTGCCCGCCATGCCGGGGACATTCCAGCGCGCTTTATTCCACTCACCGCCGCGAACCGCCTGGTCAAACTGAGGAATGCGGCGGGTAATGGCCAGCATCAGCGCCAGCGTGTGGTCCGCGACAGAGGAATTATTGGTGCCCGGTCCGTGGGTGACGTGAATACCGCGCGATTTTGCCGCCGCGACGTCAATATGTTCATACCCCACGCCCTGCGCACAGATTATTTCCAGCTGCGGCATCGTTGCCATTTCTGCATCGCTCAGGCCAATACTGCCTATGGTTAACACGGCCTGAATTTGCTGTGCAAGTTCGCAGGAAAGCGTGGCGCGCTGCCCTGGCGTGGTGGCGAAATGGAGGGTAAATCCGGCGGCAGCAAAACGTTCAGGATAGCCAGCGTCCAGCGGGACATGGCTTAGCAACGCGATAGTCATGGGGGCTCCTGTTTCATAAAAGACGGCAAATACGTTCAGCGCCCGCCCTGATTGCAGCGGGTCAGAAAGAATATCTGTGAATGCCGCCGCTAAGTACAGAAGTTAAACTTTGCAGAATGATGCAGACGAAAAATGCCGGTGTGAGGGTTCACACCGGCGAATTTAAACAGTACGGATTAAATAACTAAAAAGTATTTCTGACAGCGGATTACACCGCCTTATGTTGATAAGTCGCGATAATCTTGCTGTAGGCGTAAGACTCGGTGCCTTCATAAGTACATTGATAGAGGTTGTTGTGATCGCTGGTGTGACACATTTCCAGACCCTGATTGTAATCGCGGGTCGCATCCCAGCCGGAGATGGTGCCGAAATTGTATTTCTTCGCCAGGTCGATCAGTTTTTTCATATGCTCGGTAGTGAAACTCGGGCCGGTGTCGTTGATACCAAACATCGGCGTCACACCAATACGACGCCAGAGTTTGGCATCTGACCACTCGGTGAAAACGGTTTTGATCTGACGATGCATCGCCAGCATCGACATTTCCACACCGGTATACATGTCCGGCGGTGGCGCCACGTCGCCGAAGTCCATCGACATGGCGTTGAACAATGCCGGTGAAATCCCCGCGTCATGCACCATGCGCACAAAATCAATCCCAAAGGAAGTCAGACCCTGGGAATCGTCAGACGTTTGCCCATCAACCGGCAGCGTGAAGGCGATTTGCAGTGACGGATTGTTTTTTTGCACTACCGCCATGGTCGCCAGCAAACGGCTAAGCATTTCAGTCTGCTGTAACGCGCCGCCTTCGATATCGAAGTCGATATGGTTCACGCCGTAGTTATCCAGCACGCCCTGATACAGCGCAGCCAGCTCACCCACGTCAGTGATGTGCTCTTCGAGGAAGTTGGAGTTCGCCCCGCCGAAAGAAATCGCCACATCGCCACCCGCCGCGCGGAACGCCGCGATATCTGCTTTACCGTAATCTGACACCGTTGCATCACCGGTAAACTCTGCGCCGTAGTCGCCAACGTTCGCATCAGTGATGCTCACCAGACCACCCCAGCAAGGACGGTAGTTCGGTGCGCCGTTACCGGCATTCATATCGGCAGATGTAATGAAGCCCAGGGTATAGGCTTTCAGACCGGACTCTTTACCGAACACGCTCGGACGCGGCGTCGGCCAGCCGGTGAAATCCATAAACGGCGCGTGGTTGAAGCTGTAATCACCGGAATCCGGCAAGGTTTTGTCTGTGGTGACATTCAGCGCCGGGGATTTTGCCGAGAAATTACTGGCCATATCGTAAGCACGTACCTGAACGCTGTAGGCCGTTTCCGCCGTCAGCCCGACCAGAGTCACCGAGGTGGTGCTAGTTTTTTGAGTTTTGACGACATTAGTTTTGGTGTTGGTATACGTGACTTCGTAACCGCCCACCATCACGTTATCGGTAGATGCCGTCCAGCCTAAGGTCAGGGTCACCGCCCCGCTCGCCACCACTTTCACAGCAGAAGGTATGGTCGGTGCCTGAGTATCGGCTACCTGATCGGCCACTTCGCCGTTGACTTTGAAGCCGCGCGGCAGATTACCGATGCTCACGCCGGTGTTGTTGCCGACCATAATGGCAAAAGTGCCTTTGCCGCCCGCCGGGATCACGCTGCAATCGTCAATCAGCGTGCCTTTAATCGGGCTGCTCCAGGTTTCGAACTGGAAGTTGATGTTGGCGGAAGCGCTCTGAGAGTTATCAAGCGTAAATTCAACTTTGCCTGATTCCAGGTCGGTATCCGTCATATTAAATACGTCAATTGAACAGGAAGATGACCAGACATCGTCAGCATTTTCCCATGCTGCGGAAACCATATATTTTTGTTTGGTAGTGCTCATAAATCGTGACTCCGAAAAAAGATGTAAGTGAATGTCGGAAAGCAGATGACGGCGTGGGGCAAGATTCGTTGTCTCATCGCTCGCTGCTGCTTTCTCTGTGGCCAGTATCGGAGCCTGATTTCAAAAGAGAAAATCACACTGCATCATAAATTTTCGTGAGAAACGTATTCTTCAATATCAACGAGTAAGAGGGAAATGTGTGCTTTTTGGTGATATGCAAAAGGGCATCAATCAGGAATATTTTCTCCCCACTGATTTTTCGATATACGCGGTTAGATGCCTCTTTTTAGTCATGTAAAAAAAGCGTTATTCGCCGGTTAATTGGCCCCTGGCAGGGGAAAAGCCGGAACTGCAACTACACTGATTTGATAGCAACGGACAAGCGGCCCCATGAGCCGCGGATCTTTTTCGCTCAATTCTTTCTCAGGATTTATTCTGATTGACCTGCTCAGGAGTGTGAAACGAATGGCAAAAGCCCGATCCAGCAAAGTGACCCAACCCACAGCCAGTACTGATGAAGTCCGCACTGTCCCCTCCAATTCCCAGGTCAACATCGCTGTTGACGAACTTGGTGTGCGCATCATGCATCCTTACAGCGACGGCGAAATCGTTCGCAGTTTCGATTCGGGCCACACCACCCGCGTGCGCGAAGGTTTACCGGTACCGCTCGGCGCGACGTGGGACGGTCTGGGCGTGAACTTCGCGCTGTTTTCCGCGAATGCCACCAAAGTCGAACTGTGTCTGTTTAACGACGAAGGCGAACAGTACGACGTGATCGAACTGCCGGAATACACTGATGAGGTCTGGCACGGTTATCTGCCGGATGCCCGCCCCGGCCTGTTGTATGCCTATCGCGTACACGGCCCTTACGCGCCACACGACGGACACCGGTTTAATCCGGCCAAGCTGCTGCTTGATCCCTACGCCAAGCAAATCGTCGGCGACCTGAAATGGGACGACGCTGTGTTTGCCTATGACATGCAAAGCGCCAAGAAGGATTTGCATATCGATAACACAGACAGCGCGCCTTTTCTGCCCAAGTGCCGCGTGATCGACCCGGCCTTTTCCTGGGCGCGTTCGCGCAAAAAGCATATCCCGTGGGAAAAAACGCTGATCTACGAAACGCATTTGCGCGGCTACACCATGCGTCATCCTGCGGTGCCGGAGCATCTGCGCGGCACGTTTTCCGGCATGAGCACGCCACATATCGTTGAATATATCCGCTCGCTCGGCGTGACCTCCGTCGAACTGATGCCAATCCACGCGTTTACCGATGACCGGCATCTGCAGGATAAAGGGCTGCATAATTTCTGGGGCTATAACACGCTGAGCTTCTTCGCGCCGCATCCGCAGTATATGGCGACGCACACCGTGAACGAATTCAAGCAGATGATCGCCACCTTCCACGCCGCCGGTATCGAGGTGATCCTCGATGTGGTCTATAACCATACGGCGGAAGGCAATGAGCTCGGCCCAACGCTGTCGTTCAAAGGGATCGACAACGCCAGTTATTACCGGCTGATGCCCGATAATAAACGCTATTACATCAATGATACCGGTACCGGCAATACGCTCAACCTCAGCCATCCGCGCGTGTTGCAGATGGTGACGGATTCGTTGCGCTACTGGGCGACGGAAATGCAGGTGGATGGTTTCCGCTTTGATCTGGCGACCATTCTCGGGCGCGAAAGCTACGGATTCGACGAAGGCTGCGGGTTCCTTGATACCTGCCGTCAGGATCCGATCCTCAGCCAGTGCAAACTGATCGCCGAACCCTGGGATTGTGGCCCCGGCGGCTATCAGGTTGGCGGGTTTCCGCCGGGCTGGATGGAGTGGAATGACCGCTTCCGTGACACAGTGCGTAAATTTTGGCGCGGGGACGAAGGCCAGCTGGCGCAATTTGCCACGCGGCTTTCCGGTTCAGCGGACATCTTTAATCACCGTGGACGCAAGCCTTACGCCTCGGTGAACTTCATCACCGCACACGACGGTTTCACCCTCAATGACTGGGTTTCTTATGAGAAAAAGCACAACAGCGCCAACGGGGAAAACGGCAAGGACGGCAGCGATAACAATATTTCAGCCAACTACGGCGTCGAAGGCCCGACTGACGATGCGGAAATAAATGAGCTGCGCCTGCGGCAGATGCGCAACATGCTGGCAACGCTGCTGTTTTCGCAGGGTACGCCGATGCTGCTGGCCGGGGATGAATTCGCCCGCTCGCAGGAAGGTAACAATAATGCGTATTGTCAGGATACCGACATTGCCTGGGTGAACTGGAACGTTGGCGATAAAGGCAAATCGCTGCTGCTGTTTACTTACCGGCTGATCGCCCTGCGTAAACGTTTTCCGATTTTGCATCGCGGACGATTTCTCACCGGTGCGGTCCATGAAAAGCTCGGCGTGAAGGATGTGAGCTGGTTCCAGCCGCAGGGGCCGGAAATGACTGATGCCGCGTGGAGCGATCCGCACGCGAAATGCATCGCCATGCTGCTCGATGGCCGCGCACAGCCAACCGGCTTGCTGCGTCAGGGATCGCTGAGCACCGTGCTGCTACTGTTTAACGCCTCGCACAAAGACGTCATGTTCACCCTGCCGTCGGTGGCACACGGTGAGAGCTGGCGGCATATTCTCGATACCTTCCAGCCCGATGACGTGAACGAACATAACTTCGATTTTGGCCGCGAATATGTGTGCACCTCGCGAACCGTGGTGCTGTTTGAATTGATCAGCACTGCGAAACATTAATCAATAAACGACATCGCCGCGCTGCTTCAGGCATTGAGGATCTGAAGCAGCGTTTCACGCCCTTCCGCCAGCCCTTTCTCCCGGCCAATCGCCTGACGGCTAACGCCTTCAGCGCGGATGACGTGGCAATCTGCCACGCCCATCAGTTCCAGAATCGACGCCAGATACGGCTCCTGAAAATCATGCAGTTTGCCTTCCGGCGTGCTGTACACCCCGCCGCGCGTGGAAGCGATATATACCGTTTTTCCGGGGATCAGCCCCACCACGCCCTGCGGCGTATAACGGAACGTCAGTCCTTTCTGGCACACCTGATCCAGCCACGCTTTGAGATTGCTGGGGATAGAGTGGTTGTACATCGGCGCGCCAATCACCAGCACGTCGCAGGCGGTCAACTCTTCAATCGACTGATAAATGCCGTCCAGCTCGGCCACTAACGCCGGCGTCATCACTTCTTCCTGGGAATTATGCAGCATGCTCATGGCGGCGGCGGAAAGATGCGGCGGCGGCGTGGTGCCAAGATCGCGGTAAGTCACTACAGCGTCATGATGGCGGGCACAAAGTTCGGCGACAATCGTGGCGGAAAGTTCGCGGGATACGGAGCCTTCAGTAAACGGGCTGGAATCAAGGTGTAAAATTTTCATAAGGGCCTCTGTTTTCATCTCTTAATAAGAATGAGCACAGGGTAATCGTTGTGGTAATAATCCAAAATACCTGATATCACAACGCATCGTTGCAAAATAGCAACAATACTCAAGCGGAAGCATCGACATGCAGGACAATCTCAATGATATGGCGCTTTTCGCCGCCGTGGTAAAACATCAGGGTTTTACCGCCGCCGGGCGCGCGCTGGGTGTATCGAAATCCCTGCTCAGCCGCCGCGTGGAGGCGCTGGAATCGCGCCTCGGTGTGCGTCTGTTGCAGCGCACGTCGCGGCACTTTTCCGTCACCCTCGTAGGCGAACGGTACGCGGCTGAATGTCAGAAACTGCTGGAACAGGCGCAGTCCGCACAGCAAGTGATTGATGATTTGCAGCATAGCCCGCGCGGGCTGTTGCGAATTTCCGCACCGGTGATGATGGCTGAAACGGTGATAGCGCCGTTGATGAAGACATTTCTGACGCGTTACCCGGAGATTACGCTCGAGCTTCTGGCGATCAATCGCGCGGTAGATCTACTGGAGGAGAACTTCGACGTCATGATCCGCTCGCACAACGAGCCACTGGAGGATTCTGGCCTGCATCGCAAACCGCTCGGCACATTGCGCTACGTGCTTGTCGCCAGCCCGGCCTTTATCGCCGCCCTGCCGTCACCACCGTCCGTGGAACAACTGAGCGCACTGCCCACGCTGGTGCGCAAAACGCCCTGGGCCGGGGAGCAATGGGAACTGGTGCATCCGCAGGAAGGCCCGCGCAGAATAACGCTGACGCCGCGCATGGTGAGTAATAATTTGCTGGTGCTGTGTCAGGCGGCCGCCGATGGGCTGGGTATCGCGCTACTGCCTGAAATCGCCTGCGCGCAGCGGATCGCGCAAGGTGAACTGCAACATCTTCTGGCGGAGTGGCATACGCCGCCCTCTTCGGTTTCAGCGTTGTATGCCAGCCACAAAGGCCAGTCTCCGGCGTTGCGGGTCTTTCTGGATTTCCTCAGCGAGACGCTGAATAACCCTCTGTGAACCACATTATTCCGGGTCTTTGAGATAGGCTTTGAACTGCGGCGACATATAGCTTTTAAAACTGTCGCCATCTTTGGTGATCAGATACACCGCCAGATGTTGCTGCTCCGCCAGCGCCAGCGCTTTGTGCGTTCCTAACACCATCAGACCCGTATCCCAGCCGTCAGCTTCCAGCGCAGTCGGCGCAATCACAGTCGCGGACACCAGTTTGTGAGTGACAGGCTCACCTGTCGCCGGATCGATAATATGCGAGAGGCGTTTGCCGTTTAGCTCGTAATAGTTGCGATAACTGCCGGACGTGCTGATGCCCATGCCCTGCAAATCCACAATTGCCTGCACGGCCGTCTCTTTGTCAGTCGGTTTTTGAATCGCCACCTGCCAGGGTTTACCCCTGGCGTTATGGCCGCGTGACACCACGGCACCGCCCACCGACACCAGATAATTGCTGATGCCATTGCCTTCGACCAGCCGCGCCAGATGATCGGTCGCATAGCCTTCGCCGACCGTCGAGAGATCGACATACATTCCCGGCAAATCTTTTTGCAGGTACTGCCCGTCACTCTGCTGAATCACTTTCAGATGCTGCAAGCCAATCCGCTCACGTGCCGCGGCGATCTGTTCCGGTGTCGGGGTTTTCACCGGCTGCTTATCCGGGCCAAATCCCCACAGATTGACCAGCGGGCCGACGGTGATATCCATCGCGCCGCCGGTTAATGTCCCGATACGCATTGAGGTGACAATGGCATCCGCCATCCCGGCGCTTATCGGCTGCGGCACGTTGCCCTGATACTGGTTAAAACGCGAGAGCACCGAATCGTCTTTGTACGTCGACAACTGGTGATCGTCTTCTTTGAGCTGTGCCTCGATTTGCCCGCGCAGCGCCGCTTCCCGGTTTTTATCGACCCCCGCAATGCTGACTCTATAGAACGTGCCCATGGTGTTGCCTTCGATGACCAGCGCGCTGTCCTCGACGGAAGACGCGCCATCGCAGGCGGATAACAAACTGACGGCGGACAGCAACAGAGCGTGACGCAGTAAAACCGGTGATAAAGACATGAAGAAAGACTCGTCTGAATGCCCGAAGCCGGGCAAGAAAAGGTGCGCAATAGTAAAGGATGACATCTAAACCGCAGTGGAACTGCGGCAAATTATCCTGATATTTCACCGCCGGGTAAAGCCACGTCGTCGCCGGTAAAAATTCCTGAAATGTGCGCTGCGGTAATAAATGGCATTTTTGAATCTATACTTAGCTGCTGGAGCAGAAAGTCATTTACATCAATGAGGCTCTGTTCTGCCACACAATTGAGGAGAAAGAATGCCGTACCTTGATGATCCCTTAATTATTTTCACTGACCTGGATGGTTCGCTGCTTGACCACCACGATTACAGCTGGGAACCCGCGCAGCCCTGGCTGGACCGGCTTGCCACCGCGCAGATCCCGTTGATTCTGACCACCAGCAAAACGTCCGCAGAAGTGGCGGCCTTGCAGTCTGCTTTACAGTTAACGCATCTCCCTTTTATTGCCGAAAACGGCGCCATGATCCACTTCCCGGCCAGCTGGAGGCCTGAAAGCCCGGTGCCTGGCGCGCGCTACGCCGATATCCGCCATACGCTTGAGGAGTTGCGGCATCGGTATGATTTTGAGTTTCGCGGTTTTGGCGACGTCACGCCCAAACAGGTCGCCATCTGGACGGGACTGTCTGAGCCGGATGCAGCACTGGCGATGCAACGTGAAGCCTCTGAGCCGCTGATCTGGTTTGGCAACGATCTGGACTTTAGCCATTTTAAAAAATGCCTGACCCGCGAAGGTCTGGCGCTGACCCGCGGTGGTCGTTTCTGGCATGTGATGGGAGTCGATGCGGGAAAAGGTCCGGCGGTGCAGTGGTTAGCAGCCGAATACCAGCGCCAGCGCGGTAAGCCGGTCATCACTCTCGGGCTCGGCGATGGACCGAATGATATATCAATGCTGGAAGCGGTCGATCACGCCGTGGTCATCAAAGGCCATCACGATCACGCGATGCCGCTGAGCCGTCACCACGCTTCACAGGTATTTCGCACCTCGGAGTTTGGCCCGCACGGCTGGGTTCAGGGACTGGACCATTTTATTACGCTCCCGGCACGGGAAATTCAAAAATGATTGAGAAGAGAAATACTTTAGCTGTTGTTTGTTCCCAATAATTTTATCAATTCTAAAATTGGAGAATACCGCATGAGTGATTTTTATCAGGATGGTGTCATTACTAATTTCCATAATTTGACTAACCGTAAAGTTGAAGAACTGGAATACGATTTGCAGGTGTTTTCGGGCCGACGCTCAATGGGATTAATATTACCTTCGCTTTTTTCAGAACTTGAAGGTCCGGCGCTGACAAAAATTGTCGATGAACTGACAAAAGTCCCCTATCTGGAAGAAATTGTTATTGGTTTGGATCGTGCTGACCGCGATCAGTTTTTATTTGCTCGTGAGTTTTTCTCCCGCCTGCCGCAGCGTCACCGTATTTTATGGAATGACGGCCCGCGCCTCAAAGCGCTGGATGAAGAGCTAAAAAAAGAAAATCTCTCACCGATGGAACCGGGCAAAGGCCGTAACGTCTGGTTCTGTGTCGGCTACACGCTGGCCTCGCGGCGCACGTCCGTCGTGGGCTTACATGATTGTGACATTGTCACCTATAGCCGCGATATGCTGGCGCGCCTTATGTATCCTGTCGCCAATCCCAATTTCCATTACGATTTCTGTAAAGGCTATTATGCCCGCGTGGCAGATGGGAAATTCAACGGCCGCGTGGGCCGTCTGCTGGTCTTCCCGCTGCTCAAATCCCTGCAAATCGTCTACGGCCACTCCGATTTCCTCGAGTATCTGCGTACTTTCCGTTATCCGCTGTCCGGGGAATTCGCCATGCGTACCCACGTTCTGAATGATCTGCGGATTCCGAGCGACTGGGGTCTGGAAATCGGCGTCCTTTCGGAACTTCACCGCAACACCGCCACCCGCCGTATCTGTCAGGTGGATATCGCCGATAATTACGACCATAAGCACCAGCCGATGTCAGAAGATGATGCCACCAACGGCCTGCAGCGCATGAGTATCGACATCACTAAAGCGCTGTACCGTAAAATGGCGATTTTGGGCGTCAACATTACCAGTGAATCTTTCCGCATTCTGAAAGCCACCTACTATCGCAATGCGCTGGATATGATCGATGGATTCGAGAATGATGCGCGCATGAACGGCTTGTCGTTCGATCGCCATAGCGAGGAATCCGCGGTAGAGCTGTTCTCGGGCGCAATCATTGAAGCGGGTCAGGCTTTTGTCGATACGCCGAGTGAAAAGCCCTTTATCCCGAGCTGGAGCCGCGTGCAGTCGGCCTTCCCGGATATGCTGGATCGCCTTCACGAAGCGGTAGAAAAAGATAATGAAGGCGACGTATAATTTCGCAAGATAATTTGATGAGACAAATCAACGCTGCAATTGCAGCGTTTTTGCATTTGGTCAATCAAAAACCGACGCCAAGAATATCCTCAGCCACGATAAATTGATTCACCCAATGTATTCGTTAAAATTTTTATATATTTTTTACGAATAAATTGACCCATATCTAAATCTCATTGATTCTCAATTCGTCTAAATACCTCGTGCAGATCAAAATAATTGGAAAAAAAAACCATTAAAAATCGTGCTTTTTAAACATTTCGCTCTTTTCGCGCCATTAAGCTACTTATCACTCGCTGCAAAAGATGTTAAAATTGACCCATATCAATATTGCCTGAGTGACTCTTATGATCCCGGAAAAGCGTATTATTCGACGTATCCAATCTGGTGGCTGTGCGATCCATTGTCAGGACTGTAGCATTAGCCAGCTTTGCATTCCTTTCACGCTGAACGAGCACGAACTCGATCAGCTCGACAACATCATCGAAAGGAAAAAGCCGATCCAAAAAGGTCAGGCATTGTTCAAAGCCGGCGATGAATTGAAATCCCTTTATGCTATCCGTTCCGGGACCATCAAAAGCTACACCATCACCGAACAGGGTGATGAACAGATCACAGGTTTCCATCTGGCGGGCGATTTAGTCGGCTTTGATGCGATTGGCGGTCTGCAACATCCAAGCTTCGCACAGGCGCTGGAAACCTCCATGGTCTGTGAAATCCCGTTTGAGACGCTCGACGATCTCTCCGGTAAAATGCCTAATCTGCGCCAGCAAATGATGCGACTGATGAGCGGCGAGATCAAAGGCGACCAGGATATGATCCTGTTGTTGTCGAAGAAAAATGCGGAAGAAAGACTGGCGGCGTTTATCTATAACCTCTCCCGTCGTTTCGCAGAACGTGGTTTCTCTCAGCGCGAATTCCGCCTGACGATGACCCGCGGCGACATCGGTAACTACCTCGGTCTGACCGTGGAAACCATCAGCCGTCTGCTTGGTCGTTTCCAGAAATCAGAAATGCTGAGCGTAAAAGGCAAGTACATTACTATTGAGAATCATGCCATGCTTTCTCAATTAGCCGGCCAGTCTGTTGCGGTATCTGCCTGATAGTCCACATCGTTAAATTTTGAGTCGGCTCAGCAACGAATAATTTGTTGATCCGACTCAATTTCTCCTCTGTCCGATTGCTTAATCTTGGTTTACTCTGTACTTAATACAGTGAACGCTGTTCTCTCACAGGTGTTAAGGAGTCCCCATGGCTAAGTATCAAAATTTACTCGTTGCTATAGACCCCAATCAGGATGATCAACCTGCTTTGCGTCGCGCCGTTTATCTGGTGCAACGTAACGGTGGCCGAATCAAAGCTTTCCTGTCTATTTATGATTTCTCCTATGAGATGACCACCATGTTGTCGCCTGATGAACGGACCAGCATGCGACAGAGTGTGATCAATGAACGGGCTGAATGGATTAAAGAGCAGTGTAAGTACTACATCGAAGCAGGTATCCAGATTGAAGTGAAAGTGGTCTGGCACAACAAACCTTTCGAAGCGATTATTCAGGAAGTCATTGCAACTGGTCACGATCTGCTCCTCAAAATGGCTCATCAGCACGACCGTCTTGAATCCGTGATCTTCACCCCTACCGACTGGAATTTGCTGCGCAAATGTCCTTGCCCGGTGTGGATGGTCAAAGACCAGCCGTGGCCTGAAGGCGGTAAAGCCGTTGTTGCAGTTAACCTTTCCAGCGAAGAGCCCTATCACGATCCGCTGAACATCAAACTGGTAAAAGAAACCATCGATCTGGCCTCTCACGTCAATCAGACTGAAGTGCATCTGGTCGGTGCGTATCCGGTTACGCCAATTAATATTGCTATCGAGCTGCCGGACTTCGACCCCAGCGTCTATAACGACGCAATTCGTGGTCAGCACCTGATTGCCATGAAAGCATTGCGACAGAAATTCCAAATTGATGAGAAATTCACGCACGTGGAAAAAGGCCTGCCGGAAGAAGTGATCCCGGATCTGGCTGAGCATCTGCAGGCCGGTGTAGTGGTATTAGGCGCGATTGGCCGTACCGGATTATCCGCGGCGTTCCTCGGCAATACCACCGAACAGGTGATCGACCATCTGAAATGCGATTTGCTGGCCATCAAGCCGGACGATTTTGAATGCCCGATTACGCAAGACGATGATGAAGAGGACGACGACGAATAACGTCTGAATTCCTAAACCTTAATTCTTACGAAATAAATAAAGGCCAGTCGATTGACTGGCCTTTCTCTTTTCAAATCAATGCTGAATGTGTTATAGCGCGCGCAGGATTTTCTCTACGCTTTCTTTTGCATCACCAAACAGCATCTGCGTGTTGTCTTTGAAGAACAGCGGGTTCTGTACACCTGCATAACCCGTATTCATCGAACGTTTGAACACAATCACGTTCTGCGCCTTCCACACTTCCAGCACCGGCATACCGGCGATTGGGCTGCGTGGATCTTCCAGCGCTGCCGGGTTCACGGTGTCATTGGCACCGATAACCAGCACGACGTCGGTATCTGCGAAGTCACCGTTGATTTCATCCATTTCCAGCACGATGTCATAAGGTACCTTCGCTTCCGCCAGCAAGACGTTCATGTGGCCCGGCAAACGCCCTGCAACAGGGTGAATCCCGAAACGCACTTTGATCCCTTTGGCACGAAGTTTAGCCGTGATGTCGTGAACCGGATACTGAGCCTGCGCTACCGCCATGCCGTAGCCAGGCGTAATGATCACAGAACTGGCGTTTTTAAGCATGTCTGCCACGTCTTCCGCGCTCACTTCATGATACTCGCCCATCTCTTCCGCATTACCGGTCGAAGAACCGTCGGTACCGAAACCGCCTGCAATCACGCTGATAAACGATCGGTTCATCGCTTTACACATGATGTAGGACAGGATCGCACCGGAAGAACCGACCAGCGCACCGGTGACGATCAGCAGGTCGTTGCTGAGCATAAAGCCCGCCGCCGCTGCTGCCCAACCGGAATACGAGTTCAGCATCGATACCACCACCGGCATGTCCGCACCGCCGATAGAAGACACCAGATGCCAGCCGAAGCCCAGCGCGATAATGGTCATTATCAAAAGTGCGAAGACTTGCAGACCCACGCTTTCGGTACGAACGAACGTCACCATCAGCAGGAATGACACCACCAGCGCCGCCAGATTCAGTTTATGACGATGTGGCAATGCCAGCGGTTTGGAAGAGATAATCCCGCGCAGTTTGCCAAAGGCCACAATCGAACCGGTGAAAGTCACCGCACCGATGAAGATACCCAGGAAGACTTCGGTCAGATGGATGTTTTCCATCACACCTTCCATCGGCACTGCACCGTGATCGAGGTAGCTGTTGAAGCCGACCAGAACCGCCGCCAGACCCACGAAGCTGTGCAGGATCGCCACCAGTTCCGGCATTTCGGTCATTTCGACTTTACGCGCCAGATAAACACCAATTGCGCCACCGATCACCATCGCAACGATGATCCAGCCGACGTTACCGGAGTCAGGACCAAGGATGGTCGCAATTAACGCGATCGCCATCCCGGTCACACCGAAGATGTTCCCCTGCTTAGACGTTTCATGTTTAGAAAGCCCCGCAAGGCTGCAAATAAACAGAATAGCGGCAACAATATATGCTGCTGTAACTAAACCCCCAGACATATGCTACCCCTTAATTCTTACGAAACATCTTCAGCATGCGCTGAGTGACGGTGAATCCGCCGAAAATATTGATACTGGCGATCAATACCGCAATAAAGGACAGGAAGCTAACCCAGCCACCGTGACCAATCTGCAATACCGCACCCACTACGATGATCCCGGAAATGGCGTTCGTGACCGACATCAGTGGGGTATGCAGTGCATGGCTGACATTCCAGACCACGTAGTAACCGACCACGCAGGAGAGCGCGAAGACCGTGAAGTGGGACAGGAACTCTTTCGGCGCCACATTTGCCAGCCAGCCAAACAGCACTATGGCCACGGCCATGATGATGAACTTGGTCCACGGCGACGCAGGTTTGGCTTCGGCCTTTGCAACTGGTTCAGCCGCTTTGGCAGCCTGAGGTTGCGCAGACACCTGAATCGGTGGCGCAGGCCAGGTAACCTCACCGGCTTTCACCACGGTCACACCACGAACCACGGTGTCTTCGAAGTCGATCTCGATTTCGCCGTTTTTCTCTTTGCACAGCAGTTTCAGCAGGTTAACCAGGTTGGTGCCGTAAAGCTGAGAGGACTGCGTCGGCAGACGGCTTGGGAGATCGGTATACCCGATGATTTTCACGCCGTTGTCGGTGGTGGTGATTTTATCTGCCACGGTCAGTTCGCAGTTACCGCCGGTTTGCGCCGCCAGATCGACGATCACGCTGCCCGGTTTCATGGACGCGACCATTTCTTTGGTGATGAGTTTCGGTGCCGGACGGCCAGGGATCAGCGCGGTGGTTACGATGATATCCACTTCTTCGGCCTGAGCAGCAAACAGCGCCATTTCCGCTTTGATGAAGGCTTCGGACATGACTTTGGCATAACCGTCGCCGCTGCCTGCTTCCTCTTCGAAGTCCAGTTCAAGGAACTCCGCGCCCATGCTCTGAACCTGCTCTTTCACTTCAGGTCGGGTATCAAAAGCACGCACGATAGCACCGAGGCTGCCGGCTGCGCCGATAGCCGCAAGACCCGCCACGCCAGCGCCGATAATCATGACTTTTGCCGGTGGCACTTTACCTGCGGCGGTGATTTGCCCGGTAAAGAAGCGGCCGAATTCGTGAGCGGCTTCGACAATCGCACGGTAACCGGCGATGTTAGCCATTGAGCTCAGGGCATCCAGAGATTGTGCGCGGGAGATGCGCGGCACGGAATCCATTGCCATTGCCGTAACCTGACGGTCAGCCAGCTTCTGAATTAGTTCAGGATTCTGTGCAGGCCAGATAAAGCTGACCAGCGTGGTGCCTGCCTGTAATTTATCGATTTCATCGTTTTCAGGTGCATTCACCTTCAACACGATATCTGAATGCCAGACTTCCTCGCCGCTCACCACGGACGCGCCCGCTTGTTCGTAAGCGGCGTCCTCAAAGCTGGCTAACTTCCCGGCACCTTGTTCGATAGCGACCGTAAAGCCGAGTTTGAGCAGCTGTTCCACCGTTTTCGGCGTGGCTGCAACTCGGGCTTCATTGGTCAACCGCTCTCTTGGTACACCAATACGCATAGTATTCCCTTCACCCTTTTCATTGATGATTTGTGTCATCGTCATAACATTTCAATTACCCGCCTGCCGGCTTATACAGAACGCCGGAACGTGTTTTTTCAGGCTGGTTATAACCTACTGAATATCTAATCAATAATCTACGTATCGCAGTGATAGTCGGTTAATTAATAATAAAAAAATTGATATGGACCGCAAACCTGCTGCAAACCCTGAGAAATACGCCTTTGATCCACTTCATCAGGCGGCGAACACCCGATCTTTCACTCTGTCCTTTTCCCCCTGAGCCGCTGGCAGCGGGCATAAAAGTTAGAAAATAGTGAATAATTAACATTTATTTCACTACTTGGATTATTCCTCAAACTTATATAACTTAGGGTCAGCAAAAAAAGAACGGTGTAATGGCGCTGACGCCTGCATTACTGCCATAAATTACTGAGACACTCGGTATTGTTACATGCAATAATCGGCCGCTAACCTGTTACACATCAAGAATTCAGCACGTTTCAACATTACTGCGCAAGGTGAAAGGATTTTTTATGAAGCTGACAAAAACGATCATCGTATCGGCCCTGTTTTCTGTTTCTGCGCTGTCTGCTGCACATGCCGCGCAGGAAATTAGCCCGCAGAAAGCAGCAGCCATCAAACCCTTTGATCGCATTGTTATTTCCGGGCGTTTTAACACGCTTGGCGATGCGGCTGATGCCGTATCACGTCGCGCTGATACACTCGGCGCTGACTATTTCTACATTCAGGACACCAACACCACTAACAATAGCGGTAACTGGCGCGTCGTTGCAGATATCTATAAAAAAGATGCGCCAGAAGTGAGCAAAGACCCAAATTATCGTGTGATCAACGGCGTGGTCGAGCTGCCTAAAGACGTTGCTTATCAGCTTGAGCCTTTTGATACCGTCACGGTCAGCGGATTCTACCGCAGCCAGCCAGACGTCAATGATGCCATCACCAAAGCAGCGAAAGATAAAGGGGCTTACTCCTTCTTCATCGTGCGCCAGATTGATGCCAACAGCGGCGGCAACCAGTACATCACCGCGTTTATCTACAAAAAAGATGCACCGAAACGCGTAGTGCAGGATCCGGACGCTATCCCTGCGGATTCCGAAGCCGGTAAAGCCGCACTGGCCGCCGGTGGTGCAGCCGCGAAGAAAGTTGAAATTCCTGGCGTGGCTTCCTCAGGTAGCCCAAGCCGTGACGTTGGCCGTTTCTTCGAAACGCAGTCATCCACCGGTAAGCGTTACACTGTCACTGCAACTAACGGTGCAAAAATTCAGGAAGTGAATGACGTGACCGCCGCTCAGATGGTTCCGTTTGACTCTGCTACTTTCACCGGGCACTTCAACAGCACCACGGATGTGTCGCAGGAAGTGGCGAACCGTGCCGCTGCCAAAGGCGCCAAGTTCTACCACATTACCCGCCAGTGGCAGAACAAAAGCGGTGGCAACCTGACCGTGAGCGCAGACTTCTTCAAATAAGTCTGATGCAAAACAGCCCAACAAAAAGGCAGCCACTGACGGCTGCCTTTTTTATTTGTGACTCAGAGTCTGACATCAGATCTCATACCCGGTTTATTCGCCCCAGGTTCTTTCCAGAACGTTCACCCAGTTCTTGTAGCAAATCTTCTCCAGCAACGCCTGCCCGTACCCTGCCTTTCTCAATGCGTCCACCAGCACCGGCAATCCGCGCACGTCAGCCATAAACGGCGCCATTGACGCGCCATCGAAATCTGAACCAAAGCCCACACCGTCTTCACCCAGGTGTTCCACCAGATAATCCACGTGGCGCACCATGATGTCGGTACCCGTGTCGTCGCTTCTCTTACCATCTTCACGCAGGAACGGTACAGCAAAGTTCAGGCCGACAAAGCCTTTACTCTCTTTGATCGCGCCCAGCTGTTTGTCTGTCAGATTACGCGACTGTGGGCAGATACTGAAGGCATTGGAATGACTGGCCACCAGCGGCGCATCGCTCAGTTCGGCGACCTGCCAGAACCCTTTTTCGTTCAGATGTGACAGATCGATCATGATGCGTTTTGCATTACAGGCTTTCACCAGACGGATACCGGCGTCTGTCAGGCCTGGTCCGATATCCGGCGAGGTCTGATATTTGAACGGTACACCGTGTCCGAAGATATTCGGACGGCTCCACACTGGTCCGAGAGATCGTAATCCCATGCTGTACAGCACATCAAGATTATAGAGATCGGCATCAATTGCTTCAGCCCCTTCAATATGCATAACCACAGCTAATGCATGGTTATCTATCGAGTGACGAATATCACGCGCCGTGCGGCAGATTTTTACTTTTCCCTGCGACTTTTCTTCGATACGCAGCAGGAACGCCATCATGCCAAACGTGACATCGCGCGCAAAATCGAAAGATGGCGTCGGGGAAAAATCAGGATGTTTTTGAGTACCTTCCAGTAAGAATTGGGTATCGACTGAACGATCTGGCGCGGTCTTTGCAAGATCAACGTCAGGAGTCGGCACCCAGGCGGCGAAAAGCCCGCCGGCAAAGCCTGCTTCTCGGCAGCGAGGCAGATCCATTTGTCCGCTGGCCGGGCCCTGAAGGAATGCGTGCTCGGGATTTTGACGATGTTCTGTCCAAAGTTGCAGCAAAACGTCGTTATGTCCATCAAAAACCGGCATTAACTCTTCAGTTCCGTGCGCTACGTTATTCATAAAAAAGGTCTACCTTTGATTGAGCGTGACAAAGACAACGGAGATTTGCTCGCATGAGGTGCATCACCGGTTCCATGTTGCACTAAAGATGAACAGAGCCGTTGTCGTTCACATTAGATTTTTCGATATGAAAACTCGAAACATGCAAAGCAACGGTTTTTCATTTAAGCCAGTTGCCCGCGGTGAAGTCAAGGGTTTGCCCACGTAATACTTAATTTTACTTTTATATATCAACACTATGGGAGTTGTTATGGTTACCAGGCGTCAATTCGTTACCGGTTTTTCCGCAATACCTGCACTGTCTTACCTGAAATTTGATTCGGTCTTTGCTGCCACGCCAGCGTCAATTCTGGTGATGGCCATCCAGCTCGACATCATAACCAGCCTTGATCCGCATGAAAGTTTCGAGTCCGTAGGCAGTGAAATAACCGGCAATATGTATCAGCAACTGGTGAAACCTAAGCTGGCCTCCCCTGATGAAATCGAAGGCGATCTGGCCCTGTCATGGACCGCTTCCGACGATAAAAAAACCTTTACCTTCAAGCTGGATCCGAAAGCCAAATGGGCTGACGGCAAACCGCTGACCGCCGAAGATGCCGCGTTTTCGCTGCAACGCGTGGTGAAACTGGATAAAAGCCCTGCGTACATCATCAACCAGTTTGGTTACACCAAAGATAACGTTGAGAAAATGATCACGGCCCCGGACGCCGAAACGCTGGTGATCACTACCGCCGAACCGGCCTCAGAATCATTCCTGCTGTATTGCCTGACTGCCAACGTCGGCAGCATCGTGCAGAAATCCGCGTGTCTGGCGAATCAGGCAGGTGAAGATTTGGGCAACGCCTGGCTGAAGAAAAACAGCGCCGGTTCTGGTGCCTTTAAGCTGCGCGACTGGAAAGTCAGCGAATCCGTCATCCTTGAGAGCAACAAAAATAACCCGCACGCCGGCAACATCCAGCGCATCATTATGCGTCACATCATCGATCCTTCCGCACAGCTGCTGATGCTGCAAAAAGGCGATATCGACATCGCACGCAACCTGACCACCGAGCAGCTGCGTCCGCTGATGAACGACAAAAACTTCACGCTGGTGCGTAAAGGCATCGCCGGAACCTACATGCTTTCCGCCAATACTGCGCACCCGAATCTGGCCAAACCGCAGGTCTGGCAGGCACTGAAGTGGGCGGTTGATTACGAGAATATTCAGCAGCATATCGTGCCGCTGACCCACAAAATCCATCAGAGTTTCCTGCCTGAAGGTTTCCCGGCGGCGGTGAACACCATCATGTACAAACGTGACGTCGCCAAAGCCAAAGCGCTGCTGGCCGAAGCCGGTTTCCCTAATGGCTTCGAAATCACGCTCGATCACTATTCCGCGTCACCCTCTTCCGACATCGTGCAGGCATTGCAGTCCAACCTCGCCGAAGTCGGGATAAAAGTAACCTTGCTGGCTGCGGAAAGCCGTCAGGTGCTGACCAAGATGCGTGCGCGTCAACAACAGCTGGCTCTGACCCAATGGGGCGCGGATTACTTCGACCCGAACTCCAACGCCGAAGCGTTTTGCAGCAATCCGGATAATACCGATGCTGCTAAGAGCCGTACGCTGGCGTGGCGTTGCAGCTGGCAGGATAAAAGCATTTCCGATCTCAGCACCAAAGCCATGAAAGAGTCGGATCCGGCCACTCGTATCAAACTTTACGAAGAGCTGCAGACCAAGCATATGGAAAACAGCCCGTTTATCATCATGCTGCAACCGACCATGACCGCCGCCTGCCGTAACGTGATTTCCGGTGTGGTATTGACTGTAATGAGCACCAGCCCTTACGAGAAGGTTGTTAAAGCGTGAGCAAGAGACTCAAAGGCTATCTGAGTACCTGCATCAGCGTTTGTCTTACTTTGTTTGGTCTGTCGGTAGTGACGTTTTTTATCGGTCGCGTCATGCCGACAGATCCGGTTCTGGCTGCGGTTGGCGATAACGCCCCGCAGGCAGTCGTTGAACGGGTTCGTCACGAAATGGGGCTGGATCAGCCCCTCTGGTTGCAGTTCTTCCACTACCTCAGTCAGGTGTTTCACGGTGACTTAGGCCGTTCCGCCCTCACCTCCAATCTGGTCACCACCGATATCGCCCGGTTCTTCCCCGCCACGCTGGAGCTGGCGACCGCTGCCATCATTATTGCGGCTGTGGTCGGCATTCCGCTGGGTGTCTGGGCGGCAACGCGTCAGGGAAGCTGGATTGACCAGACCATCCGCGTGGTGTGTCTGGCAGGTCATTCGCTGCCTGTGTTTGTGTTGGCCTTGCTCAGCCTGCTGATTTTCTACTCTGCGCTGGGTATTGCACCGGGGCCGGGGCGTCAGGACATCATCTATCAGGACATGATCCCGCAGGTCACCGGGCTGTTAACGGTGGATTCACTGATCGCCGGTGACATGGGGGCATTCTGGGATGCGCTGGCACACATGGCGCAGCCGGTGCTAATCCTGGCGTATTTCAGCATGGCCTACATCACCCGCATGACCCGCACCTTTATGCTCAATGCGCTGAGCGGTGAATATGTGATCACCGCCCGCGCCAAGGGTTTATCGGCACAACGGGTTATCTGGAAACACGCCTTTCCGACCGTCGGCGTGCAGCTCATCACCGTACTGGCGCTGACGTATGCCGGTTTGCTGGAAGGCGCCGTGGTCACCGAAAACGTCTTTTCCTGGCCGGGTCTCGGACAATATCTCACCGTCTCGCTGATGAATGCGGATATGAACCCGGTGATCGGCTCCACGCTGCTGATTGGCGCGATTTACGTGCTGCTTAACCTGCTGGCCGACCTTCTCTACCGACTATTGGATCCCCGCGTAAAATGACTTCAATTCCTGTTACCTCGCCACCCCGCGCCGGAAGCCGCGCCTGGCTGCTGGCGGATACGCCGCTTACCCGCACGCAGGCCGTGTGGGGACGCCGTTACCGCATCTGGCTCGGTCTGCGCAAAAATCCATTGGCCGTAACCGGCCTGTTCACCGTGCTGGTCGTTCTGCTGGTGTCGATTTGCGCGCCGTGGCTGACGCCTTACGATCCTGGCGCCCAGGATTTGGCGCACCGTTTAGCCAAACCTTCCTCCCTGCACTGGCTGGGCACCGATGAACTTGGCCGCGATACGCTGAGCCGCATTTTGTACGGCGGTCGCATCACGCTGGGCATGGTGATTATCGTCGTGGCTATCGTGGCCCCGCTCGGTCTGCTGATAGGCTGCGTAGCCGGTTATGCAGGCGGATGGGTGGATCGCCTGCTGATGCGCGTGACCGACATCTTCCTCGCCTTCCCGCGTCTGATTCTGGCGCTGGCGTTTGTCGCCGCACTGCGTCCGGGTATCGAAAGCGCCATTCTGGCGATCGCCCTTACCGCCTGGCCGCCGTACGCCCGTCTGGCGCGCGCCGAAACCATGCAGGTACGCGGCACCGATTATATCGCCGCCTGCCGTCTGACCGGCGCAACCTCCGCCCGCATCGTGCTGCGTCATATTATGCCGCTCTGCGTGCCAAGCCTGGTGGTGCGTATCACGCTCGACATGAGTTCTATCATTATCACCGCCGCCAGCCTCGGCTTTCTCGGTATGGGCGCACAGCCGCCGTCACCGGAATGGGGGGCGATGATTGCCACCGCACGCCGTTTTCTTTTCAGCGAGTGGTGGGTGCCGTTAATTCCGGCAATTGCGATTTTCGTGACGTCTCTGGCGTTCAACTTCCTCGGCGACGGACTGCGTGACGTCCTCGATCCTAAGGAGCAATGATGCTGGTTGATATCAAAGATCTGCACATCACATTCAAAACTAACAGTGGCAGTTTTGATGCCGTACGCGGTGTCTCGCTGTCGCTGGGTAAAGAGAAATTTGGCATCGTGGGCGAAAGCGGTTCAGGTAAATCTCTGACCGCACGCTGCCTGATGAATCTGCTGCCTTCGAGCGCCAAGTGCCGCGCCGAAACGCTGTCGTTTGACGGTATCGATCTGCGCAACGCCAGTGAAAAACAGATGCGCCAGATCCGTGGCAAACGCGTCGGCTTTATTTTGCAGGACCCGAAATATTCCCTCAATCCGGTGATGCCGGTGGGTAAACAGGTCGCGGAAGCGTGGCAGACGCACAAAGGCGGTACAAAAAAACAGGCGATGAACGCCGCCATCGAACTGCTCGATCAGGTGCGCATTCGAGACCCGCATAAAGTTGCGCAGCGTTATGCCCATGAAGTGTCCGGCGGTATGGGCCAGCGCGTGATGATAGCCATGATGCTGGCGCCCGATCCGGAGCTGATGATTGCCGATGAACCGACCAGCGCGCTGGATGCCACCGTGCAGGCCGAGATTTTACGTCTGCTTGACGATCTGGTTTCCAGCCGTGGCATGGGGCTGATTCTGATCAGCCACGACCTGCCGCTGGTGTCGAAATTCTGCGATCGCGTGGCGGTAATGTACGCCGGGCGGATTGTCGAAACGTTACAGGCTGGAGACTTGCTGAAAGCACAGCATCCTTACACGCGCGGGTTGCTGGAATGCCTGCCGTCGCTGAAACATCCCCGCGACAGACTGCCTGTGCTGGTGCGTGATGAAGCATGGAAAACCTCATGACAGAACACTCTACGTTTAACAGCGAATTTTTCGATAACAGCAAGATTATTCTCAATAATTTGCGCATTGCGTTCGATGATACCGAAGTCGTCAAAGGCGTGAGCTTCAGCGTCCCGCCGGGCGGCTGTTTCGGCATCGTCGGCGAAAGCGGCTCGGGCAAATCCACTATTTTGCGCGCGCTGGCGGGGCTGAATCAGTCATGGTCAGGAGAAATGGTGATCGGGGGTGAAGATCAGATGCCGGTGCGTCAGAAACGCTTTTTCCGCCGCGTGCAGATGGTATTTCAGGACCCCTACGGCTCACTGCATCCGCGCCAGACTATCGACCGTATCCTCAGCGAACCGCTGATCGTGCATGGTTTTCTTAACATCGAAAAACGTATTGCCGAAGCGCTGGCCGAAGTGGGATTGCCGCAGGCTGTCCGCTTTCGTTTTCCGCATCAGCTGTCGGGCGGGCAGCGTCAGCGCGTGGCGATTGCGCGGGCGATGATTTCAGAACCCGAGATTTTACTGCTTGATGAACCGACTTCCGCCCTCGACGTCTCGGTACAGGCCGAGATCCTCAACCTTCTGAGTGATCTCCGCGAGCGACGCAAACTGACCTATATTCTGGTCAGCCACAATCTGGCGGTCGTAACGCATCTTTGCACCAGCATTGGCGTGATGATTGGTGGTGAAATGGTCGAGCTTCTGAGCGCGGACGATTTACGGATGGGCAACGTCAGCCATCCGCATACAGCAGAATTACGATCGTTGAGTCTCAGTCTTGAAGAGCCCGAATGAACCGGCTGAACGTTTCATTCGTGCACATTGAAAAGTATTCACTGACTGACAGTATTGGGAGACGTTTATGACATCCACCGCACAGTCTGCATTACAGTGGCAGGCGGCTGAGGCAGCGGCAAAACGCATTACCGGCAGCTGGAATCAACCCGGCGAACCGGGCGGCGCCATCACCCTTTTCGACAGTAAAACTCTGCGCAGCAGCGCCACCGGCGGGTTGGCGAATCTGACCACCGCCGAACCCTTCAGCATCGATTCCGTGGTGCGCTACGCCTCAGTCACCAAGCACATTTTCGCCACGCTGGCGTTACTGCGCAGCGACGCCGGCCTTACGCTGAGCGATACGCTGGGCCAGCATTTACCGCAGCTAAAAGCGCCGATGTCACAGGTGACTGTCGGCCAGGCGCTGGACATGACCGGCGGTTTGCCGGACGTGCGCGAAACGCTCTCGCTGCTCGGTGTGTCGGTCTACAACGTCAGCGACGCCGAGGATATCATGGCGTTTCTGGCACAAGACGGCGCGCTGAATTTCCCGGCGGGCACTGAGATTTCTTATAGCAATACCGGATACCGGCTGGTGGAAGAGATCCTGAAACAAAAAGGTATTTTGTTTGAAGACCTGCTTCAACAGCACATCGCGCGTCCGCTGGACATCGCTTTCCACGCGCCGGAAACCTGGTTCGACATCGTGCCCAACCTGGCACCCGGTTACTGGCAGGATGTGACCGGCTGGAAAACCGCCGTCGCCGGTCTTCATCTTTCGGCGTCCGGCAGCCTGACCGGCAGCGTGCGGTCGCTTTCCGTCTGGCTGCAAAGCCTGCTCAGCAATACTGGCCCCGGCGCGGGCGTGCTGAAAACCCTGACGCAAACGCGTTATCTGCACGGCGATATTCCTTCCGCATACGGGCTGGGAACCACTTCAACGCAAATCGGTGAACATACGGTTTACGGCCACGGCGGTTCGCACGCCGGTTACAAAACCTACTTCCTGCTGCATCCGGAACTGGATATCGGGGTCGCGCTGGTCTCGAACCGCGAAGACACCACGGCGTACACCCATGCGCTTGAGGTGATGTCGGCGCTGCTGGCCACCCCGCTTCCGCCACGCAGCCACGCCCTGCCGGATGGCCTTTACGCCAGCACCGCTGAACCCTACTGGCTGAAAGTCAGCAACGGCACGGCCAGCTATCTGGGTTCCGCAGATAACCTGTATGAGGGCGAAGATGCCGGTGAAGCCATTACGCTGTCGGCGCATATGCCGATGCGTCTGCGCTGGGACGGTAAAGCCATTAAAGGCGAAATCGGCCATGCCCCGCGTTATTTCACGCCGGTAGAACCTAATAACTGCCTGAAAATGGTTCAGGGGCGCTGGTATCACCCGGAATCAAAAGCCGCGTTTGATATCGAAGGCGACAAGCTGCTGATGGGCGTCGGCACACTGCGCGCCTGCGGTCAGCTGACGTCGCTGGGTGCCGGGCGTTTATTGGTGGAACTGCCGGACGGCCCGTGGAAGAAAAACTTCTGCCTGTATTTTCAGGGCTACAACGTGAAACTGATTTCTAACCGCAGCCGCGTGCTGAACTTCCGCCGCGACGAATGCCGCAGTAGCTGGCAACCGACAAAATAATCCCCTTCACACCACACAAAGCCTTCCGACCGGAAGGCTTTTTTGTTAACTCGATCACATTCCATTCATCACAACGGATCAATTGGTACGTATTCGCACAAAATGTTCAATCCTTATTCCATAAGGCCTGCCAGCCCGATTTGCGCATTTTATCCGCTGAAATTCCTGTTTTTGATTAGTCACCCGCCGCAACCGTCACTTCTTCTGCTTTGTTAATTGAATTAACATCCACGAAACATAAAACAATAATCTTGTGGCTAATTTGGCTTTAAGAACGTGCTTAAGCGTCCGGCCAGTTACCGTTATTGTTTTAAACATGATGATTTAAAGATACTTTTTTTCAAAGCAATGTTGTTGCTACTGCTACAAGGGATGAGTCTATGTCTGCTAAAAAAAACGCTTCGCGCGCGTTAGTTTGTGCCGCCACACTTCTTTTTTCCGCCACCCCGGCATTTGCTGCCGATCATCCTCAGCTGGATAATGCGCAAGCCGCAAAAGTCATCGACAGCGTTAAATCGACGCTGGCGGAACAGCACAGCACCGGCTGCGTGGCCGTTGTTGATGCATCTGGTTCATTAATGGCCTTCCAGCGCCTGGACGGTTCTCCGGCCGGTTGCGTTGAGGCGTCAATTGGCAAAGCCCGCACGTCCGCCCTCTATCACGCCCCTTCGCTGAAGTTCATGCAACGTTTGCAGGGTGGCGAAACCACGGTTCTGGCGATCCCTCACGCGGTCGCGCTCGGCGGCGGCTTCCCGCTGACGCTTAACGGCGAAGTGGTCGGCGCCGTCGGCGTCAGCACACCGAAGCAGGAGATCGATAATCAGTCTTCTGAGAAAGCCGCCAGCGTTCTGAAATAACCACACCCGAAACAGTTTGATTAATGGCCACGCCCGTGGCCGTTTTATGGAAAAGACACAATGATCAATCTCTCTCGTCGCCGGATGGTTCTCGGCACTGCGGGCGTGCTGGCCGCCGGGATCGGCAGTCACCTGCTGGGCGGTGGCGTGTTTGCCACACTGGCTCATGCCGCACCGCCTCTGGCCTCAGCCGTGACTATGCCCGACAGTTTTATGCGGCTCTCCAGACAGCTGACCGGTATGGATGCGCTGGAACCCCATCTCGCGCAGGCACTCTACGGCTGGCTGCATCATGCCAAACTCGACACCCAGCTCGATGCCCTTTTGGCACTCTTTTCTGAACACGGTGACGTGACCGGCGACTCCCTGCATCAGCTGTTAGCACAGCAACCGGCTGAAATGGCGCAGCTGTATCAGCAACTGGTCAGCGGCTGGTATCTCGGCGTGGTCGGCCAGCCGGGCAGTCAGCAATGCATCGGATTCGAAAATATCGTCAGCTATCAGTTGCTGAAAAATAACCTGCTGCCTCCAAGCTATGCGCCGGGCGAGCCGAATTTTTGGATCCACAAACCTGCCGCCGCGCCACAAAACACTCTGGAGGTAAACGCTCATGGCTGATGCACTGAACGCAGACGTTGTCGTCATCGGTGCCGGTATTGCCGGTTCCCTGGCGGCGCTGAAAATGGTCAAAGCCGGTGTGTCCGTGCTGATGCTCGATTCAGGGCCAGTCATTAAACGCGATGAAGCGGTGGAACTGTTCCGCCAGTCGCCGCTGAAAGGCGATTTCACCGAGCCGTACCCGCCGAAACCCTGGGCTCCGCAGCCGAAATTCCAGCCAAAAGATAATAACTATCTGATCCAGAAAGGCCCGGATTTGTACGCGGCGCAATATCTGCGCGGCGTCGGCGGCACCACCTGGCACTGGGCCGGACAAGCGTTTCGCCTGCTGCCGAACGACATGAAGATTAAAACCCTGTACGGCATAGGTCGCGACTGGCCGATCAGCTATGAGGATCTCGAACCTTATTACACCGAAGCCGAAATCCAGATGGGCGTTTCCGGTGATGATGCGCTGGATTCCCCGCGTTCGCAGCCCTATCCGTTGCCGGGTATCCCGCTGCCTTACGGCTTTGACCGCATCAGTAAACGCATCGCCAAACTGGGTTATGTGCTGGGTATTGGCCCGCAGGCGCGCAACAGCATTCCTTACGATGGCCGTCCCGCCTGCTGCGGTAACAATAACTGTATGCCGGTGTGCCCGATTGATGCGCAATACCACGGCGGTATCTCCGCCCGTAAAGCTATCGAAGCCGGTGTGCGCGTCATCGCCAACGCCGTGGTTTGCAAAATTGAAGCCAATGACAGTGGCGAAATCGTCGCCGTACATTATCTCGATGCCGACAAAGTGATGCATAAAGTCACTGGTAAACGGTTCGTGCTGACCGCCAACGGTATCGAAAGCCCGAAACTGCTGCTGATGTCCACCAGCGAAAAATACCCGAACGGTATCGCCAACAGCTCCGGCATGGTGGGACGAAACCTGATGGATCATCCGGGGACCTCGGTTGAGTTCTACGCCGATGAGCCGGTGTATTTTGGCCGCGGCCCGATGCGTCCGGGCAGTATCAACAATCTGCGCGACGGTGACTTCCGTGGCGAACGTTCCGCGCTGCGCATTGATGTGGCCAACACCTCACCGGTGCGATATCTGACTGAGCGTCTGGTACGCCAAGGCTATTACGGCAAAGCACTGAACGACAAACTGACTTTTCAGTCTGAGCGGTTTATTCAGCTCAAATGTCTGCTGGAAATGCTGCCGGAGCCGGAAAACCGCGTCGTCTTAAGCAAAACCGAAAAAGACGAATGGGGTATTCCGCGTCTTGAGGTGTATTACAAATTCCCGGAATACGTTCATCGCGGCTATGACCAGTCGATGCTCGACTTCCAGAAGATTGTCAACGAAATGGGCGGCACCGACGTGGTGTACAGCAAGCGTGGCGTGTACGACAACAACCAGCACATCACCGGCACCATGATTATGGGCAGCGACCCGAAGGATTCGGTGGTGGATGGCGACTGTCGCACCCACGATCATCCGAACCTGTTTATCGCCGGTACCGGCATCATGCCGTCGGCCTCGACGGTGAACTCCACGCTGTCCGGTACGGCGCTGGCCTTACGCATGGCGGATACGGTGCTGAAAAGCCTGGCCTGATTTTCTGAGGATTGAGCAATGAAAATGAATTTCATGCTGGCGATGTTGCCATTAATGGTGGCGACCAGCGTCTGGGCAGCGGATACGCCAGAGAATGCCGCGCTAATTAAACGTGGTGAATATCTGGCGATCGCCGGTGACTGTACCGCCTGCCATACGGCGCCGGGTGCGGATAAAACCGCAAAATTTGGCGGCGGCTATCCGCTGGCGTCCCCTTTCGGGGTGATTTACGGCACAAATATTTCATCCGATAAAGAGTTTGGGATCGGCAACTGGACGGACGATGAATTTGTGCGGGCTGTGCGCGAAGGCGTGGGTAAAGAGGGTCAGCAGCTCTATCCGGCAATGCCGTATGACTCATTTACCAAAATGAAACGCGAAGACGTGCTGGCGATCAAAGCCTATCTGATGTCGCAACCGGCGGTACATTCTGCCGGACCGCAGACTGATTTGTCGTTTCCATTCAACCAGCGCTGGGGCATGCGCGTCTGGAAATGGTTTAACTTCGACAAAGGTGAGCTGAAAAACGATCCGTCGAAATCCGCCGAATGGAACCGTGGCGCGTATCTGGTCGAAGCACTTGAGCACTGCGGCACCTGCCACACACCTCGCACGCTGACCATGGGCATGGATACCGACAACGCCTTTTCCGGCGGTGATTTAGGATCCTGGGTGGCGTTTAACATCACCCCGGATAAAAACGCCGGTATCGGTAACTGGTCGCAGGAAGAGCTGGTGACTTACCTGAAAACCGGGTTTGTCGCCGGGAAAGCCTCGGCGTCCGGTGCGATGGGTGAAGCCATTGAGCACAGTCTCCAGCATTTATCCGACAGCGATCTGAATGCCATCGCCACCTACATCCGGTCCGTTCCGGCAGTGGGTGATGATAAGCAAACTAAACCGCGCGATGAATGGGGCCAGAAAAATCAGGATGTGTATCCGGTGCGCGCACAGGGTCTGTCGATGGATAAATCCGCCGCGGCGTTGTTTAACGCCAGCTGCGCCGCGTGTCACGGTAAAGGCGGGGAAGGAATTGGCGAAGGGTTCCACGCCTATCCGTCACTGTTCAGCCATTCCAGCACCGGGTCTTACGACAACCGCAATCAGGTGTCGGTTATCCTGAATGGCGTTCAGCGCCACATGGAGAAAGGTGAAGTCATGATGCCATCTTTCGCTAACCAGCTGGACGACGAGCAGATTGCCACGCTGAGTAACTACGTCAGCCAGCAGTTTGGCAATCCGGCGGCGGCGACGGTCACCGCGAAGGACGTCGCAAAAATGCGAAAAGCCGCAGACCTGACCTCTCCGCCAAAAATTGAGGAAGGCACGCAGAAGTAACGCGCACGGAAGTCACGTACGCACAGCAGTAAAAAGGGGCCGGTGACCGGCTCCTTTTCTTTTTCATTCTCAGGGATATCGGGAAGGCGGACGTTTATCACCCAGTGCGGCCAGGGTCAGAATAGAACTGCCGACGACGCGATTCTTCCCCTGCCTTTTGGCCTCGTACAGAGACAAATCAGCAAGTTTCAGCGATTTACGGATAATCATTCCCGGCAGATACAGCGAAACATCCAGTGACACCGTCACCTTTAGTTCCCTGCCATCCTCAAGAATAATCAGGCAATCCTCGACTTCTTTGCGGATACGTTCGGCAATCGCCAGCAGCGTATCGGGATCGTAATTCGAGGTCATCACCAGAAACTCTTCGCCGCCGTAGCGCCCTGCAAAATCATCATTGCGCGTCAGATGCCGTAATAAACGCCCTACCTCTATCAACACCCGGTCTCCGGCCAGATGCCCGAGCGTGTCGTTCACGTGCTTGAAGTTATCGATATCCAGCAGGATCAGCCCGCAGGCTTCGCGCTGGATCTGCCGCTGCGCCAGCCAGTAATCGATGCTGGCGCGATTGTTGATTTGTGTCAGTTCATCGGTCGCGGCCTTCACGCGGATGGTGAAGACTTTGCTCATGTACATCTCTTTATAATTCAGCGCGTGATAACAGAGGATCATACAACCGGCGGCAATGATCTGATAAAAAATCAGTTCTGACCAGGGAACGTCGATTCCATGAATACCCGATACCAGTGCCAGGCGGAAAATACCGACCAAAATGATGGTGATATACAGTTCGCGGTGTTTACGTCTTTGCCAGACGCGGAAAGTGAACAGCGTACAAAGAATAATGGCGATAAACAGATTATTGAGGGTGAACATGCCGCTGAATAAAAACGCCACAATAAAACTGCACAGCCCGCTAAGCCAGCCACCAAAAAAGGTCACTAAAATCATCGGCAGCATTTCGAAGCTGAAGGATAAGTCGTCGACCAGTACCAGTCTGTTGTTACGCAAATACAGGGCAGTAAATCCCGCCACTACGCCGAAGACGATGCGTTTCCAGTGCGCTCCTTTAAAGGTGAAGGGTTCGCTGCGACTCAGGACAAAAAAGATGATCGACAGCGTGGCATACGTAACGCAAATATCCGCATACAAGCTATTGAGCGATAATATATCCGGCATAGATAAATGCGTCCCCTCACGCTTTTCTCTCCAAATTACGGGTTTTAACTTAAATATAGATGATCAACGCCTTGATTGTTCCCGACAGTTAAATATAGCGGGACGTGTCACATTGCAGGGAATTAAACTGGCGCACAGGTTACAGGCCAGAGCCTTGCCACTCCTTGATTTACATCTAGATGACGTCGGGATGATCGGCGTAAGCTAGCGCTTTCGGGTAATGGATAACCCGTGTTCTTTTCAATCCTTTTTCGTCAGGTGGTTTACGCCGTATGAATACCTCAGGAAGTCGCCGTGTCAGGCTGTTCAGTGCTCTGATTGATGCCTGTTTCCATGAAAAATACTCTCTCCCACGTCTCCTCAAAGATGCCATTGCCGGTGTCACTGTGGGGATCATCGCGATCCCACTCGCCATGGCGCTGGCCATTGCCAGCGGTGTTCCGCCGCAATACGGGCTTTATACGTCAGCGATAGCAGGGATTGTGATCGCCATTTGCGGCGGCTCTCGCTTCAGCGTTTCCGGACCGACCGCCGCGTTTGTGGTGATCCTCTTCCCGGTCTCACAACAGTTTGGCCTCTCCGGTTTATTACTGGCGACGCTGATGTCCGGTTTCATTCTCCTGCTGATGGGGCTGGCGCGCTTTGGCCGTCTTATTGAATACATTCCGCTGCCGGTGACGCTCGGTTTCACCTCGGGGATTGCCATCACTATCGGTACCATGCAATTCAAAGACTTCTTCGGGCTGACAATGGCGACGGTGCCGGAGCACTATCTGAGTAAAGTCGCGGCGCTGGTGATGGCCATGCCGACGCTGGATTTCGGCGATGCGGCCATAGGTATCGTGACGCTCGGCGTGCTGATCTTCTGGCCGAAACTGGGGCTGCGCGTACCGGGGCATCTTCCGGCTTTGCTGGCGGGCTGCGCGGTGATGGCAATTTTCATGCAGGCCGGACATCCGGTCGCCACCATTGGTTCGCGTTTTCATTATCTTCTGCCTGATGGTTCACAGGGCAACGGCATTCCGGCGATCCTGCCGCAGTTCACGCTACCCTGGAATCAGGGCAGTGGCCTGAGCTGGTCGCTGGTACAGGCGTTATTACCGGCAGCCTTTTCGATGGCCATTCTTGGCGCGATTGAATCGCTGCTGTGCGCCGTGGTACTCGACGGAATGACCGGTAAAAAGCACCACTCGGACAGTGAACTGATCGGTCAGGGTATCGGTAATATCGTCAGCCCGTTCTTTGGGGGTATCACCGCGACGGCAGCCATTGCCCGCTCGGCGGCGAACGTCCGCGCGGGGGCAACTTCACCGGTTTCCGCCATCATTCACTCACTGCTGGTGATCCTCGCCCTGCTGGTGCTCGCGCCGTGGCTTTCCTGGCTGCCGCTGGCGGCGATGGCTGCATTGCTGCTGATGGTCGCGTGGAACATGAGCGAAGCCCATAAAGTGGTGGATTTGCTGCGCCGCGCACCAAAAGACGACATTTTGGTGATGCTGACCTGCATGAGCCTCACCGTGCTGTTCGACATGGTGATCGCTATCACCGCCGGTATTGTGATGGCCTCGCTGCTGTTTATGCGGCGTATCGCTAAACTCACCCGCCTGACGGAAGTCCCGGTCGAAACGCCGGACGATATGCTGGTCATGCGTATCAACGGCCCGCTGTTCTTCGCCGCCGCCGAACGTATCTTCAGCGAATTACAGTCACGCAGCTCAGGCAAGAAAGTGATCGTTTTACTGTGGGATCGCGTGGCGGTGCTGGATGCCGGTGGCGTGAATGCATTACGCAACTTCATCGACAACCTGACGGAAGGTACCGAAGTTCGCATCGCTGAAATTCTTTTCCAGCCGCTGAAAACCCTGGCCCGCGCCAGAATGCAGCCGATTGAAGGCAAACTCAGTTTCTACGGCAAGCTGGAGGAAGCACTTTAAGCGAATCCCGTAAATTAACCGAAGCCCGTAAACAACAAAGGCGACCACAGTGGTCGCCTTTGTTCATTCCGATACCGCCAGATTATTTGCTGGTATCGAGTGCCGGGAAGCTTTTCACCAGATCGTCGATGGCTTTCATCTGAACCAGGAAAGGTTCCAGTTTCTCTAAAGGCAGTGCGGACGGGCCGTCGCATTTCGCGTTAGCCGGATCTTCATGCGCTTCGATAAACAGACCGGCGATACCGACTGCCATACCCGCACGCGCCAGCTCAGCAACCTGGGCACGACGGCCGCCGGACGCTGCGCCAAACGGGTCGCGGGTTTGCAGGGCGTGGGTCACGTCGAAGATGACCGGATGACCGCCTGTGGCATTGATCATCACGTTCATGCCCAGCATGTCGACAACCAGATTGTCATAACCGAAGTTGCTGCCGCGATCGCACAGAATGACCTGATCGTTGCCGCCTTCTTTGAATTTATCGACGATGTTACCCATCTGACCAGGGCTGACGAACTGTGGTTTTTTCACGTTAATGACTGCGCCGGTTTTCGCCATCGCTTCCACTAAGTCAGTCTGACGCGCCAGAAACGCAGGCAGCTGGATAACGTCAACCACTTCAGAGACCGGCTGTGCCTGCCAGGATTCGTGAACGTCGGTGATGATTTTCACGCCGAAAGCCTGCTTCAGCTCCTGGAAAATCTTCATGCCTTCGTCGAGACCCGGACCACGGTAAGAATGAATCGATGAGCGGTTGGCTTTATCGAAAGACGCCTTGAAAACGTAAGGAATGCCCAGTTTCTGCGTCACGGTGACGTAGTGTTCGCACACGCGCATCGCCATTTCGCGCGATTCGAGTACGTTCATCCCACCGAACAACACAAACGGCAGATCGTTGGCGACGTTGATGTCCTGAATGCTAACCACTTTATGTTTCATGCTTTGGCCTTTTTAGTGATAAATCCTTCATCTGCGACCGCCTTCAGAGGCGCTTTTCGATACTCGTCAGATGATAACGTAAGGTAATAATAAATTAATGCAGCGTCACGTGCTTGTGTTCAATCGCATGGATCTGCACTTTGATCACTTCTGAAATCGGGTCTTCCGGGCACTGTTCAACAAAATAATTAAGATCTGACACCGCCACCTGATTGCAATCGAGCTGCACGTAAATCAGGCCACGATCGCGGATTTCGTACGGGTCTTCCGGATCAAACTGCAACACGGTTTCACTTGCCCGCAGCGCCAGTTCAAACTGTCTTTCTTCCATCAGCGCTGCTTTTAGCGTATCGAGCATTTTACGCACGATCACGGTGTTTTCCGCTTCTTCCAGATCGTCGTCTTCGATTTCTGCCGTGATGCCGAGATTGCCCTTTAGCCAGACGCTGAGCATATGCTCGTTAAGGGTGTCGCCGTTGATAGGATTGAGCAACCACATCTCTTCATCCAGCCAGTCTGCGCGCAGGATCAGCTGCGTGGGGAATATAACCGGCATCAGCGGTAAATCAAGTTCGTGCGCGATGTGCAGAAAAATCACACCCAGCGAGACCGGCGTGCCCTGCTTAGAGGCCAGCACTTTATCGATCCAGATAGCATCGGACAGGCGATACACACCGCCCGCGCCGCCGAATCCCCAGGTGCGATAAAACAGTTCAATCAGGACTTCGAGCTGCTGATCCTGATCGAGATCTTCAGGCACGGCGCGGCGCGCTTCATCAACCAGCAGTTGCAACTGTCGGCGGACATCTTCCGCATTGAAATCAAAGCGCACGGACTCTGTCACTTTGATCACTCCGGCACTGAGACGGGCAGTGTTAAATTCGAAATCAGCAAGGGTACTCATAGTTATCCCAATAGCAGCGGCATTTTCGTCAGCGCCAGTTTGAGAACCAGATAGAGACAAGCCAGGGCCAGAATAAAGGCCAGCCAGCGTGTTTTCTGGCTAACGGGGCGCTTGCTCAGGGCTACAAAACCTAACGCGATGTAGATAATAACGCCGAAAAGCTTTTCGGTCAGCCAGGTTCCCTGTGGGCTGAACGGATAAAAGTGTGTGATGAAGATAAGCGAGATACCGCTTAATAACAGCAACGTGTCCACCACGTGCGGCACGACCTTCACCCAGCGTTTCTGCATCATAGCAGAACCCGCCCATTTCCAGAAAAAACGTAAAACAAACAGCGTAATACTCAGCGTAATAGTGAGCAAATGCAGATTTTTTATCCAGACGTAGGTCATTGCCCGCTTCCTCGGATATTTCGAATTATTATAGGGTTAGATGGCTACACCCATTGCCCGAGCGTTACGCGATCGTTGTCGCCGTAATCTTTTACGGTCGATACCTGCTGATAACCGGCGTCACGCATCAGCGCCTGAACGTCATCCGCCTGCTGCCAGCCGTGTTCGAGTAACAGCCAGCCGCCCTGCTGAAGATACGCCGGTGCGTTGAGAATAATATGAGCCAGATCAGCCAGACCGGCATTATCGGCAACCAGCGCACTCGCCGGTTCAAAACGTACGTCACCCTGAGCCAGATGGGGATCGGCGGCGTCAATATACGGCGGATTACTGGCGATAAGCGCGAAGGTTTCACCGGCCACCGGTGTGAACCAGCTGCCTTGCAGGAAACGTGCGTTGGGGATGGCGAGCTTTTGCGCATTATGTTGCGCCAGGCTGACCGCTGCGGGTTGCAGATCAATACCTGTTATCTGGCAGTCCGGACGCTCGCTGGCAATCGCCAGAGCAATCGCACCGGTGCCGGTACCTAAATCCAGTACCCTAACTGGTTCTTGCGGCAAGCGTGCAAGCGCCTGTTCCACCAGACATTCCGTATCAGGGCGGGGAATCAGCGTGGCGGGGGAAACCGAGAGCGGTAGCGACCAGAATTCGCGCTCGCCGGTCAGATAGGCAACCGGCTCCCCCCGCTCGCGGCGCGCCAGCAGAGTCCCGAGCTGTTGAAGTTGCTCAGCCGAAAGTGCTGTTTCACCAAACGCCATTATGAAAGTTCTTGCCCGGCCAGTCACAAAGCCGAGCAAGATTTCCGCATCACGCTTCGGGCTTTCGCCCCCGGCCAGACGCGCGGTGGCGTCACGCAGCCAGTGCTGAAAATCCATTAGTCCTGCTCAGACAACGCAGCGAGCTGATCGGCCTGATATTCCTGCACGATCGGCTGGATAAGTGCATCCAGTTTGCCTTCCATCACTTCGTCCAGACGGTAAATCGTCAGGTTGATACGGTGATCGGTAACACGGCCCTGCGGGAAGTTATAGGTACGGTTACGGTCAGAACGGTCACCGGTGCCCAGCAGGTTCCGCCGCGTTGAAGCCTCTTCTGCATGGCGTTTAGCCACTTCGGCGGCACGGATACGCGCGCCCAGCACGGACAACGCTTTGGCTTTGTTTTTGTGCTGTGAACGCTCGTCCTGACATTCCACCACGATACCGGTGGGAATGTGCGTAATACGGATCGCGGAGTCGGTGGTGTTAACGTGCTGACCGCCCGCCCCGGAAGAACGGAAGGTATCAATGCGCAAATCACCGGCGTTGATTTCCGGCATTTCGGCTTCAGGGATTTCTGGCATTACCGCCACGGTGCAGGCGGACGTATGAATACGCCCCTGAGATTCGGTTTCAGGCACGCGCTGAACGCGGTGTCCGCCCGACTCAAATTTGAACTGGCCGTAAGCGCCCTCGCCGATCACTTTGGCAATCACTTCTTTATAACCACCGTGTTCGCCTTCGCTGGCGCTCACGATTTCCACGCGCCAGCGACGCATTTCAGCGTAACGGCTGTACATGCGGAATAAATCACCGGCAAAAATCGCCGCTTCATCGCCACCGGTTCCGGCACGGATTTCAAGGAAACAGCCGCGCTCGTCATCAGGATCTTTCGGCAACAGGAGAAGCTGTAATTTTTCTTCGAGCTCTTCGATGGTGGCTTTGCAGTCTTTGATTTCGTCCTGCGCCATTTCGCGCATCTCGGGATCGTCGAGCATCATTTCGGCGGTTTCTAAATCTTCCTGAGCCTGACGCCAGGCCAGAAAACACTCAGAAACGGCGGTTAACTGGGAGTACTCGCGGGAAAGACCGCGAAATTTGTCCTGATCGGCAATAACGCTGGCGTCGCCGAGCATCGCCTGCACTTCTTCGTGGCGCTCTTGTAACGCTTCCAGTTTGGCAACAATAGAAGGCTTCATGCGTGGTGTTTAACCCTGTGAGAAAAGGAGGAACTATTGCTGACCCAGCCCGAGGCTGTCGCGTAAAATTTGCAAACGCTCCACATCACCGTCGCTGGCTGCCTGTTGCAGAGAACGGGTTGGCGCGTGAATAAGGCGGTTTGTCAATTTGTGGGCTAATTCATGGATCACCGCCTGGACGTCAGCGCCCTGCGCAATCGCTGCGATGGCTTTGGCTTCTGCGTCGGCGCGAATAATATCAGCACGCGAGCGATAATCACGAATAATTTCAACGGCTCCCTGCGAACGCAGCCAGGCCATGAAGTTGGAGCTCTCCTGCTCAACGATAGTTTCTGCCTGGATAGCGGCAGCTTTGCGTTGGGCAAGATTGTTTTGAATGATGCTGTGCAGGTCATCAACGCTATACAGATAGGCGTTGGCCAGTTTGCCGACTTCGGGCTCGATATCGCGCGGAACGGCAATATCCACCATCAGCATTGGCTGGTTACGGCGGGCTTTCAATGCGCGTTCCACCATGCCTTTACCGATAATCGGCAGCGGGCTGGCGGTCGAACTAATAATGATGTCAGCTTCGGCCAGACGGGAATCGATATCTTGCAGGCTGATGACTTCCGCATTGACTTCAGTTGCCAGCGCCTGCGCACGTTCGCGGGTACGGTTGGCAATCATCATATGGCGGACGTTATGCTGATGCAGATGGCGCGCGACCAGCTCGATGGTTTCACCCGCACCGACCAGCAACACGCTCACTTCTGAAAGGGATTCGAAAATCTGACGCGCCAGCGTACAGGCGGCAAACGCAACAGAAACGGCACTGGCACCAATATCAGTTTCAGTACGCACACGTTTTGCGACGGAGAAGGACTTCTGGAACAGACGCTCCAGTTCACCGGAAACCGCTTGGCCATTTTGAGATTCGGCAAAGGCCTTTTTGACCTGCCCGAGAATTTGCGGCTCGCCAAGCACCAGTGAATCGAGCCCGCTGGCGACGCGCATCAGATGGCTGACAGCTTCATTCCCGTGATGCCAGTACAAGCTTTTGCGCACTTCATCTTCGCTAAGATGATGATAGTCGCACAACCATTTCACCAGTTGGTCCTGCAGATTGCCTTGCTGTTCGACGCTGAGGTACAGCTCAGTGCGGTTGCACGTAGACAACACCACGCCGCCCTGCACCAGCGGTTGCTGGAGCAGACTGGAGAGCGCCTGATCGAGTGTCTCGGGTGAAAAGGTTACCCGTTCCCGCAGAGACACCGGGGCCGTTTTGTGGTTGATACCTAATGCAAGCAGGGTCATATAGGGAGCGGTTATCGGTTTATACTTTATAATAGTATGGGTTTACGTCTGCTGCGCATTCTACAAGATGCGCGAGATCAATAAAAGGCGTACAGCATCATCGGTTAAATCCTGATGTGGATTTGGTTCTGCTTTTCTGATCTTTGCGTTTGCAGCACCCTGCCAGAAGAATCCCAGCGACGAACGGGGCAGAAATGTAAAAAAACCAGTTATCTCATTGATTTTTATTTCTGACCTTTTACCCACAACAAAAATAAACTTTCTCCATTACAAGAAAGACATTAATTATCAACACTCAATATGTAGAGTTATTAAATATATCATGTAGATCGTTTCAGCTGCTACTTACCTTGCCCCATGGCAATATTCTTTTCATTATCCCATACAAGAGAAAAAAGAAGAGCAAGCATGTCAAAAATAATGTCATTCAATCAAGAGGGCTATATTTCAGGTCATAAAAAATTAAAAAAACACGATGATGGGTGTTGTTTTTCTCTGGCTCTCGCATGGTTATATGCAACAAGTAAATATAAAATGAGTGGAGATTACTTTGAGAAAAACAAAGTACAATCGAGAGTAACACGCTGGCAAAAGTGGCATGTGAAAGAACTGAAAAAGTCTCTTCTCTCGCAAACGGACAATCTCTATTTTGACGATAATGACAAGCTGATTCTCAGTTCTGGCAGTGCTTTCGCTAAAAATAACATACGACTCTACAATACGGTCATTGCTGAACAAGTTAAGAAGTGGGGGCATAAACGCAATCTTAATTTAGCCAGTTCTAAAACAAATTTTTTCACCGGAAACATTGATAGCGCATTCACTACATCCCTTTTTAAGGAGGCGATAGGTTCTCAAACTGCCCCCTTATATGGACTCATTATTATTAATGGCGTATTGGGTGTACATGCGATGGGCTATTCCCTGACCAACGACCTTGACGCCATTCGTTTCTTTGATTCAAATAAAGGTGAATTTACATTTCAAAGAAAAAATGAATTTTCAGATTTCATTAATGAATATATGAGTGCCGTGTACCCCAGACTGGGTGATAGCTGGCTTGTACTGAAAATGAATAAAACAGATAAGAAACATTTTTTTTCATTTTAAGATCATAAATATTATTTCACGTCACCCTGACCTTGAAACAAGGTCAGGGTGACGTCCTTTAGCCCTTCGATTACCCCCCCGCGTAGAGAGTATCCCCCTCAGCATTGTCCCAAAACAGGTGTATCACCGATCATCAGCACAGGGTTGAGAACACCCGATGCGTTGGCTGTGCTAAACTAGCGCACGCCGAATTTGTCCTGGCACCTTTTGGTTTATCGAGTCATTTTGTTAACCAAAACAACATTTCGCCATCGCACAAAGGATTTAATCTGTTATGCCAATGCGTAAAACCCATTTTGTTCGCCTTCTCCCTCTTGCAAGCTTAGTGCTTGCCGCGTGTTCTTTTAATACGCCCAAAGGCCCGGCGACCAGCCCGACGTCTGCGCAATGGCGTGAACACGAAGCTCAGGTCAAACAGCTTGACCACTATCAGACCCGCGGCTCTTTTGCTTATCTTTCTGATAAACAGAAAGTCTATGCCCGCTTTTTCTGGCAACAATATTCCCGCGACAGCTACCGTTTACTGCTGACTAACCCGCTCGGCAGCACCGAAATGGAGCTAAAAGTACAAAGCGGCGTGGCGCAGTTGACCAATAATGAAGGCAAGCATTACACCAGCGACAATCCAGACGACATGATCCAGAAGCTGACCGGTATGTCGATCCCGCTGGATAATCTGCGTTTGTGGATGCTCGGCCTGCCGGGTGATGGCACCGATTTCACCCTCGACAGCCAGTACCGCCTGTCTCAGGTCAAGTTCACGCAGAACGGCAAACCGGGCACCGTGGTTTATCAAAGCTACGACGACGATGCCAAACCTTCCCTGCCGCAGCGTCTGGAAATGACGCAGGGCGAACAACGCATCAAGCTGAAAATGGATAACTGGACGCTTAACTGAGATGACGCAGCAATTGTGGCCGTCTCCGGCTAAACTCAATTTGTTCCTCTATATCACCGGGCAGCGCCCGAACGGCTATCACGACTTGCAGACGCTGTTTCAGTTTGTGGATTACGGCGACAGCCTGAGTTTTACCGTACGTGATGACAGCGCGATCGTGCTGACCACGCCAACGGACGGCGTGGCGGATGACGAGAATCTGGTTATCCGCGCCGCGCGTCTGTTGCAGTCACACGCGGGCGTCTCTCTGGGTGCGGAGATTTCTCTGCAAAAACGTATCCCGATGGGCGGCGGTCTGGGTGGCGGTTCGTCCAACGCAGCGACCGTGCTCATCGCGCTCAATACGTTATGGAATTGTGGCTATTCTGATACCGAATTGGCGCAGCTGGGTATCCGCCTCGGTGCCGATGTGCCTGTTTTTGTGACAGGTCATGCGGCCTTTGCTGAAGGCGTCGGCGAGATTTTGCACCCGGTAGAACCGCCGGAAAAATGGTTTCTGATTGCCCACCCCGGCGTGAGTATTCCGACCCCGGTGATTTTCGGCGATCCTGAACTGACCAGAAATACACCAAAACGCACTGTTAATGTGCTTTTGAACACGCCTTACGCAAATGATTGCGAACCGATTGCGAGAAAACGATTTTACGAGGTTGAACAGCTACTTTCTTGGCTGTTAGAATACGCGCCGTCAAGACTGACTGGGACAGGGGCTTGTGTGTTTGCCGAATTCGACACCGAATCTGCTGCCCGTCACGTTTTAGACAAAGCCCCATCGTGGATGCGGGGTTTTGTCGCGAAAGGCGTTAACATCTCGCCCTTGCACCGTTTTCGTGAAACCTGGTTGAGGGATGCGGGCAAAGCGTAGAGCGTCACAGTCGTTTTGTGTCTGTTCTTTGCCAGCTACTTGCTACAACTTATTCACACCGAGTTTTGTTTTAAGATTCAAGATTTATTACCCTAAATAATTCGAGTTGCAGGAAGGCGGCAATCGAATGACTCCCAACGAGCTTGCTCATGTAAGTGATTTGGGTGAATGAGAGCAGCCAACGCATCTGCGGCTCGAAGTATGACGGGTAAGTTTTTTCTCGTGAGCATAATGCTTTGGTACCGCTCACCGCCCGGTGGTGCCAAAAGCCAATGTCTTCCCTGGACGCAAGCCTGAGGTTCTTCTCGTGCCTGATATGAAGCTTTTTGCTGGTAACGCCACCCCGGAACTAGCACAACGTATTGCCAACCGTTTATACACCAGCCTTGGTGACGCCGCCGTCAGTCGTTTCAGTGACGGTGAAGTAAGTGTGCAAATCAACGAAAATGTACGTGGCGGAGATATTTTCATTATCCAGTCCACCTGCGCGCCTACTAACGATAACCTGATGGAACTGGTCGTGATGGTTGATGCCTTACGCCGCGCATCCGCCGGTCGTATCACCGCCGTTATTCCTTACTTCGGCTACGCACGTCAGGATCGCCGGGTTCGTTCAGCCCGTGTCCCTATCACCGCGAAAGTGGTGGCTGATTTCCTCTCCAGCGTTGGCGTTGACCGCGTTCTGACCGTGGATCTCCACGCAGAGCAAATTCAGGGCTTCTTCGATGTCCCTGTAGACAACGTATTCGGCAGCCCAATCCTGCTCGAAGACATGCTGCAACAGAACCTGGAAAACCCAATCGTGGTTTCTCCGGACATCGGTGGCGTTGTCCGCGCCCGTGCCGTCGCTAAACTGCTCAACGATACCGACATGGCCATCATTGATAAACGTCGCCCACGCGCAAACGTTTCTCAGGTGATGCACATCATCGGTGACGTCGCTGGCCGTGATTGCGTTCTGGTTGATGACATGATTGATACCGGTGGCACGCTGTGTAAAGCGGCTGAAGCACTGAAAGAACGCGGTGCAAAACGCGTATTCGCCTATGCAACTCACCCGATCTTCTCCGGCAATGCAGTGGAAAACATCCGTAACTCCGTCATCGACGAAGTGATCGTATGCGACACCATCCCGCTCTCCGCTGAAATTCGTGCGCTGAAGAAAGTCCGTACCCTGACGCTGTCAGGTATGCTGGCCGAGGCTATCCGCCGCATCAGTAACGAAGAATCCATTTCTGCGATGTTCGAGCATTAATCATCACGCCCCTGTTTTCAGGGGCGTTTTGTTTTAAATGTTTTGATTCATCAGAAATGCAAAAAACCGTTGTGGCGTGAGCGACAACGGTTTTTTTATGTCCAGCCTTCAGGCTACATCAGGAATGGCGATGAGACTTACTGCAACGTGAGTCGTAATGACGTACCCACCAGTAGCGATCTGCTACACGTTCGCGTCCACCGACTCTCGCACCGGCCAGCCATAAAATCGCACCGATAAAGATGCTGCCAATCGCGCCGTGCGCCAGGAACTGCGGCAGTCCGAGCTCAGGTAGTTGATTTAAAATGGAATAACCAACGCCACCGACCATTGTGAGCAAACCGAGACCCATCAGGGCATTGCCCAGTCTTGTTGCGGTTTTACGTTTCATATGTCACCTCCAGATAGCGTTCATTTAGCATCATTGCTGTCTTGTCTTTTCCTGCCTTAACTATAGACGTCCCAACCGGTTCACTTTGCGGCAACGATCACATTCAACGAACAATGAGTGACAAAACTTTACGTTTTCCAGACATATACGTTCGCAGGGTGAATAGTTATCTGTTGGCATTATTCATTTTCGACGCTATCAGTGGTTTTTCCCCCGCCCTTTATTTGGCATGGCACTGACAGGCAGGTAAACTGTGCGCCTAAACCTCACCAGATAAAGAAGCGAAAACCGTGAGCAGCATTAAATTAATTGTCGGGCTGGCCAATCCCGGTGCCGAATATGCCCAAACCCGTCACAATGCGGGTGCCTGGTATGTCGACCTCCTCGCCCGTCAGCACAATCAGCAGTTGAAAGAAGAAAGTAAGTTTTTCGGTTATACAGCACGGCTGTCTCTGGCCGGTGAGGACGTTCGTCTGCTGGTGCCGACCACCTTTATGAACCTCAGCGGTAAAGCAGTGCTGGCGATGGCACAGTTCTATCGCATTGAACCGGAAGAAATTCTGGTCGCCCACGACGAGCTGGATATTCCTCCGGGGTTGGCGAAAATCAAACTCGGCGGCGGTAACGGCGGCCACAATGGTCTGAAAGATATTCAGAGCAAATTCGGCAATAACCCGAACTTTTACCGCCTGCGGATCGGCATCGGTCATCCGGGCGATAAGAGCAAAGTGGTGGGATTCGTACTGGGTAAACCACCGGCCAATGAGCAAAAGCTGATTGATGATGCGATCGATGAAGCGCTGCGCTGCACGGAGCTGTTGATGAAAGAAGGCCTGGAAAAAACTATGCGCCGCCTGCATAGCTTCAAAGCCGAGCTGTAACGCTTTCTGACAGGGCGCGGAGAGTCTTCGCGCCCTTTTCTTCCCGCCGCCCCCTGCCGTAACTAAAATTCCGTTACCTGCCCTGCAATTCCTGAGCTCCTTGTTGCCAATCGCAACTATTCATGAGCATTATGCGAATCTCATTTACATTCAGTTACGCCTAATGATTAACGTTGCTTTGATTGATGACCACGTGGTGGTCCGTTCCGGTTTTGCCCAGCTGCTCGGCCTTGAGCCCGATATTCAGATTGTCGGTCAGTACGCCTCGGCGGCGAACGCGTGGTCGTCGCTGCTGAAAATGAACATTGACGTGGCGGTGATGGATATCGCCATGCCCGACGAAAGCGGACTAAGTCTGCTTTCGCGCATACGCCATCAGCGGCCTGATTTTCGTGCCATTATTCTGAGTATTTACGACACCACGGCCTTCGTGCAAAGCGCGCTGGACGCCGGTGCCGGCGGCTATCTCACCAAGCGTTGCGGTCCTGAAGAACTGGTGCAGGCAGTGCGCACGGTTCACGCCGGTGGCCGTTATCTCTGCTCAGATGCCCTGCTGGCGCTGCGCCAAAGCCAGCAAACGCCGAAAGCGCTTCAGGCGCTGACGCCGCGCGAACGCGAGATTTTCGACTTACTGGTCAACGGGCTGAGCGTAAAGGCCATCGCCGAACAGCTCGAACTCAGCCATAAAACCGTTCACGTCCACCGTGCCAATATCCTCGGAAAACTCCAGTGCGAAACCACTATCGAACTGGTGCATTTCGCCATCCAGCATAACCTGCTCGCCTGATGCGCAGATTTGGCCTGACGCTGTTTCTCGCCATTTTTTACAGCCTGTGCTGGCTGGCGCTGTGGTCGATCAGTTTTTACCTCACGCAAAACGGTCAGCAGGCGATGTTGCTTCTGCCGCAGGGCTTACGCCTGGCGCTGATGACGCTGCTTTCGCGCCGTTACTGGCCGGCGATGCTGGCGTCGGAGCTCGGCATTGCCGTCTGGCTGCACAGTGAACAGTTGCAGACGCACTGGATTATTTTGCTTTCGCCTTTCCTCAGCCTGATCCCCGCCGCACTGGTGCAGCATTTCTGGCGACGATTTACCCTCTACTGGCAACGGCTTCTACTTTTGCTCGGTGCCGTGGCAGGCAACAGCCTGTTACAGATGGCTATGCCAGGCCTGTGGCTGAGTTCGCCGCTGAGCCAGACGCTGCTCGCCTCGTTCACCGGCGGTATTCTGCTGACGCCTTTCATCTATCTGATTTACGAATACCTCAAGCAGCAACATCTGCAAAACCTGCTGGCGCAGGAGATCCCCGATCCACCGCTGCGCACCTCGTTACTGATCTGGTGCTCGCTGTTCTTCGCCCTCGCCGTCTGTCTGCAAATGACGCTGGCACCCGAAGTGGAAAGGCTGCTGATCATTCTGGTATTCCTGCCTAACGTGGTGATGGCCTATGCCTTTGGCTGGCAAGGCGGCGTGCTGGCGGCGATACTGGGCAGCCTGATGATCACCGTCACGCGCCAGATGAGTGGCGCGTTTCACGATCTGCTGGAGCTGGAACTGTTTCTCTCGACGCAGGCGCTGCTCGGCATCGGACTTGGGATCGCCATCAGCCGTCAGCAACAGCTGGCATCGCATCTCAATCGCTACCGGTTGCAGCTGGAGCAGGAACTCCACACCCGACGCCAGCTGACCGAACGGCTGGTGCATACCGAAGAAGCCGTTCGCAAGGAAATTGCCCGCGAGCTGCACGATGAAATCGGCCAGAACATCACGGCGATACAGATCCAGGCGATGCTGGTCGACCGCAGCCCGCACGGTGAGGCCACGCACGCGGCCGCAAAGCAGATCGGCGAACTTTCCCAGCGTATTCACCACACCACGCGGCAACTGTTGCGCCAGCTCCGCCCGCCGGTGCTGGATGAAATGGCGCTCGATAAAGCCCTGCATCATCTGGCCAGTGAATTTGCCTTCGCGCAGCAGGGCATCGATTTTCAGCTGGATTACCGGCTGCCGGGCGTGCCTACCGACGATACTCTGATCTTCACGCTCTACCGGCTGGTGCAGGAGTTGCTCAACAACATCAACAAGCATGCCGGAGCCACCGAGGTACGTGTCAGCCTGACCGAACAACACCCTATGCTGGTACTGGACGTCTGCGACAACGGCATCGGCTTCACTCAGCCAGTGCAGGAAGGTTTCGGGCTGCGCGGAATTGAAGAACGGGTCCGGGCGCTCGGCGGCGAATGGGTGCTCAGCCAGCAGGCGGGTACGCGCATAATTGTTAAGTTGCCCACAAATTTGCAAAGAACACCGCCCTGACTAGGAATAATTCCTAGTCATCTAAAACCTTGTCTCATCCGCCCGACAAAACACCCGCCTACACTCGCCTCAATACGTTGGAGAACACCATGACCGCAACGCCGTTATCCGCCACTGATGTGGATAAAAACTACCGTTACTGGCGCGTGCATTTATTGCTGTCAATGGTTATCGGTTACGCCGCGTTCTATCTCACCCGTCGGAGCGTGACCTTCGCAATGCCGGTGATGCAGCTGGAACTGGGGCTGACCAAAGGGGATATCGGCCTGCTCGGCACGCTGTTTTATCTGGCCTACGGCGGCTCAAAATTTATCTCAGGGATCTACAGCGACCGTACCGGAGCCCGCTGGTTTATGGGCGTCGGGTTACTGATGACCGGCGTGCTGAATATCCTGTTCGCCTTCTGCCATTCGCTGACTGCACTGCTGATTGTGTGGACGCTGAACGGATTTTTTCAGGGCTGGGGATGGCCGCCGTGCGCCAGATTGCTGACGCACTGGTATTCACGCAATGAACGCGGGTTCTGGTGGGGCTGCTGGAATACGTCGATCAACATTGGCAGTGCGGCGGTTCCGCTGCTGTCAGGATTACTGGCGGCCACCTGGGGCTGGCAGGCGGCGTTGCTGGTACCGGGTGCGGTGGGCATTGTTCTCGGATTGTGGTTGTGTCGCCAGCTATGCGGCACACCGCAGCAGGAAGGCTTACCGACCGTAGGCGAATGGCGGCGTGATCCGCTGGAGCTCCGCCAGGAACAGCAAAGCCCGCCAATGGGCATGATGCAGATTTTGCGCGAGACGATTTTGCAGAACCGCACCCTCTGGCTGCTCGGCGTCTCATACGTGCTGGTGTACCTGATCCGCATCGCGCTCAACGACTGGGGCAATATCTGGCTGGCGGAGAACCACGGCGTCAATTTGCTCAGTGCAAACGCGACACTGTCACTTTTCGAACTCGGCGGCTTGCTTGGCGCGTTGTTCGCCGGCTGGGGCTCTGACCTGCTGTTTCGCGGGCAGCGCGCACCGATGATTTTATTGTTTTCTCTGGGGCTGTTTCTGACCGTCACCGCTCTGTGGCTGGCGCCGGTGCATCACTTCGGGCTGCTGGCGCTGAGTTTCTTCAGCATCGGATTTTTTGTTTTCGGCCCGCAAATGCTGATAGGTCTTGCGGCCACGGAATATTCACATAAAGACGCGGCGGGCACGGTGACCGGATTCCTCGGCCTGTTCGCCTACCTCGGCGCGGCGCTGGCCGGGTGGCCACTGGCAGTGGTGATGCAACACTACGGCTGGTGGGGATTTTTTGCCGTACTGACGATGGCTTCGGCATGCGTCGGGCTGCTGCTGATGCCCATGATGATGGCCGGGATCAGCAAACGCGAATTACAGTCCGCTCCGCCGGACAACTGACAAGGTTCTCTGTCCTGCAACATAACAAGAAAAAGGTAAACACCATGAAATCTAAACTCACCTACTCCCTCCTCGCCGCGGCCATTGCCATGACCGCATTCACCGGTGCCGCCCAGGCCAAAGGCCGCCTGGTGGTGTATTGCTCCGCCACCAACGCCATGTGTGAAGAAGAAACCAAAGCCTTTGGCGAAAAGTATGACGTCAAAACCTCCTTTATCCGCAACGGCTCCGGCAGCACGCTGGCGAAAGTAGAAGCGGAGAAGAAAAACCCGCAGGCTGACGTTTGGTATGGCGGCACCTTAGATCCGCAGTCGCAGGCGGGTGAGATGGATCTGTTGCAGGCATACATTTCCCCCAACCTTGCGCAAATCATGCCGAATTTCAAGGATCCGGCCAAGCGTAAAGGTAACTACTCCTCCGCCGTATATATCGGCATTCTGGGCGTCGGCGTCAACACCAACCGCCTGAAAGAGAAAAACCTGCCCGAACCGAAATGCTGGAAGGATCTGACCAACCCTGTCTACAAGGGCGAGATTCAGATTGCCGATCCGCAGAGTTCCGGCACCGCCTACACCGCGCTGGCCACCTTTGCGCAGCTGTGGGGCGAAGATCAGGCTTTCGATTACCTGAAAAAGCTCAACACCAACATTTCCCAATACACCAAATCCGGCATCGCCCCGGCCCGTAATGCTGCACGTGGCGAAACCGCCATCGGCATCGGTTTCCTGCATGATTACGCTCAGGAAAAAGAGAGCGGCGCACCGCTGAAACTGATCTCCCCTTGCGAAGGTTCCGGCTATGAAATCGGCGGCGTTAGTATCCTGAAAGGCGCACGCAATCTGGATAATGCCAAACTGTTTGTCGACTGGGCGCTGTCCAAAGAGGCACAAGAACTGGCGTGGAAGAAAGGCCAGTCCTATCAGATCCTGACCAACACCACCGCAGAAACCTCCCCGAACTCGCTGAAAATGAGCGACCTGAAACTGATCAATTACGATATGGACAAGTACGGCGCGTCCGATATGCGTAAAGAACTGATCACCAAATGGGTCAACGAAGTGAAGATGGGCAAAGAGACACAATAAAAGCCCACGTAACACATTGATAGGATTCAGCCCCCTCCCCGGCTACGGGGAGGGGCAAAAAATTATTTATCGCCAACACCTTTTCTCTCTTAATAAGGGGACGTTATGTCTCATTCTTTAACGCTGCCTGACACCCGACGCCGCGACCCGGTTTTCGGCTGGCTGGGGCTGATTCTGGCGGCCTTTGTGCTGCTGCCGTCGTGGAGCCTGGACTACGGTCTGCTCGAATCCACGTCGGATGAAATCCTTGCCGCCTACGGCTGGTCCGGGCTGAACCTCAGCCTGCTGTGGCTGATCTTGCCGATGGCACTGCTGTTCCGCCCGCGTTACGCACAGCGGCTGGAAGCCCGTCGCCGTCATCAGTTTGATGCCGCCTGGTCGGTGTTCTGCGCGCTGTTTATGATTGTCAGCGCCACCTTGATTGGGCGCGGGCTGGGCTACGGCAGCATTTTGATGTTTATTGCGCTGGGCGCGATTTGCTCGCTGGCGCTTTCACGACTTGAATGGCTGGGCGGCGACCGCTTCGTACTCGGCTCGCTCATCTGCATTATCGCGCTGATCGCCGTCTTCATCATTTATCCGAGCATTGCGATTTTCATTCCGATGTTCACCAACGACACCGGTGATTTCGCGCCGCTGGCATTTATGGCAGTGCTTGGCCAGTCGCATATTTTGCAGGTGATTTGGAACTCGTTCCTGCTCTCGGTGGCCGTCGGTATCGGCTGTACTTTCTTCGGGCTGGTGCTGGCCATTTACACCACGCGTATCGCCAAACGGTCAGCGGTGATTGGCCGTATCTTCTCGATTCTGCCGATCGTCACCCCGCCGTTTATCGTTGGCCTCGGCGTGACGCTGATGATGGGCCGCTCCGGTTATCTCACCGAATTCATGGCGGACTGGTTCGGGCTGACCAACACTAACTGGCTGTATGGATTTACCGGCATCTGGCTGGCGCAGGTTCTGGCGTTCACGCCGATGGCGTTTATGATCCTCGACGGCGCAATCAAAACCATTCATCCTTCGCTGGAAGAAGCGTCGTACACCCTGCGCGCCAGCCGCTGGCAGACCTTCCACCGCGTGTTTTTGCCGCTGCTCAAACCGGCACTGGCCAACGCTTTTCTCATCGTCATTGTCCAGTCGCTGGCGGATTTCAGTAACCCGCTGGTGCTCGGTGGCAACTTCGACGTGCTCGCCACGCAGATTTATTTCTACATCACCGGCGCGCAGCTGGATTATCAGGCTGCCAGTACGCTCGGCGTGATCCTGCTGGTGTTTTCCTTGCTGGTGTTCTGCGTGCAGTACATGTGGATCGGCAAACGTTCCTACGTCACCATTTCCGGTAAAACGTCACGCGGCGACGTTCAGCCGCTGCCGGTGACGCTGGTGTGGGGCGTCACCGCACTGCTGGCGGTGTGGGTGGCATTCAACGCCCTGCTTTACGGCAGCATTTTCTACGGCAGCTTCACCGTCAACTGGGGCGTGGATTACACGCTGACCTTCGCCAACTTCACCAAATTGTTTGGTCAGGGCTTCTCAGATGGCGCATGGCCGTCGCTGCTCGACACCCTGCTGTATGCGGGAATCGCCGCGCCGATCACCGCGCTGTTTGGCCTGCTGATTGCCTACATCGTGGTACGCCAGCAGTTCCGCGGCAAAAAAACCATTGAGTTCAGTACCATGCTGTGCTTCGCGGTGCCGGGCACGGTCGCCGGGATCTCCTACATTCTGGCCTTTAACAGTGCGCCGGTTTACCTGACCGGCACTGCGGCAATTGTCATAATTTCGATGGTGATGCGTAACGTGCCGGTGGGTATCCGCGCCGGTATCGCCGGGCTCGGACAGCTGGATAAATCGCTGGATGAAGCCTCGCTCAGCCTGCGTGCCGGATCGATGCGCACGGTGATGTACATCCTGCTGCCGCTGCTGCGACCGGCCATTCTCTCGGCGCTGATTTACAGCTTCGTGCGCGCTATCACTACCGTCAGCGCCATCGTGTTTCTGGTCACGCCGGATACCCGCGTCGCCACTGCCTACATCCTCAACCGCGTGGAAGACGGCGAATACGGCGTGGCGATTGCTTACGGTTCGATCCTCATCGTCGTCATGCTGGCGATCATTTTCATCTTTGACTATCTGGTTGGCGAAGCGCGTATTTCCCGCTCAAAAGCCAAAACCGGCCAATAATTCTGGAGTGCTTTGACATGACCATGACCACTGAACACCCGGTTAAACCGGCACCGGCACAAGCCACGCAAAGTTTTGTTGAACTGAAAAACGTCGCCAAACGTTTCGGCACCAATACCGTACTGGAAGGCCTGAATCTGGCGATCCCAAAAGGTAAAATGGTCACCCTGCTTGGCCCGTCCGGCTGCGGTAAAACCACGGTTTTACGCATGGTCGCCGGGTTGGAAAAACCGTCTGAAGGCCGCATTTTCATCGACGGCGAAGATGTCACCGACCGTTCCATTCAGCAGCGTGATATCTGCATGGTGTTTCAGTCCTACGCCCTATTCCCGCATATGTCGCTTGGGGAAAACATTGGTTACGGCCTGAAAATGCTCGGACGCCCGAAGGCCGAGATCCGCGACCGCGTGCGTGAGGCCTTGTCGCTGGTCGATCTGGACGGGTTTGAAGACCGCTACGTCGATCAGATTTCTGGCGGCCAGCAGCAGCGCGTGGCGCTTGCCCGTGCGCTGATCCTCAAGCCAAAAGTGTTGCTGTTCGACGAACCGCTGAGCAACCTCGATGCCAACCTGCGCCGCAGCATGCGCGAAAAAATCCGCGAGCTGCAACAGCAGTTCAACATCACCTCTTTGTACGTGACGCACGATCAGAGCGAAGCCTTTGCGGTCTCCGACACGGTGCTGGTGATGAACAAGGGCAAAATCATGCAGATTGGCGCACCGCAGGAGCTTTACCGCCAGCCAGCCTCGCGCTTTATGGCGAGTTTTATGGGCGATGCCAACGTCTTCCCGGCGGATTTGCACCGCGACACGGTGGAAATTTTCGGCTACCACATCCCGAAACCCGCGGCGTTCGCGCCGGGAATGCAGCAATGTACGGTCGGCGTACGCCCGGAAGCGATCACCCTCGGGCTACAGGGTGAAGACAGCCAGCGCTGTGTGATCACCCATGTCGCCTATATGGGGCCGCAGTATGAAGTGACGGTGGACTGGCACGGGCAATCGCTGCTGTTGCAGGTCAACGCCACGCAACTGCAACCAACCGCAGGCGATAATTTCTTCCTGCAAATCCACCCATACGGGATGTTTGTTCTGGTGTAATGACCGATTGACACAATGAAAAAAGGTGCCGTTTTATGCGGCACCTTTTGCATTTCAGAGGGTATCTTCAGCGACGTAATACTCAGGGTCATCCAGTTCATGCGAACAGAACGGGCCGGCTTTTTTCAGCAGGCTCACGCAGTCGTTGCTCAGATGCCGCAGCCGGATGGTTTTACCGGCCTCAAGATAGCGCGCCGTCAGCTTATCAATCGCCTCAACGCCGCTCGAATCCATCACCCTCGTACCGGCAAAATCCAGCACCACGTTTTGCGGATCGTTTTTCGGCTCAAACAGCTCCGAGAACGACGCCGCCGAACCAAAGAACAACGGCCCTTCCAGCTTATACACCGTCAGGTCGCCCTTGGTTTTGTGCTCACGAATGCGGATCCGCGCCTGCTGCCAGGCAAAAACCAGCGCCGAGATAATTACGCCGCTTATCACCGCGACCGCCAGATCGGTGAATATAGTGATCACCGTGACAATCACCATCACCAGCGCATCGGCTTTCGGCATACGACGAAAACGACGCAGCGAGCTCCATTCGAAGGTGTTGTAGCAAACCACCAGCATGATCCCCGCCAGTGCCGCCACCGGCAGCAAACCGATGTAACCGGACAGACTTACCACGAACAGGATCAGTAAAATCGCGCCGACGATGCCGGAAATACGCCCGCGCCCGCCAGAGGTGAAATTGATGATCGACTGACCAATCATCGCGCAACCGGCGAAGCAGCCGAACAGCCCGCAAATCGTATTGCCCGCGCCCTGCGCGATGCTTTCACGGTTACCGTTGCCTTTATGGCCGCCCATTTCATCGAGCACCGTCATGGTCAGCAGCGATTCAATCAGGCCGACCAGCGCGATCACCACCGCATAAGGCAGCACAACTTTCAGCATTTCCAGACTAAATGGCACTACCGGCAAACTGAAGTGCGGCAATGCACCGGAGATATCCGCCAGATCGCCGACCCGCAGCGTGTGCAGGTTAAAACCAATCGCCACCGCCGACACTACAATCAGCGCCGCCAGAGAAGCGGGAATAATTTTGGTCAGTTTCGGGAACAGCACGACGACGGCAATTGCCAGCAGCACCAGCCCGTACATCAGCGGACCCTGCCCGGCGATCATATGCAACTGCGCCAGCATAATCACAATCGCCAGCCCGTTCACAAATCCGTGAACCGCTGGCAGAGGCACCAGCCGGATAAACTTCCCGAGCCGGAACACGCCGATCAAAATCTGAATCACACCGGCGAAAATCGTCGCCCACAGCACATATCCCATGCCGTGCTGAGCCGCCAGACTCATCAGAACCACAACAATAGACCCCGCCGCGCCGGAGACCATTCCCGGTTTTCCGCCAAACAGCGCCGTCACCAGCCCGATAATAAACGCCGTGTGCAGCCCGACAATAGGCGACAGTCCGGCCACCAGCGAGAACCCGACCGCTTCCGGGATCATCGACACCGCCACCACAAATCCCGCCAGCGTTTCATTCTTCACTTCCGACAACTTCAGACCACGCGGGCTAAACATAAAACATCCGGTTCATTTCCAGTCAGTTAAAAAATTGTGACAAGTATCTAAAAATGAGCAAAGCGAGGCAAGGTTTAATCCATGACGTTTTGCCCACCACATCACAAGCGGTTCGAGAAAAATCACTATTCCGTGTATAATGCGGCGTAATATGGTCATTACATCAGGCAATTAACTTTAATTACCTGATAACTAAGATATTAAGGTGAGAAAAACATGGGATTCAAATGCGGTATCGTCGGCCTGCCGAACGTCGGTAAATCCACTCTGTTCAATGCGCTGACCAAAGCGGGTATCGAAGCAGCAAACTTCCCGTTCTGCACCATCGAACCTAACACCGGCGTCGTGCCAATGCCCGATCCGCGTCTCGACCAGCTGGCCGAGATTGTAAAACCACAGCGTATCCTGCCAACTACCATGGAATTCGTGGATATCGCCGGTCTGGTAAAAGGCGCATCCAAAGGTGAAGGCCTGGGCAACCAGTTCCTGACCAACATCCGCGAAACCGAAGCCATCGGCCACGTTGTGCGCTGTTTCGAGAACGACAACATCATTCACGTAAACAACAAAGTGGATCCGGCTGATGACATCGACGTTATCAACACCGAACTGGCGCTGTCCGACCTCGACACCTGCGAACGCGCGATCCATCGCGTACAGAAGAAAGCCAAAGGCGGCGACAAAGATGCGAAAGCCGAACTGGCTGCGCTGGAAAAATGTCTGCCACAGCTTTCCGAAGCAGGCATGCTTCGCGCGCTGGATCTGACCGAAGAAGACAAAGCGGCCATCCGCTACCTGAGCTTCCTGACGCTGAAACCCACCATGTACATCGCCAACGTTAACGAAGACGGTTTCGAGAACAACCCGTACCTCGACATCGTGCGTAAAATCGCCGAAGCCGAAGGTTCCGTCGTCGTTGCCGTCTGTGCCGCCGTGGAATCTGACATCGCCGAACTCGATGACGCTGACCGCGAAGAATTCATGCAGGAACTGGGCTTAGAAGAGCCGGGCCTGAACCGCGTGATCCGCGCCGGTTATGAGCTGCTGAACCTGCAAACTTACTTCACCGCTGGCGTGAAAGAAGTCCGCGCATGGACCATCCCTGTCGGCGCCACCGCGCCACAAGCAGCGGGTAAAATCCACACCGACTTCGAGAAAGGCTTCATCCGCGCACAAACCATCGCGTTCGAAGACTTCATCACCTACAAAGGTGAGCAAGGCGCGAAAGAAGCCGGCAAAATGCGTTCAGAAGGCAAAGAGTACGTTGTGAAAGATGGCGACGTGATGAACTTCCTGTTTAATGTCTAAGTTAAGATTCGCTTCATACAGACCTGAATGTTGATTAAAAATCCACGCCACGGCGTGGATTTTTCTTTTTACCGCGCCGCAAAAAGTCCCTCTCTGCCCCCTCTTTCATTTCTCCTTCGGCCCCATTACGGGATATATTGGTTCACTTTCGTAAAATTATCACTTTGTAACAGGTAACATCGTCATGGCATTGATCCCAAAAAACTATACGCGTCTGGAAAGCGGCTATCGTGAAAAAGCGCTCAAAATCTATCCATGGGTATGCGGACGCTGCACGCGGGAATTTGTTTATTCCAATCTGCGCGAATTAACGGTTCACCATATCGATCACGACCATACCAATAATCCGGAAGATGGCAGTAACTGGGAGTTATTGTGTCTGTATTGTCATGACCATGAGCACTCGAAGTACACCGAAGCCGATCTTTACGGCTCAACGGTTGTGGCGGGAGAAGACGCGCAAAACGATGTTGATGCAGCAACCTATAATCCGTTTGCCGATTTAAAATCGATGCTCAATAAGAAGAAATAAGTGAAGAAAGAGAAATGCAACGTCGGTGATGTTGCATTTCAGACCACCAAAAGCGTTTCATTATAGGGAAAGTCTTTAGGCTGCGGCTGCCATGGGGGAGCCGGGACGCGCACAGTGCAGGGCTCAAATTCACAAAACCTCCCCCCAAAGATCATGCGATCATCCCCCGCTATTGATAAAAATGATCCCCAAAAGGCAAGCGCACCGCTTCACACTTACTCCTTCAGGAAAACAAGATGACGACCTTAAACGAAAGACTGGCATGGCGTTACGCGACCAAAAAATTTGATGCAACGAAAACCGTGTCAGCTGAAAAACTCGAACGTATCGTAGAAGCCGTGCGTCTCGCACCGACGTCGAGCGGGCTCCAGCCGTTCGAACTCTTTGTAGTAACCAATCCTGACGTCCGCGCAAAAATCAGAACAGTGTCCTGGGATCAGGCGCAGGTGACCGACTGTTCACACCTGCTGGTCTTTGCTGCATGGGACGACATCACGGCTGACCGCGTCAATATGATGTTTGATCTGACCAACGACGTGCGTGGTTTTAAAAACGAAGGCTGGGAAAACTATCGTCAGATGCTGTTGGGTATCGTCGCCGATCGCGGAACCGAAGCAAATTATCAGGCCGCTGCCCGTCAGGCGTATATCGGCCTTGGCGCCGCGCTGATTGCAGCAGCGTTCGAAGAAGTGGATGCCACACCAATGGAAGGTTTTGATCCGGCGGCGGTGGATGAAATCCTCGATTTGAAATCGAAGAACTTACGCAGCGTGGTGATGCTCCCGCTGGGTTATCGCGCCACCGAAGGTGACTGGCTGGTAAACCTGAAGAAAGTACGTCGCAGCCGCGAAAACTTTGTGACTGAAATTAAATAAACCGGATTTCAGGCAGGAATAAAAAATCCACGTGAGAGCGTGGATTTTTTATTTAAGTCGATCTGAAAAAATAACAAATACGATTAATACATTATGAAGGGGTTCAGCTGTCTGATTGCTCACCGTTTCATCCTGTTATTTGGCATGACTTTCAAAAACATTACAGCTGAACCGCCCTTTGCCCTCAAAGATTTTATTGATTACTTAGCCATTATTAAGCAACAGGAAATGTGGCCAGCTAATTTGCCACGGGTGCAGGCCGACGCGCCTGCGCCAGAACCCCCTCCAGCTCCGCCTTCGTCATCCGCACGCAATAACTCGGCATTGCGCGCTGGAAGCGCCAGCCTTCAGACAGTGCGCCTGCATCCACCGCGTCAAAACCAAACGCATCGTAAAGACTGATGATGATCTGTTTGGTTGCCTTATCGTCACCGGCCAACGGCAATGCACGGCGTTCGGGGTCTCCGGCGGGCAGGCCGTCGGTTTCGAGATCGGTCATCTGAATAGCATTGAAGGCTTTGGTGATTTTCGACTGCGGCAGAAAACCGGCCAGATATTCGCTGGTCGTCGTCGTCTGCTGATCGAGTTCCGCCACCTGCCCGTCGCGTTCAGGATAATAATTGACGGCGTCGATGACTCCTTTTCCGGCAAGTTCCGCAACAGGCAGTTGCCCGATGGCGGTCAGAGGGACGGCGATAACCACAATCTCGCCAAATATGGCAGCCTCCGTGGCGGTGCCGGTCTCACAGCCAATCATTGGCTTCAGGCTGAACAGCGTCTGCGGCCCGCGGGAATTACTCAACATGACCTGATGTCCGGCCTTGATCGCCTGTTTTGCCACCGCTCGTCCTACAAATCCAGCACCGATGATGCCTATTTTCATGATTCTCACCTTTCAATTGTCTGTCAGAAGGTTAAGAATAATTCGACACCCTGCGTTGATAAATACTCGCCATCAGCACAGACAAACAACAAAAAGGAGCGAATCGTGGATCGTCTCACCAGCATGAACGTTTTCGTCAGAGCCGCCGAACTGGGATCCTTCGCGGCGGCGGCAGAGGCGTTACGCATATCCCCGCAGATGGTCGCCAAACATATCGCCCGGCTGGAATCGCGGCTGGGCACAGCGCTGCTGAACCGCACCACCCGCCGCCAGCATCTGACGGACATCGGCAGCAGCTACTATGAACGCTGTAAAATCGTGCTTGCCGAGGCTGAGGCGGCCGATGCCATCGCGCTGGAGATGAAAGCCACGCCATCAGGCATTATTCGCGTCAATGCGCCGGTGACCTTTGGTGCATCCATGCTGGCGCCGTTCATTACACAATATCTGGATAACTATCCCGGCACGCAGGTAGAGCTGACGCTGAGCGATCGCATGGTCGATCCTGTGGAGGAAGGCTATGAAGTGATCCTTCGCATCGGTGAACTGCACGACGGCCCGCTGATTGCATATCCGCTTCGGCCATACCGGCTGATTGCCTGCGCCTCGCCGGAGTATCTTGCGCAGAATGGCACGCCGGTTACACCCGCCTGTCTGGCGCAGCATTCCTGTCTGGTTTATGGGATCTGGTCACCACAGTCGCCCTGCCGCTGGCTGTTCACTAAGGAGGGAAAAACCCAGGAAGTGCGCCCTGAAGGCCGTTTTCGGGCGAATGACTGGCGGGCGCTGTTGCACGCAGCCATCAGAGGTTATGGCGTGACGCAGGGGCCGGAAGACGTATTGCGGGAAGAAATCAACGCCGGGCGTTTGGTGCAAATACTGCCTGATTACACGTGTCCTTCGCGACCGATGCACGTGCTCACGGCGGCGGGTTTACGGCAGACAGTGAAAATTCGCAGCTTTATCAAAGCCGTGACTGAGACTTTTGGCTAACCTCATGAAACGCGGACTGTGTCCGGTGCCTTGGATTCACGCGCCTATCCTGTTCACATATATCCATCATTAAGGGGCTGGAAATGAAGACTGCGGTGAAGGCGTGGGAACTGAAGGGCTGACCTGCTGTATGAGCAAACTCCTCTGGCATCGCGCAAAGAAACGCCAGAGGAGGCAGGTTTTCTAATTGTTCTGCGGACCCTCACCGGCATTCACAAACGCCGGTGGCTGGAAAGCGGTGACGTCGGGAAGCGGCGCATCCCAGCGTTCAATGTCTATCCAGCAACTTTGCGCGCTGCACCCCTGACCCAACCGCGAGCTGCCGCGATCTTCAGTCAGTACGTTCGGGTTACCGTGTTTATCCAGAGAATCCGGCAGTGCCGGATCCTGCGGGTCATACCATGCACCCGTCGACATCTGCACCACCCCCGGACGCAGGTCTTCACTCAGATGCACACCTGCAAGAATCGCCCCGCGATCGTTAAACACCCTCACGATGCTGCCTTCGGAGATCCCGCGCGGCGCGGCGTCCTGCGGATGCAGCCACAGCGGTTCGCGGCCTTGTATCTTTGTGCGACGGCTGACCGTACCCTGATCGTACTGACTGTGCAGCCGCGTACGGGGCTGGCTGGAAAGCAGATGCAACGGCCAGCGCGTGCTGATCTCCTGCTGTGCCTTGGCCTCAGGTTCGTACCAGAAAGGATGTCCCGGACATTCTTCATAATCAAAGTCGGCCACGGTCTGCGAGAACAGCTCAATTTTGCCGGACGGCGTTGTCAGAGGCGAACCCACCGGGTCATCACGGAACGATTTAAGGAAGATTTGCGGCGCATCCGGTCGCGCATATTCCAGCTTGCCCTGCTGCCAGAAATCATCAAAATCAGGCAGTTCGATGCCGTCGGCCTGCGCCCGCGGAGTAGAAATCTCATAGATATGGCGCAGCCAGGCCATCGGATCGCGCCCTTCACTGAACGTCTCGCCAAAACCCAGCTTCTGCGCCAGCCCGCAGAAAATCGCAAAGTCGCTCTGCGCCTCATCCACCGGCGCAATATGCTGACGCATCGCAATCATAAAACCGTCATTGCTGGAACTGCCAATGTCATCGCGCTCAAGTGACGTTGTCACCGGCAGCACGATGTCGGCGAATTTGGCCTGCGCGGTCCAGTATTGTTCGTGAACTACCACGGTGTCGGGTTTACGCCATGCCTGCGTCAGCCGGTTTAAATCCTGATGATGGTGAAACGCATTGCCGCCCGCCCAGTAGACCAGCCGGATATCGGGATAATGACAGTGACTGCCGTCGAACTGATAAGGCGCGCCCGGATTAAGCAACATGTCAGCCAGCCGCGCGACGGGGATCGGTTGTTTCACCGCATTTTGCCCCATCGGCAAACGCGGGCCGGAGAAGGTACGGCGGTCCGATCCCGCCAGATTGGTCGAGGCGTAGGCAAAACCGAGCCCGCCACCGGCAGTGCCGATTTGCCCCAGCAAAGCCGCCAGCGCCACCGTCGCCCAGAACGTCTGTTCACCCTGCCTTGCGCGCTGCAATGACCAGGCAATGTTGATCATGGTGCGTTTTTGCGACATCTCACGGGCAAGCTCCCGGATCTCCTCCGCGCCTACGCCGGTCAGCGGTTCGGCCCACTCCGGCGTTTTTGGCCTGCCGTCGTTCTGCCCGGTCAGATAATCACGGAACGTTTCAAACCCTTCGGTGTGGCTGGCCACGAAATCTGCGTCATAGCGGGACTCGTCAATCAGCACATAGCTCAACGCCAGCAACAGCGCGGTATCGCTGCCCGGCTTGAGGGATAACCATTCGGCGGATTGTACTCCCGAAAGATCGTTCTTCACCGGGCTGACGTTGATGAAGCGAGTGCCGGTCTGCTCCATTTTTTGCAGCCAGTATTTCAGGGAATGATCGTTCGCGCCGCCGCCGTTGACCTGCGCATTGCGCAGCGGCAGCCCGCCAAAGGCGACAAACAGCTCGCACTTCTCCGCCAGTACTGACCAGTGGGTGTGTTGCTTTTGCAGAACATCGAGGTCGCCGATAATGTGCGGTAGTAACCGCTCAGCGGCGGCCAGACTGTAAGTGTTGGTGCTGCCGCTGTAGCCGCCGAACTGATTAAAGAAACGGTGCAGCTGGCTCTGCGCGTGGTGAAAACGTCCGGCACTCGACCAGCCGTAGGAACCGGCATAAAACGCGGCATTGCCGTGGGTGTCTTTCACCCGTTTCAGCTCCCCGGCGACCAGCGACAAGGCGGTGTCCCAGCTCACTTCTACAAAAGGCTCTTTGCCGCGACCTTCGCGCGACGCGCTGCCGTGCTGTAAATATCCCAACCGCACAGCGGGACGGCGAACGCGGCTGCTGCCATCCACGGCACCGACCAGTGACTGGCCGATTTCAGACGGATTGCGATCCCATTCCACTGGCGCCACGGCGGTTAACGCGCCGTCTTCGGTGGTGACGCGGTACGTTCCCCAATGCATAACGGCTAAATCGTGATTTTTTTTCATTTTTGACAGATTTTCATTATTGGCAGGTTTTGATTTATGAGCAGGTCAATATAAGACAAAAAATCACCCTAGCACAGCCGGATCCCCTGCCGCTATGCCATCGGTGTTATTTCTATTTTTATCATACAGTTATCAATTATACGCATGAGGCAACATGGCGCCTGATGAATATCCAAAACCGCTTTGATGCGGATCTCAGCGTTAACAAAATGTCCTTGTGTAAACATATTTTCCGCGAGGGTTTTGCGAAGGTTGCAGGTGATACCGGACACAGTAATGCATTCAGAAATGCACTGCATAATATAATTCCGTTCACCAAATCAGTGCGAACTAATAAAATTCTCACCACTTCGGTGCGTTATTTAAAATAGCCGACTCTGATTGTTTCTTTTTTGAACGCAATCGATTACCTGTGCGCAACGCAATGAAAAAAGCAGATGAGTTTTGTGAGGTTGCTGTTATAGTTCGCGCTTAAAACACCACTCACATCATTTGGATCCTCCATGACGTCAAATATATTGCATTTTTTACTTAGCCTTATAATGATATTCGGCATTGGCTGGTTGATTAGCTACAACAAACGCGGCGTTAAACTGCGCTACGTCGTGCAAATTTTGGTGATCGAAATCGTACTGGCCTGGGTTCTGCTTTACAGCCAGGCAGGCGTCTACCTGATCTCCGGCCTCTCCGGCGTGTTCACCAATCTGATGAGCTACGCACGCGTCGGTACAGACTTCGTGTTTGGTGGTCTGGTAAATGATAACCAGTTCAGTTTCTTCTTATTCGTATTATGTCCAATCATCTTTATTTCTGCGCTGATTGGTATTCTCCAGCACCTGCGTATTTTGCCATTAATGATTAAAGGGATCGGTTATCTCTTATCTAAAATTAACGGAATGCCGCGACTGGAATCCTTTAATGCCGTGAGTTCTTTATTGGTCGGGCAATCTGAAAACTTTATCGCGATTAAAGATATTGTTCCGCACTTGAATGAACGCCGCATGTATACATTATCCGCAACCGCAATCTCCACCGTTTCCATGTCGATTGTGGGTTCTTACATGACCCTGCTGGAACCGCGTTATGTGATGCTCTCGCTTATTCTGAATATGCTTTCTACCTTTGCCGTATTGCAGGTGGTAAACCCGTATTCCGACGAAGCGGATAATGAAATGCCTAAGCTTACTGTACCGAAACACAGCTTCGTAGAAATGCTGGGTGAGTACATCATGGCCGGTTTCAAAATGGCGATGATCGTGGCGGCGATGCTGGTCGGCTTCAACGCCCTGCTGGCGATGATCAATGCCATCTTCATGGGCGGTTTTGGTAAAAGCTTCCAGGACATCATCGGCTACCTGTTCTACCCGATCGCCTGGTTAACCGGCATCGTGAGCCATGATTCCCTGACCGCAGGCAGCATCATGGGCACCAAAATCGTCGCCAACGAATTCGTGGCGATGTTGCAGATGAAAGACCTGATCGCACACCTCGAGCCGCGCACCGTGGCAATCCTGTCCGTCTTCCTGGTGTCTTTTGCCAACATTTCTACCGTCGGGATTATTGCCGGTGCGGTAAAAAGTATCGAAGAAGTTCAGGGCAACATGGTCGCCCGTGCTGCGTTCCGCCTGCTGGTCGGCGCAACGCTGGTCAGCCTGCTTTCTGCTTCGATCGTCGGTCTGGTTTACCGTTAATCCTCAGCCGTTAGCGTTCTGAATGACTGAAAACGTCCGCCCACCGTGGCGGACGTTTTTGTTTGTGCGGCAGCAAAAAAAATCCACGCCGGCGCGTGGATTTTTATTTCAATCTGAAGTCTTAAGACCTCAGCGTTTAGCCAGTGCTGCCGCGTTACGTCCTGCCAGAATACCAAAGATGATGATATCGGCCACGGCGTTACCGCCGATGCGGTTAGCACCGTGGATGCCGCCCGCCACTTCACCTGCCGCCCATGCACCGGTGATCGGCTGTTTCTGCGCATCCAGCACGGCGGTGTCGGTATTAATCACCACGCCACCCATGGTGTGGTGCACGCCCGGCGCGATACGGATGGCGAAGAATGGCCCCTTATTGAGCGGGTGACGCAGCGCCGTCGTACGACCGAAATCTTCGTCTTTCTTCTCCACCACAAACAGGTTATAGCGCTCCAGCGTCTCGGTCAGCGCGACCGGGTTCATGTTCAGCTTCACCGCCAGCTCTTCCGGCGTCGGGGCGCTGAGCACAAATCCTTTGGCGATATACTCATCCGCCGCTTTGTTGTTGGCACGAACCTGCTCATCGAAAATCACCCACGCGCTTTTCTCCGGCAGCGCGATGATCTCTGCGGAGACTTTGTCGCGGGTCTCCATCTCGTTGTAGAAACGCTTGCCCGCCTGACTCACCAGAATTGCCCCGCCGCCGCGAATGGACTCTGAAATCAGATAGGAGGTCGTCTGCTCAACGGTCGGGTGGATTTGGATCTCGCCCATATCGACAGTATCCGCGCCGATTTTTTGCAGCATGGCGATACCGCTGCCGGTCGCGCCCTTGTGGTTGGTCGTGACAAAACCGTCCAGCTCAGGGCGATATTTCACCACCATCTCGCGATTAGCACTGAAACCGCCGGTAGCGACGATGACACTTTTAGCATTCAGAATGCGGCTGTCGTTGTACTCATCGACCACTTTGACGCCGGTCACTGCGCCATTCTCATACAAAATCTCAGCGACGGAAGTTTCGAGCAGCACTTCGATATCGCGTTTGTTGACGTTTTTCACCAGGCCGCTGATCAGGAAGCCGCCCACTGCCGACCGGTCTTCCGGGCGATGCGTGCGGTCGATGCTCATGCCGCCAGTGATGGTGATGTCGTTCAGCTCAATCTCTTTCGCCGCCAGCCATTCGATGGCCTCAGGGGCCAGTTCAACAAACTCGCGCAGCAGTTCCGGGTTGTTTTTGAACTTGCCGCCTTTCAATGTTTCTTCGTAGAAAAGCTCTTTACTGTCTTCGATACCTTTGATTTTCTGGAAACGGGTTTCGGCCGCGTTCATCCCTACCGAGGCTTTAATGGTATTGCCGCCAATGGTCGGCATTTTCTCGATGATGACGACGTGAGCGCCTTCGTCATGCGCCTGAATTGCCGCTGCCAGCCCTGCACCGCCGCTGCCGACGATCACCACATCGTAATTTTGCGGTGCCTGCGGATTACCGCCTTCTTCGATGACGTGCTCTTTGCTCGAGGTGGTCAGCGCGCGTGACACCGCTTTCTTGAGCGCCTCACTCTGCGTGGTCGCGCCGGTGATGGCATCAACGTGCGGGCTGTTGGCGACCAGAATACGCGAACGCAGCTGTTCGAAGGTGGTGGTGAAATCGACGTCGAGCGTGTCGTCCTTCACCAGAGAAATATCAGTGATACGGTCAGTATCGAGCGTCACGCTGATTTTCAGTTTCAGCGCTTCGGCTTCGACTTTCTCCTGATACACCCCGGCTTTGTATTTACGGCCAGTGGTGCTGGTGTCGCGGATCATGGCGTCAACCAGTGAGAAGCGCCACAGCGGCTCCGGAATATTCAGTTCTTCGCGTTTGTTGCTGTCGATGAACAGTTCCAGATGGTCGTTATTAATGATGCGATCGGCCCAGTCCGGATAGGCGATGCACGCTTTACCCACAGCCACCAGATCAAAGCCGTACTCCAGCGCTTTCTCGGCATCGGCTTTATTGACCACGCCACCCACGCCGATCACCGGTACTTTCGCCAGGGTTTCAGAACGCATCGCGCGGAATTTAGTGATAAGCGGCGTCGGGTCAGTCGTATCGACAATAGAAGGACGCAGCAGCTGCCCGACGGAGAAATGCACGTAGTCCAGCCCGCGCGCGGCGAGTTTTTCCAGCAAGTACATGGTGTCATCAAAGCGAATGCCGGGAACTTCCAGCTCTTCCGGCGAGAAACGGTAACCGATAATGAAATGGTCGTCGGCAAAGCGATCCGCCATTTTGTGGGTGATCTCGAGAACTTCCATCGGGAAAGTTGTGCGCTTCTCGCGGTCGCCGCCCCATTTGTCGGTGCGCTGGTTAGAGTTTGGCGAGTAGAACTGCTGAATAAGGTAAGTGTTTGCGCCGTGAATTTCCACGCCATCAAATCCGGCTTTAATCGCACGGTTCACTGCGTCACCAAATTTGGTGATCATCACCTCGACTTCTTCGCCGCTCAGCTCTTTCGGCGTGGTCGCGCCTTCACGCGGTGCCGCCAGCGCACTTGGCGCCACCGGCGTTCTGCCGCCAATCAGTTCCGGCTCGACCATGCGGCCGCCGTGATAGATCTGCAAAACCGCTTTCGAGCCTTTGGATTTAATGGCATCAGCGATTTTTTTCAGGCCGGGGATTTTGTTGTCACTGTCGATAGCAATCGCACCGGGAAAGGCCGGGCCCATGCGGTCAATGAAGCAACACTCAACGATGATTGTGCCGATGCTGCCAGCGCGGTCGCGGTAATATTCCACCAGTTCACTGGTCACCGTGCCGTCATAAAAGCCGGTACAGGTGGTCATCGGTGCCATCAGCAGGCGGTTTTTCAGCACCGCGCCGTTGGGCAAGGTAAGTGGATTAAGAACCGGGGTGAGCTTATTCATTGTAATCGACTCCAAAATGTAAACGCTTTGATTTTTTTCGTGGGCGAATGACTTACCGCTAAATTAAGTTATCCGGTGCAGGTGATAAATTTAAATTGCTTTCTTTAATAGAAGAGACAGTGTCGTTATAAACATCTGATGGACAGGAGTTGTTTAATTACTCAGCATTGACGCAAATATCCCTCCAATTGTTAACCATGAGTTGACAAAAATCAACTTTTGATTAACATGGGAATTCCTCCGAACAAAATCAGCAGGTTATGCCCTCAATTTGGCTTTTGCAGAAATTTACTCTACATTTCATAAAGCAGGAATTTTGGTCAAAAATATAACCACACACAAAGTAGTGTTAATGCCTTAAATGGGAATGAGACCGGGGAAGGATAATATCCGCCGTGGTATACCTCCTTATCTTTTAGTAATACGTCAGCCTATTCACGAGATAAATTAATCTATTTCAGATGTCATCGTGAAATATCTACCGCAGCAGTTTAAAACATAAAGTTCCAGATAACGTCAACATAAAGATCCGGGCGTAAGGCTCACTTTTAATAACGGGCAGAAAAAACTATGAAACCCACATCCGCTTTGAATGATCCCGCGAAGGCCGCTCCTGCCTCTGCGGGGCTAAAGAAACGTTTGATCATGCTGTTCCTTCCGGTGCTGGTGGCGGTGATTTTGCTGCTGACACCGGTGCCGTCGGGGTTGAATCCTTATGCGTGGCACTTCTTTGCCATCTTCGTCGGGGTGATTGTCGGTCTGATTTTCGAGCCGTTACCGGGTGCGGTGATCGGCCTGACCGGCGTGGTGGTCATCGCCCTGTTCAGCCAATGGCTGCTGTTCAGCCCGGCTGAAGTCGCCGACCCGAAATTTAAAATGGCCGGTGAGGCGTTTAAATGGGCGGTCAGCGGATTTGGTAACTCAACGGTGTGGCTCATTTTCGGCGCATTTATGTTTGCCGCCGGATATGACAAAACACAGTTTGGCCGCCGTCTGGCACTGATTCTGGTGAAATACCTTGGTCGTCGTAGTCTGACGCTCGGCTACGCCATCACTTTCGCCGATCTGCTGCTCGCGCCCTTCACGCCTTCCAACACGGCACGAAGCGGCGGGACTATCTATCCGATTATCGCCAACCTGCCGCCGCTGTATGGCTCCAAGCCTAACGACCCAAGCGCACGTAAAATCGGTTCCTATCTGATGTGGGTGGCGATCACCGCAGCCTGTATCACCAGCTCGATGTTCCTCTCGGCGCTGGCACCGAACCTGCTTGCACTGGCGCTGGTTAAAAGCATCACCGGTTTTGAAATCTCGTGGGGCATGTGGTTCCTCGCCTTCCTGCCGCTTGGCGTCCTGCTGATCCTCACCATGCCGTTGCTGGCTTATTGGTTCTATCCGCCGGAAGTGAAGATTAACGATGAAGTGCCGCGCTGGGCCAAAAGTGAGCTGGAAAAACTGGGCAAACTGTCGCGCAACGAAATCCTGCTGCTGATCTTCGTTTGTTCAGCGCTGCTTATGTGGATTTTTGCCGCCGCCTGGATTGAACCGGCGCTGGCCGCGTTGCTGGTAGTGGTTCTGATGCTGTGGACCGGCGTGCTGAACTGGAACGACATTATCAGCAACAAACCGGCCTGGAACACCTTCGCATGGTTTGCGACGCTGGTTGCACTGGCAGACGGTCTGGCACGCGTTGGCTTTATCGCCTGGCTGGGTAAAGAAGGCGGGCAGTTGCTCGACGGTTTCGACCCGCAAGTCGCGGCAGTGATGTTGCTGATTGCCTTCTTCCTGCTGCACTACCTGTTCGCCAGTACCACCGCACACACCACCGCCCTGTTACCGGCGATGCTGACTATCGCGGCGGCCATCCCGGGCATCAACATGCCGGTTTACTGCCTGATGATGGTGACTTCGCTGGGCGTAATGGGGATCATCACCCCGTACGGTACCGGCCCGAGCCCGATTTACTACGGCAGCGGTTACCTGCCAACCAAAGACTACTGGCGTCTGGGCACCATCTTCGGTGCCATCTTCCTCGGCGGCATGATGCTTATCGCCTACCCGTGGATGGTCATGATGTTCTGATCGGCAACACAACCTGTCAGAAACGAAAATCCACGCAAAAGCGTGGATTTTTTTTATGCAGCGCTTACGCCCACATCCCCCGCAGGCCATCTCTGTGTCGGATATAGCGCCATGCGGATATTAAAGAGATGGAATAGTGGCGCGAACAATTGGATATCGGCGCAGCAGAGTTTTTCCAGTTCGATAAGCGACCGGTTTAACTCGTTTAATAATGTTTGCGGCGGGCCGACATAAATATTCTTCAGCCGTGACTTCAGGTAGGTATTAATTTCATACATCAGACCGTCGGCCTCGAAGGTGTGGCTGCGCAAAATATCCTGATGGCGGGCATAGAAATCGTAGCAATTCACACCAAGCCAGATCTCAGTAATTAAGTTGCCACCCAGCGCGACGTTGGGAATAGGATCGATTTTATTTCGCGGCAGAATAATATTCACTTTATCCAGCATGCTGGCGACATATTGCTGGCGCGACAGCAGCGAAGACGCATTGATTTTAATCTCGTTGGTGAATTGCAGCAGTTCTTTGATGCCCTTACGCAGCGCGCGTTTGGCAGTCCACGACGGACGTTTATTGCGAATTAACGCGGTGGTCAGCAGCGCAATCACAATGCCGACAAGCGTCGAAATCGACGCATTCACGATAACCAGCAGGTCAGGTTTAAAATCATGGCTCATGCCGATAAAACCGGGGATCTGCGTGGCAATAATCAGCCCGATAAAGTTGGTGGAAGGTCTGGCAATCACCAGCCCTAACGCCAGCAAACCGGGCGCGAGGCAGATGACCAGCGCTTCAAAAGTCTCCGCCATCGGGATAAACACCGCGGCGTAGATAAAGCTGATAACGATGGCAATCAGCACGCCTTTTAAGAAGACGTGGATCGAAGCAATCGGGCTGTCGAGAGAGGCGAAGAACGAACAGATGACCGCCGCCATCATCGGTGCGGATGCGCCGTCGCGCCAGCCGGTACCAATCCAGAAGATGCAGCCGACCATGGTCGCGACAAAGGCGCTGAAGGCGGAAAGCAGGATCATCCCTTCATCTTTATGACGCCTGAACAGCTTAAGCTTGCCAGCTTTTTTGTCATTACCCACCTGACTGACTCTTTCACTCACCCCGAAATAAGATTCCGCGATCTGAATGAAATTCTGTAAACGTTCCAGCAGGCCGATGAGCAACAACCCTTCTTCAGCACTCATCTCACCGCGGTTATACAGCGTCTTGATGCGCTCCTGCGAGACGCGGATTTCCGCCTGAATTGCCTGCGCATTGCCGCTCTGCTCCGGGCTGTTGAGCCACAGCAAAAACTGACTGAAGGTCTCTGACACAAAATCCGGGAACGCGATGCCCTGTTCGGCCAGCAGGCTGAGGCGTTTTTCGATGGCGGTCAGCGTCGGGATCAGATACGACAGATGCTGATACTGCGCCGACACCAGACGGATCAGTCTGCGCGCCGAATCCCCTTCAAACACGCAGTGGGTGATCAATGCTTCGACATTGACCGGATAATTCGCCATCTGCACCAGAATGTGTTCGCGCTCCGGGGACGGTTCTTTCGCTTCGACGGTCAGCAACTCGTTGCAGAGTTTTTTTGCGCTGCCGTACCAGTTGCTGACGCTGTTCTCCAGCAGATTGCGCATCTTGACCGGGAACACCAGCATGTGGATCAGCGTACTGCACAAAATGGCGACGGTGATTTCTTCCACGCGGGAAATCACCGTGTAGGTGATCGACAGCGGCGTATCGACATCCGCAAACCCCATGATTGCTGCGCTGTATCCGGCCAGCATAAACACATAGCCTTTCGGCGTGCGGTCGTGCAAGGAAAGATACAGGCAGAACGCCACCCAAAGCGACACGCTGAGGCTGAACAATATGGGATCAGTGACGGTAAACGGATAGACCAGGAAGATAAACAGCCCGCCCAGCACGGTGCCGAGAAAGCGGTATGTCGCTTTAGAAAGCGTAGACGCGGAATAGAGCTGTGAGATGACATACACCGAGACCATCGACCACGCCGGTTTATCGAGATTGAGCTCCAGCGCGATATATAAAGCTAAAAATGCCGCAATACAGGTTTTAACAGAGAACAAGACAGCATTTTTGGTTAACCATTTCATCGTGAAATCAACAGCTCAGCGGGTGTTAAAACCCTATTTTAGTCTGTGCCGGACAGACTGCATTGTGCCAGAGTGTAACAAAGCACCCATCATCAAAAACCTGAGAAAACGGCCTCCTTTTTGGGGAGGCCGTTTCACACTACATCACCGACATGATGAGCATCAGTGCGCCAGTGTTTTGCGCACTTCGCTCACGTCTTTGGCCGACACCGCCGGAGCGTTGTTGCTCCAGCCCTGACGGATGAAGGTCGCGAGCTGCGCGGCCTCTTCATCGGACAGCCGCGCGGCAAAGCCCGGCATGACCAGCGTCGACGGCGCACGCGCCGTGGAAGGCTGCTGCGCACCGGCGAGGATCGTATGGATAAGCCCGGTAGGATCCTGCGCATTAACAATCGTCGCCTGATCCAGTTGCGGGAACACGCCCGGTGCGCCCTTGCCGGTCACAAAGTGGCAGGCACCGCAGTTATCTAAATACAGACGCTCGCCTTCGCTGAGGTTCTTCGCTGCCGTCAGTTTGGCTTCGGTTGCGCTGGCCTTCTGCGTATCCGCTGCCGGTACCGGCGGATTGCCGCCGAGGAACTTCAGGTAGGCTGCGATAGCATTGAGATCGTCATCGGTCATGTGCGCCGTACTGTTCTCGACCACTGACGTCATTTCACCGCCGACCGCCGCTTTGTCGTTGCGCCCTTTACCAAGATAATCGACGATTTCCTGCTGATTCCAGTGCGCCACGCCGCGCAGCGACGGGACATCCCAGTTATTCAGGCTGCCGCCCCCGAGGAAATCGGAGTCGCTGCTGTCGAGCGCTTTTTCGTTCATCCCAAAGCCGCGCGGCGTGTGGCAACTGCCGCAGTGCCCAAGGCTTTCCACCAGATACGCGCCACGGTTGACCTGCGCCGTTGCCCCGCCAATCGGCTGGAAAGGTTTATCGGAAGCGAACGCCCAGTTCCAGAACCGCATACCCCAGCGCTGGCTGAACGGGAAGCTCAGATCCGTTTCCGGCGGCTGTTCGGTACTCGCTTTCACGCCCTGCATAAAGTAAACGTAAAGCGCGTGCATATCCTGATCGTTGATTTTGGCGTAATCAGGATACGGCATCGCCGGGTACAGACGTGTGCCATCGGGCAGAACGCCTTTACGCACCGCGTCGGAGAACTGCTGTTCGGTATAGTTGCCAATTCCGTGGTTTTTATCCGGCGTGATATTGGTCGAATAAATGGTGCCGAGATTCGAGTTAATGGCCAGCCCGCCGGAGAACGCCGGTTTTCCGGCAACGGTATGACAGGCACCGCAGTCGCCCAGACGCGCGACATATTCGCCCTGTTTAATCAAAGCCGCGTTGTCAGGGGACGTCGTTTCAGCTTGTGCATTGGCCATCAAACCGGCACCCAGCAGCAAGACGTTTGCGATAAATAAACGCTTAAGTTTCATTGAGTTCATCTCCGCTTATGCCTGCACCAGTGGGCCGGGGTTTTTCAGATACTGATCTTTAATCGCCTGCGCCGCCATCAGGGTGATCGCGCCGATGGTATCCGTCGGGTTAGCCTGGAAGTTTTGCGGGAACGCGTTGCCGCCTGGCACAAACACGTTATGCACATCCCAGCTTTGCAGGAACTTGTTCAGCGCAGAGGTTTTCGGGTTATCGCCCATCACCGCGCCGCCGACGTTGTGCGTCGAGACGTATTTGGTCAGGTCAAAGTGCGCATCCATCGGCAAGAAGCTTTCGCTGTAGCTGTCCGGGTTCAGCTCTTTGGTGATATTGCTCACGATGCCCTTCAGATACTGTTGCAGCTTCAGCTCGTTCTGTTTCCAGTCGAAGGTCATGCGCAGCAGCGGATAGCCATACTCATCTTTGTAGTTCGGATCGAGATCGAGATAGATATCGCGATAAGACTGGCAGGTGGTGGTGATACTGATCTTCATCGAATGGCCGTACCACTCTTCCATGCCCTCTTTCCAGCCGGTACCCCACGCAGGCGTACCTTTTGGCAGCGACGTGCTGATTGGCGTGCCGGTCGCCTGAGAACTGTGAATTTTCGCGCCGCCGATAAAGCCGAGTGATGCTCCGTCGAAGTTGCCCGGTGAAATGTCGTTGAACATCTGGCCGGTCGCGCCCGCGGTGGCGAACGGGTTGAAGTTTTTATCTTTGAAGAACAGCGTGGAGCCGCCGTTGCTCAGGAACGCGTAGTTACGGCCCACCACACCTTCTTCGGTGATCGGGTTGTAAGGCTTGCCGATGCCGGACAGCAGCATCAGGCGTACGTTGCAGAACTGGAAGCTGCTCAGCACCACGATTTTTGCCGGCTGGAAGCATTCATTGCCCTGCGCATCAATGTAGATCACGCCTTTGGCGGTTTTCTTGTCATCATGCAGCTCGACTTTCATCACGTTGGCATGGACTTCGTAGGAGAAGTTATCCATGCGCTTCAGCGCGTCCATCACGGCGGTCTGCGGCGAGGCTTTCGAGTAGTTCAGGCACGGGTATTTACTGCAATACCCGCAGTAGTTACAGGGTGCTATCTGGTTGCCGTACGGATTGGTCCATGCACGGGAGACACAGGCCGACGGGTTCGGGAACGGGTGATAGCCCATCTTTTTGGTGACTTCGGCGAACATGCTGCTGTTGAGGGTATCTTCCAGCGCAGGCAATGGATAAGGCTCGGAGCGCGGCCCTTCAAACGGATCGCCGCCTTCCATAATCTGTCCGCGCAGGTTACCGGTTTTGCCGGACTGCCCGCAGATGTGCTCAAATTTGGTGTAATACGGCTCGATTTCATCCCAGGTGAACGGGAAATCCATGATCCGCATGTCTTCCTGCAAAATGCCCGGCTTATAAGCTTCGTCCGCATAGGTTTTAAGTTTTAAATCGGTCGGCGTCGGGCGGATTAACACCGCGGTCCAGTGCAGACCGGAACCGCCGACGCCCGTACCCGGCGCAAACGCGCCCCATTTACGGGTCGGCAGCGCGGTTTCGCTCATGTTATACCGCACGGTCACCGCAGCCTGCGCCGGAGTGGCCATCACTTTGTTACGCACGGCGTAGGCGTATTCATCCGCCGGTTTCGGGTAAGCAAATTCTTCATAGCCACGATCGCCGCCGCGTTCCAGCGCACGCACGGTCAGCCCGGCCATTGCCAGTTCGATGCTCATCAGCGAGCCCGCCCAGCCGAGGCCGACGACGACGACGTCGACTTCAGGTTTTGTTATTTGTGCCATCTTTAATCCTGTCATTCATCAGAAAAGGTAATAAGACGCGGCCCTCAGGCACGCGCGCCTTGCAGGCTCACAGGCCCCAGCGGATAAGGCACGTTATGCTGTTTCACCCATTCGGTGAAACTGGCGCGCGCGCCGGGGAACCCGATGGCAATCCACGCTTTCATCCCTTTGTTACCGCCGTAGATCGGGTCGGCGAGGTAACCATGTTTGGTGTCTGAAAGCAGTTCACCGAAAAATTGCGAGGCAACGAGACTCTCTTCGCCCAGATCGGCAAAGTGGATATCGTTTTTCTGCAATTGCGTCAGAACCTGGTCTTTGTCCTGTTCGGCGAGTTCATGGAAGGCTTTCTGATGATGTTGCTGGCACCAGCTGTTCGCCAGGCGAATACCGGTTTTGTAGATTTGCTGCGGCCGGAAGGGGATCTGATAGCCCATGGTGGCAGGCGCATGCACGTTGAACGGCCCCTGCATATAGATTTCTTCACCGAAATCGCCATGCATTTGCTGATCGATAAAGATAGGCACATTGGTTTCCAGCGCACCTGGCGCTTTGCCTTTGCCCCCGGCGGGGATCAGGCGATCGGCGGCGGCCATAATAAACTGCCATTCCTCTGCGCTGAAAAAGACGGGTTTATAATCGAGTAAATCCGGGGCAGCCATTTCAGCCGCTTCTGCTGCTGACAGCCCTTTCATCATGATGGTCGCGACGGGCAATGCCATCAGCGACCCAAGTAAGAACTTGCGACGGGTTGTTTTCTTTTGAAGGAGCATAGAATGACGACTCTCACATGCCTGATGTTAAGTTTGGGTTGGATATTATTGTTATTTAGGTACAAATTTATAATATCACTGCAACATCAAAAATAAACGTTTATTTCCATAACGTTTATGCGGTGACAATAATAGGGGATCGTCTGATCGATAAATTACCCATATAAAACAATTAGTTAAATAACAAAATTGATTACAGAATATTTATATTTAATAGCATTGATTATCAAAAATTCCTTCTGAAATCTTAATCACTCACCTCGATAAATATAATTTCACGACGGAATGTTTTGTTATTTGTTGATGATATTGTTAGCTAACATTTTCTAACATTCAGAGTGAATGAGATTATTAAGTGAAATTAGAGAGGAAATTCTTAAATATAATTGTTTGAGTAAATTTCGGTTTCTCAATCACGGTGAACACCGGGTCTTTCGCGCCGAAACCGAGCTTTTTTACTTATCCCCCTGCGAAGAGGAGAGTTGGGGTGGGGTATTAACGTCAAATCCACACGTTAAATTGTGCTCTGACAACTTTATCGCCAGCAATACCCCCTCCCAGCCTCCCCCCTGGCAGGGGGAGGAGCAAAGCAGTACCCGGTTTTGCGTGGCACCCCCTCCCCTTACGCCGATTCCCTAATTACCAACGAATACCCTATATCCACTACCGGTTCGCCCACCGCCTTTCCCTCGATCTTATCCGCCAGCATCCCCGCCGCGCGGATACCTATGCCCCATTTATCCACGCTCACCGTGGTGATCGCCGGGCGGTTATGCGCCGCAAAGTTCAGGTCAGCAAATCCCATGACCGACACATCCTGCGGTACCCGCAGCCCCTGTGCTTCCGCTTCCATGATAACGCCCTGCGCCAGCGTGTCGGAACTGCAAATGATCGCGTCGAAACGTTTGTCCCCCGCCATCATCTGCCGCAGCGCGCTACGCCCGACTTCCATATTCGCCGGACGCGACACCATCAGCTCTTCGATCTCATGCTCCGGACGCCCGCGTAATACGGCGATCGCACCATTTTTTCTTACCACCGCGCGGCGGTCTGATGCGCAGATAAAACCAAAGCGGGTGAAACCTTTGTCGAGGAAATATTCTCCGACAGCGTTGCCGACTTTTTCGTGTGAAAAACCGATCAGCATGTCGACAGGCGTGGGAGTCAAATCCCAGATTTCGACCACAGGAATATTGGCGTTAAGGATGATTCTTTTCAGTTCAGAAGTGTGATGAATACCGGTCAGCACGATGCCGTCCGGGCGGCGCGAGAGCAGCGTGGCGACAATATCTGTCTCATCTTCAGGCTCATAGCCGACGATGCACAACAGCATGTGATAACCGCGCAGCGCCAGCGCATCGCCGATCGCCTGCACGGTATCGACGAACATATTGTTGTTAATCTGTGGCACCACCACCGCGATAAGCTTGGTGCGACGGGTCGCGAGGCCTCCGGCCAGCATGTTGGGGATGTACCCGGTTATCTTCACCGCGTCCATTACGCGGGCGATGGTCGCCGGTCGCACCACTTTCGGGTTGTTCAGCGCCCGGCTCACCGTCATCGGTGAAAGCCCGGCTTCTTTGGCCACATCTTCAAGCGTGGCGGAACGGAGTCGGTTATTTTCTATTTTAGTATTGTTATTCAAAGCATTGCCCACTGGTTTCGGGTGTCAAATTGTAATGTTTGCGCAATCATTGTGAGTTTCTCACAGGCCCGCCATCAGGTTAAGCTGAAAATGTTTAGTGATTGTTACGAAATTGATGCGAAAAAAATCCACGACTGAGCGTGGATTTTTGTTTTATAGAAATCGGATGCGTGATTTAGAACGGTCTAATCACCGCCAGCACCACAATCACCACCACGGCGGCGACAATAATTCCGGAAGCTTTGCGCAAAATGGCGAAATCCCTGGTTGGCTGGCCGGTTGCGCGGCGGCGAAGTTCGCCGGACAGCATCCCGTGAATGGCGGAAAGCAACACCACGACGACCATTTTGATCAACAGCCACGCGTGCGGGAATTTGCCATAGCTGACAATCATCCAAATCCCGGCAATCCACAACAGGAGCATCGCCGGGCTGGTGACGCAGCGATTCCATTTGCGGACATAATCGAGCAACGCCGCACGGCTGGCGTCATTCGCAGCGGATTTCCCGCTGACCGCAAAAACCATTGCCATCCCCATCATCCCGCCAATCCACAACACCCCGGCAATAACGTGTAAGGCATTCAGCCACTCATGAAGCATGATTTACTCCTTCTCAAAGTTAACGACATTTTGCTCTGCCAGACAGCGTCAACCCGCTGTCCCGAAACGGCTTTTAGCGGATTATGGCGCTTTCCCACAGTAAAGGCACGGTTAACCCACCTCTCCGTCCTCTTTCATCCTTTTTTAATAGTAGGTAGACTGGTCTACCTACTTGCTGATTTGCACAGGAAAAACACCGCCATGTCATTACCTGAATCACCGGCCCAAAGCGCACGCGATCGTCTGCTCGGCGCGGCCAGCGTGCTGTTTTATAACGATGGCATCGCCGGAACGGGCATCGATGCCATTGTGAAAAAAGCCGGCGTGGCCAAGAAAAGCCTCTATAACAATTTTGAATCGAAAGCCGAACTGGTGGCGACATATCTTGAGATCCGTCACGACGAATGGCTCGCGCTGTATGCCCGCCGTGTGCAACAGGCCTCGACGCCCAAAGAAGGTGTGATGGCGGTATTTCTGGCCTACGAAGATCACGCTGAATTTGCCTATGAGCGCGGTTTTCGCGGGTGCGGATTGCTCAACGCTGCGGCGGAGCTGCCAGCCGGTGCGCCGGGCAGAGTCGCGGTGCGCGGGCATAAAGAACAGGTCGAATCGATCCTGACAACTCACCTTCTGACCATGATGGACGGTCACGAAGCAAAGGCGCAGCGAATGGCACGTCACTTTTCCTTCCTGCTAGAAGGGGCGATGTCCCGCGCCGGGCTGGAAGGCAACGGCGAATGCGTCCGGCAGGCGAAGGCGATGGCCGCCGGGATGATGGAGGCGTTCGAAGGATGAATCAGCGAGACCGCATGTCAGGCACAGGCGGCGTATTGATCGCCGCATTATTGTGGGGAACCACGGGTACGGCAGCGACGTTTGCGCCAGAGGTCAGCCCGGTTGCCATCGGCGCGGTGGCAATGGGCGTCGGCGGGTTGTTACAGGCGCTGATCGCATTACGGGGCATTATCAGAAGCCGCGTCAGCCTGCGCCAGAACGGCGGCATGTTGCTGACCGGGGCGCTGGCGGTGGGCATTTATCCGCTGGCGTTTTACGCCTCCATGCATCTTGCGGGCGTGACGGTCGGCACGGTCATATCCATCGGATCCGCCCCGCTGCTTTCAGCACTCATCGAATATTGTCTCGACGGACAACGGCTCACACGTCGCTGGATGACCGGCGCGGCGGTGGGTGTCATCGGAATGGTGCTGTTGTGCGTGGCGGAAAGCGCCAACCACGCGTCAACCGCGCAGCAATCGGACGTCATTATCGGCATCGCCCTCGGCCTGCTCGCCGGACTGACCTACGCCCTCTATTCCTGGGCGGCACGTCATCTCATGCAGCGCGGCATTCCCTCCCGCACGGCGATGGGCGCCACCTTCGGGCTCGGCGGGATCTTGCTGATGCCGGTGCTGTTTGCCACCGGCGCGCCATTGCTGGCATCAATGACGAACGCCGCCGTCGGCATTTACATGGCGCTGATCCCGATGTTTATCGGCTATGTCTGTTACGGCTACGGGCTGGCGCGCATTCCCGCCAGTCTCGCCACCACCCTTACCCTGCTGGAACCAGCCGTCGCAGCGTTGCTCGCTGTGATGATCGTCGGTGAAAGGTTGCCGGTGATGGGCTGGATCGGCATCGGGCTGATTTTGGGATGCCTGATCGTAATTACTGCACCGGCGAAGCGCGCGCACACGGTCACCGCAAGAACTTACTGACCGGGTAATTTCGGTTTAATCAGCGCCAGTGAATCGACCAGGCGCTGCTTGTCAGCCCCGCTCAGCTGCGGCGCGTTAAGCAGGCTCAATAACTGCGCCCGCTCACCGTCGCTGAATCCACCGGACTTTAACTGCTCACTGATAGTTTTGAGAATGACGTTATCGTATTGAGAAATCCGCGCTCTGACGTCTTCAAGATTTGCCGGTTTCCAGTCCGGTTCAGGGCGGGAAAGCCAGTCGGCCAGATAACGGTACTGAATGGCTTTCGCCGCATCCATCTGCGCCTGAATAAACGGTGCGACGGACTGAGGATCCACCCCCGCCTCGCCTGCCTCTGCCTGCGCGGCGGCCAGTACCTTCTGCTCGCGAACCAAATCCTCAACCGGTAAGTGATGTGCGGATTTGTAACCCGCCACATCTTTCATCACCTGCATTCGCTGATTCATCGCCGAGGCCAGAGATGTCGCCGGATCCGGGCTGGCAAATGCCGAACTGACCATACAAAACAAAGAAACTAACAATACCAATTGATGCATTTGTCACTCCGAGATAACGCTGGGGAAAAAGGCAGCATAAACAGGTAATAATACCGGAACGTGACAATATGATTTAAATGTTTTCTCCTGCCACGATGGTTTTACCGCTGACCTTATCGCGTCCTGCCCTGCGCTTCGGGGATTTCATCGTCACAATCAAAATGCCTGACGAAATAATTAACAACCCTGCCGCCAGCGTTAGCGTCAGATGTTCACCGAGGAACACCACCGACATCAGCAGGCCGATGACCGGCACACCGAGCATCGCGGTGGACATGCTGGTACTCGACAGCCACATGCTGGCGGCGTTCACCGCCACAAAACAAAACGCGGTAGCGAACGGCCCCATGAATAACAGCGTTTCGATCAACGACGCCGACCCGTCGCCGTCATACGGCCCTTCGACAACGCGCGCCATCACGATAAGCGGCACACTGGCCAGCAACATCTGCCACGGTGCCAGCTGGTAGGCGCTGCACACACCTTTGTGGTGACGCAGGTGCAAAATGCACATCGCCCAGGTGAACGATGCGGTCAGCAGCATCAGGTTAGCCAGCACCAGCGCATGATCGCTCCAGTTAAAGGTGAAGGGATTGAACAAAACCACGACGCCTGCACCGCCGAGCAGCGTGCCGGTCAGCTGGCGGCGTGACAGTTTTTCCCGGAAAAACAGCACGGCGATCGGCGTCACCCACAGCGGCGTGGTGTAAGCCAGCACCGCCGAGCGGCCCGCCGGGACTTCGGTCATCGCAATCGCGCCGAGCACGGTAAACGTCATCATCTGCAATAACCCGACGCTGACCACCAGCGGCCAGTCCTTGCGCGGCGGAAAGCGTAACTTACCGGTCAGCGCCTGAAGCGCGAACAGGCAAAGCCCGCCGGTGGCGAACCGCAGTGAAGAAAGCCAGATCGGCGAGACATGCGAAAGACCTGATTTCATCACCGGCCAGTTTGCGCCCCAGACGACAATCGCCCCAATCAGCAGCAAAATGCCCTTCAGTTTCACGCTTTTTTGATCCTGCGCCGACGCCGTCAAAGATTTCCCCTCAGTTCCCACAATCGTTTCTCCACTGCGAAATGTTATGTGGTAATTTTATCTGGATCTAACGGGGTAATTTCTCCTATTAGCGTAGTGTTAGCCTGTTTTATGAGTCACTTTATCTGCCGATTTAAATGTTTAAGGATAATTTACCCTGATGAAAAAACTCGACCGGACCGACGTCGCCATCCTTAACTCCATGCAGGAGAATTCGCGGATCACCAACGCTGATCTTGCGCGCTCCGTTAATCTCTCACCGACGCCGTGTTTCAACCGGGTGAAAGCCATGGAAGAGCTGGGCGTGATCCGCAAGCAGGTCACGCTGTTAGAGCCCGCGGTACTTGGCCTGCATGTGAACGTGTTCATTCAGGTCAGTCTGGAGAAACAGGTGGAGGATGCGCTGAGCGTGTTTGAAAAAGCGATCGGCGATCGCCCGGAAGTGATGGAATGTTATCTGATGACCGGCGATGCGGATTATCTTCTGCGGGTTTTAGTGCCGGATATCCGCGCACTGGAACATTTTATTTTGGACCACCTGACTAAGATCCGTGGCGTCTCTAATATTCGTTCCAGCTTTGCTCTCAAGCAGGTGCGCTACAAAACCGCATTGCCGTTGCCGTCGGAAGGAATAACGCTGAGCAAAAAATAGTGCGCTATGGCAGCTGACTCAGCCACTGGCTGCGGTACTGCGAAGGGGATCGCGCCGTACTTTTGCGAAACACACGACAGAAATAGTTGCTGTCGACAAATCCGCAGTGAGTCGCGACTTCTTTGATTTTCAGCTCATAGCCTTTGAGCAGCAGCTTCGCGCGCTCCAGGCGGACGTGATTGAGATATTCGCTGAAGCCAATATCGCCGGATTTTCTGAACAAGTGAGAGAGATAATTCGGCGTGATGTGAAATCGCTTCGCGACATTTTCACGCGTCAGCGGCAGTGACGCATTTTCATCGATGTACCTTTTCACCACCTCAAACAGAGCACCGCTGCGGGTCAGCACCTGTGCGCGGTTGGACAGCTGTTCCAGACAATGACTAAGCAACCCGGCCATTACGCAGCGAGCGGTTTGCTGATCTTCCGGGATTGAGACGACTTCATTCATCGCCTGAAGCAAAAATGACCCTACGCGCGGCCCAAGACGTGGCACGCTCTGTTTATCGGTGCCGGTGAACGCTTTGCCATCCCAGAATTGCAGGCTGAAACCGAGTTTTTCCTTGCTAAAAAGAATGCTCAACAATACCGCTGGCTTATCCCAGACGGTCAGATTCCACTTCCCGCCGGGAATATATATTGCATCGCCCTGCCTCAGCAGTCCTTTATCCGCCGTGACGTTGCGGTCATGCACTTCGCCTTCGACCACAAATTCTATTCGCGGAAAACTCACCACGCAGGCCAGCTCCGGCGGCGGTTGTGAGTTATCCGGAAACCGGATCACCAGTGACCCGCTGCCCGAAACCGAGCGGAAAAGTGTCTCTATCACGTCTGTCAGCATCGTGGCCTCCGGGGATTTCCGTTTACCATAACATACCCGTAACAACATCGATGTTATGCGGGATCCGGAGTCTGTGACCGCGCGCAAATTGCGAAAATAAAAAAGCCCGACCGTCAGGTCAGGCTTCATACGGAAGGGAATTCAGAGCACGTCGAGCAGCCATTTTTGCGCTGGCGTCAGGCGGCTGGCGGTTTCAGGCCTTAGCCATTTACGCTGGTCCTGCTGCTGCATATCCTCGCGGTCGATATACAAACTGTGCAGCACACGTCGGCGGGTCCCCGCATTGTTATTAGTGCCGCCGTGCCAGGCATGCGCGTTATAGATCATCACGCTGCCCGCCGGCGCTTCGAAAATCACCTCATCGGGATGCGGCAAACCGCAGTCGGCCAGCACGTCCTCCGGCAGCTCCGGGCGGTGATGCGTACCGGGAATAATGCGCGGCGCACCGTTGGCGGCGCTCAAATCGTCAATCGCGATAATGGCGTTCACCAGATGCACCTTAGGGAAATCCGGGCGCGGCTTTTTCCAGTCGGCATGAAGAGGCTGATGCCCGCCGTGGTGCAACGCTTCCCGGCCATTCAGGCTGGAAACTTTGAACGGCCCCTGAAAGATATGGCGACATACGGAAAGGATCAGCGGATGCGCCCATGCCTTTTCCCACACTGTTCCCTTGTTGATCATGTTTGCGATACGGGTCGCCGTGGCTTCCTGATGATGTTCCACCGCCAGATTATCGCCCTCTTTTTCCACCAGCGAATCAAACGCGGCGCGCATATCTTCCAGCCAGTCTTTATCGATAACATCATGAATAACCACGTAACCTTTAGTCTCCAGCTCATCAAGCTGTGCCGGTGACAACGTCTGATTTGCGCCCAGCGCGCTGAGATACTGTTCAGATGAAGTGTTCATTTATCGCCTCGTCAGTTAACGTTTCCGTAACATCAAAGTACGGGGAATATTGTAGGAATAAACGATGAAAATCCTACGGAGATCTGGAGAAATGTGGGATCAAAATGGGAATGTGATGAGTATCGTGCGGCGCACTGGCGATTGAATCAAAATAGGGGGTAGTGCTGACAACACCCAAGCGAGAAAAGCTGAAATGACGGGAGGTATTTGCAATAAAAATCCAAAAAAATAAAATGCCCACCGTTAAATGGGCATCTTGTCGAGCGTGAGTTCTGGAATAAAGAATTACTTTTTCTTATAAACGTCAGCGGTGCCGTGGATTTTATTATTGGTATTGCCGGAGGTTAATACGAAGACGTCGCCGCCTTCTTTATCGGCTTTTTTAGAGAGATCTTCGAGAGCACCAGATTGCGACGTTTTATTCGATGTGGTAATAGAACCCACTTTTGTATACTGAGATTCCACTTTTTCAAAATCAACTTTTTTCATCAGTTGAGCAGAAAATGCGCTGGTAGAGAGAAACGCCGTCAAAGCCACAGCCAGCAATGCATGATGTTTTTTCATTTAAGCCTCTGATTAAAATTTATCCAGTAAAAAAAACGAATATCGGCTAGCCCAACGCCTGTTAATAATAACCCTGTTAAGCAATAAACACGTCGATAAACAACGAGTTCAGGCTCCAACTAAGTAGTAGATGACGGAGTGGATAATTTCAAGGTAAAACTATAAATTTAAAAAAGTATTCATAAGAAAAACGTCTTATTGCTTTGCACAGAAATTATATCTTCACGATAAAAGCGGTATAAAGTGTGAGTCACTTATCGTTCTCATTATTTTATTGAGTGTTAATAAAGTCGCGAGCGTTGCTTTCTTTATTACGCCTGTTTTTGCTTGTGAGTTTTATCGCTGCAAAAATTCGGTAATATTCTGAGTCGTTGGTAATACCCCCTCCCGGCCTCCCCCTTTGCAGTGGGATGAGCAAACGCCCCCCCCCTATCTCATTTCCTGCACTTGAATAGCTACTATTGTTCTTTTACATCCTCCCTCCCTGACTTCAATAATCCTTGTTAACAGAGTGTGTCAAAAAAAGGGATAACGATGGGATACCGTTTGAGTTTGCTGGAAAAAAGTCCGCAAGACGATCATGAAGATGCCGCCGGGGCGCTGCGGCGAACGCTGGAACTGGCGCAGAAAGCTGAGCACTGGGGCTATCACCGTTTCTGGCTGGCAGAGCATCACAATACCGACAAGCTGGCGATTTCATCTCCTGAGATAGTCATCGCGTGGATCCTTGCACACACCCGGCGGCTGAGGGTCGGGTCGGGCGGGGTAATGTTGCAACACTACAGCCCGTTCAAAGTCGCCGAGAATTTTAATCAGCTGGCGTCGCTTGCACCGGGACGCGTCGATCTCGGTATCGGTAAAGCGCCAGGCGGTTTACCGCTCTCCACCAACGCACTGCAATACGCTGTCGATCCCGCCCGCAAAGGCGACTTCGCCCGCCAGCTGCGCCAGCTGGATGACTGGCTTTCCGTACCGGCTCGCGGCCAGGGTGATGACCGGCTGTCAGCAACGCCGCAACCGCCGCAGACGGCTTCGCGTTTTCTGTTAGGTGCCAGCGAGCAAAGCGCCCGTCTGGCGGCGAGCCTCGGCTGGAACTTTGTGTTTGCTGCCCATCTCAATGCGGATGAACGCGATATTTCCCGCGCCCTTTCCGCTTATTCCCACGACAGCAACGGTAAGCGCGCCCTGCTCGCTGTACCGGTGATCGTCGCCGAAACCGCCGCCAAAGCAGCGAGTCTGGTGGACAACAGCCAGCGATACCGCGTGACCGGCAGCGACGGACAGAGCGTTAACGTCGGCAGCCTGGAGCAGGCCGAGTTGTATACCCGCCAATCGAAAGCGGCTTCCCATGAGATTGAAGAGCGTAAATCCGCCGTGCTGCATGGCACCGGTGAAGACGTTCATCGTCAACTGGAAGCCCTGCAGGCGCAGTACGGTATCGAAGAGTTTGTGATTGATACGCCACTGGCGCAACCTCAGGCACGCCTGCGATCTCTGGAATTGTTAGCCACGACCAGCGTTGCGCTGGCATGAGGAGCTGAAGATGAGCCATCGAATTCGTCTTGCCAATGAGTCTGACGCCGCTCCCTTGCACAGCCTGCTGCAAAAGGCATATGCGCCGCTGCTCGAGCACAATATTCATTTCACCATCACCCGCGCCAGCGTTGAAGACGTGCGCGAAGTGATCCGCAGCGAAACCACCTATGTGCTGGAAACTGACGCCGGGCTGACCGCCACGTTGACCACCCGTTTTCAGTGGACACCGGCAAAAAATCATCTGGCGCCCTGGCCTTTCGTTCACTGGTTTGCCGTCGCCGAACATGCCAAAGGGCAAGGCTATGGCCGCGAGATTATCCGCTACGTGGAAGAAACATTTTTGCGCGATACGCTGAAATCCCCGGCCGTGTATCTGGCGACGGCAATCGAACACCCGTGGCTGACGAGTCTCTATCAGCGGCGCGGCTACGAGCCGTTTCACACCGCAACCAATCCGCTGGGCGTCGAACTGGTGTATCTGCGAAAAATACTCGATCAGCATGCGTTCGACGTGCAGGAAAATAAGCCCGCTGTTCGCTCCCTCAATGAATTACGTGCGCTGGCATAGCGCCGGAAATGAATTATAAATAAGGAAAAAACATGAGCCATAAACAGTACATCCGTCTGGGCGCGATTATTCAGGGCGCATCGGGAAATATGTCCGCATGGCGACACCCTGACGCCGTGGCCGACGCCAGTATAAATATTCAGTTCTGTCAGCAATTAGCGCAAAAAGCCGAACAGGCAAAGTTTGATTTCTTATTTGTCGCCGATGGGCTGTTTATTACAGAGAAATCCATTCCGCATTTTCTCAACCGTTTTGAACCGATCACCCTGCTGTCGGCGCTGTCGTTAGTCACCCAAAAAATCGGGCTGGTGGCGACGCTTTCCACCTCTTACAGCGAGCCGTTTACCGTTGCACGCCAGTTCGCCAGCCTTGATCACCTGAGCGGCGGCCGTGCGGGCTGGAACGTGGTGACTTCTCCCCTGGAAGGCTCCGCCAAAAACTTCTCGCGCGATAAACACCCTGAACACGACGAGCGCTATCGCATCGCCAGCGAATATGTCAGCGTGGTGAAAGGCTTGTGGGATTCGTGGGAGAAAGATGCGTTCGTGCGTGACAAAGCCAGCGGCGAATTTTTTGCGGCGGATAAATTGCACACGCTCAATCACCATGGAAAATACTTCTCGGTGCAGGGTCCGCTGAACGTTGGGCGATCACCCCAAGGGCGTCCGGTGGTGTTTCAGGCCGGAGCATCCGATCAGGGCAAAGCCTTTGCCGCCGAAGCCGCCGACGCGATCTATACCCGTCAGGAAACCCCCGAACTGGCACGTGAGTTCCGCGATGATGTCCGCCGTCAGCTGGTGGAAAATGGCCGCGATGCCGGGGATATCCGTGTGTTTCAGGGCATCAGCGTAATTATTGGTGACACTGTCACGGATGCCGAGCGTCAGTATCAGGAAACGGCGCAGCTGGTAACGCTGAAAAGCGCGCTCGACTATCTTGGCCGTTACTTTGAGCATTACGATTTCAGCCAGCACGACCCGGATGCGCCGTTCCCGGACATCGGCGATCTCGGCCAAAACAGTTTCCGCAGCACCACCGATGAAATCAAACGCAACGCTCTCGAACGCGGGCTGACGCTGCGTCAGGCCGCACTGGAAGCCGCTACCCCGCGCCCGACGTTCTTCGGTACTGCCGAAGATATCGCCGACGGGCTGGAACACTGGTTCACCTCGGGGGCGACAGACGGTTTTATCGTTCGCGGGGGGACGCCGACGGCGTTTGATGATTTCGTGGAAACTGTCATTCCACTGCTCCAGCAGCGTGGGCTGTATCGTACTGAATATGAAGGGGAAACGTTGAGGGAGAATTTGGGGTTGAGGGAGCCGGAGAATCAGTTTGCAGCTGAAGCCGCTCTGGCTTAAGTTTCAATTTCAATTTCAAGACCTTGGGCTGCCGCCCAAACCGGCCTCAAAGGGGGTCTATCGCCGCCCCCCTTGAGAATCCCGGGCTCTTTAAAACATGTGCCATGCATCCCGGCTATGTTTCAGGTATTTCTGCTATTGCCGCAAAATCCCGCCGCTGCGCGGTGCCCTCCGGTCGGGTTACAACCCGCGCAAAAAAATGCGCGGTTTTCCACCTCTTCCTCCGGCATGATTTTTGAACGCGGCCAGCGCTTTTTAGGTCACAACTTCACCCACTCGGAGCATTTCAAAAAAACCAAATACGTTGTGCAAACTTTCTTTTTGTTTTTTTAAAATCCTGAGATGGCGCGATCAAAAAATCCTGTTGAACGAAGCGGCCTGAAGACCAGAGGCTTCAGGACCGAGAGAAGGGACCGCGCAGGGAGTTAAGCGATCACTGCAATTGAGAAACCGAAACATTCCCGGTCAAACTTTAAAAGCCGTTACAGCAGCGGCTTCTGCGCCAGACCAAGATTTCCCCTAAAATCCCCGCCTCCATACTCCGTATCAATCAGCCCTCTTTTCCTCAACTCCGGCAATAACCCGTTTATCAGCAAATCCTCCTGGTCCGGCTGCCCCAGCCCGTGCAGTGAAATGACATCCAGCACGCCTGCGCGGTAGCGTTCCTCGATGGCGTCGGCCAGCGTCTCCGGAGTTCCGGCGGTGAACCAGTGGCCGGTTTCCTGTGCCTGAATGATTAACTCCCGCAGCGTCAGACCCTGCAGGGCGAAACGCTTGAAGATTTCCGCACGTCCGCGCCGCCTGTTGACCTGCTCAATGTCGGGCAGCAACCGCAGCGGGATTGGCTGATCGAGAGCGAAATCACGCAGGTCAATCTCTCCGCCCAGCATGTCGGCAACTTTGAGACGTCCCTGCTCATAATCGATCCGCTCGTGCTTCTCGAAAAGACGCCGCGCCACATCAGACGGGCTTTCGCCGATGATCGAATGGAATGAGTTCATGATAAGTGGCCGGTTTTCACGGCGGCCAAAGGCATCGGCGTGATGATGCACACGTTCAACAAAACTTTTTGCGTCGTCGAGCGTCGGCTGCGAGGTGTAAATCACTTCGGCCAGTCTCGCGCCCAGCTTCAGCCCTTCTTCGGATTGCCCGGCCTGAAACTGCACCGGACGGTGCTGCGGCGGTGGCGGAACGTTCAGCGGCCCCTGTACGCGGAAGAAATCACCGTGATGGTCGATCGGCTGCAACTTACGTGGATCGATGCTGACCGAGCCGCTTTTATTACGACGTACTGCGTCCGGCTGGTTGGCGTCAAATAAAGCGTTGATGACCTCAATGAATTCTGTCGCGCGGGCGTAGCGCACTTCGGGTGCGGGTAAGGTGATTTCACCAAAGTTCTCTTCGCCAACAGAGGACGTCACCGCGTTCCAGCCCGCGCGACCACCGCTGACGTGATCGAGCGTGCCGATCAGCCTCGCAAGATTATACGGGTGCTGAAACGTGGTGGAGACCGTGGCAATCAGCCCGATGTGCGAGGTGACCTGGCTCAGCGCCGCCAGTGTGATGAGCGGATCCTGACTGCCGGTTGAACCGGAAAGCCCGTCAGGATCGGCCTGCAATAAGTCGGCAGTGAACAACCCGGTGATCTTCTCTTTTTCAGCGATTTTAGCCAGGGCAATGGCGCGGGTAATGCCGGTCCGGCGGTCTTCGTCGTTGGAGGCGTACACCACGCTCCCTGCCCCGACCAGCGTTTTCAGGCGACTGCGAGAGGTAATAGTCAATGGAATTCCTTAATTTTAGGCTTAATTTGAGGCTGAATTGGATGAACAACGTTTGCGTTAAAAATAGAGGTCAGGCGCATTAAAGCCACGAAGAAAAAAGCATTTAGTTTCTCTAAAAAGGAATAAGCGCGGAGGAATAAACGCCTAAGTCATTTATTTTCTCTGATAAGCAAATATTGTGATTTTACATACTGGCAACGCACCTTTAATAATCATTACGGGAATCACCCTTCCACATAACAGGACCGTGAATTTTATTCGTTTTATATATTCGAAAATTGTCTGGCTTATTACCTTAATGGGAAAAATATGAAAGTCTCCGTCGCCTCTCTTTCTGCTTTAACGCTGTTAGTCATGTCCTCCAGCCAGTCGCTGTACGCCGCTGGACAACCGCAGTCCGGCGGAACGCTCACCTGGGGCGTGGAAACCGAACCCAATACGCTCAACCCGCAGCTTAACGGCCAGTCGAAAGCCGAGCTTATCCTGCGTGTCGCCTATGAATCCCTGTTAGCGCGCAAGCCCGACGGCGGTTATATCCCGTGGCTGGCAACCGGTTATTCGGTCTCCGAAGATGGCAAAACCTATACCTTCACCCTGCGTGATGACGTGAAATTCTCTAACGGCGAGAAGCTCAACGCCAATGCCGTGGCGGAAAACTTCCGTCATGCGAAGGATCCGGCTTACTGCGCGGGTTCCAGTATCTGCGCACTGGCGGGCCGCATTGAGAGCGTCGCCACACCAGACGAACACACTGTCAGCATTACGCTCAAACAGGTTTACAGCCCGTTTCTCTCCTTCGCCGCTGGCCTGAAGCTGATTTCGCCGTCTTCCTGGACCTCGCCGCAGCTCAAAGCGGGCGGTACGGATCTCGCCGGTACCGGCCCGTTCATTCTCAAACGCTATGAAAAAGGCCAGCAGATTGAATATGTGCGCAACCCGGATTACCACTGGGCGTCGGCCAATGCCAGACATCAGGGTCCGGCCTATCTCGAAGGCGTGACCTACCGCTTCCTGCCGGAATCCTCGGTGCGCACCGGCGCGCTGCTTTCCGGTCAGGTGGATGTGATTGAAGGCGTGTCCGGCAATGACGCCGGTGAATTCAAAGACAACGCCGACTTTTCCTATCAGCATGCCCTGAATACCGGCACGCCCTACTCGCTGTTTCTTAACGTGAAATATGGCCCGACGCAGGAAGTGAAAGTCCGTCAGGCGATTTTGCAGGGGCTGGATATTTCGCCAATCCTGCAATCAATTTATCGCGGTGAACGTACCCGCGTCTGGGGCATTACTTCACCGGTTGACCCGCTGTATGACGCCAGTCTGGTCAATAAATACGGCAACAATCCGACGCTCGCCAACCAGTTGCTGGATGAATCGGGCTGGAAAACCAAAGGCGCGGACGGCATCCGGACTAAAGACGGCAAGCCGCTGTCCATCGAGATTATTCAGGCGCAGGCGACGGTACGCGATCAGCGCGATGTGCTGTTGCAGGCCTTGCAGGCGCAGGCACGGCAGCGGCTGGGCATCGATTTAAAAATCCGTTATGTCGATTCCGGCACTTATACCGAAGTGCGTAAAACCGGGGAATTCGGCTCGATTGCCAACTCAAACACCGACACTGACGGCATCGATATCGAAAATCATTACCTGCCGGTTAACGCGGGAGGGGCTATCAACTACAGCCGCACCGATGCGCCGGAAATCATTCCGCTGCTAAAAGGCGCGTCACAAACGCTGGATAACACCGAACGCAAAACCTTCTACGGCCAGTTGCAGCATTTCGCCATTTTGCAGCAGGCGCTGGCCATCCCGTTGTATGAACCGGAAGACCAGATCGCGGCAGCATCTTACGTTCACGGGGTCGGTTTCCGTCCGTTTAAACAGATGCCGGAAAACGCCTACGACGTCTGGCTGAGCAAGCACTAAAGGAGTTATTCCATGACGGTTGAAAGTTCGTTTGGTTCACCACGGCTGCCTGACACTGCGCCGTCATGGCGATGGCGGATCCTCCGGCGGCTGCTGAGCGGCGCGCTGGTGCTCTGGGCGGCGGTGACGCTGTCCTTTATCAGCGTGTACCTCGCGCCGGGTGATATCGTCAGTTTACTGATGGGCGAACAGGTACAAACACCAGCGATTGAAGCGGCGATCCGCGCCGAATGGGGGCTGGATCAGCCGCTGTACATGCAATATCTGCACTATTTATGGCGCGTGATCCACGGTGATTTTGGTCGTTCGTACATGCTCAATACCGACGTCAGTTCACTGGTGCTGTCCCAGCTGTGGCCGACGCTCAAACTTACCGGTCTGGCGCTGGTGGTCAGCCTGGTGTTTGCCGTGCTGATGGCGGTGACCACCGCGCACCGTCGCTGGGGGCAGCGTGTCGCCGGTTCTGTCGAGCTGGTTCTGGCCTCAACGCCCTCCTTCTGGCTGGGGATCGTGCTGTTGTTTATCTTCAGCTTTACGTTGCGCTGGTTCCCGGTAGCGGGCGACCGCAGTTTTTCCTCGCTGGTGCTGCCGGCATTATCACTGGGTTTATCGCAGGGTGCCGTGGTGTCTCAGGTTCTGCGACGCGGGCTGGAAGACGCACTCGATGAACCCTTTGTGCTGACGCTGCGCGCCTGGGGATTGGGCAACGCCACCATCCGTTTACGCCATGCCCTGCGCCACGCCGCGCTGCCTGCGGTCACCCTCACCGGCTGGCTGATCGGCGGATTGCTCAGCGGCGCGGTGATCACCGAACAGGTCTTTGGCCGCCCCGGTCTGGGGAAAATCACCGTCGATGCAGTGCTGGGCAAAGATTTACCGGTGGTGCTGGCGGTGGCTATTTTTTCCGCACTGGTGTACGTGGTGCTGAGCACGCTGGTGGACGTTCTCTATTTATTCATCGACCCGCGCCTGCGCGATACTGACGGGGAAGAAAACTCATGAGCCAGACGATTGCCGCGTTGCGGTTTACACGCCGTTATTCCGCCGGTTATGTGCTGGCGGTGTTGTATCTCTTTCTGGTGGTGCTGGCGGTGATTTTCCCCGCGTGGCTTACCCATTACGATCCGCTGAATGCCGATCCGGTCAATGCACAGCTGCCGCCCTCCGCTGAACACTGGCTGGGCACCGACCAGCTGGGGCGCGACGTGCTGGCGCGCATTATTTACGGCAGCCGTTATTCGCTGCTGATAAGCCTCGCGGCGATGGCCGTGGCGGTGAGCATCGGCAGCCTGCTCGGTTTGCTGGCCGGTCTGCTGAAAGGGCCGCTGGATGAACTGATCAGCCGCGCGACAGACGTCGTCTCCGCCTTCCCCGATTTGTTGCTGGCCCTGATGCTGATCGCCTTTACCGGCCCCGGCACCACCAATCTGATTTTTGCACTCGGCGTCGCTTCCGTACCGCGATTTACCCGCGTGGTGCGGGCCCAGACCTTCGTGGTGATGTCGTCGGGGTATGTGGAACAGGCGCGCACATTGGGCCTCAAACGTCATGTTTTGGTCTGGCGTCACGTTCTGCCTCATGCGATTGCCCATGTTCCGGCGCTGGCGACGCTCGGTTTAGGGACCGCGATTATCGGTACCGCCGGGCTGAGTTTTCTCGGCATGGGACCGCAGCCGCCAACCGCCGAATGGGGGCTGATGCTGGCCGAAGGGCGTAACTATCTGCGCAATGCCTGGTGGATCGGCGTCTGGCCGGGCGTGGCAATCACTCTGACCGTCATTTCGGTGAACACGCTGGGACGTTACTGGCAGGCTACTTTTGAAGGGAAACAACCATGAGCGGCGAACTTTTCATCGATATCCGTAATCTCTCGATCTTTTTCCCGTCGGCGGACGGCGAGAAAGCGGCAGTCAGCGGCCTGAATCTGCAACTAAAACGCGGGGAATCCCTCGCCTTTGTCGGCGAATCCGGCTCCGGAAAAACCGTCACCGCGCGCAGTTTGTTAGGTTTGCAGGATGCCAAAGCGCGCATCACCGCTGACAGGTTTGTGATCGACGGGCAAAACATGCTCGGCGCCAGCCAGCGCCGCTGGCGCAAAATTCGCGGCAGCCAGATTGGCTACGTGTTGCAGGACGCGCTGGTGTCACTCGATCCGCTGCGCCAGATTGGTCAGCAACTGCGCGACGCACTGACCGCCAACCGCAACGCCGACCTGCGTAAACTGAATGTACAGACCCTCGCGCTGCTCAAATCCGTCGGCATTCCCGATGCGCAAAACCGCCTGAGCACCTATCCGCATCAGCTCTCCGGCGGGCTGCGTCAGCGGGTGCTGATCGCCACCGCGCTGGCCGGTAATCCCGGTTTACTGATTGCAGATGAACCCACCACGGCGCTGGACATGACCGTGCAGAAACAGATTCTGGATCTGCTGCAACAGCGGCGCGACAAAGGTGAAAGCCTGCTGCTGATAAGCCATGATTTGTCGGTTGTCGGGCAACTGGCCGACCGGATACTGGTGATGCATCAGGGCAAGGTGGTCGAAGAAGGCACCGGCGAAAAACTGCTGAACGAGCCGGAGCATCCTTACACGCAACAACTGCTGGCCGCCGTGCCCAGCCCCGCCACGCGCGGACTGCGCCTTTCCGGTCAGCGCGGCATTCCGCTGCCCGCCAAGAATATCTCGCACGATGTGCCGGTGCTGGAAGCAACAAATTTATCCAAACAGTACGCCGGTAAAACGGTGGTGAATAACGTCAGCCTGCGGCTTGCAGCGGGAGAAACGCTGGGGATCGTCGGGGAATCGGGTTCGGGCAAAACCACGGTCGCGCGCATGGTGCTCGGGCTGGTCGAGCCCGGCTCGGGGACCATCACTATTCAGGGGCGACGCTGGAGCCAGACGCCGGAATCTGAGCGGCGGCTGCAACGCAAAGGCATCCAGCTGATTGCGCAGGATCCGCTGAGTTCCTTCGATCCGCGCTATAACGTGGAAAAAATCATCGGAGAGAGTCTGGACAGCGTCGGGGTTTATGGCGATGAACGCCAGAAACGTATCCGTCAGCTGCTGGAGGAAGTGCAGCTCGGCGCGAGTTTCCTGCGGCGTTATCCGCGCGATCTGTCCGGCGGACAGCGCCAGCGCATCGCCATCGCCCGCGCCTTTGCACCCAATCCAGCGCTTTTAGTGGCCGATGAACCGGTCAGCGCACTGGATGTCTCCATTCAGGCTCAGGTGCTGGATTTGCTGGCCGAGATGCAGGCGGAACACCGCACCGCCCTGCTGTTTATCTCACACGATTTAGGCGTGGTGCATCATCTGGCCGATCGCGTCGTGGTGATGAAAGACGGCAGCGTGGTGGAACAAGGGCAGGTCGATGATGTCTTCCACCGGCCTGCCCATCCCTGGACGCAGCAGCTGATCAACTCGCTGCCGGTGATGGGATCAGCGCGCAGCCTGACGGCGGCGCTTTAGCCCTTTTCCCGCCACATACGCCAGCGAAGCGCACAGCAGGTAGTACATCAGACCGACAAACAGGAAAATCTCCGCCGGGTAAATTTGCACCCGGTTATTTACCTGTCCGGCGACGGTGGTCAGCTCCGGCACGTTGACGATAAACGCCAGCGAGGTATCTTTGACCAGCGCGATAAACAATCCCAGATACGACGGCAACAGATTCGGCCACGCTTGCGGCAAAAGGATGTTGATAAGCACGCTGATTTTGCCAAGCCCCGATGCAATACCGGCTTCGGTTTGCCCGGCGGGTAAGGATTCAAGCCCCGAAAGCGTGGTGTGCATCACCGCCGCCGAGGTAAACCACGCCAGCGCCACAATTACCGTTAAGGGGCCTGGGATCGAACCGCCGAACACCACGGGCAGCAGGAAATAGAGCCAGAAGATGACAAAAATCAGCGGGATGCCGCGAATAAACGATGCCCACACAAACAGCACTTTGCGCGTCCAGCCGCCGAACCGCCATGCCAGCGCGGCCATCGCCACGCCCAGCAACAGCGCCAGCACACCCGCCGAGACGGCCATGATAAGCGTCAGTAATACGCCGCCCGGTTCGCCGTCCGCCAGTCTTCCCCACAGCATGTAGGTGAAGTTATCCTGCAAAACCGACCAGTCAAATTCCATCTTTTGGCGTCTCCGTTAACATGCCCTGCGGCCGCCGCTGTGGCCGTTTCGGACCCAAAAGCGTCATCAGCGCGCCGAGGATCAGGCCGAGCGCCAGATACAGCAATGTCCCGATCGCAAACCCTTCGAACGCATGGGCGTTATAGCTTTCTATCTGGCTGACCTGATAGGTCAGTTCGGCAAAACCAATGCCGGTCGCCAGCGAGGAGAGCTTCATCAGATTGAGGTACTGGCCGGTGATCGGCTGCCACGCGTTGGTCAGCGCCTGCGGAAGCAGGATGGACTGTAGCAGCGCCCACCGGCTGAAGCCCTGCGAGACTGCTGCCTCCGTCTGGCCTTTCGGCACGGAGTTCAGCCCCGCCTGCACTTCCTCAACCAGAAACGCGGCGGTAAACAGCGCCAGCCCCCAGGCCGCGCACAAAAATTCCGGCGTCAGCCATGCGATATTGCCCGGAAACACCGCCCAGGGATGGTTATCGCCGATGTAAAAGCGCCAGGTTTGCGGCAGTGCGCCGTAGGCCGCGAAATACCAGAACAACAGCTGCACCAGCAGCGGCGTATTGCGAAAGACGGAGACAAACACCGACACGCCGCCGTGCGCCACGCGCGAGTTGCTCAGCCGCAGCGCCAGCAGCAATACCACCAGCAACGTGGCCAGCACGCTGCCGATAATACTGACGTACAGCGTGGTCAGAAAGCCGGAGATGATCCACTGCAACGGCTGCCCGGTGAGGACGCCCGCCCAGTCCGGATGCCAGATCATAACGTCGCCTCTTTTTCAGGATGCAGCGGGAACAACACCTTTTGCAGGAACCGCTGCGCACGCGGATGCTTTGGCCGCAGGAAAAACTCTTCCGGCGCGGCCTGCTCAAGAATTTCGCCGCCGTCCATAAAAATCACCCGGTCAGCGATTTCACGGGCAAAACTCATTTCGTGCGTCACCACAATCATCGTGATGCCGCTTTTCGCCAGCTCCTGCATCACCAGCAGCACTTCGCCGATCATTTCCGGGTCGAGCGCCGACGTCGGTTCATCAAACAAAATGATGTTCGGATCAGTCACCAGCGCCCTGGCGATCGCCACGCGTTGCTGCTGCCCGCCGGAGAGTTGCTCCGGATAATGCAGTGCTTTGTCGCGTAAACCGACGCGGGTCAGCAGCGCCAGCGCTTTTTCGCGCGCTTCGCTTTTCTTCCAGCCATGCACTTTGATCAGCGCCAGACTGACGTTGTCCTGCGCAGTGAGGTGGGCGTAAAGGTTGAACTGCTGGAACACGAAGCCGATGTGCGTGCGCAACTGGCGCAGCGCCGCGCCGCTGAGGTTGCGGGTGGGCTGCTGATCAATAAGGATTTCCCCGCCGCTGACGGTTTCCAGCTGGTTGATGAGGCGGATCAGCGTCGATTTTCCGGAGCCGGAAGGCCCGCAGACCGCCACCACTTCCCCGCTCGCGACCTGTAAATCGACATTGCGGATCACCTCGTGATGACCAAAGGCTTTACTGACCTGCCGGAATTCCACCGCGACGGTTTTGTCAGGCGATGGATGTGAAAAAACCGCAGACGCCGCTGCGGTTGATAAAGTGTCTTGTTGCATGTGCCTGCCCTGAGTCAGTGACGCTTATTTCGCTTGAATCTTGAACAGACGCGGCTGCGGAGACTTAGTCTGCGGACCGAACCAGACGTTATAAATACTCACCGCCTGCCCGTTTTTCTCCAGATTCAGCAGCTCGTCATTCACCACTTTCAGCAGGCTGGTTTCGCCTTTTTTCACGCCAACGCCGATCTCTTCTTTACTCAGCAATTCAGGTAAGACTTTGTACTTGGCTTTGTCCGGCGCGCGTCCAGCAATCCGGCCAGAATGGTGCTGTCCTGGGTGATCGCCTGCACGTTACCGTTACGCAACGCCGACAGCGCCAGAGGAATGTCGTCATACGACAGCACGCGCGACTGCGGGAAGCGGTTATGCAATTCCTGCTCGCCGGTGGTGCCTTTCACCGCGCCGATACGCGCCGTGGCGTAAGCATCCAGCTTATCCGGTGAACCGGCTGGCACCAGGAACTGCTGACCGGTGACGAAGTAAGGAATAGAGAAATCGACAACTTTCGCGCGCTCCGGCGTGATAGTGATATCTGCAACGATCAGATCCGCTTTACCGGACTGCAACAGCGGAATACGGTTGGCCGGGTTGGTCGGCACCAGCTGAAGTTTCACGCCCAGCGTTTTCGCCAGGGCTTTAGCAAAATCGACGTCATAACCGACGATGTCATGAGTTTTGGCATCAACAGAACCAAACGGCGGATTGGAATCGAAAGTCGCCACTTTTACCACACCGGCTTTTTTGATATCCGCCAGTTGGTCCGCGTGAGCAGCAAAAGTGGTGATGCTGGTCAGCGCCAGAAAAAGACCGGCGGAAAGCGTGCTTTTCTTGAAGTTTAAAACGGTCATAGTTTTTCCTTATAAGTAGTCTTAAGAGGGCTCACGCCCTAAATATTCAACCTGACGGTAAATAGTGTTTTTCTTTTGTGGGTCAGAGAATTGCATAAGGAGACGAGCGGCTGCTACGAATATAAAAGTATAAATATGGGTGGAATCGATATAAGGAAAAATGATGGATAAATGGGTGGGCTTGAGGTCAAGGTCATGGACGACGGACCACACCAGACTAAGGGGCGTAAACGCGCCCTCAATAATCCTGCGTTATCCTCTGCTGTTGATAGCGCAGGTCGCTCATCACGAATGATTATCATTTAATAATCCACATCCCGAAATTTTATGCGTAATATAGGCATCGCCGCCACCATCCCAGAGAATCACGTGCCTGCTTTCGAGAAGTATTACACTGAATTATATCGGTTTATAAACCGGAAGTTGCGTGACCGTGAACATGCAGAAGACATGGCGCAGGAAACCTTCATCCGGGCGCTGACGGTCACCGCGCCTGTCCGCTCGCACCGCAGTCTGCTGTATCGCATCGCTAAAAATTTACTGGTCGATCACTATCGTCGCCCGGACATTTCATCCACTGATGCCTCGGAAGAAACGGATGCTGAGCATTTTGCTGCGCCCTCTTATCTTCAGCCTTACGAATTAATTGAAGAAAATCAGTATACTGAGCTGATGACTAACACTATAGAAGCCTTGCCGCCGCGATGTCGCGAAGCCTTTATCCTGCATCGCTTTGACGGGCTGTCACAAAAAGACGTCGCCCGCCAGATGGGGATTTCTACCAACATGGTAGAGAAGCATATTATTCGCGCCATGATGGCCTGCCGGACCAGTAATGACCTCTGGCAGCAGGAGCACAGCGGAAGGAACGCCAGCCACAAAAATAAGGATGGCCGCGATGAATAGCGCCATTAACGAGCTAATGTCGCCGGAAGAACAGGCCGTACGCTGGCTGACCCGGCAGCAGGACGGATTGTCCACCCGCGAGCAGCGGGAGTTTACCGCGTGGCTGGCGCAGGCGGATAACGCCGCGCACTATGCGTCCACGCAGCAGTTGTGGCAGCGTGTAGGGGAATTGCCGCAGGCAAACGTGTCGCGTTTGCGGGCTTCATTGCCAGCTGCGCCGCGAAAAATTCCACGCCGCGCCTTCTGGCAAAGTGCCGGTCTGGCCGCCTTACTGTGCGCTGTGCTGATCTGGCCAGCGTGGCAGATGTTCGCGCCACCGGTCATGACAACCGAACTGCATACAGGCCGCGGTGAATCTCAGCAGATCACCCTGCCCGACGGCACCGTGCTGAGCCTCGATGCCGAAACGCAATTGCAGGTCGTTTATTACCCGCAGCGGCGCGAAGTCACCCTGAGCAAAGGCCAGGTCTGGTTTCAGGTTCAGCATCTGGAAGATAAGCCGTTTGTGGTGCTGAGCGGCCCGTCGCGGGTGACCGTGCTGGGCACCCAGTTCAGCGTGCGCTATATCCCGCAATCGATGAGCGGTGAGGGTATCGACGTGGCAGTCAGCAGCGGAGCGGTGCGCGTTGGTCCGCGCGCCTGGCTGGAGAATCTCCGCTGGCGGGCCATGGCGCGGCTGGATATGAACGGCCATGACCGGCATCTGCTGGTACTGCGCGCCACCCAGCGGGTGACCAGCGATGCCCGCGGTAACCTGACCCGTCAGCAACCGCTCGCGCCGGACGCTGTCGCTGGCTGGCGGCAGTCGCGCATTAATTTCGACAACACACCGCTAAATCTGGCACTGGCTGAGTTCTCCCGCTACGGTGACGTGCCTTACACCCCGGCCTCCGCGGACGTTGCTGCCCTGCGCGTCAGCGGCAGTTTCAACGTACATCGCCCGGACAGCTTTGCCCAGGCGCTGCCAAAAGTGCTGCCGGTGAAAATCACTACGCAGGCGGGCGAAACGCAGATCCAGAAGCGCTGACCGGCCCCGGTAAAAAAAAAGTAAAAATATTCATAAGACGACGTCAGGGTTTTGGCGTCCGTCACGTCTTCAGAAAGGATAATGATTCTTATTTGATTTATTTCTGGGGAAAATTGCATGACCATGTTTACTTTTTATCAGGGTGCCCGCGTTAAATCTGGCCTTGCCGTACTGGCGTTAGGCATCGGTTCACCGTTCGCCCTGGCGCACGCCGCCGCTCTTCAGATCTCCCTTCCGGCACAGCCGCTGATCAAGTCGCTGAATGCGCTGTCGCAGCAGGCCGGTGTTCAGCTGATTGCCGCCCCTGACGCCGTTGCCAATAAAAACGCGCCCGCCCTGCAGGGCGATATGACGCTGGAAGCCGCGCTGGCCCGCCTGTTAGGCGGCAGCGGTTTAGGTTACAGCATCGAAAATGGCACCGTGGTGGTCGCGCCGCAGCCTGCCGGAGCCGATACCCTGACCGTCACCGGGCAATCCAGTCCCTATTCCAGTGTGCCGCAGCAAACCAGCTCCGCCACCAAAACAGACACGCCGCTGCTGGAAGTACCACAGTCGGTCTCGGTCGTGACCCGTGAACGCATGGATCAGCAGAACGTGCAAAGCGTCACTGAAGCGCTGCGTTATGTGCCGGGCGTCAAAACCGAAACCTACGGCGTCGACCCTAAAGGGTATGACTGGATTTACATCCGCGGATTCAACGCCCTGACGACCAACGATTATCGCGACGGTCTGCGCCAGCTCAACAACAGTTACAGCTATTTCCGCACCGAACCCTATGCGCTGGAGCGCATTGATATCGTGCGCGGGCCGTCGTCCACCTTGTTTGGGCTGGGTGATGCGGGCGGGATCGTCAACCGCGTCAGCAAACTGCCTTCCGCACAGGGCGTGCATGATGTGGAACTGGAACTGGGTAATTTCAACCGCCGTCAGGCGCAGTTCGATATGAGCGACAAAATTGACGACGACAGCCATTATCTGTATCGCGTTATCGGCGTTGCCCGCGACAGCGATACGCAGTTTCAGTATCGCGACGGCCCGGATGTGGAAGACAACCGCGTGTACCTCGCGCCCTCTTTTACCTGGTTACCGGATGCCGACACCAGCCTGACCGTGCGTGCCGATTACCTGCGTGACACTTCCGGCGGCACCATCGCCGTACTGACCAAACCGGGCGGAAAGGTCACCGATACCCTGCTGGGCGATTACAACTACAACCGTTTTCGTCAGGAGCAGTTTACCCTGGGCTATGAGCTGAGCCATCAGTTCAACGATATGTTCCAGTTCCGCCAGAATGTGCGTTACGGACAAACCGATACCATTTTGAATAACCTGCTGCCCGGCTCGGTGAATTTCACCACGGGCACGGTGTCGCGCAACGCGATTCGTTTCGATGAACACATGAACGCGTTCAATATCGATAACCAGTTGCAGGCCGATTTCTCTACCGCCTCCGTCACGCACCGCCTGTTAACCGGACTGGATTACAGCCGTCTTGACGGCAACGCCAAACGCTTCGGCGCGGTTGCTCCGTCGCTGGATATCTACAATCCGGTGTACGGCATGAATATCGCCGATCCGACCTACGCCCTGAACAATAATGACCAGACCACCGCGCAACTCGGCTTGTATATGCAGGATCAGATTTCACTGACGCCAAAATGGCTGCTGACCCTGGGCGGTCGCCACGATGACATCAGTATGCGCACGCAAAATAATCTCAATGACAATACCAGCTGGCTGGATAAAAGCGCCTGGACCGGTCGCGCCGGGCTGACCTATCTGGCCGACAACGGCCTCGCGCCGTACATCAGCTATGCCGAATCGTTCGTACCCAACAGCGGCACCGACAGCAAAAACCGCACGTTCGATCCCAGCAAGGCGCACCAGTATGAAGTCGGGGTGAAATATCAGCCGGACGCCAGCATGCTGCTGACGCTCGCCGCGTTTGATATCACCAAAAGCAACGTGCTGACCAACGAGATAGTCAACAACCTGATCACCGGTTATCAGGTGGCCTCCGGTGAAGTCCGCTCACGCGGGATCGAGGCCGAAAGCACGGTGAAACTGACGCAAAATCTCGATGTGCTGGCGTCGTACACTTATACAGAAACCGAAATCACCGCCAGTAATAATGGCGATCGCGGTAACGAGCAGGCCAACGTGCCGAAACATATGGCCTCAACCTGGCTGAATTACGGGTTTCATCAGGGTGTACTGGACGGCTTGATGCTAAGCACCGGTGTACGGTATGTCGGCAGTATGTATGGCGATAACGCCAATACTGTGCCGGTGAAAAACTTTGCACTGGTCGATGCAGGCGCGAAATATCAGGTGAATAAGCATGTTGCGGTGGGATTCAACATTCAGAACCTGCTGGATCATGACTATGTCGGCACCTGTGACGACGACACCAGCTGCTATCCGGGGCAAGAGCGCACGTTCATCGGCTCACTGAAATACAGCTTCTGATGTCAGGTCTGTTACTCAGTCGTCGTAACTGCCTGAAGGCGTTGCTGGCGCTGCCGTTGCTCAATGCACCGGCGGCGCTGGCCGCCGCATCAGCGCACCGCATCGTCGCCATCAACTGGCTGGCCGCGGAGGCGTTGCTGTCGCTGGGCATTCCCCCTCTGGCGGTCTCCGACGGTGGCTATTTTCGCCATCGCATCGCCACGCCAGTTTTACCGGCAACGGTTCAGGATATCGGCCCGTATTGGGAGCCGAATATCGAGATGATCGCCGCGCTCAGGCCGACGCTTATCCTGAGCGATATGCTCGCCCCCGCCATTCAGGACAGCCTGCGCCGCATTGCGCCGGTGCAGGTGGTTCCGGTCTATCCGCCCGCCGGTCCGCTCTGGCCGACGTTACTGGCCTTTTACCGCAGTCTGGGGCGACAACTCGGTGTAACGGCAAAAGTTGAGCAGCTTATCAACCACGCTAATCACGCCATCGCGCAATACAAACAACAGCTTAAACAGGCCGAAGGACAGCGGGTGCTGGTCGTCGTGCGCAGTCAGGACGGTAAATTCGTCACGGTCTACGGTGCGAACAGCCTGCCCGATGCGCTCCTCACGCAGCTCGGTTTGCGCAATGCCTGGACGCTGCCGGTGGGCGCGATGGGAACAGCCAACGTCGGCGTCGAGAGGTTGTTTTCCCTGCAGGCGGACTGGCTGTTTTACACTGAGTTGCCGACCACGCTGACCCGCGTTTCCCGCCTGCGCCAGCCTGACGGCCTGTGGCAGCAACTGCCGCTGGTGGCCGCTGGCCGCGCGCGAGAACTTTCACACTTCTTCCCGTTTGGCGGGCTCGCCACCGCCGTCAGTCTGGCGCAGCACATTGCGGCGGCGCCCGGAGAAGGTAATCGCCATGCATAAACCTTCCCGCTCTGTGTTTCCGTGGCTTTTCGCCCTGTTGCTGATGCTGATATGCGCGTTTTTGCTGTTCAGTAATCTTTCGCGGCTCCAGCATAACTCCGGGTCCACGGCCAGCCTGCTGATGCACTACAGTTTTCTGCCGCGTCTGGCGATCGGCATCCTTAGCGGAATGGCGCTGGCGCTTGCCGGACTGCTGTTTCAGCAGGTACTGCGTAATCCTCTGGCGGAACCGGCGACGCTCGGCATTGCCGCCGGTGCCAATCTGGCGATGTCTGCCAGCATCATTGTGTTCCCCGGCCTGCTGGTGTTCGGCCTCACGAACCTGGCGCTGGCGGGTGCCGCGCTGACCGCGCTGTTGCTCTATTTTCTGATTGCCCGCCAGGGGCTGGATCCGCTGAAAGTGATCCTCACCGGCATGGTAATAAGCCTGTACGGCAACGCCATCAACACGCTGATGGTGCTGTTCAATCACGATTATCTTAGCGATTTATTCAGCTGGCAGGCCGGTTCTCTCAGCCAGAGCGGCTGGCAGCCGACGCAGTTTTTGCTGCTGCCGGTGCTGGCGCTGATAGCGATGAGCGCCCTGCTGGCCAGGCCACTGATGCTCATCGGGATCTCAGACCAAAATGCCGGTGCGCTGGGCGTGCCGGTGGTGAAAGTGAGGATCGCCACCCTTGCCGTCGCCGTGGCGCTCAGTGCGCTGGTGACCAGCCAGATCGGGATCATTGGCTTTATCGGACTGGCCGCGCCAGCGCTTATCCGCCTGACCGGTGTTCGCTCGTTCCGGTTTCAGCTGCTGTTTGTGCCGCCGTGCGGCGCGTTGCTGCTGACGCTTGTCGATCAGCTGGCGCAGTTTCTCTCGCCTGCCGGAGGAGATTTGCCGACCGGAGCACTTTCGGGGTTACTCAGTGCGCCGCTGATGCTGATTTTGTTGTTCCGCCAGCGCAATCCGCTGATCACGCCCTCGCCTTTCGGCGCGCAGCCCGCCAGAGTGCTGACACGGGCACATCTGACAGCGCTGGTACTTATCCTCACCGGCGGCATCGCCGTCTCGCTGTTCCTCAACCGGTCGCCGGAGGCATCCGCGTTCTGGCCGCTTTTGGAATGGCGCTGGCCGCGAATGCTCGGGGCGCTCAGCGCAGGCGCGATGCTGGCGGTAGCAGGCGTGCTGATCCAGCGCCAGAGCGGCAATCCCCTTGCCAGTCCGGAGCTTCTCGGTATCAGCAGCGGTGCTTCGCTGATGGTGGTACTGATGGTCATTTTGCTCAATCAGCCGCTCTCAGATCTTTTTCCGGCGGCGCTGGCGGGCAGTTTACTGGCGACGTGCCTGCTGTTTATATTCGGACTGCGGTCGCGCTTTCAGCCACAGTCCATGGTGATGGTCGGGCTGTGTCTCACCAACCTGAGTATGGCGCTGAGCATGTTGCTGCTGATGAGCGGTGATCCGCGCGCGATGATGCTGCTCAACTGGAGTACTGGCTCCACGGCGGGCATCACGGCAAATCGCGCATTATGGGGTGCGGCGCAGGCACTGGTGCTTATCCCGCTGGCGTTGCTGCTGCACCGCTGGGTGCAACTGCTCAGCCTGGGACACCCCACCGCACGGGCACTGGGCGTCGGGCTGCGGCGCAGCAATATGCTGATTTTACTGCTCGCGGCGGCACTGACGGCGGGTGGCACGTTACTTATCGGCCCGCTGAGTTTTGTCGGGCTGATTGCGCCACAGCTGGCGCGCTACAGCGGTGCGTTCCATTTCCGTTCGCAGTGCCTGGTCGCGGCATTGTATGGGAGTTTGCTGATGGTGACAGCCGACTGGCTCGGTCGTAACATCGCCTGGCCCTGGCCGGTTTCCGCCGGACTGCTCTGCGCACTGATCGGCGCACCGTGGTTTTTATGGCTGCTGATGAAATCGGGGGGAAACAGGGACAGGTTTTAGGAAAATGCACAGACCCCGGCAGCCGGGGTCTCCCGACGTCAGTCGGCTTAAACTTCCAACGGTTTTTCGCTCACTTCGCCCGGTTCTTCAAACACTTCACCCGATAACAGGCCGATAATCATCATCATCACCACCGTCGCCATAAAATATCCGTGATCGTCAGACGCCGGTGCGAAAAAAGCGGTCAGGCGCGGGCGACAAGAAATATCGTACTCGCCGCCAGCGCGGAAATACCCAATACGTCGGTATAAAAATAGTTAATAAAGGAACCGACTAAACCGAAACTAAAACACTGCCCCAACCCGTAACCAAAATAAGACCCTAATTCCCTGGAAGGGATTTTCATTGAAATCGTCATTATTCATTGCCTCGCACATCCCTGTGCTGCCTGTTAAGAAGGATTATTTCATGCGTGTTAAACGGCGGACCAGATCCATTTCGGCACGACGGAATGGAATACCGTACTCATCCAGCACATCGTGGAACCAGAGATGGGCATAATCATGATTACCCTTACGCACCACCGGCCACGGCAGCGTGGTCTGGGTTTTACCGCGCACCAGCCCCCACTGATAGCAACCGGCGTTGAATGCGCAGAACAGCGGCAGTTGCTCTTCGAAAACACTGCCTACATGACGCGCCAGCCATTCGGTGCACAGCATCGGACGATTGAATTTTTGCCAGAAACGCAGCGCCTGAAGCAGTTTCGGCGTCGCCACATAGGCGTGGAAACTGATGATGTCCGAGAGTTCTGCCGCCGCGACGTCTATCGGATGGGTGAAAAATTCACTTTCCGGCTGATCCAGATCCTGTGAGAAATGCCATGCACCGACGGTCAGCGGTGCGACAGGATCTTCCTCCCTAGCCCACACAAATGCCTGGCGCATCAGCTCCAGCGCAAAAACTTCCAGCTTTTCGTCATACAACACTTCTTCCAGCCCGGTGGCGAAAGTGCCGCGATTCCCGGGTTCGTTGTACAAATCCCAAATCGCAATGCGCGGATCGGTGCGGAAATGGCGGATCACGTCACGTACATACCGTTCCACTTCCGGCCACATGTCGCGATTGCACACCACATCGCGCCCCGGACTGGCTGCCGCCTGACTGTTATGCTTGCCCGGTTCCGGCGCTTTTTGCGGCCCGAGGAAAGGCTCATCACCGGAGAAGCCGCAGTCATCCATCAGCGTCAACATGACTGCTATCTGATGTTTATCGGCGAGGCTCAGAAACTGTTCAATGCGTGCCAGCAAACCATCGCGATCCGCCTGCCAGACAATAAACGGCAGATTAATACGCAGCTGGTTATACCCCGCCGCGTGCGCCCAGCTGAGCTCCTGATCGATAGTCGGCACGTCAAACGTTTCTTTCTGCCAGAGTTCCGTCCAGTTAACGGCCGTGCGCGGCAGATAGTTGAATCCGCAAATCCAGCCTTGTTCTTTTCCCCATTCAGCCGCCTGCTGCTGGCTCCACTGCTCTTTCATGGTGATCTCCTGTTCGTTTTAAGAGGTAAAATGCAACAACTAATATTATTAGCTAATTTTTATTATCTACCTGCATTGCCTGCAAATCGCACGTTCAGGTTATGCAATTCGGATCACACTCTTTTTAAGCAACGCATGCGGCGGTCTGGCAAAATACGGGCTGTGATATAGTGCAAAGGAAGAGAAAAATGGGCGATGGGAAAAGGGAAATGGAGAAGAAAAACAAAGTGACGATGAGTGATATCGCGCGGGAAGCAGGCGTTTCCCAAGCGACGGTTTCACTGATATTAAACAACTCACGTTCCATAAAACTCAGTGAAGAAACCCGTCAGCGGGTGATCAGCACCGCCCTGACCCTTGGGTATAAAAAAATGCCCGCGCCGCATCGCGATAACGGTCAGGAAGAGATAGCCCTGCTGATTAACGTTATGCCGAGTTACGATCCCTTTGTCGATGCTCTGAGTGAAGCCCGCGAAGCGGCGTGGCGCCACGATACGCTGCTGACCCTCTATGATTACGGTGATGATCCGGAGCTGGCGGTGCGCATTATCCATCAGCTGAGTCAGCGTCGCTGTGCCGGTATTATCATCGCGTCGCCGGTGACGCAGGCGATTGATTTCTCAGTTTTTGCCCATCAGACTGAGCTTCCCGTCGTGCTGCTGAATGTTTACGACCGCGCTTTTCCGCTGCTGCCCACCTTCCTGCCCGACGACCGCGCCAACGCCTTGCAGATAACCCGCCATCTTATTGATCAGGGAGCGACCCGTATCGCCCACATCATGGGCGATCACTGGATGGAGGCGTGCGAAATGCGCCTCGAAGGCTATCGTCAGGCATTGTTACAGGCCGGAATGCCCTTTGATGAACAACGGGTGATGGCCACCAACTGGTCGCTGAACGAAACTTATCAGGCCACGCTGGCACTGATGAAACTCCCCGAACCGCCCGATGCTATTTTCTGTTCCAGCGACTGGATGACCCTGGGCTGTTATCAGGCACTGACCGAACTTCATCTGCGCATTCCGCAGGACATTCTGGTGGCCGGTTACGACGATCAGCGCATCGCCGATCAAATGACGCCGAAACTGACCAGCGTACAGCTGCCGTATATCGAACTGGGACGAATGGCGGTGGAGTATATTTGTTCCGGCGAAGACGCCGCCACACGCGTTCGGATGGCCGGAAGACTGAAGTTGCGGGCGAGTACGGCGGTTTAAAAACCTCGCCTTTATGCTGAAAAAAGCGGAGCTTTTTAAAATGAGTTTTCCCGGTTGCAGCCATTACTGCATGACCAGAATTAGTGTGAAATAGTAACAGGCAGACCGGCGTAATCCCGGCCTGCTTATTCACTGTATTCCTTACGCCAAATCCCCGCCGTTACTGGCAATGACCTTTTTATACCACCAGAACGATTGCTTCCTTTTTCTGTCCAGCGTGCCGTTTCCGCTGTCGTCGCGATCGACATAAACAAAGCCGTAGCGTTTGCTCATTTCGCCGGTGGAGGCAGAAACCAGATCGATGCATCCCCAGGAGGTATAGCCGATGACAGGAATACCGTCCCTGATCGCTTCGCCCATGGCATGGATGTGTTCGCGCAGGTAGCTGATACGGTAATCATCAATGATTTCGCCCTGTGCGTTAATCTCATCTTTCGCGCCAAGGCCGTTTTCAACCAGGAACAGCGGTTTCTGGTAGCGGTCATACATCATATTCATGGTGATGCGCAGGCCGAGTGGATCGATCCCCCAGCCCCATTCACTGACTTCGATGTGCGGGTTTTTCAGCGATTTAACGATATTGGCCGCGCTGCTGTTGTTGTCATTCATATCCGCCGAGGCGCAGCGGGAGGCGTAATAGCTGAATGACACAAAGTCGACGGTGTTTTTGAGGATCTGGTCGTCGCCCGCTTCTTTGGCAATGACGATACCCTTCTCAGCGAACACGCGTTTTGTATAAGACGGGTACGCGCCGCGTGCCTGTACGTCGATGAAAAACAGATTCTCGCGGTCTTTTTGCAGCGCCGCCCAGACATCTTCCGGTTTGCAGGTGCGCGGATAAAAATTACCGCCCGCTAACATGCAGCCGACCTGATTTTCAGGGTTCACTTCATGGGCGATTTTGGTGGCCAGTGCACTGGCGACAAGCTCGTGATGGGCGGCCTGATATTTGACCTGCTCCTGATGCTCACCCTCTTCGAACACCAGACCCGCGCCGGAGAACGGGCTGTGCAACAGGATATTGATTTCATTGAACGTCAGCCAGTACTTCACTAATCCGTCGAAGGCTTCAAAACAGGTGCGCGCATAGCGGGCGAAAAACTCGACCATTTTGCGATTGCGCCATGAGCCGTACTCAACCACCAGATGCATCGGGACATCGAAATGGCACAGAGTCACCAGCGGTTCGATGCCGTATTTTTTACATTCGGCAAAGACGTCGCGGTAAAAGGCGATACCCTCCGCGTTTGGCGTCATCTCGTCACCGTTCGGATACAGGCGGCTCCAGGCAATCGAGGTTCTGAACACGGTGAACCCCATTTCTGCCATCAGCGCGATGTCTTCTTTATAACGATGGTAAAAATCAATTGCCTGATGGCTCGGGTAGAACTCGTCTTCTTTGAGCTGAAAACGCTTTTCCTGCCCGGTTTTCACCGCCAGACGGTGCGCGCCGTGCGGTATCATGTCCACCGTCGTCAGGCCCTTTCCGCCTTCAAAACTGGCGCCTTCGGCCTGATTGGCGGCAATCGCGCCGCCCCATAAGAAACCGTCAGGGAATGGTGATGCTGCCATGAGAAAGTCCTCTTCTGTCTTCAATGTGTTTTTACTGCACTTTGCGCAGCGGCAAAGGGTGTGGAAATCGCGGCATCTGTTGCCTGGTCTTCTTTCGGCTGCGGCGTTTCGACCGGAATATCTTCAAAACCCAGCAGCAGCGTGGTGAAGAAGGAAATCACAATCGCCAGAATCATCACGCCAAATACCCAGACGATGCTCATCGGATTCGACGGGTCGAAGAACTGCACGCTGGTGAACAGCCCCGGTGACGCCATCGAATGGCTGGCAAGCCCGCCGAGACCGGCGACGCCGCCGCAGATAAATCCGCTGATGAGACAGGCGATCAGCGGGCGTTTAAGGCGCAACGCGACGCCGTACAGTGCCGGTTCTGAAATCCCGGCAATGATCGCCGAAGCCGCGGCGGCCAGAGCGGTCTGGCGCAGTTCGGGATTTTTAGTACGCCATGCTACGGCCAGCGAGGAGCCGCCGAGGGACAGATTCGCACCAATTTCCGACGGCATCACCATGCCCTCTTTGCCGGTTTCGGCGATGGTCTGAATGATGGTTGGCGTAAACACGCGGTGCATGCCGGTCATCACCAGCAGCGGCCACGCCGCGCCCATGATGGCGACCGAGAGCCAGCCGAGATAGCTATGAACGGTATACACCACCGCCGAAATCCCGGTGCCGATCCAGATGCCCAGCGGGCCAATAATCACAATCGCGATCGGTGCGGCAATCAGCATGATCAGCATCGGTTTAAGGAAGTTTTTAGTCACTACCGGCGTAATGCGATCAACCCATTTCTCGATGTAGGACAGCAGCCACGTCATACACAGCGCAGGAATGACGGTGTAGGTATATTTCACCGCCGTAATGGAAATGCCGATGAACTCAACTTTTTGCCCCTGCGCGGCTTTGGCCATCAGATCGATAAATGCCGGATGCAGCAGTACCCCGGCGATCGCAATCGCCAGCGACATATTGGTTTTGAATTTGACCGCCGCCGAGGCCGCGACCATCACCGGCAGGAAGAAGAACGCGCCGTCGCCGATGGTGTTGAGGATCACCAGCGTTGATGCGCCCTTCTCGAAGACGCCCGTCATATCGAGGATCATCGCCAGCAGTTTGACCATTGAACCGCCGATGATCGCCGGGATCAGCGGGGACATCGTGCCGATCAGCGCGTCGAGAATGCCCGCACCTATGCGTCGTAACGTGAGTTTGCTTTTAACCGGTACGCCGCTGGCGCCAGAGAGCCCTTCCGGCAACAGTTTAAGGACTTCGGCGTAGGCGTGAGACACGTTGTTGCCGACGATCACCTGACACTGTTGCTCATTGCGCACCACACCCATTACGCCGGTGATGGCTTTGAGTTTTTCGCCGTCAACCAGGGAGGCGTCGTTGAGAACAAAACGCAGACGGGTCATGCAGTGCGTAACCGCCGCGACGTTCCCTGCGCCGCCGATAGCACTGATAATCGACTGCGACATTGCTGCAAAATTCTTAGACATGAGGGTAACTCTCTCAGATTCATAGGGTTATGAACGATGCTGTTTGCGAAAATTGGCCGGAACGCGCTTTTGTAATGTGTTTCTGAAACGATAGGTAACCGGTTACATACGAGAATGTGCAGATCTGACGCCGACTTCAATAAAAAGTCACAACCCTGTTTCATTTTTGTGATGATGATCTCCATGCACAGGCTTAGCGCGGCGAAATCCGCGAAAATCCGCAGAAATGTGTAGAATGACGCAACATTTTTTCTCTTTCAGGTGTGCCTGATGTCGACAATGCAGGAAGTGGCGTCCAGAGCAGGCGTCTCCAAAGCCACGGTGTCCCGCGTGCTTTCCGGGAAAGGCTATGTGAGCCAGGAAACGAAAGATCAGGTGTTCAGGGCCATTGAAGAAACCGGCTATCGCCCGAATTTACTGGCGCGCAATCTGGCGACCAGTAAATCCATGTGTATCGGGCTGGTAGTGACCAATACGCTGTATAACGGCAATTATTTCAGCGAGTTAATCTCACAGGCGGCCAAGAAACTTGATGCCAACGGGCGTCAACTGATTCTGGTGGATGGCAAAAACAGCGCCGCTGAAGAGCAGGAAGCTATCGAGTTTTTGCATGATTTACGCTGCGACGGGATCATTATTTATCCGCGCTTTTTATCGGTCGATGAAATGGATCTGATCATCGATAAATATAAAAAGCCGGTGATGGTGGTGAACCGTAAATTGAGAAAACATCAGAGCCACTGCATATATTGCGATCATAAAGGCTCGAGTTATCAGGCAACGCAGGCACTGATCGCCCGCGGTCATCGGGATATTGCTTTTATTACCGGTTCGATGGATTCCCCGACGGCCATTGAACGCCTGTCTGGCTACAAAGACGCGTTAATCGCCGCCGGTCTGCCCGTGCGCGAATCACTGATCGTGCAGGGAAAATGGTCACCGGCCAGCGGCGCGGCGGCTGTCAGCGCTCTGCTTGCCGCAGACCACTCGTTCAGCGCCATCGTCGTCAGTAACGATGAAATGGCGATCGGCGCGATGAAGCAACTCAGCGATGCCGGAATTAAAGTGCCTGATGCGGTTTCGGTGATCGGGTTTGATAATATTCCGACCGCGCCGTTTTTAATTCCCGCACTCTCCAGCGTAAAAGATCCGGTGAGTGATATGGTCAGTGAAGTCATTAATCAGATTATTTCGATGCTCGACGGCGGATATTTATCAGAAAAAAATCAGTTTACCTCTGACCTTATTTTGCGGGATTCAGTGGCAGACGGACCCTTTTATTCCCCCGATAAAAACCGCGCCTGACCCGGTCTAAGCACTTCCCCGATAAATAGCCGCACTCTGTTGCGGCTTAGTCTTTTCTGGCCGCCAGTCCCCTTCTTTCCTCAGCGCAAAATCCTTAAGCTTTTTGTGCCATCACATTAAAGCTCCTGAGACAGCTGCCGATAACCATTACGCCTATTTAAACCCAAAAGTGGAATTTAACTTAAGGCCGATCTTTTTGCTAAAAACGCTTAATTTTAAGCATCTTAGAAGCAAAATTTGACGAACTAAGAATTATCTTATGCTAACGTTTCATCACACATCACAGCAAAAATGCGTCGGGAACAGACGCACTATTCAGCCGGACTCTGATTTGGGAGGACCCCGCACAGAGGCGGCCAGCTAGCAGGCAAATTAAAATGAACGAAGATTCTGACGTACTGTATCGGTTGCTGGTTCAACGCGTTGAAGATTACGCAATTTATATGCTGAAACCCGATGGCACCGTGGCGAACTGGAATGCCGGTGCGCAGCGAGCCAAAGGTTATGCGCCTGAGGAAGTGGTCGGGAAACATTTCTCCTGTTTTTACACTGAAGAAGATAAAAAGAGCGGCTGGCCACAGCACGGGCTGGAAACAGCGCGCGAAACTGGCCGTTATGAATCTGAAGGCTGGCGTCAGCGCAAAGACGGCTCGCGTTTTTGGGCGCACGTCATCATCGAAGCCCTGCGCGAAGCCGGTCAGATCATCGGGTTTGCCAAGATAACCCGTGACGTCACCGAGCGTCGTGAAAACGAACAGGCGCTGATGTACGCCAAAGATCTGGCCGAATCGAACAGCGAGCAGCTCTCCGCCCTCACCCAGTTTCTCAATACCGTGATCGCCAATATTCCTTCGTCGGTGATCGTCGAAAATGCGGTATCGCGGGAAATTCTGCTGGTGAATCGTCAGGCTGAGCGTCTGCTCGGGATTTCGCGCGAAGAAATGCTTGGTAAGCGCCCTCAGGACTGTATGGGCGTCGGCCTGAGTTCGTTTATCAATAAACAGTCAGACGAATGTCTGCGCGCCGAAGGCGTGCATAAAAGTGAGCAGCAGTTGCTGACTGCCATCGGTGACCGCACGCTGCAAACCACCAGTTCGGTGATCCGCGGGCACGATCCACAAACCAGCTACGTAATGATGATTGCCGATGACGTGACCGATCAGCACGCAGCGCACGCGCGCATTCACCACATGGCGCATCACGACAACCTGACCAGCCTGCCCAACCGTATTCTGTTCAGCCAGCGCCTGAGCGAAGCCTTGCAGCAAGACAGCTACACCCGCACCCACACCGCCACGCTGTGTCTGGATCTCGACAACTTCAAAAACGTCAACGATGCGCTCGGCCATCAGGTCGGCGACGAGTTGCTGCGCGCGATTGCCAAACGTCTGCGCATGACGCTGCGTGATGACGATACGCTGGCGCGCATTGGCGGGGATGAGTTCGCCGTGGTACTGCCGGGTCTGAAAGATATCGCTGCCGCGCATCAGATCTCAAAACGCCTGATAGAGTCCGTGCGTCCGCCGGTGATGGTCGACGGCCATTCGCTGTCGGTCGGCCTGAGCATCGGCATTGCATTGGCGGATTCACCGGACAACACGCCGGATCAGCTGCTGCGCTGTGCAGACATGGCGCTGTATGAGGCCAAACGCAATGGCCGCAACCGTTATGAGGATTTTCGCATTGAGATGGACGCCGCCGCGCGCAAACGCCGTCTGGTGGAACTGGATTTACGCGATGCGATTACCTGTAATCAGCTGCGTCTTTACTATCAGCCGATCACAGATGCCAAACATGATGCAGTGATCGGTTATGAAGCGCTGATGCGCTGGCACCATCCGCAAAACGGGCTGATCATGCCGATCGATTTTATTCCCATTGCCGAAGAAACAGGGCTGATCCACAGTCTGGGATCGTTCGCGCTGCATGAAGCCTGCCGCGAAGCGACCACCTGGGCGGGGAACCAGACCGTTGCGGTGAACCTCTCGCCGATCCAGTTCAAAAACAGCGGTCTGGTCTCGGTTGTCGAATCCGCACTGGCCTCGTCAGGGCTGTCGCCGGAAAGGCTGGAAGTGGAAATCACCGAATCGGTATTACTGGATAACACGCTCGGCAACGTCGGCACGCTGCGTAAACTTAAGGCACTGGGCGTGCGCATTGCGCTGGATGATTTTGGCACCGGTTATTCATCGCTGAGCTATCTGCGGTCGTTCCCGTTCGACAAAATCAAAATTGACCGATCGTTTATCAATGATATGCAGGACAGCCCGGAAGCGCTGGCGATTATCCGCGCCATCACCGGCATGAGCCGCAGTCTGGCTATTCAGACCACTGCCGAAGGCGTGGAAACCGACGAGCAGTTCAGGCGTCTGAAAGAAGAAGGGTGTTCATTGTTCCAGGGGTATTTTTTTGGACGGCCTCAGCCCTCAGAATCCCGCCTGCTTGGCTTTGCACCTGTCTGATGCTATTCAGTAGACCAGAAATCGGTAAGACCCGATCGGGGAATAAAGGGGTGTTTTGCGGTTTAATTCAGGCGATTAGCCTTTCTTAAATCGCGTAACGCGCCCGGATAAAAGGAAAAAAGCCCGCTTCACGGTTAACGCGAAGCGGGCTTTTGGCTTTCAGAACCGCATCAGATCATTGGCAAGTTTAGCCCGTTGCGCTCTGCGCAGGCTGCCGCCTGTTCATAGCCGGCATCGGCATGACGCATTACGCCGGTCGCCGGATCGTTCCACAATACGCGCGCCAGACGGGCATCCGCCTCTTTGGTGCCATCTGCCACAATCACCATACCCGCATGTTGTGAAAAGCCCATACCGACGCCGCCGCCGTGATGCAGGCTGACCCAGGTCGCGCCGCCTGCGGTGTTAAGCAAAGCATTGAGCAGCGGCCAGTCGGAAACCGCGTCGGAACCGTCTTTCATCGCTTCGGTTTCCCGGTTGGGAGAGGCAACGGAGCCGGTGTCCAGATGGTCGCGGCCAATCACCACCGGCGCTTTCAGCTCACCGTTGCGCACCATTTCGTTGAACGCCAGCCCGGCGATATGACGCTCGCCCAGCCCCAGCCAGCAGATACGCGCCGGTAGCCCCTGAAACGCAATGCGCTCGCGCGCCATGTCCAGCCAGTTGATCAGGTTGGCGTTATCCGGGAACAGCTCTTTCAGTTTGGCGTCGGTTTTGTAGATATCTTCCGGATCGCCGGAAAGTGCCACCCAGCGGAACGGGCCTTTACCTTCGCAAAAGAGCGGACGGATATACGCCGGAACAAAGCCGGGAAAATCAAAAGCGTTGGCCACACCCTGGTCTTTCGCCACTTGCCGGATATTGTTACCGTAATCGACGGTCGGGATGCCCATGGCGTGGAAATCGAGCATCGCCAGCACGTGTTTGGCCATCGAGGCTTTGGCCGCGTTGATAACTGACTGCGGGTCAGACTGACGCGCTGCCTGCCATTTTTCTACGCTCCAGCCTTCTGGCAGATAGCCGTTCAGCGGATCGTGCGCGGAAGTCTGGTCGGTGACGATATCCGGGCGCAGGCCACCTTCTTTCGCGCGCGCCACCAGCTGCGGCATCAGCTCGGCCGCATTGCCCAGCAGGCCAACGGAAATCGCTTTTTTCTCGGCGCAGGCTTTCTCGATCAGCGCCAGCGCTTCATCAATGCTGTGCGCTTTATGGTCGAGGTACCGGGTACGGATACGAAAATCAATACGCGATTCCTGACATTCAATCGCCAGCACGCAGGCTCCGGCCAGCACACCGGCCAGCGGTTGCGCACCGCCCATGCCGCCCAGACCGGCGGTCAAAATCCACTTGCCGCGCAGGTCGCTGTTGTAATGCTGACGCCCCGCTTCAGCGAAGGTTTCGTAAGTGCCCTGCACGATGCCCTGAGCACCGATGTAAATCCACGAACCGGCGGTCATCTGGCCGTACATCATCAGCCCGGCTTTATCCAGCTCGTGGAAATGTTCCCAGTTCGCCCAATGCGGCACCAGATTGGAATTGGCGATCAGCACCCGCGGCGCGTCGGTGTGAGTGCGAAATACGCCGACCGGTTTGCCGGACTGCACCAGCAGCGTTTCGTCTTCGCGAAGCCCGCGCAGGCTGGTGAGAATGGCTTCAAACGCCGGCCAGTTGCGCGCCGCTTTGCCTATTCCGCCGTACACCACCAAATCGTCCGGGCGCTCGGCGACGTCCGGATCGAGATTGTTTTGCAGCATGCGGTAGGCCGCTTCGATCAGCCAGTTCTGGCAACTGATTTCTGTGCCGTGCGGGGCACGAACAACGCGGGCAACGGCAGTTTTTTGTGGAGCGTTCATTTTCGGTTCCTTTATCGGGTCAGGAGAATCAGGCAAAACTCGGCAACAGCGCTTCAACCGCCGCTGGCCAGCGTTCACGGGTGGCCCACAGGCGCATCATTTCAACGTCCGGTGCCATCAGGCGGTCATGTTCAAGGAACGGCACATCGGCGCGGATGGATTTCAGCTCGTTTTCCAGTACCGGCGAACTTTGCAGCGGACGGTGGAAATCAATGCCCTGCGCGGCGGCCATTGCCTCAATGCCCACCACGACGCTGGTGTTAAAGCACATGTCGCCCAGACGGCGCGCGGCGTAGGTCGCCATTGAGACGTGATCTTCCTGGTTGGCCGAGGTCGGCAGGCTGTCCACGCTGCCCGGATGCGCGAGGGATTTATTCTCAGAGGCCAGCGCGGCGGCGGTCACCTGCGCAATCATAAAGCCGGAGTTCACGCCACCGTCGTTGACCAGGAATGGCGGCAGGCCGGAAAGCCCGGTATCAAGCAGCAATGCCATCCGGCGCTCGGAAATCGCGCCGATTTCAGCAATCGCCAGGGCGAGGATATCAGCAGCAAAGGCCACCGGCTCGGCGTGGAAATTGCCACCGGAAATCACATCGCCGTTTTCGGCGAACACCAGTGGATTATCGGATGCCGCATTGGCTTCGATACGTAAAATACGGGCGGCGTGATGAAGGTTATCCAGACACGCGCCCATGACTTGCGGCACGCAGCGGATGGAATACGGATCCTGCACGCGGCCACAGTTTGAATGCGACGTGACAATGTCACTGCCTGCCAGCAATTCGGACACCGCCGCCGCCACGGCGATTTGCCCCACCTGACCGCGAGCCTGATGGATGCGTGCATCCAGCGGTTTCACCGAGCCTTTGATGGCTTCCAGCGACAGTGCGCCCGCCACCAGACCTGCCGCAAAAACGCGTTCGGCTTCAAACAACCCGGACAGCGCCAGCGAGGTTGAGACCTGCGTGCCGTTGAGCAACGCCAGCCCTTCTTTCGGACCCAGCTCAAACGGTGTCAGCCCGACCGTTTTCAGTCCTTCCACCGCTGACACTTTCTCCCCCTTAACCGTCACCTGACCTTCGCCTATCAGCATCAGGGAAAGATGCGCCAGCGGCGCTAAATCGCCGGACGCGCCCACGGAACCTTTCTCAGGAATACACGGATAAACACTGGCGTTGAATAAGGCGATCAGCGCATCGATCACTTCAATGCTGATACCGGAATGCCCGCGCGAGAGGCTCAGCACTTTGGTGGCCATCACCAGACGCACCACGTTATCGGCCAGATCCTTGCCAATGCCGACGCTGTGCGACAGCACCAGATTGCGCTGCAATTCAGCCAGCCTTTCCGCCGGAATGCGCGTTTGCGCCAGTTTGCCGAAGCCGGTATTAATGCCGTAAACCACTTTGCCGGATTCGACGATGCGCGTGACCGTCTCCTGAGAAGCCTGAACATCTGCCCGCGCGTGCTCCGCCAACTCGAGGCGGACGTTACCCTGATAAATCTGGCGCAGCGTCGGTAGATCAACCTGACCCGGTTGCAGATGGCAAAGGGTTAATTCTGAGGATGAAGAAGCCATAATCTATTCCTGTATAGACAAGTTAAGCTAAACGTAAACCCGAACAAAATCTGTCGGGCTGTTGTTTGCGACCGTTAATCCGTAATGACTGACGCCCAAAGCAGCAGGCCGTCAGGGTGTTCTGTGCTGACGATAACCGGGTTTATCTCCAGAGTTGCCGTCCAGTAAAAGCCGTCGCCCTGCCCGATTTGCGCGCCGTCCGGCAGTTGCCAGTCACCACTCAGGACGTAAATCACGCCGCCGTTTTCAGGCAAAACCGCCAGCGTTTGGCGGGCAGAAATCACCTTCGCACGACAGACAGTTCGGCGGGTCATGATGTTGAAATCAGTGGTGACGCCGCCGTGCAGCCGGGCGCTCACCGACTCTTCACCACGAAACGAATAGGGTTCCCCAACACGGCTGAGGGAATGGCGGATGTCCGGCGAAGCCAGCAAATGAACGCCCTCACCGCTGAGTAACGTTATCGAACGGTCAATGCCGGGGAAAACCGAGAACGGGCCGTCCTGTGCAATGGTCGCGATGCTGGCGCGCCAGTCAAAATTCGCGCTTCCTGCCGGAACGCTGATGATTTCGCGTGTTTCGCCGCCGCCGTTGTGCCACGGGCTGACCGGCAGCCCCATCAGGCTAAATGGCTGCCAGCCGTTCATGCGCCACCCTCCGCCAGCTGATTCAGTACTTTCAGGAAATCTGCCGCCGCGGCCTGTTGCTGTTCATGCTGGCCTTCGACAATGCGCGCGATACCGCCGACATAAACATCGCGGATTTGCCCGCTGTGACCGGCAAACAACCAGCGGTTAAGAATTTCGCTATTTTTGGCCGCTGCAAGATAGGGATCGCGGCCATCCAGCACCAGCCAGTCGGCACGATAGCCCGCGGCCAGCTTGCCAGTCGCGACGCCGCATGCCTGTGCGCCGCCCTGTAAGGCGTGGGAATAGAGCACATCGCCGACGGAATGCTGATTCTGATGCGGCAGCGTCAGGCGGTTGCGACGCTGATCGCGCAGACGCTGGCCGTATTCGAACCAGCGCAGTTCTTCCACTACGTTGAGCGAGACGTGGCTGTCGGAACCAATCCCCCATCGGCCGTTGTGCCCGAGATATTCCACGCCGGGGAAAATACCGTCGCCTAAGTTAGCTTCGGTGGTCGGACATAATCCCGCTACCGCGCCGCTTTTCGCCATGCTGGCTAATTCAAAACGGTCGGCGTGCGTGGCATGGATCAGGCACCAGCGGCTATCAATATCCAGATTGTCATACAGCCAGGTGATGGGCCGCTGGCCGCTCCAGCCGAGGCAATCGTTCACCTCTTTTTGCTGTTCGGCGATGTGAATATGCACGGGAGAATTTTTGTCGCCCGCCGCCAGCACCTCGCGCATTTGCGAGAGCGTCACGGCACGCAGTGAATGGAAGCACAGACCGGCGTTTTGAAAAGGTTTTCCGCCAATCTGCTGGCGGATCACCTCCTGCTGTTGCAGATAGCTATCGACGTTCTGAATAAAGCGTTTTTGCCCGTCCTGCGCGGGCTGCGCGCCAAATCCGGCGTAGCTGTACAGCACCGGCAGCAGCGTCAGGCCGATGCCCGCCTGCTCCGCCGCCGCGCTCAGCTGTGCGGTCATTTCGCCGCGATCGGCATACGGCTTCCCGCTGATGTCGTTATGCAGATAGTGGAATTCGGCGACCTGCGTATAACCGCCTTTGAGCATCTCGATATACAGCTGACGGGCGATGATGCCTGTCTGCTCAGGCGTAAGGCGCTGCACCATGCGATACATCAGGTCGCGCCACGTCCAGAAGCTGTCCTGCGGATTTCCGGCAACTTCCGCCAGCCCGGCCATCACCCGCTGAAAAGCGTGCGAATGCAGATTCGGCATGCCCGGCACCACCGGCCCGGACAGCGGGATACAGCCCTGCGGGTCGCCACCCGGCGTCACCGCCGTCAGCATTCCGGCAGCGTCAACCTCCAGACGAACATCGTGCGCCCAGCCGTCGGCAAGTAACGCGCGTGAAGCAAAATAAGCAGCCATGACTTCGTTCCTGAATCAACATGGGGAAACATAAATGCAATTTTTGATAAACAACTGCTACTGTTTTAATCAACTTGTCTATACATATACATATGCCTGATTGCGCTGTAAACTTGCAACAGGAATTTTTTTGATTTTTGTTTCCGCCGTCCTCTTTTCGTTTGCCTGCCCGTGGGGGACACTACGGGGCTGTGAACGGATAACAATTCAGCAAGATCAACGAGCGAGGTACGAGACATGTCGGAGCCGACACCACTTTTTCATTCTGGTGCAGCGCAACAGGGAGTGTCCCAGCAGACATTGTCCGAACTGGCGGCCGCAATGAGCGACACCCCCGCCCCTATCTATCAGCGCGTGAAACAGGCGATCGTCAGCCAGATCCGTGCAGGCGTGTGGAAACCGCACCAGCGCGTGCCTTCCGAGAGCGAGCTGACCAACGAGCTGGGCGTCAGCCGCATGACCATCAACCGCGCGCTGCGGGAGCTGACCAGCGAAGGTTTTCTGATCCGCATGCAGGGTGTTGGCACCTTCGTGGCCGAAGCCAAGGCCTATACGCCGATGCTGGAAGTTCACAACATCGCCGATGAAATCGCTGCGCGCGGCCATCAGCACGACAGCAAAATTCTGCTGTGCGAAGCCCGGCTGGCGGATGCCGCACAGGCGCAGCAGATGGACGTTGCCCTCGGGCAAATCCTGTTTTATTCACAAATCGTGCATTACGAAAACCATGTGCCGGTACAAATCGAAGAGCGTTTTGTGAATCCGGAAATGGCCCCGGATTATCTGCAAGAAGTGCTGAACAAGCAGTCGCCCTACACCTATCTGATGACCATCGCACCGCTGACCGCCGGTGAGCATCGCGTGGAAGCCGTCAGCGCCAGCGACGAGCAACGCGAACTGTTGCAGCTTAGCGAGCACGAGCCTTGTCTGCTGATCCACCGCCGTACCTGGAGCGGCAGCCGCGTGGTTACGTCGGCGCGGTTGATCTACGCCGGTTCCCGTTATCAGCTGTTCGGACGCTTCACCAGTCACGGTTAAGACCCTTTTCGCTTGCCGGTTTTCGGGTTATGCGCTAGGTTGACTTTAGTTGTCTATACAAGATCAACCTTGTCCGGAGCCCGTCATGCCCTTAACGCTGTCCCCGCATTTCTCTTCTGAACCCTCCTCGCAATGTGACAGCGTCTGGCGCGGCGCCACACTGGTCACCATGCGGGACGGGAAATACAACCTGATCGAAAACGGTGCGATTGCCGTCAGCGGCGGCCAGATCCTGTGGATCGGCCCTGATGCTGACTGCCCGGATTACCCGCATGCCATCGAACATGAATTCGACGGCGGGATCATCACGCCGGGGCTGGTCGACTGCCACACACATCTGGTGTTTGGCGGTAACCGCAGCGCCGAATTTGAACAGCGACTGAACGGCGTGAGTTATGCAGAGATTGCCGCGGCGGGCGGCGGAATTTTATCGACGGTTAACGCCACCCGCGCCGCCAGCGAGGATGAACTGCTGGCGCAGGCATTATTCCGCCTGCAACCGCTGCTGGCAGAAGGTATCACCTGCGTGGAGATTAAATCAGGCTACGGTCTGAGCGTGGAAAGCGAAATTAAAATGCTGCGGGTAATCCGCAGGCTCGGCCATATGCTGCCGGTCGAGGTGAAATCCACTTGCCTTGCCGCCCATGCGCTGCCGCCTGAATTCAAAGACCGGCCAGATGATTATATTCAGCTAATTTGTGACACCCTGCTGCCGGCGATTGCGCAGGAAAACCTCGCGGACGCCGTGGATGCATTTTGCGAACATCTGGCGTTTTCGCCAGAACAGGTCGACCGTGTGTTCAATGCCGCAAAATCCCTCGGCCTGCCGGTAAAACTCCACGCCGAACAGCTCTCCTCCCTGCACGGCAGCGCGCTGGCCGCACGCCATCACGCGCTGTCTGCCGACCATCTGGAATACGCCACCGAAGATGATGCCAAAGCGATGGCCGCCAGTGGCACCGTCGCGGTGTTGCTGCCCGGCGCATATTATCTGCTGCGCGAAACGCAGTGCCCGCCGGTGGAACACTTCCGCACTCACGGCGTGCCGATGGCGCTGGCCAGCGATGCCAATCCGGGGACATCTCCGGCGCTTTCCCTGCGCTTAATGCTGAATATGGGCTGTACGCTGTTTCGCCTGACGCCGGAAGAAGCGCTGGCCGGTGTGACCTGTCACGGCGCACGGGCGCTGGGGTTGCAGGATTCCCACGGCACGCTGGAAGCGGGCAAGGTCGCCGATTTTATTCACTGGCCGCTGTCGCGTCCGGCGGAACTGGTTTACTGGCTGGGCGGACAATTGCCCTGCACCGTTATTTTTCGTGGTCACCTGCGTGGAGAAGTTCGTTTATGAGCCTTTCAGCTAATTCTGTTATTGCCGAACCGTTACATTTCGTCCGGGGAACTGCCCCGTTGCTGATCAGCATTCCTCACGCCGGAACGCACCTGACGCCGGAGGTCGCCAGCGGACTGACCGACGCCGCGCTGCCGCTCTCAGACACCGACTGGCACATTCCGCAACTGTATGATTTTGCCCGTGCGCTCGGGGCCAGCATTCTGGTCGGGCAATATTCGCGCTTTGTGATTGATCTCAACCGTCCTGCGGACGATACCCCGCTCTACGCTACTGCGACGACCGGCCTGTTCCCCGATACCTTGTTTGATGGCCGCCCGACGTTTAAAGCCGGGATGGAGCCGACCGTGGTTCAGCGCCAGCAGTATCTGGAGCAAATCTGGCAGCCGTATCACCAGACCATTGCGTCAGAACTTGCGCGGATGAAAGAGGCATTCGGCTACGCGCTGCTTTTTGATGCACATTCTATTGCCTCACAAATCCCGCGTCTGTTCGATGGCAAACTGCCGGATCTCAATCTCGGTACCAAAGGTGGCGCGAGCTGTTCGCCCGGTTTAAGCGGCGTGGTGGAAGGCGTTTGCCTGCAACAGACGCGCTTTAGCCACGTACTTAACGGGCGTTTCAAAGGCGGCTACATCACCCGTGAATATGGTCAGCCGGATATCCATCAGCACGCGGTTCAGCTGGAACTGGCGCAGGTGAATTACATGGAAGAAATCGAGCCATTCGCCTATGACGAAGAGAAAGCCCGTGAACTGCAAAGTATCCTGAAACCACTGCTGGCAGGCATGCTGGCGTGGGGCGAACAGCAATATAAGCAATAAAACAGTCATACGATGATCCGGTGCCGGTTCCCCGCCTGCACCGTCAAATCTCTACATTCACAAACCTGTCATGTCTGCGTCACACACTCTCTTTAGGCTCAGCTGCACCAATAAGTCCCAAAGAGGATAGTACCGTCATGAACATTCCAGCTTTTACAGGCGGGAATGCGCCCCCGCGCATTGCTTCTCCTCCCGCTATCGCCCTCCATCAGGTGTCTCATTTTTTCGGGAGCACACCGGTACTCAATCACGTCAATCTGACTGTCCCCAAAGGCACGATCCTCGCCCTGCTCGGCCCCTCGGGCTGCGGCAAAAGCACGTTGCTGAAAATGCTCGCGGGTTTACTGCACCCCGCCTCCGGGCAGATCAGCTTCGACGGCGAAATCGTTGCCAGCGGCACCTTCAGCCTGCCCCCGGAGCGACGCAATCTCGGCATGGCCTTCCAGGATTACGCGCTGTGGCCGCACATGAGCGTGCGGCAAAATGTCGCGTTTCCGCTGCAAATGCGCGGAGTGCGTGGCGCGCTTTTGCAGGAAAAAGTGATGGCTGCGCTCGATCGCGTCGGGCTGGCAGATTTCGCATCACGACGCCCTTCTGAACTTTCCGGTGGTCAGCAACAACGTGTGGCGCTGGCACGGGCGATTGTCGCTGAGCCACGCATTCTGTTGTTCGACGAACCGCTCTCCAATCTTGACCGCGATCTGCGCGAAAGCCTGTGTGAAGAGATGGCGACACTGTTGCGCCAGCTCGGCACCACGGCGGTGTACGTCACCCATGACCGGCACGAAGCGCGCGCACTGGCGCACAAGATTGCGCATATGGATCAGGGCGCGATCGCCCGTATTGACCTGAATGATGCTTCCGTTGTTTCCCCTTTTGTTGCTTAACCTCTGATGGAATTGACTCAATGACTCGCACACATTTATCCAGAACCAAAACAGGTGTAATGACTGCAATGACTCTTTCTCTCGCAATGGCAGCGGGCAGCGCACAGGCGCTGACGCTTTATACCGCCGGGCCGGGTTCGCTGGCCAAAAAACTGGCGGCGGGCTATGAAAAACAGACTGGCGTAAAAGTCGATGTGTTTCAGGCCACCACCGGCAAAGTGATGGCGCGACTCGAAGCCGAACAGGCCAATCCGCGCGCCGACGTGCTGATATCAGCGTCATGGGATACCGCGACCGATCTCAAACAGCGCGGCTGGTTGCTGGAATATCAGAGCCCGAACGCGGCGCAGGTTCCGGCGCAGTTCAAGACGCCGTATTACGTGGCGCAAGGCATTTCCGCGCTGGGGATTGTGTGGAACACCAAAAGCGGGACGTCTGAGCCGAAAGACTGGGGTGACCTGACCAAACCCGAGTTCAAGGACAAAGTCACCACGCCGGATCCCTCCCTGTCCGGCGCCTCACTGGATCTGCTAATCGGGTTGCAGAATGCCCACGCGCAGCAGGCGTGGAAATTGTTTGATGACCTGAAAGCCAACGGCATGATCATCGCCGGGCCGAACGCGCAGGCGCTGACGCCGGTGTTACAGGGCGCGAAAGCGGCGGTGTTCGGCGCGGTGGATTACGTCTCATACGCCAGCATGCAGGACGGTGAATCCGTCAAAGTAATTTTCCCGCAGAGCGGCACTGTGATCGCCCCGCGCCCGATGATGATCCTTAAATCCAGCCAGCAGCAAAAAGAGGCTAAAGCCTTTATCGATTACGCCCTGTCGCCGGAAGGCCAGCAGCTGGTAGCCGAAGCCTGGCTGATGCCTGCCCGCACGGACATCGATGCCAAACGTCCGCTGTTTAAATCCCTGAAACTGCTGCCGGAAGACCCGAAAGCGTCCGCCTCACGCAAAGACGTTCTCGATCGTTTCGCTAAACTCTTCGCCCAGCCATAACCGCCCGCCGGGCTGCGCACGTGCTGTGCAGCCCGTTCTGAGAACCGAATCATGAATAAGAACGCTTTTCTGCCGGGCGTGACCGGCCTTGCGCTGCTGTTGCTGGTCGCCGTGCCGGTCAGCTTTGTGGTGTTGCAGGCGATTTTCCCGCATCTGGACACCAGCAATTATTCTGCACCATTCACTGCCTTTTCCCGTGTGTTCACCGAACCGCAGATGCTGGCTCTGGTCGCAACAACGTTAAAAGTCGGGCTGGGCGTGGCGTTGTGCAGTGCTCTTATCGGCGTGCCACTCGGTGCATTGCGCGGGCTGTTCCGGCTGCCGGGTGCTGCACTGTGGGACGTGCTGTTTCTGGTACCGTTTTTGCTGCCGCCGTATATCGCCGCGCTGTCGTGGATGCTGGCGTTACAGACCAACGGTTATGTGCAACAGCTCTTGCCGTGGTTACATCTCAACGCGTTTTTATTCTCGCTGCCGGGCATGATTGCGGTGATGACGCTAAATATTTTCCCGGTGGTCTATTTCGCGGTTTCGCGCAGCATGGCTGCCAGCGGCAGTCGGCTGGCGGATGTCGCGCGGATCCACGGCGCGGGCGCAGTTCAGGCCTTTATCCGCATCACCCTGCCAATGGCGTTACCGGCGATGGCGTCGAGTTTACTGCTGGCATTTACGCTGTCGATTGAGGAATACGGCGTGCCCGGCGCGCTGGGGTCGCGCAGCGGTATTCTGATGCTGACGACCGGTATCGAGCAGCGGCTGGCAGACTGGCCAATAGATTTGCCGGGCGCGGCGGTGCTTTCGCTGGTGCTGGTGGCGATGGCGTTATGCGCTTACAGCGTGCAGCGCGCGGTGCTGGCGGGGAAAAATGTCGAAAGTCTGACCGGCAAACCGGCGGACGTCACACCAAAGCCGCTGTCCGGCTGGACGTTTCCGGTGCTGGCGCTGTTTTCACTGGTGGCGCTGATTGCCGTCGCGCTGCCGCTGGCATCTATGCTGGCAACGGCATTTTCCGGCACGCTGTCAGGCGGACTGGCGTTTTCCAATCTGACACTTCGGCACTTCGCGGCGCTGTTTGACGTCCACGGTGACGCGCTGAGTGCGCTTTCTACCAGCCTCAGTCTGGCGTCAGCGACCGCGCTGATTGCTGGCGCAACCGGATTTCTGGCGTCGTGGCTGGTGGTGGTGCGGAAAATTCGCGGCGCGGCCATGATCGACGGGCTTTCACTGCTGCCCGCCGCTCTGCCGGGCATTGTGGTCGGCGTCGGGCTGATTCTGGCGTGGAACCGCAGTTTCTGGCCGGTCACGCCTTACAACACCTGGGGGATCTTGCTGCTGGCCTACTGCTGCCTGCTGCTGCCTTATCCGGTGCGCTACGTCAGTGCGGCGCTGAAACAGATTGGCGGCAATCTGGATGCCGCCGCCCGCGTTCACGGCGCATCGGCGGCGCAGACGTTGCGGCTGATCCTGCTGCCGCTGGTGCTACCGAGTTTGCTGGCCTCAATGATGATGGTGTTTGCGGTCGCGTCGCGCGAACTGGTGACTTCCCTGCTGCTTTCTCCGGCGGGCGTGCAGACGGTGTCGGTGTTTGTCTGGCGACAGTTTGAACAGGGCTCGGTGGGTGATGGGATGGCGATGGCGTCGGTCGCCGTATTACTGAGCCTGACGCTGATGTTAGCCGCGTTCAGGCTTTCGCAACGCCAGGCATGAATTAACTTTCGCGCTGAGGTTCTGCGTGCGGGCGGTCACCTGCCGGGATCAATAAACCGGCACCGACGGCCAGCACGGAAATCACCGCCGACACCACAAACACCCAGTGCAGCGAGGCCGCCACGCTGTTAGTGAGCGCGCCGAGCTGGTCATTACCCATCGCGCTGCGGGTGGCTTTCTCCATCAGTTGCTGCACCGGATCGGCAATCTCCGGCAAACGGTATTGCAAATTGAGGTTAAGCGTCGCGCCGAGTAATGCAGTACCGATGGCGGAGCCGAGCATCCGCGTAAACAGCGTGGATGCCGTGGCAATCCCGCGGATTGCAGGGCCGACACTGTTTTGCACTGAGACGATAAACGTGGTGTTACACAGCCCCATTCCCGCACCAATCGAAAACGCCGCCAGACGCGCAACCCACAGGCCCGACGTCGGTGAAAGCAACAGTAACGCCAGGCTGCCGCCGACCAGCAAAATCCCGCCGAACACCGCGGTGGCGCGGTAAGAGGTCGCCTGCATCAGACGGCTGCTGAGCATACTTGCCAGCGGCCAGCCGATGGACATCAGCGCCAGCGTGGTTCCCGCCTGAAGCGGCGTGCCGCCGAGCACGCCCTGCACGTAGGTCGGCAAAAATGCGCTAATTCCCATCATGGTCGCGCCGATAATCAGGCCGCCGATATTCCCGGCGATAATCACCTTGCTTTGCCACAGCTCCAGCGGGAACAGCGGCTCCGGCGTCCGTCGTTCCTGCCGGATAAGCAACAGCGCGCTGCATACCGCCAGCGCAATCAGCCCCAGCGCCCAGTAACCGAGCACTTCGGCCTGCAACAGCGCCAGCAGCAATGCGGCCACTGAAAGCGTCAGATATCCGGTTCCCGCCAGATCCAGCTGATGTTGTTTACGCTGGCCGTCCGGCGGCAGGTATTTGATCAGAATGCCCATCGCCAACAGCCCGATCGGCACGTTAACCCAGAACACCACCGCCCAGTGAAAATGCGAAACGATAAACGCGCCCATCAGCGGGCCGACGATCGCCGAAACGCCCCACACGCTTGATAGATAACCTTGCGCTTTGGCGCGCTCCTGCGGGCCGTAAACATTGGCGATAAGCGTGGTGGCAATCGGCGTGATTGCCCCGGCACCCAGCCCCTGCAAGGCGCGAAAACCGATCATCCAGCCGAGCGAAGGCGCAAAACCACACAGCACCGAGCCAATCAAAAACAGCGTAGTGCCGATGAAAAACATCTTCCGGCAACCGTACAAATCCGCCAGTCTGCCATACACAGGCACGGTGATCGCCTGCGTCAGTAAATAGACTGCAAATACCCAGCCAAGCAGCGAGAAACCGCCGAGATCGCCAATAATGGTCGGCATCGCGGTCGCGACAATCGTCACTTCTACGGCGGCCATAAACATCGACAACATGCAGGCGATGAGGATCAGCGGGCGGTGAGCATTTTTAACGACGGGTGAGTGTTCAGATGAGTGCGTAACGGCCATGTTCTCTTTTTTCTTCAGATTGATGCATTAAAGCTAATCCTGAATTATAGACAAAAAAAACGGCTCCTGGCGAAGAAGCCGGAACCGTTTAATCGGTGTCGAACGTGGCGACGCAGCCAATCAGGCTTTGGTCAGCGTTTTCAGATTAAAACTCGAGAGATCGATAAACTTCGCCATATCGCGGCTTTCTGCCCGTGGCAGATAAGGAATTTCACCGAGCAGCGGCGCGGAAATATTCGCGGTAAGCGCTTCGATAGTCTCCTGATAATGAGCAAGGCATGGATTAATTCGGTTTGCCACCCAGCCTAACAACGGTAATCCGTCGGCAATAATGGCCTGCGCGGTTAATAACGCGTGGCTGACACAGCCTTCCTGAATACCGACAACCAGCACTACCGGCATATTTTGCTGGCGTACCCAGTCGGAATATAAAAGATGTGGAGTAATCAAGGTTCTCCAGCCGTCACATCCTTCAACCACTACCGAATCAGCCTCTTCACGCATAAAATTGAGGCCGTCTGTCATTATTTCAAACACGTTTTTCGGTATTTCACTGGCATAAATATCTTCATCTGTTAATGCCAGCGGCGTTATTTTCTTAAAAGGATAAGCAATAGAAGATGACTGCTGAAGAGTTACCGCATCTTTATTTCGAACCCCGTCGGCCAGCTCCTGGCTGCCAGTCGCGATAGGTTTATAGCCCAGAACGCAGCGATCCTGCGCGGCTAAAGCCTGAAGCAAGGCACGTGTGACAATGGTTTTACCTACACGAGCGTCCGTACCCGTGACGAAAAAGTGCGTTAACATGGAATTCAGGCTCCGGGATCTCTCCGTTTTATTGAAAGATAGTCTCCGGAAAAACACGCCCAGAGACAAAGTAACGACGGAAAGTCTAGGCGATGCGAGATGCGAGCAGTTTGCGTTAGCGCAATGTTTTGTTTACCAGCGCGAGAAAGCTTATTCCGATTTATTTTAAATCAGTTTTTAACGTTATAAGAAACTTAGCCTTGTAAGAGTTTTATCAGCAATGACCCGCTGTACAGCGCGTCTTTAACTAATGCCGCGCCAGGCATAGTCCCCTGATTATAAAATTGCGTGGATTCGAGTTTGATATTTTCGCTATATGCGGGAAGGGATTGCTGTTGAATACAAGACATTATTGCCGGATGAAGAATATCCTGCGATAAATTAAGCGGCGAACCGATCAGCACTTTTTCAGGATTGAACAGATTGACCATGATCGCCAACATCCGCCCGACGCTCTGCCCCACGCCGATGATGACGTCACGCGCCAGCTGGTCGCCACGGTTAGCCGCATCACACACCGCTTCGATGGTCAGTGATACCCCGTGCAATAAACTCGCGGGGGCTGAAGCGGTCAGTCGCTGACGCACCAGTTCCAGAATGCTGTCGGTACTGGCGACGGTTTCCAGACAGCCGTGATTGCCGCAATAACAGCGTTTACCATAAGGATCGACCTGCGTATGGCCGATTTCCACCACGCTGCTGCTGCCGGCGTGCAAAACGCGTCCGCTGGTAATAACCCCCGCGCCGACGTTGTGATCGATAACAATTTGCACCACGTTTTTGCAGCCGCGCGATGCGCCGTACAGGGCTTCCGCCAGCGTCCACGCGCTGATGTCATGCTGCACGTAGACCGGCAAGCCCGTATGGGCGGAAAGAGTATCGCCGAGCGGCATATCGAACACATCGTGATAAAACGGCATACGGTGAACGATGCCGCGCCGCGCGTCGATCATCCCCGGCAGGGTAATGGCGATGGCAGTAAGGCGTTCAAGTTTGCGCTGATGGCGGATAAAGAACTGATCGATTTCTACGATGATGCGCTGCATCAGCGACTGCGGAGCCTCTTCGGGCAGTGGCAACACTTCTTCCACCACCAGTTTACTGCTCAGATCGCGTAACCCCAGCGTGATAGAACCGAGGCTGATGCGGGCAGAAAGATAGTGCCAGGCTTGCGTGTCGAGCGCTAAACCGATTGCCGGACGCCCGCGACTGCCGGGATCCTGAAACTCCGTTTCCAGCACCAGGTGCGCCTGAATCAGTTCACGGACAATTTTGGTGATACTGGCAGGTGCCAGCTGGGCTTTTTTGGAAAGCTCAATGCGCGAAATGGGACCAAACTGATCGATCAGGCGATACACAGCACCGACGTTAGTTTGTTTGATTTGATCAATATGGCCGGGCTGCCCATCGGGGATCACTCAAGGAACTCCTGTTATTTTCGCGCTTCAAAATAAAGATTAGAGGCTTATGGTGGAGTTTTTGCTATATGTCGTCAACTATTTGATTCGTTATGTGATTTGGTGCACACATTGCGCGAAAACACGTTCGGAATTGACTGGAAATACAGCAGCTTTTATCTTATGTCAAACGCCGTCCTCTTCCATCATCAGTTCCATAAACGCCCTGGTCGCCGCCGTCATCGGCCTTTCGGCGTGATTCACCAGCCAGAGTTCTGTGGTGCCTTGCATATTCCCGAAGCGTAAATACCTCACGCCGTCGACCTGAATGCGCAGATAGGACGCCGGTAAAATCGACACGCCCAGCCCCGCTGCCACCAGCCCGATAATGGTCAGCGGCTCGCCCACTTCCTGTGTGATATACGGTGTGATCCCCTGTGCTTTCAGCTGGTCGAGGATATCGTCGTACAACGAGGTGCCGACATCTTTGGAGAAAAACACGAACGGCTGATCGGCCAGATGCTGAAACGTCAATTCACCCGCGGCCAAATCATTTAGCGGATTGTCTTTATGTACCACGGCAATCAGCGGCTCCGACCATATCAGCTGATGCGCCAGCTGCGGCGGAAGATCGCCGTTGCGCATAATCCCCAAATCCAGTTTGCCTTCCAGCAGCGGGTCGATCTGCTGCTTGCTGTTGAGCTGTTCAATACGAATATTCACGTCGGGATAGGTTAAGCGGAAACGGTGCAGCGTGCGCGAAACCCGGCGTAAAAATGGTGCCGAGGAGGTCAGTCCGAGCGTCAGATTGCCGGACTCACCGCGATGGATCCGCGCTGCCTGCTCTGAGGCTTCTTCTACCCGCTGCAAAATTTGCCGCGCTTCGTGCAGAAATGCCACGCCCGCCTGCGTCAGCCGAACCGTGCGGTTACTGCGATAAAACAACGCCGCACCGACGTGCGCCTCCAGCGCCTGTATTTGTTGGCTCAGCGGCGGCTGAGAGATGTGCAGCCGCTCCGCCGCCCGCCCGAAATGCAGCTCGTCAGCGACGGCAATAAAATAACGCAGATGACGCAGTTCTATGTGGCTCATGGCGCGGGTGTAACTCCGATTGATATCTTATAAATATCGTTTTCATGAAATTAATATATTAGACAATATAAAGCCCACTGTTAAAATTTTCATACATTTTCAAATAGTTTTTATTATTACCTTCGTTAAGGATTTACAGTGAAAACCACCCAGCGGAATGCCGCTGCACCATCCGGATCGCCCTTTGACAAAAGTCTGATCAACGACGACGAACTCAATCCTGACACCCCCGTCGCCCGCACTCATCCAAAATCGCCCTTTATCAAACGTGGTACACCGCAGTTTATCCGGGTAACACTCGCCCTGTTCTCCGCGGGTCTCGCGACCTTTGCGCTGCTGTACTGCGTACAGCCGATCCTGCCCGTGTTGTCTCATGATTTCGGCGTGTCACCGGCGACCAGCAGCCTCTCGCTGTCGTTATCTACCGGACTGATGGCTATTGGTCTGCTGTTTACCGGGCCGGTTTCGGATGCGGTCGGGCGGAAATCGGTGATGGTGGTAGCGCTGCTTCTCGCGGCAGGCTGTACGCTGGTCTGTTCTTTTATGCAAAGCTGGGATGCCATTCTCGTCATGCGCGCCCTGATTGGCCTTTCGCTCAGCGGCGTTGCGGCGGTGGCAATGACCTATCTGAGCGAAGAAATTCACCCGAGCGTGGTGGCCTTCTCGATGGGGTTATACATCAGCGGCAACTCCATTGGCGGCATGAGCGGGCGTCTGGTCAGCGGTGTACTGACCGATTTCTTCTCATGGCGCATCGCGATTGCGGTAGTCGGCCTCTTCGCGCTGGCGGCGGCCATTATGTTCTGGCGAATCCTTCCGCCTTCCCGGCATTTCCGCGCCAGCTCGCTGAAACCGCGCAAGTTGCTCATTAACTTTAAACTGCACTGGCGCGACAGCGGCCTGCCTTTGTTGTTCGTTGAAGGTTTTCTGCTGATGGGCAGCTTCGTGACGATGTTTAATTACATCGGCTATCGCCTGCTCGGCACGCCCTACAACATGAGTCAGGCCATCGTCGGGATTTTGTCAGTGGTGTATCTGATGGGCACCTACAGTTCGCCGAAAGCGGGCGTGCTGACCGGCGTCTATGGCCGTGGCCCGGTACTGATCGGCGCAATCATCATCATGCTGGCCGGTATTCTGCTCACTGCCTTTTCGCCGGTCTGGCTGATTTTCATCGGGATGATCCTGGTCACCGGCGGCTTCTTCGCCGCCCACTCCGTCGCCAGCGGCTGGATAGGCAGGCGCGCACGCCGTGCGAAAGGACAAGCTTCCTCTCTGTATCTGTTCTGTTATTACGCCGGTTCGAGTGTGGCCGGCACGCTGGGGGGATTCTTCTGGCATGCGTACGGGTGGAATGGGATCACGGTGTTTATTAGTTTGATGCTGGTGGTGGGTGTAGGCGTAGGGGTTAGGTTGATGAGGCTGGCGGAGGCTAAACCGGCATAATTTTTATTGGGCGGGCTGCCCAGTGGCCTGCTGTTGAAAATCAACTTCCATGTCAAAACCGTGGGTTGCCACCCACACGGGCCTTAAGGGGGAGGCCGGGAGGGGGTATCGCTGGTAATACCTTTGTAAATGTACACTTCGACATATTCATTTACGTTAATACCCCACCCCAACCCTCCCCTTCGCAGGGGAGGGAGCAAACAAAATTGTCTTTGAGTTTTTAGCGGCCTCTGCAAAAAATCAATTTTCCCCTTGTTTCGCCAGCCGCCTCTGACTCCCCCCCTCAAACACCTGCACCCTCCCGGTATCAATCGTCACCCACACTCTGTCCCCCGGCGCAGCCCCCGATCTCACCATGCTGTAAACGCTCAGTTTTTCACCCCCCAATGTCCCGTGAATAAGCTCACTCAGACCGGTCGGTTCAATCAAGGTCACATCCAGCGGCAGCGCGCCGGGCGCGTCTGGCGTGCAGAGCACAATCGCCTCGGGGCGAACGCCGTAAATGACTTTGGCGCCGCTTTGCAGGCCGGTAATGGACGGATCTACCGGCAGCGTCAGGGTGGGATTGATACGCAGCTGCGGGGCGGAATCGCCCATCTCTATCGTGCCGTCGATAAAGTTCATCGATGGCGAACCGATAAAACTGGCGACGAATTTATTGGCGGGCGTGTCGTATAGCTCAAGCGGCGTGCCGACCTGTTGGATAAGGCCGTGGTTGAGCACCACAATGCGATCGGCAAGCGTCATGGCTTCGACCTGATCGTGGGTCACGTAAACAATCGTGTTACGCATTCTCTGATGCAGACTTTTAATTTCAATGCGCATCTGGCCGCGCAACTGGGCGTCGAGGTTGGAGAGCGGTTCGTCGAACAGGAACACCTGCGGTTCGCGCACAATCGCCCTGCCCATCGCCACGCGCTGACGCTGCCCGCCGGAAAGCTCTTTCGGGCGGCGATGCAATAACGCGGTCAGGCCGAGAATGTCGGCGGCTTTATTCACGGCGGCGTCGATTTCCGCTTTCGGGCGCTTTTGCACTTCCAGGCTGAACCCCATGTTGCGCGCCACCGTCATGTGTGGATAGAGCGCGTAACTCTGGAACACCATCGAGATATCCCGGTCTTTCGGCGCAACCTGATTCATCAGCCGCGTACCGATGTGGATGTCCCCCGCCGTCGCCAGCTCCAGTCCGGCGATGGTGCGCAGTAAGGTGGATTTACCGCAGCCGGACGGGCCGACCAACACCACAAACTCGCCGTCTTTGATGGTCAGGTTGATGTGCCGCAGCACTTCGACATTGTCGTAACGTTTTTGGAGATCGGAAATCGTAATCTGAGCCATAAAATTATCCTTTTACCGCACCGGCAGTCAGCCCCTGAACCAGGTAACGCTGAATAAACGCAAAGAACAGACAGGCAGGGATCAGCGCCAGCACCGCCGCCGCCATCATGTCGCCCCAGGAAACCGCAAACTTCGACACAAAACTCAGCAAACCCACCGGGAAGGTCATCACGTCATTTTTGTTGATTAACATCAGCGAGAACAACAGTTCGCTCCACGCCGCGGTAAACACAAATCCCAGCGTGGCGGCCATGCCCGGCAAGGTCAGCGGGATGATGACTTTACGCAGCGCCATAAAACGGCTGCACCCTTCCAGCATCGCTGACTCTTCGAGATCTTTCGGAATGCTGTCGAAAAATGACTGCATAAGAAAGGTCGCGAACGGCACGTTAAACGCGGTGTAGATCAGAATTAACCCCAGCAGGCTGTTGGTCAGCCCGAGCGGTGCCATCACTTTGTAAATCGGCGCGAGGATCATCACCAGCGGGAACATCTGGGTGAACAGCAGCAGCGCCGCCATCACCGTTTTGCCTTTAAAGCTGAAGCGGGAAAACGCAAAACCCGCACCAGCGGCAATCACCGTGGTCAGGAATGCCGTGCCGAATGAGACAATCAGGCTGTTAAAGAAATACAGCGGAAACTGGCTTTCGGTAAACACGCGCTGAAAATGCACCAGCGTCATCTCACCCGGCCACATCTTGACGCCTTCGCTGTAGAGCAGTTTGTCCGGCGTGATCGAGATTTTGATCAGCCAGTAAATCGGGAACAGTGAGAAGATCAGGTAGAACAGGATCCCCAGCCGGTGGCCGCCTTTGCGCAGCCAGAGTCCTAATGACAATGCATTCATGTGGCGCTCCTTTATTTCAATAACTGATGGCGGATGCGCAGAAGAACCAGCGCGTAAAGCGTCATCAGCACCAGCAGGAAGACCGCCATCGCCGAGGCATAGCCAAAGTCGAGTTTGCGGTAGGCTGTCGTGAAAATGAAACTCGAGAGAATCGATGTTGAATTCGCCGGACCGCCGTCGGTCATCACCACAATCAGGTCAGCGAAATTGGCGATCCAGATGGTACGCAGCATCACCGTGATGGCAATCATCGGTGCCAGAAACGGCAGCGTTACTTTGCAAAATTGCTGCCAGCCGGACGCACCGTCCATCGCCGCGGCTTCGTATAAATCTTTCGGGATCGACTGCAACGCCGCCAGCAAGGTGATCGCAAAGAACGGAATGCCGAACCAGACGTTGGCGACCACCGGCCCGTACAGCGCCAGTTGCGGATCGGACAGAATGTTGTAAGGCTCGGAAATAATGTGCAGATCGGTCAGCCAGTACGGCAACACGCCGATCACCGGGTTGAGCAACCACGCCCAGGTCAGGCCGGAGAGAAATGCCGGTACTGCCCACGGCAGAAACACCAGTGCCTGGACCCAGCCGCGTCCGGCGAATTCGCGGTTAAGCAGCAACGCCAGCCCGAGACCCAGCGCGAACTGCAGGACTAAGGACGTCAGCGTCCAGTTGAAGGTGTGACGCAGCGCGGCGTAGAAATGCCGGTCGTCAAACATGGTGCGAAAATTATCCAGCCCGACCCAGCCGGTGTCGGAAGGGTTAAGCAGCTGAATATTCTGGAACGCATAGGAAATGCCGATCGCCATCGGAACAAAAATAAACAGCGCGATCAGCACCAGCGTCGGGCTGAGGTACACCCAGGGTTCCAGCAGCGCCCGCAAACGGGGAAAGCGCGGCGCGGCAGCGGTGTCTGGTGGTGAAACTTCCAACATCATGACGCGTCTCCAACAAAGTGAAATTTGCGCTCCGGCAGCAGTTGCCGGAGCCGGTGAACCTTACTTCTGCGCGGCCAGCCACGCTTTTTGTTCTTTGGTCAGGTACTTCGCCCAGTCTTTCACCATGCTTTCGGTGTCGTTCTGGCCGAGCAGCGTTTCCTGCGAACTGTCTTTGACGATGACCGAGTTAAAATAGCCCCAGCCTTTGAGGTGCGTCGGCATGGTCAGCGGAATGTAATCCGGGCTGTTCAGCTCGGCAAACCAGCCGGCAAACTGTGGTGCGTGGTAATAAGCGTCCTGCTCCGCGCCTTTATAAATCGGCAACGTGCCAACAAATTTCGACCACGTCAGGTTGTTCTCTTTGTTACTGAGAAATGAGATCAGATCCCATCCCTGATCCTGATTTTTGCTTTGTTTGAACATTGACCAGCCGGTATAACCGATGGTCGGATAGGCTTTGCCGTTCGGCCCGAGCGGCATCGGCGCGACCGAGAAATCGTCCGGATTCATGCTGTTTTTGATGGCAATTAACGCATCGGGATCCTGATCGAGCATCGCGCACTTGCCGGAGTAGAAGCTGGAGACGATTTCATTGAAGCCCCAATTGACGCTGTCTTTCGGCGCATAGCCTTTCTGATACATGTCCACCAGGAACTGCGCGCCCTTAATAGCGCCCGGTTGCGTCAGCGTACTGTTGCCCTCTTTGTCGAAGAACTCCGGCGAGCCGTTCATCGCCGCCATAAACATCATCCACGCGTTGGTGCCGCCGACGCCACCGCGCATACAGTAGCCGCTGATGCCGTTGCCGAGGGCGCTAATTTTCCTGGCATCGGCCATAAACTCATTCATCGTTTTCGGCGCTTCGGTAAGCCCGGCCTGCTGGAAGAGTTTCTTGTTCCAGAACATTGCCCGCAGGTAGAAACCATACGGAACCATCGTTGCCGTGCCGCCGGAAGAGCGCGCCATGGTCAGCGTTTTGTCGGTTAAGTCTGGCGTGCCGTTCCAGCTTTTCAGACGCGGTTCAAGATCCGCCAGCATGCCGTTACTGGCGTACAACCCCTGCCAGGTGTCCGGCATTTCCACCACGTCCGGGTATTGCCCGCTCTGGATCATGGTGCCCAGTTTTTCAAACGCCTGCCCCCACGGCAGCGACACCACTTCAATCTCAACGTCCGGATGTTGCGCTTTGTAGGCGGTGAGCATTTTTTGCAGCATTTCGGTACGCGCCGGGCTGGTGATCACTTCCACCAGCGTCAGTTTGGTGGCGGCGAAGCTGGCGCAGGAAAACAGGCTGACGCTTAAAGCCAGCAGGCTGAGCACATGACGTTTCGGGTGTCGCATAATCTTGATTCTCCACGGAGCTAAGGGTCGGATCACAGGAACAGTCTTTGAGAAAAATCTTCAGAAACAGGCGCTTTCAATGGCGTTTTTCAGGTCGCGCCACAAATCTTCGGTATCTTCCAGGCCGATGGAAATGCGGATCACCCGCGGCGATACGCCGAAATCAATCGCCGAATTGAATTCACCCGCCTGATTGAGCACGGAGACAGCCGGCATCACCAGGCTTTCGAAACCGCCCCAGCTGACGCCCATGCGGAATAACTTAAGCGCGTTGCAGAACGCAGGAATGTCGATGCCGTCGCCGAGTTCGAAGGAAAACAGGCCGCTGTAGCCGGTGAGGGTCGACGTCGGCAGCGGGTCTAAACCGGGATGATTGACCCTGGTGATGCGCGAATAACCTTGCAGGCGGTGCGCCAGCTGGAGTGCGCTTTCATGATGCTGACGCATCCGCAGCGGCAATGTGCGCAGGCCGCGCAGCAGCAGCCAGGCTTCATTGGCGGAAAGTTTGCCCCCCAAAAACGGGCTGATATTACGGCTGATGGCGCTGATGCGTTCAGCGCCGGAGATAACCAGTCCGGCCACCACGTCGCTGTGTCCGCTGATGTATTTGGACGCAGAGTGGATAACCAGATCGATACCCGCCGCCAGCGGTTTCTGGAAAATCGGCGACGCCCAGCTGTTGTCGATCATCGTCACCACACCGTATTTTTTCGCTAATTCAGCAATCGCCCGCAGATTTTGTTCGCCCATCACCCAGCTGTTCGGGCTTTCGAGATACAGCAGCTTCGCGCCCTGCATCGCGTCTTCCAGAACGGCCAGCGAACTGCCGTCGACAAACTGAGATTCAATTTGAAAACGGGTGCAGAACCCGCGCAGGAAACGGTAGGTATCCGGATAAACGTGATTGACGCACACCACTTTGTCGCCGGGACCGGCCACGCTGAGAATGGCGTTACTGATCGCCGCCATGCCGCTGCCGAACGCAAGACAGGCTTCGCCGCCCTCCAGCTGCGCCACCTTTTTCTGCAATTCCACCACCGTCGGGTTATCGACGCGGGAATAGAGCGCGTGGTCGCTGTCGCCGCGAAAACGGGCGATCATGCTGTCATAATCGGTGAAACTGAAAAGTGACGACTGGTAAATCGGCGGCGAGATCGCCCCGCGGTCGTGCCGCGCGTCGTGGACTAAACGGGTACTTTCCGACAATTCATCGTGCTGGCTTTTATCATCTTGCTGCATTGATCACTTCCTTCATGTCGCGTTCAGTTATGTTCAGAATGTCGTTGCTCAGCCTGCGTGCGGTTTCCGGCTCACGGCGCGCGATGGCTTCAAATAACGTGCGGTGCAGCGGGAACGAATCGCTAAACAGCGCCTGTTCCGGCGGCGATTCGAAAAAGGCATGCAGCAGGTCGTAGATACCGCCGACCATCTGCAACAGCAGCGGATTGTGCGCGGCGGTGTAAATTGCGGCGTGAAACTGCCAGTCTTCAGCCCCGGCGGAGCCGACGCTCAGGTGGACTTTTTCCATCACATCCAGCTTATGTTCGATGAACAGCAAATCGCTCTCCGTCGCGCGCACCGCCGCCAGCGCCGAGGCTTCGCATTCGATGATCCGGCGCACTTCCAGCGCGTGCAGCATGGTCGCGGAATCATTTTTGAAGCGCAGCGACAGAAAGCTGTCGTTGGCAGTGACTTCCGATTGCAGGAAAGTTCCGCTGCCCTTTTTACGCAGGATTATTCCCAGTGCTTCCCAGCGTTTGAGTGCCTCACGCACCGTGTTGCGGCTGACCGCCAGCCCTTCGGCCAGTACGCGCTCCGGCGGTAATTTCTCCCCCACGCGGGTGCCGGACTGCGCCACATACCGGGTCAGCGCATCCAGCACCAGCGTGTCACTCTGCTGTGGCGCGATCGGGTGCAATAAATTCAGTTCACCGTGCATCTGTGTCTCCGCGCATCTGCCAAAATTGGCCCAACAACTCAACCTGTGGACCACTTTGCAATTTGTCTGCCAGTTTTGCGCGCAGAGTTTAACCGCATGATTTATAGGCACATTGCTTGTTTTACATTCAAAACGGACGTGAACGGAAAAGATCGTCGTGGTGCAATTTGCAGGCGAAACGGGCGTGAAACGTGCAGGCGTTGTTCCGGCGTGGCGCATTCCGCCAATGGTAATGAGAGGTCAGGTCGATTGACGCGCATCGGCGCAAATGATAATTGTTATCATGTGAATTCATTTTGACAGGCAGGTTGTTATGTCACCGAATACTGAGTCCGCCGCGGCGTCATGTTGCATTGTGGGCGGCGGCCCGGCGGGTTTAATGCTGGGCTATTTGCTGGCACGTAAGGGCATTGACGTGACGGTGCTGGAAAAACACCGGGATTTCCTGCGTGATTTTCGCGGCGACACTATTCACCCTTCGACGCTGGACATTATCTGGCAGCTCGGCTTTCTCGATGAATTTCTGAAACTGCCGCATCAGCGCGCCGAAAAGCTCTACGGTGAAATCAACGGCAAGGAAACCACGCTGGCGGATTTCAGCCATCTTCCGACGCAGTGCAAATTCATTGCGTTTATGCCGCAGTGGGATTTCCTGAACTTCATAGCCGGTAAAGCCGCCGTGCTGCCCAATTTCCGTTTGATCCACAACGCGCAGGTGTTGTCCTTGCAGGAAGATAACGGCAAGGTCACCGGCGTGATGGCTGAGGTGGATGGCGAACAACAGGCTTTTCATGCAGATCTGGTGGTCGGCTGTGACGGGCGAAATTCTATTGTGCGTGAACAGGCTGGCATGGAAATCCGCCGCTTCGGCGCACCGCGCGACGTGCTGTGGCTGAAAATCAACAAGCGCCCGGACGACCCTGAGTGGTCAATGGGGCATCGCGGGCCGAAGAAAAACTTCATCATGATCGACCGCGGCGATTACTGGCAGTGCGGCTACTCGATCGCAAAGGACAGCCTCGACGCCCTCAAGGCGCAGGGCATTCCGCCATTTATCGATTTGCTGGCCGAGGTTTCGCCGTTCGGGCGTGCGCGTTTGCAGGAAGATATCGCCAGCTGGGACGACGTGCGCCTTCTGGTGATCCGCATTGACCGCCTCAAAGAATGGGCAAAACCTGGCCTGCTGTGCATCGGCGATGCGGCGCACGCGATGTCGCCGATTGGCGGCGTGGGCGTAAATCTGGCAATTCAGGACGCGGTGGCGACAGCCAATATTATTACGCAGCCGCTGAAATCCGGGGCGCTGACGTTGCGGCATCTGAAACGCATTCAGCGCCGCCGGACGTTTCCGACGTGGGCGACACAGTCATTGCAGATTATGATCAGTCGTGCGGGGCAGAAGAAAAGAACTAAACCCCCATCCCGAATGGAGGCGTGGCTGCGCGGGCGAAAATTTATTCCGTTCTTGTTTGGCAGGCTGATAGGCGTTGGGTTTTATCGGGAAATCCCGAAACTTTGAGATTTTGCAAAAGATGGCACTTTGCTCCTCCCCCTGCGAAGGGGAGGGAGCGGCCCGCGTACTGATGCCAGCCCCCCATCACATTTCCCAATTCCCCACCCCCTTTCAATCCCAATCATTGATGGGCGTCATAACACGCACCGCATTTATTGTTCACAGTGCCCGCCTTTGTCCAAATTTAACTTCCGGGGAGTCTGTGTATGTGGGAATTGCTGATCGGGCTGATGGTCGCCGTGTTTGTCGGGCGATACATCATCAAAGGGTATTCACCAACCGGCGTGCTGATGGTAGGCGGGTTGTTGTTGCTGGTGATAAGCGCGCTGATGGGCCACAGCGTACTGCCGGAGGGCGCGAAGAGCACCGGCTGGAATACGACGGATATCGTCGAGTACGTCAAAATTCTGCTGATGAGCCGCGGTGGCGATCTCGGCATGATGATCATGATGCTGTGCGGTTTCGCGGCTTACATGACGCATATTGGCGCAAACGACGTGGTGGTCAGGCTGGCATCCCGCCCGCTGCGGATGATCAACTCCCCGTATATCCTGATGGTCGCGGCCTATATTCTGGCGTGCCTGATGTCACTGGCCGTCTCCTCAGCGACCGGACTGGGCGTGCTGCTGATGGCAACCTTGTTCCCGATCATGGTCAACGTCGGCATCAGCCGTGGTGCGGCAGCGGCGATTTGTGCGTCGCCTGCGGCGATCATTCTTTCTCCGACCTCCGGCGACGTGGTGCTGGCGGCGCAGGCGGCGAACATGCCGCTGGTGGATTTCGCATTTAAAGTCACCCTGCCAATTTCTATCGCCGCCATTGTGGCGATGGCCGTCGCCCACTTCTTCTGGCAGCGCTATCTGGATAAACGCGATACCTCTGAACTGGTGGGTGCCGTGGATTCGAATAAAGATGACGTTGTGGAAACCAACGCGCCCGCGTTTTACGCCATTCTTCCTTTCACTCCCATCATCGGCGTGCTGATTTTCGACGGCAAATGGGGACCGAATCTGCACATCATCACCATTCTGGTGATTTGTATGCTGCTTACCGCACTGATTGAAACCGTGCGCAACCGCAGCGGGAAAATCGTGTTCGCCGGTCTGGACGTCGCCTATCGCGGCATGGCGGATGCCTTCGCCAACGTGGTGATGTTACTGGTCGCGGCAGGCGTCTTCGCGCAAGGGCTGAGCACCGTCGGCTTCATCAGCAGCCTGATCGGACTGGCGCAGAACTTCGGTTCCGGCAGCATTATTATGATGCTGGTTCTGGTGGTGATCACCGTGCTGGCCGCCATGACGACCGGTTCCGGTAACGCCTCCTTCTATGCCTTCGTTGAACTTATCCCGAAACTGGCGGCAAAAATGGGCATTAACCCGGAGTATCTGGTGATCCCGATGCTTCAGGCCTCTAACCTCGGACGTACGATTTCACCGGTCTCCGGCGTGATCGTCGCCGTCGCCGGTATGGCAAAAATCTCCCCGTTTGAAGTCGTCAAACGTACTTCCGTGCCGGTTCTGGTTGGCCTGATTGTGGTGATCGTCGCGACGGAAATTTTGGTGCCTGTGCGTTAATCCGCCATTCATTGCAAATCCCCTTCCGAAATGAAGGGGATATTGATCACATAAATACGATAACGAGAAATTATCTCTCAGGTTAAGCTACTGCGCCTTGAAGGTGGGGAAAGACTCCCTGTGCTGTCCGGGTGGAAAAACCCGCGTAATAAAGGTTTTTTATGTCGAATATTCCGGGCTACAAACGTATTGGCGGATGGTTACTGGCTCCGATGGCGTATCTGATTGTGACACTGATGAGCGTCGTATTAATGCTGGCGTTGTTTTCCATGGCATTATTTATGCCGGAATCGCGGGATTATTTGCTGACCAATTCGCAGGCATTTACCCTGCAGTGGTATTTCTCCGTAGTGACCACGTTGGCGATGGGGTTATTTACCGTCGCTGTACTGTGGCAATTCTGCAAGCGCGCCAAAGCCTTGCCGAAAATGTATATTATTTGGTTGTTGTGTACCGTATTACTGGCGGTAAAAGCCTTTGCTTTCTCGCCGATTACCGACGATCTGGCTGTCCGTAACTTATTGTTACCGTTATTAGCCGCTGCGGTGTTTGTGCCTTATTTTAAGCGCTCACTGCGGGTGAAAGAAACCTTCACGGAATAACCCTGAAGTTTTAATGTTTATTATGTCCGGGCTATTGTCATGACCTCATACTTATTACTGTTTGTTGGCACCATGCTGGTGAATAACTTCGTTCTGGTGAAGTTTCTTGGCCTGTGCCCTTTTATGGGCGTTTCCAAGAAGCTCGAATCGGCTATTGGCATGGGGCTGGCGACCACGTTCGTTATCACCCTGTCGAATATCTGCTCGTGGATGGTCAACACCTTCATCCTGATGCCGCTGGAGCTGGTCTATCTGCGCACGATGGCGTTCATTCTGGTCATCGCTGTGGTGGTGCAGTTCACTGAAATGGTGGTTCGCAAAACCAGCCCGTCACTGTATCGCCTGCTGGGTATCTTCCTGCCGCTCATTACCACCAACTGCGCCGTACTCGGCGTGGCGCTTTTGAACATCAATCAGCAGTTCGGCTTTATGGAATCTGCGCTGTACGGCTTCGCCGCCTCGCTCGGCTTCTCACTGGTCATGGTGCTGTTTGCCGCCATCCGTGAGCGTCTGGTGGTCGCTGACGTCCCTGCACCGTTCAAAGGGTCGTCCATTGCGCTGGTCACCGCCGGTCTGATGTCACTGGCCTTTATGGGCTTCACCGGTCTGGTGAAATTCTGATGTTTGAATTATGGGTAGCGATTGCCGCACTGACCGCTCTGGCGCTGGTTTTTGGCCTGCTGCTGGGCTACGCCTCGCGCCGTTTTGCCGTCGAAGGCAATCCGGTTGTCGATCAGATTGACGATATCCTGCCGCAAAGCCAGTGCGCGCAATGCGGCTATCCCGGCTGTAAGCCTTACGCCGAAGCCGTCGCCAATGGCGACAGCATCAATAAATGCGTGCCGGGTGGCGAAGCGGTAATGCTGAAACTCGCCACGCTGCTCAACGTCGAGCCGCAACCGATGGGTGAAGACGCCGCTGCCGCCGCGCCCGTACGCCGCGTTGCCTACATCGATGAGAGCAACTGCATCGGTTGCACCAAGTGCATTCAGGCCTGCCCGGTCGATGCCATCGTGGGTGCCACCCGCGCCGTGCATACCGTTGTGACCGATTTATGTACCGGCTGTGATCTGTGCGTCGCGCCGTGCCCGACGGACTGCATCGAAATGCTGCCGATCAAAACCACCACAGCAAACTGGAAGTGGGATATGCAATCCATTCCGGTTCAGGTCATCCATGCGGAGTAACATGTTTAATCTGTTTGCCGCGCTCAAAAAAGACAAAGTCTGGGACTTCGATGGCGGGATCCATCCGCCGGAAATGAAGACTCAGTCAAGCCACGTTCCGCTGCGCAACGTGCCGCTGCCTGAGCGCTTTATCATTCCTATCCAGCAACATCTTGGCCCTGAGGGCGAGCTGTGCGTGCAGGCGGGCGACCGCGTACTGAAAGGTCAGCCGCTGACCACAGGCCGTGGCCGGACGGTACCGGTGCATTCACCGACCTCCGGCGTGATCACTGCCATCGAGCCGCACATCACTGCTCACCCTTCCGGGCTTAAAGAGCTTTGCGTACTGATTGACGCCGATGGCCAGGACACCTGGTGCGAGCGCGAATTTATCGCCGACTACCGCACGCTTTCCGCCGATGAGCTGAATCAGCGCATCAGTCAGGCCGGTATTGCCGGTCTCGGCGGCGCGGGCTTCCCGACCGCCAGCAAACTCTCGGGCGGACTGACCTCTACCCGCACGCTTATTCTCAACGCCGCCGAGTGCGAACCTTACATCACCGCCGATGACCGGCTGATGCAGGAGCATGCGGATCAGATCCTCGAAGGCACCCGCATTCTGTGCCATATGCTGCATCCTGAACGCGTGCTTATCGGTATCGAAGACAATAAGCCGGAAGCCATTGCTGCATTTAACGCTGCCATCAAAGCCAACGCGGAGCGTGATCTCGCCGCTGGCGTGCGCTTCCAACTGCGTGTGGTGCCAACCAAATACCCCTCCGGCGGCGCCAAACAGCTGACCAAAATTCTGACCGGACTCGAAGTGCCGAAAGGCCATCACTCGTCGTCTATCGGCGTGCTGATGCAAAACGTCGGCACGGTGTATGCCATCAAACGCGCGATTATCGACGGCGAACCGCTGATCGAACGCGTGGTGACGCTGACCGGCGAAGCGATGGCGAAACCGGGCAACGTCTGGGCGCGTCTTGGCACACCGGTAGCGCATCTGATGCAGGAAGGCGCATTGCAGCCGCAGGGCGACAAAAAGATGGTGATCATGGGCGGGCCTCTGATGGGCTTCACCCTGCCATCGCTTAACGTGCCGGTGGTTAAAATTTCCAACTGCCTGCTGGCCCCGTCTGAATCCGAACTCGGTCAGCCTGAGCAGGAAGAAGCCTGCATCCGTTGTAGCCTGTGCGCCGACGCCTGCCCCGCCGGTTTGCTGCCACAGCAACTGTATTGGTTCAGTAAAGGTCAGGAACACGAGAAAGCCCGTAACCATAATTTGTTCGACTGCATCGAATGTGGTGCCTGCGCCTATGTCTGCCCGAGCAACATTCCGCTGGTGCAATATTACCGGCAGGAAAAGGCCGAAATCCGCGCCATCGACACTGAAACCGCCCGTGCGACCGAAGCCAAAGCCCGCTTTGAAGCCAAACAGGCGCGTATGGAACGCGAGAAGTTAGCGCGTGAAGAGAAACATCAAAAAGCCGCCGTGAAGCTCGATGAAACGCCGGTGGAAGACGCGCCGGTTGCTGACGTGGCGACAGAATCCGCCGATGCCGATCCGCGTAAAGCCGCACTGGCTGCGGCCATTGCCCGCGCGAAAGCTAAAAAGGCCGCCGCTGAGCAGGAAATTCCGGTCGCGTCTGAACCGGTCCCGCAAACTGCCCCGACCGCCGGTGACGACCGTAAAGCCGCCGTCGCTGCTGCCATCGCCAGGATGAAGGCTAAAAAAGCCGGAACCGGCGTGGTGGTGGAAGCGACGGACAGCGAGCTGCATATCGCTGCGCCCGAAGAGGCCGCAGATGACCGCAAAGCCGCCGTGGCCGCCGCTATTGCCCGTGTGAAAGCCAAAAAAGCGGCTGCCGCGCAGGGTGTCAGTGAAGAAGCCGCCGTGGAGAAATCAGTGACAACGTCACCGGCAGAACCTTCCGCTGACGATAAACGTAAAGCCGCCGTCGCTGCGGCCATTGCCCGTGCGAAAGCCAAAAAGGCCGCCGCGCTGGAATCCGCCGCTGGCGAAGAGTCAGAACAAAAAGAACCATCACAACAAGAAAGCGATCCACGCAAAGCCGCCGTCGCTGCTGCGATCGCCCGAGTTAAGGCCCGTAAAGCCGCTCAGACCATGTCGAACGAGGAATAAATGGCCTTCAGGATCGCAAGTTCACCTTTTACGCATAACCGCCAGAACACCAGCACCATCATGATGATGGTGATTCTGGCGTGTATTCCCGGCCTGATAGCTCAGGTCTGGTTCTTCGGTTACGGCACGCTGGTTCAGCTCGCGCTGGCAATCACCATTGCGCTGCTGGCGGAAGGCGCAGTATTGCAGCTGCGCAAACAACCGGTAAAAAAACGGCTGGGCGATAACAGTGCCCTGCTGACTGCGGTACTGCTGGGTGTCAGCCTGCCGCCGCTCGGCCCCTGGTGGATGGTGGTGCTCGGCACCATTTTCGCCATTATCATCGCCAAGCAGTTGTACGGTGGTCTGGGTCAGAATCCGTTTAACCCGGCGATGGTCGGTTACGTCGTGCTGCTGATTTCCTTCCCGGTGCAGATGACCACCTGGCTGCCACCGGATGCGTTGCAGCATCATCACGTCAGTTTTACCGACACGCTGCTGACCATTTTCACCGGTCACAACAGTCAGGATCTGAGCGCGTATCAGCTCCAGATGAACGTCGATGGCGTGACGCAGGCGACGCCGCTGGATGCGTTTAAAACCGGTTTACGCTCAGGCCATTCTGCCGATCAGATCCTCGCCACCCCGCTGTTTGGCGGCTCGCTGGCCGGTCTCGGCTGGCAGTGGATTAACCTCGGGTTCCTGGCCGGTGGCCTGTTCCTGATGTGGCGTAAAATCATCAGCTGGCACATTCCGGTGGCGATGCTCGGCATGCTGGCGTTTTGCGCTGCGCTCGCCTGGGGTCTGGCGCCGGAGAGCTACTCCTCGCCGTTGGTCGGCCTGTTCTCAGGTGCAACGATGCTGGGCGCTTTCTTTATCGCGACCGATCCGGTAACAGCATCGACGACGCCGAAAGGCCGTCTGATATTCGGTGCATTGATTGGTTTACTGATTTGGCTCATCCGCACTTACGGCGGTTATCCTGACGGCGTGGCCTTTGCCGTTCTGCTGGCCAACATCACCGTACCGTTGATTGATCACTACACGCAGCCGCGCGTTTACGGGCATCGCTGAGGAAGAATTATGTTAGCTACAATGCGACGCCACGGCCTGATTCTGGCTTTCTTTGGCGCACTGATGACCGGGATGACCGCCATCGTCAACCTGTTGACCAAGCCGACTATCGAGCATCAGGCACTGTTACAGCAAAAGACGCTGTTTGATCAGGTCATTCCTGCCAGCGTGTATGATAACAACCTGCAGGATGAATGTTACAACGTCACTGATGAATCACTGGGCACTGCCACCCCACACCGGATGTATCTGGCGCGCAAGGCGGGTAAGCCGGTGGCCGCCGTGGTAGAAACCACTGCACCGGATGGCTACTCTGGTGCTATTCAGTTACTGGTTGCCGCGGATTTCAACGGCAAAGTGTACGGTTCCCGCGTGCTGGAACAGCATGAAACACCGGGGCTGGGCGACAAAATTGAAGTGCGTATTTCCGACTGGATCAAGCATTTCGCCAATCAGACCGTCAACGGCGCGGCAGACGCGCGCTGGGCAGTGAAGAAAGACGGCGGTATGTTTGATCAATTCACCGGCGCGACCATTACCCCGCGCGCCGTGGTGCGTTCCGTTAAGCGGACAGCGTTATTTATCGGGACGGTACCGTCTCAGCTTTCCCACCTCACCCCTTGTGGAGCCCGTGATGAGTGAAGCCAAAAAGATAATCGTTCAGGGTCTGTGGACCAATAACTCCTCTCTGGTGCAGCTGCTGGGGCTTTGCCCGCTGCTGGCCGTGACGTCCACCGCGACTAACGCCTTAGGCCTGGGGCTGGCGACCACGCTGGTACTGACCTGCACCAACGGCATGATTTCGGCGTTCCGTAAGTGGATTCCCGATGAAATCCGTATTCCGATTTACGTGCTGATTATCGCTTCGGTGGTGAGTACTGTCGAAATGCTGATCAACGCCTACGCGTTCGGCCTGTATCAGGCGCTGGGGATCTTCATTCCGCTTATCGTAACCAACTGTATTGTGGTCGGGCGGGCGGAAGCCTGCGCGGCGAACAGTCCGGTGCATCTGGCGGCGCTCGACGGCGCGATGACCGGACTCGGCGCGACCTGTGCGATGTTCGTGCTCGGTTCCATGCGTGAAATTCTCGGCAGCGGCGTGTTATTTAACGGCGCGGATCTGCTGCTCGGTCCGTGGGCAAAAGTCCTGCGCATCGAAGTGATTCATCTGGATAACCCGTTCCTGCTGGCGATGCTGCCACCGGGTGCCTTTATCGGCCTCGGCCTGCTGCTGGCGGCGAAATACCTGATCGATCAGCGCATGAAAGCGCGGAAAGCCGTGCAACACGTCGCGGCCGAAGAAACGTTGCCAAAAGGAAGTGTGCATGAATAAGGAAAAACGCATCGCGATCCTCAGCCGTTTGCGGGATAACAACCCGCATCCGACCACTGAACTGGTGTACACCACCCCGTTCGAGCTGCTGATTTCGGTGCTACTTTCCGCGCAGGCCACGGATGTCAGCGTCAATAAAGCGACCGCGAAGCTGTATCCGGTCGCCAACACACCGGCTTGCGTTCTGGCGCTCGGCGTGGACGGCGTGAAGGAATACATCAAGACCATCGGTCTGTTCAACTCGAAAGCCGAGAACGTGATCAAAACCTGCCGCATTTTGCTGGAAAAACACAACGGTGAAGTCCCGGAAGACCGCGCTGCGCTGGAAGCCCTGCCGGGTGTTGGCCGCAAAACTGCTAACGTGGTACTCAACACCGCTTTCGGCTGGCCGACCATCGCCGTCGACACGCACATATACCGCGTCTGCAACCGGACGAAGTTTGCGCCGGGAAAAACCGTCGAGGACGTCGAAGATAAATTGCTGAAAGTCGTCCCGAAGGAATTTATGCTCGATTGCCATCACTGGCTTATCTTGCACGGGCGATATACCTGTATTGCGCGTAAGCCGCGGTGCGGGAGTTGTTTGATCGAGGATTTGTGTGAGAGTAAAGAGAAGGTCTACGCGGAGTAGTTGCAGAGGCTGCTGCAAAGACCGCTGCTGAAATCGCTTAAAATCTGACTGAGAAAGTTTCGGTTTCTCAATGGCAGTGATCGCTTAACGCCCTGCGCCGAAACCGCCAAAGAGGGAGGAAAGCACCTCCCTCTTTGATATACCACGCTTTTTTAAACACGCCATCCCATCATTATAAAAAAAAGCACTGAGCAGGTTTGCTTTGCTCCTCCCCCTGCGAAGGGGGAGGCCGGGAGGGGGTATA
>NZ_JYDE01000002.1 GCF_003263515.1 Rahnella inusitata | reverse complement strand
ACCAGACCCGCGATAGCGGCGTTGATATGGACAACCGTACCACCGGCGAAGTCCAGCGCACCGTCTGCCGCCAGGAAACCGCCGGCCCAAACCATGTGTGCCATTGGAATGTAGGAGAAGGTCAGCCAGATAACGGTGAAGATAAGTACCGCAGAGAAACGTACACGTTCAGCGATACCGCCAACGATCAGCGCCACGGTGATACAGGCGAATGAACACTGGAACGCCACGTGAATCATCTGCGAGAAGGTACCGGTGACGGAATCCAGGCCGATGCCCTTCATCATCACGTTACCGAAACCGCCGAAGAACGCGTTACCTTCGCTGAAGGCCAGGCTGTAACCGTAGAGGATCCACAGTACGCAAACCAGAGCAAACGTCACGATGACCTGAGTCAGCATAGACAACACGTTTTTAGAACGCAGCAAGCCGCCGTAAAACAGCGCCACGCCAGGCACGGTCATAAACAGCACCAGTGCAGTACAAATCATCATAAACGCGTTATCAGCACCGTTAGCGGCTGCTGGTGCGGCGGCCATGGCAAGCGAAGGCAACAATGCAACCGCGCCAAGCCCCATCATGGATAAAAGTTTTTTCATTATTAACCCACCCCTGTTTCTCAAAACCGTTTTCTAAGCTTTTTTATCTCAACTCTTCATGCGAAGAGATGAGCCTGAAATTACAGTGCTGCTTCGTCGGTTTCACCGGTACGAATACGGATAACGCGTTGCAATTCAGCAACGAAAATTTTGCCATCACCAATCTTGCCGGTGTAAGCCGCTTTGCTGATCACGTCGATGACTTCGTCGAGCTGATCATCAGCGATAGCAATGTCGATTTTTACTTTTGGCAGGAAGTTCACGCTGTACTCTGCACCGCGATACAGTTCAGCGTGACCTTTCTGGCGGCCGAAACCTTTAACTTCCGTTACGGTCAGCCCCTGAATTCCAACAGCAGACAGCGCTTCACGCACGTCTTCCAGCTTGAAAGGTTTGATCACCACAGTAACCAGCTTCATTTTGCCACTCCTCGAATTAAGGGCTTGCCGCGAGAAAACCCGCGCCCGATACGAAATGGATAAAGCAAAGGATGTGCCAGAGTTGAAATTTCTGAAAGATTGGTGATTTACCCGCGCAATACGGCATTTTCAGAATAATCGTGACGGAGCGCACAGTCGTTGGTTCGAGGCATTATCAGAAAGCCCGCACTATTTAAGTGCTACGCGCTGCTTTTTAGTGCAACAGGTTCCATCGGCGCTTGGGCATGCATTAAAGAGGGGCAATGAGAGAGAAATATTGCGAAACACGCAGTGACAGAAAGAGACCCAACGCAGTGTAACGCCCTGCGTTGGGAAGATGATTACGCGTTTTCGGTAGCGGCAGTGGCTTGCTCTGTAGAGGCGAGTTCCTGACCGGCAAGCTGCAACTGATACATCTGATAATACCGGCCTTTTTCGTTTAACAGCTGCAGGTGATTACCCTGTTCTACGGCCTGACCACGATGCAATACCAAAATATTGTCCGCATCGACAATAGTCGAAAGACGATGGGCGATAACCACCAACGTGGTTTGCTGACGGATAGCCCGCAAAGCACGCTGGATCGCCTGCTCTGTTCCCGAATCGATATTGGCAGTTGCCTCGTCAAGGATCAGAATCTCCGGTGCCTGCACCAAAACGCGCGCCATCGCCAGTAACTGCTTCTGCCCGACGGAGAGATTATTCCCCTGTTCACCCAGACGCGTATTAAGCCCTTCAGGCATTTCGCGGATAAGCGGCGAGAGTTGCACAATATCGAGTGCATGCCAGACCTGTGCTTCATCAATATCGCGCCCTAAGGTCACATTGGCGAAGACAGATTCAGCCAGCACAACCGGATCCTGCTGAACCATCGCAATCCCTTTGCGCAAGCTGGCATGAGACAGATCAGCAAGGTTACGGCCATCGACTCTGATTTCCCCTTTATTGAGCGGGTAATATCCCATCAGCAAATTCGCCAGCGTACTCTTGCCACTGCCGGTATGCCCCACCAGCGCCACAAATCCACGCGACGGAACGTGCAGTGAAATATTTTCCAACACCCATTTTTCCGGGAGATAGGCAAAACTGACGTCTTTGACTTCAATCTCACCGCTGGTCAGCCGTTTGTCATCCGAACCGTATTGCTGCTGTGTTCTGTCCATGAGATCAAAAATACGTTCACCAGCCACGACGGCCTGCTGAAGGATCGACTGTTGTGATGTCAGTTCGATCAACGGTTCGTTCAGACGCCCCAGATAGTTGATGAAAGCGTACAGAACACCGACACCGACAGAACCTTCCGCGCTGAATCCAAACAGCAGCAGCAATCCGCATAAAATCAGAGAGGAGAACAGGCTGAGCAGCGGGCGCAGTAAGAAACCTTCCAGCCGGAGCGTTTGCATACGCGCCAGATAATGCGACTGGCTGGCGCGCGTCAGACGTTCGCCGAAGCGCTTTTGCTGACGGAACTGCTGGATGACGTTCATCCCATTGATAACTTCGTTGAAACCGTCATTGATATCCGCCAGATAGCTGCGCACCTTGCGCACGATCGGCGTGCTGTAAATCTGGTAGAGTCCCATCACCACGAAGACCGCAGGGAAAATACAGACAGCTACCGAGGCCAGACGCCAGTCGAGACTGAACATCGCCACCAACATCGCCCCGATCAGGGCAATGCTGCGCAATACGGTCGAGACGACGGTGACGTACAGATCGCGGATCACTTCCGTATCGTTGGTGACACGGGAAATCAGCTGACCGACCGGCTGAGTGTCGAATGCACTGAGAGGCTGGCGCAGGGCGGCATCCATCACATCTGTGCGCAAACGCTGAACCACGCCGACCGCTGCCCGGTTAAACAACAGCGCCTGAAAATAGTGCAAACCCGCAGCCAGAAATTGCAGCAGAATAAAGCACAGTGCCAGCAGGCTGACCTTGCCCCATGGCATTTCGCCTTTGGCGACATAGTGATCGATAAAGAAGCTGATCAGAATTGGCCCGGTCACTTCTGCTGCTGCCGCAATCCACAACATCAGCACCGCAATGGAAAGCGGTTTTCTGTATGGCTTGCCGTAACTCAACAGGCGTTTAAGCGTGGGCCACATCTTTTGAATTTTACTCACTTTTTGTTCAACCACGATCTTCCGGCTCCTGTTCCTGCGGCACATCGTCCAGTGCGGCTTCCAGTTGCTGATAACGGAACATATCGCGATACCAGCCAGACTTAGCGGCAAGTTGTTCATGGTTCCCGCGTTGCGAAATCGTGCCGTGGTTAAACACCAGAATTTCGCTGGCCTCTGTCAGAGCGGAAAGACGATGGGCGCTGATGATCACCGTACGGTCACTGCCCCACTGACGCAGGTTGTGCAGGATCTGATGCTCCGTCCGGCCATCGACCGCAGACAGGGCATCGTCGAGGATCAAAATTTCAGCTTTCAGCAGCAGTGCGCGGGCGATAGAAATTCGCTGCTTCTGGCCGCCGGAAAGCATAACGCCACGCTCGCCGACTTCAGTTTCATAGCCGCCGGGCAGGCGCAAAATATCGTCATGAACACTGGCAAGACGCGCAGCTTCTTCAATTTCTTCCTGCGTGGCATCCGGGCGCCCCAGCGCAATATTTTGCGCAACGGTATCGGAGAACAGAAAAGGGGTCTGACTGACAATCGCCAGGCGGGCACGCCAGTCATCCAGCTGGATCTCTTTGAGTGAGAGGCCGTGATACAGCACATCACCTTCAGTCACATCAAACTGCCGCTGGAGGAGCGCCAGCAGCGTACTTTTGCCCGATCCTGTCGGGCCACAAAGCCCGAGCATTTGCCCCGGTTGCAAAGAAAACATTACGCCAGTCAGCGAAGGATGCGCGGTTTCGGGGTAATGGAAATCAGCAATTTTGGCCTCGAGTACCGAACGTCCCGCTGGCAAGGGTTTAGTCCCGTCCACCACGCTCGGCGCTTCCTGCAAAAGACTGCGGATACGGCTATAGGCAGCGCTTCCCCGTTCGACAATATTGAACATCCAGGCCAGCGCCAGCATCGGCCAGATCATCAGACCAAGGTACATCACAAAACTGGTTAACTGCCCGAGCGTCAGATATCCGTTAACAACCATCCAGCTGCCGCCGCCAATTGCCAGCAGGTTTGCCATGCCAATTGAGACATAGATAGTCGGGTCGAAACGGGCATCGACGCGCGCCACGCGCATGTTCTTCGCACCGGTGTCAGCGGCCACGTCGGCAAACTGCGAAGACTGATGATTCTCCAGACCAAAGGCTTTGATCATACGGATGCTGGTCAGGCTTTCCTGAGCCTGATCGTTCAGTGAGGAAAAGGCGGCCTGCGCGGTTTTAAAGCGATGATGCAGCTGGTCGCCGTAGCGTTTAATGATAATCGCCATGACCGGCATCGGGACGAGGGAAAGCAGCGTGAGTTCCCAGCTGATTTGGGTCGCCATCACGATCAGCACCGCCAGTCCCATGACAAGCGAATCCACCAGCGTCAGAACGCCCTCACCTGCGGCAAAAACCACGCGATCGACATCATTGGTTGCGCGGGCAATCAAATCGCCGGTGCGGTGACGCAGATAAAAAGCGGGATGCTGACGGCTTAGCTGGCGGAAAAAATCCTGACGCAGTTCTACTGCCAATTGATAGGACGCACCGAACAGCAGCACGCGCCAGACGTAACGCAGCAAATACACCACAATCGCCGTGGCTATCATCAGCCCCAGCCACGCAAACAGTACGCCGTAAGACATCGTTTTGGTGGTGACACCATCAATAATTACGCCGACCAGCTTGGGCGGCAGCAATTGCAGAATGGCAATGATGATCAGTAAGGCGACGGCACCCAGATACCGGCGCCATTCACGTCGGAAATACCAGCCTAATTGGGCGAACAATCTCACGCAGCGTTTTCCATACAAATAATAACGATGATTTTATTGGGATAAGCCGCTTAAAGACGGGCAACTTTCCTCTTCAGGCTGACAAGGATAACAGAGTTAACGGGGGTTTCTGATGAAACTTTTTACTGTAACTTTTGCATTAAATCGGTAATGCGGTGGTGGATTTTATGCGTTCCATCGCAAAACTTGAGGTGACATCATTCAGCCCCGGAATGCCGTTCACAAGTCGCTTGTAAAAGTTATCGTAGCTTTTCATATCGGCCACCTGTACCTGAAGTAAATAATCGTATTCACCGGCCATACGGTAAAAACCCAGCACTTCAGGAAACGCCTCAACCTGCTGCACAAAACGCTGATACCACTCGCTGTTGTGATGTTGCGTTTTGATAAGCACGAACGCCGTCAGGCTCAGCCCGAGTTGGTCGCCGTCCAGCAGCGCGACTTTACCGCGAATAATCCCGTCGTCTTCCAGCCGCTTGATTCTTTTCCAGCAAGGCGTTGTGGTGAGATTTACCGCATCCGCCAGTTCGTTGAGGGATAATGTGCAATCTTTCTGCAACAGCGATAACAACTTAAGGTCAATTTTATCTACCATGAGACACCTCAGGAGAAAATTATTCTACAAAACATGCATTCCATGGGTTAAAGAGTAACTTATTTCTCTGCCGGTTACGTTATTCTTAGCATCATCAGCACACTATTATGGGCCTGCACCATGCGCAATTCCTGGGTTAATCACGCTATTAAAGAAATCGACGCTGATTTTCAGCGTTCCGCAGATACACATTTGATTCGCCTGTCGCTGGGCGACTTTCCCGGAATTTCGCTGTATCTGAAGGATGAAAGCACACACCCTTCTGGCAGCCTGAAACATCGCCTCGCGCGCTCACTGTTTTTGTATGGCTTGTGCAACGGTTGGATCCGCGAGAATACGCCGATCATTGAAGCCTCTTCTGGCAGCACCGCCATTTCTGAAGCTTACTTCGCCCGCCTGCTCGGCCTGCCGTTTATCGCCGTCATGCCTTCCTGCACTGCTCCGCGCAAAATTCAGCAAATCGAGTTTTACGGCGGCCGCTGCCACTTCGTACAAAACTCTGGCCAGATTTATGCAGCGTCCGAGCAACTCGCCCGCGAAATGAACGGCCATTATATGGATCAGTTTACTTACGCAGAACGCGCAACAGACTGGCGCGGCAACAACAATATTGCCGACAGCATTTTCCGTCAGATGTCTCTGGAACCAAATCCGGTCCCGCGATATCTGGTGATGAGCGCCGGCACGGGCGGGACGTCCGCAACGCTTGGCCGCTACATTCGTTATCAGGGGTATGACACCGAACTGGTGGTTGTCGATCCGGAAAACTCGGTGTTTTACGATTATTATCAGCAGCGGGATGCCAGCGTGACCGCCCAATGCAGCAGCCGGATTGAAGGCATTGGACGTCCGCGCGCAGAACCGTCATTTATCCCAAGCGTCATTGACGACATGATGCAGGTACCCGACGCCGCAAGCATCGCCACTCTCCACTGGCTGGAGAAAGTGCTCGGCCGTAAAGTCGGTGGATCGACGGGTACCAACGTCTGGGGTGCGCTGCAACTGGCAAAACAGATGCGTGAAAAAGGTGAATCTGGCTCGATCGTCACCTTACTGTGCGACAGTGGCGAACGGTACCTGAATACATATTTCGATGAGAGCTGGGTCGCGAAAAATATCGGGGATATTTCAGGGTACGCGCAAGAACTTGAAGGGCTCAGCTAACGCTGCTCTGGTTCGAAGAATGGTGAGCAAAAAGCAAGCATGAAAAAAGCCGGGACAGATGACCCGGCTCGCTGCAAAACCTTAATATTCGGGGGAATAGGTGAGGTTTGGTGTGTGCAGCCAGTGTTGCAAAAAGTGAGACACCGCCTGATTACGGCAGTGTCCGATAATTTGTAAGTGCGGGGATTGCGCCTTCAAAACAGGTAGTGCATTCCCCATAATCAGCCCCATGCCGACGCCTTCCAGCATTTCTTTGTCGTTCATAGCATCACCAAATGCCATGCACTCTGACATGCTGATCCCAAGCCCCGCCGTCAGCATCGCCAGCGCGCTGCCTTTATTGCTGCCAGCAGGCTGCACATCCAGACAATCCATCGCAGAAAAACACAGGTCGATGCGCGGTCCAAAATGCGCTTCGAGCTGGGGTACCAGCGACAACAGCACCTCATGCGGCGCACAGAAACACACTTTGCTGTTACCCGAATCTGGAAGTAAACGCAGATCCTGTAACTGATAGCGAAAACCGCTGAACTGGTGTGGGATCAATAAGTCCGGATCATCAAGCGCGGTAAACCAGCCGTCGTCGCGGAAAACGTGCAGACTCGCCGGCGTATCCCACGTTGTGTGCAGCAATTCATGGGCGCAATCTTCCGGTAAATCGCTGGCATGCAGTCTGTGGCCGGAAAGATCGTGGATTCTTGTGCCGTTGCCGGTGATCAAATAACCGTCCAGCCCGATATTGGCCAGAATATCTTTCATTTCGAGATAGTGACGGCCGGTGGCGAACGTCAGGGTGATCGGCTTTTCAGCCAGCTGACGCAGCGTGGACAGCGTTTTTTCGCCCAGCGTGTGGTCAGGTAAAAGCAGCGTGCCATCCATATCAAATGCGGCTAAACGGTACATAGTCCTCTCCGGGCGGGCTTGGTTTTCACGTTCAAAGTATGGACCGGTATTTACGGAACTAATAGTGAACAGTTTATCAATACTGTTCCGGTTTTAGCTCACACTTTGGTTCTTTACTTAAGCCGGAGCAGCGAAACCTGCGATATGCTGAACGCAGAATTTCTGTGCTAATAAAGGTTCTGAATCTATCGTGCGTCTGCAAAACCGGCTTAATCAGTTTCAGCGTTTACACCTGAAAACCGGCTCATCTCCGGCTCAATTCACCGTCGCGGAGCTGGCGGAGATCTTCTGTTGCAGCGAGCGCCACACCCGAACCTTATTGAGCCACTTTCAGGATGCCGGCTGGATTAGCTGGCAATCACAGGCTGGACGCGGTAAACGCGCTTCCCTGTGCTGCCTGAAAACCCCGGAGGATTTACGCGGAACCTATTTACAGGAGTTACTCAAAAACGGCGAACATTCCGCCGCGCTGCAACTGAGCCAGCTGGCACCTTCTCATCTGAATGCCCTGCTTGCACCGCATCTCGGCGGCCAGTGGCAGGAAGATGCTCCGACGCTGCGCATTCCTTATTACCGCCCTCTCCAGCCGCTGGATCCCCTGACACTTACCGGTCGCGCCGAGCAACATCTGGCGCATACGATCCACGCCGGTTTGACGCGCTTTATTCCCGGCGATAGCTCGCCACAGCCGAATCTTGCCCATCACTGGCAAATCAGTAATGACGGTAAGACCTGGCAGTTCTTCCTGCGCAGTCAGCTTTTTTGGCATAACGGCGAACCGTTGAAAACGGCTCAGCTGGTGGCACGTTTTGAACAACTGCGCGGATCGGCGCGCGGAAAACACAATCTGGCGTCAGTGGTTAAATTATCCCAGCCCCATGCGCTGTGTTTGCAGTTCGATCTGGATAAGCCTGATTACTGGCTGGCGCACCGTTTTGCCGATCTCAACTGTCTGCTGGCACACCCGGACGATCCGCATATTGGCGCGGGCCCATTTCGGTTGACCACCTTTTCCCCGGAATTGATCCGCCTGGAACAGCACACTTACTATCCTTTACAACATCCGTATCTGGCCGCTATCGAGTTTTGGATCACGCCATTATTGTTTGCCCAGCGGGACAATGTCAGTTGCCAGCATCCGGTGCGGATTATTCTCGGTGAGGAAGATGAGCTTTCGCAGGTCAAACCCGTCCGGCGCAGCACCAGCCTGGGATTCTGCTATATCGCCGCGAATATGCGACGCGGTGTGTTAAGTGAAAAACAGGCGCAAAAAATCATTCGGATAATCCAAAGTAGCGGCATGTTAGATAATCTGCCGATCGACCACGACCTGGTGAGAGCCAGTAAAGAAATGCTGCCCGGCTGGCCGATCCCGATTAATGAGGATGTCGATGTGGCTCTGCCTAAAAGTTTGCGTCTTTTGTTCCATCCGCCGGTAGAGTTTGAACTGGTGGCGCAGGCATTGCAGAAAAAGCTGGCGCAAGAAGATTGTACGCTGGAGGTGGTGTATCACGCCGGGCGCTTGTGGGAAGACGGCGAATTGCTGAAATCAGCTGACCTGCTGCTCGGCGATCGCCTGATCGGTGAATCGCCGGAAGCTACGCTGGAAAACTGGCTACAGCAAGATCCACTCTGGGCAGGTATTTTGCGGGAAGAAGATCGGCTCCTCCAGCAACAGCGTCTGGCGTCTATCCAGCAAATCCCGCTGGAAAATTCACGCTCTGAAGAACTGCGCGACCATTTTTATCAATGGATGTCGCGCAGTATTATCACGCCGCTGTTTAACTATCAGTATCAGGTCAGCGCGCCGCCGCGCATCAGCGGTGTTCAGCTTACTGCGTGGGGCTGGTTCGATTTCTGTCAGGCCTGGGTACCACCGCCGCTGCCACAGGAAAACGCGTAACACAGCTGTTTCACTACACTACGGCGGCAAAGGTCAGTACCATAAGCAGGATTTTGCTGCCCGATGCGCGGTCAGTTTTAGCGAACAGGAAATCTGAATGAAAAGAGCAGTGGTAGTTTTTAGCGGTGGACAGGATTCAACAACCTGCCTGATCCAGGCTTTGAAAGAGTATGACGAAGTACATTGCGTCACTTTCGATTACGGTCAGCGTCATCGCGCTGAAATTGAGATCGCGCAAAAGCTGTCTGTACAGTTGGGCGCGCGTGCCCACAAAGTGCTGGACGTCGGTTTATTAAACGAACTGGCTGTCAGCAGCCTGACCCGCGACAATATCCCCGTACCGGGCTTTGGAGAAGAAACAGAAGGCGGTTTGCCAAGCACCTTTGTTCCCGGGCGTAACATTCTGTTCCTGACGCTGGCAGCGATTTACGCTTATCAGATTCAGGCTGAAGCGGTGATTACCGGCGTGTGCGAAACCGATTTCTCCGGTTATCCGGATTGCCGCGATGAATTCGTTAAAGCGCTCAACCATGCTGTTTCTCTTGGGTTGGCGCGCGATGTCCGATTTGAAACGCCGCTGATGTGGCTGAACAAAGCCGAAACCTGGGCGCTGGCCGATTACTATCAGCAACTCGATCTGGTTCGTCATCACACCCTGACCTGTTACAACGGCATTGCCGGTGACGGTTGTGGTGAATGCGCAGCCTGCCATCTTCGCGCTAATGGTCTGCAACAGTATCAGCAGGATAATGCAGGCGTGATGGCCAGCCTGAAGAAGAAAACCGGCCTGAAATGATCTTCGGGTTGTGATAAGAGCGGGCAGATTTCACTGCCCGTTTTCATTTTATTCAGTCGTGGCTGGCCTGATCGTTTTCCAGCTCAAGCTCGCGCAACCTTTCCAGCAACTCACCTTCCAGTGGTAATGCTTTTTGCGTGCGCAAATCAATGCAAACAAACGTCAGTGTGGCATCTGCCACCATATCGCCTTCACAGGTCACTACCTGCTCGATGACACCGCTTCGACCATTCAGTTGCTGAAGGCTGCTGTCGATGCGTAAGAGATCGCCCAACACGGCAGGCTTGCGGTAGTTGATATTGATATTCACCACGATGAAAGCAATTTTGTTTTGGCTCATCCACTTAAAGCCAGACTGATTGTCCAGCCATTCCCAACGCGCCGTCTCCAGGAACTCCAGATATCGGGCATTGTTAACGTGCTGGTAAACGTCGATATGAAAACCGCGAACTTTGATAAACGTATGCATAGTGATTAAACAACTCCTGCTGATCGCCTGAGGCATAAACCGAACTGGTCAGATGTCTTTAGAGATTAGCAGAAGAAAACGGCGGCACCCGTTAAGGGTTGGCCGCCGCGACATCCGTCACAGTTTCAGACGGTCCTTGTTACGTTCAAACAGTGCTGCACCGATTCCTGGCACTTCACGCAGCTGTTCAATATCGGTGAATTGCCCCAGCTCTTCACGGTAGCTGATGATGGCCTGCGCCTTTTTCATCCCCACACCGTTCATCACTTTGGCAAACTCCTCTGCCGTGGCGGTATTGATGCTGACGGTACTTTCATCCGTCACCGCCGCCTGCTCCTTTTTCACCTGCGGACCCGCCACTTTGCTGGCCGTCGTTGCCGGGGCAACGGACGTTGTGGCAACCGTGCCGGTAGTATTAGGCGCCGCCTTCAGCATTACAGGTAAGGTAGAAAGTCCCAGTGCCAGAGCGAGTGAAAGTGAAGTAATGCCTAATTTTTTCATGCTGTATCCTCCATGTGTTTGACAGCACACAGAGAGTGCATCAGGAAAAAAAAGCGAACAACGGGCAACTTTCAAATGTGGAAAAGGCCGCGAAAGCGGCCTTTGTTTGTTGCAACGCGTTGCAAAACTTTGCGGCGTTTACTGGTTTTGTGCAGCAGAACCGAACTTGATTTTCGCTTGCTGACGCAGGTTAGTCAGAAGCGCATCAAAGGTCACGTTCGAGGAGGTTTGTTGCATTTCCTGAGCAAAACGTGCGGCATCCGCTTCAGGAACAGCACCCGGCGTCACGGCAGTCAGTTTGACCAACACGCTGTTTCCTTTGGTATCCTGAGACAAACCGTAGACAGCCTGATCTTTCTGCGGCTGCGGCATAGCGAAGACGGTTTCTTCGAACGCTGAAGGTTGCTGGCTGCGCTGAACTTTCTGCACATCACCAAAGCTCAGACCTGCGGCTTTCATCGCATCATCGCCTTTGCCTTCTTTCAGCGCCGTCAGCAGTTTCTCGCCTTCCATACGCGCCTGATTTTGCGCTTTCTGGCGTTTCACCAGCGTCGTCACCTGATCTTTCACTTCAGCAAATGGCTTAACGCCTTCAGCTTTGTGTGAATCGACACGTATCACAAACGCACGATCACCATCGACCGTGATGATGTCAGAGTTGTTGCCCGGAGTACCGTCCTGAGGGATAAGACCACCTTCAAAAATCGCCTGCACTACAGGTTTGAAGTTGATAGCTGCCGGGATTTGATTTTGTGTGAACCAGTCGGTATGAGCCGCTTTCACGCCGGCAACTTCTTCAGCCGAAGCCAGAGATTCGTTGTCGTTGGTCGCCGCTTCACTGACCTTCTGCTGCAATGCGTAGTAGGCATCGAGTGATTTCTCTTGTTTGAGCTTATCAGTGATGCTGTTACGCACTTCGGCCAGAGGCTTGACCTGTTCAGGTTTGATGTCTTCTAAACGCAGGATGAAGAAACCGCTGTCAGATTTAATCACACCCGATACCTGACCTTTGGTGGTCAAGTTAGCGCTTTTAAATTCTGGCAATGTTGTTTCAGGTTCCATCCAGCCCAAATCACCGCCTTTTTTTCCGCTCAGTGCATCGGTGGATTTCGTTTTCGCCAGTTCAGCAAAGTCAGTGCCGTTCTTAAGCTCAGCCGCAACTGCGTCCGCTTGTGCCTGAGTTTTCAGGACGATAACACTGTAGCGACGGCGCTCAGGCTGACCAAACTCGTTTTTGTGCTGGTCGTAATAGGCGCTAATATCGGCATCCGATACGTCTGCTTTACCCTGCATAGCCGCTGCATCCATTTGGATGTAGCTGATTTTGACCTGCTCAGGGGACAAGAAGTTGTTTTTATTCTGCTCGTAGAAAGCCTGCAATTCGGCGTCAGTCACCTGCTGTTTCGCTGCCAGAGTCTCAGTGTCCAGCGTCGCGGTGTGCACATCGCGGGTTTGCAGGATCAGCTCGCCCAGCGTTTTGCTTTCAACAGGGAGAATGAAATCAGACTGACCAAACGCTTGTTCGAGTTGCTGACTGATCAATTGCTGTTTCATCAGCTGGGCAAAATTATCCGCGCTGTAACCCATGCTCTGGATACTTTGGAGATATTTAGCGTTGTCGAAACGACCATTGGTCTGAAATTGCGGCGTCGCAAAAATCGCGTCTTTGATCTGTTGATCATTGACCGTAATGCCTAATTTTTTGGAATACTGATCCAGCAAAGTGACATCAATCAGGTTGTTCAGAGATTCCTGACGCAGCTGCTGCATGTAACCTTCGCTGCCTGCCAGCGCAGAGAACTGATCTCCAAGCTGTTGTTGCAGTCGGCTGCGCTGATTTTGCACTGCCTGCTCTAACTGAGCTCGACCGATCTCCTGACCATTCACTTTCGCTGCATAGTCGCCTGAACCGCCGACCAGGTAGTTGCCCACCCCTGTCAAAATAAAGGACAGAATAATCAGGGCCAGAATGATTTTGAGCACGACGTTATTGGACGCCGCGCGTAAATTGTCCATCATAGTGAGGCAACACTCCGCTGTAATAAAAAAAGCGCACCGTTTTCGATGCGCCTTATATCTTACCTTACCAGCCCGGTGACGTCAGGTTATTGTTTAACAACCAGACCTGAGTAAATATGCATCAGTGATACGCTTCACACGGATTTGACGTCAGCTCGTCGGGTAATTAGCCGTTAACGGCATCTTTCAGCGCTTTACCTGCACGGAAGCCAGGTACTTTAGCTGCTGCAATGCTGATTTCTTTACCGGTCTGTGGGTTACGGCCAGTACGTGCTGAACGTTCGCGCACGGAGAAAGTACCAAAACCTACCAGAGCGACTTCTTCCCCGGCTTTCAGGGTATCAGTGACAGATCCAAGAACCGCATCCAAAACACGTCCCGCTGCGGCTTTAGAAATATCAGCACCGGCAGCAATTTTGTCGATCAATTGTGACTTATTCACTCTTTTCGTCCCCTCTTAATATTTTTCATCACGCCGAATTTCCCTTCGGACGCGACCGCGCTGCTGTTATATCAATCTTGTCAGGGCTATGCAAGCGACTGAAAGCAGCCTGAAACCTTCTGACCGTTGACTACGTTAACGGCACAAAAAAAAGCTGGCAAGTGAGAATTCACCAGCCAGCCAGCGTTTTATTCAACTGTGTAAGTCAACATCACTATTTCGCAGCAACCGGTAACGCACCGTATGCAGGATTTTGCAGAGCAAAGTTCAGAACATCATCAATACGTTTGACCGGATGGATCTCAAGATCTGCCAGCACGTTCGCCGGAATTTCTTCCAGATCGCGTTTGTTGTCGTCCGGGATCAGAACCACTTTGATACCGCCACGGTGTGCAGCCAGCAGTTTTTCTTTCAGACCACCGATTGGCAGCACCAGACCACGCAGGGTTATCTCACCCGTCATCGCCACGTCTGCACGCACAGGGTTACCGGTCAGACAAGACACCAGGGCGGTACACATTGCAATACCCGCACTTGGGCCATCTTTCGGCGTCGCCCCTTCTGGTACGTGAACATGAATATCACGCTTTTCGTAGAAGTCAGGGTTGATGCCCAGCTTGTCGGCACGTGCACGCACGACCGTCAGCGCAGCCTGAATGGATTCCTGCATCACTTCACCCAGTGATCCGGTGTACGTCAGCTTACCTTTACCCGGCACGCAGGCTGTTTCGATGGTCAGCAGCTCGCCGCCCACTTCAGTCCACGCCAGGCCAGTCACCTGACCGACACGATTTTCGGTATCCGCACGGCCATAATCGACCTTTTGCACGCCGAGGAAATCTTTCAGGTTGTCGCCGTTAATTTCAATGTGCTTGAGGGTTTTATCCATCAGCAATTGTTTAACCGCTTTACGGCACAGTTTAGACAACTCACGTTCCAGACTACGCACGCCCGCTTCACGGGTATAGAAACGAATGATGCCGATGATTGCACTGTCATCCACCGTCAGTTCGTTCTTCTTCAGCGCATTACGTTCAATCTGTTTCGGCAACAAATGCTGTTTGGCGATGTTCAGCTTTTCGTCTTCGGTGTAACCGGAAAGGCGGATCACTTCCATACGGTCCAGCAATGGCGCAGGGATGTTCATGGAGTTCGACGTCGCGACAAACATCACGTCTGACAGGTCATAATCGACTTCCAGATAGTGATCGTTAAACGCTACGTTCTGCTCTGGATCCAGCACTTCCAGCAGCGCTGAAGCCGGATCGCCGCGCATGTCAGACGACATCTTGTCGATTTCGTCGAGCAGGAACAGCGGATTTTTCACGCCAACTTTGGCCATTTTCTGGATCAGTTTGCCTGGCATAGAACCGATATAGGTACGACGGTGACCGCGGATTTCCGCTTCATCGCGTACGCCACCCAGCGCCATACGAACATACTCACGCCCTGTCGCACGTGCGATGGACTGGCCAAGAGAGGTTTTACCCACACCCGGAGGCCCGACCAGGCACAGGATAGGCCCTTTGATTTTGCTGACGCGCGTCTGCACCGCAAGATACTCAAGGATTCGGTCTTTGACGCGTTCGAGGCCAAAGTGATCGGTATCCAGAACTTCCTGCGCTTTGCGCAAATCTTTCTTCACTTTACTGCGGGCGTTCCATGGCACCTGAAGCATCCAGTCGATATAACCACGGACCACTGTGGCTTCGGCGGACATCGGCGACATCATTTTCAACTTTTGCAGTTCAGCTTCGGTTTTTTCACGCGCTTCTTTCGGCATTTTCGCCGCGTCGATTTTGCGTTTCAACGCCTCATGTTCATCAGGCGTGTCGTCCATTTCACCAAGTTCTTTCTGAATCGCTTTCATTTGCTCATTCAGATAGTACTCGCGCTGGCTCTTTTCCATCTGCTTTTTGACACGGTTACGGATACGTTTTTCGACCTGTAAAAGATCGATTTCGGATTCCATCATCGCCATCAGATATTCCAGGCGCTCGGTGATATCAAACATTTCCAGTACGGACTGTTTGTCAGCGAGTTTCAATGGCATATGCGCGGCAATGGTGTCAGCCAGACGTGCAGCATCTTCAATGCTGTTCAGCGACGTCAGCACTTCTGGCGGGATTTTTTTGTTCAGTTTGATATAGCCTTCAAACTGATTAATCGCTGTGCGTACCAGAACTTCCTGCTCGCGTTCATCAACGGCCGGAGATTCAAGGTATTCTGCCTGGGCAGCAAAATGCTCGCCACTGTCAGAAAGTGTGGTAATACGTGCGCGTTGTAACCCTTCCACCAGCACTTTTACCGTGCCGTCCGGGAGCTTCAGCATTTGTAATATTGAGGCAACCGTACCCACGGAGAAGAGATCGTTAACGCCCGGCTCATCGGTCGACGCTTCTTTCTGCGCAACCAGCATGATTTTTTTGTCGTGATCCATCGCGGCTTCGAGGCATCGAATCGATTTTTCCCTGCCAACGAACAACGGGATCACCATGTGCGGATAAACCACCACATCGCGCAGAGGCAATACGGGGATTTCTATGCGTTCAGAACGCTCAGGGTTCATAGAGCTCTCTCTTAGTTTAGCTTCCGCCAGGTTAAGGAAATCTCGTGAAACACGAGTCAGACGGGTTTCAGCAAGTCGTTAACTGAGTATATGGGGATGAATGTCCGACATTCAACGATAAGAATGTGCGAAAAAAAAATGGGGGACTAAATCCCCCATTTTGTGGCTAACTCTCTGGATAGTTTGGCTAATTATTCACCAGACGCTTGTTGCGCCTCAGGCTTGCCATAAATCATCAGAGGTTCTGACTGGCCCGCAATTACGGACTCATCAATCACCACTTTCTCCACATCGTCGAGAGACGGCAGATCGTACATAGTGTCCAGCAATGCAGCCTCAACGATTGAACGTAAACCACGGGCACCCGTTTTACGGTTCATGGCTTTCTTCGCAATCGCAATCAGCGCTTCATCACGGAATTCCAGTTCAACGCCTTCCAGATTGAACAATGCCTGATATTGCTTAGTCAGCGCATTTTTCGGCTCTTTCAGAATTTGAATCAGTGCATCTTCATTCAGCTCGCTGAGCGTCGCGACCACTGGCAGACGGCCAATGAACTCAGGGATCAGACCAAATTTGATCAAATCTTCCGGTTCAGCCTGCGCCAGCAACTGACCTTCAGTGGCCTTTTGCTCTTTGCCTTTCACTTCTGCACCAAAACCGATACCGGTACTGGTGTTAATACGCTGGCCAATCACTTTATCCAGACCGGCAAACGCACCGCCGCAGATAAAGAGGATTTTCGAGGTATCAACTTGCAGGAATTCCTGCTGTGGATGCTTACGTCCGCCCTGAGGTGGAACTGCAGCAACCGTACCTTCAATCAGTTTCAGCAGCGCCTGCTGGACACCTTCACCGGACACGTCACGTGTGATCGATGGGTTGTCAGACTTGCGGGAAATCTTGTCGATTTCGTCAATGTAGACAATACCGCGTTGCGCTTTCTGAACATCGTAATCACATTTTTGCAGTAGTTTCTGAATGATGTTTTCAACATCTTCCCCCACGTAACCGGCTTCGGTCAGTGTGGTGGCATCGGCCATAGTAAATGGCACATCCAGGAAACGTGCGAGGGTTTCAGCCAGCAGCGTTTTACCGCTACCGGTCGGCCCGATCAGCAGAATGTTACTTTTGCCTAATTCGATCCCATTACTGGTATCGCCATTACGCAGGCGTTTGTAGTGATTGTATACCGCCACTGCCAGCACTTTCTTCGCAGGTTCCTGACCGATAACGTAATCGTCAAGGTGCTGACGGATTTCGTGCGGCGTCGGTAATGCACTGCGTTCACGGTGTGGCGCGACTTCTTTAATCTCTTCGCGAATAATGTCATTGCACAAATCGACACATTCATCGCAGATATACACTGACGGCCCGGCAATCAGCTTACGCACTTCATGCTGGCTTTTGCCGCAAAAAGAGCAGTACAGCAGCTTTCCTGAACCGTCTTTGCGCTTATCTGTCATCAGTAAACCTCTTCTTTAGTATCAGTCCCGCAGCGTTACTATAACGCGACGACACGACCATGTTACACAACAGCCGCATGAGGGCTGATGTCTGTTCATTCATGTTATGACTCACATCGGGTGGAAAAGTGTCGTTAATGCCACACTCTTTTTCCTTTTCGGAAAGTTTCCGCCCACGTAACCACGGTATGAGTATAACTATAGACCATCAGCCCGGCACGATTGAGCCGTCAGGCGCGATGGGTAAATACAGAATCCACTAAACCGTACTGTACAGCCTCATCAGCAGACAGGAAACGGTCACGCTCTGTATCGCGCTCGATTTCTTCAAGCGTTTTGCCCGTGTGTTTCGCCATCAGCTCATTCATACGAGATTTCACTTTCAGGATTTCTTTCGCATGGATCTCAATGTCCGTCGCCTGCCCCTGGAAACCGCCCAGTGGCTGGTGGATCATCACGCGCGAGTTTGGCAGGCAGAAACGCTTACCTTCTGCACCTGCGGTCAACAGGAACGCGCCCATTGAACATGCCTGGCCCATACAAATCGTACTGACGTCCGGCTTGATGAACTGCATGGTGTCATAAATCGACATCCCGGCAGTGATCACGCCACCCGGTGAGTTGATGTACAGATAGATGTCTTTTTCCGGGCTTTCTGCTTCCAGGAACAGCATCTGGGCAACAATCAGGTTAGCCATATGGTCTTCGACCTGACCAGTCAGGAAGATGATGCGTTCCTTAAGCAGACGGGAGAAGATGTCGTATGAACGCTCGCCCCGTGAAGTTTGCTCAACCACCATGGGTACCAACGCCATGTTTGGTGCAAATTGCTCTCTTTCACCACTGTATGACATAACCGTCTCCTAATAGATTCTGTTTGGCGCTATTTAAAACCGATTCTACTTGAGATAGACACACATGACTATGCTCAAGCGGCCAAGTCGCCTTTTACACGCCTGACGGTCGTTATCAGTCAGATTCTGACTACAAATTTATCTGAGTTCGTGTTTATCAATTGGGGGATTTAGGCCCCTTTTTCAAGCCTGCCGTCATAATTCTTTTCTCTATCCCCCAATCCGGGCCGCTGAAAGGCCATTTTGCGGGAGACAACGGAGCGGTTCTACGTGCGCTGTGCCTTATAGAGATAAATATAGTGCAAAAACAACAGCCAAAACAAAAATACCTGATTTTTGGCAAATAAAAAGCCCGCAGTGAAAACTGCGGGCTTTTAAACGTGAATCTGCGGACAGATTCAGCAACGTGCAATAAAATTATGCAGGTTGAGTCTGGTTCATCAGCTCAGTAAAGGTAGTGGCTTTTTCAGTCACTTTCGCTTTAGACAACAGAGTTTCGACCGCTTGTTCTTCCAGCGCGACGTTACGCATGTTGTTCATCAGCTCTTTGTTTTTGCTGTAGAACTCAACAACTTCCTGTGGATCTTCGTACGCAGAAGCCATTTCTTCGATCAGCGCTTTAACACGATCTTCGTCAGCTTTCAGTTCGTGCTGGCTGATGACTTCGCCCAGCAGCAGACCGACAACAACGCGGCGTTTAGCTTGCTCTTCGAACAACTCGCGTGGCAGTTCCAGCGCTTGTTTTTCGTTGCCACCAAAACGCTGTGCAGCTTGGCGACGCAGAACGTCAACTTCGCCGTCGATCAGTGCAGCTGGCACGTCGATTTCGTTAGCGCTGACCAGACCGTCGATAGCCTGAGTTTTGATGCGGTTACGAACAGCACCTTTCAGCTCGCGCTCCATGTTTTTACGCACTTCTGCACGCAGACCTTCAACAGAACCATCAGCTACGCCGAAACGTTTGATGAATTCTGGCGTCAGTTCTGGCAGCTCACGCTCTTCCACTTTCTTCAGGGTAATAATGAACTTAGCCGCTTTACCTTTCAGATTTTCAGCGTGGTAATCTTCTGGGAAGTTTACGTCGATAGTGAATTCTTCACCGGCTTTGTGACCGACCAGACCTTCTTCGAAGCCTGGGATCATGCGGCCCTGGCCCATAGCCAGTACGAAATCAGAGGCTTTGCCGCCTTCGAAATCTTCACCGTCGATAGAACCGGAGAAATCAACGGTCACGCGGTCTTCTGCGGTGACAGCTGCATCAGTTTCTTTCCAGTCAGCTTGTTGCTTGCGCAGAGTTTCCAGCATGGTATCAACATCAGCGTCGTTAACTTCAACAACAGGTTTTTCAACTTCGATGTTTTCCAGATCTTTCAGCTCAACTTCCGGGTAAACTTCAAATTCTACGGTGAAAGTGAACTCTTCACCCTGCTTGTACTCACCCGGGATATAGTTAGGTGCGCCAGCTGGATTGATTTTTTCTTTGATGATCGCATCAACAAAGTTGCGTTGCATCAGATCACCCAGCACGTCCTGACGTACTGACGCGCCGTAACGCTGTTCGATGATGTGGCTTGGTACTTTGCCTTTACGGAAGCCGTCAATACGTACTTTTTTAGAGACGTTGACCAGTTCACTTTTCACTGCTTTTTCAATGCTTTCAGCAGGAACAGTAATCGTTAAGCGGCGCCCAAGGCCTTGAGTGGTTTCAACAGAAACTTGCATCTTGTTACCTCAAAAAAAAATCACAGTGCTCGGTCAACTCCAGAAGTCGTTCACAAGATGAGAAGCACCAAAAGCGCAAACTTACCTTGAAAACGACTTCTAAGAACCGGGACAGTTCTGTATCAGAACGTAGCCCTGTATTCGAGAGCGTCCGAAACCATTCCGGAAAAATTAGACGCGACATTATAGCGACGCAGACGCATTGAGTCGAGGACGGTATCTACAAGCGCGGGAGGGAAACTCACACGGGGACTCGATCCTTCGAAAAATGCGGTCGATGCAGAGGCGAAAATTGCCCTTGTCGTCTGCCTGTCTTGGGAAAAACAAAAACGGCCCGCGGGCCGTTTCATGAAATTCGCATCTACTAATACCGCATCTGACAAGCAAAGTTCCAGTGATACTGCGTCAAACGGCGATATTTATGCCTTTTGTGAATCAGATCTCGACGATCAGGCCATTGTTCCGGCACCGCGACACGGGGGTGATGCCGGAACCGTGTCCTGCAACCCTTCCCATTCTTTTTGGGTGTAGGTGTGCAATGCCAGTGCATGTACGCTGCCTGCGAGTTCTTCAGCCAGATGCCCGTATATAGCACGATGGCGCGCCAGAAAACGTTCACCAAGGAACTTATCGGATACCATGACCACTTTGAAATGGCTTTCTGAGCCTGCCGGTACATTATGACGATAGCTTTCGTCAGTCACTTCCAGAAACGCGGGTTCAAACGCCTCGACTAACTTTGCTTCTATTTGCTCACGAATCATCGCTATCTCCTTACACCGTATCAGCAGAGAACTGCGCACGTCGGGTTCCCTTTGTCTTACATTCCTTTATCTTCACGTTCTACCCTTTAAGAATAGGCTGTTTTCCGACATCCACGTTAATCACGTTAAAAAATTTATAGATTTGATTGATAAAATCGGCGCTCAGTCTGTCAAAGAAATGGCGGCTTAGCCACGGATGCAGACCGTAATCAGCAGACCTGATGAAATAAAACGCTAAAAAATCACTTTTCCAGATTGTTGGGACTTCCACCCGCAAATGGCAATGTTATGATGGCGAGATAAATATGAGCACTATTCCCTTATAAATATTGAGAAAACACACATGTTAAAGAAAATTATTTTCCCTGTGCTGGCGATGTTGATGCTGGCCGGTTGCGCTACCAGCACCAACACGCTGGACGTTTCGCCAAAAATCGTTCTGCCATCACAAGACCCAACGCTTCAGGGCATCACTATCAGCGTTAACGGCGCTGACCAACGTCAGGATCAGGCGCTGGCGAAAGTTAACCGCGATGGCCAGCTGATTTCTCTGACCCCGTCACGCGACCTGCGTTTCCTGTTGCAGGAATCTCTGGAAAAACAAATGACTGCACGTGGTTACATGGTCGGAGCTGACGGTGTCGTCGATCTGCAAATCGTCGTGAATAACCTGTATGCGGACGTACAGGAAGGTAATCTGCGTTACAACATCACCACCAAAGCAGACATCTCCATCATTGCTACCGCGAAAAATGGCAGCAAGCAGGTGAAAAATTACCGCTCGACCTATAACGTTCAGGGCGCGCTGTCTGCGACCAACGCTAAAATCACCACCGCGGTGAACACCACGCTGGGCGATGTCATCAGCGACATGGCGTCTGACACCAGCATCAGCGACTTCATTAAAGCTAACGCACGTTAAGATTCCGTTGTTGTCAGCCTGATACTTTCTGCCCGGCCTGTCCGGGCAGAATGCTAATGAAAGCCAGTGAATTTATTCCCCGCGAAGCATCCCTTCCTTTATTATGCCCATGCGCCACTCTTTCACCTGTCCGCAGGAACATACTTTTCATGATCAGTCAGTACTTTAAGATTTTCACACAGCGTAATACGGTCATTTTACTGCTGCTGGGTTTTGCGTCCGGGTTACCGCTGGCGCTGACCTCTGGCACGTTACAGGCGTGGATGACGGTCGAGAATGTCGATCTGAAAACCATCGGTATCTTCTCGCTGGTCGGTCAGGCTTACGTCTTTAAGTTCCTGTGGTCGCCGATGATGGACCGCTACACGCCCTCTTTTCTCGGGCGCAGGCGCGGCTGGCTGGTGCTGACGCAACTGCTGCTGGTCGTGGCGATTTTCGGCATGGGCTTTATGGATCCTTCAAAGGACCTGTTCTGGCTGGCGGCGCTGGCGGTGCTGATAGCCTTTGCTTCGGCGTCGCAGGATATTGTCTTCGACGCCTATAAAACGGATTTACTCCCCGCCGAAGAGCGCGGCAACGGCGCAGCGGTTTCGGTGCTGGGTTACCGGCTGGCGATGCTGGTTTCCGGCGGGCTGGCACTCTGGCTGGCTGACCGCTATCTCGGCTGGCAGCACATGTACTGGCTGATGGCTGCCCTGATGCTGTGCGGCGTGCTGGCGACGCTGATGGCGCCGGAGCCGGAAAATTCACAACCCGCGCCGCGCACCATCGAAATGGCGGTGGTCGCTCCCTTGAAAGACTTCTTTGGCCGCAACAACGCGTGGCTGATTTTACTGCTGATCGTGATGTACAAAATGGGCGATGCCTTTGCCGGTAGCCTGAGCACCACTTTTTTAATTCGTGGGGTTGGTTTTGACGCCGGAGAAGTCGGTCTGGTGAACAAATCATTAGGACTGCTGGCGACGATCGTCGGAGCGCTGTTCGGCGGAATGTTGATGCAACGTCTGAGTCTGTTCCGCGCGCTGATGCTGTTTGGGATTTTGCAGGCCGTCTCCAACGCCGGTTACTGGATCCTTGCGGTGACTGACAAACATCTGTATTCCATGGGCGCGGCGATCTTCTTTGAAAACCTGTGCGGCGGTATGGGCACGGCAGCGTTTGTTGCCCTGCTGATGACGCTCTGCAACCGGTCATTCTCCGCCACACAGTTCGCGCTGCTGTCTGCCCTTTCCGCCGTGGGCCGCGTTTACGTCGGGCCGATTGCGGGCTGGTTTGTCGAAGCCTACGGGTGGCCGTGGTTTTATTTGTTCTCTATCGTGGCCGCCGTTCCTGGTCTGTTGTTGCTGGCGGTCTGTCGCGACACACTGGCGTACACGCAAAAAACCGACAGTTTCCTGCCCCGGATCCACTTCGCCACGCCGTATCGCTGGGCGTTGCGCTGCATGGTAGCCGGTAGCGTATTGCTCGCTCTTTGGCTGATTACGCTGATTATAAACAGTCTGGGCTGGGCGTCATGGCAATCGCTGGCAGTGACGCTGCTCGAAACCGGGGCATTCATCTGTCTGGCGGGAATTTTCCTTGGCAGCCTGCTGGATTTCCTGTCACTGCGCCGCAGCGCACGCGCCTGATTTTCCGCCATTCGTTTTGAAAATGAATGGCGGATTCGATTTAACAATTCATCTATAAATATTGCTCAACAATTTGCCGTCGAAAAAAATAATATTTTCTGTTTTTATTTTTCAGGCGCTCATTTGATGCTTTTTATTTCACCTGAAATCTACATTAATTTAACATTAATTAAACCTTCCGGCCGGATAATCGGTGAGAATAATATTTACAAATTCCGACACCCCTTGTTTTTCATCACTATAGAAAAAAATCTATACGCAACATATTGTTGCCCACTGTGAATTGTCACGATCCGTGACATGTGTGACTGCGTTAACATAAAGTGTCAACAGCGCTTTGACACTTGTTTAAGCGTGTTTACAGTCCTGCAACCTTCCCGTAAAATGCCCGCACACCTGAAGCGACAATAGAGCCCTAGTTATTGAGGTCGTTAGATGAGACTTAAGAAATACAATAAAAGTATTGGGATGTTGTCCTTATTTGCTTCCGCGTTAATGTTAAGCGGTTGCAATACGGCATTGATGGATCCCAAGGGAGCAATTGGACTTGAACAGAGAACGCTGATTTTAACGGCGATCGGTTTAATGCTGATCGTTGTTATTCCAGTTATTATCATGGCGTTTGCCTTTGCGTGGAAGTATCGTGCTTCCAACACAAAAGCAACCTACAGTCCTAACTGGTCCCACTCCAACAAAATTGAAGCCGTCGTCTGGACTGTTCCAATTATTATCATTGCCATTCTGGCAACGATTACCTGGAAGACCACCCATGCGCTTGATCCGTTCAAGCCAATCGTATCTGACCAAAAACCAATGACGGTTGAAGTCGTGTCTCTGGACTGGAAATGGTTGTTTATTTATCCGGAACAGGGCATCGCAACTGTTAACGAACTGGTTATCCCGAAAGACGTGCCTGTTCAGTTCAAAGTCACTTCAGACTCTGTGATGAACTCGTTCTTTATTCCTCAGTTAGGCGGACAGATTTACGCGATGGCGGGTATGCAGACTCAGTTGCATTTGATTGCAAATGAAGCTGGCACCTATAAAGGCATCTCGTCAAACTTCAGTGGCCGTGGTTTCTCTGGCATGAAGTTCAACACAATTGCGACCCCAACCCGTGGCGATTTCGACACCTGGGTAGCGAAAGTGAAAAGCGCACCGAACCAACTGGCAACCACTGATGACTTCAACAAGCTGGCTGCACAGAGCATCGACAACCCGGTCGAATATTTCTCTGTCGCAAAACCAGGCCTGTTCAAAGAAATCATTGGCAAATACTCCATGCATGACATGAAGGCAGCGCCAGAAGGTCATACCATGCCAATGCCTGCCGGCACTGACATGAAAGGCATGGATATGGGTGGACAGTCTCACGCAGCCGGAGCCGAGGAATAAACGATGTTCGGAAAATTAACGCTTGATTCGGTTCCGTACCATGAACCGATTATCATGGTCACCGTTGCCGCAATAATCCTGGGCGGTCTGGCAGTTGTTGCCGGTATCACCTATTTCGGCAAGTGGAAGTATCTGTGGACCGAGTGGCTGACCTCCGTCGACCACAAAAAATTAGGTATCATGTACATCATTCTGGCTTTCGTCATGCTGTTGCGTGGCTTTGCCGATGCCATCATGATGCGTAGCCAGCAGGTGCTCGCCTCTGCGGGTGAACCTGGCTTCCTGCCGCCTCATCACTACGACCAAATCTTTACCGCGCACGGCGTAATCATGATCTTCTTCATGGCGATGCCTTTCGTTATCGGTTTGATGAACGTGGTGGTTCCTTTGCAGATCGGTGCACGCGACGTTGCGTTCCCGTTCCTGAACAACGTCAGCTTCTGGTTCACCGCTGCCGCTGTGATTCTTATCAACATCTCTCTGGGTGTCGGTGAGTTCGCACAGACCGGTTGGTTGGCCTATCCGCCGTTGTCCGGTAAGGAATACAGTCCGGGGGTGGGGGTCGATTATTGGATATGGAGTCTACAGATATCCGGTATTGGTACCTTGCTGACTGGTGTTAACTTCTTTGCGACCATCCTCAAGATGCGCGCACCAGGCATGCCGCTGATGAAAATGCCGGTATTTACCTGGGCCGCACTGTGCACCAACGTGTTGATTATCGTGTCCTTCCCGATTCTGACCGTGACTGTTGCACTGCTGACTTTAGACCGTTATCTGGGCACCCATTTCTTCACGAATGACATGGGCGGCAACATGATGATGTACATCAACCTGATTTGGGCCTGGGGCCATCCGGAAGTGTACATTTTGGTTCTGCCAGTCTTTGGTGTGTTCTCTGAAGTTACCGCAACCTTCTCTAAGAAACGTCTGTTCGGTTACACCTCGCTGGTATGGGCAACCATCGCCATCACCGTGTTGTCGTTCGTCGTTTGGCTGCACCACTTCTTCACCATGGGTTCAGGCGCTAACGTCAATGCCTTCTTCGGCATCATGACGATGATCATTTCTATCCCGACCGGGGTAAAAATCTTCAACTGGCTGTTCACCATGTACCAGGGCCGTATCACGCTGAACGCAGCGATGCTGTGGACCGTTGGCTTCATTGTCACCTTCTCTGTGGGTGGTATGACCGGCGTTCTGTTGGCGGTTCCGGGTGCTGACTTCGTGTTGCACAACAGCCTGTTCCTGATTGCTCACTTCCACAACGTTATCATCGGTGGTGTGGTCTTCGGTTGCTTCGCTGGTCTGACTTACTGGTTCCCTAAATCCTTCGGCTTTACGCTGAATGAGAAATGGGGTGTGCGTTCATTCTGGTTCTGGATCATCGGCTTCTTCGTTGCATTCATGCCACTGTACGTACTGGGCTTCATGGGTATGACCCGTCGTGTCAGCCAGAATATCGATCCTGAGTTCCATCCGCTGCTGGTTATCGCCGCGTGTGGTGCAGCACTGATTGCTATCGGTATCCTCTGCCAGCTGATCATGATCTTCGTGTCTGTCCGCGACCGCGACCAGAACCGCGATCTGACCGGTGACCCGTGGGATGCACGTACTCTGGAGTGGTCAACTTCTTCTCCTCCTCCGTTCTATAACTTCGCTATCGTGCCGCAAATTCACGACCGCGATGAGTTCTGGGACATGAAAGAGAAAGGCACCGCTTACAAGCAACCTGCAAAATATGAAAAAATTCATATGCCACGTAACAGCGGCGCAGGCTTCATCATCGCTATGTTGAGTCTGGTTTGTGGTTTCGCATTAATCTGGGATATCTGGTGGCTGGCAGCAGTAAGCTTCCTCGCACTGGTAGTGACCTGGATTGTGAAAAGCTTCGACGAAGATGTTGATTACTACGTATCAGCTGAAGAAGTCGAACGTATTGAAAATCTTCATCATGAACAAATCCGTAAAGCAGGTGTGAAACATGGCAACTGATACCCTGACTAACCACGACGCAGCCCATGCAGAGCATGGGCACCACGACGCGGGTGAGACCAAAGTCTTCGGCTTCTGGATCTACCTGATGAGTGACTGCGTACTGTTTGCGAGCTTGTTCGCAACTTACGCGGTGCTGGTGCACGGGACCGCGGGTGGCCCGACTGGTAAAGACATTTTTGAACTGCCGTTCGTTCTGGTAGAAACCTTCTTCCTGCTGTTCAGTAGTATTACGTACGGCATGGCGATGCTCGGTATGAGCAAGGGCAGTGTGAAAGCAGTCAACGGCTGGTTGTTCCTGACCTTCCTGTTCGGTCTGGGCTTCATCTGCATGGAAGTGTACGAATTCCATCACCTGATCAAAGAAGGTTTCGGTCCGGATCGCAGTGGTTTCCTGTCAGCGTTCTTTGCGCTGGTAGCCACCCACGGGATCCACGTAACCTGCGGTCTGATCTGGATCATCATCATGATGGTACAGGTAAGCCGCCGTGGTCTGAACGCCGTTAACCAAACCCGTCTGATGTGCCTGAGTCTGTTCTGGCACTTCCTGGACGTTGTCTGGATCTGTGTATTCACCGTTGTTTACCTGATGGGGGTATTAGCATGAGTCATTCTGCCACTTCCCACGGCGGCGCAAGCCACGGCAGCGTGAAGTCATACCTGATTGGCTTCATCCTGTCAGTGATCCTGACGGTTATCCCGTTCGCCATGGTCATGAGCGATACTGCTTCGCATTCACTGATCATTGGTACCGTGGTTGCATCCGCGGTCATCCAGATCGTTGTCCATCTGGTGTTCTTCCTGCACTTAAGTACTGCGTCGGAAGCTCGCTGGAATCTGGTGGCATTTCTGTTCACCGCTGTGATTATCTTTATCGTCGTTGTGGGCTCATTGTGGATTATGTATAACCTCAACCTCAATATGATGGTCAGTTAAAGAGCCGAGCTGCACGTGATGATTAAGCAATACCTGCAAGTAACGAAACCAGGAATTATTTTCGGCAACTTAATTTCTGTCATCGGGGGATTCCTCCTTGCTGCCAAAGGCAACATCGACTTCCCACTCTTTCTCGCCACTTTGGTGGGCGTTTCGCTGGTCGTCGCATCAGGTTGTGTGTTTAACAACTTCATCGACCGCGACATCGACCGGATCATGGAAAGAACGAAGAACAGGGCCCTGGTAAAAGGACTTATTCCGCCGAAAACAACCCTGGTTTACGCCACTATTCTGGGTATTGTGGGCTTTGCGTTGTTGTATATCGGCGCCAATCCGCTGGCCATGTGGCTGGCGGTGATGGGCTTTGTGATTTATGTCGGCGTTTACAGCCTGTACATGAAACGCAACTCGGTCTACGGCACGCTGATCGGCAGCTTGTCGGGCGCGGCGCCACCGGTGATTGGTTACTGTGCCGTTTCCGGCCAGTTTGATACCGGTGCGCTGATCCTGCTTCTGATTTTCAGCCTGTGGCAGATGCCGCACTCGTACGCGATTGCCATCTTCCGCTTTAAAGATTATCAGGCTGCAGGCATCCCGGTTCTGCCCGTAGTGAAAGGCATTTCCGTCGCCAAGCATCATATTACCGTCTACATTCTGGCGTTTATGATTGCGACACTGATGCTTACCCTGAGCGGCTATGCAGGTTATAAATACCTGATTGTCGCAGGTGCGGTGAGTGTCTGGTGGCTGGGCATGGCACTGAAAGGTTACAAAGCTGAGAACGACGTGGTCTGGGCGAGAAAGCTGTTTGGCTTCTCCATCGTGACCATTATGTCGCTGAGCTTTATGATGTCTGTGGACTTTAATTCCGCACCCACATCGCTGCTAACCTACGTTTGGTAACCCGAGCTGTTAGCCTGACGCGCTGTCGTTCATTCCGATAATCAGCACACTGAAAGGCCAGTAGCGATACTGGCCTTTTCTTTTGTTCTGCCGGAAAGCAAAACCCGTAATATCTGCTAAAGATCCATCGTTTTACCCCAACTCGCCAAAAGCACTACAATGCACGATTGTTATTTTGAGGTAGTAATGTGAACGATAACCAGATGACCCCGCAGGAAAGTCGGGCAACATGGGGACTAGGGACAGTATTTTCTTTACGCATGCTCGGCATGTTCATGGTTCTTCCCGTCCTGACCACCTACGGTATGGCGTTATCCGGTGCCAGCGAAACGCTGATCGGCATCGCAATCGGTATTTATGGCCTTGCACAGGCTGTGTTCCAAATCCCGTTTGGATTGATGTCTGACCGCGTTGGCCGCAAACCGCTGATCGTCTTTGGTTTGATCATTTTCTGTATCGGCAGCATCGTTGCTGCATCCACCGAATCTATCTGGGGCGTGATCATTGGTCGTGCTCTGCAAGGCTCCGGGGCAATTGCCGCCGCGGTCATGGCGCTATTGTCAGATCTCACCCGTGAGCAGAACCGCACCAAAGCGATGGCCTTTATCGGCATCAGCTTCGGCGTGACCTTTGCGATAGCGATGGTGCTCGGCCCAATCATCACGCACGCGTGGGGTTTACATGCGCTGTTCTGGGCGATTGCCGTACTGACTATCATCGGCATCATCATTACCGTCGCCGTTGTCCCCTCCCCTGCCACCCATATTCTTAATCGCGAATCGAGCATGGTGAAAGGCAGCTTCGGCAAAGTACTGAGCAACCCGAAACTCCTGAAGCTGAATTTCGGCATTTTGTGCCTGCATATCCTGCTGATGTCGAGCTTCGTGGTATTACCGCAGGTGATGGAACACGCAGGCTTCCCTCCAAGCGAGCACTGGCGCGTCTATCTGGTCACCATGCTGACGTCCTTCGTCGCGGTAATCCCGGTTATTATCTACGCCGAGAAAAAACGTCATATGAAGCAGGTCTTCATGGGCTGCGTGGCGGTTTTACTGCTGGCTGAAATCGTGCTGTGGTCTGCCGGGCTGCATTTGTGGGCAGTCATCGCGGGTATCCAGCTGTTCTTCCTTGCTTTTAACGTGATGGAGGCCATTCTGCCGTCGCTTATCAGTAAAGAATCTCCGGCCGGATATAAAGGCACTGCGATGGGGCTTTATTCCACCAGTCAGTTTATCGGCGTGGCAATTGGCGGCAGCTTAGGCGGTTATGTCTACGGTAACGCCGGTGCCGGCGCTGTCTTCCTGGTGTGTGCGGCGATTGCCGTGGTCTGGCTGGTGGTCAGCTCGACCATGACCGAACCGCCGTACGTCAGCAGCCTGCGCATCACGCTGTCTGAACTGGCGGTGAAAGATTCTGCGCTGCAGGCGCGCATTATGGCGCAGCCGGGTGTGGCTGAAGCCGTGGTCGTGCCGGAGGAATTCAGCGCTTACGTGAAAGTCGACACAAAACAGACCAACCGCAAGGCGCTGGAACAGCTGGTCAGCGCTGCCTGATTTTTGCACATTTTTACTGTTAATTCCGGCGTGCCTCTAAAAATGGCACGCCATTTCATTTCGATGTTTCCCGCTGTGATACACCTCACTTAAAAATCTCCCGCAATCATTATCCTCAGGAATTCCTTAACAAAAATTCTGTCAGCCATGACGGCTTTTCAGCCTTTGGGGATCTCATGAAAACGTATGCTTTAGTGGGCACCGGCGGGCGCTCTGGTTTGTACATTGACGCGATCACCGGCAAATACCGCCACAACGCAAAGTTTGTGGCTTTCTGCGACACCAATCAGACACGCATGGATTATGCGAATCAGCAGCTGGCGCAGCGTGACATCGCGCCGGTGCCCACCTGGAAAGCCTGCGACTTCGGCGACATGCTCAGCGAGACTAAACCCGACATCGTGATTGTCACCAGCATGGATCGCACGCATGACGATTATATTGTCCGCGCCCTGCATGCCGGTTGTGATGTGATCACTGAAAAGCCGATGACCATTGATGAAAACCGTGCGCTGCGTATTCTCGATGCGGTCGATGCCACTGGCTATCAGGTTCGCGTGGCTTTCAACTACCGTTACGCGCCGCACCACGGCAAAATCCGCGAACTGCTGATGGAGGACACCATCGGCGAAGTCCTTTCTGTGCATTTTGAATGGCTGCTCAATACCGAACACGGCGCTGACTATTTCCGCCGCTGGCACCGTGAAAAGCGCAACTCCGGCGGCCTGCTGGTGCACAAATCCACCCACCATTTTGATCTGATGAATTTCTGGCTTAACAGCACGCCGGAAAAAGTTTATGCACAAGGCGACCTGCGATTTTACGGTAAAGAGAATGCCGAGAAGCGCGGCGTGACGGAGTTTTACCCGCGTGCGCACGGCTATCCGCAGGCTGATAACGATCCTTTTGCCCTGCATATGGCTGATAACGCTCAGCTCAAAGCGTTGTATCTTGATGCCGAGCACGAGGATAACTATTTCCGCGATCAGAGCGTTTTCAGCGACGGCATCAACATTGAAGATACGCTGTCGGTGCTGGTTAAATACCAGAACAAAGTGCAGATGACATATTCACTCAACGCCTATCTGCCATGGGAAGGACTGAACGTAGTATTCAACGGCACCAAAGGGCGCATTGAAATGAAAATCGTCGAGATGTCCTACGTGAATGCTGGCGGTAAACGTGAAAACGAAGGCAGTCTGGAAGAGGCGAAAATAGTGGTGTATCCGCTGTTTGCCAAAGCGTGGGAAGCCGAATTCTCACTGGGCGAAGGCGGTCACGGTGGCGGAGATAACGCCATGCTTGAGGATCTTTTTGGCGAACGTAAAGAGGATCCGTTAAAACGCGCTGCCGATCACCGCGCAGGCGCCATGTCGATCCTGACCGGTATCGCCGGCAATCTCTCCATGCAGCACGATAAACCGATTTACTTTAAAGACTTCGAGCTGGTGAAGCGGCTGCAACAAAAGAAATAGCACACATGGAAAAGGGACGCGATAAGCGTCCCTTATAACTGAGATAACCCAGTAATTTGAATTACAGCACTAATAAGTGAATCGGATCCCTGGCTGCGGCTCAAAGAACGACGATGATTAGTCGCGGAAATTCTTGAACTGGAACGGCTGTCCCAAATCCCCGTTGCGCACCAGCGCCATCACGGCCTGCAAATCATCACGAGCCTTGCCGGTCACGCGAACTTCATCGCCCTGAACCTGCGCCTGGACTTTGATCTTACTGTCTTTGATCAGCTTGACGATTTTCTTTGCCAGCGTCGATTCAATACCCGAGTGCAGTTTGGCCTCCACACTGTAGGTTTTACCGCTGTGATCCATCTGCTCCGGAATTTCCAGCGCGCCACCTTCAATCCCACGCTTGGCTAACTTCTCACGCAGAATATCTACCAGCTGGTTGACCTGAAAATCAGATTCGCTGGCCACTTTGATGCTCTCGTTTTTTTCGTTGAGATCGAAGCTGGCTGGCACATTGCGGAAATCCCAGCGGGTTTGCAGATCACGGCTGGCGTTTTCCACGGCGTTACGAACTTCCTGCATGTCGATTTCGGAAACAATGTCAAAAGACGGCATAATCGCTTCTCCCTGTAGTTTTGTATTGCACGTTATATGGCGTGCATAATACCGCCTTCAACCGCCGATGCCAAACGACAGCAAAGCTCCAGCCACAAATGGGCACGACGGTCAAAAAGTGCAGGTGAAAATGTGATGTGCAGCACAAATGTCTATACTAATACGATAACCGGACAGCAGAATATTCTTTCTACACCCGATTCCTACGGCGTAATTCGCCACCACTCCCGGGAGGCACAATGAAAATTACAGTATTAGGTTGCGGTGCGCTGGGACAACTTTGGCTATCAGCCCTTTATCAGCAAGGCCACGACGTGCAGGGGTGGATCCGCATTCCGCAGCCTTTTTGTGCCGTCAACGTGATTTCCCCGGAAGGCGTGGCGTTTAACCGTAATATGCCGACCAACGATCCGGAGCATCTGGCGCAAAGCGAGCTGCTGCTGGTGACGCTCAAAGCGTGGCAGGTTTCCAGTGCGGTCAGCGCACTGATGCCGATGCTCAATGATAATTGCACCATCCTGTTGCTGCATAACGGCATGGGCACGGTGGATGAATTACCGGCTAACCGGCTGGCTATCTTACAAGGCGCCACCACCCACGCCGCCCGGCACGAAGGTAACGCGATTATGCACGTCGCATCGGGTATGACTCACATCGGGCCGGTCACGCCGCGTGGCGCGGCGCACAGTGCGCTGGCGGATACCTTGCATCATGCGCTGCCGGACGTCGCGTGGCACGACAACATCAGGCCGTCGCTGTGGAACAAACTGGCGGTCAACTGCGTGATCAATCCCCTCACCGCGCTTCATGAATGTACTAATGGCGATCTCATCGCCTTCCCCGACCAGATTGAGCAGATTTGTCTGGAAGTGGCACAGGTCATGGCGATAGAGGGATATGAGATCCATAGCGAATCACTGCTGAGTTTTGTCTATCAGGTGATCGACACGACGGCGGCCAACCATTCCTCGATGTTGCAGGATATCCGTCATCAGCGTCACACTGAAATTGATTATATTACCGGTTACGTACTGCGCCGCGGGCGCAAACACGGGCTGAGCCTGCCGGTAAACACCCGCATATTTGAACAAATTAAAAGAAAGGAAAACGACTATGAGCGCATCAGTTCTGGTCTGCCTGGCACCTGGTAGCGAAGAGATTGAAGCCGTCACCGCAATTGATTTGCTGGTTCGCGCAGGCATTGATGTCACCACTGCCAGCGTGGCGGGCGACGGTAATCTGGAAATCCGCTGTTCGCGCGGCGTGCGTATTTTGGCGGATGTCACTCTGGTCGAGGTCGCCGACGACGACTTTGACGTGATCGTGCTGCCGGGCGGCCTCGGCGGGGCGACCTGTTTCAGTGAAAGCCCGCTGCTGGTGGAGAAAGTCCGTCAGATGCACATCAGCGGGAAAATTGTCGCCGCTATCTGCGCTGCGCCCGCGCTGGTGCTGGAATATCACGACTTATTCCCAGTCGGCAATATGACCGGTTTCCCTGGGCTGCGCGATAAAATCGATCCGAATAAATGGTCCGATCGCCGGGTGATTTTCGATCCGCGCGTCAATCTGCTGACCAGCCAGGGACCGGGCACGTCGATGGAGTTTGCCCTGAAGATTATCGATCTGCTGCTCGGTAAAACTAAGGCCGCCGAAATCGCCGCGCAGCTGGTGCTTGCGCCGGGGATTTACAACTATACCGATGAAGGCGCCCGCGAATCCTGACCGGAACCTCAGAAAGTAAAAAGGGGCTCAGCGATGCTGAACCCCTTTATTTTTATCGCCGTGAAAACTAAGGGCGATAAACTTTCACATTGTTAAAGCCCTGCTCTTTCAGATACAGCGCCTGCAAACGACTCATGACGCCGCGATCGCAGTACAACAAATAGGTTTTGCTCTGATCCAAATCGCCGAACTGCGTCGCCAGCTTATAGAATGCCAGCGTCTTCACTTCGACATTCTCCAGTGCCAGCGGGTCTGCTTCAGCTTCATCCGGCGCACGCACGTCGAGCACGATATCGGTAGAAACAAACTCAGCGACGGTTTCGACTTCAGGAACTTCCTGAGCGGCCTGCTCAGCAATTTCACGGATGTCGACGTTTCGCGCTTCGCTGACCACTTTATCCAGCACCGAGAAATCGAACATCGCTTCTTCAGCTTCGATTTTAGCTTTCACCGCTTTTACGGTCGGGCTTTTCGAAATCACACCGCAATATTCCGGCATGGTTTTGGCGAAGTCTTCGGTGCCGATTTCACGGGCAATCTTGATGATGTGCTCTTTATCGTGAGAAATCAGCGGACGCAGGATCAGCGTGTCAGAGACGTTGTCGATCAGGCGTAAGTTGGTCAACGTCTGGCTAGACACCTGGCCCAGCGCTTCGCCGGTCACCAGCGCCTGTACACCGTAACGTTCTGCGATAGAAGACGCTGCGCGCACCATCATACGTTTGAGAACGACGCCCATCTGACCGTCTTCAATTTTTTCCAGGATCTCACCGACCACCGGTTCAAAATCAATGGCGATGAAGCGCACGCGGTGTGAGCTGCCAAAACGGTTCCACAGGTAATGCGCCACCTGTTTTACACCGATTTCATGAGCCGCGCCGCCGAGATTAAAGAAGCAGTAATGCACACGGCAGCCACGACGCATCAGCATATAACTGGAAACGCCGGAGTCGAAACCGCCGGAGATCAGTGACATCACATCTTCCTGCGTGCCGATCGGATAACCGCCCTGACCTTCGAGACGGCTTTTCACCAGCACCAGTTTGTCGTCGTTGATTTCCAGCTTCACCGTAACTTCTGGCGAAGTCAGGTTCACCCGTGCAGACTCAATGTGTTGATTCAGACCGCCGCCCACGTAGCGTTCTACGTCGCCGGAGCTGAATTCATGCTTACCGCGACGTTTAACACGCACGCAGAAGGTTTTTCCTTCCACTTCAGAACGATAGGCTTCAAGCGCCTGTTCGAAAATGTTATGCATGTCGGTATAAGGACGATCTTCCACTTCTTCTACGTAGCGGATGCCCGGAATGCGGCACAGCATTTCCTGGATGAGATCGTGTTTGCTTTCGTCTTTGCTGCGAACTTCGATATGATCCCAATGGCGTACGACTGCCAGCGTCTCATCATGCGGTCGCACAATGTTGCGAATGCTGCTTGAGAGGATCTTAATGAAGCGCAAACGCACAGATTGGCTCTTGATGGTGATTTCAGGGAACAATTTAATGATAAACTTCATGGCAGTCTTTTGTTAGCAGGTTAAAGAACGGGGGTAGTAAGTCGCTGAATAAGGATCTAGGATCCTATTATTGCTAAGCCTTATGTTTGTTTATGAATCATCAGTTTTGTGCCACATTGGGCTTAGCAATAAACTCAGCGGCGCAGAGTATATCACTTTTCATGGATATTCTGCGCGCAAAACCAAACAGCAGTGCCATGCTTAACGGGATGTCTCCCTGGGCTGAGAACCGACCCTGCCGTCTCAGCGCTCTGGTCACCGAGTCTGATCAACGATATTGAAAGAGAATTATGCCGAAAAAATCTGCACCACCCGCCAATTTCGAAACGGCTCTGGCCGACCTGGAACAGATCGTTGCCCGCCTTGAATCAGGCGAATTGCCTTTAGAAGACGCGCTGAATGAATTTGAGCAAGGCGTCCAGCTTGCCCGTCAGGGCCAGCAAAAACTGCAACAGGCCGAACAGCGTGTACAGATCCTGCTCGACAGCGATGAAGATGCACCGCTGGCACCTTTCACACCGCAAGCTGAGTAAAGGTTTATGTCTGAAGCGATGTCTCTTTCTCCGGCTGGCGAGTTCTCCCGTGAGCTGCGCGCCATGCAGCAGCGCGTTGACAGCGTACTGACCGCCTATATAGATGCGCAGCCGCTGGCTGATTTACCGCTGGTTGAAGCGATGCGCTACGGTGCGTTGCTCGGCGGTAAACGCATGCGTCCTTATCTGGTGTACGCCACCGGGCAGCTGTTCGGGCTGGATTTGAAAAATCTTGATGCGCCCGCGGCGGCGGTCGAATGCATTCATGCTTATTCGCTGATCCATGACGATCTGCCGGCGATGGATGACGACGATCTGCGTCGCGGACAGCCGACCTGTCACATCAAATTTGGTGAAGCGAACGCGATCCTCGCCGGTGACGCGCTGCAAACGCTGGCGTTCACTATTTTAGCCGACGGCGACATGCCGGACGTACTGGTTAAAGATCGTCTGTCGATGGTGTCCGAACTGGCCACTGCCAGCGGCGCCAGCGGCATGTGCGGCGGACAAGCGCTGGATCTGGCTGCCGAAGGCCAGCAGGTCAGCCTTGATGCACTGGAAAAAATCCACCGCCATAAAACCGGTGCGCTGATCCGCGCCGCTGTGCGCATGGGTGCGCTGGCCGCCGGCAATACCGGACGCGCCGTTTTGCCTATACTGGATACCTATGCACAGGCGATTGGCCTGGCGTTTCAGGTTCAGGATGACATTCTGGATGTGATTGGCGATACCGCCACGTTGGGCAAACGTCAGGGTGCTGATCAACAACTCGGTAAAAGTACTTACCCTGCCCTGCTGGGGCTCGACGGCGCAAAGGCCAAGGCCATGGACCTGTATCAGGAAGCCGTTTCCGCACTGGACCAGCTCGCCGCGCTTTCTTACAACACAGCGCCACTTCTCGCGTTAGCCAGCTTCATTATTGAGCGCGATAATTAATACTTACTATGAGCAACTGATGAGTCTTGAACTAGCCAAATACCCGACACTGGCGCTGGCGGAGAATCCTGAAGATCTCCGTTCACTTCCTAAAGAGAGCCTGCCTAAGCTCTGCGACGAACTGCGCCAGTATTTACTGGCCAGCGTCAGCCAGTCCAGCGGACACTTTGCGTCCGGGCTGGGAACGGTTGAACTGACCGTGGCCATGCACTATGTCTACAATACGCCGTTCGACCACGTGGTCTGGGACGTCGGCCATCAGGCCTATCCGCATAAAATTTTGACCGGACGCCGTGACCGGATTTCCACCATCCGCCAGAAAGGCGGCCTGCATCCATTCCCGTGGCGCGGTGAAAGCGAGTACGACACGTTGTCTGTCGGTCACTCTTCGACGTCAATCAGCGCCGGTCTGGGCATGGCCGTGGCCGCCGAGCGTGAAGGCAAGAACCGCCGTACTGTCTGCGTAATTGGTGATGGCGCGATCACGGCAGGTATGGCATTCGAAGCCATGAACCACGCCGGTGATATCAAGCCGGACATGCTGGTTATCCTCAACGACAACGAGATGTCAATTTCCGAAAACGTAGGGGCGCTGAACAATCATCTGGCGCAGCTTTTATCCGGTAAGTTGTATTCCCATCTGCGTGAAGGCGGTAAGAAAGTCTTGTCCGGCATTCCGCCTATCAAAGAGCTGGTACGCCGTACTGAAGAACATTTAAAAGGCATGATGGTACCAGGCACGCTGTTTGAAGAGCTGGGCTTTAACTACATCGGCCCGGTTGACGGACACGACGTGGTGGCGCTGGTGCAAACGCTGAAAAACATGCGTGACCTCAAAGGCCCGCAGTTGCTGCACATTATGACCAAAAAAGGCAAGGGCTATGCACCTGCCGAAAAGGATCCGATTGGCTGGCACGCAGTGCCGAAATTCGATCCGGCATCCGGTATTTTGCCAAAAGGCAAAGAGGGTTTACCGACCTATTCGAAAGTCTTCGGCGACTGGCTGTGCGAAACGGCGGCTAAAGACAGCAAGCTGATGGCAGTGACGCCTGCGATGCGTGAAGGCTCCGGCATGGTGCGCTTCTCCCGCGAATATCCGCAGCAATATTTCGACGTGGCGATTGCTGAGCAGCACGCCGTGACCTTTGCGGCGGGTCTGGCGATCGGCGGCTACAAGCCGGTTGTCGCGATCTACTCCACCTTCCTGCAACGCGCCTATGATCAGGTGATCCATGACGTAGCGATTCAGAATCTGCCGGTGCTGTTTGCCATCGACCGTGGCGGTATTGTCGGTGCCGACGGCCAGACGCATCAGGGCGCGTTCGATCTCTCGTTCCTGCGCTGCATTCCGAACATGATCATCATGACACCAAGTGATGAAAACGAATGCCGTCAGATGCTCCATACCGGTTATCACCATAATGGCGGTCCGGTAGCGGTGCGTTATCCGCGCGGTACCGGCACTGGCGCAACCTGCGAGCCGCTGGCGTCACTGCCAATGGGTAAAGGTGTGGTGCGCCGCGAAGGCGAGAAAGTGGCGATCCTTAACTTCGGGACTTTGTTACCGGATGCGCTGGAAGCCGCTGAAAAACGTAATGCCACCGTGGTGGACATGCGCTTTGTGAAACCGCTGGACGAAGCCCTGATTCTGGAACTGGCCGCCAGCCACGAAGTGCTGGTGACGGTTGAGGAAAACGCCATTATGGGCGGCGCAGGCAGCGGCGTGAACGAACTGCTGATGGCCAAACGTATGCTTGTGCCGGTGCTCAATATTGGTCTGGCGGACAACTTTGTGCCACAGGGTACACAGGACGAAATTCGTCATGACGTCGGTCTGGATGCCGAAGGGATCGACCGTCAAATCACCGACTGGCTGGCCTGATCATTTCCCCCTCTTTCTCCTGAAAGAGGGGATTTCTCCCTCCATACCCTCATCTCTTGCGCAATCCTGCCGTTCTGTGAGCTACAGTTAAGCATGCTAATCATTTTTTTACGCCTGCCGGTCTTGGCGCAGGCTTTAACGGAGAGATGCAATGCAATACACCACGTTGGGAAAAACCGGTCTGAAAGTGTCGCAACTGTGTCTGGGTTGTATGACGTATGGCGAACCGGATCGCGGCAGACATGCCTGGACGCTGCCGGAAGAGAGCAGCCGCCCGATCATCAAACAGGCGCTTGATGCGGGCATTAACTTCTTTGATACAGCCAACAGCTATTCTGACGGCAGCAGCGAAGAGATCGTCGGACGTGCGCTGAAGGACTTTGCAAAACGCGATGACATCGTTGTCGCCACCAAAGTGTTTTATCCGATTACCGGTCTGGAAGGCGGATTGTCACGCGCCTCTGTCATGCAATCCATCGACGACAGCCTGCGCCGACTCGGCATGGAGTATGTCGATCTGCTGCAAATCCACCGCTGGGATTACAACACGCCGATTGAAGAAACGCTGGAAGCGCTGAATGATGTGGTGAAAGCCGGGAAAGCGCGTTTTATCGGTGCATCATCGATGCACGCCCATCAGTTTAAACAGGCGCTGGATATTTCCGAGCAAAATGGCTGGGCACGTTTCGTCTCGATGCAGGATCAATACAACCTCATTCAGCGTGAAGAAGAGAAAGAGATGTATCCGCTGTGCCTGGAAGAAAACATCGCGGTTCTGCCGTGGAGCCCGCTGGCACGGGGTAAGTTAACGCGTCCGTGGGGTGAAACCACTGCGCGTTCAGTCTCTGACAGTTTTGCCAATACGTTGTACGACGCCACCGACGAAGCTGACGGTAAAATCGCTGAACGTGTCGGTAAAATTGCCGAAGACCACGGAGTACCGCGTGCTCAGATTGCGCTGGCGTGGATCCTCAGCAAACACGTGATCACGGCACCTATCATCGGTGCTTCCCGCCCCGCTCATCTCGATGACGCGATTGCTGCGTTGAACATCAGGCTGACCATCGAAGAAATCGCCGAACTGGAAATGGCTTACGTACCGCACAAGGCCGTCGGTTTTGAATAAGATCAGCGAAACATTTTGAGTTAAAAAAAAGCGCGACAGAATCAACCTGACGCGCCTTTTTCACATTGAATCAAACCGTCTAACGGCCCGTCAGGCGAAGTGATCAAACCCCTGCCATTCCAACTCTACCTGTTTGCCGCCGCGCAAGAACTTAATACCTTCCGACAGCGGTGCGATCTGACCGACACAGGTGAAATCTACACCCAGATGGCTCAGCGCAACGTCCAGCGCGCCCCGGTTTATTTCCGGTACGGTGAAGCAAAGCTCGTAATCTTCGCCGCCGGTCAACGCCCATTTCAGCGCCTGCTCAGGATCAGCAATTTTCTTCATCGCGTCAGACAACGGGATAGCGTCAAGATCCAGACGCGCGCCGCAGTCGCTGGCTTTCAGAATGTGTTTCAGATCGGAGATGAGCCCGTCAGAGAGGTCGATGGCCGACGTGGCTAAATCACGCAGCGCCTGCCCCTGCAAAACGCGCGGCGATGGCCGCAGATGACGTTTGAGCAGAAACTCGCGGGATTTATCATCACTGATGTTCAGCTGTTCCAGCAGTACCGCCAGACCCGCCGCGCTGTCACCCAGCGTGCCGGTCACGAAAATCCAGTCGCCGACGCCCGCGCCGGAACGCGTTAATGCGCGCCCAACGGGAACCAGCCCCTGAATGGTCAGCGTCATGCTCAGCGGACCGCGCGTAGTATCGCCGCCAATCAGCTGCATGCCGTAATAGTTAAGTTGTTCGAACAGGCTGTCGCTGAATGCTTCTAACCAGTCGGCTTTCACCTCAGGCAGCGTCAGTGCGAGAGAAACCCAGGCCGGATCCGCGCCCATTGCGGCCAAATCACTGAGGTTTACTGCCAGCGCTTTGTAACCCAAATCGGCCGGAGAAATGGTTTTAAGGAAATGAATGCCTTCGACCAGGGTATCAGTACTGACTGCCAGTAGCTGCTTTTCGCCCACCGTCAGTAAGGCACAATCATCACCAATGCCTAACTGAACATCCTGCCGGGCAGTTCTGAACCGGTTAAAGTAGCGATTGATAACGTCAAATTCGCCGGATGCCATAGTACAATTCCAAATCGTTAGAATGACTTAAGGCCGGAAAACCGGCCTTAAGAGGGGTGTCACACAGAAGATAAGCGAGGTGACATCACCAGACTATCAACAGAGCGCGCATTCGGCTGAAAATGAGTGTGATCATTTATCAGAAACGCTGACTCTGGCTGACATTATTTTTTGCGAATATGCGGGCCCGCTTTGTCCAGCACACCGTTGACAAACTTGTGGCTGTCTTCAGCGCCGAAGGTTTTCGCCAGTTCGATCGCTTCATTGATGGCCACTTTGTAAGGGACATCCTGGCGCTTGCTCAGCTCAAACAGAGCCAGACGCAAGATAGCTCTTTCCACCTGGCCTAATTCATCCAGCTGACGTGACAGGTATGGCGCCATCAATGCATCGAGTTTCTCTGCACTGTTTGCTACACCCGACAACAGTTCGCGGAAATAGGCAATGTCTACGTCTTTGACATCCTGCTCGGTCAGGAATTCTAATTCAACATCGGCGATGTCATTTTTCGACAACTGCCAGGAGTAAAGCGCCTGAACGGCACATTCACGGGCGCGGCGACGAGCAGCAGGTTTCACGGATTTCCCCTTAACTAGATTCAGGCCTTAATAGCCTTGATAACATTAATCATTTCAAGCGCGGTCAGTGCAGCTTCTGCACCTTTATTACCGGCTTTTGTCCCTGCACGTTCGATGGCTTGTTCAATGCTTTCTGTTGTCAGCACACCAAAGGCAACCGGGATTTCGCTGTTCATTGCAACGCTGGACAAGCCAGAGCTGCATTCGCCCGCGACGAATTCAAAGTGGGCTGTGCCCCCGCGGATCACGGTACCGAGTGCAACCACGGCGTCGTACTTACCGCTTTCAGCCAGAGCACGGGTTGCCAGAGGCAATTCGTATGCGCCAGGGACCCAGACTACGGTGATGTTGTCATCGCTGACCTGACCAATACGTTTCAACGCATCAATAGCACCGGAAAGCAGGCTGTCGTTGATGAAATTGTTAAAACGAGCAATCGCGATCGCTACGCGCGCGTTAGGCGTGGCTACAACACCTTCAATAACGTTCATAGTTTTCCTTAAAGTGGGTTCAGGAGTTTCTCAACCCCAGCCGCAGGGGGGCGGATTCTATCATAAAATTACCCTGTCTGGACATGTGCTTTTAAACCCATGCGGACAAGGAGGCGTAAAATTCTCAGTACGATGTTTTCAGCACGCTATTCAGTACTGCGGTTTCATGCGCAGACGCAGATCCTGGCCAATCTGCCGGACATCGCTGAAGGCGAATTCCGGCGCATCGCTCAGATGCTGCAATCCGGGCAGTTCACACAGCGCCCGGCCATTATTACCCAATAACTTAGGTGCCATATAAACGATTAATTCATCAACCAGACCGGCTTGTAATAAGGCACCGGCGAGTTGTGCGCCTGCTTCGACCCAGACAGAGTTTATCTGACGCTTCGCCAGCTGCATCATCAGCAGAACCAGATCGATTCGATTGTCGCGGCCAGGAACGCACCATTGCTCTACGGATTCAGGCCAGAGTTGATTATCCTTCTCCAGACGCGCCAGCAGCACATCACCGGGGAGTTTCATCAGCTGATGCTCAGGGGTGACACGGTTCTGGCTGTCGAGAATGATCCGCAGCGGTTGGCGCAGATTTTCTTCGGGATAAATCGCCTGCACGTCGCTGCCCAGTTCGCTCCAGCGCACGTTCAGCGATGGATTGTCGGCCAGCACGGTAGCACTGGTACTGAGAATGGCTGAGCTTTCTGCGCGAAAACGCTGAACGTCAGCGCGCGCTGCAGCAGATGTGATCCACTGGCTTTCGCCCGAGGCCATTGCCGTTCTGCCATCCAACGAAGCGCCCATTTTCAGCTGCACGTAAGGGAAACCGGTGCGCATCCGCTTGAGGAAACCAAGATTGACGGCTTCCGCCTGCGAATGCATCAGGCCGTGGCTGACATCCACACCATTTTGCTTGAGGCGATATAAACCGCGCCCGGCGACTTCCGGGTTCGGATCCTGCATGGCGGCCACCACGCGGGTGATCCCGGCAGCCAGCAGCGCATCGGCACACGGCGGCGTGCGCCCGTGGTGGCTGCAAGGTTCGAGCGTCACATAGGCCGTGGCACCTTTGGCTTTTTCGCCTGCCATGCGTAACGCATGGACTTCAGCATGAGGTTCACCGGCACGCACATGGTAGCCTTCACCGATGATTTCGCCATTAAGCACAATGACACAGCCGACGTTCGGGTTTGGCGTGGTAGTGAAACGTCCGCGGCGCGCCAGCTCGAAAGCACGCGCCATAAAACGTTCATCAGAAGCTTTTTCGGACAGCATTAACGTTCCTTAATCCTGAAGACGGGCAATCTCTTCGCCAAATTCGCGGATATCTTCAAAGCTGCGATACACCGATGCGAAGCGGATATAGGCCACTTTATCCAGTCCTTTCAGCGCATCCATCACCAGACCGCCGATCATTTTGGCTGGAATTTCACGTTCGCCGGTGGCGCGCAACTGGGATTTAATGTGGCTGATGGCGGTTTCAACGTCATCTGAACTGACCGGCCGCTTTTCCAGCGCTTTCAGGAATCCGCTACGTAATTTGTCTTCATTAAAAGGTTCGCGGACTTCATTGCTTTTTATGACGCGCGGCATCACCAGTTCCGCCACTTCAAACGTGGTGAAACGTTCATGGCACACCAGGCACTGACGGCGGCGGCGAACCTGCGATCCATCGCCCACCAGGCGGGAATCAATGACTTTAGTATCAACAGCGGCACAAAATGGGCAATGCATAGCACTTCCTGATCGCGAACTCAATTGGACATCAGTTTAACCCGAAGTGTGCCGACAACAAAGGCTGTCGCTACTTTCATAGACATCGGGTTAAACTTACGCATCTCTATTAGTGCCCGGACGGATGTTACATCGGGCAGAAGAAAGGAAATCTCTGATATGACGAAACACCCTCGCCTTTGGCTGGCCTGCGCCGCATTGCTCAGCCTGACCGGCTGCGCGAAGCAAAATCCACAATTGCCGGAACTGAAAACCGAAGTGGGCCAGCTGAATCAGAAACTGCAACGGCTGACCGATTTGGCCGTCGCGCTGGAGCAGCAGACCACGCTTAACCGTCAGTCCACCAACGGCGTGTATTTGCTGCCTGCGGCGAAAAGCCCGGCGCTGCTGAAAAGTGATCTGGGAGAACTGACCGTCACGCTGCTGCGTGTGGCACCTGACGCGAGCGGATTACAGGCCGTTCTGGAAGTGAAGAATAATGCCGGTCAGCCGTTGCCGCCGTTTACCGCGTCTCTGAGCTGGGGCCAGCTGGATCCGGTGACCGGCAAACCACTGACCGTGGATATGCAAACCCAAAACATCAACGTCGAACCGGATTTGTTACCGGGGCCGGTAAAAACTTTCGACGTGAAGTTTAGTCAGGTCACGATGGAAACGCTGGGCTTTATCCATTTGCATAATATGGTTGCCACGCCTCAGCCCGCGCCGGTTCAGCCGTAACCCCCCCAAATGTCAGACAAAAAAAACCCCGCAACGCGGGGTTTTTTATTACTGAACGGTTTGCAGATTAAGGCAGAATCGAAGGCTGATCTGCACCTTCTTTTTCCACTTTTTGCTGCAACATGTGTTCACGCTTCATGCCCAGTTTCAGAGCCAGCGCCGAAGCAACGTAAATCGATGAAGCCGTACCAATTGAAACACCAATCAACATGGTCAGTGAGAAACCACGCAGCAATGCACCACCAAACAGATACAGCATCAGGATCACGACTAACGTGGTACCGGATGTGATTAATGTTCTGTGCAACGTCTGGGTCAACGACACGTTAAAGATTTCGTAAGATGTCCCGCGACGGATCTTGCGGAAGTTCTCACGAATACGGTCCGATACTACGATGCTGTCGTTAAGCGAGTAACCGATAACCGACATTAACGAAGCAACGATAGTCAGGTCGACCTCGATATGGAACAACGAGAGCACACCCATGGTGATCACCACGTCGTGAGCAAGTGCGATAACAACACCTGCTGCCAGACGCCACTCGAAGCGGAAACCGACGTAAACTAAGATAGCGATCAGCGCCACTAACAGCGCCATAGCACCATTTTGCGCCAAATCGGCACCTACGCTCGGGCCAACGAACTCGATACGTTTCACCTGGGCATTCTGGCTGGTCGTTTCGTTAATCACGCTAAGAACTCTGGCACCCAGTTCCTGGCCGCCTGTTTCACCCTTAGTCGGTGGCATACGAACCATGATGTCACGGCTGCTACCAAAGTTCTGTACCAGCGGTTCTGCAAAGCCTGCTTTCTCAAGCGAAGCGCGCATCACGTCCAAATCCGCAGGTTTTTCCAGCGAGATTTCAATGACCGTACCGCCGGTGAAATCCAGACCCCAGTTGAAACCCTTCACACCGATAATGGCGATAGAAAGGATCAACAGGAAACCGGAGATACCGAAAGCCCAGTAATCCCAGCGCATAAAGTCATAGACTCTACGGCCGTGGTTTAATTGTTCTACAGTATATTCCTGTGCCACAACGCACTCCTCAGATAGACAGCTTTTTGATGCGCTTGCCGCCGTACAACAGGTTTACGATGGCACGGGTACCGACGATTGCGGTAAACATTGACGTCGCTACACCAATACCGGTTGTAATCGCAAAGCCTTTAATTGCCCCGGTGCCGACGGCATACAGGATGATGACCTTGATTAGCGTCGTGACGTTGGCATCAAAGATGGAGCTGAACGCGCCTTTGTAACCTTCATCAATAGCCTGCTGTACTGTACGTCCGTTACTAAGTTCTTCCTTAATACGTTCGTTGATCAGTACGTTGGCATCAACCGCTACGGCAAGGGTTAATACGATACCCGCAATACCCGGCATAGTCAGTGTTGCCCCTGGTATCAGAGACATGATCCCAACAATAAGCACCAGGTTAGCAATCAGCGCAGAGGTCGCAATCAGGCCAAACTTCTTATAGAAGAACAGCATGAAGATAATTGAGACCGCAAGTCCTGCCAGACAGGCTTCCAGACCTTGCTTGATGTTTTCCATCCCTAAGGTCGGGCCGATGGTACGTTCTTCAACAATCTGAATTGGCGCGATCAACGCACCAGCACGCAGCAGCAGAGACAGCTGACGGGCTTCATTCGGATCGTTCACACCGGTGATGCGGAAGCTGTTGCCCAGACGTGACTGAATGGTCGCCACGTTGATGACTTCTTCCTGTTTCGCCAGAATCGAACGGCCGTTGGCATCTTTCTTACCGCTGTCTTTATATTCCACGAACAGGGTCGCCATCGGTTTGCCGATGTTATCCTTCGTGAAGTTAGACATGGCGTTACCGCCAGCGCTGTCGAGAGAGATGTTTACCTGCGGCTGATTGTACTCATCCATGCTGGAGGTGGAGTCAGTGATATGGTCACCGGTCAGGATCACGCGTTTGTACAAGACAACCGGGCGGCCTTCACGGGTATTTTTCACTTCGCTGTCACCCGGCACGCGTCCAGAAGTTGCAGCGGTAGCATCCACATTGGTGTTGACCAGACGGAATTCCAGCGTCGCGGTCGCGCCGAGAATTTCTTTCGCGCGAGCGGTGTCCTGAATACCCGGCAACTCAACCACAATACGGTCAGCACCCTGACGCTGTACCAGCGGCTCGGCCACACCCAGTTGGTTAACACGGTTACGCAAGATGGTGATGTTTTGCTGAACGGCATACTCGCGAGCTTCACTCAGACGAGCATCAGTCATCACCACTTTGATGGCGTTATCGCCACTGTTGGTGATCACTAAATCGCGGTGACGTGGGCCGAGGAAGCTGACCGCAGAATCGCGGGTGGCAGCATCACGGAATCGCACTTCAACGCCATAGTTGTCGAGCTTACGCACCGTGGCATAAGGAATATTCTTGTCGCGCAGATCGCTGCGCATGTTGTCCATTGTCTGCTCTTGCAGCTTACTCAGCGCGGTATCCATATCCACTTCCATCAGGAAGTGCACACCACCACGTAAGTCGAGGCCCAGCTTCATCGGCTCGGCACCCAGCATGCTCAACCAGCGCGGCGTTGCAGGCGCGAGGTTCAGTGCAATGACAAACTTGTCGCCCAGCGCTTCGGTCAGCGCTTCACGTGCACGAAGCTGTACATCCGTGTCATTGAAACGGGCAAGAATAGCGCCATTTTCCAGAGCAACTGATTTGATCTGAATTTTGCTTTGATCTAATACGTTACGGACTTGGTCCAGCGTTGCTTCACTGGCGTCGGAACCCCGAGCACCAGTGATTTGAACAGCCGGATCCTCACCATAAAGGTTGGGAAGTGCATAAAGCAGCCCGACGATGACCACAACGATCAGCATCAGATACTTCCACGCAGGATAACGGTTTAACACGGCAGTTCCCTTCGGGAAAATCGAAAATTAGATAGACTTCATCGTGCCTTTTGGCAGAACTGCTGCCACGAAGTCACGCTTGATCATCACTTCGTTAGTGTCGTTCAGTGCGATAACGACATAGCCGGTTTCAGCCACTTTCGTTACGCGACCGATCAGGCCACCGGTGGTCATCACTTCGTCACCTTTACCGATGGAATCCATCAGTTTTTTGTGTTCTTTAGAGCGTTTCTGCTGCGGGCGCAGGATCATGAAATAGAAAATCAGACCAAAAACCACCAGCATAATAACCAGAGAGTAAGGACTTCCCTGTGACGGTGCGCCAGACGCTGCGACAGCATCGGAAATGAAAAGACTCATTTAAATTCCCTCATTGTTGTTGTGAAGCAAAAGAGTTGTTGTAAAAAATACCGTATTTCCAAAATGGAGTCTGGCGATGAAACGTCTCGCACAATACCCCATTATGACGGCTCAACAAATGATAAAATCGGCACCGCCCTGAGGTGATACCGACACGACTAAGAAATCAGAAGTTTAAAGGCGGAACCGGTTTGCCTTTACTCTCGTAGAAGTCTGTCACAAAGAGCTCTAATTTACCCTCTTCGATAGCCTGGCGTAAACCGGCCATCAGACGCTGGTAATAGCGCAAATTATGAATGGTATTTAAACGCGCACCCAGAATTTCGTTGCAACGGTCGAGATGATGCAAGTAGGCGCGGCTATAATTGCGACACGTGTAGCAATCACAGTGTTCATCCAGCGTCGAGGTGTCATCTTTATGCTTGGCATTACGGATTTTCACGATGCCGTCGGTGACGAACAGGTGACCGTTACGCGCGTTACGCGTTGGCATTACACAGTCAAACATATCGATACCGCGACGCACGCCTTCCACCAAATCCTCCGGTTTGCCGACGCCCATCAGATAACGAGGTTTGTCTTGCGGAATTTGCGGGCAAACGTGCTCGAGGATACGGTGCATGTCTTCTTTTGGCTCGCCTACCGCCAAACCGCCCACAGCGTAACCATCAAAGCCGATATCTACCAGCCCTTTTAATGATACATCTCGTAAATCTTCGTAAACGCTTCCCTGGATAATCCCGAACAAAGCATTCTTATTATTCAATTCGTTGTGACGATCGCGACTGCGTTGCGCCCAGCGCAAAGACATCTCCATCGAGCGTTTGGCGTAATCCCAGTCGGCAGGATATGGCGTACATTCGTCGAAGATCATCACGATGTCAGAGCCGAGATCGTTTTGGATCTCCATGGATTTTTCCGGGCTCAGGAACACCGGATCTCCGTTGATCGGGTTACGGAAATGCACACCCTCCTCTTTGATTTTGCGCATCGCACCCAGGCTGAACACCTGGAAACCGCCGGAATCAGTGAGGATCGGGCCGTGCCAGTTCATGAAATCATGCAAATCGCCATGCAGCTTCATGATTTCCTGGCCCGGACGCAGCCACAGGTGGAAGGTGTTACCGAGCAGGATCTGTGCGCCGGTTTCTTTGACTTCTTCCGGGGTCATGCCTTTAACGGTGCCGTAGGTACCGACGGGCATAAAGGCCGGGGTTTCGACCACGCCGCGTTCAAAGACCAGACGTCCGCGACGGGCGCGGCCATCGGTAGTGCTTAATTCGTACTTCACATTGCCTCCAGCATCAGAGAAACAGTCTGATGAGGTTAAGTCCGTGGCATGACGCCCGGAAAAGAAAGCCCGAATGCACCGAGTGCGTCCGGACCGGTAGTTTTAAAAAACTTACTCGCCCACCACTTCCTGAGGGGCCAGCGGGTTACGGTTGATGAACATCGCATCGCCGTAACTAAAGAAACGGTACTGCTCAGCCACCGCCTGATGGTAAGCATTCATGGTATTTTTGTATCCGGCAAACGCCGACACCAGCATGATCAGGGTTGATTCAGGCAGATGGAAGTTCGTTATCAGGGAATCAATCACCTGATAGTGATAACCCGGATAGATGAATATCTTAGTATCACCGAAGAACGGTGCAATCAGCGCATCTTCGCTGGCTTTCGCGGCACTTTCCAGCGAACGGACAGACGTGGTACCCACGGCCACCACTTTGTTACCGCGCGCTTTACACGCCAGCACCGCATCCACCACGTCCTGAGGCACTTCGGCATACTCAGCGTGCATGATGTGGTCTTCGATGGTATCTACGCGTACCGGCTGGAACGTCCCCGCGCCGACGTGCAGCGTGACGAACGCAAATTCCACGCCCTTTTCTTTCAGCGCATCCATCAGCGGCTGATCAAAGTGCAGACCGGCAGTCGGTGCAGCAACAGCCCCCAGACGTTCACTGTAGACTGTCTGATACAGTTCGCGGTCGGCATCTTCGTCAGGACGGTCAATGTACGGCGGCAGCGGCATATGGCCGATTTCGTTGAGCAGGGTAAAGACATCGCGGTCTTCATTAAATTCCAGCTCAAACAGCGTATCGTGACGCGCCACCATCGTCGCTTTAATATCGTCTTTATCACCGAGCAGCAACTCTGCGCCGGGCTTCGGAGATTTTGAGGCGCGAACGTGCGCCAGAACGCGGTGCGAATCCAGCACGCGTTCAACCAGCACTTCAATCTTGCCACCGCTGACCTTACGGCCAAACACGCGGGCGGGGATCACGCGGGTATTGTTGAAGACCAGCAGATCACCGGGCACGATTTTATCGAGAATGTCGGTGAACACGCCGTGCGTTAACTCACCGCTCGGCCCGTCCAGAGACAACAAACGACAGCCGCTGCGCTGGGTCTGCGGATAGCGGGCGATCAGGGATTCCGGGAGTTCAAAAGAAAAATCGGCAACACGCATGGGTTTTCACTTCACTTTAACGACAAAAACAGGCGGCTTAGTCTAGTGGGACGGGGCATCCCCTGCAAGCTTCTGCGCTAATAAAGGCACCCGCTGACCTGTCAGAGATCACGTTTCCTGCGTTATACTTCGCCGATGAATTTTTTAGCGCACCTCCATCTGGCCTCGCTGGCCGACAGTTCACTGCTGGGCAATTTGCTGGCGGACTTCGTTCGCGGCAATCCTGACGGACAATATTCTGCTGAAATCGTCAGCGGGATCCGTATGCATCGCCGCGTTGATACCCTGACCGACTCCCTGCCCGAAGTGCGGATCGCGCGCAGCTATTTCCGTGATGATTTCCGCCGCGTCTCGCCGATCACGCTCGACGTGGTGTGGGATCACTTCCTGTCGCGCCATTGGGCGACAATTCATCCACAGCAACCGCTGGAAGATTTTCTTGCCGCCTGTCAGCAGGAAATTACGCCGCATTTGCCCGATATGCCGGAGCGTTTCCAGAATCTGAATGCCTGGTTATGGCCGGAGCGCTGGATGGAACGCTACGCCGCACTTCCGTTTATCGCCGATGTACTTCGCGGCATGGCCTCACGGAGGCCAAAACTCAGTGCACTGACCGGTTCCTTCCACGATATCGAACTGAACTATGACGCGCTCGAGCAGTTATTCTGGCAATTTTACCCGGTGATGATGCAGCAGGCGAAAGATCGTCAACTCTGACAAACCGCGCTAAACCTGTGAGTCACAGCACAATCCCTGCAAGACAGATGGTTGTTGATAAAGAACCGTGAGACTTAGATCAAATACTGATAGCCGGATGCTATCTGATTGATTGGCGCGATGGGGTTTATTCACTACCGGCTTGCCCCTATACTGGCAGTCGTTTTGTTCACCCTTTCCACCTACGATGCCCTCATGGGTCTTAAAAGGAGTAATTTATGGTTCTGGTAACTCGCCCAGCCCCTGATTTCACCGCAGCTGCAGTACTCGGCAGCGGCGAAGTAGTTGAAAACTTCAACTTCAAAAAACACACCGCAGGCAAACCAACTGTTATCTTCTTCTGGCCAATGGACTTCACTTTCGTTTGTCCTTCTGAGCTGATCGCTTTCGATCACCGTTACGAAGAATTCCAGAAACGTGGCGTAGAAGTGGTAGGCGTTTCCTTTGACTCCGAGTTCGTTCACAACGCATGGCGTAACACCCCTGTTGAGAAAGGCGGCATCGGCCCTGTCAAATACGCAATGGTTGCTGACATCAAACGCGAAATTCAGAAAGCCTACGGTATCGAACATCCGGTCGCTGGCGTTGCACTGCGCGGCTCCTTCCTGATCGACAAAGAAGGCGTTGTACGTCACCAGGTAGTGAACGATCTGCCACTGGGTCGTAACATCGACGAAATGCTGCGTATGGTTGACGCGCTGCAATTCCACGAAGAGCACGGCGAAGTGTGCCCGGCTCAGTGGGAAAAAGGTAAAAAAGGCATGGGCGCATCTCCGGATGGCGTGGCTAAATACCTGTCTGAAAACGCTTCAAACCTGTAATCCTCTTCGGATATCAAGGTCAATAACGGTCAGCCTCGCTGGCCGTTTTTTTTGCCTGCCATTTGCCACGATCACAGTTCTCCCCTTCCTTCTGCTCACTCCCGGTCTTTTACGTCTACGCTGAAAACGTATCACCTGCGTCAGAGTGGTACGCACTTTTATAAAGAGTGGCGTGCGCTTTGCATAAATGCATTGCGTTAAACAACATCGTTAACACCCAAAAAAGCGTTATCACACAAGAGCCTGAAGGTTCTGATTTTCAAAAGACAGGAGTTTACATGTTACGGAGTCCATGGAAAAAATCGCTCATCGCACTGGCTATGTTTACCAGTTTTCCGCTGCTGGCCGCGTCAAATCCGGCCGTTGAAGCGAAAAACGGTATGGTCGTCACCTCGCAACATTTAGCGTCACAGGTCGGCGTCGACATCCTCAAGATGGGGGGCAACGCGATTGATGCCGCCGTCGCAGTCGGTTACGCACAGGCCGTCGTCAACCCATGTTGTGGCAACATTGGCGGCGGTGGCTTCATGACGGTGCATCTGGCAGACGGTAAAGACACGTTTATCAACTTTCGTGAAACCGCACCCGCAGCCGCCAGCGCCGATATGTATCTGGACGCCGATGGCAATGTGAAAAAAGGCGCCAGCCTTTACGGCTATCTGGCCGCAGGCGTTCCGGGGACGGTGCTGGGAATGGATACGGTTCAGAAAGAATACGGCACGCTCACGCGTGAGCAGGTCATGGCACCGGCGATAAAACTCGCACGCCAGGGCTTCGTGCTGACCCGCGCGGATACCGATATTCTCGATACCAAAGTAGCCCGCTTCAAAGAAGATCCCGAAGCCGCGCGTATCTTCCTGCGAAAAGACGGCAGCCCGTTGCAGCCTGGCGACAAACTGGTGCAAACCGATTTAGCCAACACGCTGGAGTCTGTTTCCAGGCACGGCCCGGACGCGTTCTATAAAGGCAAAATCCCGGCAGCAGTAGAAGCGGCCTCGAAAAAAGGCGGCGGCATTCTGACTGCGGCGGATTTCGCTAACTACAAAGTCACAGAAGACGCGCCGATCACCTGTAGCTATCGCGGCTATAAATTTGTCTCCGCGCCCCCGCCGAGTTCTGGCGGCGTAACGATGTGCGAAATCCTCAACATTGTTGAAGGCTATGATCTGAAAAGCATGGGCTTCAACTCAGCGGCGTCCATTCACACGCTGACCGAAGCCATGCGTCACGCCTATATGGACCGCAACACTTATCTCGGCGATCCGGCCTTTGTGAAGAATCCGGTCGATCGTCTGATCAGCAAAAGCTATGCCGAAGAAATTCGTAAGAAGATAGAAGCGGATAAAGCGACGCCATCCACGCAGGTTCAGCCGGGCATGGAACCGCACGAGAAGCCGGAAACCACGCATTACTCTATCGTCGATAAAATGGGCAATGCCGTTTCTACGACGTACACCATCAACGGCCTGTTTGGTTCCGTGGTGATTGCGCCGGGCACCGGTTTCTTCCTTAACGATGAAATGGATGATTTCACCACCAAAGTCGGCGAGAAAAACCTGTACGGGCTGGTGCAGGGGACGCGTAACGCCATCGCCCCCGGTAAGCGCCCACTATCGTCGATGAGCCCGAGTCTGGTGACCAAAGACGGTAAAATCTTCATGGTACTGGGGTCTCCGGGTGGTTCGCGCATCATCACGATCACATTGCAAACCGCGCTTAACGTGATTGATTACGGCATGCCTCCGCAGGAGGCCGTCAATGCGCCGCGCATTCACCACCAGTGGCTGCCGGATGAGGTCTATTACGAGCAGCGTGGCGTCTCGCAGGACAGCCTGAACATTCTGGCGAAGATGGGCTACAAAATGGTCGAGCAAACCCCGTGGGGCGCAGCAGAGCTGATTCTGGTGGGCTTACCGGGCGCGGCGGGTGTCACGCCGATGAACTCAGGCAATGACTCGGCATTGTCGGGGAAAGTTCGTGAGGGCTATTTGTATGGCGCGAATGACGTGCGTCGCCCGGCGGGTGCTGCAATAGGCTATTAACCTTCAGCGGCAGGAAATAAAAAACCCCCGATGTCGCGAAGATATCGGGGGTTTTTCTTTATCCGAAGGTAAGCACTTGCTTACGCGTTACTTACTGAGCGACAACGCCTGCTTCTTACGGTCGTTACGCAACTTGAACGCATAACCTATCAGCAGCGCCACAACCCAAACCATGCCGACGTAAAGTGACACGCGGGTATCCGGGAAGTAACCGATCAGGCCGATGATAAACACCAGGAAGATGATGCCGAATACCGAAGTGTAGACGCCGCCACGCAACGGGAACTCGAGCTCTTTAACCTGTTGTTTATTCAACTTGCGACGAAAACCTATCTGGGAGAACAGGATCATAATCCACACCCAAACAGTCGCGAAGGTCGCCAGAGACGCAATCACCAGGAATACGCTGGAAGGCATGATGAAGTTGAGGTAAACCGCAATCAGCAGCGCCCCCATCATCACCAGCACCGTGACCCATGGCGTGCCCAGACGCGACACCTTGCTGAATATTTTCGGTGCCTGCCCCTGCTCTGCCATTCCGTGCAGCATACGGCCCACGCCAAACACATCGCTGTTAATCGCCGACAGTGACGCGGTGATCACTACAAAGTTCAGAATACCTGCCGCTGCGGTGATCCCCATATGCTGGAACGTCAGCACGAACGGGCTGCCCTGCGTACCTATCTGATTCCATGGGAAAATGGACATAATGACAAACAGTGTGCCCACATAAAACACCAGAATACGCAGCGGCACGGAGTTAATGGCTTTCGGAATAGACTTCTTCGGGTCTTCAGCTTCACCGGCAGTAATACCGATGATTTCAATCCCGCCGTAGGCAAACATGACCAGCTGTAAAGACAAAATGGTGCCCATGATGCCCTGACTAAAGAAGCCGCCGTGGCTCCACAGATTATGAATACCCGTCGCCTGCCCGCCGTTACCGATGCCCCAAATAATAATGCCGAAGCCCGCCACAATCATGATGATGATCGTCAGCACTTTGAAGAAGGAGAACCAAAATTCCAGCTCGCCGAACACCTTCACGCTGACCAGATTGATGGCGCCGATAATCAGCACCACGCTCAGCACCCACGTCCACTGCGGCACGTCCGGGAACCAGACGCCCATATAAATGCCGAACGCCGTGACGTCCGCGATGGCAACGATCAGGATTTCAAAACAATAGGTCCAGCCGGTGATGTAACCCGCCATTGGCCCAAGATAATCCTGCGCATAGCGTGAGAAAGAGCCACTCTGCGGATTGTTAACAGACATCTCGCCAAGGGCGCGCATGATGATAAAGGCGATAATGCCGCCGACCAGATAGGCCAGCAGCACGCTTGGCCCCGCCAGTTTGATCGCATCCGCCGATCCGTAAAACAGCCCGGTTCCTATGGCCGATCCCAATGCCATAAAGCGAATATGACGCGTTGTCAGACCACGTTTTAGCTTCGTGCCCGGCGCTTCTGGCTGCGCGGTTGGTTGTTCAGCTGATTGTTGCATTGACCCTAACCCGTTTCTGTATTTTGAAAATCAAAAATGCGAATTCTAAAAAACACTGCGTCCTGCCAATGAAAAAGCCACGGAAAGGTTTCCGTGGCCTGATTGGCGAAACATTCATTCAACTACGTTCGAATATTCTGCCGATAATTATTGGTGCGCGGTAACGCTGCGCGGACCACTGATTTTGTCATAAATACCGACCAGCACCAGCATTAATACTGAAGGCGGTAACCAGGCAAGACCCTGTGCTGCCAGCGGCAGTTTTCCGGCCCAGACAGGCATGATATCAGCAAACGCAGAGGCTTTGATGCCGTCGACAATACCGAACACCAGGCTGACCAGCATAACCGGCGCCACGATGCGCGTCGTATTATTCCACCAGCGCAGGGTGAAGCTCAACACCACCAGTGCGATACATGGCGGATAGATGGCCGTCAGCACCGGAATGGAAATCTGGATCAGATGGCTCAGGCCGAGATTAGACACCAGCATAGAGAACAGACCCAGAATAAATACCAATGACTTATACGACAGCGGCAGGTACTGAGCAAAGAACTCCGCACAGGCGCAGGTCAGGCCAACCGCCGTCACCATACAGGCGATGAAGATCAGCGCACCGAGGAAGAAGCTACCGACGCCACCGAAGGTATGTGCCACATAGGCATGCAAGATAACTGCGCCATTGGTTGCGCCAGGCACCAGTGAAGCACTGTTTTCCCCGAGTTTGAACAGGCTCAGATAGACCAGCACCAGACCTAAGCCAGCAATCAGACCGGCCAAAATAGTGTAACGGGTCAGCAGTTTGGCATCAGTCACACCGCGCGAACGGGCAGCATTAACAATAACAATGCCGAAGACCAGCGCGCCCAGCGTATCCATTGTCAGATAGCCATTAACGAAACCGCTGGAGAACGGAACGGTCTGGTAAGCATCCACCGCAGGCATGGTCTGACCGGCAGGCCACAGCAGCGCGGCAACGCCCAGTGCAGCCAGCGCGACCATTTTCAGCGGCGCGAGGAAATGCCCGACGGTATCAAGCAGGCGGCCCGGATAGAGTGAAATGCCGATCACCAGCGCGAAGTAGATCACGCTGTAAATCAGCAAAGGAAGCGGGCCGTCACCGGTCATCGGTGCGATACCCACTTCAAAAGAGACGGTTGCGGTACGTGGCGTGGCGAACAGCGGGCCCACAGCCAGATAACAGACGGTCGCCAGCAGAATACCGGCACCACGTCCAATCGGCGTACTCAGGGCATCGACACCGCCACCGACGCGCGCCAGCGCAATCACGGTCATCACCGGGAGACCTACCGCGGTTATCATAAACCCGGCAGCTGCCCACCAGACTTCAGGACCGGCCTGCAGGCCAACCATCGGCGGGAAAATAATGTTCCCCGCCCCGACGAATAAAGCGAAGGTCATGAAACCCAGCGCCAGAATATCTTTATTTGTTAAACGAGTACTCATGATTGGTGTCGTGTTGCCTGTTCAAATGAATAAAGTGACCGTTGCTGTCGCCGTGCAGCTTCGTCAAAAGGATGAATGGTGTAAAAGACCAGAGAGCACCACTGTAAGATCGAAGTGTGCTTAAAACGCCTGATGATATGCAGATGATTATGTTGTTATCCCTAAATATTTCATGGTGCGGGAAGGCGGCAAGCGAGGAAATCCCGATGAGCTTACCTGAGTAAGGGATTCGGGTTAACGAGCGTGGCCAACGCATCTGCAACGTGAAATATGACGGGCATATGCAGGGAGTATCGAGCGACAGCGGGGGCTAAGGTAAACGTTTATAGCGCAGAAAGGCAAGCCGAGATCCAAAAAGCAGAGCGTTCAACCAGATTAATACTCTAAAGCAGCCTTTATCACTAAATACGGCATCAAACACGCAATATGATATGTATGATTTTTAAGCGAAGTAAGCACAAGATATGCTCCTTAATGGCAAAAAGTGCGTGAAATCACCATTAAGAGGCGATTACACGCACAATATCCAGCATATTTGTGAGGTCACAAAACAACCAATCTGCCGTATTACCAGACGCGGGCAGCGATATCCACCACCAGTTTCAGTTTTTCCCACTGCTGCACTTCAGTGAGGCTGTTGCCCTCTTCCGTCGAGGCAAAACCACACTGCGGGCTGAGGCAAATCTGATTGATATCCAGATATTGCGCCGCTTCCGCCAGACGCGTTTCGACGGTTTTGGCCAGTTCCAGTTCGCCGGACTTAGTGGTGATTAACCCCAGAACCGCCTGCTGATGACCTTTTTTGATAAAGCGCAGCGGTTCGAAACCACCGGAACGCTCATTGTCATACTCAAGAAAGAAGGCATCGATATTTACACCGCCAAACAGGATCTCAGCCACCGGCTCGTAGCCACCTTCTGAAATCCAGGTCGAGCGGAAGTTACCGCGACACACGTGCAAACCAATCACCAGATCGTCCGGTTTACCGGCAATGGCTTTGTTCAGCACGTCAGCGTAAGTACGCGCTAACTCTTCAGGAGAATCGCCACGCTCGCGGATTTGCTGCTTCTGATCTTCCGAGCACAGATACGCCCAGACGGTATCGTCGAGTTGCAGATAACGGCAACCGGCGTCGTAAAACGCTTTAATCGCGTCGCGGTAAACCTGTGCCAAATCGTCGAAATAGACTTTCAGATCCGGATACACCTCTTTGCTGATGGCGTTACGGCCACCGCGGAAATGCATTACGCTCGGGCTTGGAATGGTCATTTTGGGCACTGCGCTGCCGCAGATGCTTTTCAGAAAACGAAAATCTTCCAGCATCGGATGTGAACCAAAGCCGAGTTTGCCTGTGACTTTAATGCTGCGCGCTTTGGTCTGTACGCCGTTGAACTGAATCCCCTGGACTGCGTCGTAACCTTCCACACCGTTCAGCCCTTCGAAAAAATCGAAGTGCCACCACGCGCGGCGGAATTCACCGTCAGTGACCACCTGCAGACCGGCTTCGCGTTGTAAATCCACCACGCGGCGGATTTCGGTATCTTCAACGGCGCGCAGTTGCCCGGCATCAATCTCACCGGCCTGAAACTGCTTACGGGCTTCTTTGATAGCCGCCGGGCGAAGGAAACTGCCGACCACGTCAGCACGGAACGGAGGGGTTGTACGTTGCATGAAAGACTCCTTAATGGCACCCCGTCTCAGACGAAATGCAAATGATTTACAAGCTGAATAATTACGCCGCGTTACATTTGGACTTCTAGATGTCTAAATGGCTTTAAGGCCATACTGTCATGACGGTTACTCACCGACAACAGAGGAATTTTCATGGGAGGTGAAATAAATTCATGATCAAATGCAGAGAGTTCATGAAGCAGCAAGCAAAAAAGCCCGTCATGTAGAAATGACGGGCTCAATAGAAAACAGCAAATTACGGTTTCACTGAAATTTTAGAGGTGTTATCGGAAGGAACAATCAGTCTCGGTGCCAGCGTAAACATAAAGCGCGTGCCGACGCCGACTTCGCTCATCACCTCAAGCCGGGCGTTGTGGTGGCTGAGCGCATGTTTGACGATCGCCAGCCCCAGACCGCTGCCGCCGGTCTGACGGGAACGGGCTTTGTCGACGCGATAAAACCGTTCGGTCAGGCGCGGCAAGTGCTGAGGCGCAATCCCCGGCCCATTATCGCTAATCTGGAACTGCGCACCCTGCGGCGTTTGCTGCCAGCTGACCTCTATTCTGGTGCCCGGCGGCGTATGGTTCACCGCGTTATACACCAGATTCGACACCGCACTGCGTAGCTGATCCTCATTGCCGAAGACCTTCAGCTTGTCGTTTACGCGGAACACCACTTCGTGCTGACCGCCGCTCAGCGTCTGTACTTCGCGCTCCAGCATTCCGAGCATCACCGGAATATCGACTTTTTCGTGCAAATCCATATTGGCGGAGGCTTCGATTTTTGACAGCGTCAGGAGCTGCTTGACCAGCCCGTCCATGCGTCGCGTTTGCTCTTGCATGGTATCGAGCGCCTTAGTGCGAAACGGCTCTTCCAGCTTGGCGTCTTCCATCATTTCCAGATAGCCCTGCAAAACGGTCAGCGGGGTGCGAAGTTCATGGCTGACGTTGGCGAAGAAGTTACGTCGCGCACCTTCCAGCTGGCGCATTTGCGTGACGTCACGCGCCACCATCAGTAACTGCCCCTCGGAATAAGGCATCACGCGAAATTCGACGTAATGTTCATTATTGAGCTGGAGATTTAGGGCGCGGCTAAAATCACGCGCCTGGATCCAGACGCGAAATTCCGGATAGCGCAGCAGGTTGAAGATGTGTTGCCCGTTATCTTCCGGCCAGCGGAAGCCAAGCAGTTCCTGGGCCAGACCGTTGCACCAGAAAATATTGCCCTCTTCGGTGGTCAGCACCACCGCATCCGGCAAGGATTCTGCACCGCTGCGAAAACGTTTAATGAGTTGCCCTAATTCACGGCGGCGACGCCGGTTGCGCATCTGCATCTGGTTCAGCCCGTAGAACAACGGCTCCCAGCTCCAGCGACCATTTGGCGGGGTGATGCTGCGGTCAAGCCACAGCCAGTGTGAGAGTTTAAGCTGGTTATAATAGTTCCAGCCCAGCGCCGCCAGCAGCGACGCAAAGAGAAGCCAGCCAAAATGGCCGACAAAAATACCGAGAATGATCGCTGGCAGGCAAAACAGAAAAAATTCGCCGGCCAGCCGTTTCCATGACAAACGTTCTAACACACAGATTCTCCGCTGTGGGGACTAATAACGCGTTGAGAAACGATATCCCGTGCCACGGACAGTCTGGATCATTCTGTCATGTCCACTGGTTTCCAGCGCTTTGCGTAAACGACGAATATGCACGTCCACGGTTCGATCTTCCACATAAACGTTAGTGCCCCAGACGTTATTCAGCAACTGCTCGCGGCTGTAAACACGTTCCGAGTGGGTCATAAAGAAGTGCAGTAATTTGAATTCGGTCGGCCCCATGTCGAGCGCCTGCTCATTGGCCATCACCCGGTGGGAGGAAGGATCAAGTGTCAGACCCTGCATGTCGATCACCTCTTCCACCGCCATCGGCGAAATACGGCGCATCACAGCTTTTATACGGGCAACCAGTTCTTTGGGAGAGAACGGTTTAGTGATGTAATCATCGGCACCCACTTCGAGGCCACGCACCCGGTCTTCTTCTTCACCGCGTGCGGTCAGCATCATCACCGGAATTTCGCGGGTCAGGGCTTCACGTTTTAGATGCTTAATAAACTGGATCCCGGAACCGCCCGGTAACATCCAGTCAAGCAGGATAAGCTCAGGATAAGGCTCGACCAGTTGGCCAATCGCGGAATCAAAATCTTCAGCTTCTACTGCCTGATAGCCATTTTGTTCCAGTACAAAACACACCATTTCACGGATTGGAGCTTCGTCTTCAACCACCAATATACGTCTAGCCATCGTAGGTCCTGCCAATAGGTTAGCGATCTTTTATTTGATTGCGGGCGCCATTATGCGTCAGTTTTGTGACAGATTTATGAATAGAAAGGATGGTCTATTACAGCGCACTTTGACAGCCATCTCGCTGAAATGCGCCTGATTTTTCTGGGGACATCGTCCCCCGACGGCGTTTATACTTTGCGCCATTGTTACCGTGCAGCGAATCACCGGGAGTTTCATGCGCCTGATCCACACTTCAGACTGGCACCTTGGCCAGTATTTCTTTACCAAAAGCCGCGCCGCCGAGCATCAGGCTTTTCTGCGCTGGCTGACGGAACAGGTGGAAATTCATCAGGCAGATGCCGTGATTGTGGCGGGTGATATTTTCGATACCGGCTCGCCACCGAGCTATGCGCGGGAACTGTATAACCGCTTCGTGGTGGAATTACAACACACCGGCTGCCAGCTGGTAGTGCTGGCCGGCAACCACGACTCTGTCGCCACGCTCAATGAATCTAAGGAACTGCTTTCCTGCCTCAATACCCGCGTGATCGCTACCGTCGGTGAAGACTTGTCTGAGCAGGTTCTGGAATTAAATCATCGGGATGGCTCGCCCGGCGCAGTGCTGTGTGCGATCCCGTTCTTACGCCCGCGCGATTTGATAGCCAGTCAGGCTGGTCAGTCCGGCAGCGACAAGCAGCTGGCATTGCAAGAAGCCATCGCCGCCCATTATGACGCTTTATATAAAGCGGCACAGGCGAAGCGCGACCAGCTCGCCGTTCCGCTGCCCATCATCGCCACCGGCCATCTGACCACCGTCGGCGTCAGCACCTCGGATTCGGTACGTGACATTTATATAGGCACCCTCGACGCCTTTCCGGCACAGGCCTTTCCGCCGGTCGATTACGTTGCACTCGGGCATATTCACCGCGCCCAGTGCGTGGCGAAAACCCACCACATCCGCTACAGCGGCTCGCCGATTGCGCTGAGTTTTGATGAACTCGGCAAAGCCAAAAGCGTGTTTTTGCTCGATTTTACGGGTGCAACGCTTAACAGCATCGACACGCTGGAAATTCCGGTATTTCAGCCGATGCAGATGATCAAAGGCTCGCTGGCCGAAATAGGAAAACAACTGATGCAGTTTACCAACGGCGATGCCACAAAACCGGTCTGGCTGGATATTGAAGTCGCGACGCAGGATTACCTCAGCGACATTCAGCGGCGCATCCAGACGCTGACCGCCGAACTGCCGGTGGAAGTCGTGCTGCTGCGCCGCAGTAAAGAACAGCGCATTAACAGCATTGAACAACAGGAAAAAGAAACCCTCAGCGAGCTGAGCGTGAGCGATGTCTTCGAGCGGCGGCTGTCGCTCGAAGCGGACGCCGACGAACAGCGTCAGGCGCGGATGCGCACGCTGTTCGCGCAGGTGGTCGATGAGGTCACCAGCGGCCATCACGCAGGGCACGCCGCACAATGAAAATTCTCAGCCTGCGTTTAAAAAATCTAAACTCGCTGCAAGGCGAATGGAAAATCGACTTCACCGCTGAGCCTTTTGCCAGCAACGGATTATTCGCCATCACCGGCCCGACCGGCGCGGGGAAAACCACCCTGCTCGATGCCATTTGTCTCGCACTGTATCATCAGACGCCGCGCCTCAACGTCACACCCAGCCAGAATGAACTGATGACCCGCCACACCGCCGAATCGCTGGCCGAAGTGGAGTTCGAGGTCAAAGGCATTGGCTACCGTGCCTTCTGGAGCCAGCGCCGGGCGAAGAACTCGCCGGACGGCAATTTACAGGCGCCGAAAGTCGAGCTGGCATTGCTGGCGGACGGCAAAATTCTGGCGGATAAAGTCCGCGATAAACTCGACGCTATTGCAGAACTGACCGGCCTGGATTTTGGCCGTTTCACCAAGTCGATGATGCTGTCGCAGGGACAGTTCGCCGCCTTTCTCAATGCCGACGCCAACGACCGCGCCGAACTGCTGGAAGAACTGACCGGCACGGAAATCTACGGCCAGCTGTCTGAGCGCGTATTCGAACAACATAAACAGGCGCGCGTGGCGCTCGACGGTTTGCATCAGCGCATGGCCGGTATCGAACTGCTCAGTGAAGAACAGCGTCTGGCGCTGGAAATGCAGCTTAAAGAACTGAACGCGCAGGAAATCAGCCTCAGTCAGCAGGCGCAGCAGCGTCAGCAGGATCTTAACTGGCTGCAACAGTGGCAGCAGGTGCAGCAAAAACATCAGCAATCGGTGCAACAGCTGGCCGCGACGGAGCAGGAAATGGCGCAGGCTGCGCCGCAGTTACAGCAACTGGCGCGCAGCGAACCGGCGGAAAAACTCCGTTCACGACTGAACGATCGCCAGCGCTGCCAGCAGGAAACGCTAAGCCTGCAACAGCAGACCGCAGAGCTGATTCACCAGCAGGAACAGCAACTGGCGCAGATGACGCCGCTGAAACAGGCCGCAGAGCTTGCGCAGAGTGCGCGCCAGAAACAGGCCGAAGAACAGCGCCAGCAGCAGACGCTGATTGAAGAACAGATCCTGCCACTGGATAACAGCATCGCCCAGTGGCAGAAATCGCAAAACGACACCCGGCAGTCAGTGAATGATGTCCAAAAACAAGTCAGCGAACAGAATCTCACGCTGGAACAGCTGACCGCCGAACGCCAGAAGCTTGAGGAGCAAAGTCGTCAGCATCAGACACGGCATACGGCCCTGACCGATGCACTCACCGCGCAGCAACAACATCAGGCCACGCTGGAAAATCAGCATCCGCTGACGGCCTTGCAAAAACGCCAAGCCGAACTGACACAACTTCGGCCAGTGCGCCAGCAGCTATATTCGCTCGCACAGCTTTACCCTCCGCTGAATCGCCGGGTGGTGCAGCAAAACGCCGATTTCCTACAGATCCAGACGCAGGTCACGGAAGAAGAACAGCGGCTTGGCGCGATACGTCTGCAATGTCAGAAGCAACTGGAACATCTCAATGACGTTAAAGCGCGCCTGAAAAGTGAAGAGCTGATCGTCAGCCTCACCGCCGAGCGCGCGAATCTGCAAAGCGGCAAGCCGTGTCCGCTGTGCGGCTCGACGTCGCATCCGGCGGTGGAAAGCTACCGGGACGTCAAACCGTCAGAAACCGCGCAGCGGCTGGAGCAAATGCAGGCAGAATTCGATAAAGAAAAAGCCAGCGGCATTGAGTTGGCGGCGAAGATCAAAAGCCTGAAAGAGCAGCAAATGCGTCTGCAAACCCAGCTTGAGCAGGATAAGCAACAGCTGAACGCACATCAGGAAAGCTGGCAGCAGCTGAGTACCCCGCTGAACCTGACGTTCGGGTTGCAGGATACCGACGCTGCTCAGCAATGGCTGGCGGAACGCGATCGCGAAGAACAACAATCTCAGGATCTGCTGGGTCAGCACGAACAGCTGGCGCGGGCCCTGCAACAGGCGAAAGATGCGCTGAATGACGCCGTGACGGAGCAACAGAAAACGCAGCAACACGCCGCCCTGCTGAGCGAGCGGTTTACGCTTATCGGGCAAAGTCAGGTCAGACTTCAGGAACAGATGGAGCACCTGCAAAAACAGTTTACTGAAGGCGAGAAAACGCTGGCAGAGCTGAACGCGCAGCGTCGCAGTCTGTTTGGCGACCGCCAGATTGCGCAGGTTCGCGAGCACTTACATCAGCAGCAACTGGCCGCCGAGAAAGCCGTCAGCGACGCGACCGACGCACTGAACAAAGCGCAGGAACAGCGCGATAAACTGGCCGGTCAGCTGGCCAGCACACAGCAGCAACATCAGCTGGCCACGGCACGTCTGCATCAGGCTGAGAGCGAGTGGCAACAGGCGCTGGCCGCCAGCGAATTCTCTGACGAAGATGCGGTGAGACTCGCCCTGCTCGATGACGGGCTGCGTCAGCAACTACAGCGGCAAAAAGAACGGCTGCAACAACAGTTGGCGCAGGCGCAGGCACTGCTGAGTGATGCCAGCGCGACGCTGGAAACTCACCGTCTGGCACGCCCTGCACATCTGAGCGAGAACGAAATCGACCTCACTCAGCTGACCGCAGAACAGGCCGCACTGGCGCAACAGCTGAAAGGGTTACAGCAGCAACTCGGTGAAGTCAGCAATCAGCTGAAATTTGATAAAGAACGGCACAGCGGACAACAGGCGTTAATCGGTCAGATTGCACAGACACAGCTGACCTGCGACGACTGGGGCTATCTCAACCAGATGATCGGCTCCAGCGACGGCGCGAAATTCCGCAAATTCGCCCAAGGGCTGACGCTGGATCATCTGGTGTATCTGGCGAACCGTCAGCTGGAAAAACTGCACGGCCGCTATCTGTTACAGCGCAAAACCAGCGACGCGCTGGAGTTGCAGGTGGTCGATACCTGGCAGGCCGATGCGGTGCGCGATACCCGTACGCTCTCCGGCGGCGAGAGTTTCCTCGTGAGTCTGGCGCTGGCGCTGGCGTTGTCCGATCTGGTCAGTGATAAAACCCGCATCGATTCGCTGTTCCTCGATGAAGGTTTCGGCACGCTTGATGCTGACACGTTGGACACCGCGCTCGACGCCCTTGACAGCCTGAATGCCTCCGGTAAAACCATCGGCGTGATAAGCCACGTCGAAGCGATGAAAGACCGCATTCCGGTGCAAATCAAAGTCACCAAAGTGAACGGTCTGGGCGTCAGCCGCCTGAGCAGTGAATTTAAAGTCTGACCGCTTTGCCGCAGGGCAAGCCGCTAGCAATCGTGCTATCGCCTTGCCCTGTGGTGGATCCTTTCTGTGAGCACCCGCGCAAAAATCGCACCGTTGCAGTGCGCTCTCTCCAGACAACCTGATGAATAATCGGTTATTTCGTTAAACCGTCGATCTGGCACGCCCTGTGCTTAACGTTATGTATACAAGTTGCAGTACAAGCTGCACAGCCTGCATAACCGCCAAGGGGAACGCCGATGAAAAACGACAAACCTGAAATCCTTCCGTTCAATAAACAACGCCGTCAGATGATGAAATGGCTGGCGATCACCGGCGGCGTGATGACGCTGGGCGGTATGATCCCCACCACCGTTTTCGCCGCGGACGACGATGAAATCCGCATCGGCTACTGGCCGATTGTCGGTGGTTTGCCGTTGTACGTCGCGCTCGAACAGGGCTTCTTTAAAGAGGCCGGGCTGAACGTCAAAGGCGTCAAATTTGCCAGCGCACAGCAAATTGTCGAAGGAATGATAACCGGCAGGATCCACGGCTGCGCCAACGGCACCGCCACCGGCGCGTTGGGTTTAGGGGAAATCACATCGCCCGGCTTGTTCAAAATTATCTGTTCAAATCCGTCCAATCACACGCTGGTGTTAGATGAATTTCTGGTCCCACTGAACAGCACGGCGAAAACCATCGCGGATCTGAAAGGCAAGAAAATCGCCTGCGGGCCGGGCATCCAGAACGTCACCATGGCAAAAATCATTCTGGAAAAGAACGGATTCACTAATCCCTCAGTGATCGAACTCCCCGTCGGTCAGCACGCCCCTGCCCTTGCTGCCGGGCAAATTGACGGCGTTTATACGCTTGAGCCGACCGGCACCGTCGGGCGTATGAAACATCTTTCGCGCACGCTGGAAACCGGCGTCATCTCCAAATACGTGCTCGGTAACGCCGATGCTCCATGGTTCGGCGGCGCAGCGGCGCTCAATTCCACCTTCATTCAAAGCAACCCTGACGCCGCGAAAAAGTTTATCGCCGCCTACCAGAAAGCCGTGGAATTTATTGCCGCCAACCCGGACAAAGCGCGGGAAAACGTGGCGGGATATACCAGCATTGAACCGGCGCTGGTGAAAGAAGTGCCGCTACCGGGCTTCGTGATGTATCCCGACCTAAAGGGCGACAACCTGCAATGGTTCCAGAAGTTTTATGACGTCTTTACGGAAAGAAAAATCTTCAGCAAACCGGTGGATGTCGCTTCGCTGATTTATCAGGGATAAGGGGAATTATTATGACGTCACGTTGGTCTTCGAGATTATTGCCGCTGATTGGCCCGGTGTTGCTGTTTCTGTTCTGGCAGCTGGCAGTGAGCGCCAAATGGCTGAATCCGGTGCTGCTGCCTTCGCCCGTCGAAACGCTGGGCTTCATGTTCCAGTCGTTTTCTGATGTCTCGATGCGCACTGACATCGGCGCGACCCTGTATCGCACGCTGGTGGCCTTTGGCTTCGCGGCGGTGATTGGCGTCCCGCTCGGCGTGATTTTAGGCAGCAATGAAAAAGTGTATCGCAGCCTGGAGTTTCTGATCGACTTCTTCCGCTCGACGCCGTCCTCGGCGCTGATCCCGCTGTTCATGCTGATTTTCGGCATCACCGACGCCAACAAAATCGCTATTGCCGCCTTTGCTGCGGTACTGGTCATCCTTTTCAACAGCGCTTACGGCGTAATGAACGCCAAGAAAACCCGCCTGATGGCGGCCAAAGTGATGGGCATTTCCCGCTGGCACATTTTCAAAGACATCCTGCTGATGGAAAGTCTGGCGCAGACGTTTGTCGGCCTGCGCACCGGCGTGTCGATTGCGTTGGTCATCGTGATCGTCGCTGAAATGTTTATCGGTTCGGAAACCGGCCTCGGACATCGGATCATCGACGCGCAGCAGGTCTTCAATATCAAAGACATGTACGCCTCGATCCTTATCACCGGCGCACTGGGCTATTTACTGAATCTGGCCTTTTTGCTGATCGAGAAAAAAACCGTCCACTGGAGTAGCAAAGCATGACGCAACCTCTCTCGCTAAAACCTGATTACAAAGGCCCTCAGCTGCCGCAATACGCCACGCGCCCGGATACCCATGTCACTATTCGCGGGCTGACCAAAGCCTTTGCCGGGCAGCCGTTGTATACGGATCTCAACCTGGATCTGCCGCGCGGCAAAATCGTGTCGATCTTCGGGCCGAACGGCTGCGGGAAATCCACGTTGATGAACATGATCGCCGGGCTTATCCCGGTAGACAAAGGCGACATTCTTTTCGACGGCAAAACGCTGGCGCAGACCACCATCGGCTACGTATTTCAAAACTACCGCGATGCGCTGTTTCCGTGGATGAGTGCACGTTCCAACATCGCCTATCCGCTGGTGCGTAACGGCATGAGCAAGGCCGAGGTGAACGCACGCGTCGATGAGCTGACGCAGATGTTTGATATTCGCTTCGATCTCAAACGTTATCCCTATGAGCTTTCCGGCGGGCAGCAGCAAACCGTGTGCATCATGCGGGCACTGGCGACACGGCCAGAGGTGATGTTCCTGGACGAGCCTTTCTCGGCGCTGGATTTCGAAATGACGTTGTTTATTCGCGATAAATTGCAGGAAGTGCAGCTGGCGACCGGTGTCACCATGCTGATTGTGTCTCACGATCTGGAAGATGCGGTATTTCTGGCGGATGAGATTTTGCTGCTCACGCGGCGCCCGACCCAGGTGGCAGAAATCGTGCCGTTCGATCTGCCGCGCCCGCGCGGTTCAGAAATCATGAGCCACCCGGAATTTATCCGCGTGAAGGCGCATACGCTGGAAGTGTTTAAACGGGAGATGGCGCTCTGACCGAATGAACGGGCGCGGTATTTTTAGCAAATCCCGCGCCCGATAGTTTCTCAAAGGAGAATAAAGATTAAAGCGCAAACCGCGACTGCGGCCACAGCCATGCCGCACCGCGTACGCCGCTGGAATCGCCGTGAACGGCTTTGAGGATCGGCGTCTCGCATTCCCCCCCAAACACCCATTGTTTCACCAGCAGCGGAACGGTGTCATACAGGCGATCGACATTGCTCATTCCCCCGCCGAGCACAATTGCGTCGGGATCGAGAATATTCACCACGTTTGCCAGCGCTTTCGCCAGGCGACGTTCATAACGCCCAAGCGCCAGCTCCGCTGTTTCATCGCCCTCTTCCACCAGTGCAATAATCTCTGGCCCTTTCAGCCGCTGGCCGGACAGACGGAAATAATCCTCCGCAAATCCAGTACCCGAAACGAACGTCTCAACGCAGCCTGATTTTCCGCAATAACACGGCACTTCGCTGGCAAACTGTCTTTCCTCATCATCCTGCCACGGCAGCGGATTGTGCCCCCATTCCCCGGCATTGCCGTTCCCCCCTGCGTGCGCGGCACCGTGCAGCGCCACGCCGGAACCGCAGCCGGTGCCGATGATCACCGCAAACACCGTGTTACGGCCTGCGCCTGCGCCGTCGGTGGCCTCGGACACCGCCAGGCAGTTAGCGTCGTTGGCAATGTGCACTTCGCGGTTGAGCAACAGCGCCAGGTCTTCATCCAGCTGCTGGCCGTTGAGCCATACCGAATTCGAATTTTTCACTTTACCGGTGAACGGAGAAAGCGTGCCGGGAATACCCAGACCGACGCTGCCGCGCTGGCCGGTGGCCTTCTCGGCATCCAGCACCAGCCCTTCAATCGCTTTCAGCGTGCGTTCGTAATCATTCCTTGGCGTATCCACACGTTTACGAAAAAGCTCACGGCCTTCGTCGGATAACGCAATGACTTCTATTTTTGTGCCACCTAAATCAATGCCAATTCGCACGTTTTCTTCTCCTGTCACATCGGGTAGGGTCAGTTTTTTATCATTAATCCAGTTTAGAAGCCTGAAGCGGCAACCACCAGAATAAGGTGTTATGCAATGTTTCGCACAGGGGCGATTTCTTAACGACGGCTGACGCCCAATTGGGTATCATGCCGCCCTGTATTCATTTAATCAGCGTACCACGAGTGCGCTGGGACAGGGATAACGCCATGTTATGGTTTAAGAATTTGTTGGTATACCGTTTGAGCCGTGAAGTTTCGTTATCTGCTGACGAAATGGAAAAACAGCTCAGCGCTTTCACCTTTACTCCGTGCGGCAGCCAGGACATGGCGAAAACCGGCTGGGTTTCACCGATGGGTTCCCACGGTGGCGACGCGCTGACTCACGTCAACGGCGGCCAGATCCTCATCTGCGCGCGTAAAGAAGAAAAAATTCTGCCTTCTCCGGTGATCAAGCAGGAGTTACAGGCCAAGATCGACCAGCTCGAAGGTGAACAGCATCGCAAGCTGAAGAAAACCGAAAAAGATTCCCTGAAAGACGAAGTGCTGCACAGCCTGATGCCACGCGCCTTCAGCCGCTACAGCCAGACTTTCATGTGGATAGACACCGTTAACGGCCTGATCATGGTCGATGCTGCCAGCGCCAAGAAAGCCGAAGATATGCTGGCCCTGCTGCGCAAAAGCCTCGGCTCGCTGCCGGTGGTGCCGCTGACCATGGAAAGCCCAATCGAACTGACGCTGACCGAGTGGGTACGTTCAGGCGTGACCCCGGCCGGTTTCACGTTGCAGGACGAAGCTGAGCTGAAAGCGATTCTGGAAGAAGGCGGCGTGATCCGCTGTAAAAAACAGGCGCTGGTCAGTGACGAAATCGCCACGCACATTGAGAATGGCAAGCTGGTGACCAAGCTGGCGGTGGACTGGCAGGAACGTATCGCCGTGGTGCTGGCCGATGACGGCAGCATCAAGCGTCTGAAATTCAGCGATGTTATTCGCGATCAAAACGAAGATATCGACCGCGAAGATTTCGCTGGCCGCTTTGATGCCGACTTCATCCTGATGACCGGTGAACTGGCCGCGCTGATTCAAAACCTGATCGAAGCGCTGGGCGGCGAAGCCCAAAGATAACCCGCAAACTCCGGACGTAAAAAAGGCGCTCATTGGCGCCTTTTCTATTGGTACTGTGTCTGAAACGGTTTATTTACTCAGATACTTACACAGGTACGAGGTGGTTTCGCCGACCTGCATGTTGAATTCGCTTTTACCCGGAATGTAGAACGTTTCGCCGGGCTTGAAGACCTGCCAGTCCGGAGAGCCTGGGATCAGCACTTTCAGTGAACCACTGATGACCGTCATTTCTTCCGGTTTTGCCGTGCCAAATGTGTATTCGCCGACGGCCATCACGCCAACGCTGGCGGCACCCGTACTTTCGCTGTCAAAACCAATCGATTTTACTTTCCCGTCAAAATACTCATTATTTTTCAACATAGATTGGCCCTTTGCGATAATTTTCAGAGGTTTCATATTAGGGGCAAAAACCCGCTGCTGTCACTGATTATTATAGCTTTCTCCCCACCCGGCGACACCGCCCGCAAACCGCAATCACTGATTTGATTTTACGTCTGCACAGTGCCATTGTGGGGAGTCACGCACGCACACAACCCCGCTTACGCCACCAGTTCAGCCGCCAGTTGCACCATCAGCACATTCGCCAGTAACACAGGGATATCGAGATGCTGCTCTAGCACTTCAACGTGATGATGGTTGTAGCCGAAGCAATCAAGCACCACCACTTCCGCACCCTGCTCGGCAAAGCGTATCGCCGCATCAGTCAGTGCCTGGTCGTCAGGTAAATACGGACTCGCCACCGCAAAACACGGTGCCTGTTCCAGCTTGCGCCATTTATTCGTCTGCCAGCCAATCTGGGATTCCACCGGCACCACAATGCCAGCCCGGTGCGTTCCGACCATCGCGCCAATCAGCGGCGGGATCATCCGCTCCGGTTCGATAAGCAATGCGCTGTCGGCATGTAAACTGCTGAATTCGCCACCGCACAGCAGCAGAATAGTGGCACATCCTTGCGCTTCCAGCTGGTGGATTTTTTCCTGCAATCCACGCTCGGCACCGGCCGCAGCAAGTAAAACCTGCGAACCATCCAGTAACAGGGCGACCAGCACGGCCTCGCCCTCCTGCGGCGCATAACGCTGCTCAATTTGCTCCCTGCTAAGGCCGTCCAGTAACCCGACATGCGTGACGGGTTCGTCCGGCAGATGCGTCATCAGCAGCGGTGTTATGTCGCTGCGCGGCGCCTGTCCAATGGTGAGGGTAGCAAAAGAAGTCATCATAAGCGGGATGTCCGGCCATTCAGGTAAGTCGCCCCTGAATGGCACAAGGAAGGATAAAACGCAGATATCGTAAATGTGTTTTGTAAACTCATCACAAAGTCCTCTTAAACCACGTAACCGGCGCAAAAGCGCATGAGCTAAAAACGGTTACGAACGCTGTTCATCGTGGAACAGTCATTGTTTAGTGCTGGCTAAATAAGCCCTGGTGTCGGTCTGGTACTCACTTCACTTTCTGCATCGGTTGCCCGATGCGTTTACTGCAAGCCGGAGAGACGCTGATGATTAATCCAGTCATCATCACCCAGCTTTTCAGCAATTTTTCGGGTCACGGCGGTCAGGCCATCCTTTATCCCTTCCGGTATGCCCTTTCCTTCGGCTGGGGAAGAGAAAGACAGCCCTAACCCCACAATCTCATTTCTGTGCTTATTAAAAATACTGGTGGCTAAAGAACTGATCCCCTGCAAGGTTTCGTTATTGGCAAAGGACAATCCGTTCTGCCGGATTTCAGCCAGCCGCACTAATAATAAATCGATACTTTTCGGTGAATTCGCCGATTTCACCTGATATTCGCCGCGATACCGCTCGCGAACTTCATCGTCGCTGTAGCGCGCCAGAATCGCCCGGCCAATCGCCGTTTCATGCGCCGGTAATAAACTGCCCGCCGGTGTCACCACCTGCAGATAAGTTCTGCCAGGAAACATCCGCATGATCATTATCTCGCGGCCTTCGAGCATCGAAACATAACCGGTGCACTGCGTCAGCTGACTGAGCTGCGTCATGTAAGGCGTTGTCGCATCGACCAGCGGCGTCGATAAATAGTGGCTGGATATCGCCAGTAATAATTTTCCGATTCGATATAAACGACTGTCCGGATCGCGCTCTAATAAGCCTTCACTTTCCATGGTCATTAATAATCGGGACACGGTACTTTTTGGCAAGGCTAAATTGTTCACCACATCGCTAAATGACAGCCCCGGATGACCCTGGTTGACGCCCTGCCTCGAAAATAACTTCAGTACTGCCGTCGCATTCTCTAAAGTGCTCATAAAGAGAAGAGTTCCGCTATGTGGAACAAGGTTCCTGTAAAGTTGATTGAAAAATAGTGCTGATACGTGTCAGCGTCAAGGCGTTTATTTTTGGCGGAATAAAATTGCACTTAATAAATATGCTTAAAGATAATCCTAAAGCCATTCATTAAAGAGAAAGGGGGAATGAATTGCCGAGTATTTATGAGGTGACGCGCGTCAAACTCAGCAGATTATAGCGATTAAAGATTACGCAAAATATACAGCGCGATAGAGGCTTCGACGAGGATGATAGTGACCGACCAGACAGCGGGCATCGCTTTGCTGTGCTGGTGAAAGAACGACATCAGGGGTTTCATCATGGGTTCCGTAGTGGAGGTTAAAGTAATCACCTGAGTTATTATCTTACTCCCATCTATTCGTAAGAACAATAAGTAACCCTGCGTGATACTCATCACATAACGTGGCCCATTTTGTTTACGTTTTCCGTGATTTCCCACCCCGCAGACATAAAAAAACGAGCCACCTGGGCTCGTCGTTTTTCATCATCACGGCTGTCAGCGTGCCATCGGCAAGGCCAGTGCTTCCATGATGGCATTCACCACCTGCGTCGGATCCTGCGTACCGTCGACAACGTGATGTGCAGCCTGCTGATACAATGCTTCGCGCTCATTCAGCACCTGCATCATTTCTTCAGTGATCGGTTTACCGGTCAGCGTAGGACGCTGATCTTCCATCGGGGCATCTTCCAGACGGTTTGCCAGCGTGGAGGCCGGTGAACGCAGATAGATAACGGTGCCTGTCTGGCGCATAAAATCACGGTTTTCCGCCGACAGCACCACACCGCCACCGGTAGCGACCACGGTCAGCGGCGAGCTTATCGCCTTCAGCGTTTCAGTTTCACGACGGCGGAAACCTGCCCAGCCTTCACGGTCAACGATATCGGCCACGCTGAGCCCTGAGGTACGCAGCAGATAGAGATCGGTATCGACAAATTTATAGCCCAGCGCTTTCGCCAGAGCACTCCCAACTGTCGTTTTACCTGCGCCACGCGCGCCTACCATGAATATGGGTTGTGTCATTAACGCTGTCCTTAATTCCCCGGGAGCCTCGTTGCTCATCTGATGAAAATCCATCATTTACCTGACGCATGAATGTCAAAATAGTTGCTGATCTGGCGTCTTGATGTACTCGCAAGATAGTACAACAAAAAAGCCTCACTGGCAGATTTTTGTCACCTGCCGGTGAAGCTTCTGTAGCGTTTTATTTACGCCACCCGTGGCATCATACTGATAAATCTTTACAGCGCAATGTTCTCAGCGGGTTGGATCGTTAAAGTGCTGTATCAGTGTGGTTTACAAATATAGACCAGTGCCGGGGGGAAATTTTTCACAACGCGGATTTTTTTCCAGGTGAAGTAACGGGAGAGCATTTTCTCGGAAAGATGACTGTACTGGAACAGCACCAGTACACCGTCTTTCGCCTTCAGCTGCTGCTGCGTTTTCTGCAAAATCTTCATGCTGATGCGCGTCGGCATCGACAGCAGCGGCAGACAGGAAAATACGGCATCATAATCCCCCGTCAGGTGCTCGGCTGAATGCGCCATAACCTGTAACCGTCGGTCGTCGAACAGATTCAGCTTGCGGATAAACGCCGGCTCAATCTCAAAAGCATCCAGCCGTGCATCCGCACGCATGCGGTTAAGGATCCGCCGCGTCAGCACGCCGTCAGCCGCGCCTAACTCGGCGATATGTAAAGACTTTGTCCAGTCGATCTGGCTGAGCATCGCGTGACACAACCAGGGGGACGACGGCATCAGCGTCCCCATTGTCCGTGGTGAGCTAATAAAATTCTGCAAATAAAAAAATTGATTCTGGATCGAAAGACCGGTGTTCTTAATCGTCATTCTCGCGGCATTCAACATATTAACTACCTCCTGAGGACATAGACCCTTATATAACAGAAAAATTCTTAAGAAATGATTAATAAGGGGAATAAACGTCACAGAGGCTAATTAAAAATAAATCACATGGGATAACTCCCAAAAAAAGCGTTATACCGGGTTATGTATAAATAACAAAAAGGCCAACGTCAGGTGACATTGGCCTTCTCACACGCTATCTGAAGTGAATCAGAAGTCAGTCAGATTTTTATTTATACAACTCAACATTTGCACGGTTCAGGCTGGAATCGCCCGGCGTACCCGCACCGACAACGCGGTAGTGTGTTGCGCCTTTATCGCTGGCAATCTGGTTCAATGCATCTTTCATGCTGCCCGGAACGGTGCTTGGCGCACTCACAGACACCATACCCAGTGACTGGTAAGTCCCGCTTTGTGCTTCTTGCGCAGTAATTGGCGAAGCCGCCAGCGCTGAGAATGAAGCAACAGTAATAGCAACAGCTGTAATTGCAGGTAAGAGTTTCATATTACGCACCTTTCTTTCGTTAGTTTCGTTAATTAATGGAGCGGAAGTAATCCGTTGAAATAATTATCGTTGAAACAATGAAAGGGGGCGTAATGCAACGTAAAGAAGTTTAACCATTGTGGTAAAAATAAGGAGGGATTGAAAGGAAGTATTTCGGCGATGATAACTGCAAGAGAATTAACGATATTTGATGGAGAAATGATGGAGAGTTTTCAAAGTTATTTATAGCCCGCACAACATTCGCACAAATCGACGCCGTAGTGCAATCACTGATATGATTATTTTTTATGAATTTTCTGCTTCCTTGATCACCTGCACAGTCAGGGTCGCAGATTCGGGCTTCCGCGCGGGCGGGAGCTCATTTAAACAATGATACTAAGGACGTTTTTATGGGGAGCATAAATTATGGCGGGTGGTAGCCTTCTGGCCTTAATCGATGATATCGCATCGATTCTCGATGACGTGGCCGCAATGAGCAAAGTGGCGGCAAAAAAAACCGCCAGCGTGCTCGGAGACGATTTAGCGCTGAACGCACAACAGGTCACGGGCGTAAAAGCCGACAGGGAATTACCGATCGTCTGGGCCGTGGCGAAAGGCTCGATGTTAAACAAAGCCATACTGGTGCCGCTGGCGCTGCTGATCAGTGCCTTCATTCCGTGGGCTATCACGCCGCTGCTGATGATTGGCGGTGCGTACTTATGTTATGAAGGGTTTGAGAAAGTCGCGCACAAACTGATGCCCGGCAAACATCAGGAAGAAGAAAAACCGGCAACGGAACAGGTAAAAACCGAAGCTGATGCGAAAAAACTCGAAAAAGAAAAAGTAAAAGGCGCAGTGCGCACCGACTTCATTCTTTCGGCTGAAATTATCGTGATTTCTCTCGGTATCGTATCCGCTGCCCCGTTCCTCAATCAGGTCACCGTCATGGTGCTGATTGCTGTCGCCATGACCATCGGCGTATACGGACTGGTGGGCGCGATTGTAAAAATCGACGATGCAGGTTTGTATCTGAGCAAACTCTCCGGTGAGAGCAGCGTCATGAACGGCGTACGTGCGTTTGGCCGTGGCATTGTGAATCTTGCGCCATGGCTGATGAAAACGCTGTCGGTCGTCGGCACGATTGCTATGTTCCTGGTCGGTGGCAGCATTATCAGCCATGGCCTGCCTTTCATGCACAGCCTGCTTGAAAAATTCACCCACGGCCATCAGGGCTGGGTGAATACGCTGATCACCGGCGCTACCGATTTGGGTGTAGGCCTGGTGGTCGGCGCTGCTGTTCTGGGTGCAGTGCTGCTTGGGCAAAAGATGTTTGGGAAGAAATAAAAACTGCCGTTTTGCGCCCTCCTTTTACAGAAGGGCGCCATTCACCCTCTTCAATTCGTTCAGTTCTTTGACGCCACCAGCATCATAATGTCGCTGGTGAAAGAACCGTCGGGCTGGATCTCGAAATGCTGCACGACATCGTCTGACATCACTTTTTGCAACTCGCGGATCGCCACGGAGAAATGTTCCGGTGTGCGCATGCGTGCGATCCAGCTGGTGAACTCCAGCGACAGGCGGTCGGTGGTGACCTCGCGGGTAATCAACCCGGCCTCTGATGACATATTCAGCCATTCGCCCGGCGAATAGTTACGCACATGCGACGTATCGCGTAACACCTCGATGGTTTGCAGATAGATATCCAGCAGCGGATGTCCCGGCGACACCACGTCCATCATGATGAATTTCCCGCCCGGCTTCAGCACACGAGCCACTTCGCGCAACGCCTGCCCAACATCGTGCCAGTGGTGCGCGGAATAGCGGCTGATAATGACGTCGGCGCTATTGTCGGCAAACGGCAGTGATTCCGCTACGCCCTGCTGTACGCGGATGTTATCCAGGTGTTTGTCCTTCGCCGCCTGCGCCACCACCGCCAGCATTTGCGCGGACAAATCATAGGCAATCACGCTTTTCACCACGCCCGCCGCCACAAAGCTGGCGTGTCCTGCACCGCAGCCCAGATCGATAACCTGCGCCTCTTTATGCGGTGCCAGCAGGGTTGCCAGCCGCTTCAAATCCGCGCCCTGTGAATGAACGGCGCTGGTCAGATAATCCTGTGCCTGCGAACCAAACTGCTTATCAACCGCCTGACTGTGAGTATTTTTCATGTTCATCATTGCTCCTGCCTGTCTTGTTTTTATGGGGATAAATGCGGGTTTCAAATGACCTCAAAATCACTATAGGCATTGTTCTATACGGGTACAATATGAGCGTTTATACTGGTATCAGTTACTCCCAGTCTGAGAGATAAGAATGATAGATAACGCAGAGTCACTCACCGGCCCGAAGGCACTGGGGCTTTTTTTACGTACCCACCGTGAGCGGGTTACGCCGGAAATGGTCGGGCTGCCAGGGTCATCGCGCCGCAGAACCAGCGGCCTGCGGCGTGAGGAGCTGGCGCAAATCAGTGGCATCAGCGCCACCTGGTACACATGGATTGAACAGGGGCGTGATGTGTCTATTTCCGCGGCTACGCTCGATAATCTCGCTAACGCCTTGCGGATGGAACCGGCCGCGCGCGAGTATCTGTTCAGCTTAGCGGCGGTGAAAGATCCGCAGGCTGTGCACATTTCCGGCGCACCGGACGTCAGCCTGAAAAACTGCGTGAATCAGTTCACCTGCCCTGCTTATCTGCTCGACAGCTGCTGGAACGTACTGGCGTGGAATGCTCAGGCCGAAGCGTTGTTCAGCGGCTGGCTGGGGGGTGATCCGCAACCCAATCTGCTCGACTTCATGTTTCTGCATCCGCTGGCGCGTAAACTGGTGACTAACTGGGCTGAACGCGCCAAGCGCGTGGTCGCAGAATTTCGCGCCGAAACCAGCCACTATGCGCATTCGGATGCGGTTCGGGAGACCGTTATCAGCCTGCGCGAACGCAGCACAGACTTCAATCAGTGGTGGACGCAGCAGGAAGTTTTGTCGCGGGAGGGAGGTGAACGGCGCTTTAATCATCCGGCGGAAGGTGAAAAAAGTTACCTTCAGCAGACATTTTTCCCGGCGGGATATGCCGACTGCAAGCTGGTGATGCTGGTCCCGCAGGAGTAAGACCGCAAGCCAGACAGCGCTGTTTTTTCACACTTAATTGCCCTTGCCGCCAATTGACATATTGATGCTGTATGTGTGAGGCTGATTTGATTGCTTTTCCGAATCATTTCTACACTGACGGATGATAATCATGATGACACGCCAGATTTATCAGGACGAAGAAATCGAAATCCGTGCTGCAAACGAACTGGAGGCCGTGCTGCACTTTGCAGCCGTTCAGGCCTCAGTAAAAGAAATTGGCGCATGGGAAACCTGGTGCACCGAAAAATACACGCTGGAGGACAGCCGCAAGTATCTGACCGACAGCGAGCAAAAACGCCATCGCGGCGCAGAATTCAATTTCTGTCTGTTCGATCGCGCCAGCGGTGAGCTGATTGGCAGCGTGGGCATTAACCGCATCGTGCAGGAATATAAGTTCGCCAATGTCGGATATTGGATCCGTACCGGATATACAGGCCGGAGTCTGGCGACGCTGGCAGTCAGAGCGGCGGTCCGTTTTGCTTTTACCGAACTTGAACTCACGCGGCTGGAAATTGTGGCGATGGAAAGCAACGTCCGCAGCCGCCGCGTCGCGGAGAAAGCGGGTGCCACTTCCGAGGGCCTGCATCGCAATCGTCTTTATTATCACGGTCAGCCGCGCGACGCCTGGGTCTATTCCCTGATCCCGGGCGATCTCTGAGCTGGCTTCACAAAAAAGATAAGGCACAGAACATGACTTTTTCTACCCATACCGTATCTACCGACTGGCTGGCGAAGAATCTGAATTCACCGGACGTGGTCATTATCGATTGTCGGAAATCCAAGCCGGGCATCACCCCGCCGATTGATTTTCATGCCAAATATCTTGAAGCGCATATCCCCAATGCAATCTATGTGGAAGTCGACAGCATTTCCGACTGTACTACCGGCCTGCCGCATATGATGCCGACAGCCGAAGAATTTGCTGCGTCAATGAGCCGTCTCGGCGTGGCCGACACGCAAACTATCGTGCTTTACGATGAAGGCGATTTATTCTCTGCGCCGCGCGTATGGTGGATGCTGACCAGTTTCGGCGCGAAAAGCGTCCGCGTGCTGGACGGTGGCCTTAACGCATGGATTGCCGAAGGTAAGCCGACACAAAGCGGTGAACACACCCGCGTGCCTTCAACGTTCAACGCCAAACTTGTGCGTCCGGTGGTCGTTTCGGCACAGCAGGTCAAAGAATCACTGGGCAAAGTGCAAATCATCGATGCCCGCTCGCTGGCGCGCTTTAAAGCCGAAGCGCCGGAGCCGCGTCCAGGTTTGCACGGCGGCCATATTCCGGGCAGCCTTAGCGTGCCTTTTACCGAGCTGACGCAGGACGGTCATCTGAAAGCGCCACAAGCCCTGAAAGCAACGTTCGAAAAGCTGGGCGTGGATCTGAATAAACCGGTGATCACCAGCTGTGGCTCGGGCGTAACCGCCGCGGCACTGGCTTTCGGGCTGGACGCGCTGGGCGTGAAAGATGTCGCACTGTACGACGGTTCGTGGGCAGAATGGGGTGACGTGAACGAAGATTTCCCTATCGAAACGCACTGAAAATATGGTGTGAGAAATTAAAAACCGGGCTGAGAAGCCCGGTTTTTTTATGCCGTTTTTTGCAGGGTCAGTTCACTGACGCCGAACGACTGCGCGATCTCTTTCATTAGCGCGATCACGCCGTAGGCCAGTCGCGGCACTTCGGTGAACTCTTCGATCAGTAACGGCTCGCTGACGGGTTCGTGCGCGATTTCATGCAATGCCTGTCGTAAAATCGCCAGCTGTTCCGGTGAGGTTTGTGCTGATGTGATCAGCGGTAAACCGGGCACGGCGGCAGTTTGGCCGATAACGACCAGGCCGGTGAGGGTTTCAGGTTCTGCGCGTTTGAGCAATTCCATCGTCACGCAATCCACCGCCGCAATATCGGCTTTACTCTGCTGAATAAAATGAAGGGATTCGCGGTGGCTGCCCGTTGCTGAGGCTTCAGAAAAAAATCGCCCTGCGTCGGCCAGCGGAGCCACCAGTGCGCGCAGGCTGTTATAACCGGACTGAGAATCGGTGCTGTTGAACGCCAGACGTCGGTGGCGGAAATCGGCCAGATACCGCCCTTTATCCTCCTCACGCACAACTAAAAAGCTGCGGTAACGGAACCCGTCACAGCCGGGAGCGCGGTAGCTGAATAATCCCACCAGCTGCACCTGCGGCAGGCTTTCCACCAGCGGGAATCCGCAGGTCTGACTGAGCAGTAAATCCGGTCGTTGCCAGTGCGCCAGCAACGTCTGCGGCCAGCTCAGAGAGTCAGGCGTATCGTGCAGGCCGAGTCGGCGGAGCTTGTCACGCAACACGCTGGCGAACGCCTCAACGTCAGGCGGGGAGATGGCGTACATCGGTAAAGACATCAGCATGATTTGGCGACTCCGTCAGGGGGTGTCCTGCTGATAATCATAGTCGCTGCGCGACGGTTGCGCTGGCACTCCCTCAGGCGCAAAAGGATGACTTTCGACGGCGACCGGAGACCTCGAGTGATCGCGAAACCACTGCCGGTAACCTTTCACCACAAAACCTTCGCTTCGCGCAATGTATGCCTCACGATCGGCGGCATACACCTGACGCAATGCAAACCACGGGACGCCAGGCAGATCGTGATGCACCAGATGGTAATTCAGGTTCAGGAACAAGATCCGCCACACCAGACCGGCTTCGTTCAGGGTGGATCGCGCCTCGGGCGCATGTTCGGCACGGTGTTCGAAGAAAGAGCGGACTTTCGTCAGGCTGAGCGCCGGATAACTCACCGCCAGAATAAAAAAGGCAGGCGATAAACCGCGCTGTGCCATCCAGTACAGCAATCCCGCCAGCAAAATACCGTGCGTCAGCCACATCGTGACCGCCCGCCAGTCGCCACGAAACACCGCCGTGAATGCGCCGGTCAGCGTGCTGCAAATATCCAGCAGCGGGCCGAGCAGCATTCTGCCCGGCAGGGTATTGCGTAATCGAACCAGCGCTTTCATTGCCGGTGAAAGCGTTTCCCAGCTGTTGCGGCTGAAGTAATAGCCTTCGGGATCGTCGCCGGGCAGCGTGAGATGTTCATTAACGTGATGCTGCAAATGGGTATCGCGATACAGGCCGTACGGATACCAGACCGCCAGCGGCAGCGTGCCCATCAGCTGATTAAACCAGGGTTTGCGGGTCGGGTGGCCGTGAATAAGTTCATGTTGCAGCGACATGTACCATGTGGTGAACCAAATCAGCAGCGGCGTGCCGATCCACACGCCGAGCGACGTCCAGAACATGACGACGGCAAACCAGCCGCTGTAGACGGCAACGATAAGCGCCCAGGTTGGTAATTCCAGCCGCCACAGGATGCGGCGGGAACGGGCCACGATATCCGCCCGCTGTCGGGCGCTGAGGTAAAAGGAGGTCGACGCCATAATTTTCCGCGCTGCTGATGATAAAGGCTTCGGCAAATTATCCCGCATCCCGGCACTTCGGCGAACTGACTTAAAATGCATTCTATTGCCAGTTCAGCGCTAAAGACCTGCGGCACAGTTCAGGCGTAAAAAAGCCCGCCGGAGCGGGCTGGAGACGTCTTATAACTCAGCTTAACCTTGCAGATCTTTCTGCACAGCCTGAGTGAATTCGTCCATCGGGCAGAACCCCTGTTTATCGACGGCACAGCCTTCGATTTGCAGCGTCACACGCTCAGGAGGATTTTTGATACTCAGCGCAACATTGTTACGGATTTGCTTCGCGGTCGGATAAATGTATTCGATCTTCATCAAATCTTTATTGGCTTTTTTGTCATGCCAGCGCTGGAAAACAACGGTGCCGCTGATTGGCGTACGTTCGTACTGACCCGGTAAGGTGTAGTCCTGCGTTTTCAGCGCGGCGAGCAGCGAGGCGATATTCGAATCATGCCCGACCAGCACGGCCAGTTTTGACTGCTGTGCCGCTTTTTCGTCAGCGGTATTCGCCAGTTTTGGATCCAGTGAGCCGGCAATAAAGGTGAGCAACGGTTTAGCCGCGTTCGCCGCAATCGCTGGCGAGCCGAAAAGGGTCTCGTGATACAGATTTTTGATAGTTTCCAGCTTCGTCCATTGTTCAGGCGTACTGATTTTTCCCCATGCGATGTCTTTCATCGGGAAACCTTCGTAATACTGCAACATGAACGCGTCGGTCGCACCGGTCGCCATGCGCAGAGGCCCGGTAATACCCGGCTCTTTGCCCTGCGTCAGCACGACATCCGACGGCTGAGATGCCAGATCGCACTGTTGTTTCTCTTTACAGATTTTGCTGTTTTTGTAATCGAGAATACTTTCCAGCAGTTGGTAATTGGGTTTCAGACGCTGATTCAACCCCGCCAGACCGCCCTCACCCGCATGCTGATTAACAGAATTCAGCGCGCTGGTTTTGAAGGTTTCGTTCACTTCGGCAGTAATAATGGGGTTAAAGACCGGATCCATTTTACCGATTTCCACGCGGTTGATGACCGCCACATCACAGCCGGGGAAAGCGCCGGTCGTAAAGTGTTTCGCGGTATCAATGGTGCGCGGCAAACTGTTGGCGTAAGTGAAGACTTGCGCGTTTGCAGGACATCCGGCGGCAGGCAGCAGTTTGTCTTTCGCCAGCCAGGCGCGGAAATAATGTCCCATATGCTCGGAAACCTGACCGCCTTTTGGCGTCAGCAAGCCGCCTTCAGTTTTCCAGACAGGCCAGGTATGCGTGGTGGATTCCGCCAGCACATCACCATAATTGACCAGCGGCGCACGGATACCGTGGCGGCTAAGCACCAGCACCTGTTGCAGTTCTAAATTATCGGACTGAGCGGCCTGAGCGACAGGCACAGAGAGCGGCAAAACGCAGGCAAGTGCAGACAATGCAAGAAAACGGGATGCTTTTTTCACGAGTGATCCTCTTGATGAATAGTTTTGTAGATTCCCTGAAATAAAAAATCACCGCAGGATCCAACAGATTGATTCCTGCGATGAATTTCTAGCATAGTGGAATATTCACCAGAAGTGGGGGATCAGGTTCACAACCTGCGTCCGGGGCTTTGTTCAGTCACAAAGAAACTGATTCAGAACTGATAACGCAGCCAGGCAAAGAACACGTTGCCATTGTTGTGAGTACCGGGAATATAGGTCGCCTGAAAAGTGAGTTTGTCATAGCCAACCGAAGCCAGCGGTAATACGATCGGAATAGGAATATATTTATAGTCATCTCGCGCAGTGACCGCCGCCGTATAACCTAATCCTAAACGAAAATCTTTATCATTCATTGGCTGCCATATTTTTTCCCAGCCATAACCCCCGATCGGTTGCCATTTATTATGTGAGTCTTTAAACGCCATAAAATAGATGCCGTTCCAGTTTCCTTTCTCATCATATCGGGAAATACCATAACCTCCGCCCCACGGACGTTCGTTATATCTGTCAGTTTTTTCTTTGTCATAAGCCAGGCGGTTGTGCCAGGTAATGACCGGCAGATAGAGGTCCTGGGAATCAGAATCGTTCCAGGTGCTGGACACGTTATCTTTGAAAGTATCCCACATCTGCGGAAAAATGGACTGCGTGCCATCTTTATTGGGGGTGTTCATCGGGTCCAGCCCGCTATTGGATGCCCAGACTGGCGAACTTAACCCTAATGTCACCACCACAATGAAACCAGCTATGACTTTATTGATTAGCATTTTCATAATAACTCCCTGCATTGAGGTAGTATCATAAACAAAGCCTGGCTCAATAAAGTAAACGTAGGTATAACGAAAAAACCTTATTGCCGTTAATCTAATGAATTTAAAGCGTTTAAATTATGTATTATCAGAATTATCCTTAAATGATTTAGATTCTGTTTATACAATTACCACCTAGAATCCCCAGAACACTCAGAATATCCGCAGAGAGGCTGCGAGAATTATCCTATTATTAAACTAAAGTAATTAAATTAATTATCAAAACTGAAAGCGGAACCAGCCAAAAAGTACATTACCTTTGCTGTTGGCGCCTGGCACGTAAGTTGCCTGGAACGTCAGCCGGGAATAGCCTGCTGAAACCAGAGGCAGAACCATCGGGAAAGGAACGTAATCATAATTATCACGCGCCGAGACGGCAGTAATATATCCGGCGCCTAAACGGAATTCTTTATCATTCAGGGGTTGCCATATCTTTTCATAACCATAACCGGCAACGGGTTCCCATTTATTAAAGGAGTCTTTAAACGCCATAGCATAAAGCGCATGCCAGTTTCCTTTTTTATCATAGCGAGAAACACCGTAACCCCCGCCCCATGGATGTTCGTTATATCCATCAATTTGTTTTTCACTGTGAGTATGACGATTGTGGCGTGTTAATACGGGCAGAAAGAGATCCTGGTGCTGCGGAGCATTCCAGGTTTCCGCAATATTATTTTTATATGCAGACCATAAACTTTCGTTATTACCCTGTTCAGAAACAGTTTGAGTTTGCGGAACTATCACACTTTCCTCTGCCTGCGCAGGGTTAGCGGTAAGTAAAAAAGCAGCATAAATTGAAAAAGAGAATATTGCGCTTAGATTTAATAAACGGATATTTTTCATTGAAATGAACGCCCTGTTAATTTGACCGGGGCATCATATAATGTAAAAACTATATAAATATTGAATCATGCATTAAGTAATCATAAACAATGCAGATGTGATTTTTTATAAACATTTAAAAACAATAGGTTATGAATTGTCGCACAAAAAAATACTGAAACATTAATTTACATTTAGGGGATCTGACTTCTCAAGGCCACATATTTTGTGGCGTGCAGATATAAAAAAACCGCAGGGCTTTCGCGCTGCGGATTTTTATTACTGACGCAATTTGGCGTATCAGCCCAACTGTTTACGCGCATTACGGAACATACGCATCCACGGGCTATCTTCGCCCCACTCTTCCGGGTGCCAGGAGTTACTGACGGTACGGAAGACTCGCTCAGGATGCGGCATCATTACGGTAACGCGACCTGACAGGTTTGTGACTGCAGTAATCCCGTTCGGTGAACCGTTCGGATTCGCCGGATAGTTTTCCGTCACCTGACCGTGGTTATCCACAAAGCGTAGCGCCACCAGATTGCTGTGCTCAATCTGTGCCAGATGCGCAGCGTCTCGCACTTCCACATGGCCTTCGCCGTGTGAAACCGCAATTGGCATACGTGAACCGGCCATGCCCTGCATGAACATCGACGGGCTGGCGGTCACTTCTACCAGACTGAAGCGCGCTTCGAAGCGGTCAGACAGGTTACGCACAAAGCGTGGCCAGTGTTCTGCGCCCGGAATCAGCTCTTTCAGGTTGGACATCATCTGACAGCCGTTACACACGCCCAGCGCCAGTGTTTGCGGACGATGGAAGAACTCGGCGAACTCTTCACGCACGCGGTCGTTGAACAGGACAGACTTCGCCCAGCCTTCACCTGCGCCCAGCACGTCACCGTAGGAGAACCCGCCGCACGCTACCAGCGTGTGGAAATCCTGCAAATCACGGCGACCGGCCAGCAGATCACTCATGTGGACGTCTACTGCGTCGAAACCTGCGCGGTGGAAGGCGGCTGCCATTTCCACGTGAGAGTTCACACCCTGCTCACGCAGCACCGCGACTTTCGGACGCGCACCTTTGGCGATGTAAGGCGCAGCAACGTCTTCGTCAGGTGCGAACGTCAGTTTGACGTTCAGACCCGGATCGAGATCGTGCGTTTTGGCCTGATGTTCCTGATCGGCACATTCCGGGTTATCACGCAGACGCTGCATCTGCCAGGTGGTTTCCGCCCACCAGGTACGCAACGTGGTGCGGCTTTCGCTGTACACCGGTTTGTCGCCATGAGTGATGATGAAACGGTCGCCGGTTTCCACTGTACCGAGGTAATGCGTGCAATCCGCCAGGCCAAATTTCGCCAGCGTCTGCTCAACGGCATCACGGTCCTCTGCGCGAACCTGAATCACCGCACCCAGCTCCTCATTGAACAAGGCCGCCAGCGCGTCATTGCCGAGTGCAGCGATATCCGCCGTCAGGCCGCAATGACCAGCAAAGGCCATCTCGGCGAGCGTGACCAGCAAACCGCCGTCGGAACGGTCATGGTAAGCCAGCAGTTTCTGCTCAGAGACCAGCGCCTGCATAGCATTGAAGAAGCCACCGAGCTGTTCTGCACTGCGCACGTCAGCAGGGGTATTACCCAACTGACGATAAACCTGTGCCAGCGCCGTTGCACCCAGCGCATTATGACCGGCACCCAGATCCACCAGCAGCAGCGCGGTATCGCCTTTATCCGTGCGCAGCTGTGGCGTCACGGTATGACGCACGTCTTCGACGCGGGCAAACGCGGTGATAACCAGGGACAGCGGTGACGTCATCTCGCGTTGTTCGTTGCCTTCCTGCCAGCGGGTTTTCATCGACATAGAGTCTTTGCCCACAGGTATGGTGATACCCAGCGCCGGACAAAGCTCTTCACCCACGGCTTTCACCGCCGCGTACAGACCGGCATCTTCGCCCGGATGACCGGCCGCTGACATCCAGTTAGCAGAAAGCTTCACGCGCTTGAGGCTGCCAATTTCCACCGCCGCGATGTTGGTCAGCGCTTCGCCGACGGCCATGCGCCCGGAAGCGGCGAAGTCCAGCAGCGCAATCGGTGCACGTTCGCCCAGAGACATCGCTTCGCCATAATAGCTGTCGAGGCTGGCAGTGGTGACGGCGCAGTCAGCGACAGGGATCTGCCACGGGCCGACCATCTGATCACGCGCAACCATGCCGGTAACCGTACGGTCGCCGATAGTGATCAGGAAAGTTTTCTCTGCCACCGCAGGCAGATGCATCACGCGTTTTACTGCTTCAGCGATCTGAATATTTTCCGCGTTAAGGTCATCACCGTTCGCTTTCAGCGTCGTGACGTCACGGGTCATTTTCGGCGTTTTGCCGAGCAGCACGTCCAGCGGCATATCAATCGGCTGGTTGTCGAAATGGTTGTCTTCCAGAGACAAGTGCATTTCTTCTGTCGCTTCGCCGATCACGGCGTAAGGCGCGCGCTCGCGTTTACAGATGGCATCGAACTGTTCGAGCTGAGCAGGTGCGACCGCCATCACGTAACGTTCCTGAGATTCGTTACACCAGACTTCCAGCGGGCTCATGCCCGGCTCGTCGTTGAGGATATCGCGCAACTGGAAGCGGCCGCCACGGTTGCCGTCGCTTACCAGTTCCGGCATGGCGTTGGATAAGCCGCCCGCGCCGACGTCATGGATGAACAGAATCGGGTTGTCTTCACCGAGCTGCCAGCAGCGATCGATGACTTCCTGGCAGCGACGTTCCATTTCCGGGTTATCGCGCTGTACGGAAGCAAAATCCAGATCAGCATCGGACTGGCCAGAGGCCATAGAAGAAGCCGCACCGCCGCCCAGACCGATATTCATCGCAGGACCGCCGAGGACAATCAACTTCGCACCAACGGTGATCTCGCCTTTTTGCACGTGATCGGCACGGATGTTACCAATGCCTCCCGCCAGCATGATCGGTTTGTGGTAACCGCGCAGCTCCGGGCCGTTGTGGCTGTTGACGTTTTCTTCGTAAGTACGGAAGTAGCCCAACAGCGCCGGGCGACCAAATTCATTGTTGAACGCTGCGCCGCCCAGCGGACCGTCGGTCATGATATCGAGCGCGGTAACGATGCGATCCGGCTTACCGAAATCTTCTTCCCACGGCTGTTCAAAGCCCGGAATTCGCAGGTTAGAAACGGAGAAACCGACCAGACCCGCTTTTGGTTTTGCCCCGCGACCGGTTGCGCCTTCGTCACGGATTTCACCACCGGATCCCGTTGCCGCGCCCGGCCACGGAGAAATTGCCGTCGGGTGATTGTGGGTCTCGACCTTCATCAGGATATGCGCCTGCTCCTGATGGAAATCGTACAGACCGTCTTTCGCATCGGCGTAAAAACGGCCAACCTGCGAACCTTCCATCACAGCGGCGTTATCTTTATACGCAGAAAGCACGTAGTCCGGCGTCTGTTCGAAGGTATTTTTGATCATCTTAAACAGGGATTTCGGCTGCGTTTCGCCGTCGATAACCCAGTCAGCGTTGAAGATTTTGTGGCGGCAGTGTTCGGAGTTAGCCTGCGCGAACATATAGAGTTCGATGTCAGTCGGGTTGCGCCCCAACGACGTAAAGGCTTCCATCAGGTAGTCAATTTCGTCCTGCGCCAGCGCCAGACCCAGTTTGGTGTTGGCGCTTTCCAGCGCGCTGCGACCTTCGCCAAGAATATCTACATGCTGTACCGGCGCGGGCTGATGTTGTGCGAACAAAGCGCTGGCGTCTTCCAGCTTACCGAAGAGGGTTTCCATCATCCGGTCATGCAGCAATGCGCCCAGCTGTGCCCATTGCGCGTCGGTCAGTTGCGGTGCCTGTACGTAGAATGCCAGACCGCGCTCCAGACGCAGCACCTGAGATAAACCGCAGTTGTGAGCGATGTCAGTGGCTTTGGAAGACCACGGAGAAATGGTGCCGGGACGTGGAGTGACCAGCAGTAAGCGGCCAGTTGGAGCGTGTTCAGCGAGAGAAGGACCGTATTTCAGGAGGCGTTGTAACTTGGTTTGTTCGTCCGAACTCAGCGGTGCGCTGACATCGGCAAAGTGTACATATTCGGCGTAGACATCGCTGACCGGAAGGTGGGCATCCTGACAGCGGGACAACAATTTGTTAATGCGAAAAGCCGACAAAGCGGGCGAACCACGCAGTATTTCCATAATCACAGATCTCTCGTCTTCGAAGACACTGACCACAGTGCTTCATTGGGCGCAACAGGGGGAAAACGCGGCCTATTATAAAGAAAGCCATCGCCCGACGAAACCGTTTGCGCAGGGAATATTGATATTCATTTATAGGCGGACATTTTGTGCGGGCATTATGAATAAAGTTGCAGACTGCCGTTTTGTTGAGCAAAATGCGTCAGCACTGGGGATATAACCATACTAACTGCACAGCATATCGTATAAAAACAAGAGCGCCGCAGCGAGATAACTATTTGACGCGACTAAAAATTAATTATGTCCTGATGGGGATTGCCGCCCTGTTGCTGGCGCTGGCCTTATGGCCTGCCGTGCCGTGGCACAGGGGTGATGGCGACCAGTTGGATCAAATAAAATCCCGTGGAGAATTGCGCGTCAGCACGCTCAATTCTCCACTGACTTTTATGGACTCCCCGGAAGGTAATCTCGGCTTCGATTACGAGCTGGCGAAACGCTTTGCAGATTATCTGGGCGTGACGCTGGTCGTCTCTCAGCACACCACCGTTGACGCCATGTTCAGTGAGCTGGACCACGATAAAGCCGACATGCTGGCATCGGGTCTGGTTTACAACAATGAACGGCTGAAAAACTACCGGGCCGGGCCAGAATACTATTCCATTTCGCAGCAGCTGGTTTACCGGCAGGGTGCCGCACGCCCGAAAAGCTTCGCCGACATTAAAGGCACGCTCATGGTTTCCGCTGGCACCGCGCATATTGCGACGCTCGAAGCCGCGGGCAAAAAATTCCCTAACCTGACGTGGAGCACCACAGACAAGATGTCGCCGCGCGACCTGCTGCAACAGGTGGAAAACGGCACGCTGGATTACACTCTGGGCGATTCCGTGACTATTGCACTGATGCAGCGTGTGTATCCGCGTCTGGCCGTTGCCTTCGACGTCACCGAAGATGAACCCGTCACCTGGTATTACCGCAAGCAGCCGGACGATGACAGCCTCTCCGCCGCCATGCTGGATTTTTTCAGCCAGATTGCCGACGACGGTACGCTGGAGAAACTCGAGGAAAAATACCTCGGCCACGTAGGCGACTTCGATTACGTCGATACTCGCACCTTCCTCAATGCCATCGACAAAACGCTGCCGGATCTGCAGCCGCTGTTTGAAAAGTACGCACAGGACATCGACTGGCGGTTGCTGGCTGCTATTGCTTATCAGGAATCACATTGGGATCCACAGGCCAAATCACCGACCGGCGTGCGTGGCGTGATGATGTTAACCCGTGCAACGGCATCCGGGCTGGACGTGGATGACAGAACCGATGCAGAGCAAAGTATTCGCGGCGGTGCGCTCTATCTATCGAGGCTGATGGAAAAGATGCCGGAAACCATTCCGCAGGATGAGAAAATCTGGTTTGCCCTTGCCGCGTATAACATGGGTTACGGCCACATGCTGGATGCCCGTAAGCTGACGGCGCAGCAGAAAGCCAACCCCGACAGCTGGGCGGATGTAAAACAGCGGTTGCCGATGCTGAATCAAAAACGTTATATCGGCCGCACAACCTACGGCTATGCGCGTGGGACTCAGGCCTACAATTACGTCGAAAACATCCGTCGCTATCAGCTCAGTCTGGTGGGGTATCTGATGGAAAGAGAGAAAAAACAGGCGCAACAGGCAGCGTTGCAAGCTCAGTTAGGCCAGGGCTATCCGGTGGTGGATACGAAGGAAGCGCTGGAGGAATAATCCTGTGATCATTCTTCCGGCGGTGCGCCATTTTCAGCAACGCGTTGCGCCAGCCGCAGCGCTTTTTTCTGACTGCGACGATAACGGAAGAATGCGCTCAGCTGTTCCGAACAGGCATCGGCCATTATGCCGGATGTGATTTCTACCTGATGATTCATGCCCGGATGGCGCAACACATCGATCAGGGAACCGGCAGCCCCGGTTTTGGCGTCTGCGGCACCATACACTACGCGGCGGATCCGGCTGTGGATCATCGCGCCCGCACACATCACACAAGGCTCCAGCGTGACATACAGCGTGGCGTCAATCAGGCGATAGTTTTGTACCACCTTGCCGCCCTGCCGCAGCGCCATAATTTCGGCATGTGCGGTGGGATCGTGACGACCGATGGAACGGTTCCAGCCCTCGCCAATGACCTGATTATCTAAAACCAGCACGGCACCTACGGGCACTTCACCTTCATCCTGTGCTTTAAGTGCCAGATTCATGGCATGGTGCATCCAGAACTCATCATCTTTTACTTCTGCCAACTCAACCTCTGCCACTTCAACCTCAATCATTTTAAACCGGCCATCATTATACCTTTCTTCGGGTAGCTCGCGCACGTCGGCGGGACGTGTCAAAGAAAACTATTCACAGCAATGATTGAACAGTTTACCTCATGGATATTTATCAATGAATTTGTCTCCATGAAATCAAAACCGGAGACAATAACCTTGTAATTCATAAAGGTAATTTATTTATTACCCACCAAAAGCAGAAATTATTGCGGTAGATCAATCGGTGTTACCGGTAACAATCATAAGCTTTATTTGTACCTCATAAGAATTAACAATAAGGAAATACATTATGGCTACCGCAACTTTCTTCATCCCTTCTGTCAACGTAATTGGTTCAGGCGCACTCCACGATGCAGCGTCTGCCATCGCACAGCACGGTTTCCACCACGCGCTGATCGTTACCGATAAAGTGCTGTTCGATATCGGCGTCGTAAAACAGGTTCAGGAATTACTGGCGCAAAGCGATGTGCAAAGCAGCATCTACCACGGAACACATCCCAACCCGACCACCCGCAATGTGCGTGAAGGTTTGGAAATTCTGCAACGTGATGCCTGTGATTGCGTGATTTCCCTCGGTGGGGGTTCACCGCACGACTGCGCAAAAGGGATCGCCCTGCTCGCCACTAACGGCGGCGACATCAAAGATTACGAAGGCGTTGACCGTTCTGCTAAACCACAGTTGCCGCTGATCTCCATTAACACCACCGCCGGTACAGCATCCGAAATGACCCGCTTTTGCATTATCACGGATGAAGCACGTCATATCAAAATGGCCATCGTCGATAAGAATGTGACGCCGCTGATGTCCGTCAACGATCCGCATCTGATGGCTGGAATGCCAAAAGGGCTGACTGCCGCAACCGGTATGGACGCATTAACGCACGCGATTGAAGCCTATGTGTCCAGCGCCGCGAATCCGATCACCGATGCCTGTGCGCTGAAAGCGGTCACCATGATTGCCGATTCGCTGCGCACCGCCGTCAACGATGGCGCCAACATGCCAGCGCGTGAAAACATGGCCTACGCACAGTTCCTGGCCGGGATGGCGTTTAATAACGCGTCACTCGGGTATGTTCACGCGATGGCGCACCAGTTAGGCGGTTTCTACAATCTGCCGCACGGTGTCTGTAATGCGGTGCTGCTTCCGTTCGTACAGGAATATAACGCCCGCGTGGCCAGCCCGCGTCTTAAAGACATCGCCGCCGCAATGCACATTGATGTCGCCGGTATGACAGACGAGCAAGGTGCCAAAGCCTGTATCGATGCGATCCGCCAGCTGTCAGGCGACGTGGGTATTCCGGCCGGTCTGTGTGATTTGAATGTGAAAGAAGAAGATTTTAATACGCTGGCCACCAACGCGCTGAACGATGCCTGTGCGCTGACTAACCCGATTCAGGGGACACATCAGGATATTGTTGCGATTTTCAAAGCGGCAATGTAGCCCTTCCAGGAAAGTTTCTTAACCCTGGCGGGATCGCCGGGGAAAGAAAAACAGAAAAGGCCGGAAATCCGGCCTTTTCTGTTTGCGAGGCGCAGAGCCGGAAACGTCATTCCAGCTGCTGTAGCTCACCCTGTTTGCTGACGCGAAAACGGTGCTCGCAAAAGTACAGCAACGGGTTGTCCTGCTTGCTGTCGCTGTATCCGCTGTAGAGTTTCAGTGGCGAACCGATGCGGCTTTCCAGCTGTACGACCTTCTCTTCGCCGAGACAACGCAGTGGTAAAACCCAGCCGCCTTTAGCCCGCGCAATCCGGCTGCCCACCAGTTTCACCTGCGGTAAAAACAGCGATTCGTGATACACCTGCTTCACCAGACTTTCCGGCGACCCGGTAATCAGCCAGACTTCGGTATCATCGCTGTCGAGATACTCCCGCAACCGTCGCTGAACCACCGGGAACTCCACCACTTTCTGGCGAAATGTATTCACAAACTGCAACTCCAGTGCCTTGAGTCGCGCCTCGCTGTGCCCGAAGGTGATCGCCCAAAGCAAAAGGCTCATCGGCCAGCGGGTCGCGCGCCCCTGAAAGAATAGCCCCAGCCCAATCAGCGGCAGTAAAGGCACCACCAGAATCAGATTTTGCGGCATACGCCAAAGCAGGAAACGTAAGAAGGATCCAAACATATCCTGCTGATGCAGCGTGCCATCAAGATCAAAAAACACTACCCGTCGGTCAGGCTTCGTTGTCAATCCGTTACTCCTCGGGATCGTTGAACCCCATCATCCAGGTAAATATAAAACCAGCTAATACCGTAATGACTAAACCTGCCAGATACAACATCACTTTGCCGGAAACAATGGTCAGCGCCAGCGGCAATCCTGAAATTCCAAAAGTGATTACCGTCGCGACTTTCCAATAACAGATTAGCGCACCGCCGACGGCTCCGCCCAGACATGCGCCGATAAAAGGTCGCCCGAGTGGCAATGTCACGCCAAATATCAGTGGCTCACCGATGCCCAAAATGCCGACTGGCAAGGCGCCTTTAATCACTTTTTTCAACCGTGCATTGCGGGTTTTCATATAGACCGCAATCGCCGCCCCCACCTGCCCGACGCCGGCCATTGCCAGGATCGGTAACAGTGGATTGGAACCGTGCGCCTGAATCAGCTCGACGTGGATCGGCACCAGCCCCTGATGTAAACCTGAGAGTACCAGCGGTAAAAACGCCCCAGCCAGAATAGCGCCGACCAGCAAACCGCCTTTGTCGATGGCGATATTCACGCCATGCGCGATACCGTCAGAGATGAGTCCGCCGAGCGGTTGCAGGATAATGATCGCCAGCGTCGCCGTAATCAGCGTGGTGATCAGCGGATTGAGGATCAGCTCAACGGATTCCGGCAACCACTGCCGCAGGCGTTTTTCCAGCCAGCACATCAGCGCAACGACCAGCAACACGGCAATCACGCCGCCACGGCCAGGCTGAAGTGTTTCCCCGAATAAGGTGATTTGCGCCAACGCCGGGCTCGAGAGGATCCCCGCCATCACGCCCCCCATCGCCTGCGAACCACCGAATACCCGCGCGGCGTTCACACCGACCAGAATATTCATGATGGCAAACACTGCACCGCCGAATACCGCCAGCAGCCCGAGAATATTCGGATATTCTGTCGCAATCGAACCGGCAATATCAGGCCGTTTAAGCAGATTGATGATGCCCATGATCAGGCCAGAGGCGATAAAAGCCGGAATAAGCGGGATAAAGACATCTGCCAGTTTGCGCAGCGCTCCGCTCATTGGTGCGGAATATTTGGCTTTCGCATTGGCCTTATTACGCGCGATGTCGTTTTCACCAGAGCCAGTGCGCACCGGGCTGAGCTGTAACCGCATGGCGTCCACGACTTTTGCCGCCGCACCCGGACCGACAATAAACTGATGCTGCTCTCCCTGCTTCAGATAGCCCTTTATACCTTCCAGCGTTTTCAGGCTGGCCAGATCCAGAAGCCCGTCGTCATGCACTTCCACGCGTACGCGCGTCATGCAGTTTTCCAGCTTACTGATATTTGCTTCACCGCCCACACCCTGCAAGATCTTCGAAGCCAGCAGGTGAGTTTTGTTCATCGCCGTCGCCATGCTTATCCCCTTTGCTTTAATCCGCCAGAGCTGCGCGCAGGAATCCATTGTGTTTTGTCAGACGCGCAATTGCCTGCTGCGCATCGATCCCCGCCAGCAACATCAGAATCGCCGGTTTCACTTCGAATTCGGTTTCTGACAAAGCCTGTTCAGCGGCTTCCCGCGCAGCTCCGGTGGCTTCAACCACAATGCGGCAGGCGCGATCGACCAGCTTAACGTTGGTCGCTTTCACATCCACCATCAGGTTCTGATAGACCTTACCGGTTTTGACCATCGCGCCGGTTGAAATCATATTCAGCACCAGTTTCTGCGCGGTGCCGGATTTCAGACGAGTGGAACCGGTCAGCGCTTCCGGACCGACGACCGGCGAAATCGCGATACTGGCTTCACGGGCAATCGGCGAATCAGGGTTGCAGGAAATCGCGACGGTGGAGCAACCGAGTTGCGTAGCGTAACGCAGCGCACCAATGACATAAGGTGTCCGCCCGCTGGCCGCAAGACCCACCACCGTATCTTTGGCGGTCAGATTGAGATTTTTTAAATCTTCGACCCCCAGCGCTTCGTTGTCTTCCGCGCCTTCCACGGCTTTAAGCATCGCACCCGGCCCACCGGCAATCAGGCCAATGACCATGGTGTGCGGGACGCCAAACGTCGGAGGGCACTCGGATGCATCCAGCACGCCCAGACGGCCGCTGGTTCCTGCGCCAAGATAAATCAGGCGCCCTCCGGCTTTAAATGAGGCGGCAGCCTTATCGACAGCCTGGGCGATTTGCGGAAGTACCTTATCGATCGCCTCCGGCACCTTGCGGTCTTCCCGGTTAAAGCAGGTCACCAGATCCAACGTAGACATTTCATCCAGATTCATCGTATCCGGGTTACGGCTCTCTGAAACCAGAGCACCTAAGTTCATCGTTTGATTCATTGCACACTCCTGAATTTTTAATTCAAATTAATTACACAATACTTGAATATTTTATTCATCAATGCGAGGAATATTTGCTACTTTAAAGAACATAATCAGTAAAACGTGATGTCGGTATTTTGAGGAACGGGGAAAACCCAGCATGAGTTGTATGATTCGGATCCGCCAGCTCTACCCAACGCTGGCACAAAATGACCGCAAGCTGGCCGATTTCTTACTGGAACAGCCGGATAAAGCACGCCATCTGAGCTCGCAGAAACTGGCGGAAATGGCGGGCGTCAGCCAGTCAGGCGTCGTGAAGTTCGCACAAAAATTAGGGTATAAAGGTTTTCCTGCGTTGAAACTGGCGATGAGCGAATCGCTGGCCTCCCCGAAAAACAATGCGCCTGTGACGGTGCACAATCAGATCCTCAGCACGGACAGTTTGCATGTGGTCGGGGAGAAATTGCTGGCAGAAAAACAGGCGGCGTTGCGCGCCACGCTGGATATTAACGGTGAGCCCCGGTTAAAGATTGGCTTATCCATGCTGGCCGATGCCAGAAAAATTGTGCTGACGGGCATCGGTGCGTCCGGTCTGGTCGCGAAGGATCTGGCGTATAAGCTGCTGAAAATCGGCGTGACAGCTATCGCCGAATCCGACACTCATGTGCTTATCGCCACTGTGCAGGCGCTGTCTAAAAAGGATTTGCTGCTGGCGATTTCATCGAGCGGCGAGCGCAGTGAAATAAATCTGGCGGCGAGGGTCGCACGTGAAAGCGGTGCGAAAGTACTGGCGATCACCGGTTTTACACCCAATACGCTACAACAGCAGGCCGACCACTGCCTGTATACCGTCGCCGAATTACCGGCTACGCGAGGTGCCGCGCTCTCGGCAACCACCGCGCAATATTCACTGACCGATCTGCTGTTCGTCGCACTGGTTCAGCAGGATACGGAACATGCGCCGGAGCGGATCCGCCACAGCGAAGAATTAGTAAAAAAGCTGGTTTGATCAGGATCAGTTCAGGCGTGGAAAGGCGCTGGCACGGAAACTATGCCAGCGCAATTCTGGTATACTGCGCGCCCTGATTATTGAAGATACGAGAAACGTTATGGCCCTGCTGATCACACACAAATGCATTAACTGCGATATGTGCGAACCGGAGTGCCCGAATCAGGCGATCTCGATGGGCAATGAGATTTACGAAATTGACAGCGATCGCTGTACGGAATGTGTCGGCCACTACGACAAGCCGACCTGCCAGAGCGTCTGCCCGATCGACAACACGATCATCATCAATCCGCAACACACCGAATCCAACGAGCAGCTTTGGGACAAATTCGTCGTACTGCATCACGCCGTGTAATTCAATTTTCGATGATCACCGTGGCGCACGCGTAACGTCGCTCATCGGCCAGCGTCACATGCACGTTTTTCACGCCCAGCTCCGCCGCCATTTCTGCGGCACGGGCGTGAAATATCAGCCCCGGTTTTCCCAGCACATCATTCACCACTTCAAACTGTTCAAACGCCAGCCCGTTACGGATGCCCGTGCCCAGCGCTTTCGCCGCGGCTTCTTTCACTGCAAAACGCTTTGCCAGAAAGCGAACCGGCTGCTGATGCTGCTGATAGACAGCCCATTCATTGGCGCACAAGATACGTTTTGCCAGCCGGTCGCCGCTGCGTGCAATCACTGCTTCGATACGGGTTATCTCAACGATATCCGTACCTAAACCTAAAATACTCATTAACGGCGCGCTTCCCGCATCAGGTTTTTCATTTCACGTACGGCACCCGATAAACCATCAATCACGGCCTGACCAATAATGGCGTGGCCAATGTTCAGCTCGTGCATCTCTGGCATCGCAGCGATCGGTTGTACGTTGTGGTAAGTCAGCCCGTGGCCGGCGTTCACTTTCAGCCCTTTGCCCGCGGCATAGGCGGCACCTTGTTTAATACGCTGAAGCTCAGCCTGGCGCTCAAGGTCAGTTTTCGCTTCGGCATACGCACCGGTATGAATTTCGATATAAGGCGCACCCACGGCAACGGCAGCGTCGATCTGGCGCAGATCCGCATCGATAAACAGGGAAACCAGAATGCCGGCTTCACTGAGACGGGAGACGGCGACGGTCATTTTGTCGATCTGCCCGGCAACGTCCAGCCCGCCTTCTGTGGTCACTTCTTCACGTTTTTCCGGAACCAGGCAGCAGAAATGCGGCAGAATTTCACAGGCAATGCCGACCATTTCATCGGTCACCGCCATTTCGAGATTCATGCGGGTCTGGATGGTCTGACGCAGAAGACGGACATCACGATCGGTGATATGGCGACGGTCTTCGCGCAGGTGAACGGTGATCCCGTCAGCTCCCGCCTGCTCAGCAATAAACGCCGCCTGAACCGGATCAGGGTAAGCCGTACCGCGTGCATTACGCAGTGTCGCGACATGATCAATGTTAACGCCTAACAGCAACTCAGCCATAACAGCTCCAGATTTAAGAATGGATTAATTTAAGAGTGGTTGAAAAAAACCAATTTCCGCAGTTTACACCCTGGGGTGCAGTGGCGTGTAGTCCGGGGAAAAAATTAGCTGGCAGAATTGTCAGAAGGTGCGACAGGCTTTTTGACCTGAAACTGGCGAAACAGCTCACGGCTTTTCAGCGGCTTACCGCCGAGATAGGGCTTGAGCGCAATACGGGTAAAACGTTTGGCGGCGCGCAGAGTGGCTACATCGGGGAAATCACGACTGGCCAACGCTTTCAAATCTTTACCGGTAAAGCTTGAATTGTCGATCACCAGACTGGCGATAAACCCTTTCTCTTCGCGATAACGATAGGTCATGGTGTCACTGACTTCTTCGCCGCTGCCCGCACAATGCAGAAAATCTACGCCGTAACCCAGATGATGCAGCAGTGCGAGTTCAAACTGACGCAGCGCATATTCCGGAGAGCCGGTCGCACCCGCCAAATTTTGCAGACAATTGAGATAATCGAAGAATAACGAAGAGTAGTTAGCTTCCTGTTCGAGCACGCGGGAAACCAGTTCGTTAACGTACAGGCCGCTGTAAAGCATCAGACCCGAGAGAGGAAGTGCCAGAGAGACCGGCTCGGCGTTACGCAGGGTTTTCACTTCTCCCCGCCCGCTCCAGCGAACCAGTAAAGGCGTAAAAGGCTGCAAGCAGCCTTTCAGATTGGACCGGCGGCCGCGCGCACCTTTTGCCAGTATGCGCACCCGCCCTTGTCCTTCAGTGAAAAGATCCAGCATGAGACTGGTTTCACTGTAAGGTCGCCCATGCAAAACAAATGCGCGTTGCCAGCCTTCCATAGGCGCGGACCTTATAAGTCGTCTGTATAACCCAGACTGCGCAGCGCACGTTCGTCGTCTGCCCAACCGGATTTGACCTTAACCCACAATTCAAGATGAACCTTCGCTTCAAACATGTTTTCCATGTCCTGACGAGACTCGATACCGATCGTCTTGATTTTTGAGCCTTTATTACCGATAACCATTTTTTTCTGGCCTTCACGTTCTACCAGAATCAGGCCATTGATATCGTAACCGCCACGTTCATTACTCACAAATCGCTCGATTTCTACGGTCACCGAGTAAGGCAGTTCTTCGCCCAGGAAACGCATCAGTTTTTCACGAATGATTTCAGAGGCCATAAAGCGCTGTGAGCGGTCAGTAATGTAGTCTTCAGGGAAGTGATGAATCGCTTCCGGCAGACGCTTACGGACGATGCTGGCGATGGTATCGACGTTAATACGTTTTTCGGCAGACATTGGCACGATATCGATAAAGTTCATCTGCTCGCTGAGGAACTGCAGGTGTGGCAACAGCTTCGATTTGTCAGTGACATTATCGATTTTGTTGATAGCCAGCAGAACCGGCGCTTTGATATCGCGCAATTTATTCACGACCATTTCGTCGTCAGGCGTCCAGTGGGTGCCTTCAACCACGAAAATAACCAGTTCAACATCACCAATCGAACTGCTGGCAGCACGGTTCATCAGGCGGTTGATCGCCCGCTTTTCTTCCATGTGCAGCCCAGGGGTGTCCACGTAAATCGCCTGATAAGGGCCTTCTGTATGGATACCCATAATACGGTGACGTGTTGTTTGCGGTTTACGCGAAGTAATGGAGATCTTCTGCCCCAGTAATTCGTTCAGCAAGGTTGATTTACCGACGTTAGGACGGCCAACGATTGCTACAAAACCACAGTAATTCTTTTCTTCGCTCATTCAAGCTCCAGCTGTATCAGCGCTTGTTCCGCTGCCGCCTGCTCGGCTTTTCTGCGACTTGACCCGGTTCCTACAACCGGCTGGTTCAAGCCACTGACCTGGCAGTGGATGGTAAACTCTTGGTCGTGCGCTTCACCGCGAACCTGCACAACCAGATAAGAAGGCAACGGCAGATGGCGACCTTGCAAAAACTCCTGTAAACGGGTTTTTGGGTCTTTCTGCTTATCACCGGGACTGATTTCGTCTAAACGACTACGGTACCAATCGAGAATCAGCTTTTCGACGTTCTGGATATCACTGTCCAGGAATACGCCGCCAATGAGTGCCTCCACCGTATCCGCAAGAATTGACTCACGGCGGAAACCACCACTTTTTAATTCGCCCGGCCCTAAACGTAAGCATTCACCAAGATCGAATTCACGTGCCATTTCAGCTAACGTATTTCCGCGCACCAGCGTGGCACGCATGCGACTCATATCGCCCTCATCTACCCGAGGAAAACGTTGGTACAGTGCGTTAGCAATCACATAACTAAGAATGGAATCACCCAGGAACTCTAAACGCTCATTGTGTTTACTGCTTGCGCTGCGGTGAGTCAGTGCCTGCAATAAAAGCTCCTGCTGTTGAAAAGTGTAGCCCAGCTTCCGCTGAAGCCTGTTTATTACGATGGGATTCATGAGTTACCAATAGATCAAGAATGCGTCAAAAACTTCAGCATACGGAACAGGCCTGCTTCGCCCTAAGCCAATCCAAAGCTGTTTCGTTTGCAGTGGCTCTCTCAGTGCATTTTCAATATGAAATTAAAATCTGAAGAGCCAACTTTTATCGCCCGAAGGGTTATTCTACAACGTGTGGATATTTAATGCTGCGCTAATATGCCCGTCATTACTGAAGTTGCAGGGGCTTTCACCTCCTGCAACTCGAATTATTCCGGGCAGCAACAGCAAGAATTAATGTATTCCACCGATACGGCTTAAACGAACGCCGGTAGGCCATTCACCTTCTTGTTTTTTAAAGCTCATCCAGATGGCAGAAGCTTTACCCACTAAGTTCTTTTCTGGCACAAAGCCCCAATAGCGGCTGTCTGCGCTGTTGTCACGGTTATCGCCCATCATGAAGTAATGGCCGGCCGGAACAACCCAGGTGCCCATCGGCTGGCCCGGTTGCTGATAATAAGCCCCTAACTGGTCACGCGCGCCGGGCACGGTCAGAATATGATGAGTAACATTGCCCAGCGTTTCATTGAACTGAACCAAACGGACGCCATCCTGAGGGACATTCGCCGTCGGCGGGGTTTCAAAGAATCCGCTGCTTGCTTCACCACCGGATGCCTGACCGAAGGTCTGAACGAAATCACTGGCAGCGCCGGCGTCATAGGTCACGGCCAGCGCGGTATTACAGTTACTGCCGCTTTTGCACGCGGGCTGAATAGTAACTTGCTTACTGAAAGGATCGTAAGTCACCCGGTCACCCGGTAAGCCTACAAGGCGTTTAATATAATCCACTTTGGGGTTCTGCGGATATTTGAACACCACGACATCACCGCGTTTCGGCTCGCCCGTTTCGATAAGTTTAGTCTGAGTAATCGGATCTTTCAGACCGTAGGCATATTTTTCTACCACGATAAAATCGCCGATTAACAGCGTTGGCATCATGGAGCCTGACGGGATCTGGAAGGGTTCATAAATAAATGAACGCACCACAAACACGACTAACAAAACCGGGAATACCGAAGCACAGGTTTCTACCCAACCCGGCTGCTTCGCCACCTTGTTCAGCGTTGTATCGTCTACGGCACCGCCCGTTTCGGCCTTAATTTTGGCAATTTTAGCCCGACGAGCAGGTGCAAGCTTGAAACGGTCAAGGCACCAGATAATCCCTGAAACCAGCGTTGCAATCGCCAGAACCAGGGCAAACATGTTAGCCATGCATACTCCCTACAACTCAATTAAGGATTTATTTATTGCCGTCTTTGCCCACATGGAGAATGGCCAGGAACGCTTCCTGAGGCAACTCAACGTTACCCACCTGCTTCATGCGCTTCTTACCATCTTTCTGCTTCTGCAACAGTTTCTTCTTACGACTGACGTCGCCGCCGTAGCACTTGGCTAAAACGTTTTTACGTAACTGTTTAACAGTTGAACGAGCAATAATATGAGCACCAATCGCCGCCTGAATAGCAATGTCGAACTGCTGACGCGGGATCAACTCCTGCATCTTCTCAACCAGCTGGCGTCCGCGACCTTGCGAGTTGCCACGGTGAGTGATCAGCGCCAAGGCATCCACGCGTTCGCCGTTGATTAGAACATCAACACGTACCATGTCAGAAGCCTGGAAACGTTTGAAATTGTAATCAAGTGAGGCATAACCACGGGAAGTTGATTTCAGACGGTCAAAGAAATCGAGAACCACTTCTGCCATTGGGATTTCGTAGGTCAGTGCAACCTGGTTACCGTGGTAAACCATATTCGTCTGTACGCCACGTTTCTCAATACACAATGTGATCACGCTACCCAGATATTCCTGAGGCATCAGCATATGACACTCAGCGATAGGTTCGCGTAATTCCAGAATATTATTCAGCGCAGGGAGCTTAGACGGGCTGTCAACGTAGATGATTTCGTTACCGGTGGTCACCACTTCATAAACAACCGTTGGTGCAGTGGTAATCAGATCAAGATCGTATTCGCGCTCCAGACGTTCCTGAATGATTTCCATATGCAGCAGGCCGAGGAAGCCAATACGGAAACCGAAGCCCAGTGCGGTAGAACTCTCTGGTTCGTAGAACAACGAGGCATCGTTCAGGCTAAGTTTACCCAGCGCATCGCGGAAGTTTTCGTAATCATCGGAGCTAACAGGGAACAGACCGGCGTAAACCTGTGGTTTTACTTTCTTGAAACCAGGCAGAACTTTATCCGCAGGATTACGTTGCAGCGTCAGGGTATCACCCACCGGTGCGCCCAGAATGTCTTTAATCGCACAGACCAGCCAGCCTACTTCACCGCAGTTAAGAATATCTTTATCAACGCGTTTCGGCGTAAAGATACCCAGACGATCGGCGTTATAAACCTGTCCGGTACTCATTACTTTAATCTTGTCGCCCTTCTTCATGGTGCCGTTTTTAATACGGACCAGAGAGACAACGCCCAGGTAGTTATCGAACCATGAGTCGATGATAAGCGCCTGCAGAGGAGCATCCGGATCGCCTTCTGGCGGCGGAACATCGCGCACCAGACGTTCCAGAACTTCCGGAACACCGACGCCGGTTTTCGCAGAGCAACGCACCGCATCTGTCGCATCAATACCGACGATGTCTTCGATTTCCTGCGCAGCGCGATCGGGATCGGCCGCAGGCAAATCGATTTTATTAAGAACCGGCACGACTTCCAGATTCATTTCCATCGCGGTGTAGCAGTTAGCCAGAGTCTGAGCCTCTACGCCCTGCCCCGCATCCACGACCAGCAATGCGCCTTCGCAAGCAGCCAGTGAACGGGAAACTTCATAGGAGAAGTCAACGTGCCCGGGAGTGTCGATAAAGTTCAGATGGTAAACTTGCCCATCTTTGGCTTTGTAATCGAGGGTTACGCTCTGAGCTTTGATGGTAATGCCGCGTTCGCGCTCAAGATCCATCGAGTCGAGGACCTGAGATTCCATTTCACGGTCGGACAAGCCACCGCAAATTTGAATAATACGGTCGGACAGCGTCGACTTACCGTGGTCAATGTGGGCAATAATGGAGAAATTTCGTATATGCTTCATTATAAAAGTTTTTCTGCCTTGGTATTTCTGGATCATTCGCCATGAACATACAGCGACGGTTTGTAGGTTGGCTGTCTTTCGCCTAAGTGGCAGCATTCTACATGTCAGCACCGTGAAAACCTAGTCTCGACATACCTTAACTCCAGATTATGCGAGCTTTCCTGAAAGCCGGAACGCACATTGACATCAGTTATCCACGCCACCTTCTGTCAGCAGATACTTTCGCATGCGCCCGATTTCAGATTATCGACATTCAGCGGCCTTTACTGCTTTAGGAAAATACCCATATACAAAAACCACGCCCTGTACTTAATATACTGTTATAAAAAGAAAAACTGATTCCTAAAATATAATTTTCAATCTCCATTCTTCCTTAAGCATCTTTTATTTTTTTAACTCAATCCGGTCACAAGGTTATCATCATGATCAATGAAGGGCGGCTGCTCAGTCAGCATGGCTTTGCCAAAGCCAACTCGTGGATCACACTGGTCCTGTCAATTCTCTTACTGGTCGCAGGGGCAATACAACTTGCCTTTCTGCTGACAGTGGATCACCCGGCAAGCAGCCTCTACAGTGTGTTTTTTACGGCACTTTTGAGCATTGCTTTGGGTGTTGTCCTGATGTTTTTAAGACGCCTGATCAGGCCTCATCAGATCTATCAGTTGCATGAGAATGGCATTTTAGTGATAAGTCAGGAAGACAAAAAAAACAGGTTCATTCCGTTCGAAAGGATCATGGATATATATCGTTTCAGAACAGGAAAATATTCGCGGCGAATTTTGAATACCATGTTATTTCGCGAAGAAAATAGCCGAACCTGGCACCATATCACGCCAAACATTGCTAACTCTGAACGACTAATTGAGATCATTAAAACTGAGCAATTGATGTTTCGTGGCCCGTGGGCACTCAATACGCTGGCCCAGGGCGGTGACATTCATTTCACCAGCACGACGCATGCACGCTGTGGCCTGAAACATTTCTTCAGCACTAAGCTCATGATGATGAATGAGAAAAAAATCAGACTGAGCGCGCTGGCGCTGACATCCGACGAAGGTAAAACCGTGCCGGTAGAGGATATTCAGTTTATCAGCGGAGGCAGCAATAGCCCGCTGGTCCGGTTGCTCGATAAGCATGGCAGAATTTTATTCTCCGTTCCGTATGCATCGCTTTCCAGTGCCGATCTTTTTATCGCGCTGATTGAGCATATGATTCAGAACCGGATACCGGTCAGACATTAGAACAGGCAGGATGACAAGGACGTAAATTAAAAGCCGTTATCTCTCAGAGATAGCGGCTTAATATCAGGAAGGGAGATTCGGTTCTGACTCAGTAGAATACCGGAACGCATTTGGCGGTAAGCCCACCTGCAAAACCACAGGCTGATAACCTGACTGACCATCAACTTTCGCCGCCAGCGCTTTGGCGAGTAAAAAGCCCAGCCCGCCCCCCAGAACCGCTCCGACTACCGCATAAACATCAGCCTTCAACAGCGCCTGTAGCAGACCGCCGCCGAGGATCACGCCAAACAACGGCGTCATATAAACCAAAAATGCGGAACGCAGCAGGCTTCCTTCGGGAATGCCCAGTTCGACTTTTTGTCCCGGCTCCAGGCGCTCAGAGATGTTGACCTGCAGATTATGCTCGGTTTGCGGCCCCAGTTCATTGAGTACGCGGGCACCACATCCTGAACGTGAATGGCAGCTGCTGCATCCCGCCTGCGTTTCACAGCGCAGTGACGCGACACCATCTTGCCACGAGACCACGGTGGCCCATTCTTTCATCATGCGATTGCCCTCAAATTTATTTTGCAGAGAACACGATGCTGTCAGCGATACGTTTGGCGGTGGAAGGCGGCAATTCGCCGACGACAGTAATTTCATTGCCATTACGTACTTCTGTTTGCACCGTTCTGCGCCCCTGCCTGATCAATTGCTCAGATGGACCGTTGGTTGTTGCACTGACGTTGACTGAGAAACTGAACAATCCGTCGGTATACAACCGTGATTCTATCGTAACGGGCATATTTGGCAACGTTCGGCGGCTGCTGGCCACTTCGGTGATCCCTGCCGGGAGCCATTTCACCTGCCATGTAAACTTCACCTGCTCGGAAGCCGGTAAAGAAAGCACAGGAGGAAGGTTGGCTTTTTCGAGGTCGGCCAGTGAGCTGATGACAACTTTATCAACGTCATTAAAGCCAATCACCCGGAATTGCTCCAGCGTCTCACCATCGCGATCCAACAAATCGACGCGCATTGGCAACTTCGTTTCTTCATCCACCCAAATCACGTAGCTGAAACGCGTGCCATCACGCGAAACAACACGGATCACCTGGCTGAGGCGGTCAGCAGCCCGCGCACGGCCTACGGCAATAAAGTCGTAATACTTTGAGAGCAGGGAGAAATCACTGAAAACAATGGAAGGGAGCGAATCAACGATGTGATCGCCATCCAGTGTGAAAGGTTGCAGGCCGGTTTCAAAGTAGCTGATATCTTTTCCGCGCTGGACAATTTCACGGCGCGGACCGTCCATCAGAACCAGCTGTGCCAGCGAGGTTCGGTTAGAGATAGCATGACGATAGCGATAGGAATCAATCCCTTGCTTCGTGATGTTGATAAAACCCATTTCATAATTCAGCGACTGGCTGGCTTTGCCCATATCCTGTAATAACGCCTCGGTAGATGACTCTGCCGAGGCGATACCTGAATAAAGCAGGCTGCCCGTTGCTAAAAAAACGGCAAACCAATTTTGCTTCATTACTGCGTTTGCGTTCCTAAAGACTGAGTACCAGGGACCTGAACAGCGGCCTGTTGCGGGGTGACAGGTTCGAGTTGAAGCTGTTCTGAGTGCAGACGACGCTGCAATTCATAATCCTGCAACATCGCATTGATGCGCTTACGCTGCTCCTGGACGTTCTGCTGCCCGTTAGCAGTATTACTTTCGCTCGGTACGCCGAAGCTGACCGGAGAAGCTTTACCCATCATTGGCAGAGTATTGAACGCCGGTGTTTCTGGTGAAGCACCAGAAGCATCAGGCTGATTGTAGTGCTGAACACCGACAATCACCGCCAGCGATACACAGGCTGCAACACCGACCTGAGTCAGTTGGCTTGCCCAAGGGCGAACCTTCTGCCAGAACGGCATTTTTTGCCAGGTATGAGGCTGAGGTTGCGATTCAGTCGCAGACCCCGGAACCAGTTTAACCGGCTCGTTTGCCAGCGCAGCGGCCACACGATCTGCGATATCCAGATGCACCACATTCCCAATATCACCACGCAAGGTATCGCGGATCAAATGATAACTCTGCCAGTTTTGCTGAAGCGCAGGATCTGTTGATAGAGAACTTAACAGTTCATTATCAATGGCTTCACCATCCATCAGAGCGGAAAGCTTTTCTTTCTGCATGCCTAAGTACCCTTCCTGTGTCCGTCATCTCTAACGCTGGATGAGCGGTTGAACTTTATTGTCAATTGCTTCCCGGGCACGGAAAATTCGGGATCTCACCGTACCCACCGGACAGTCCATGATGGTCGCTATCTCTTCGTAGCTTAATCCATCCAGCTCCCTCAGAGTGATCGCCATGCGAAGATCTTCCGGGAGTGCTTCAATAGTACGGAAAACTATTTGCCGTAACTCTTCTGACAACATCAAGTTCTCAGGGTTCGATATTTCTTTCAGAGCGCCGCCACTTTCAAAATTCTCGGCTTCGTTTGCATCCACATCACTGGAGGGTGGACGCCTGCCCTGAGCAACTAAATAATTTTTCGCCGTATTGACTGCAATACGGTACAGCCAGGTATAAAAAGCGCTGTCGCCACGGAACGATTCCAGTGCGCGATAGGCTTTAATGAAAGATTCCTGAACCACATCAGGCACATCGCCCTGTGGCACATAGCGGGATACAAGGCTCGCTACCTTATGCTGGTATCGGATAACCAGTAAATTGAACGATTTTTGATCACCCTTCTGGACCCGCTCAACCAGAACCTGATCGGCTAACTGCTCGCTCATCCGAGGTAAAATCTCCCCAAAACTATCTCCGCGCATAAAGTAGTACTGCCAGCTTTCATCATTATATTCCTGAGCAAGTACAGCTTGGAGTTCACATGGAACGTTAAGTTCCACATCGCCATTGTTTTTTCTAATGAAGTCTCATGCCCGTGGCTTTTGCACGGAGGTTTAGGCTAACATGAATTTCCCTCTTCTTCTGCAAACATCATACGTTATGCAACCTTCATCTGAATTTGTCAGTGATGTATTGATTATCGGAAGTGGCGCTGCGGGCCTTTCTTTGGCTTTGCGACTTGCAGACCACTGTCACGTAACTATTCTCAGCAAAGGCCCTCTCAACGAAGGCTCTACCTTTTACGCACAGGGTGGTATCGCCGCCGTTTTCGATGAAGCAGACAGTATTGCCTCACACGTCGAAGACACTTTAATCGCCGGCGCAGGATTATGCGATAAAGAAGCCGTTGAATTTATCGCCAGCAATGCACGCCATTGCGTCCAGTGGTTAATCGATCAGGGAGTTCTGTTTGATACCGAAACCAACGCGAGTTCAGAAGAACGTTATCACCTGACCCGTGAAGGTGGTCACAGCCACCGCAGAATCCTGCATGCTGCTGATGCGACAGGTAAAGAAGTAGAAACTACGCTGGTAAGTAAAGCAAGAGCACATGCCAATATTTGCGTTAAGGAACGCTATAATGCAGTTGATTTAATTACCTCCAGCAAAATCGGTTTACCGGGTACACAGCGCGTGGTGGGTGCGTATGTCTGGAACCGCGACAAAGAACATGTCGAAACGCTGCGAGCCAAAGCCGTTGTGCTGGCGACGGGCGGTGCGGCGAAAGTGTATCAATACACCACCAATCCGGATATTTCATCGGGCGACGGTGTCGCAATGGCCTGGCGCGCAGGCTGTCGTGTGGCCAATCTCGAATTCAATCAGTTTCACCCGACCTGTCTCTATCATCCGCAGGCACGTAATTTCCTGCTGACGGAAGCCCTGCGCGGCGAAGGCGCCGTACTCAAACGCCCGGACGGCTCGCGCTTTATGCCGGACTTTGACTCGCGTGGCGAACTGGCTCCCCGCGATGTCGTTGCCAGAGCCATTGACCATGAGATGAAGCGGCTCGGCGCGGATTGCATGTATCTTGATATCAGCCATCGCCCGCCGGAATTCATCAAACATCACTTTCCAATGATTGATGAAAAGCTCAGCTCTCTCGGCATTGATCTCACCAAAGAAGCCATTCCGATTGTTCCTGCTGCGCATTACACCTGCGGTGGCGTGATGGTCGACCAGCACGGGCGTACCGATCTCGACGGTTTATATGCTATCGGTGAAGTCAGCTACACCGGCTTGCATGGTGCGAACCGGCTGGCATCGAACTCTTTACTCGAATGCGTGGTGTATGGCTGGTCAGCGGCTGAAGATATTATTAAGCGGTTACCTCACGTCAAACTGGCAAAACATGTACCGCAGTGGGACGAAAGCCGGGTGGACAATTCAGATGAGCAGGTAGTTATCCAACATAACTGGCATGAATTGAGGTTGTTCATGTGGGACTACGTTGGGATTGTGCGCACGACGAAACGACTGGAGCGTGCGCTGCGTCGTATCATGACACTGCAGCAGGAGATTGATGAATACTACGCCAATTTCCGCATCTCCAATAACTTGCTCGAGTTGCGAAATCTGGTGTTAGTCGCGGAGCTGATTGTCCGCAGTGCCATGGAACGCAAGGAAAGTCGCGGACTGCACTACACGCTGGATTACCCTGATTTACAGGAAAACCCGCAGCCCACGATCCTCCAGCCTTAATGGCGTCAAAGTGCGAAGGAACGCACTTTTCAATTTTGCCCTTCTCAATAATTCAGATAAAAATCCGTAATCAATGCGCAAAACGCTTCGCTATAAATCCCTTCAGATTTGCGCAGCGCGAGCTCATGTTCGACAATCTCTGCCGGTTGTCTGGATAACGTCAGCAGCATACGGTTCAGGGGTTTCCCTGGGCGATCGCGAACCACCATCCTCCAGGCGCTGAACCAGCCTTTCTGATGCGCCATCGCTTCAAACGTCATCCCAATATCATAAGGCAGCACTACGCTGAACACTCCCTCAGGCGTGATGAGCTTAGCCGCGCAATCGAGCAACGCGTCGTGGGTCAGCGTTTCAGTGTACCGCGCAGCATTTCGCGCTTCATCGCGGCAGGCTACCGCAGATTCGAAGTAAGGGGGATTACTGACGATCAGGTCATATGCTGCCTGATGTTCATCGGCGTAATCATTGATATCCTGTGCATACACGGCCATCCTGTGTGCCCAAATGGACTCGGCAAAATTTTCAGCCGCCTGCGAAGCCGCGGCAGGCTGAAGTTCCACGGCATCAATCTGCGTCTGGGGACCGGTGCGCTGCGCCAGCATCATAGCGATAAGTCCGCTACCGCAGCCGATATCCAGAATACGCCGGGTATGGGTCACCGATGCCGTTGCGCCAAGCAGAACGCCATCGGTGCCAACTTTCATCGCGCACCGATCGTGCGCCACAAAGAACTGTTTAAAGGTAAATCCATTACGCCGTAAAGGCTGAGGGGAACTGACTTCTTTTGTCACTGATTTCACCGTAATTGCGCCAGTCATCAGGCCTGTGAACGAAAACTGACGTAGCATAGGGCAAAGAGATGCAGAGGAAAAGGTACACAAACCGCTTAAATAGGTGAAGATCGCGTCTAACACGTCTATAATCGGCGCCCCAAGTAGAGGTAGACCATGACTGTAACGAATTTTTCCGAACTCGAACTCGATGAACGCCTGCTAGACGCCTTAGGCGAAAAAGGCTATACCCGCCCGACTGTCATTCAGGCAGAGGCAATTCCGCCTGCAATGGACGGACGCGATGTGTTGGGTTCGGCTCCTACCGGCACCGGCAAAACAGCGGCATTCCTGTTGCCTGCATTGCAACATTTGCTGGATTTCCCGCGTAAGAAATCTGGTCCGCCACGAATTCTGATCCTCACGCCAACCCGTGAACTGGCCATGCAGGTTGCCGATCAGGCACGCGAACTCGCTAAGCATACCGATCTGGATATCGCGACGATCACCGGCGGCGTGGCTTACATGAACCATGCCGAAGTATTCAGCGAAAACCAGGACATTGTCGTCGCGACGACTGGCCGTTTGCTGCAATACATTAAAGAAGAAAATTTCGATTGCCGCGCCATCGAAACGCTGATCCTCGATGAAGCTGACCGCATGCTGGACATGGGTTTTGCGCAGGATATCGAAACCATTTCTGCCGAAGCACGCTGGCGCAAACAGACGTTGCTGTTCTCCGCAACGCTTGAAGGGGAAGCCATCCGTGAATTCGCCGAACGCATTCTGACTGAACCGGTAGAGATCGAAGCCGATCCGTCACGTCGCGAACGCAAGAAGATCCTGCAGTGGTATTACCGCGTTGATGATGTGCCACACAAAACGCAGATGCTGATCCATCTGCTGAAACAGGAAGATGTCACCAAATCCGTGATCTTCGTGCGTAAGCGTGAGCGTGTTCACGAACTGGTTGCATGGCTGCGCGAAGCGGGAATTAACTCCTGCTATCTCGAAGGCGAAATGGTTCAGGTTAAGCGTACTGAAGCGGTTAAACGCATGGTCGAAGACCGCGTGAACGTGCTGGTTGCCACCGATATCGCCGCGCGCGGTCTGGACATCAACGACATCAGCCACGTCTTCAACTTTGACCTGCCGCTGACGGCTGATATCTACCTGCACCGTATCGGGCGTACCGGCCGTGCTGGCCGTAAAGGTACCGCTATTTCGTTCGTGGAAGCGCATGACCATCTGCTGCTGGGCAAAATTGGCCGTTATCTGAATGAGCCGCTGAAACCTCGCGTGATCGACGAACTGCGTCCGAAAACGAAAGCACCAAGCGAGAAAACCACAGGCAAGCCATCGAAGAAAGTGCTGGCGAAGCGTAAAGAGAAACAGAAATCCGCGCAGGAAAAATCGAAGGTGAAAGTGAAGGTTCGCCATCGCGACAGTAAAAACGTAGGCAAACGCCGCGTAAAACCTGATGCGGCGAAAGACGCGTCAAAATAAGTATCAGCTAATCACCTGATTCAGATGAAAAAAACCGCCTTTTCAGGCGGTTTTTTATTGGATTCAGTCAGCGAAACAGCGCTGTGATTACAGGCTTTCGGTGAAGGTACGGGTGATCACGTCACGCTGCTGTTCAGCAGTCAGGGAGTTAAAACGTACCGCATAGCCGGACACACGAATGGTCAGCTGTGGGTATTTTTCAGGATGCTTAACCGCATCTTCCAGCGTTTCGCGACGCAGTACGTTAACGTTCAGGTGTTGGCCACCCTCTACGCGTACAGTCGGTTGAACTTCCATCGGCACTTCACGGTATTCGAACTGGCCGAGTTCGCTGACAGCAACGATCTGGTCTTCCGCATAACCCGCTTTTGCACACACGCAGCGAGCTTCCGCTTTCTCATCATCCAGCAGCCAGAAAGAATTTTTCAGGGCTTCGTTGTTAGTTTTGGTAATTTGGATCCCGGTGATCATATGTTGCCTCCATAATTGGCTACGATACTGTTAATAGGTTGAGTGCCAGGTTCATACGGCAACCTGTTATTTCTGCTCTCAGATATAACAGCACTACACCCCGCAAACCTTGACTAATATCAATCTTTTTAGTGTGCCTATTTCCTGCTCACGGCATATTTATGTTTTATATCAATTTTTCCAAGCCCTTTACTTAAATTATTTTTGTAAATTATCAATAAAATTTGCACGAAAACCTTAAGCCACAGATAAACATCAGCAAAATGATGTGCGGGTTTCACTCAGAAGAACGAGCAGGTAAGCTACGCGCAACAAAATTACCTTCAAAAGGAGAGCGTCAATGTCCACTACTCTCACCTGGCATGACGTGATTGGTCAGGAAAAAGAAAAGCCCTACTTCGTTGAAACCCTGAAGTTCGTTGCCGCTGAACGTGCAGCAGGGAAAACCATTTATCCGCCGCAACAGGATGTGTTTAACGCCTTTCGCTCGGCAGAGCTGGCGGATGTGAAAGTGGTGATTCTCGGGCAGGACCCTTACCACGGTCCTAATCAGGCACACGGTTTATCCTTCTCCGTGCGTCCCGGTATTCCTGCGCCCCCATCGCTGGTGAATATGTATAAAGAGCTGATGACGGATATTCCGGGGTTTGAGCGTCCGAACCACGGCTATCTGCAAAGCTGGGCCGATCAGGGGGTGTTACTGCTTAACACGGTTCTGACCGTTGAAGGCGGGCAGGCCCACTCTCACGCCAAACTGGGCTGGGAAACGTTCACCGATCGGGTGATTGCGGCACTGAATGAAAATCGCGAAGGGATTGTCTTCTTACTGTGGGGTTCGCATGCACAGAAAAAGGGCAACATTATAGATACGCAACGCCATCATGTTCTGAAAGCGCCGCACCCTTCCCCGCTTTCGGCACATCGCGGGTTCCTGGGTTGCAAACATTTCTCTCAGGCGAATACCTTGTTGGAACAACAGGGGCTGGCTCCCATCGATTGGGTGCCAGTATTACCTGCAGAATGACGTAAAAAAGAGGCACCCGCAAAGGTGCCTCTCTCATCATCTGTCTCTGTTCAAAACAGAATCAGGCTTTCGCCTTTGAAACCGCGACCATCGCCGGGCGTAGAAGACGACCATTCAGCGTGTAACCCTTCTGCATAACCATAATCACGTGATTAGGCTCCAGCTCTTCGGATTCCATCATGGTCATCGCCTGATGCAGTTCAGGATTGAATGGGACGTGAATATCGCCCACCACTTCCATACCGAACTTGCGAACCGCATCCAGCATGGATTTCAGGGTCAGCTCAACCCCTTCAATCAGACCGGTCAGTTCAGGATTGGATTTATCAGCCAAATCGATCGCACGTTCCAGGTTATCAATAACTGGCAGCAACTCGCCGGAGAATTTTTCCAGGGCGAATTTATGTGCTTTTTCGATATCCAGTTCAGTACGGCGACGGACGTTTTCCACTTCCGCTTTCGCACGCAGCAGGCTGTCACGCTCACGCTGCTGGACTTCTTTCAGCTGTGCTTCTAATTCAGCAATGCGTTCATCGCGCGGGTCAACGACATCTGCCGCCTGAGTTTCCGCTTGCGCATGCAGCTCTTGTTCCTGATTCAGTTCTTCAGAGACTTGCTCGTCAGGTGTCTTATGTTCTTTACTACTCATGAATATCTCCGCGTTTTAGCATTAATCTTGCTAGTTGGCTTATTATGGGGATCAAAACCGGGGATTCAAGGTTTGGTTTTTAATGAAACCGGTCATAATGCAGGAGTCATCACACCCTGCTGAGGATAACCACAGCGATGAATAAAAAATTTGAGTGCATTGGGATAGTCGGACACCCTCGCCATCCTTCCGCACTTGCCACCCATGAAATGCTCTATCACTGGCTAATCTCAAAGGGTTATCAGGTGATTGTTGAGCGGCAGGTGGCGCAAGATTTAGCCCTGGAAGGCGCGCAAACCGGCAGTCTGACGGACATCGGTAAATTAGCAGATCTGGCTGTTGTGGTCGGCGGTGACGGCAATATGCTCGGCGCGGCACGGGTACTGGCGCGCTATGACATAAAAGTTATCGGCATTAACCGCGGTAACCTTGGGTTTCTCACCGACCTGGATCCGGACAACGCATTACAGCAGCTGGATGACGTTTTACAAGGCGAATATATCAGTGAGCAACGTTTCCTGCTGGAAGCGATGGTGCGCTGTAAAGGTCAGCAATGTCGCGTGAGCACGGCTATCAACGAAGTGGTGCTCCATCCGGGCAAAGTCGCACACATGATTGAATTTGAAGTCTATATCGACGACAAATTCGCGTTTTCTCAACGCTCCGACGGCCTGATTATATCAACACCTACGGGTTCAACGGCGTATTCGCTCTCCGGCGGTGGCCCGATCCTGACGCCGACGTTAGAAGCGATTGCGCTGGTGCCGATGTTCCCACACACGCTCTCGGCGCGTCCGCTGGTCATTAACAGTAACAGCACCATTTGCCTGCGGTTCTCGCATATGAGCACTGATCTGGAAATCAGCTGTGACAGCCAGATTGCGTTGCCTATCCAGACAGGTGAAGAAGTCGTGATTCGTCGCAGCGAGTTCCACCTGAACCTTATTCATCCAAAGGATTACAGTTATTTCAATACCTTAAGCACCAAACTCGGGTGGTCTAAAAAACTATTCTGAATTGAAAAAATAATTCGCCAGCCTCTTTACTGTATATAAAACCAGTTTATACTGTATGTAATTACAGGTCTGTTGTTATGTACAGGAAGGTGATCATGCTGGCGCAATTAACTATCAGTAACTTTGCTATTGTCCGTGAGTTAGAAATCGATTTTCATGCAGGGATGACGGCAATCACCGGGGAAACCGGGGCTGGTAAGTCCATCGCTATTGACGCTCTCGGGCTTTGCCTGGGCAACCGCGCCGATGGCAGCATGGTGCGCCTAGGTGCAAGCCGCGCAGATATCTGTGCCCGCTTCACCTTAGCCGATACGCCTTCCGCTAAACTCTGGCTGGCTGAAAATCAACTCGATGATGGGCATGACTGCCTGCTGCGTCGCACCATCAGCAATGACGGGCGCTCACGGGGCTTTATCAACGGGACACCGGTGCCATTATCGCAGCTGCGCGAATTGGGTCAGCATCTGATCCAAATCCACGGGCAGCACGCCCACCAGCTTTTACTCAAACCTGAACATCAAAAACATCTGTTGGATGCCTACTCTGATCAGCCCTTCCTGCTGGCTGAAATGCGTAAAGCCTACCAGAACTGGCATCAGAGTTGCCGCCAGCTGGCGCTGTATCAGCAACAGATGAACGAACGTGAATCCCGTCGTCAGTTATTACAATATCAGTTGAAAGAGCTCAACGAGTTCTCTCCGCAGGCCGGCGAATATGAACAAATCGATGAAGAATACAAACGTCTGGCGAACAGCGGGCAGCTTCTCTCACTGAGCCAGAGCGCATTGTATTTACTGGCCGATGGTGAAGATCAAAATATCGTCAGCCTGCTATACAGCGCGCGCAACCAACTCACTGAACTGGCTGAACTCGACAGCAAGATGAATGACCTCATCATCATGCTGGACGACGCCTCGATTCAAATCAGCGAGGCCAGTGACGAACTTCGCCATTACAGTGAACGTCTGGATATGGATCCGAACCGGTTGTTTGAACTGGAGCAGCGTTTATCTCGTCAGATGAATCTGGCACGTAAGCATCATGTGAGGCCGGAAGAATTGCCCGAGCATCATCGCCAGTTGCTCGAAGAACAGCAGGCGCTCGATGATCAGGAAACCAATCAGGCCGAACTGAGTGAAGCGGTGCAGACTCATTACCAGCAAGCTGTCGCCATTGCCGCAGAGCTGCACGATAAGCGTCAGTTCTTCGCTGATGAACTGACGCTGCTGATAACTCAAAGCATGCAAGCTCTTTCCATGCCACACGGTAAGTTCCAGATTCAAGTGCATTTCGAACCGGAACATCTGGGAGCAGAAGGCGCTGACCGTCTGGAGTTCCAGGTCACTACTAACCCGGGACAACCGTTGCAGGCTTTAGCTAAGGTCGCTTCAGGTGGCGAGCTTTCCCGTATCGCGCTGGCGATTCAGGTTATTACTGCGCAGAAGATGGAAACACCCGCACTGATCTTTGATGAAGTGGATGTCGGCATCAGTGGCCCGACTGCGGCGATTGTCGGACGTCTGTTGCGTCAGTTGGGTGAATCAACCCAGGTAATGTGCGTTACGCACTTACCGCAGGTTGCAGGTTGCGGCCATCAGCATTATTTTGTCAGCAAAGAAACTGACGGTGAAGTGACAGAAACGCAAATGAATCGCCTCGATAAAAAGGCGCGTTTGCAGGAACTGGCGCGTTTACTGGGCGGAAGTGAAGTCACCCGAAACACCCTGGCCAATGCAAAAGAGTTGCTCGCAGCGTAAAAAGCTCAACTTTTTTACAGTTCAGCGGTCATACAGGTGCCCCGCAAAGGTTTCAAACTGATGAAAGGTCTATTATCATCGGCATCTTATGCCCTAAAGGAATGTAATGACTATGCGCTGTAAAACGCTAACTGCCGCCGCTGTAGCTCTTGTAATGCTTACTGCGGGCTGTTCCACTCTGGAAAAGGTGGTTTATCGGCCTGACATTAATCAGGGGAACTACTTATCTCCTGCTGACGTACAAAAAATTCATACCGGCATGACTAAGCAACAGGTTGCTTATGTTCTTGGCACGCCGATGCTGCACGATCCGTTTGGCAGCGATGTCTGGTATTACGTGTTCCGTCAGGAACCGGGCCATCAGGGCGTCACTCAGCAAACACTGACACTGACCTTCAACGGCTCAGATACGCTGACTAACATTGATAACAAGCCGACGTTAAGCGATCAAAAATAAATCGTCCCGGTGTGATGGTCGCTGGTAACAACCACGAATTCATCTTTCAGGGTAAAAAAATAAGGCGCCAGAGGCGCCTTATTTTTTGGAACGTTCAGCGCGGATACGCCGTAACTCTTTAGGATCCGCAATCAGCGGCCGGTAAATTTCGATTCTGTCACCGTCATTGACGATATCCGCCAGTTTGACCGGGCGACTGTAAATCCCAAATTTGTTCTTTTTCAGATCAATATCTTTACGCAACTCAAGCAAGCCAGACGCCAGTAGCGCCTGTTCGACATTACTGCCCTGTTCGAGTTTAACGGTCCGCAAATACTGACGTTCAGGCAACGCATAGACCACTTCAACGCGGATGTCAGACACTGTAGACCTCTTTCGCCCGCAGGGTGAACGCCTGAACCATGCTGCCAGCCAACTCTTTGAAGATTTTCCCGAAAGCCAATTCGATCAATTTATTTGTAAATTCGAAATCCAGGCTGAGCTGCACTTTGCAGGCATCCGGACTGAGTTCGATGAAGTCCCACCCCCCGGTCAGCTTACGAAACGGGCCATCCACCAGTTGCATATCAATACGCTTATTACTGATTAACGTGTTCTTCGTGGTAAAGGTTTTGCTGATACCGGCTTTCGAAACATCAACTGCCGCCGTCATCGACGTATCACTGTTATCCAAAATACGGCTGCCAGTACAACCCGGCAAAAACTGCGGGTAAGCATCAACATCATTCACTAAAGTGTACATCTGCTCCACGCTGAAGGGCACCAGCGCAGAACGACTTATCTGTGGCATATCATTTTCCAGGTGTCATAAAACGTACAGATAATACCATTTATCCGCACGGTAATAAAAACTACGAAGCACAGGGGGCCAAAAAAGGAAAAACAACAGAGTCAGACCCGTGGGGATTTCATTCGGCAACGCTTACAGTATAATAAGTATCACTATGACAAAGAAAAAAGCACATAAACCCGGTTCCGCGACTATCGCGATGAACAAACGCGCTCGCCACGAATATATCATTGAAGATGAATTCGAGGCGGGGCTTGCTTTGCAGGGATGGGAAGTCAAATCGATGCGTGCTGGTAAAGCAAACATCACTGACAGCTACGTCACATTCCGCGACGGTGAAGCCTTTTTGTTTGGCGCAACCATTCAACCTCTCAACATGGCGTCCAGTCACATTGTTTGTGACCCGACCCGTACAAGAAAATTACTGCTGAACAAACGTGAGTTAGAAACACTGTTCGGTAAAGTCAGTCGCGACGGTTATACCGTGGTCGCGCTTTCCATGTACTGGAAAAATGCCTGGTCAAAAGTGAAGATCGGTCTGGCGAAAGGTAAGAAAGAGCACGACAAGCGCGATGACATCAAAGATCGTGAGTGGAAAGTAGACAAAGCACGTATCATGAAGCACGCAAATCGCTAAGTCTCTGGCTTAGCTTGGTGTTTTGCTGGTATACTGCGAAATAGTACTTGGGGCTGATTCTGGATTCGACAGGATTTGCGAAGCCCAAGGAGCATGCCGAGGGGCGGTTGGCCTCGTAAAAAGCCGCAAAAAAATAGTCGCAAACGACGAAAACTACGCCCTAGCAGCTTAATACCCTGCTTAGAGCCCTCTCTCCCTAGCCTCCGCTCTTAGGACGGGGATCAAGAGAGGTCAAACCCAAAAGAGATCGCGTGGACACCTTGCCTGGGGTGAAAGCGTTAAACCCAATCAGGATAGTTTGTTAGTGGCGTGTCCATCCGCAGCTAACCGGCGAATGTAAAGATTGGACTAAGCATGTAGTGCCGACGGTGTAGTAATTCTGGACGGGGGTTCAAATCCCCCCAGCTCCACCAAACAAGGTTTCGGTTATTACCAGATAAGGCCGTTACCGCAAAGAAAGCCGCAGCCCGCAAGGGTTTGCGGCTTTTTTATTGCCTGATATCTGCAGGTAAGCTCTGTATACAACCGGCATTTTTGGTTATACGTTTAGTTATATCCCCTCCATATAACTACAAAGCGTATTACTAAAATGGCTCGGACCACCACACCACTCACCAACACAGAAATCAAAGCCGCGAAGGCTAAAGATAAAGAACACACTTTGCAGGATGGTGGCGGTCTTTACCTTTTGATCAAACCCAGCGGCGTCAAGATATGGCGCTTTAACTACTATCGGCCTGACACGAAAACGCGAGCGCTGATCAGTTTTGGCGCCTACCCTTCAATCTCGCTTGCCGATGCGCGCCAGTTGAGAGAGAACGCCAAATCGCTCCTCGCTAAAAATTTCGATCCGCAAAACCATCAGCGAGAGCTCACTGAAGCTGAAACGACGATGAACTCGCACACCTTTGCAAAGGTCGCTGAAGCCTGGATGCAGATTAAAAAATCTGAAATCTCTGCCTACTATGCCAAAGACGTCTGGCGCTCTATCGAAAAAGATTTTCTCCCAACCCTGGGTAATCTCCCCGTCAGCCTGATCAAAGCAAAGACGGTAATCAGTGCGCTTGAACCGGTATCCGGTCGCGGAGCATTAGAAACTGTCAGACGTCTGAGCCAGCGGGTTAACGAAATCATGATATATGCTGTTAACTCTGGCCTGATTGACGCTAACCCAGCCTCCGGTATTGGCCGGGCATTCAAGAAACCAGCCAAAGAACACATGCCAACAATACAGCCTGAAGAATTACCCGCATTCATGAAAGCCGTTTCTCTGGCGAGTATCGACCTCACCACGCGTTTAGTGATCAAGTGGCAGTTACTGACTTTAGTACGGCCAGCTGAAGCGGCTGAAACTGCGTGGGAGGATATCGATATCGAGAACAAACAATGGCGGATCCCCGCGCATAAAATGAAAGGCAATCAGAAGCGCAAAGCTAGCGGTTACATTCACGTTATCCCGCTTTCTGAACCCGCGCTGGATATCCTGCAAACTCTTTCGCCACTCAGCCAGCATCGGGAACACGTTTTCCACTCCATCAAAAAACCCAAAGCCCCAATGAACAGCCAGACGGCCAACGCAGCCATAAAACGTATGGGGTATCAGGATATGCTGGTGATAAGCATAATATTAGAGTGACTGCTGTAATCTCAGTTCAAGAGGTATCCAATAAAATAATAAAACCCGAGTTAAATCAATAACCCCCATCCACCTTTAGGCAATTACAATATCCCTCTCAGACATAAAATCTTTTAGTGATTTATTTAAATCATATCGTTATCGATCTAATTTATACAAAGTAGTCAATGAAAATGTCGAGCCTCCATTAATCTAAAAAATTAGAGAATTATTAATACCTATTTTTTGATCTGGCTCAATTAGCTCAATTGACGGAAGTCTAATCAAAGTGCAATCTAATTAAGCAGTAATTACACAGTTATAAACCCCTTGTTAAAATAACAAACGAAAATAGTATTTTCATCTTTAACGCAAAAGGAAACAAAAAATGACTGACAGACGACCAATCAACAAAGATGTAAATGTTCCAAAACCTGGTGGTGGTGAACAACCGAGGGCTCGAAACGAGGATGGACAGTTGCGTAAAAAGCGTGATGATGCAGGGAAACCACGGGATCAAAAGTAATTATAGAAGTTCAAATTGATTAATTTATTCAATATTTAAAACGCCTGATAAAAATAAATCGGGCGCTTTACATTTTAATAATTCGCAACTACTTTCCTGAGTGTATATCTACTATAATTATAATATTGAATTCAAGTAGCCTATACTTATAACTGGCCTCATGAAAACTTGTTACCTCCACACGACTACATCACCACCCAACTTTCCCACAGAGCCTTGGGTAAAAAGTATGGTCTGAGTGAAGACGCCATCAGAAAACGCGCCAGGACTGATGGTTGGGTACGCAATAACAGGTACGCAAATAGTACGCAGCAACAACACTTAAAACCTGCAGGGATTAACGTTCCCCCCCTCTCACACAATTCAATACTCAACTGATACAGAAGTACGAAATAAATCGAGCCAGGGAAAGTCATGAGCCCAATGAATACTGGCTAAACCACATGCAACAGCGCTTTGTGTATGAGTATCTCAAAGACCTGAATCAGTCAGCAGCATACCGTCGCACTTGGTACAATTGCGCACCAGGATCTCTTTGCGCAGCAGCCTCACGCCTGTATAGAAATGTTAAGGTGAATCGCGCAGTCCAGTCTGCGATGAAAGACCGGTTAGCTTCTGGCCGGATAAGGGCCGATGATGTAATGCGCTGGCTATGGAACATCGTCATTGCAGATCCAAACGAGCCCATTCAGTACCGGCGAGTTAATTGCCGAAAATGTTGGAGCGATATTGCTCGGGATCCGACAGACGACCCGAACCCCGATTGCGGGTTTTATTTCGGTGAAGGTATTGGTGAGATCTACCACAGCGACACTTGAGAAATTTCTGTCGAGGCGACAAGCTTATATGCAGGAAGGCACAGCGGTTGACCTGCGTACAGGGGAACTGTGGTATCTGAAATTACTTAACAATGTGCAGGCAGAAATCCATAAAAATGGCACGTACGACATTCTGAAAAAGAAATACTTCACTTTTAGGTAGATAACAAGAAATCTGGATATCACCCTTACCGGCCACAGGGATCATTCCCAGCGGCCTGTGTTTGAATTCATCTCCCAAAATACTCTGTCTGCTACTGCAACGCTTTCACATTGTTTTCGTGATGCCGCTCACCCCTTAAAACTGCCTGTTTCCCTTATTTTCCCAGCAGCATACAGTCAGCATGCGTTGAAAATACCTGCTTCGAGAGGGAGTTAAACAAGAATGAGATCGGTTGATGTCTGTTTCAGTGCCTGCTGTGCCTCTTCGCTGATGTCCGTATCGGTAATGATGGCGTCGATTTTATTCATTGGCAGCACAAGGTTGTATCCCCGACGACCAAACTTGGTGGAATCGGTAACGACAACAACCCGCTGGGCAGCCTCAGCCATAATGCCGCTGATACTGTAACCCTCATTAAACGTCGTGATGCCAGATGCCGCATCCAGGCCATCGGCACCGACGAACATCAGGTTGGCGACAATCCCCTGCAAGGCATATTCGGTAATGTTGCCATGCAATGAACGCGTTTTATGTCTCAGCGTTCCGCCACACACCACCAGCGTGATATCGGGGTTCTCGGAAAGCACAAAGGCAGCCGGTAAATTATTGGTAATGACTGTGATATCGCCGAATTTCACCAGTTCTTCAGCAAGTAGCATCGTAGTACTACCACTGTCGAGGATCACGGTATTACCTGGCTTCACCATGCCAGCGGCCGCCAAAGCGATACGTTTTTTAGGATCACTGGCCTGAAGATAACGTTCCTCCATCACCATTTCATGCTGCTGGTTATCCTGTCCGCGGCTCTCCTTCTCTTGCCGCCTGGCCGCTCCGCCATGAAAACGGGTCAATTCACCTTTTTGGTCCAGCAAAGTCAGGTCAGAGCGAATGGTCACTTCGGAAACACCGAAAGCACTCGAAAGCTCCGCAACCTGAACATTCCCCTTCAGATTGACTAACTCAATAATTCTATTGCGACGATCGAAAGTATTCATTCTGTTTAGCCCAAAACGCCATATAGGCCTTAGTGTAAACAAAAGACTTCGCAATGAGGAGAAAAAAATAGTCCGAATGTGAAACACGTAACCTTGTTTTACCGAACTATCCATTTGTGTACAGAATGAAATTACACGGCACAGCACCCCAAACGAAAGAAAACGAATGAAATAACTTACGAAATATTACGATCATCATCACGAAAAACAAAAATCGCTATTGTCTGGATTTCGGAAAGATACGAACATCTTCGAAAACAAACGGAGGAAAAATGAAAGAATTAATATCAAAACATAAGAATGGCGAAAGTATCGGTATTTGCTCAGTCTGCTCGGCCCACCCTTTGGTGATCGAGGCTGCACTTCGGGAAGACCTACAAACCAGCCGAAAAGTCCTCATCGAGGCCACGTCCAATCAGGTTAACCAGTTCGGTGGCTATACCGGTATGTTGCCCATTGATTTTCGCGATTTTGTTCTCGCGATAGCCGAGAAAATCGGCTTTCCTGTTCAGCGCTTGATATTAGGGGGCGATCATCTGGGGCCAAATTGCTGGCAGAGCGAAAATGCTGAAAGTGCAATGAGTAAAGCGGAAGTCTTAATCGCGCACTACGTGGAAGCTGGTTTCAGTAAAATCCATCTGGATGCTTCAATGTCCTGTGCGGATGATCCTATTACGCTGGATCCTTTTATTGTTGCTCAGCGTGCAGCACGTTTATGTCGGATCGCGGAAAAAGTGGCAACACCGCAGCAAAAAGCGTCTCTGACTTACGTCATTGGTACGGAAGTGCCGGTTCCCGGCGGCGAAGCATCAGCCATTCAGCACGTGCACGTTACCGCAGCCAGAGACGCGAAAGCGACGCTAAATATGCACCATCAGGCATTCCGTGAAGCCGGTTTGGAAGAAGCCATCAATCGGATCATCGCCGTCGTGGTTCAACCCGGCGTTGAGTTCGATCACAGCAGGGTGATCCATTATCAGCCCGATCTCGCACAAGATTTATCAGCCTATATAAAAACCACGCCACTGGTTTACGAGGCACATTCCACCGATTACCAGACCCGGAACTCCTACCGCAATCTGGTAAACGATCATTACGCCATCCTCAAAGTCGGACCGGCGCTAACTTTTGCATTGCGTGAGGCTGTCTTTGCACTCGCAAATATCGAACAGGTCCTCATTGCACCAGAATCCCGCAGCCAGCTCCTGACGGTAATCGACGGCGTCATGCTTGATGAACCAGGTTACTGGAAAAAGTATTACAACCCGACATTCAGCCTGTCTCTGATCGACCTTCATTTCAGCCTTTCTGATCGTATCCGCTACTACTGGCCACACGCGCGTATCAACCGGGCGATGGAAGTGCTGATCAGTAACTTACAATCCCTGGATATCCCGCTGGGACTGCTAAGCCAGTATCTGCCAGCCCAGTTCGAACGTGTGATGGCAGGCGCTCTGGCCAGCGATCCTCATGAACTGATCATCGACAAAATTCAGGACGTCTTACGCGCCTATCACTTTGGCTGTACTCCACAAAGAGCAACCTGCGGAGAGTGCAACCATGCATAACTGCGAAGTCTTCATTAAAACCGGTATCGCCTTTGAAGATTATTACGACGCACTGACGCATATCGGTAAATGCATGGTGGAAGCGGGTGTTGTTGAGAATAGCTATCCGCAGGCGCTGCTTGACCGTGAAGCGGAATACCCCACCGGTATCCAGCTTGAAAAACACGCGGTCGCCATACCGCATTGCGATTCTACACATGCCCTCACGCCAGCCATTTACCTGATACGCCCCGATGCACCGGTTGAATTCTTTCAGGCTGACGATGAAGGCACGGTGCCGGCGTCATTGATTGTGGCGCTGATCGTCACGCATCCGTCGGAGCAACTGGTGTTATTGCGTCAGTTATTCAGCCAGTTGCAGGATCCTGCTTTTTTCGAAGGCTTGCTGACGGTCCCCGAAGATCAGCTGGCAGCCTTGTTTAAACAGCATGTATTTGCCGCGACTCCCCTGAAGGCGACAGTAGTCTCTGCCTGAAGTTGTTGTGAACAAAGAAGGTTTTTTGAACAAAGACGTTTTTATGACCAACGCTGTACCCGAAGTCCTACAAAAAATAACACCAAAAACAGACCATCAAGGAGTCTTACCGTGAAACGAAAAGTCATTGTCGCCTGTGGCGGCGCTGTTGCCACCTCAACGCTGGCGGCAGAAGAGATTAAAGAGCTGTGTGAAGCTCACGGCATACAGGTGGAGATCGTTCAGTGCCGCATCAATGAAATTGAAACTTTCATGGATGGCGTGCACCTGATTTGTACCACAGCCAAAGTCGACCGCACGTTCGGGGATATTCCGCTGGTCCACGGCATGCCGTTTATCTCTGGTGTGGGCATGGAAACTTTGCGTGAAACAATACTGACCCTGTTACAGGAGTAAGCCATGTTTACCGAAATTATGCGCTACATCCTCGATCTCGGGCCAACAGTCATGCTGCCCGGAGTGATCATCATTTTCTCCCTGATATTAGGGATGAAGCTGGGTGATTCTTTTAAATCTGCGATTCATATAGGGATTGGTTTTGTAGGTATCGGACTGGTCATTGGCCTGATGCTGGATTCCATCGGACCTGCCGCGAAAGCGATGGCTGAGCATTTTGAAATCAATCTGCAGGTTGTGGATATCGGCTGGCCGGGTTCATCGCCGATGACCTGGGCATCACAAATTGCTCTGGTCGCCATTCCTATTGCGATCGGTGTGAATATCCTCATGTTGCTGACACGCATGACGCGCGTCGTCAACGTGGATATCTGGAACATTTGGCACATGACCTTTACCGGCGCCATGTTGCATCTCGCGACAGGCTCCTACTGGCTCGGAATCATGGGGGTGGTGGTGCATGCGGCGTTTATCTACAAACTGGGTGACTGGTTTGCCAGAGACACGCGGAATTTCTTCAATCTCGAAGGTATCGCTATTCCTCACGGTTCATCAGCTTACCTCGGGCCTATTGCCGTACTGGTCGATACCATTATTGAAAAAATCCCCGGCCTGAACAAAATTCACTTCAGCGCAGATGACGTACAAAAACGTTTCGGCCCGTTTGGTGAACCGGTCACCGTCGGCTTTGTGATGGGGCTTATCATCGGCTACCTCGCGGGTTATGACATCAAAGGCGTATTGCAACTGGCGGTCAAAACCGCTGCGGTTATGCTGCTGATGCCGCGGGTGATCAAACCGATTATGGATGGATTAACGCCCATTGCACGCCATGCCCGTAGCCGTCTTCAGGCCCGCTTCGGAGGGCAGGAATTCCTGATTGGCCTGGATCCGGCGCTGTTGCTCGGCCATACCGCCGTTGTCTCTGCCAGCCTGATCTTTATTCCGCTGACGATTCTGATAGCGGTACTGGTTCCGGGAAATCAGGTCTTGCCGTTCGGCGACCTCGCTACCATCGGCTTCTTTGTCGCCATCGCGGTCGCCGTGCATCAGGGCAACCTGTTCCGCACGTTAATCTCCGGATGCATCATCATGAGTATCACCCTGTGGATTGCCACGCAGACCATTGATTTGCACACCCAGCTGGCAGCAAATGCCGGTGCCTTAAGCGCGGGTGGCCGGGTTGCCTCAATGGATCAGGGCGGCTCACCGATCACGTATCTGCTGATTCAACTCTGTACGCTTAAAAACATCGCGGGGTTGAGCATCATTGGCGTGATTTACGCCATCGGTGTCTTCCTCACATGGCGTCGCGCCTGCAATTTCATCAAAACCGAAAAGCTGGCCGCTGAACTGGCCAACGCTTAAAACTTCGTTCCGGCGGGGGGAATCCCCCGCTAAAAGGAAACTGACTATGAAATCTGTCGTTGTACATACGGGCGGGAAGATGAGCGTTGAAGAGAGCCCGATGCCTGAACTTAATGCTCCCGATGACGTGCTGGTGCGTGTTGCCTATTCCGGCCTGTGCGGCTCTGATATTCCCCGCATTTTTTCCAACGGTGCGCATTTTTATCCGATAACACTCGGCCACGAATTCAGCGGCCACGTGGTCAGCACCGGCACAGAGTGCGGTGATTTACAGGAAGGTGATGCCGTGGTCTGCGTACCGTTATTGCCTTGTTTTCAATGCGAGGAGTGCTGCAAAGCAGCGTACTCACAGTGTAAGCACTATCAGTTTATTGGATCCCGCCGCGATGGCGGGCACGCCGAATTTGTCGTGGTTTCATGTAAAAACCTGTTCAGGCTGCCGAAAGGCACTTCGCTGATGCAGGGCGCATTTTTTGAACCCATAACCGTCGGCTTACATGCCTTGAAACTGGCAGGTGGATGCGAGGGCAAAGAAGTGGTCGTGATCGGCGCAGGCACTATCGGCCAGCTGATCATTCAGGCCGCTGCCGCATTGGGTGCAAAATCCGTCACCGCGATTGATATCAATCCCCGGCGACTGGATCTGGCGTTAAGTACCGGTGCCACCCATGCCTGCGACAGTGCAATCATGAGTGAGGAGGAAATCCGTCAGCATTCTCATGAACGCCGCTTTAATCAGTTAATCCTGGAAACTGCGGGTACGCCGCAAACCGTGGCACTGGCTCTGGATATCGCAGGTCCGAAAGCGCAGGTCGCGCTGGTGGGCACCTTACACAAAGATCTGACGCTAAACGTTGTCACCTTCAGCCATATTTTACGCAAAGAACTGACGATACTGGGCAGCTGGATGAATTACTCTGCGCCGTGGCCGGGCAGCGAGTGGCAGCAGGCGACGCAGTTATTTGCCGAAAATAAGATGAACCTGGAGCCGCTTATTGCAAGCCTCAGCACGCCGGAGGAGTTCGTCACAGATGTGATTTCGCTGGCGGGCAAGCCGATGACCGGCAAAATTTTGCTGGATATGACAGGGAGATGAAACAATGTATCTGATTTCAAACAGGGAAATGCTGTTGGCGGCGCAGCGCGAAGGATATGCCGTACCGCCCTTTAACATCCACAATCTGGAAACCGTTCAGGTCGTTGCCGAAACTGCAGCAGCCATGAGTTCGCCAGTGATTCTGGCGGGTACACCGGGCACATTCAGCTATGCGGGAACGGATTACCTGATTTCAATTTGTCAGGAAGCGGCGCGGAAATATCGCCTTCCGCTGGCGCTGCATCTGGATCATCATGAAGAACAAAGTGATATCGAAACAAAAGTTCGCGCGGGTATTCGATCAATAATGATCGACGCCTCACATTTTCCCCTGCCAAAAAATATCGAAAAAGTCAGGCAAGCAGTACGTTTGTGCCACACATTCGACGCCAGCGTTGAAGCTGAACTCGGTCGTCTTGGCGGGCAGGAGGATGACCTGGTGGTGGACGAAGGCGACAGCTTCTTTACCGATCCGGTCGTGGCGAGACATTTCGTCGATGCCACCAACATCGACTCACTGGCCGTGGCGATCGGTTCCGCTCATGGCTTGTATCAGGGCGAACCTAAACTGGATTTCACCCGACTGGGGCAGATCCGGCAACTGGTCGATATCCCACTGGTGCTGCATGGTGCATCAGGGATCCCGGAGAAGATGATTCATCAGGCGATCGAACTGGGAATTTGCAAAGTTAACGTTGCTACAGAACTGAAGATCGCCTTTGCTGAGGGTATAAAGCAGTATTTCTCCGAGCATCCTGAAGCGAACGATCCGCGAAAATACGTCGTGCCAGGCAAAATCGCCATGCAAAAGGTCGTCGAGGAGAAGATCAGGATTTGTGGCAGCGCCGGGCGGTTGTAACCATTTTATTCATTGCTGAATATCACTGAAACCAGGCGGGGATTATCCCCGCTTAACTGGTTTTTATGGCCGGTCCGGTTGCAGCCATCCATCTGTTCTGATTTTATGGATGCTCTTCGACAGTGAATGGAAACTGCTATGACAACCCTTAACCACTTTGGTCAACCCGTCGGTGATGCCCTGCCCGACTGGCAACCGCGCGAACGCCCGACGCACGTTCAACTGGACGGTATCTGGTGCAGTCTCGAGCCACTAAGTCGCGAGCGTCACAGTCAGGATTTATTCAACGCCTGGCACAGTATTGATGACAATCGTGACTGGACGTATCTCTCAGTTGATCGTCCTGCAACGCAGGCAGAGTGCGATGCATTTATCAGTCTGCAGGAAAAAAGTGAAGACCCGGTGTTTTTCGCCGTGGTGGATTTGGCGACTCAGCGCGCGGTGGGTAGCGTCTCTCTGATGCGCATCGATGCCGTCAACGGCGTTGCGGAAATTGGCTGGGTGAACTGGTCGCCGCTGATGAAGCGCACCCGCTTTGGCACTGAAGCCATTTACCTGCTGCAACGCTATCTGTTCGATACCCTGAACTATCGCCGCTGCGAGTGGAAATGCCACAGCCTGAACGAACCGTCAAAACTGGCGGCTGAGCGTTTTGGTTTTCAGTACGAAGGGACTTTCCGCCAGGCTATTGTAAATAAAGGGCGTAATCGCGATACGCTCTGGTTCTCATTGCTCGATCACGAATGGCCAGCATCAAAAAGCACCTTCGATCGCTGGTTGAGTCCGGAGAATTTCACGGCTGAAGGTCAACAGAAACAACGGCTGGAAGATCTGAGAAAGAGCTGAAAACGAAGGGGAAAAATGAACAGTTCCCGCAATTTATTGGCGCGGGAACTGTAAAAAGTGCAACGCTATGACATTGCTGTCAGGAGCGTAATGTCTGGCCAGGCATAAATAATATTGCGAGAACGCCATAACGGCCCGGCATCGGTATAACGTCCGGCTTCCTTACCACCCAGCGCGCGATAAAAACGGACAGCCGGTTCGTTGCCTTCCACCACGCCCAGCCCGGCACTACGATAACCCGCCTCAGCAAGATGTCGTGAAGCTTCGTTGATTAACCGCTTACCGATCCCCTGACGTTTAAAATCGCCAGACACGTACAGGAATTTGATTTCAGCCATTTCCCCAAATTCCGGATTTGATGAAGACGATGCCAGAGTGAAACCCGCCAGTTGTCCGTCAACCTCGGCCAGTAAAATGCACTGTCCGGCGGCCGGATTTTCAAATTTTTCCTGCCAGAAGATTTTCCGGCGCGGAACGTCCAGCGCAGAAAAAGCCTCTGCGGGCGCAAGATCGCGATAGGTATCGCGCCAGATAGCGACGTGTAAGGCAGCCAGTGCATCAATATCCGCAGGCTTAGCAAAACGCAGTGATAATTCAGGCACAGGATCCCTCATTCAATGTTGATAATTATCGAAAAAAACGCAGTCTGGCCAGTATAGTCAGTTTTTTTCTTCACGCGCCAGCAAACTGCGTTTGCGCTCTACGCCCCAGCGATAGCCGGAAATATTACCGTCGGTTTTAACTACGCGATGACAAGGGATCGCGACCGCCAGCACATTTGCGGCGCAGGCTCCGGCCACCGCGCGAACCGATTTCGGTAAGCCGATTTGACGGGCGATTTCCGCATAACTGGCGGTAGTGCCCGCAGGAATGGCGCGCAGTGCCTGCCAGACACGCTGCTGGAAAGCCGTACCGCGAATATCCAGGGGTAAGTCGAGGCCAATATGCGGCGCTTCGACAAAGCCGACAATCGACGCAATACGCTGTTCAAAGTCCGGATCGCCCCCGAGCAACTCCGCCTGCGGAAAGCTATTTTGCAACTCGATGATCAGCGCCTGCGGATCATCACCGAGTAATATCGCGCAAATTCCCCGCTGACTTTCAGCAACTAAAATTGCGCCCAGCGCAGAGTCGGCAATCGCAAACCAGACACGCACATCGCGCCCGCCGGAGCGAAAACCCTGCGGCGTCATACCCAACGTCGCACCTGAAGTTTCGTAAAAGCGGCCATCGGAAGGATAACCAGCGGCGTGGATCGCTTCGGTCACGGTAACGCTGTCTGCCAGTTTTTCGCGAACCCGCCGGGCGCGTTGCGCCTGCTGATAATCTTTTGGCGTGACCCCGGTTTGCGCTTTGAACAGGCGATGAAAATGATAGGCGCTGATGCCAACTGCTTCCGCCAGTTGATTGAGCGTCACTACTTCAGCAGACTCTTCCAGCAACCGGCAGGCTTTTTCCACCCGCTGTGCATGAAATTGTGCCAGTGAAATCACCCCCTGACGGCAACGCTTGCAGGGCCGGAAACCGGCCTGCTCGGCCGCTTCGGCATTGTCGAAAAACATAACATTTTCCGGGTTCGGCTGACGCGACGGACAGGAAGGCGCGCAGTAAATACCGGTCGTTTTTACCGCGTACACAAATTCACCGTCAGCACTGCCGTCGCAGTTAATGACCGCCAGCCAGCGCGGATCCTGCGCAGTTTTATGTATGTTCATGGTTGCCTGATAGAGAGTTTTCGATTTGCCTGACATAGTGCGCCTCACGTTTCCCGACTGATTGAATCTCAGCTTAAGCTGCTGGCCTTCGGCGCGCCCTCCGGCTCTTGCTTTCTCATTCGGTCCCCCCTTCTCAGCCACCCACCGGCTTAGATGGCGTAGCCAGAATCAACTGATAAAAGGCCAAATCCAGCCAGCGGTCAAATTTAAACGCGGCCTGCCTGATTGTGCCGGTATGGCTGAAGCCGTTTTTCTCATGCAGAGCAATGCTGCCGCCGTTCGTGGCATCAATGGCGCCAATCAGCGTATGGACATCCCGCTCACGGGCGGCGTCAATCAATGCCATGAGAAGCACTTTTCCCAACCCTTTTCCGCGATGGTCTTTATGAATATAAATCGAATGCTCGACGGAGTATTTATACGCAGGCCATGCACGGAAGGTGCCGTAGCTGGCGAATCCGAGCAGTACGCCCTGTTCATCTTCCAGCCCGATCACCGGGAAGTTATTGGTCAGTTTAGAGGCAAACCATGGGGTCATACTGTCGATGTGGCGCGGTTTATAATCATACAACGCGGTGGATGTCAGGATTGCGTCGTTAAAAATATCCAGAATCGCGACAGCATGCTGGCGCTCAGTGCAGGCAATCAGTTTCATAAGTCGTTCCCGGTGGCTTTCGTTATGCGTTAAATTCCACTATAGTAGAATTAATTCCACAAAAGTAAACAACGGAACTTACCCTATGTCAATCGACCAGTTGATCGCCACCCGGTTGCAGTCATTACGCAAAGCGCAGGGCCTCAGCCTTGAGCAGCTCGCCAGCCGTTCTGACGTCAGTAAAGCCATGATTTCGAAAATCGAGCGACAAGACAGCAGTCCGAGCGCCAGCCTGTTGGGACGCCTGGCGGCCAGTCTGGGCGTATCGCTCGCGCAATTGCTTGCGGAGGACAATGCCCAGTCTGCGCCGTTACGGCTGCTCGCGCAGCAGGAAGTCTGGCAGGATCCGGATATCGGCTATTTACGTCGACAGGTGACGGCGCATGAAGAACACGGCGCCCCGGAACTGGTGGAAATCACCCTGCCCGCTGGCACCCGCGTCAGCTATCCGGGCTGGAGCCATCAGGCTTACCGGCAGCGTTTATGGATGGTGGAGGGCTCACTGAATATAGATTACGGCGCACAGAATTATGCGTTATCCGCCGGAGATGCGCTGACGTTTGGCGTCGATCTGCCGATTACGTTCAGCAATCCCGGCGAACACCCTTGCCGCTATTTGCTGGTGATGAGCGACAAATAGCGGCAACGCGTCGGGCTTATTGAGGCGCAGAAACGGCACCTTTTACCGAGATATCCAGCGGACCAAAATATTTGATTTTGATCTGCTCCCAGGTGCCGTCAGCTTTGATTTTCGCCAGTCCGTCGTTGAGCAATTTTTTCATTTTGTCGTCGCCCTTACGCAGGCCAAATGATGAACCGATGCTGAACAGTTTATCGTCGCGCACTTCCGGGCCGGTCAGGGTGAAGTTTTTACCTTCCGGTTTATTAAGGAAACCAAAGGTCACCGCCACCGCCGGGCTGAGTGCGCCATCAAGGCGTCCGGCGATCAGGTCCTGATAAATAGTATCCTGATCGGCATAGGCCACTACGTCCACGCCCTTTGGCTGCCAGTAAGCATTGGCGTAGGTTTCCTGAATAGAACCCTGCTGCACCGCGATATGTTTGCCCCGCAAAGATTCCGGCGTCGGCAGCAGCGGGCTGCCTTTTTGCACCACCAGCTTTGTCGGGATATGGAAGACAAAATCGCTGAAGTCGATCACCTTACGGCGTTTTTCCGTCGGCCCCTGGGGTGAAATAAAATCGACTTTTTTAGCCAGCAGCGAAGGGATTTCGGCATCAAAACTGCTGACCACAAATTCACAATTCACCTTCATCTCTTTGCAGATGGCGTTGGTAATGTCGATTTCAAACCCGGTCGGTGCACCGCTGGCGTCACGAAACTGGAACGGCGGGAACGCTAAGTCAGCGCCCACGCGCAGAGTTTCGCCCCCGGCGTGCGCCATTGAGCTGCCCAATGACAACGTCAAAATGCCAGCCGCCACGTACTTATGGAACATCGTTTTCTTCAACATTATTCTCATCCCCGAAGTGATTGTTTTGACTGCCAGCTTAAAAACTCTTCCCGTACCGCGTGAAGTTTGGTTTCGTCCTGATACAAATCCAGCGCTGTCATCGCCAGCGCTTTTGCGCCCTGCAACATGCCTTCCAAACCGGGGGCGGAACCCGCGGCAGCCGCAAATTCCGGTGTATGCGGCAGCACATCGCCGATACGGATATAGGGATGGATCGCCGCCGTTATCTGGCTGACATTGCCGATATCCGAAGAGCCGATACCGCCGCTTACCGGTGGAGGAACCACCTCCACGCCCAGCGCCTCCAGATTCTGTTGGAAGTATTGCGCCAGCGTCAGGTTGTTATTGCGCTCGGCGTAGGTCAGCCCTTCTTCAATTTCCAGCCGCGCCCCGGTCATCAGCGCCGCGCCGCGTGCAGCATCAAACACTTTTTGCTTCACCCCCGACAAACCAACGACCGTGTTGGCGCGCATCAGAAATTTCGCCTCACCGAAGGCAGGAACGATATTGGTAGCGCTGCCGCCGTCGGTAATGATGCCGTGAACGCGGACGTCGTCGGTGAACAGCTGGCGCAGTGCATTGATGCCGTTGAAGGTGTGGATCACCGCGTCGAGCGCGCTGATACCGTTTTGCGGAGCAGACGCGGCGTGGGCGGCTTTGCCATAGAATTTGAAGACCGCGTCAACGCACGCCAGACCGCCGCGCACCACCATGGTTTTATCGCGGGGATGGAACATCATCACCGCATCAACCTGGTCAAAAATACCTTTTTCGCTGAGGATAATTTTCCCGCCGCCTTCTTCTTCCGCCGGTGTACCGATGACTTCCAGGCGGCCTTTCAGCAGGTGCGATACCTGTTTCAGCGCCAGCGCAGCGGTGACGGAGGCCGTGCCGATCAGGTTATGGCCACAAGCGTGGCCGAGATCCCTCAGCGCATCATATTCTGCCAGCAGCGCAACAACCGGCCCCGGCTTCCCGCTGTCAAAGGTGGCGCGAAACGCTGTGGGCAGCCCGGCCAGTTGTTCTTCAATCTCAAAACCGGCGGCTCGCAGCGGCGCGATTAACGCCGCGGCGGATTCAATTTCTTCAAAACTCAGTTCGGGATTGGCGTGGAGATTTAGCGCCAGCGTACTGGCTTCTGCGGCAAGTGAATCGACGGCGGCGATGATCTGCACTTTCTGTTCTTGTGTGGTACAACCAGACATTTTTATTCCCTGCGGTGGTGCAAAACCAAAAATTCTTTTCTGATATGAAAATCTGGCATCACGTTAATTCGTCTCTGTACCACCAGAAATAGGGCTTTTGAGAGTTTCGGTCAAATTCAGCCTTTTTATCCGTTGCTCTTTTTACGCAAAAATTATTTTATGGTGATCACTTTTCGTGGCCTGCATCGGGTACAAAATGAACGAGAAAGACTGGCTGATCTTGCGCGCTGTTTATCAGCATAAAAATATTACCCGCGCGGCGGAGCAGCTTTATACCTCGCAGCCCGCGCTCAGTTATCGCTTACGGCAAATCGAACGCAAGCTGGCAATCCGCCTGTTTGAAGAGGGGCAAAAGGGACTGGTGTTCAGCGCGCAGGGCGATTATCTGGCACAGCATGCGGTGAGCGTGCTCAATGATTTACAGCAACTGAAACTCAATCTGCACAGTCTGGATCAGGCGCAGCAGGGTGAGATTTCGCTCGGGGTTTCCAGCAACTTCGCGGCGTACAGGCTACCGCCGTTGCTGAGCCAGTTTCGCCAGACGCATCCGGGCATTCGCGTGAACCTGATGAGCGGCTTCAGTGAGGACATCATTCAAAAACTACTGCGCGGCGAAATTGATATGGCACTGGTGAAGGACGATTTTAACTGGAAGGAGAGCAAGCACCTGATCGAGGAAGACGATTATGTGCTGGTGAACAGTCAGGATTTCGATTTCGCGCTGCTGCCGCATATGCCGCAGATCCGCATTCATCATGGTGCGCACGTTACGCAGCTGATTGAGCGCTGGTGGAATGCTAATTTCTCGCACGCGCCCAACGTGACCATGGAAGTCGACAAGCTGGAAGTCTGCATGGCGATGGTGGAACACGGGCTCGGATACGCGATTGTCGCGACCTATTTACCGTTGCCCGCGCATTTTTACCGGCGGCCCGTCACCGTCGATGGGTCAACGGTGAAGAACCGCACCTGGCTGCTGCATCGCCATAAACTGAACGCCATCCCCCATATGCAGGCATTTATCCATCTGTTGCAGACGGCGCAACAGGCGCTGGCATCCGCTAACCGCTGAGTTTACAGGTCTAACGTGCCGTCGATCAGCGTACAGGAATCGCCACCGATCCAGGGTTCGCCGTCAATGAAGGTGACGGTGACGCGGCCATCGCGCTGGAGCTTCGTGCCCTGACGCACAAGGTATTTTTGGTCAGTATTATTGCCGTCCGGGAAACCGGCTTCTTTCAGCACCCGCGCCAGACAGGCGTTGGCGCTGCCGGTGACCGGATCCTCTTTCAGCACACCGTCTTCATCGATCAGCGCCCGCACTTCGTAATTCGCCGGGCCATTGTCATCATGCAGACCATAGACTGCCACGCCGTTGATGCCGAGCTGCGTTTGCAACTGGCTGATGGCTGCCGCGTCGGCTTTTATGTTCAGGCAGTCCTGCGCGCTCTCCATCCGCACCACCAGCCAGATAATGCCCATGTCTGCCTGAACTGGCGTGACGTTGGCTTGTATTTTTCCGCCGCGCAACGCGCTGGCCAGCAAATCGTTATACTCAGCCGCCAATGGTTTCAGCACCGCAGGAGGCGCGGAAAACGCCTGCCCGCCTTCGGCCAGCTGGTTCACCTGAACCAGCCCGACGCCGCATTCCTGAATCAGATACCCCGGATTTTTTGGCGTCAGCCCGCTTTCTAACAGCGCGTACGCCGTACCCAGCGTCGGATGCCCGGCAAAAGGCAACTCTTTATCGGTGGTGAAAATACGCACGCGGTAATCGGCCTCCGGCGACGCCGGTTTGAGTACAAATGCCGTTTCCGCCAGATTGGTCCAGCGCGCCATGGCGTACATTTCATCATCCGTCAGCCCTTCGGCATCAAGGATCACGGCCAGCGCATTGCCTTTCAGTGGCACAGCGGTAAACACATCAACTTGTTTGAAACGACGCAGGCGGGTCATAGCAAATCCTTTTTAATCAGGGAGAAAGAAAGGGTGAAGTCACTGAGTTTAAGAATAATTCGATAAGTTATCGAGAAAAATGTCAGTCGCCAATGGCTGGCCTATGCTTAAGGCACTTTCCATATCATTTCAATGAAAACACAAGGAACAGAAAGATGCCCGCGAAGGATTTGATAGGTATTGGCATAGGCCCCTTCAACTTAAGCCTGGCCGCGATGGCAAAGGATACGGGGAAACTCGACGCCGCCTTCTTCGATGCAAACCCGGAATTCAGCTGGCACCCCGGCATGTTATTGCCGACCGCCACCATGCAGACCTATGTCCTGCAGGATCTGGTGACGACCGTCGCGCCACGCAGCGAATTCTCCTTCATCAACTATCTGGTCGAACAGAAGAAAATTTACCGCTTTCTGGCCACCGAACAGTTGATCATCAGCCGTGATGAATTCTCCGATTATCTGCGCTGGGCCTGCGACCGCATCCCGGATCTGCATTTTTCCGCGCCGGTGGAGAGTATTGATTTCGACGATAAGCGTCAGGAATTCGTGGTGCAGAGCGAAAAAGGGGAGCACCGCGCCCGCAATATCTGTCTCGGCACCGGCCACGCGCCGTGGATACCGAAACCGGCAAGGGCAGCGCTGGGGGAAAACTGTTTTCATGCCGCCGAAATTGAACTGCGCGAGCCGGATTTCACCGGCAAACGCGTTGCCGTGGTCGGCGGCGGCCAGAGCGGCGCCGACATTATTCTCAATGCGCTGAGCGGCCACTGGGGAGAATTCGCTGAACTGAGCTGGCTCTCACGACGACCGAACTTCCAGCCGCTGGACGAGTCAATTTTCACCAACGAATACTTCACGCCGGAATACGTGAATTACTTCTACACCCTGCCGGAAGACGTGCGTGAGCGCGAGATTGCCACGCAAAAATTACCGTCGGACGGCATCAGTTATCACACACTGGAAGATATCTATAAGCAGCTTTATCACCGTTTCGACGTGCTGCATCAGCCGCGCAACGTGCGTTTATTACCGCACCGCGCACTCGATCATATCGCACGCAATGCCGCCGGAGATTTCAGCTTGCAGGCCAAACACGGGCTGGAAAACTGCGAAGAACATTTCAGCGCGGATATCGTGATTCTGGCGACCGGCTATCGCCCCGGCCTGCCGGAGTATCTCGCGCCGATGCTTGAGCGGATCCCCTATGACCGCGAGCAGCATTTACCGTTGCAGCCGAATTTCAATCTGCGTTGGGATGGCCCGGATAAGAACCGGATTTATGCGGTGAACGCCGGGATCCACAGCCACGGCAGCGCCGAAGGGCAACTGACCCTGACGGCGTGGCGCTCCGCAAAAATCCTCAATCATCTGCTGGGAGAATCGCATTACGATTTGAGCCCGGTACCCTCTCTGGTCCAGTGGTGGGCGGGGGAATAACAGGCATAAAAAAGCGGAGCACGGGCTCCGCTTTTGCATCACACAAGCAAGGCTAGACGTAGAAATAGATCGCCAGAAAGTGACAGGCGCTGCCGCCAAGCACGAATCCGTGCCAGATGGCATGACCGAAGCGAAAACGCTTCGAGGCGTAAAATATGACCCCGAGCGTGTACACCACGCCGCCGATCGCCAGCAGCCATACGCCGCCGGGCAGCAGTTTCATCGCCAGCTGATAAATCACCACCAGCGACAGCCAGCCCATCGTCAGATAAGTGATGAGCGAAAGCACTTCAAAACGGTGCGCAAACGCCAGTTTAAAAATCACGCCGAACAGCGCCAGTCCCCAGATAACCGCCATCAGGCCTTTTGCCAGCGGGGAATTCAGCCCGACCAGCAGGAACGGCGTGTAAGTGCCCGCAATCAGTATGTAAATGGCGCAGTGATCGAGTTTCTTCAGCCAGTATTTCGCTTTTTCATGCGGAATGGCGTGATAAAGCGTCGAGGCCAGAAACAGCAAAATCATACTGCCGCCGTAAATGCTATAACTGGTAATTGCCATCGCGCTGGCGTTATCGCCCAACGCCTGAACCAGTAATAACACCAGCCCGACAATCCCAAATACCAAACCAACGCCGTGACTCAGACTGTTGGCAATTTCTTCAGCCCACGGATATCCCTGTGGTGATGGAGACGACTTACCCATACGATGAGGATCCTCAGAACAATAAAATGACAGGTTATAAATTACCCAGACCAGCAGAGTAGCTGAGAACGATTCCAGTGTACACCTGTACGCTTAAATTGAGTATTTCGTCCTGTAACAGTCTCTTAGCCGGATCATCATTTTCTTCGCATCAGATTGCAAAGCCCTTCAATTCATTCACTTTGTTTATAATTTACCTATATTACATTTTTATAACGCGGGGAGTTTCCGCACCCAAAAACATGATTTTTTGTCACCAAGCGATTATCGTATAGCGGAAATCTCTGATAACGCTGTTCATCATGTCGTCAATTTGACTAAGGTTTGATTATGTCAGTAGCAACTCCCCCGCTAAATTTCGGTGCCATGACCGAAGTTTTTCAATTCCTGATGGAAATCGACAAACTGAAAAGCGTGCAACGCCGCACCAAAGTGTTAGGCACCGATCGTCAGGAGAATTCGGCAGAACATAGCTGGCATTTCGCCGTGGCGGCGATGTCGCTGGCCCCTTTCGCGCCAGAGGGTGTTGATATCAATAAAGTTATCCGTATGGCGTTGATTCACGATATCGTCGAAATCGATGCCGGCGATGTGCTGGTTTACGATCTGGCTGCCCGCGCGGCGGTTCACGATCAGGAAATCATTGCAGCAAAACGCCTGTTCGGCCTTTTGCCCGCGCCGCTCGGTGGCCAGTTCCTCGACTTATGGAATGAATACGAAGCAGGTGAAACGCAGGAAGCGAAATTCGCACTGGTGATCGACCGCATCATGCCGATGATCATGAACCTGAACAATCAGGGGCAGAGCTGGGTGGAAAACAATATCCGTCTGGAACAGGTTCTGGCACGCAATGCTTTCATCGCCGATATCCACCCGGAACTGTGGCAACACCTGCGCAGCCATCTCGATAACGCCCATCAGCAGGGCTGGCTGAAGTAATTTTAATTTCTGATTTTAGCTCCTCCCCTACTCTTGGGAGGAGGCTTAACAAACTGTTTCGGCACAATCGTGGCAGGTGAACCTTTCCCCAGAGAGTAATCAAAATTCCACATCGGGAATATAAATGATGTGATGAAAATATAAATAATTATTGATGATGATTTTATATATCCGCGAGTAAGTCAGTCTTTGTTGTGTTATCTCCTTTACATAAAAAATGATATGCATTTAATTACGCAAGCCTTCAAGATAGCTATGAAAATCAGTAAAAACCATCCAAAAAAAGATTAAATAATATCTTAAGGAAATACTATCATGAGAATATATCCTAATATACTCAGCCTATCACTCTGCACAGTTCTGCATTTACTTACTCTCCAGGTTTATGCAGCAGATACGCTATGTGCCGGTGAAAAAATCCCGGAAATAAAAGATGTCACATTAACCTGCGCCAAAGATCTGGGCATATTACCTAATACAGGGACAGATGTTTCAGGACTAATTAGCTCGGCAATGCCAGTAAATGGCGGGATTTTCTTCCCAGCGGGTGATTACATTATCAATCAGAACATTGTCTTAAAAACTGCTAATAGTTTAGTGGGCTCGGAAACTGGTACGACTATTTTTCATGACAACAGAGGTGATAACACTGCATTTGTAGGGGATGCTAACTATAGCTCGATAGTAAAAAACCTGACAATAAAAGGTATTGTTTTCAACAATGTTCGTATATATTTTTATGGAAACAAAAGTAATATTAGCATAATAAATAACGCATTAATTAACACACTCTACACTGACGTACAACTTGCCATATCCCACAATCCTTTCATTATTCAAGGAAATATACTGTTACGTGATGAAGATCATCCTGGCATTGGTTTAAGTACCTACAGAAATAAAAACACTGTCGTTGAGCATAATATAATAGGCGACATTTCAGATTCAAATTTAATCCCACGCCTTAACTATTATGACACTGGAACCTTTGAACTTGTTAACAAGCTAAAATTGGCAGCGAAAAATGGAAGGCTAATAGTGAAAGAAGATCAAGGGTACTTCCAGTCAGGATGGTACGCTACTGATGGATTGACTGACTCTGAATTCAATTACAATATTGTAGCAGGCAATAAAAAGACATGTTTAAAAAGTGATCCAACAACGGGTAACTGTAACATATCTCGCGATCATGTTATGTATATAAAGCAATACAGCAACGTCACATTGAAAAACAACTTATTTTCAGGTTGGCCAGCAGATGATTCAGGAGGGGCTAAATTCCGTAATGCAACAGGAGTTTACTTTGTTGGAAATTATCTTGATAGTGTGGACTTTGATGCAAGAGCTTATAAGTCATCAGCAACAACTTTTATGAATGATACATTTGTATTTAATAACTTCATAAAAGAAGGTACAGTAAATTATTATCAGGATATTGTAAATTCAGATACGGAGAGTATCTCAGTTAGTAATTTTGTTGTTTTTGATAACAAGTTCCAGGCAAAAGACCAGACTATCTTGGGCATTTTTGGTACATGGAGAAATCCTACAGGTGAGTTTCTAGAGGCAAATAATACTTTTCACGACCAAACTCAAGTAAACACAAGCGATTTTAAAAATATTGACGTAGAAACTGCAAAAGGACGAATTCCACCGGCCAAAATACCTCTTTTATCTGTAGAACCGATACCATTATGGAAATACGTTGGGGAAATTACGGGGTCGGACCTCAAAGAGAATCAGCTTGCAAGGATAGATATCACTATTGGCGAAAAAACTCCTCAGTTCGCTGTTTACTCTCCGGATAGTGATTATTATTATCCGGTTTACCGCTGGACACCGGGTTTAACAAAAATTTTCAATGAAAAAATAGCTGATGCATGCGCAGGCGTTTTAACACAGCAGGTCACTGCAAATAATGCTTGTAAGTTCATGACACCGATAGGCTCATCCTATTTAAACAAGATTTATACGACTACAGGTCAAAATGCGAATTATACAACACGTATTCTTGATAAGTACCTTCAGGTAGGATATATATCTGCTTCTGATTTACATACTGGGCAATCCGTTAAGTTCTCGGTGATCTTTGAGGATGGCACAAAATATGAATCAATTTATACTCCGCCGAGTGATTATTGGATGCCAACCTATCGATGGGCAAGTGCCTTAGCAAAACAAATTAACAGCGATATTCCTGGGCTATGTGCTGGTCAATATACCGGAGTGAAAAACAATCCAACAGAAGGAACAAAGTGTTCATTTACTCTGCCAGTCCTTTCGTCTTATTTAAATAATATTTATACCATTAACGGACAATCAGCAGTAACAACACTGTCTGTTATTAGTCAATGACTGACTGCCCGGAGTACGTTGAAAAAGTCCTGAATTTCTTTTCAGGACTTTTTTAATTTTAATCTACTCAACATTTATCACGCTGTTTTGCCGTTCCCGCGCTTCCTTATACGTCGGCATTGACGCCGCCGCACCTGCCCTTTCCACACAAACTGAGGCGTAGGCGGAAGCAAACAAAGCGGCATCTTGCAGCGTCGAACCTGCGGCGAGCTGTGAGGCCAGCGCGCCGTTAAAGGCGTCACCCGCGCCGGTGGTGTCGACCGGCGTTGCCGGGCAGGCGGCGATGAGCTGGGTTTCACCATTGACCGACAGCAGTGCGCCCTGCGTACCGAGCGTGATGATCAACGCCTGTATACCTTTGGCGTGCAGCGCGAGGGCGGCGCATTGTGCCGACGGAATATCGCGCACCTCGATACCGGTCAGCAGCGTGCATTCTGTGGCGTTCGGCGTGAGCAGATCTACCTGCGCCAGCAGGTGGTCGGAGACCGGCTGGAACGGCGCAGGATTGAGGATGATGTAAGTGTCGTTTTCCCTGGCAATGCCTATCAGCTTTTCGATCGCCGGTAAGTTATTTTCCAGCTGCGTCAGCAGGATATCCGCCGCCGCGACGGCAGGACGACACTGTTCGACCTCTTCGTCGGTGACCGTCAGATTTGCACCCGGATCGACTGCGATCATATTTTCCGCGTCGGCACCGGCGACGTAAATCAGCGCGTTGCCGGTCGGGCATTCGCCGGTGGAAAACAGCGTGACGGCATCGAAACCGGCGCTGTCGAGATGGCGACGGGCGAACATACCGAAGTCATCGCGCCCGACCTTGCCGATGTAATGCACCCGCGCTCCGGCGCGCAGCGCGGCGACGGCCTGATTGGCGCCTTTACCGCCCGCGCCCATCATGCTGTTGCGGGCAATCAGGGATTCCCCCGGCTGCGGAAAGCGCGCCATGCCTGCGACGATGTCGAGGTTGAAAGAACCGAATACGCATACCTTGCCTTTGTTCATGCCTCTCTCCTCAAGGAAAACGGTCGCGCTGCAACAGCAGGCTGCGACTGAAAAATGCGCTGTGCGGCTAAACACGCGCCCCGGCAGCCGGTCTCGTCGGTAATGGCGCTAAAGTGAATACTCAGTCCGTTCGCCGGATACGGGCTGCGCAGATGACTGCGCAGTTGCTGCTCCAGCTGCGAAAGCGGGAAGTTCGCCATCGCCAGCACACCGCCGCCCAGCACCAGAAACTCCGGATCCAGAATGTTCATTTCGCTGGCCACGGTACGTGCCAGACGGGCTACAAATTCGATTAAATCGTCATGCCCGGCGTGCCACGTAAACAGCTCGGCGAAAGGTGTTTGAGGCACATGTTGCCGCGCCCAGCCGGTCAGCCAGTTGCCGGAAGTCAGCGTCTCGACACAGCCGGTTTTACCGCACGGACAGAGCAACAGATTGCCTGGCAGTGGGATATGACCCAGCTCACCGGCACCGCCGTGCGCGCCGTGATAAAAATCACCGTTGATCCACAAACTGTTACCCAGGCCGGTGCCGAGATACAGCCCGACCGCCACGTCCGGCAGCGCGCCGTGCTGCTGTAAATCCCACCACATCAGATGGTTAACGTCTTTATCCATCGTCACCGGCAGATGCAGACGCTCCGACAGCAGCGCCGCTACCGGCTGGTTATCCAGCGCAGAAATGAACGGCAGCGACAGCACGGTATTGCGGTCACGCGAGAGAACGCCCGGCAGGCCGAGCATCACCTGCGCCACCTGACAGTGCGGATCCTGCGTGTGCAGAAACTCAGCGATCAGCGCTTCCAGACCCTGTAACGGGCTGCTCTGTCCCGCCCAGCTTTGGGTCGGCGTTTTTTGGTAGCCACGAAACTGTTGCTGGCTGTCCATCAGCATTAAACGGGTATTGGTACCCCCGACATCCACTCCGAGAAAATGCGGCATACGGCTCTCCTGCCCTCAGGCTGCGTGACGCGCCTGACGCATCTGATCGAGCATTTTGTCCCAGGCGATATCCAGATCGTCGTCCAGCGTGAACAGGCCGGAGCTGCCGACGATCAGCACTTCCGCGCCCGCCGACAGCAGATCCTGATAGGTGCGCAGGTTGCAGGAACCGTCGATCTCGATCAGATAGCGATAGCCTTTTTGCTGTTTGAGATCGCGCAGCTGGGCGATTTTCCCTAGCATCTCCGGGATGAACGGCTGCCCGGCATAGCCCGGATCGACGGTCATCACGGTGACTTTATCCACCAGATGGATGTAGTGCTGGATGTACTCCACCGGCGTTGCAGGATTGAGCACCACGCCAACTTTTTTCCCCAGTGAGCGGATCTGGTTGATGATGCGGAACGCGTCGCGGTTGATGGTTTCGGCGTGCGGGCAGATGAAATCGGCACCGGCAAGGGCAATCGGCTCGATAAAGTCCGACGGATTTTCCACCATCATATGCACGTCAAGGATCAGTGGGGTGTGCGGGCGGATCTGCTCGATAAAGAACGGTGACAAGGTGATATTTTTGACGTAATGACCGTCCATGATGTCAATGTGCAGCATATCGGCGCGGCGGTTCAGAACCTCCAGTTGCTGTTTGATGTCAATCAGGCTCATGCACATCAGCGACGGAGAAATTTTGTATTCCATGATGTTGTCCTTGGTTCAGAGACTAAAGTAATCAGATAAATGAAAGCGTTAAGGTTGTGCAGCGCGCGCTTTGGCGGCGCTCATGCGCCCCGCCCGTTTCTGAAGAAAGCGTGCACGGAAGAATTTCAGCGCCAGTACCACAATCAGTACCGCTCCCCACATCGCCAGGCTGAAATGCGGGCTGACGTTCATGAGATTCAGGCCGGTGGAAATCACCTGTAAGACAATCAGCGAGAGCACCACGCCTGCCACTTTGCCGAATCCGCCGTTGGGGTCGGTGCCGCCGAGAATGATCGCCAGCACGGTCAGCAGCAGGTATGAATCGCCGTAGCCCATGCGCGCCGAGTTGAAGCGCGCCATCATGATCAGCCCCGCAATGACGCATAACATGCTGGAGATGACGTAGATGGCGATCAGCACGCGGTGGGTGTTCACGCCGCTGAAATGGGTGGCGTTGATGTTGCTGCCGCTCATGTAGATGTATTTGCCAAGGCGTGTGCGCTCCAGAAACACCGCTACCAGCCCCGCCGTCAGCAGGAAAACAATCAGTGGCACCGGTATGCCGAGCAGCGTCTCTGCGCCGATGAAGCGCACGATGTCCGGCATGCCGCTGATTGCCGCGCCGCGTGAAAGATAGATACCGACGCCGTTTACCATTGTCATGGTCGCCAACGTCACCAGAATCGGATGCGCACCCACGTAGGCCACCAGCGCGCCGGTCAGCATGCCAATCACCAGCGCCAGAATCATTGCGCCGACCAACGCCAGCGTCAGCCATACCGCCTGCATCGCTATGCTGGCGTCCGGCGGCAGCCAGGTCAGAAATACCCACGCCATCAGTAAGCTGGTCAGATTCGCGGTGGCAATAATGCACAGATTCAGGCCGCCGCTGAGAATGGGGATAAACATCGCCAGCGTCAGCAAACCGAGCTCCGGCAGCTGGAAGGCGACGCTCATAAAGGTGGCGTCACTGAAGAATCGCCCCGGCATGGCCAGACTGAATCCGATGATGACCACCAGCAGTAACAGTGATAATCCGAGCGTCGTGTTGTCGATTTTCAGGCTGGCGATCCTCAGCCGTGGCCGGGTGTCAGGCTTAGTTTTCAGGTTCAAATTTCTGCTTTTCGCGAACATAGCGGGTTCCTTACGCGAAGCCGACTTCGGTTTCTTTGCGTTTCTTGTAATGGGTAACAGTGATGGCCGCGACAATCACCACGCCGATAACGATATTCATGAAGTAGCTGGACACGCCGATCAGGTTAAGGCCGTTTTTCAGCACACCAATCAGGAACACGCCCATCAGTGTGCCGACCACGCTGCCTTTGCCGCCATTGAGGCTGGCCCCGCCGAGCACCGCCGCAGCGAGGACGTCCAGCTCGCCGCCGACCAGCGCATTCGGCACGACTTCCCCGACGCGATATACCTGCACCAGCCCGCCGATGGCCGCCATTGCTCCGAGATAGCCGTAGGCGAAAAGATGCAGCAGACCGACGCGGATCCCGATGCGGCGCGCCGATTCCTGATCGCCACCGACCGCAAACAGCTGCCGCCCGAGGTGCGTTTTATTGAGCAGGATCCAGCTCAGCCCGGCGACGCCCAGCATCACCACCACCGGCAGGCCAATCTGATAATGGTGCTCGCCAACGCTGAACGGCAGGACGCGCACGGGCGTGGTCAACCAGTCCGGCAGGTCATACAGGCTGGTGCCGTTGGTCAGCCACATCAGCATCCCGAACAGCAGCGACTGCATACTGATGGTCACGATGATCGACACAATGCGCAGGCAGTAGATCAGAATCGCGTTAATCATGCCGAGCACGGTGCCGATCGCGACAGCCAGTAAAATGCTGCCCGCCGGGCTGCTGAGGCCATAGTGGATCGCCAGCGTGGCGATGATGTACTGCACCACCGACGCCACCGCCGCAAAGGAAATATCGATGCCACCGGTGACCAGCACCACAAACAGGCCGAGCGCAAAAATGCCGCTGACGGCGTAGCTTTCGGTGAGATCCAGCAGGTTCTGTAAGGTCAGAAACTGGTCAGTGAGCAGGGAAAAGGTGACGATAACCACCAGCAACACCCAGGCTAAATAGCCTTCGTTGCTGGACGGGCGTAACCGGCTGAGCTTAAGCATTGACGGCCTCCGCAAGCTGTTGCTGGGTGATACCGCGCGGCAGGTATTCGCCCACTACCGTCCCTTCGCTGAAATGCAGCACGCGGTCACAGTTGAAATAAACTTCCGGTACTTCGTCCGAAATCAGCAGGATTGAAATTCCCTCTTCCGCCAGTTGGTGGATCAGCTGATAGATGCTGGCTTTGGCGCCGACGTCTACGCCGACCGTCGGTGAATCGAGGATCAGGATTTTCGGCTGGGTCAGTACCCATTTCGCCAGTACGATTTTTTGCTGATTGCCGCCGGAAAGCGTCGAGATCGCCTGATCCGGATCGGCGACTTTGACGCCGAGTTTTTCGATCCACTGCTGGATGATCTTGTTTTTGCGGTATTCATCGATCAGATGAAAACGGCTGCGCAGCTGATCCATGATTGCCAGCACCGTGTTGTCGCCGACCGACTGCTGCTGGATCAAGCCGAGCGTCAGCCGGTCTTCCGAGACATAGCCGATACCGGATTTAATGGCGTCTTCATGGCTGCGAAAACGTACCGGTTTGCTGTCGAGATAAATTTTGCCGCTGTCCGGTTTGGTCATTCCAAACAGGCTGAGCGCCAGTTCGGTGCGCCCCGACCCGAGCAGGCCGCACAGGCCAAGCACTTCACCGGCGTGCAGTTTGAAACTGACATCGTGGTACTGGCCTTCACGGGTGAGGTTGTCGGCTTCCAGCATGATGCGTTCGTCATTCATGTTGGCGGCTTTCAGGCGGTAATCGAGTTTAAGGCCGGTCATCAGCTCGGTCAGACGTTCGCTGCTCACCTCTGAAGCCGGGAAAGTGCCAACTTTTTTGCCGTCGCGGATAACCGTCACGCTGTCGGAAATTTCCAGTACTTCGTCAAGACGATGGCTGACGAAAACCACGCTGATCCCTTTGTTTTTCAGATAATGCACGGTGCGCAGCAGCTGGTTGACTTCGGTACGGGTGAGCGAGGCGGTCGGCTCGTCCATGATAACCAGCCGCGCATCGGCCACCAGCGCGCGGCAAATCGCCACCTGCTGACGCTGGGCAATCGGCAGCGTCGAGACTTTACTGTCGAGATTTAAGCTGTAATTAAGTTCGGTGAGAATGCGCTGAGCAGTCTCACGCAAGCGTGACGGGCGATACCAGCCCATCAGCCCATGCAGGTTGTGGTCGAACGCGATGTTTTCAGCGACGCTGAGGTTAGGGAATAACGACAGATCCTGATAAATGACCTGAATGCCAAACTGCCGCGCCTGATCCGGGTTCAGTTTGCTGAAGCTTTGCACGCCCTGTTGTTGTGAACACAGTGTGATTTGGCAACCGTTGTCCGGCTGATAAACCCCCGAGATCACTTTGATCAACGTACTTTTTCCGCAGCCGTTGGTACCCGCCAGGCAGTGAACTTCGCCCGGCATCAGCCGCAGGGAGATATCGTTGAGCGCACGCTGTCCGCCAAAGGTCACCGACAGATTCTGCACATCAATCAGCGGTTCGTTGTCTGTTTGAATGATCTCGGAGATTGCCATGATTACAGCCCCATTTTGACCAGTTTCGGCAGATTTGCTTTATCCAGGCTTTCGGTTTCGTTACCCAGAATGGTGTGCGTGGCTTCATCTACTTTCACTTTGCCCATACCTTCAATGGTCATGCCGTCAGTGATTTTTTCGCCTTTTTCCAGCTTCTCGGCGATGCGCACGAAGACTTCGCCAGCAACCATCGGATTCCAGATAAAGCCGCCTTTGATGGCACCGGCTTTTACCAGACTTGCGCCCTGACCCGGACTGAACGGCCCGAAGACGCAAATGTCCTCCGTTTTACCCCGGTTCAGCACCGCACGGCCTGCGCCGATCGGACCCTGTGAACCGATCGCCAGAATGCCTTTCAGGTTGGCGTCTTTGGACATCAGGTCATTGGTGGTACGGATGCTGTCGTCGAGGGATTCACCGACGCCAAACTTGTCACCGACCAGATGCATATTTGGGTAGTGCTCTTTCTGATAATTGATGGCGGCATCGGCCCATTTCTGATGCAGCGGCACCGTTAAGCTGCCGACGTACACCGCGTAATCACCCTTTTCTTTCATGCACTGTGCGAGGGCGACCATGTGCGTAATGCCGTGCTGCGTGGCATCCACCATTTCAAAATCCCAGTCGGCGTATTTCTGATCCGGCGATTCATGAACGATGACTTTGATCCCGGCATCGTGGGCACGTTTCAGCACCGGTTCGAGCACGCGGGCGTCGTTAGGCACCACGCCTATCACATCCACTTTTTGCGCGATCAGATCTTCAATGGCACGTACCTGCAATGCCGGATCCGCGCTGGTCGGCCCGACCTGCCAGGCATCGATCCCGCGTTTGGCCGCTTCACTTTTGATCCCAGCTTCCATCGCGTTGAACCAGGCGTTACCGCCGACTTTCACCACCACACCCATGCGGATTTTGTCGGCAGCGTGGGCTGACAGGGACAACATGGCTGTAGCAAACAGGCAGGCAAGAACGGATTTCTTGATCATGTTTTCTCTCCAAAGAGGTTCAGTTATTTGCCGCAGCGAGAGGGCCGTTGCGACTGTTTTTAGTTTTTTTCTGTAGGGGTGAAGGAGAAACCTCAATTACGTTGACGTTGCTCCAGGCCAGTTCCTGTCGGAATTCTTCATCCTCCAGATGGTCTGTTATCAGTGTGTCTATTTCCCGGTAGTGGCAGATCCGCGCAAAAGAGCGCCGGCCGAATTTGCTGGCATCAGCCAGCAAAATTTTGTGCTCGGAAGAAAGCAGCATTTGCTGTTTCAGCCGCGCGTGATGCTCGTTACTTTCACGGATACCGCCTTCGTGGCTGATGCCGTGACAGGAGAAAAACAATTTATTTATCACGAACTCTTTCAGCATTTGTTCGGCCAGAACGCCGACAAAATCCTCATACTTCGCTGAATATTCACCGCCCAACCCGATCACCCGCACATTGGCTTTCACTGCCAGCGTCTGAATGATGTGCACCGAATTGGTCAGCACCACCAGCTGGATGTCCGGCAACTGCCGGGACAGAAACCAGCTGCTTGAGCTGCTGTCGAGCAGCAGACAATCGCCGGGATTGATCAGCTGCAACGCGCGCTTGGCGATGCGGGTTTTGCTGTCGGGGGACTGGTTGCTGCGGTCACGAAACGATTCTCCCTGCTCAATCTGCGACGGCACCGAGGCTGTCCCGGACGCCGCATGTTGGGCAAATACCGCGCCGCCATGGCTGCGTTGCAAAATCCCGCGCCTTTCCAGCAGCGCCAGATCGCGCCGCGCAGTCTCCAGCGAGATGCGGCATAACTGCGCCACTTCCTGCACCAGAATGCGTCCGCGCTGGCTGAGGATTTCAGTGATAAAACGATGGCGTTCTACAGGCAGCATGTGGTGATTCCTCTTTCCCGATGTCAATTAGGATACGCAGCCGGATGCTTGCGGAATGCGCAGTGCCTCAAAAGCGACCGCGTGCGTTTTTCGCCGCCGTCGTCATGTGATAGTTGTCACGAAAAGATGAGAAGAGATGAAATGTTAAAGTTTGGATCTGTGGCGGGAACGGCATTAAATCGTCATTCAGGCTGCAACAAGACAGCAACAGATTTGCAAACGGTCACAATTCCTCGTGCGACGCAGTGACCGACTATGACCGTTTGTGTGGCTTTGACCGTTTGGCATAAAAAAAAGCGCCCTGAGGCGCTTCTGATGTTGTTAAAGAGGGTTTTACTTTCCGCCTGCCAGCTCCAGAAAACTTCCGGTCACATAGGACGCGGAATCTGACAGCAGCCAGCAAATTGCCTGAGCCACTTCTTCCGGCTGGCCGCCGCGCTGCATCGGCAGACTGGCTTTCACGCGATCCACACGCCCCGGCTCACCGCCGCTGGCGTGCATTTCTGTGTAGATCAAACCGGGCCGCACGCAGTTTACACGGATACCGCAGGCAGCCACTTCCAGTGCCAGACCGGTGGTCAGGGTATCCACTGCGCCTTTCGACGCGGCGTAATCCACGTATTCACCCGGAGCACCCAGACGCGAAGCCGCCGAGGAGACATTCACAATCGCCCCGCCCTTTCCGCCATGACGATGCGACATGATTTTCACCGCCTCGCGACAGCACAGGAAATAGCCCGTCACATTGGTGGAAAGCACTTTGTTGATGCGTTCAGCAGAAAGATTTTCAATGGTCGTCTGCTGGAACAAGATCCCGGCATTATTGACCAGCGCGGTAATCGGCCCCAGTTCATCATTGATACGCCGGAACATGGCAACGACCTGCGCCTCGTCGGCGATATCGGCTTGCAGGGCGATAGCCCTTCCCCCGTTCACGGTGATGTCGTTGACGACGGCCCGGGCGGCCATTTCATTGCTGAGATAGTTGACGCCGACGGCGTAACCTTGTTCGGCGAGTAATATCGCCGTGGCCCGGCCAATGCCGCGGCTGGCACCGGTGACGAGGGCTATTTTCATCAGGGCGTTTCCAGGGGAAGTGAGGAAAGTGGTTGCTCCTCCCCCTGCGAAGGGGGAGGAATTTGGAGTCTTACTCGTAATCTGAGATCGGCACACATGAACAGAACAAGTTTCTGTCACCGTAGACATCATCCAGACGCTTCACCGCCGGCCAGTATTTATTCTCGCTGCCTGCCGGGAAGACCGCCAGTTCACGGCTGTACGGATGGGTCCACTCGCTGACCAGTTCGTCCTGCACGTGCGGGGCATTCACCAGCGGATTATCAGCCAGCGGCCATTCGCCTTTGGCGACGCTGTCGATTTCACCGCGAATTGCCAGCAGCGCGTCGATAAAGCGATCCAGCTCGACTTTGCTTTCTGATTCGGTCGGCTCAACCATCAACGTACCGGCAACCGGGAAGGACATGGTCGGGGCGTGGAAGCCGTAGTCGATCAGACGCTTGGCGATGTCCATTTCGCTGATGCCGGTCGCTTCTTTCAGCGGTCGGATGTCCAGAATACATTCGTGTGCCACGCGACCATCGCGTCCGGTGTAGAGCACCGGATAAGCCTCTTTCAGACGGGTGGCAATGTAGTTAGCGTTCAGGATCGCAACCTGACTGGCCTGTTTCAACCCTTCCGCGCCCATCATGCGGATATACATCCAGCTGATTGGCAGAATTGAAGCGCTGCCGAACGGTGCGGCGGACACCGCGCCATTTTGTGTCAGTACGCCGTCAATCTGTACTACGCTGTGACCCGGTACAAACGGCGCCAGATGGGCTTTGACGCCGATAGGGCCCATGCCCGGACCGCCACCGCCGTGTGGGATACAGAAGGTTTTATGCAAGTTGAGGTGCGAAACATCTGCGCCGATGTAGCCCGGCGTGGTAATGCCGACCTGTGCGTTCATGTTCGCGCCGTCGAGGTAAACCTGACCGCCATACTGGTGAACAATCTGGCAGACTTCGCGGATAGTTTCCTCGTAAACGCCGTGCGTTGACGGGTAAGTCACCATGATACAAGACAGCGCATCGCCCGCCTGCGCCGCTTTCTCACGCAGATCGCTCAGATCAATGTTGCCCTGTTTGTCACAGGCGACAACCACCACGGTCATGCTCGCCATCTGTGCAGACGCCGGGTTGGTACCGTGGGCAGAACTTGGGATCAGACAAATGTGACGGCTGCTTTCGTTACGGCTTTCATGGTAACGGCGGATCGCCAGCAGACCGGCGTATTCGCCCTGCGCGCCAGAGTTAGGCTGCATACAGACGGCATCGTAACCGGTCAGTTGCACCAGCCACTGTGAAAGCTGACCAATCATTTGCTGATAACCGGCGGCCTGTTCAGTCGGGCAGAACGGGTGCAGTTCAGCGAATTCCGGCCAGGTGATTGGGATCATCTCGGCGGCAGCATTGAGTTTCATGGTGCAGGAACCCAGCGGGATCATTGCCTGATTCAGCGCCAGATCCTTTTTCTCCAGACGGTGCATGTAACGCATCATCTCGGTTTCGCTGTGGTACTGATTGAACACCGGATGCGTCAGGATCGGATCCACACGCAGCATCGCGGCCGGGATCGAGTTGCTGTCAGTCGAAACAGCTTTATCCAGTTTATCGATGTCCAGACCGTTGTCGTCCCCCAGCAGAGCGGCGAACAAGATCTGCACGTCTTCACGGGAGGTGGCTTCATCAAGCGTCACGCCGACAGCACCGTGAATATCAGTACGCAGGTTCAGACCGAAGCTCAGCGCGCGTTCCAGCACGGCGGCTTTGTCTTTCACTTCCACGGTCAGGGTATCGAACCAGGTATTGTGACGCAGGGTCAGACCGCCCTGTTTCAGGCCAGTGGCCAGAATGTCGGTCAGGCGGTGAATGCGTGAAGCAATGCGTTTCAGGCCTTCAGGGCCGTGGAATACTGCATACAGGCTGGCGATGTTGGCCAGTAAAACCTGCGAGGTACAGATGTTGGAGTTGGCTTTTTCGCGGCGGATATGTTGCTCACGAGTCTGCATCGCCATGCGCAGTGCGGTTTTGCCTGCAGCGTCGCGGGAAACACCGATAATGCGGCCCGGCATTGAGCGTTTGAAATCATCAATACAGGCGAAGAACGCCGCGTGCGGGCCGCCGTAGCCCATTGGCACGCCGAAACGCTGTGCCGAACCAAAGACCACGTCCGCGCCCTGCTTGCCCGGCGCGGTCAGCGTAACCAGTGCCATAATGTCAGCGGCAACGCTGGTGATAATTTTGCGGGATTTCAGTTCAGCCAGCAGTGCGCTGTAATCGTGAACTTCACCTGTGGTGCCGACCTGCTGTAACAGCACACCGAACACGCCTTCCAGATCCAGCACCTTCTCGGCTTTATCAACAATGATGTCGAAGCCAAAGGTTTCAGCACGGGTGCGAACCACGTCCAGGGTTTGCGGGTGCACATCGTCAGCCACGAAGAAACGGTTGGCGTTTTTCAGTTTGCTGGCGCGTTTTGCCAGCGCCATCGCTTCAGCAGCGGCGGTCGCTTCATCAAGCAACGAAGCAGAAGCCAGATCCAGACCGGTCAGATCCAGCGTCAGCTGCTGGAAGTTCAGCAGTGATTCCAGACGCCCCTGCGACACCTCGGGTTGATACGGCGTATACGCGGTGTACCAGCCCGGATTTTCCAGCATATTGCGCAGGATTACCGGCGGCGTCAGCACCGCGCTGTAACCCATACCGATGTAGGATTTATAGCGCTGATTCTGGCTGGCAATGGCTTTAAGCTCAGCCAGCGCCTGATGTTCGGTTACGGCATCGCCGACGGCCGGTGGCCCCGGCAACTGAATATCGACCGGAACGATCTGCTGGATCAGGGCATTTAACGAACCGGCACCGACCGTCTCCAGCATATCTTGCTGCTGCTGAGAAGACGGACCAATGTGGCGGCCGATAAACGCTTCGCTGTGTTCGAGTTGGCTGAGAGTCTGAGTCATTTGCTACGCATTCCTGAAATCTGCTGGAGGTGTCTTGGGATACTGACAAAAGCTACGGGTGTTGAATGCGCCCCGCAAACGGGTTGCGAGGCGGTCGTGCAGTCTTACTTATTCGTCGATCGAGGAACCATAAGCTGCTGCATCAAGCAGGTTAGCCAGTTCGGCTTCGTCTGACGCTTTAATCTGGAACAGGAAACCGGCACCGTATGGCTCGCTGTTAACCAGCTCCGGAGAACCTTCCAGTTCACCGTTCACCGCGATGATTTCGCCGCTGATCGGGGAGTAAATATCGGAAGCCGCTTTCACGGATTCTGCCACGGCGCAGTCTTCGCCAGCAGCCACTTCACGGCCAACTTCTGGCAGATCGACAAACACCATGTCGCCCAGCAATTCCTGCGCGTGTTCGGTGATACCTACGGTGTAAACGCCGTTGCCTTCAGAACGCACCCATTCGTGGGAAGAGGCATATTTCAACTCTGCGGGAACATTGCTCATCAATAATCTCCTGAAAATGTTTTTAAATTTTTGTGTTCAACTCAATCGGATTCGTTACTGCGCCAGCGGTTTACCATTACGGACAAAGCCCGGTTTGGTGACTTTTACCGGCATCTCACGGTTACGAATTTGCACAATCGCCTGCTCGCCAATGCCTGCCGGAACGCGCGCCAGCGCGATGCTGTAGCCCAGCGTCGGGGAGAATGAACCGCTGGTGATCACGCCTTGTTGAGTGTTGCCTGCCGCATCGGTGAAATGCACCGGCAGCTCGTTACGCAATACGCCTTTTTCGGTCATCACCAGACCGACCAGCTGTTCGGTGCCCTGCTCGCGCTGTCTTTCCAGGGCGTCACGGCCAATAAAATCGCGGTCTTCCGGTGCCCACGCAATGGTCCAGCCCATGTTGGCCGCCAGCGGTGAAACGCCTTCATCCATTTCCTGACCGTAAAGGTTCATACCCGCTTCCAGACGCAGCGTGTCACGTGCCCCAAGACCGGCAGGCTTCACGCCCGCCGCCAGCAATTTCTGCCAGAAATCTGCGACCTGTTCTTGCGGCAGCGCTATTTCATAGCCCGCTTCACCGGTGTAGCCGGTGGTCGCGATAAACAAAGCGCCCGCCTGCACGCCAAAGAACGGCTTCATGCCCTCGACGGCCTGTTTTTGTTCAGCAGTAAATAAGGTTTGGGCTTTTTCTTTCGCCTGCGGCCCCTGAACGGCCACCAGCGCTAAATCATCACGTACGGTCAGTTCAACGCCGTACGGTTCTGCATGCTGCGAAATCCATGCCAGATCTTTCTCACGGGTCGCGGAGTTCACCACCAGGCGGAAATAATCTTCAGTAAGGAAATAAACAATCAGGTCATCGATCACGCCGCCGGAGGCATTGAGCATACCGGTGTACAGCGCTTTGCCGGGAACGGTTAGTTTGGCGACATCGTTCGCCAGCAGGTAACGGAGGAATTCACGGGTACGGGCACCGCGGAGATCAACGATGGTCATGTGCGAGACGTCGAACATGCCGGCATCCTGGCGCACAACGTGGTGTTCATCCAGCTGGGAGCCATAATGCAGAGGCATCATCCAGCCGTGGAAATCGACCATACGCGCACCGCACGCGACATGTTGTTCAAAAAGCTGAGTCTGCTTAACCATCTTATTCCTCATGACGAAAAGGCTGCCTGAAAAAGTCGAAATTCGCAGGGAGCGCAAACGATACCCTTTACCTGAACTTACCACCGAATTCCCCTGCTAACCATAAGATAAAATATGCAGAGCAAAGGGAATGTCAGTTAAATAGCAGGGGCATTGTGCAGAGTTTTTGACTGGGAAAATGGGGTTTGTGGCGCAAAATCTACAAATAAACAGCAAAAATATCGACGTTATATAACGACAAGGCCGGATTTCTCACCATTTGCAGAATGAGAAATCCGGCCCCGGATTAGAAAATGTAATGGAAAAACTGAGCTGAAATTAGATTATTTCAATCGAAGCGAATCTTCCTGCAACCATTCGGGTAAGTCGTTCAGCCCCATGGCCTGACGCACTAATTTAGGTTTCACGCCCGGCAGTGAATCAGCCAGCGTCAGGCCGATATCACGCAGGAGTTTCTTCGCTGGATTGTCACCGGCAAACAGTTCGCGAAAACCCTGCATTCCGGCCAGCATCAACGCAGCACTGTGCTTACGGCGGCGCTCATAGCGACGCAGATACATGTGCTGCCCGAAATCTTTGCCTTCTTTTTGCAGGCGTTTGATTTCAGACGCCAGCTCGGCCGCATCCATAAAGCCTAAGTTTACGCCCTGCCCGGCCAGCGGATGTACGGTGTGCGCCGCATCCCCCACCAGCGCCAGACGCTGTCCGGCAAAACTGCGGGCATAACGACCGGTCAGCGGGAAGGTCTGACGTTCGCTTTCAACGGTACAGATGCCCAGACGCAGATCGAAAGTGCTGGCGAGAATTTTGTTGAATTCTTCAGGTTCTAGCCCACGCAGGCGCTGTGCCTCATCCGGCGAAACGGACCACACAATCGAAGACAAATGCGCATCGGCCAGCGGCAAAAAGGCCAGAATACCCTCGCCGTGGAAGACCTGTCGTGCAACAGACTGGTGCGGCTCTTCGGTGCGAATGGTCGCCACCAGTGCATGATGGCGGTAATCCCAGAATGTCAGCGGGATATCGGCGTGCTGACGCAGCCACGACTGTGCGCCATCAGCGCCAACGACCAAGCGCGCGCTCAGCTGGCGATCGTCATTAAGCGTAATAAAGGCGTCGTTTTCGCCCCACGCAACGTTTTTCAGCGTAGCGGGTGCCAGCAGGGTGATATCAGAGGACTTCTCCGCCTGTTGCCAGAGCGCGCGGTGGATCACCTGATTCTCAATGATGTGGCCGAGATGGCTGAATCCGTATTTTTCGCCACGAAACGCGATTTTGCCGAAGCTGTCGCGATCCCAGACTTCCATCCCCTGATAAGCATTGGCGCGTTGCGCGGTGATGTTGTCCCAGACGCCGATGTATTTCAGTAAACGCTCACTGGCGGCATTGATGGCTGAAACACGCAGACCCGGCTGTTCCGGCAAAGGGGAATCGAGATCTGGCTGCTGGCTTTCAAGCACTGCAACGCGCAATCCGCTGCCCTGTAATCCGCACGCCAGCGCCAGACCGACCATCCCGCCACCGGCGATAACCACATCAAAAGATTGCATAATTTTTCCTATAAGGCTTAACGATCAACCCAGCCTAAAGTCCTGCGTGTAAAAGCATCGCGCAGCGGCGTAATGCCTTCCATCGCCAGTAAACCCAGATTGCGTCCGACCATTAATGGCAGCCAGCGATTGGCAAATAAATGGATCAGACCATCGGTCACGCCGACGGTAGCCTGCTGATCGGGCTGACGGCGCTGCTGGTATTCACTCAGCACGCGATAACTGCCGACGTCGGTTCCGTGCGCGGCGGCATTTGCCAGCGTTTCCGCCAGCGTCATCACGTCACGTAAACCAAGATTAAAGCCCTGTCCGGCGATCGGATGCAGCGTTTGGGCGGCATTGCCGACCAGCGCCAGACGGTGGCTGATATGACTGTTGGCTTTCTGTAATTGCAGCGGATAGCTAAAGCGCGTACCGGCCTGCTTCATCGTGCCCAGGCGCCAGCCGAAGGCTTTTTGCAGTTCACTGAGAAATTGCGCTTCAGTCCAACCATCGATTTCAGCTTTGGCCTCACGCGGATGACACCACACCAGCGAGCTGCGCCCGTCGGACATTGGTAATAAGGCCAGCGGACCGTGTTGTGTGAAGCGTTCAAACGCACGGCCACGATGCGGTTCAGACGTTGCGACATTGGTGATGACCGCAATCTGACCATAGTCTTCGCGCTGCCAGCCAATATTGCAGGCCTTCGCCAGCGAGGAGTGGGAACCGTCGGCGGCGACCAGCAGCTGCGCGGTCAATGTTTCGCCGGTATCGAGCGTGACGCTGGCAGAATCTGCCGTCCGTGCGATATCCACGACTTTGGCCGGACAATGCAACGTGACGCCCGGAGCGGCCTTCAGGAGTGCAAACAAACGTTTGCCGACTTCATGCAGCTCGACCACCTGCCCCAATGCTTCAACGCCGTAATGCGCGGCATTGAGATGCACGAAGGCCGCATGGCCGCGATCGCTGACGTGGATATCACGGATCGGCGTGGCGATTTTTGCCAGTGCCGGCCAGATGCCCACGCGAGCCAGCTGCTGACAAGTCCCCTGCGCCAGCGCTATCGAACGGGCATCAAAGCCCGGATGCCCGTGATTTTCCGGCGCAGTGGCTTCCACCAGATGCACCGCCAGACGCCCTTGCGTCAGCGCGGATATCGCCAGCGCCAGTGTGGCACCGGTCATTCCGCCGCCAACAATCACTATGCTCATAGACAAACGTTGCTCATGTTAGTTACGTGCTGCTGCCATCAACGCTTCAATGTCATCAGCTTCTTTCACTACGTCGCCGGTCAGAATTTCAATGCCGGTGGCGGTGATCAGGATGTCGTCTTCGATACGAATACCGATGCCGCGATAGGCTTCCGGCACATCGGCATCCGGCGCAATGTACAAACCGGGTTCGACGGTCAGTACCATCCCCGGTTCCAGCGTACGGCTACGATCAACCGAACCATAATGGCCGACGTCATGCACATCCAGCCCCAGCCAGTGGGACAGGCCGTGCATGAAGAACTGACGGTGCGCCTGCTCGGCATAGAGTGTCTCAACGTCGCCCTTCATCACACCCAGTGTGACCAGACCTTTAATCATCACGCGGACGGCAGCTTCGGTTGCTGCCTGAATACTGCTGCCTGGTTTGAGCACTTCCAGTGCTTTGTATTCTGACGCCAGCACGATGTCATAGATTTCGCGCTGTGCTTTGCTGAATTTGCCGTTCACCGGGAAGGTACGGGTGATATCACCCGCGTAACCTTTGTATTCACAACCGGCGTCGATCAACACTAAATCACCGTCGCGCAGCTCACACTCGTTTTCGGTGTAATGCAAAATGCAGGCGTTCTCGCCGCCGCCAACAATCGTGTTGTAGGACGGATAACGTGCGCCATGACGGGTAAATTCGTGATGAATTTCGCCTTCAAGGTGATATTCAAACATGCCCGGACGGCATTTTTCCATCGCGCGGGTATGGGCCAGCGCGGTGATTTGTCCGGCGCGACGCATGATGCTGATTTCTTCAGCGGATTTGAACAGACGCAGATCGTGAACCCACGGACGCCAGTCGGTGACCGTGGCCGGTGCAGAGAAGTTCTGACGGAAGCCTTTCCGCAGTTTATCCATCGCACGGTTAAGAATTTCATCGGCGTAGGCGTATTCGCCCTGCGCGTGGTACACCACGTCAAGGCCGTTGAGCAGCAGATGCAGTTGCTGGTTGATGTCGCTGAAGGGCAGTGCTTTGGTGACGCCCAGCTTAGCCGGTGCCGCGTCCTGGCCAAGACGACGGCCAAACCAGATTTCAGCAGTGAGATCACGCACGCGGTTGAACAGCACGCTGTGGTTATGGTTCTCATCACTTTTCACCAGAATCAGCACCGCATCCGGTTCGTTGAAACCGGTGAAATACCAGAAGTCGCTATTCTGACGATACGGGTATTCACTGTCGGCGCTGCGCGGCGCTTCGGGTGCTGCAAAAATCACGGCGGCGCTGCCTGGTGCCATCTTGGCTAAAAGTGCCTGACGACGATTCTCAAATTCTTGCTGAGTCATCTCACCTGCTCTCCTGAAATCGTTTTAATTAATCGTGTTAAGAACAATTCATGAAAAACTTAATGCAATGTACGCGGATTTTCCGGGGCGGTCGGCAAGCTGTGGCCAAATTCGCCAAAGCACAGGATGGCTGCCACGCGGACGTATTCCACCACTTCTTCTAAAGACTGCGCCAATTGTTCCTGATCTTCATCTTCGTCGTAACCTAATTGCGCGATGCTACGCAAATCGTCGATAGCTTCGCCGACTTCGCCTTTCACTTTGGCGAGTTTGGGCTGCATCATGCCGAGACCGAGCAGGAAATGGTTGACCCATCCCGCCAGTGCGTCGGCGCGCTCGAAGATGCTTTTATCATCATCTGGCATCATGATTTTGAATTCGAAACTGTCGTCTTCCAGGGTATCGGAGGTGACTTTACGCAATTGCTGTAGCAAATCGGCCAGCGTGTGCGGGTAGGCCATGCCTTCATTCGTCAGGTCATGCACCAGCGTTAACCAGCTACCGTCCCGGTTGCCACCGCACAGTAAACCACTGATCAACCCGTGCATTTCTGCTGCGGTTAAAGCAACCGATTGTTGTTTCAGGTTTTGATCCAACGAATCGTAAGTTGGGTAAGTATTCTCAATAGACATGCGCATTCGCCATCGTTGGCTGGATAAGTTCGTGTTATGCTACCACCAAGGTCTGTCGTAGTACCAGATTAGCAGCCTGTCTCAGGCACACTGAGGGTTGAATGTCTCGCTCTGAACAATCGGGCAGCAGTCAGTCAGCCACGGGGTTGTAACCTGGTATTGAGATAGTTATAGTGGCGCCCGCTTCCAACATCCTGCGCCAGGTCGTAGTGGTCACGTTGGGGCGGACGAATAAATTAGCAGGAAGGTGGCATGTCTGCACAACCGGTAGATATTCAAATTTTTGGTCGCTCTTTACGAGTGAATTGTCCGCCAGAACAACAGGAAGCACTGAATCTGGCAGCTGAAGATCTTAATCAGCGGTTGCAAGATCTGAAAGTTCGCACTAGAGTCACCAATACAGAGCAACTGGTTTTCATCGCGGCATTGAACGTATGTCACGAACTTGCTCAGGAAAGGTTGAAAACTCGCGATTACGCATCCAATATGGAACAACGTATCCGGATGCTGCAACAAACCATCGAGCAGGCACTGCTCGAACAAGGCCGGATCTCTGAACGTGAAGGGGCGCCTTTCGAATAACACACGTTGCTGATTTGCTGGTCACAGGCAGTCAGAAACGGTAAAAAATTTCTCTGAGATGTTCGCCAGCGGGCCCGTCCCCTGAGCCGATAATTAGTACCAACAGAATGTGATGATCCGTAATCGGTGCGCATGCTCGGTCCGTCCGAGAAGCCTAAAGATTGCGACAGCACGTTCACCTTGAACCATGGGTTCAAGGGTTACAGCCTGCGACGGCATCTCGGAGATTCCCCTTTCTTTTCGGTACATCCCTTTCTGGTTCATGTATCTATGTTGCACACACCTCAGTTCACTTTAGCCCGACAACAACTCCGCACCGAAATACGCCAACGCAGGAAAAATCTCACTCCCGAACAGCAAACTCATTTTGCCCTTCAGGCCGCCGAACGCGTTGCTTCGCATCCTAAAATTCGCTCTGCGACGACTGTTTCCGTATTTCTGTCTTTTGACGGAGAACTCGATACCGCACCGCTCATTCAGCGTTTATGGCAAGAAGGCAAACAGCTTTACCTACCGGTGCTGCACCCTTTTTCATCTCATCATTTGCTGTTTCTGCACTACACGCCGCAAACTCTGCTTGTACGTAATCGCCTTAAAATTCTCGAACCACAGCTGGACGTCACAAAGGTTCTCCCCCTCACGCAGCTGGATATTATCCTGACACCGCTGGTGGCGTTCGATAACCAAGGTCAGCGCCTGGGCATGGGCGGTGGTTTTTATGACCGTACGCTGGAGCACTGGCAGAACGGCGGGCCATATCCGATCGGTTTAGCCCATGATTGCCAGAAAGTAGAGGAATTGCCGGTTGAGCACTGGGACGTGCCATTGCCGGAAGTGATTACGCCGGGCAACGTCTGGACGTGGTAATGCTCAGGTCCTTCTGTTTATCTCGGTGAAAACTTAAGTATGTTGTAACTAATACTTAATAAAGAACATAAAAACGTTCACGTTTCACTTCAATCTACTGAAAAATAATATTTTTTAGGTTTATACATACCGTTACACGCCGAAACCAATCACTCACGGACAGCAGAGTTCAACACGCTTATTATCCTTTCATCGGCCCCGCAGTGGGGTAGACACATAAACTAAAAATCCTTGAGGAATTAACGATGAAAAAAGTATTAGCTCTGGTTGTAGCCGCTGCAATGGGCCTGTCTTCTGTCGCTTTCGCTGCTGAAACAACAGCAACTCCGGCACCTACTGCTACCGCAACAACGGCTGCACCTGCTGCCAAGCATGTAACTAAACATAAGACTCACAAGAAAGTCGCTCAGAAAGCGCAAGCGGCTAAGAAACACGTAAAACACGCTAAGAAAGCAGCGCCGGTTGCTCAGAAAGCCCAGGCTGCTAAAAAACCTGTGAAACACGTTAAGAAAGCAGCACCGGTTGCTCAGAAAGCCCAGGCTGCTAAAAAACACGTGAAACATGCTAAGAAAGCGGCTCCTGCTGCAAAAGCAACACCTGCTGCATAAGTCTGAATAAGATAGCCAGATAAGTGTCTGCACTTGTCCGCTATCAGGACTGATAATCTGACACCCGGTCCGCCGGGTGTTTTTTTATCCATTTTTGCCCTGAGGTACCGCAAGATGCTGCGACGCTACCAGTTCGAAATAACCTTTTCCTCCATGATCCTCTGCGGTCTGATCGCCCTGCTGCTTCTGATGAGATTTTGAATCGTCATTAGAGGACCCGCGATACCCCAAAACGCCCTGATACCAGACACAAAAAAACCGCCTTTCGGCGGCCTTGTTGTTTCAGCTGATGCGATCAGTAAAGCAGACGGGCACGAATTGTTCCCGGAATGGCCTTCATCAGCTGCAGCGCGGTAGTCAGCGTCGCAATATCCGTTTCAGCATCAATCACCACGTAACCGATTTCAGGGCTGGTTTGCAGGTACTGCGCTGCAATGTTGATCCCCTGCTCGGCGAAAATCTGGTTGATGCTGGTCAGCACGCCCGGACGGTTTTCGTGGATGTGCAGCAGACGGCTGGCTTTCTCGGTGTGTGCCGGCAAAGATGCTTCCGGGAAGTTGACCGCTGACAACGTCGAGCCGTTATCAGAGTATTTCGCCAGTTTGCCCGCCACTTCCAGACCAATACCTTCCTGCGCTTCCATGGTAGAGCCGCCGATATGCGGCGTCAGCAGCACATTGTCGAACTCACACAGCGGCGAATTGAATGGATCGCTGTTGGTCGCCGGTTCTTCCGGGAAGACGTCGATCGCCGCGCCTGACAGATGTTTGCTGCGCAGTGCGTTGCATAGCGCAGGAATGTCGATCACGGTGCCGCGTGAGGCGTTGATCAGCAGTGCGCCCGGCTTCATCTGCGCCAGTTGCACTTCGGAAATCATATCTTTGGTACTGATCGTTTCCGGCACGTGCAACGTCACGACATCGCTGGTGTTGAGCAATTCTTCCAGAGAGGCAATCGGCTGCGCATTGCCCAGTGGCAATTTGCTTTCGATGTCGTAGTAGAAGACGCGCATCCCGAGGCTCTCGGCCAGAATGCCCAGCTGCGTGCCGATATGGCCGTAACCGATGATGCCCAGACGTTTGCCGCGCGCTTCGAATGAACCGACAGCCAGTTTGTTCCAGATGCCGCGGTGTGCTTTGGCGTTCGCTTCAGGAATGCCGCGCATCATCAGCAACATTTCGCCCAGCACCATTTCGGCAACGGAACGGGTGTTGGAGAACGGTGCGTTGAAGACCGGAACACCGCGACGCGTGGCGGCTTTCAGATCAACCTGATTGGTTCCGATACAGAAACACCCCACAGCCACCAGTTTTTCTGCTGCCTGGAAAACTTCTTCGGTCAGCTGAGTACGCGATCGGAGCCCAACAAAGTGCGCATCACGGATCGACTCTTTCAGCGATTCCGTATCCAAAGCACCTTTGTGAAATTCAATATTGGTGTAGCCCGCTGCACGGAGGGTATCAACCGCACTTTGGTGGACGCCTTCCACTAACAAAAATTTAATCTTGTCTTTCTCAAGTGATACTTTTGCCATTTCCCGACCCTATATGTTTCTGCCTGAATTCGAACTGCAAGGTGATTGCTCACAGCCAACATAACAAAAAATCCGCCATCATCAATACAAACGATTGCCTGCCCGGTAGCAGAAGGCTCACCGTGCCAGAGGGTTTCTAGCATTTCATGCTGGTTAGATTTTACTGCGCCAGACGTTCAGGAGGAGATTGTCGAAAATGTGACATAAGTCACCGAATTAAGGCTTTTGAAGAAAAGATGATTCAGTCAGAAAATTATCATCTTCATAACATTGCGTTATGACAGAGGTGTGTCTGGCTGCTTTTAATGCAGCAGCCAGATCTTCTGCTTATTGCTGGATTATTTCAGCGTAACAGTTTTAACGCCTTCCGAAGTACCGACCAGGGCAACGTCAGCGCCACGGTTAGCAAACAGACCGACGGTCACGACACCGGCAATATTGTTGATCTTATTTTCCATCGCGACGGCATCAAGAATGTTCAGATTATGCACGTCGAGAATCTCGTTGCCGTTATCAGTCAGCACATTCTTACGGTATTCCGGCAGACCGCCAAGTTTCACCAGCTCACGCGCCACGTAAGATCGCGCCATTGGTATGACTTCTACTGGCAGCGGGAATTTACCCAAAACATCGACCTGCTTGGACGCATCGACGATACAGATGAATTTTTTTGCAATCGCAGCAATGATTTTTTCACGAGTCAGCGCAGCGCCGCCGCCTTTGATCATCTGCATGAAGCCGTTGATTTCGTCGGCACCGTCAACGTACACATCCAGCGAATCGACTTCGTTGCTGTCGAAAACGTGAATGCCTAAGCTTTTCAGTTTTGCGGTAGAGGCATCGGAACTGGAAACCGCGCCTTCGATTTGCCCTTTGATCGAGCCGAGTGCATCAATGAAATGGGCGGCGGTGGATCCGGTACCTACACCGACGATGGTGCCCGGCGTAACGTAATCCAGTGCGGCCCAGCCGACTGCTTTCTTCAATTCTTCCTGCGTCATAATGGCTTCTCTGTCTGATAACCCGAAAGTGCCGGTGATTATAAAGCAAGTCAGGGTGATTGGGATAAACAACGCCGTCGCGAGATCACACTTATTAAGTGCAATCGTGCTGCAAACGCAAAGATTTTCATCACCACAAAACCTGACAATCTGTGGCATAGTGTTTGGATAAAATGAAATCCAAGGGACAGAACTCCGATGAAACGCCCAGATTATAGAACGTTGCAGGCACTGGACGCGGTGATCCGTGAGCGCGGTTTTGAGCGCGCGGCGCAGAAGCTTTGCATCACTCAATCGGCAGTCTCACAGCGCATTAAACAACTGGAAAACCTGTTCGGCCAGCCTTTGCTGGTGCGTACCGTGCCACCCCGTCCGACTGAACAGGGGCAAAAATTGCTGGCGCTGTTGCATCAGGTCGAACTGCTGGAAGAAGAGTGGCTGGGCAGTGACAGTAATAGCGACAGCAATGATACGCCGCTGCTGCTCTCGCTGGCGGTCAACGCCGACAGTCTCGCCACCTGGCTGTTACCAGCGCTGAAATCGGTGCTGGTCGATTCCCCTATCCGCCTGAATTTACAGGTGGAAGATGAAACACGGACGCAGGAACGTCTGCGCCGTGGTGAAGTAGTCGGTGCGGTGAGTATCCAGCCGCAACCGTTGCCGAGCTGTCTGGTTGATCAACTGGGCGCGCTCGATTACCTGTTCGTCGGTTCGAAACCGTTCGCCGACCGCTACTTCCCGAATGGCGTAACCCGCTCGGCGTTGTTAAAAGCGCCGGCGGTGGCGTTTGACCATCTCGACGATATGCATCAGGCCTTTTTACAGCAGAACTTTGATTTGTCGCCGGGCAGCGTGCCTTGTCATATCGTGAACTCGTCGGAAGCTTTCGTGCAACTGGCGCGTCAGGGCACCACCTGCTGCATGATCCCGCATCTGCAAATCGAGAAAGAGCTGGAAAGTGGCGAGCTGATCGACCTGACGCCGGGCCTGTTCCAGCGCAGGATGCTTTACTGGCACCGCTTCGCCCCGGAAAGCCGCATGATGCGTAAAGTCACCGACGCCCTGCTGGCGCACGGCCATCAGGTGTTGCGTCAGGACTGAATGACGGTCCGGCCAAAAACAAAAAACCCGCCGGAGCGGGTTTTTTCATTTCTACAGCGTCATATTTTATTTATTGCGCAGCAGGAGCGGGCGCTGGCGGCTGCAATTCAAACACCACATCAACCTGATCGTCAAAGTGAATGCTTTGCTGTTCGTAAGTCTGTGCCACATCGCTCTGGCCTGCGGCTTCGGCGGTTTTGTACATCCGCGCGACCGGCATCGGCTGGTAGTTAGCGACGTGATAGCGAATGCTGTAAACCGGCCCCAGTTTGGTGTGGAAGCCTTCAGCCAGTGATTTCGCCTGCTGCGTGGCGTTATCAATCGCTTTCTGTCGCGCTTCATCACGGAAACGATCCGGATTCGCAACGCCCAGTTCGACGGCTCGGACCTCATTCAGGCCCGATTTCAGCGCACCGTCCAGCAGTTCGTTCAGTTTATCCAGCTGACGCAACGTCACCTGCACCTGACGTACCGCACGGTAGCCTTTCAGCTGAGATGTACCATCTTTCAGGTAGTCGTATTCCGGCTGAGTGCGTAAATTCGCTGCATTAATGTCTTTCTTCTCAATGCCGTTTTTCTGCAGGAAAGCAAAGTATTCCGCCACACGCGCATCGGCCTGTTGCTTGGCGCTTGCGGCATCTTTCGCAGAGACGTTCACTTCGATCGCCAGCGTGGCAATATCTGGCGTGGCGTCAACGCTCGCCGTTCCTGAGGTCACAACGTGCGGTCCGGCAGGTAATTCTGCCGCCTGCAACGCCAGCGGTAATGTCCCTAATCCCAACATCGCTGCTACAGTCAATGCTTTCAGTTTCACAGTGCCTCCATTAATCATCAAAGATATGGCAATAAACGTATTAACTGCGAAACCGTAGCATAATCCGTTACAACAGAAACTAAGATTAGTGACAAAAACCTGTTCACCCGGCTAACTTAAAGCACGCCGGTCTGTCGTGCCAGCTGGATGGCGATGCCCCACATAATGGTGCCGACGATAAAATTGATCACCCGCTGCACTTTGCCGGTGTTCAGCCACGGCGCCAGCATGGCGGCGAGGATAGCCAGTCCGAAGAACCAGATAACCGACGCACTGACCGCGCCGAGCGCGAACCAGGAACGTTCGTCGGCATTCAGGCTGCCGCCCAGACTGCCGAGTACCACGAAGGTATCGAGATACACGTGCGGATTCAGCCAGGTGACGGCCAGCATGCTGACCACAATTTTCCAGCGGCTTTGCTTTGCCACCTCGGCCTGCGCCAGTTCAGGATTTTTGCTGAACGCCGTACGGAACGCGCCCCAGCCGTACCAAAGTAAAAACGCCACGCCGCCCCAGCTCACCAGCAGGAGTAAAAGCGGTGATTTGCTCAACAGCGCGCTACCGCCAAAGATGCCGCCACAGATGAGTGCGATGTCGCTCAGCGCGCACAATCCGGCAATCATCAAATGATACTGGCGGCGAATGCCCTGGTTCATTACAAACGCATTCTGCGGGCCAATCGGTAAAATCATTGCGGCGCTCATCGCCAGTCCTTGCAGGAAAATAGCCAGCACGTCGTCATCCTTTAAACAGTCAGTCAGAGAGAATGCGCGCAGTGTAAGGGCATTGATGGCATTAGAGGAAATGGATAATTCTAATCCCCCATTAGATTAGCTTATCACAGGGATTCATCTATTTAGGGTATGAAAAAGGCGCCCGCAGGCGCCTGAATTTTACCGGCCAGTCGCGCGTTATTCCGCGATGCCTTTGCTTTCGATTGAACGTTGTTCTTCCTGCTGGCTGGCAGCGGCATCCGCAACGCGATGCAAATGCACGTCCATCTGCGGGTAAGCGATGTTAATTTTGTTCTCGTCGAGCGCACGTTTGAAGGCTTCCAGCAGATCCCAGTAGACTTCCTGAGCATCGCCGTTGGAACTCCAGACACGTACCACAAAGTTCAGCGTGGAAGCGCCCATTTCATTCAGACGCACGGTAACGCCTTTGTCATGCTGGATGCGGTTGTCCGCCGCGATAATATCGCCCAGGACTTTTTTCACCTGATCGATATCAGATTCATAACCCACGCCTACAACGATCTCAGTACGACGGTTCGGCTCGCGTGACGTATTGATAATGTTACCGGCGATGATTTTACCGTTCGGCACCACAATCATTTTGTCATCAGGGGTACGCAACGTAGTGGAGAAAATCTGCACCTGTGTCACGGTACCGGCCACGCCGCCGAGATCGACGTATTCACCGGCACGGAACGGACGGAAGATCACCAGCAGCACGCCTGCGGCAAAGTTTGCAAGCGATCCCTGCAAGGCCAATGCTACGGCCAAACCTGCGGCACCGAGAACGGCGATGACCGATGCGGTCTGCACGCCAACGCGCCCCAGAACGGCAATCAGCGTAACGGCGATAACGGCATAACGCACCAGAGCGGCGAGGAAGTCAGACACGGTCAGATCAATACCGCGCAGTTTCATCACACGGCTGACTGCGCCGGATAATACGCGGGCAACGATCAGACCGATGATAAGAATAAAGATAGCCGCGACGATGTTGACGGCGTAATGGATCAGTAAAGCCTGATTTCTCACTAACCAGTTGCCCGCATTGTTAATGCTACCCACAACGTTCAAATCATCCATTTAATTACCCCAAAAAAATTACCCTGACGGGTTATAAGAAACCAAAGCTGCCCGGGATACGGGCAGCAACTGTGGGTTAAGGTTAACTAACAATGCGATGAAGTGCCAATTTCAGGGGCGAGATCCCAGTGAAATTAGGAATTTGCAGGGTGATTCTTCAACGGCTCTGGTGCTTTGAAAGCCTGCAACGGACCACGTCCGCTCAGCGTAAAGGCCGAGATCACGGTGAAGGTCAGCGCGATCAGGCCCAGGATCAGATAAGTACCGTGGAAACCGATTCGGTCATACATGTTCCCGGCAAACACCGACATAAACATGATTGCCACCTGTTTGAAGAAGCAGAACGTCACCAGGTAAATTGTCGCCGAGAAGCGCACTTCAAATACCGACGTGATGTACTTGAAGCAGCCGACGATTAAAAACGGGACTTCAAACATGTGCAGCGTTTTCAGCACCACCACTTCGACAGGCGAAGAGGCGAAGGAAGAGCCGATGATGCGCACAGACATGATTGCTCCCGCCAGCAACAGCGCATTTTTGCCCCCGATACGGTTCACGATAAGCGGCGCGAAGAACATGATGCAGGCGTTCAGCAACTCGCCCATGGTGGTGACGTAACCGAAGACGCGCGTGCCTTCAGAAGAGGAAGCAAAGAACGAAGTGAAGAAGTTAGCAAACTGCTGATCGAAAACATCATAGGTGCAGGAAACACCGATCACGTACAACGCCAGGAACCACAGTTTGCGGTCTTTCAGCAGCTCAAGGGCAATTTTCAGGCTGAAGGGTTTGGTATTCGCGCCCAGATCGTTTGCCACCCGCGCACTGGAGGTCACTTCCGGTTTGGCGATCAGCAACAGAATGGCGAGGATCACCGCACAGCCAGAGCCGAGCCAGAATACAAACTCGTTGTTAATGGTAAACATGATGCCGACCACCGACGCGCACAGCGCCCAGCCAACGCAGCCGAACATCCGCGCGCGGCCAAATTCGAAGCTGCTGCGACGGCTGACTTTTTCGATATAGGCTTCAATCGCTGGCGCACCGGCGTTGTAAATCAGGCCGAGATAGATCCCGCCGACTATTGATCCCAGATAGATATTTACTTTCAGCAACGGGCCGAACACGTAGATAAAGAACGGCGCAAACAGCACCAGCATCCCGGTGATGATCCACAGCAGATGCTTTTTCAGTCCCAGCTTATCCGAGAGCAAACCAAATACCGGCTGGAAGAGTAATGAGAACAGCGAAATACTGGCGAAGATAATCCCGGTATCGCTTTTGCTGATCTGATTAATGTCGTGCAGCCAGATCGGGAAGAACGGGAAATAGGCTCCCATGATGAAAAAGTAGAAAAAGAAGAACAGCCCGAACATCCAGAAATTGGTATTTTTCATGTAATTCATTTGCAGTTTCCTTGCGACTGAATGCTGCGCCGCAGCGGATTAACGCCGCGGCGCGGGATATCAGGATCGTTTCCAGGTGAAGGCGTAATGGTAATGACCGGCAGTCAGCAGGAAGTCCGGGCTGACGCTCGGGCTCCATGAATCATCGCCGCCGACGCCCATATGGAAGCCGTCGATGTTCAGCCATGTGCCCTGCTCTGCGCGCAACAGGTGACGGTGGCTGGTGTCCATCAGCTGTTGCAGGCTGTAGCGGCTCAGGCCAAAGTGGAAATCGCCACGCAGTTGCCACCCGGCGTAATCCAGTTCACGGGTATCACCGCGCAGGCCGTTTTCCGTCGGGAAGACGTAAGGCGTGTAGAGCTCTGCCAGTGGCAACGTCCAGCGGCCATGTTGCGCGGCCAGACGGCGGTCCGGATAGTTCTCATGCGGCCCCAGCCCCAGCCAGCTGACGTTTTCTGCGGTGTCCGCCAGCTGGCAAGTCATACCGATGCGCCCCGGAGACGGCACGTTAGAGGCCACGCGCACATTCACGTCGATGTGCAATTCGCCCTGATTATCAATACGGTAAACCTTGTTGCTCAGCACACGGGTTTCATCATCTGCAAGGAAAGCGTGCCTGGCGACAATGATCACGCGATCTTCTAACTGATCGGCGATCACGCTCAGCGTGCGCGATTCGAGCTGATACATCCCGGCGGCTTTCCAGCGTTCCACCCACGCATTCGGATCGATGCGGGTGACTTCACTGACGCCGATATCGTTATCCACCGGCGCACGTACAAACTGATCGCGTAACGCAGAAAGCAGACGCGGCGTTTTGCCATCAAACCACTGTTCCAGCAAACCGGTCTGCTTACTGAACTCCCAGCGCTGCATGCCGTGCATGACAAAAATCTGATCGCCCTGCACATCGAGAACCGGCGCAGCGGCGGTGATTTTTTCCGGCACTGGCAGGCTCAGCGCCTGCGGCAGTTGCCACTGATCCCACGCACTGCGATGTCCGGCTTCTGACCACGCCGTCGACTGCGGCTGATGCACGGCAACGTTCAGCCATAAATCCCCTTTTGCCTGCGGGATCTCCCCCAATTCCAGCGTTTGCGTACCGTTCGGCGAGATGTTTAATACGGCTTCACCCTGTGAAACCACTTCGCCGTCTTGCTCAATGCGCCAGACCAGTTGCTCGTTATCGCTGTGGCGGAACAGGTATTCGCTTTGAATTTGCAGCGTCAGGGGCGCGGTGCTAAGCAGTGAGAACTGGAAGAACTGCTGTGCGCGCTGGGCTTCAAACAGCGACGGATGCGGCGTGCGGTCTGCGAACACCAAACCGTTCATGCAGAACTGACGGTCGTTCGGCGTATCGCCAAAATCACCGCCGTAAGCCATATAACGCTCACCGTCTTCGCCGGTACGCAGCAAGCTCTGATCCACCCAGTCCCAGACAAATCCGCCCTGCAAACGCGGGAACTGGCGGAAGGCTTTCCAATATTTATCGAAACCACCAAAGCTGTTGCCCATCGCGTGGGCGTACTCGCAGAGGATCAGCGGACGCGTTTCGTCCGGCATGCTGATCCACTTTTTGATAGACCATTTCGGCACCGCCGGGAACGGCTGATCCTGCTCCACGCGGGAATACATCGGGCAGATAATGTCGGTCGCCGCGCTGTTTGCGCCACCACCTTCATACTGCACCGGACGGGTCGGATCGACAGATTTGATCCAGCGGTACATGGCGTCATGGTTCGCCCCGTGGCCGGATTCGTTACCCAATGACCAGATGATGATGCACGGATGGTTGCGATCGCGTTGAACCATGCGGGTGACGCGCTCGCTGAAGGCGTTGAACCAGACGGGATCGTCTGACAGACGGTTCATCGGTTGCATGCCGTGGGTTTCGATATTGGCTTCATCCACCACGTACAGGCCGTATTCATCGCAAAGGCGGTACCACAGCGGATGGTTCGGGTAATGCGAACAGCGCACTGCATTAAAGTTGTGTTGTTTCATCAGCACGATGTCACGGCGCATGGTCGCTTCATCCATCACCTGACCGTTTTCAGGATGATGTTCATGGCGGTTTGTTCCGCGGATCAGCACCGGCTGGCCATTCACTTTGAGCAGGCCGTTGCTGATTTCTACCTGACGGAACCCGACGTTGCAGGCTTCAGCTTCAATGACCTCACCGTCTGGCGAAAGCAGGGAAATCACCGCGCGATAAAGCGCAGGCTGTTCAGCACTCCATAACGCAGGCTGGCTGACCGGCAGGCGCACGGTGGTTTTATCGAACGCATTGCCGCGCTCATCGATGATGTCACTGCCGAGCGGCTGCGTATGTTCTGCGATTGCGTTGTCGCCCTGCCAGAGCTGGACGCGAACCTGATAATCCTCCGCCGTATCCGTTGGTACGGCGGCACTGACCTGCACTTCCAGTTCGGCCTGCGTGAAACCGTGGAACAGATGTGTGCGCACCTGATAATCGGTGATCTGCTCCGCTGGTTTGTGCATCAGCGTGACGTCGCGGAAAATCCCGCTCATGCGCCACATATCCTGATCTTCCAGATAGCTGCCGTCGCTCCAGCGCAGCACCATCACCGCCAGACGGTTTTCGCCCACGCGCAGCACGCCGCTGAGGTCGAATTCCGCCGGCAGACGGCTGTCCTGCGAATAACCGATCCACTGACCGTTACACCACAGATAGAACGCAGAGTTGACGCCGTTGAACACAATGCGCGTCTGCCCGCTGTTCAGCCAGGCGCTATCCATGCCCACTGTGAGCGAGTAACAACCGGTGGGGTTTTCTTCCGGTACAAACGGCGGGTTCACCGGGATAGGGTACTGAACGTTGGTATAAATCGGCGCGTCGTAACCTGCCAGCTGCCAGTTAGACGGCACCTGAACCCGGTCAGCACCGGACAGATCCTGTTGCAACCACTGTTCAGGCACGGCTTCCGGACGGGGGAAATAGCTGAACCCCCACTCGCCGTTCAGGGAGCGAAGACTGGAGGATGGATGATTTTCTCTGGCTTCGGCGCTATTACGCCAGCTGTTGAAAGGCGGATGCGCCGCGAGGCGGTTGACCTGCGTCGATGCCGGTTTTTCCCAGTCACGACGGGCCAGAAACACGGCCAGCGATGACAGTTTTTCGTCCCCTGATGTACTCATCGTTTATCCTCTGCAAAATTGTTATGCGCTCACAATATAAATAAAGATGCGTAACACGAAGCAGTAAGTAAAGCGAAGGGAAGCAGGAAAGGGACGCGGATCACAGATTCCGCGTCAGTACGTTCTGATTTTGAGAATTATAGCGCGCTGAGCTGTCGCGCAATTCGGATCAACTCCTGGGACAATGCTTCCTGTGAAACAGGCGTTTCACCGGGCGTCGCCGTAGTGTGGCGCTCTACCAGAGAGGTCGGCAGTAACAGAGATGAGCGGCGACGATCGCCGTGGGTGTGCAGGTGATCGACCAGACGGTTGACGCTTTCATGCCCGAGCAGGCGGAAATCCTGTTTGATGGTGGTCAGCGGCGGAAAGAAAAACGCGCTGTCTTCAGTATCATCATACCCGATGACCGAGATTTGCTCCGGCACGCGCAGGCCATACTCATGTACCGCACGTAAAACGCCGAGCGCCATCTGATCGTTGGCGACCAAAATCGCGCCAGGCCGCACAGGCTGGTTCAGTAATAACAATGCCTGCTGGTAACCGGATGCCGCGCTCCAGTCGCCGTGCTGGACCGCACAGGGCGTCACAGCATGTTTTGCCAGTGTCTCCAGCCAGCCTTCATAACGCAGGCGTGCAGAAATGGATTCGAGCGGACCGGTCAGTAATGCAATTTGCTGATGCCCGAGCGCCAGCAGATGCTCCACGCCCTGCTCTGCCCCGCAGTGCGGATCGAACAAAATTTTGAACACGTCAGCCTGAGGATCGACATCCAGAAACAGCGCCGGTAAGTTGCCGCACATCTGTGCTATTGCATCGGCACTGTCGTTGGACAGCGGCACGTTGATCAGCACGCCATCGACGCGTTGCGACATCAGCTCGCTCACCGCCGCGCGGCAGGCAGACAAGCTCAGGTTATCCGTCATCGAAATCACGACGTTAAAGCCTAACTGATTGGCGCGGGTTTTCACCGCCGAGGCAATTTGCGAAGGTGCATGAAGTGCCAGTTCGGTGGTCGCCAGCCCCAGCGTGTAGCTTTGTTTACCCGCCAGTTGCTGCGCGACGCGGTTCGGCACATAGTTCAGCGCTGCCATCGCCTTCTCGACTTTATCGCGCGTCTTGGTCGAGACGTGCGCCGCCTGATTCAGCACGCGGGACACGGTCTGATAAGACACACCGGCGTGGCGCGCCACATCATCGAGGGTGACAGATTTTGGCTTCATGGCTCTCTCTTCGGGGTTCATGCGGGAACGCGCAGGACGGACTATTGTGGCCGGAAAGCAAACAATAAAAAAGGGGCCGAAGCCCCTTTGGTTACGATCCTCACATTCCGGTGGTCAAGCACCAGAAGGACAAGAATTACAGTACGTCGATCGCGTTCAGTTCTTTGAATGCCAGTTCCAGGCGAGTCACCATGGAAGTCTGAGCAGAACGCAGCCATACGCGTGGGTCATAGAATTTCTTGTTAGGTTTGTCCGCGCCTTCCGGGTTACCCAACTGACCTTGCAGGTAAGCTTCGTTTTTCTTGTAGAACTGCAGAATACCGTCCCAGTTTGCCCATTGGGTGTCGGTATCGATGTTCATTTTGATAACACCGTAACCTACAGATTCTTTGATTTCTGCTGCAGTAGAACCAGAACCGCCGTGGAACACGAAGTTCAGGCTGTTGTGTGGCAGGTTGTGTTTCTTGCAAACGTATTCCTGAGAATCGCGCAGAATCGTTGGAGTCAGTTTAACGTTACCTGGTTTGTACACGCCGTGTACGTTACCGAATGACGCAGCGATAGTGAAACGCGGGCTGATTGCGTTCAGTTTTTCGTATGCGTAATCAACGTCTTGTGGCTGAGTGTACAGCGCAGAAGCGTCCATATGGCTGTTGTCTACGCCATCTTCTTCACCACCAGTACAACCGAGTTCGATTTCCAGAGTCATATCGAGTTTTGCCATGCGAGCTAAGTACTTGCTGCAAATTTCGATGTTTTCTTCCAGAGATTCTTCAGACAGGTCGATCATGTGAGAAGAGAACAGTGGTTTACCTGTTTTGGCGAAGTGAGCTTCACCCGCGTCCAGCAGACCGTCGATCCATGGCAGCAATTTTTTCGCGCAATGGTCGGTGTGCAGGATGACTGGCACGCCGTAATGTTCTGCCATCTGATGCACATGATGTGCGCCAGAGATTGCACCCAGGATTGCAGCGCCTTGTGGCACGTCAGTTTTCAGGCCTTTACCTGCGATGAACGCAGCGCCGCCGTTAGAGAACTGAACGATAACCGGGGAACGGACTTTCGCAGCAGCTTCGAGAACGGCGTTGATTGAGTCGGTGCCTACGCAGTTAACCGCTGGCAGAGCAAATTTGTTTTCTTTAGCAACAGCGAAAACTTTCTGTACATCATCACCAGTGATAACGCCTGGTTTTACGAAATCAAAAATTTTAGACATAGTTCTTTGTCCTGTATTCGTCGGCCGTAGATGGATTGAATCGGTTTGCTATGTCGCGCGAGTTCCACTGTGCAGCCCCTCGCGCGGCAAAGAAGAACAGGAAACCCTATGCTTCCTGTTCAGGGTTCATTACTTCTTAGCACGCTCTTCCAGCATCACAACCGCTGGCAGTGCTTTCCCTTCAACGAACTCGAGGAATGCGCCACCGCCAGTGGAGATATAGGAAATTTTGTCAGCGATACCGAACAGGTCGATAGCCGCTAAGGTGTCGCCGCCGCCTGCGATAGAGAAACCTTCGCTGTCAGCAATGGCCTGCGCCACAATTTCGGTTCCTCTGCGGAAGTTAGGGAACTCGAACACGCCTACCGGGCCATTCCAAAGAATGGTTTTGGCGTTTTTGATAATCTCAGCCAGGCGGTAAGCAGACTCGTCGCCCATGTCGAGAATTTGTTCGTCATCTTTGATGTCTTTAACAGACTTCACGGTAGCGACGGCAGTTTCAGAGAACTCAGTGGCCACGCGAACGTCTGTAGGAACAGGAATATCGCAGGTTTCCAGCAATTTGCTTGCTGTATCAACCAGATCCGCTTCGTACAGGGATTTACCCACGTTGTTACCTTGTGCAGCAACGAAGGTGTTCGCAATACCACCGCCAACGATCAGCTGGTCAGCGATTTTGGACAGGGAATCCAGAACGGTAAGTTTGGTAGACACTTTAGAACCACCAACGATCGCCACCATCGGACGCGCCGGGTTACCCAGTGCTTTGCCCAGTGCTTCCAGCTCAGCTGACAGCAGAGGACCCGCACAGGCGATTGGAGCAAATTTGCCGACGCCGTGGGTAGAAGCTTGTGCGCGATGCGCCGTACCGAATGCGTCCATCACATAGATGTCACACAGGGCAGCATATTTTTTGGACAGCGCTTCGTCGTCTTTCTTTTCGCCTTTGTTAAAGCGAACGTTTTCCAGAACAACCAGCTCGCCTTCTGCAACTTCAACGCCATCAAGGTAATCTTTCGCCAGACGAACTGGAGATTTCAGATGTTCTTTCAGGTAGTTAACAACAGGCAGCAGAGAAAACTCTTCGTTATATTCGCCTTCAGTCGGACGACCCAGATGCGAGGTAACCATCACGCGTGCACCCTGTTTCAGGGCAGTTTCGATGGTAGGTAAAGAAGCGCGGATACGTGCATCTGACGTTACTTTGCCATCTTTAACCGGCACGTTGAGATCCGCACGGATCAATACGCGCTTACCTGCTAAATCCAGATCGCTCATCTTAATAACAGACATGGTGAATCCTCTCGTTGATTCTCTTTAAAGTTGCTTGAAGGCGGTTTCGGCCAGAGAGGCCGCAACAACCGTACTAGAAACCGCTAGCGGACATTGCCAATGTTGTATCCAACATTCGGTTAGCAAAACCCCACTCGTTATCGCACCAGACCAGTGTTTTTATCAGGTGCTTTCCACTTACCCGCGTCTGCGTTCCATCTACAATGGCGCTGTGGGGATCATGGTTAAAATCTGTCGAGACTAATGGTAGTTCGGTATAGTCAACTATACCACGAAAAGAGCCCGTTGCGGCCTTTTGCAGCAGCTGGTTCACCTCGTCGACCGTGACCGAACCCTCGACAAATACGCTCAAATCAATGGCGGTGACATTGATAGTCGGCACACGCACAGAGATCGCTTCAAAGCGATCGCAGAACTTAGGCATGATGCGCGTGATCCCTGCGGCAAGCTTGGTATCGACCGGAATAATGGACTGACTGGCGGCGCGCGTACGGCGTAAATCGGCGTGGTAGGCGTCGATTACCGGCTGGTCATTCATCGAAGAGTGGATGGTCGTTACGGTGCCGGACTCAATGCCGTAGGCATCGTCGAGCAGCTTGATCACAGGGATAATACAATTGGTGGTGCAGGACGCATTGGACACAATGCGGTGCTGGCGCTCGAGCAACTGGTGGTTCACACCGTACACCACGGTGGCGTCAAGATCGTGACCGCCCGGATGCGCGAACAGAATTTTTTTGGCTCCGGCCTCAAGCTGAGTTTCGCCGTCTGCGCGGCTACCGTAAACGCCTGTGCAATCGAGCACGACATCAATACTCAGCTCGCCCCAAGGCAGCTGGCTGGCATCAGGTTGATGGAATAATCGGATGGAGTCATCGCCGACGTAAAGGTTTTCACCTTCCTGGCGGACATCCCAGGCGAAGCGCCCGTGGCTGGAGTCGTATTTAAGCAGATGGGCCATGCCTTCGGGGCTGGCAATTTCATTGATAGCGATAACGGAGATTTCCGCCCGACGCCCGGATTCGTATAACGCGCGCAATACGCTACGGCCAATGCGACCAAAGCCATTAATTGCAATACGTATTGGCATACTTCTCCCTGTTACACGGTTGTTACTCAAAATCAGTAACACCTATAGTAATGCAGCGTGCGTTTACGGTGAATAACCATCATCATCGGTACGCACGAAACGTGCCGCAGAAAATTTTTCTTTTCCTACACGTTAACTACGTGGTGACGACGATAAGCTCAAATCGCCTGACTGAAACGGTTCAGCTGAGAATAAACGAAACTATGTCTAAAAGGAATAATTCCAGGAATTTCACCGTACGAATCGCTTCGATCGCTTAAAAAAACACCATGCAAATCCGTGCGTTCACAGTGATTTTACTTTTTCATCACGTTTCAGACAGTGATTCCTCTCAAAAACCGAAAGATTAAAACAGTTTCAGAATGATGCGAGTGTAACGAGGATCGCCTGTGAAGGGTTTGACCTGTGTCATTTAGCAAGGAAACTGCAAGCCTGCTCATGGTATCAGGATGTAAAAAAAAGCACCCGAAGGTGCTTTTGAGATCCACTGGAGAAGGGAATTACTTCAACAACGACTGTGCTTGCGCAACCACGTTATCAACAGTGAAACCGAACTCTTTGAACAGCAGGTCTGCCGGAGCTGACTCGCCGAAGCTGTGCATGCCGACGATAGCGCCGTTCAGGCCAACGTATTTGAACCAGTAGTCAGCGATACCCGCTTCCACCGCAACGCGCGCGGAAACAGCTTTTGGCAGGACGGATTCACGGTAAGCCGCGTCCTGTTTGTCGAAGGCGTCGGTAGACGGCATGGAGACAACGCGCACTTTAGTGCCTGCTGCAGCCAGTTTGTCTGCGGCTTCTACGGTGATACCCACTTCTGAACCGGTCGCGATCAGGATAACTTCAGGCGTACCCTCGCAATCTTTCAGAATGTAACCACCGCGCGCCACGTTTGCCAGCTGCTCAGCAGTACGTGGTTGCTGGGTCAGGTTCTGACGAGAGAAGATCAGGGTAACCGGCCCGTCATTACGTTCGATTGCGTATTTCCACGCTACCGCAGATTCAACCTGGTCAGCCGGACGCCATGTGCTCATGTTTGGCGTGACGCGCAGGCTGGCGATTTGCTCAACCGGCTGGTGCGTCGGGCCGTCTTCGCCCAGACCGATGGAGTCATGGGTGTACACGAACACGTTGCGGATCTTCATCAGAGCCGCCATACGCACGGCGTTACGCGCATATTCGACGAACATCAGGAAGGTCGCAGAGTACGGCAGGAAACCACCGTGCAGCGCGATACCGTTGGTGATCGCAGTCATACCGAATTCACGCACGCCGTAATGGATATAGTTACCCGCCTTATCGTCGCCGATAGACTTGGAACCAGACCACATAGTCAGGTTGCTTGGTGCCAGGTCAGCAGACCCGCCCAGGAATTCTGGTAAGACTTTACCGAATGCTTCCAGCGCATTCTGAGATGCTTTACGGCTGGCGATGTTGGCAGGATTTGCCTGCAACTCTTCGATAAATTTCTGTGCGCCCGCTTCCCAGTTAGCTGGCAGCTCGCCGTTCACACGACGTTTGAACTCTTTTGCCAGTTCAGGATGTGCTTTGGCATAGGCCGCGAATTTCTCGTCCCATGCTGCTTCTTTCGCTTTGCCGACTTCTTTCGCATCCCACTGTGCGTAGATATCTTGTGGAATTTCAAACGCAGCATATTTCCAGCCCAGTTTTTCACGGGTGGCGGCGACTTCATCTGCGCCCAGCGCGGCACCGTGCACATCGTGCGTACCGGCTTTGTTCGGCGAACCGAAACCGATCACGGTTTTGCACATCAGCAGGGAAGGTTTGTCGGTGACGTTATGTGCTTCTTCGATAGCGGCTTTGATAGCGTCAGGATTGTGACCGTCAACGCCACGGACGACGTGCCAGCCATAGGCTTCGAAACGTTTAGCGGTGTCATCGGTGAACCAGCCTTCAACGTGGCCATCGATGGAAATGCCGTTGTCATCATAAAACGCGGTCAGTTTGCCGAGTTTCAAGGTACCGGCCAGTGAACACACTTCGTGAGAAATGCCTTCCATCATGCAACCATCCCCCAGGAAAGCGTAGGTCTGGTGGTTAACGATGTCGTGGCCTGGTTTGTTGAACTGCGCAGCCAGCGTGCGTTCTGCAATAGCAAAACCAATGGCGTTCGCGATACCCTGACCCAGCGGGCCGGTCGTGGTTTCAACGCCAGCGGTATAACCGTATTCCGGGTGGCCTGGGGTTTTGGAGTGCAGCTGACGGAAATTTGCCAGTTCGCTGATTGGCAGATCATAGCCTGTGAGGTGCAGTAGGCTGTAAATCAGCATGGAACCATGACCATTGGACAGCACGAAGCGGTCGCGGTCAGCCCAGTTTGGGTTTGTCGGGTTATGGTTCAGGTAGTCACGCCACAGGACTTCGGCAATGTCAGCCATGCCCATAGGGGCGCCAGGGTGGCCGGAATTCGCTTTCTGCACGGCATCCATACTAAGTGCGCGGATTGCGTTCGCAAGCTCTTTACGAGAGGACATGTTCTACTCCAGGTCGGATTAATAAAGCAGTCAAGGAAGTCATTTTCTCAGACTCGGCATTAAATCGGCAATCTATAATCACTCACGTGATGAAGTTCACAGAATACGCTTTTAAATCAGTGCGTTTTTTCGGACTTACACTATAGATCGGGCACTGCGAAAATCCTACCTTAACGCTATTCTTACAATGACAGCCTTTTTCAGGCTGCATTGACTGATTTTTTCACTTTCTCTGGGAACCTGAATTGATGAAATTTCATCCTGTAATGTTGAGCCTGCTGGCCACCACTCTGGTGAGCGGTTGTGCAACAGTAAATACCGATACCTTAATGCAATCCGGCGCGCAGGCTTATCAGGCGTATACCCTGAGCGACGCTGATGTGAAAACCCTCAGCGTTCAGTCGTGCGAAGAGATGGATAAAAAAGCGCAAATCGCGCCGGACAGCAGCGAGTATGCGCAGCGTCTGAAAAAAATCTCTGCCGCGCTGGGCGATAACATCAACGGCACACCGGCCAACTACAAGGTCTACGTGACCAAAGACGTCAACGCCTGGGCAATGGCCAACGGGTGTATCCGCGTCTACAGTGGCCTGATGGATATGATGAACGACAACGAAGTCGAAGGCGTGCTCGGCCACGAAATGGGCCACGTCGCCCTCGGCCATACCCGCAAAGCCATGCAGGTGGCGTACAGCGCAACGGCGGCACGCTCAGCAATTTCCTCACTCGGCGGCGTCAGCGCTACGCTGTCACAGTCGCAGCTGGCGGATCTGGGCGAGAAATACGTGAATGCCCAATTCTCCCAAAAGCAGGAATCCCAAGCCGACGATTACTCTTTCGACCTGCTGAAAAAACGCGGCATCGATCCGACCGGTCTGGCGACCAGCTTCGATAAACTGGCGAAACTGGATCAGGGAAGCAGCATCGGCTGGTTTGACGATCACCCATCGTCAGAAGCTCGTGCCAAACATATTCGCGAGCGTATCGCCGCCGGGAAATAATCAATTAAGAGATGCGTCACCGGCGCATCTCTAATTATAAAGCCTTACTACTTTCTATTAATTCCATTAATTTCTATATAATAGAAATTAATCCGCACAAAATCTGAAAATAACATCACCCGCCCTCTTTTCCTCGCTAACTTAAAATGATTGGTTATTCTTTCTGCGATTTATTTTATTAATTAACTTTCTGCATTCACTATCAAAGGACGATGGATTATGAATTTTCGCGTAACAGCCATTGCGGTTGGCATAACGGTATTATTAAGCGGTTGTCAAAACGGTCTGAATACCAATGCATTACTGGATTCGGGTTCGCAGGCTTATAAAGCTGCCACGCTGACCGATCAGGATGTCAAAAACATGACTGACGGCGCCTGCAAAGAAATGGATGCCAGTTCCAACATTGCATCAGCAAAAAGTAAATATACCAAACGCCTGAATAAGATTGCCAAAAACCTCGGTAATAACATCAACGGTACCCCGGCGAACTATAAAGTTTATCTGACCAGCGACGTCAACGCCTGGGCGATGGCCAACGGCTGTATCCGTGTTTACAGCGGTCTGATGGACATCATGAACGACGATGAAATCGAAGGCGTACTGGGCCACGAAATGGGTCACGTGGCGCTGGGTCATACCAAAAAAGCCATGCAGGTGGCTTACAGCGCAGCCGCAGCACATACCGCAGCCGGCGCGGCCGGTGGCGTCGTCGGCCAGCTTTCCAGCACTCAGCTGGCCGATCTGGGCGAAGATCTGATCAATGCGCAGTTCTCGCAGAAGCAGGAATCTGACGCCGATGATTACTCTTACGATTTACTGAAAAAACGCAAATTGCCTGTCAAAGGTCTGGTGACCGCCTTCGAGAAACTGGCAAAACTGAGCGGTGGTAGTGAGAAGAGTTTGTTCAGCTCACACCCGCCATCGCAGGAACGCGCCGATCATATGAAAGAACGGATGGCGCAAGATAAATAATACCCGCTAAGAAGGAATAAAGCGCAGGGTTTGCGCATAACGCTGCGTTTTTCATTCCCCAAACATTCATCCGTGGTGAACGATTTTACTATTCTCAACGCAATAACCACCGCTTTTATTTTATATAATAAATAAAAACATATTCTCTACACAAATAATTAAGGCACCACAAGGGTGCCTTAAAAAATGACGAGCTGGCTGCACATCAGCCTTTTTTGGACGCCTGCACGTGAAGCATTTCCAGCGCCAGTGTGGCAGCGGCCAGTGCGGTGATTTCTGACTGGTCGTAAGCCGGAGCCACTTCCACGATATCCATACCCACGATATCCAGATCCAAATCTTTCAGGCCGCGAACCAGTTTCAGCGCGCGATCGGACGTCAGGCCACCGATGACCGGTGTACCGGTGCCCGGTGCATGTGCCGGATCCAGACAGTCGATGTCGAAGCTCAGGTAAACCGGCAGATCGCCGACGATTTGCTTCACCTGCGCCAGAATATCATCCACGGTGCGGTCGTTAACCTGCGCAGCATCCAGAACGGTGAAGCCGAGATTTTTATCAAACTCGGTGCGGATACCGATCTGCACGGAGTGATTCGGGTCGATCAGGCCTTCGTTTGGCGCATGGAAGAACATGGTGCCGTGGTCGAATTTGCTGCCGTTAGAATAGGTATCGGTGTGCGCATCGAAATGTACCAGCGCCATTTTACCGAAGTGCTTAGCGTGAGCGCGCAGCAGTGGCAGGGTTACAAAGTGGTCACCGCCGAAAGACAGCATACGCTTGCCGGATGACAGTACTTTATCAGCGTGCTGTTGCAGTTTGTCCGTCAGATCCTGTGCATCACCGAAGTTGAACACCAGATCGCCACAGTCGATGACGTTCAGACGATCGCGCAGATCGAAATCCCACGGCCAGCGCTGACCTTCCCACGCCAGATTCACTGACACCTGACGGATAGCGGCAGGACCGAGACGTGCGCCTGAACGGCCAGAGGTCGCCATGTCGAAAGGAATACCGGTGATGACCCAGTCAGCTTCCGCCGTGTACGGCTGGAAGTTCAGCGGGAAACGCAGAAAACCAAATGCGTTGGAAACCAGGGAGTTATCAGGCTCATTGCCTAAAGTGCTCACTAATTTACTCATAAAAAATGTCCTCTTTTTGCATCGCCGTGCAGCCTGCTGCTGACACAGAATGGTGAAGTATAGATGAAAAAAAATCCCAACCACGTCGTTTGCCCGACCTGAAAGGGATTTCTACAAATTCATATTGTACTGCTGTTGGCGCGAATTTTACCTTAATCCGGCTCAGCTTCAAGCCGGATTATTGTGCGCTTTTACTCGTCTTCTTCCAGATAAGTGTAACCGTACAAACCGGATTCAAACTCTTCGACGAACTGCGCCTGAAGGTCGGCATCCAGATCGGTTTCTTTCACCTGATCGCGGAAACGGGCCAGCAGAACGTTCGGATCCAGCTGCACGTACTCCAGCATGTCAGCGACGGTATCGCCTTCATCTGACTGCTGCACTTCGATTTCACCGTCAGGGAAGACGAACACGTCTACCGCTGCGGTATCACCGAACAGGTTGTGCATGTTGCCGAGAATTTCCTGATACGCGCCGACCATAAAGAAGCCCAGCACTGGCGGATTTTCCGGATCATACGGAGGCATTGGCATCGTGGTTGCCACGCCGTCACCGTCGATGTAGTGATCGATAGTCCCGTCGGAGTCACAGGTGATATCCAGCAGCACGGCACGGCCGACCGGCGGTTTATCCAGACCTTCCAGCGGCAGAACCGGGAACAGCTGATCGATACCCCACGCATCCGGCATTGACTGGAACAGCGAGAAGTTGACGTACAGTTTGTCCGCCATGCGTTCCTGCAATTCGTCGATGATCGGACGGTGCGCGCGGTTGCTCGGATCAAGCTGACCCTGAATCATATTGCAGATATTCAGGTAGATATCTTCCGCCCAGGCGCGCTGAGTGAGATCCAAAATACCGTGTGCGTACTGAGAATGGACGTCATGCAAATCCATCTGGCTGTCATGCAGCCATTCGCGCAGTGAGCGGCGATTTTCCGGATCGTGCATTTCATTCCAGGTATCCCACATGCTGCCGAGCGCACGCGGTGCGTCTTCTTCCGGGGCAATCGGGTCACGGAATTCATTGCGCTCAACGCCGATGATGTTGGATACCAGCACCGTATGGTGCGCGGTAACCGCACGGCCAGACTCGGTGATCACGGTCGGATGCGGCAGGCCGTGCTCATTACAGGCATCACCGATCCCCCAAATCACGTTGTTCGCGTATTCGTTCAGGCCATAGTTGACCGAGCAGTCAGACTGCGAACGGGTGCCTTCATAATCCACACCCAAACCGCCGCCGACGTCAAAGCACTGAATGTTGACGCCCAGCTTGTGTAACTCAACGTAGAAACGCGCGGATTCACGCACGCCGGTTGAGATGTCACGGATATTGGATAACTGGGAACCGAGATGGAAGTGCAGCAGTTGCAGGCTTTCCAGACGGTTGGCTTCGCGCAGCATTTCCACCAGTTGCAGAACCTGTGACGCCGCCAGACCAAATTTAGACTTCTCGCCGCCACTGGACTGCCATTTGCCGGAGCCCTGCGAAGACAGACGCGCACGCACGCCCAGACGCGGTATCACGTTCAGACGTTCAGCTTCTTCCAGCACCAGCTTAATCTCAGTCATCTTCTCGATAACCAGATACACCTTGTGACCGAGCTTCTCGCCGATCAGCGCCAGACGAATGTATTCACGGTCTTTATAGCCGTTACAGACGATAACAGAGCGGGTCATTCCGGCATGCGCCAGTACGGCCATTAACTCCGCTTTTGAACCCGCTTCCAGACCCAGCGGCTCACCAGACTCAACCAGCGACTCAATCACACGGCGATGCTGGTTTACCTTAATCGGATAGACCAGGAAGTAGTCACCCTCGTAGCCGAACGACTCACGCGCACGTTTAAAAGCGGCGTTAATCGAACGCAGACGGTGCTGTAAAATTTGTGGGAAGCAGAATAACGCTGGCAGACGTTGACCGTTCTCCTGGTCACGCATTTTTTTCACCAGTTGCGCCAGATCCACGCGGGCCGACGGGACGTCAGGATCAGGGCAAACACTGATGTGGCCCAGTTCGTTGACGTCATAATAATTGTTACCCCAATAGGCAACGTTGTAAGTGCGCAGCATTTTGCTGGCATCACGATCGTTCACGGCAACCTCCTGCATGGAGCGCAAAGAAACAGAATCGCCCGCATGTGACGGACGATGGGACTGGATGTCATCAGACATAGGTAAATCCTCTTTCTACACTGACAACATGGCCAGCCACTATCGCAGTAACAACAGGTGAGAACAACCCGAACGGCTGGCTTTCAGACAGGATAAAAACCTGTGCGCCACAGCCCCGGAACTGTTTTTCACTCATATGATTGTAAAACACGTTGTTAGACTCCGTGTAACGAGTCAGGAGAAACTAAAGGGATAAATGCCCCAGGAGGTTGCAGGCTACGTCAGTTTTGTGTCGGGAATACGATGATGAGTCGGACCGAGGTTACTGAGTAGCGTCCAGATGTCGGCAGCTGCCCTGTCTATAGTCAGGCTGTTTATAACCACGCAGGGATGACAGAATTTTTTCTGATAGAAGTGCTGCATGGCCGATTTGGGTCTGCAGGAGATGCTGTTGAAATGTAACAAGCGGTAAAAAGTGGGTCATTAACCTAACCACCTCCACACGTGCCACGCATCACCCGCGGGCATTCGAACTGAGAAAACAGTAATTACTGGGATACGCGGGCGTCGAGAAAGTGCCGGGCGCGCGGCGTTTATACCGGCAACCTGCTGTAAATGCAAAATGAAAATGCAGCCTTGATGGTTTCAGTGCGTGAATATCACTGCAAAGGCGCACGAAAACGCCATGTTCATCACAAAAATGACTGGCTTTCGTAACACCTGCTATCCTAAAATAGCCGTCCAGATGTTAATCCGTCCGTAGCAAGCTTGTGGATTAATGCTCAAACTGCTTCAAGGCTTTGCCTTATGGGGACATGCAGGACGCATTGCGACAATGGCGAGCACCGCTCCTCATCTGCCAGTCTCCCCAGTGTTATGCAGTGATATCTAACCCGTCGTATGAAGGTAAAGAACATAATGGCTAAACACCTCTTCACGTCCGAATCAGTTTCAGAAGGACATCCAGATAAAATCGCTGACCAGATTTCCGATGCCGTACTGGACGCGATTTTAGAACAAGACCCGAAAGCACGTGTTGCATGTGAAACTTATGTCAAAACCGGCATGGTCCTCGTTGGCGGTGAAATCACCACTACCGCCTGGGTCGACGTAGAAGAAATCACCCGTCAGACCATCCGTGAAATTGGCTACGTCAATTCCCAGATGGGCTTCGATGCCAATTCTTGTGCCGTACTGAGCGCCATCGGTAAGCAGTCTCCGGACATCAACCAGGGCGTTGACCGTCAGGATCCGCTTGAGCAAGGCGCAGGCGACCAGGGTCTGATGTTTGGTTATGCGACCAACGAAACCGATGTGCTGATGCCAGCACCGATCACTTACGCACACCGTCTGGTGCAGCGTCAGGCTGAAGTTCGCAAAGCGGGCACCCTGTCCTGGTTGCGTCCTGATGCGAAAAGCCAGGTCACTTTCCAGTACGATGAAGGCAAAATTGTCGGTATCGATGCGGTCGTCCTCTCCACCCAGCATTCTGAAGACATCGGCCTGAAAGATTTGCAGGAAGCGGTGATGGAAGAAATCATCAAACCTGTATTGCCAGCAGAATGGCTGAACGCCGGCACCAAATACCACATCAACCCGACTGGCCGCTTCGTTATCGGCGGACCAATGGGTGACTGCGGTCTGACCGGGCGTAAAATCATCGTCGATACCTACGGCGGCATGGCTCGTCACGGCGGCGGCGCGTTCTCTGGTAAAGATCCGTCTAAGGTTGACCGTTCAGCGGCGTATGCTGCACGTTACGTGGCGAAAAATATCGTCGCTGCCGGTCTGGCTGACCGTTGTGAAATTCAGGTGTCTTACGCTATCGGCGTGGCAGAACCGACGTCCATAATGGTGGAAACTTTCGGTACTGGTAAAATTTCTAACGAGCAACTGACTCTGCTGGTACGCGAATTCTTCGACCTGCGTCCATACGGCCTGATCCAGATGATGGATCTGCTGCACCCAATCTACAAAGAAACCGCTGCGTACGGTCACTTTGGTCGTGAACATTTCCCTTGGGAAAAAACCGACCGTGCCGCACAACTGCGTGACGCTGCTGGCCTGTAAGTCACTTTTCAGACAGTTCTGCACATCAACCCTGTCCTTGCGGCAGGGTTTTTTATTGCCTGGAATTTGAGGAAAATTCCTAAAACAGCATAAACACCGACCCAAATGAAAACGGTTACAGGTAATAACTTGTTATTAAATAATGTATTATTTCTATAGGTAAAAGTTTGAAACAGAAATTTGATTGATATAAATCAATTTATGCACTATTACTTTAACGGCTTTACCCCTTCCTGCTTTGCATCTCTTTGAATCCCTTCCAGAACAATGATTCCAATCACAGCCATTAGTGTAAACGATTACAACACTGTGACCGGGTTCACGTTAAGCTGGAGGCAGGGTTAATAACATAACAGCCTAAGCATTATTACAAACACAATACGATTGCACTATTTTGGAGACCGGATGAACAACTCAACGTCGACCAAAGGAAAACGCTCGAATAAAAGCGTCACTTTCTTTGTCTGTTTTCTCGCTGCACTGGCCGGACTTTTGTTCGGTCTGGACATCGGTGTCATCGCTGGCGCACTGCCGTTTATCAGCCATGATTTTCAGATAACTAACCATCAGCAGGAGTGGGTGGTCAGCTCAATGATGTTCGGTGCCGCCGTCGGTGCCGTCGGCAGTGGCTGGCTGAACTTCCGTCTTGGCCGTAAATACAGCCTGATGATCGGTGCGGTTCTGTTCGTGGTCGGTTCGCTGTGTTCTGCCTTCGCGCCAAACACCGAAGTGTTGATCGTCGCCCGCGTTCTGCTGGGTCTGGCGGTGGGTGTGGCTTCTTACACTGCGCCGATTTATCTGTCTGAAATCGCACCGGAGAAAATCCGTGGCAGCATGATTTCCATGTACCAGCTGATGATCACCATCGGTATTCTGGCGGCGTATCTGTCAGATACCGCGTTCAGCTACAGTGGCGCATGGCGCTGGATGCTGGGTGTTATCACCATCCCTGCCCTGCTGCTGTTGATCGGCGTTTTCTTCCTGCCGGACAGCCCGCGCTGGCTCGCCGCTCGGGGTAATGACGACAAAGCCCGCCGCGTGCTGGAAAAACTGCGCGATTCCACCGCGCAGGCGAAAAGCGAACTGGATGAAATCCGTGAAAGCCTGAAAGTGAAACAGAGCGGCTGGGGTTTGTTCATCAACAACAAAAACTTCCGTCGTGCGGTTTACCTCGGAATTTTGTTGCAGGTGATGCAGCAGTTCACCGGTATGAACGTCATCATGTATTACGCACCTAAAATTTTCGGTATCGCCGGTTTCGCCAGTACTTCTCAGCAAATGTGGGGTACGGTGATTGTGGGTCTGGTCAACGTGCTGGCGACATTCATTGCTATCGGTCTGGTTGACCGCTGGGGCCGTAAGCCAACGCTCAAACTGGGCTTCCTGGTGATGGCGGTCGGCATGGGTATTCTCGGTACGATGCTGCACATCGGAGTGGAATCTGACTTTGCTAAATACTTCTCTATCGCCATGTTGCTGATGTTCATCGTAGGTTTTGCGATGAGTGCCGGTCCGCTGATCTGGGTACTGTGTTCCGAAATTCAGCCGCTGAAAGGCCGCGATTTTGGTATCACCGTTTCCACGGCGACCAACTGGATTGCTAACATGATTGTCGGTGCCACCTTCCTGACCATGCTGGAAACTCTCGGTAACGCCAACACCTTCTGGGTGTACGCCGCGCTGAACGTGGTCTTCATCTTCATCACCATTGCGCTGATCCCTGAGACCAAAAACGTCTCTCTTGAACACATTGAACGCAATCTGATGAAAGGCGAAGCACTGCGCGACATCGGTAAGTAAGCGTCACTGTCCTCCCCTGCAAAGGGGAGGAATTCCATATTGCATCTCCCCTCCACCGCATTTATCCTTCGCCTGATGAAAACCTCACGACTCCCCATCGCCCTGCAACAAGCCGTTATGCGCTGCCTGCGGGAAAAACTTCAGATGGCAAATCAGTTTTTTGGCACCGACTATCCGGAGCCTGAAATCACCTATCAGCAACGCGGCACCAGCGCGGGCAGTGCGTATTTGCAACACTGGCAAATCCGGCTGAATCAGGTGCTCTTACAGGAAAATCAGCAACCGTTTATTGATGAAGTGGTCCCGCACGAACTGGCGCATTTGCTGGTATTCCGCCGTTTTGGCCGCGCACCTGCGCCGCACGGTAAAGAGTGGCGCTGGATGATGGAGCACGTCCTCGGCGTTTCTGCCAGCCGTACTCATAAGTTCGAAGTCGCCTCGGTGCAGAGTAAAACGTATCCGTATCTGTGCGCCTGTCGCGACCACCAGCTGACCGTACGTCGTCACAATAAAGTGATGCGTAAAGAGTCGGAATACCGCTGTCGTCATTGCGGCGAATTGTTACGGTTTAATGCTAAAGGCACGACTAACTGCTGATTTTTCAATCACTAAATAGCAGCAATGTCCCATTGTCACACCGCACCGCATCCGTTACCCTTCCGACCTTTTCACATCAGGTCATTTAGAAACATGTTTCGTAAAACGCTTTCAGCCTTTCTGTTTATCCTGGCACTGGCACCGCTCAGCGCATTCAGCCAGTCCGGCAAGAGCATCAACAATTTCAGCCAGGCCAAAGCCGCGGCCGTCAAAATCAATCAGGGCGCGCCCTCTTTCTATTGCGGATGTGACATCAGCTGGCAGGGCAAAAAAGGGACGCCGGATCTGAAATCCTGCGGTTACGCGGTACGTAAAAGCGAACAGCGCGCCAGCCGGATTGAATGGGAACACGTGGTGCCTGCGTGGCAGTTCGGCCACCAGATGCAGTGCTGGCAGGACGGCGGGCGCAAAAACTGTGCGAAAAATGCCGATTACCGTCAGGTAGAAACCGATCTGCATAATCTTCAGCCGGCAATTGGTGAAGTGAACGGTGACCGCAACAACTTCATGTACAGCCAGTGGAACGGCGGTGAAGGCCAGTATGGACGCTGCGAGATGAAAGTCGACTTTAAAGCCAAATCCGCCGAGCCGCCAGTCCGCGCACGCGGCGCTATCGCCCGCACCTATTTCTACATGCGTGACCAGTACAAACTGAATCTTTCCCGCCAGCAAACACAGCTGTTTACCGCCTGGGATCGTCAGTATCCGGTCACCGCGTGGGAATGCGAACGCGATAACCGCATCGCTAACGTGCAGGGGAATCATAATCCTTACGTTCAGCAGGCTTGCGCTCAGAGAAAAAGCTAACTTAGTATTAAACACGCCATCAGAGCACATTAGCTCGCGACAATGCGGGCTAATCACGCCAAAATAACCCGCTTAAACATTTTAAGGACAGCAGCCACACATGCGCATACCCCGCATTTATCATCCCGAAACACTGATCGCCCACAGCGAAATTGCACTGTGCGAAGATGCCGCTAACCACGTCGGACGCGTTCTGCGTATGCAGCCCGGTCAGGCTGTCCAGCTATTTGATGGCAGCAATCAGGTCTTCGAGGCCAGCATTACGCAGGTGGATAAGAAAAGTGTGCGCGTCAGCCTCGGCGAAGGCGTGTTGTCTGACAACGAGTCTCCGCTAAATCTGCATCTCGGCCAGGTGATTTCTCGCGGCGACAAGATGGAATTCACCATTCAGAAATCCATCGAGCTGGGTGCAAACACCATTACTCCGCTGTTCTCCGAGCGCTGCGGCGTCAAACTGGACGGCGAGCGTCTGGAGAAAAAATTGCAGCAGTGGCAGAAAATCGCCATTGCCGCCTGCGAACAGTGTGGCCGCAACCGTATTCCGGAAATTCGTCCGGCGATGCAGCTGGAAGCCTGGTGTGCCGAGCAGGATGACAGCCTGAAGCTGAACCTGCATCCGCGTGCCAGCCACAGCATCAATACCCTGCCGCTGCCGGTGAAGCATGTCCGTCTGCTGATCGGCCCGGAAGGCGGTTTGTCCGCCGATGAAATTGCAATGACTTCCGGTTACGGATTTACTGATATCCTGCTGGGACCCCGTGTTCTGCGTACAGAAACCACAGCACTCACCGCGATAACGGCCTTACAGGTCCGTTTCGGCGATCTGGGATAAGAGGAAACGACATGATCAAGCTTGGCATCGTGATGGACCCGATTTCATCCATCAACATCAAAAAAGACACCAGTTTCGCTATGTTGCTGGAAGCGCAGAGTCGTGGTTACGAACTGCACTACATGGAAATGAATTCCCTGTATCTGCGCGGCGGAGTAGGCCGTGCGACGACCAAAAAACTCAGCGTAAAACAAGATTACGACGGCTGGTATGAATTCGGCACCGAGCAGGATATCGCCCTGCAGGATCTCGACGTGATCCTGATGCGTAAAGATCCGCCGTTCGATACCGAATTCATTTATGCCACCTATATTCTCGAACGTGCCGAAGAAAACGGCACGCTTATCGTGAACAAACCGCAGAGCCTGCGCGACTGTAACGAAAAGCTGTTCACCGCATGGTTCCCGGAACTGACGCCGGATACGCTGGTGACTCGCAATTCCGAGCAGCTGAAAGCCTTCCATAAAGAGCACACCGATGTGATCCTCAAGCCGCTGGACGGCATGGGTGGCGCGTCGATCTTCCGTCTGAAACCGGAAGACGCTAACGTCTCGGTGGTTATCGAAACCCTGACCGAGCACGGCACGCGTTTCTGCATGGCGCAAAACTATCTGCCTGCTATCAAAGACGGTGACAAACGCGTCTTAGTCGTCGATGGTGAACCGGTGCCTTACTGTCTGGCTCGCATCCCTGCACAGGGCGAAACCCGCGGTAATCTGGCCGCCGGTGGCCGTGGCGAAGCGCGTCCGTTAAGCGAAAGTGACTGGCAGATCGCGCGCACCGTCGCGCCAATTCTCAAGCAGAAAGGCCTGATCTTTGTCGGTCTGGATATCATCGGTGACCGCCTGACCGAAATTAACGTCACCAGCCCGACCTGTGCACGTGAAATCGAAGCGGCCTTCCCGATTTCCGTCACCGGCATGCTGATGGACGCTATCGAAAAGCGCCTCGCCGCGCGCTAAACAAAACCGCTGCACAATGGCGCAGTTGACTGCGCCATCATTACTTTCTGAGGTTAAACATCCTGCATACCATGAATCTACAACATCACTTTCTCATTGCGATGCCCGGGCTGGATGAACCCCAGTTCAAACGTTCTGTTGTCTATATCTGCGAACATAATGAAGATGGCGCAATGGGTCTGGTAATTAATAAGCTGGTCGACGATTTCACCATTGAAAATGTCCTCGATAAGCTGGATATCAGCCCTGAGCCGCGCGACCCGAATATCCGACTCGATCGCCCTGTTTTCTCCGGCGGTCCGCTGGCCGACGACCGCGGTTTTATCCTGCATACCCCGCGCGAAGGTTTTGGCTCCAGCATTCTTATTTCTGACAGCACCATGATCACCACCTCTAAAGACGTGCTGGAAACTCTTGGGACGCCCGACCAGCCGAAAGATGTGCTGGTGGCCCTCGGTTACGCCGCCTGGGAACAGGGTCAGCTGGAAAAAGAATTGCTGGATAACGCGTGGCTGACGATTGAGGCCAGCAGCGACATTCTCTTTCGCACACCGATTGCTGACCGCTGGCGCGAAGCCGCGAAAATGATCGGCATTGATGTTAGCCAGCTCGCCACCCACGCGGGGCACGCATAATGGCGAACCGCACGGTGTTTGCCTTCGACTTCGGCACCAAAAGCATCGGTCTGGCCATCGGTCAGGAAGTCACCGGTACAGCACGCCCGCTGACTTCGTTTAAAGCGCAGGACGGCACGCCGGACTGGCAGAAGATCGAGAAGCTGCTCAAAGAGTGGCTGCCGGACGTCGTGGTGGTGGGTCTGCCGCTGAACATGGACGGCACCGAACAGCCGCTGACTGCCCGCGCCCGCAAATTCGCTAATCGTCTGCATGGCCGTTTTGGCGTTCAGGTGGAGCTGCACGATGAACGTCTGAGTACTGTCGAAGCCCGCGCCGACTTGTTCGACCGTGGCGGTTTCCGCGCGCTCGATAAAGGCAGTGTCGATGCCGCCTCTGCGGTAATCATTCTGGAAAGCTGGTTCGAGAAACAGTGGAGTCAGCCAGCTCCCTGACCCGTAATCCGGCGCTTTGCCGCTGCTGCCGGCTTTGGGCAAACGTCTGCATTCCGGCCTGCGCGCCGGTTTGCAGAATGTCCGTCAGCTGATGTGTTTTGCCTTCGCGAATGAGATTGCACACCGCTGGCGTCGATGTCAGTACTTCGAACAGCGCCACCCTGCCCGCCTTTTTGCCTTCTCCCGCTTCCGTCACCGCCAGCTTTTGCGCCACCACTGCGCGTAAACTCCCCGCCAGCTGTGCCCGTACGAAAGCCTTTTCTTCTGCCGGGAAGACGTCGACCAGCCGGTCGATGGCCTGCGTCGCATTGCGCGTATGCAGCGTCGCAAGCACCAGATGCCCGGTTTCCGCCGCCGTCAGCGCCAGCCGGATACTTTCAGTATCGCGCAGCTCGCCGAGCAGCAACACATCCGGGTCTTCGCGCAGTGCGCCGCGTACCGCTTCACCAAACGATCGCGTATGCAAACCCAGTTCGCGTTGCTGGATAAGACATCGCTCGCTGACGTGAATCAGCTCTATCGGATCCTCCAGCGTAATAATATGCCGCGCAGAATGGCGGTTGAGGTGGTCAATCAGCGCAGCCAGCGTGGTAGATTTCCCGCTGCCGGTTGCTCCGGTGACCAGAATCAATCCATCCTCCTGCATGATGATGTGCTGCAAAATATCCGGTGCCAGCAAACTTGCCAATTCGGGGCAGCGGGCGGGGATCGGTCGCAGCGCCGCAGACAGTCCGTGCCATTGCCGGAAGACATTGAGGCGCATCCGCACGCCTTCGCCGAGCGTCAGGGCTTTATCCACCTGTCCGGCCTGCTGCAAGACCGCCTGTTGCGCGTCATCCAGCCACTGGCCGCAGAGCGCCTGCATCAGGGGCGCGTCGATCACCGGCAGATCCTCGCAGCGGCATAATTCGCCATCAATACGCAACATCGGCGGATAGCCGGTACAAAGGTGCAGATCGGAGGCATTTTGCTTTACACTACGCACCACTAATCCATCAATATCCATGTTGAAATCCTCCTGAGTCCCTATGAGCCTTAGTCAGCAAAACGCTATTGAGCAGAACTTACAGAATGTCCGCGAGAAAATCGCAGCCGCTGCACAGCTTTGCGGCAGGTCTTCAGAAGAAATTACCTTGCTTGCAGTCAGCAAAACAAAACCTGCGAGCGCTGTCGAAGAAGCGATTGCCGCCGGTCAGCTGGCGTTCGGTGAAAACTACGTGCAGGAAGGGGTGGATAAGATAGCCCACTTTGCCGGGCATCAGCCCGCGCTCACCTGGCACTTCATCGGACCGTTACAGTCGAACAAAAGCCGTTTAGTGGCGGAGAATTTTGACTGGTGCCACACCATCGACCGGCTGAAAATCGCGCAGCGCCTGAACGAACAGCGCCCGGCTGGCTTGCCGCCGTTACAAGTGTTGATTCAGGTGAATATCAGCGATGAAGCCAGTAAATCCGGTATTACCGTCGGTGACGTCGCAGCGCTGGCTACGCAGATTATGGCGATGCCGAATCTGCAACTGCGCGGCCTGATGGCGATCCCGGCGGCAGAAAGCGATTACACACGTCAGCTGGAAGTTTTCGGGCAGATGCGCGAGGCGCTGCAAACGTTACAGACGATTTGCCCGCAGGCAGATACGCTGTCGATGGGCATGACTGACGATATGCCCGCGGCGATTGCTGCAGGCAGCACCATGGTACGTATCGGCACCGCCATTTTCGGTGCCCGTGATTACAGCGCAAAACAGTAAACAGCGTTGGCGGTTTTACTGTTTTACTATTGATCGGCTCAATTCAGCCCCCATTAAAAACAAGGAGCATGAATGCAACATCGCAAATTATGTTTTATCGGCGCAGGTAACATGGCAGGCGCGATCATTTCTGGTCTGGTCGAAAGCGGCTATCCGGCGGCGCTTATTAGCGTTTGTGCCCCTTCTGCCACGCACCGTGACGTGCTGGCTGAGAAATACGGTGTAAAAAGCAGCAGCGATAACAACGGCTGCGCCAATGAAGCGGACGTCGTAGTGCTCTCCGTTAAACCGCAAATGATGGCAGATGTGTGTAAAGCACTGCAAAAAGACGTGGATTTTAGCGGCAAACTGGTACTGTCGATTGCCGCAGGCGTCAGCGTCGCGCGTTTCTGCGAATTGCTCGGTGATAACCTGAACATTGTGCGCATTATGCCGAACACGCCATCCCTTGTGGGAAAAGGCATGAGCGGACTGTATGCGCCGAAACAGGTGTCGCAGGCGGATCGCGATTACAGCGGCGAACTGATGACGGCGGTCGGCAAAATTTGCTGGGTCGATACCGAAGAAGGTATCAACCACATTATTGCCGCCGCAGGCAGCGCACCGGCGTATTTCTTCCTGTTTATGGAAGCGATGCAGGCCGAAGCGCAGCGTCTCGGTTTCAGCGCAGATGCCGCGAGGATGCTGGTTGAACAAGCCGCCAGCGGTGCCACCGCGTTAGTGGCCGCCAGTCCGGACACGCCATTGTCACAACTTCGTGAGAATGTGACGTCCAAAGGCGGAACCACTTTTGAAGCTCTGAAAGTCTTCACCGATCGCAAATTACCGGAGATCGTTTCCGAGGCCATGCAGGCCGCCATTACCCGCGCGCAGGAAATGGAAAAACTGTTTTAATTATAATTTATGCTCAAAATCATTTGAGTCGCATCAAAGCGGCAACTGAGTCGAAGTCCTGGAAGCCTACATCAGTATGTGACCAGGATTCACGAAGGCAGCCAGCGCAGGAGCGGCTCGAAGGATGAAGGGCAAAGGGGATTTATGCTTACGCTGACTTTTCTGGTCAAGACTCTTATCGACCTCTATGTCATGGTTTTACTGCTGCGCATCTGGATGCAGTGGGCTCGCACTGATTTTTACAACCCGTTCTCACAGTTTGTGGTGAAGATTACACAGCCTGTTATCGGACCGCTGCGTCGTATCATTCCGCCGCTGGGCCCAATCGACAGCGCGAGCCTGCTGCTGGCTTTCCTGCTCTGCACGCTGAAATTCCCGCTGCTGTTGCTGATTCAAAGCGGTGGCATTTATATCGGGCTGAGCAATTTGTTGATTGGCCTGATAGGCCTGGTGAAAGCCGCCGGTTATCTGGTGTTCTGGCTGGTGATTATCCGCTCTCTGATGAGCTGGGTAAGTCAGGGTCGCGGCCCGATGGATTTCCTGCTGTTGCAGTTAACCGAGCCACTGATGTCGCCAATCCGCCGTATTCTTCCGGCGATGGGCGGCATTGATTTCTCGGCAATGGTGGTGATTTTGATCCTCTACATGCTGAATTATCTCGGTATGGATCTGCTGGGTGCCCTGTGGTTCCAGCTCTAAGTCCGGTTTTCTGGCAGTCCGACGAACTGGTTTTGCGGCTGGTTATCCAGCCCAAAGCCAGCCGCGACAGCCTGGTCGGTTTGCATGGCGACGAACTGAAAGTCGCCATTACCGCCCCGCCGGTTGACGGTCAGGCGAACACGCATCTGGTGAAATTTCTCGCCAAACAGTTTAAAGTCGCCAAAAGTCAGGTCAGCATTGAAAAGGGCGAGCTGGGCCGCCATAAACAAGTCCGCATTACCCATCCGCAAAATATCCCGGCCGAGGTCGCGGTACTGCTCGCTGAATAATTCGTTAAATCAGGACCTTCCCATGCAGAAAGTCGTATTAGCTACCGGCAACGCCGGTAAAGTCCGTGAACTCGCACATCTGCTGGCAGATTTCGGGCTGGACGTGGTCGCACAGACCGAACTCGGCGTTGAGTCTGCCGAAGAAACCGGTCTGACGTTCATCGAGAACGCCATCCTGAAAGCCCGCCACGCGGCGGCAGAAACCGGTTTGCCTGCGATTGCCGATGACTCCGGTCTGGCGGTCGATTTTCTCGGCGGCGCACCGGGCATTTACTCCGCACGTTACGCAGGTGTTGATGCCAGTGATCAGCAAAATCTCGACAAGCTGCTGGTCGCGCTGAAAGACGTTCCGCAGGGGCAGCGCGCTGCGCAGTTCCATTGCGTGCTGGTGTATATGCGCCATGCGGAAGATCCGACGCCGCTGGTTTGCCACGGCAGCTGGCCGGGTGAGATTGCTTTCGCCGAAGCCGGGGCAGGCGGTTTTGGTTATGATCCGATTTTCTACGTTCCTGAGCTGGGTAAAACCGCAGCGGAACTGACGCGCGAAGAAAAGAGCGCGGTATCCCACCGTGGTCATGCGCTGAAACTGTTACTGGCCGCGATGAAAGAGGCAGTACAAAAGAATGCGTAAGTTGCCGCCGCTGAGTCTCTACATCCATATTCCATGGTGCGTGCAAAAGTGCCCCTACTGCGATTTCAACTCGCACGCGTTAAAGGGCGAAGTACCGCATGACGATTATGTCGCACATCTGCTGGCTGATCTGGATGCGGATCTGCATCTGGTGGGCGATCGCAGCGTAGGGACGATTTTCATCGGCGGCGGAACGCCAAGCCTGCTGAGCAGCAAAGCGATGCAAGACCTGCTCGACGGCGTGCGGGCACGTTTGCCGCTTGAGGCCGGGGCTGAAATCACGATGGAAGCCAACCCCGGTACCGTCGAAGCTGACCGCTTCAGCGCTTACCAGCGCGCCGGTGTTAACCGTATTTCGATTGGTGTACAAAGTTTCGATGCGCAGAAACTGGAGCGTCTGGGGCGCATTCACGGCCCTGAAGAAGCTAAACGCGCCGCGCATCTGGCCACCGGCCTTAACCTGCGCAGCTTCAATTTGGATCTGATGCATGGCTTGCCGGATCAGACGCTCGAAGAGGCGCTGGACGATTTACGTCAGGCCATTGCTCTGAATCCGCCGCACCTGTCGTGGTATCAGCTGACCATCGAGCCCAATACGATGTACGCCTCGCGTCCGCCAACCCTGCCGGATGACGATGCGCTTTGGGATATTTTCGAGAAAGGCGATCAGCTCCTGACCGCTGCCGGTTATCAGCAATATGAAACCTCCGCCTACGCCAGGCCAGGGTATCAGTGCCAGCACAACCTCAACTACTGGCGATTCGGCGATTATCTCGGCATCGGCTGTGGCGCGCACGGCAAGCTGACGCAGCCTGACGGGCAAATCCTGCGTACCGTGAAGACTAAACACCCGCGCGGCTACATGCAGGGGCGTTACATGGACAAACAGCATGCGGTCGAAACCGAAGATCTAGCGTTCGAGTTCTTTATGAACCGTTTTCGCCTGCTGGAAGCGGCGCCGCGCGAAGAATTTAGCCTGTATACCGGACAGGAAGAATCCGTGATCCGCGCGCAGCTGGACGAGGCTATTGGAAAAGAATATCTGGTTGAAACGCAGACGCACTGGCAGATCACCCGCAAAGGGAAGTTGTTCCTGAACTCGTTGCTGGAGTTGTTTTTAGCGGAATGATGCCGGGTTCAGGGATTTCAAATCCTCCCTGAGCGTTGAATGCTGAACCAACAAAAAAACCGCTTAATCGCGGTTTTTTTGTCACTGCATTTTGGGCTGAGGGATTACTGTTTCAAATCAGCCAGCAGGGTTTTACGCTGCGTATCAAGTGCGGTCACGCGCTTACACACGTCATCACCAAAGGCTTTGAACTCTTTTTCCTGCTTGCTCCACTCATCCTGAACCGCCTGTTGCAGACCGCCCAGATTGCCCATCATCGCCTGTAGCGGATTACCGCCGCTGGCCGCCTGTTTCAGGCCCATTTCATTGATGCTGTCCTGCATCACGCCGCCCATGGTTTGTTCCATCAGCTTCTGACCATTCTGTTTAACCTGATCGACCGCTTTATGGTGGAACGTCAGACCATCGGTACGATGCTCGATAATCAGATTCATCTGCTGCTTCAACTGCTTGTCGAGCGTAACCAGACGGTTGCGCACATTGCTGTCGCTGCCCAGTTTTTCGACGATCACGCGGTCAACGGCCACACGGCCTTTTTCCAGATGCGCAGTGGCACCCTGATCTATCCACGGCAAATCACGGCGCAGGGACGCCTGATAGTCGATGGCTTCCTGACGCTGTTTCGCGCTCAGGGTGATTTCTTTACCGTTGAGGGTCACGTTGCCGTTTGGCGTGATCAGCAAGTCGCTGCTGGTGCCCACAACCTGTACGGTTTGCGGCTTAATGACGACATCTTCTTTTGGCTGCACGGCGCACTGGTAATCGGCCTGCGCACTCCATGCCGTCAGCGCCAGCATCGCGGCCACTGATGTCTTTAAAACCCTACTTTTCACAACACCGGTTTTCACTAACATGTACTCTCCCTAAGACTGCAAACTTAAAAAATTGAACGGCCAATACGCTGAGCCAGCAGTTCTAAGGCAGCAATACCGGCCAAAGAGTTCCCTGCCGCATCAAGTTCGGGTGACCACACCGCAATGCACATCTCCCCCGGCACCACGGCCAGAATGCCACCGCCGACGCCCGATTTACCCGGCATCCCTACGCGGTAGGCGAATTCACCTGCACCGTCGTACATGCCGCTGGTCACCATCATGGCGTTAATCTGCCGCGCCTGACGGGCATCAATCAGCGGCTGTTCGCTGCCTAAAGGATGGCCTTTATTGGCCAGATAAACAAAGGTTCGCGCCAGTTCTTCGCAGCTCATGCGCAGTGCGCAGTAGTGGAAATAGGTGTGCAAAACGGTGATGACGTCATTCTCGAAATTCCCGAAAGACTTCATCAGGTACGCAATGGCCGCGTTGCGATCGGAGTGATCGAACTCTGAACGCGCAACGTGCCGATCGTAGTTGAGATCTGGCGATCCAGCCAGCTGACGTACCACTTCCAGCATTCTTTGCTTCGGCGCAGTCAGGCGGGTTTGCAGCATATCGCACACCACCAGCGCGCCAGGATTGATAAAGGGATTACGCGGTTTCCCCTGTTCCAGCTCCAGCTGTACCAGCGAATTAAATGGCTGGCCGGAGGGTTCTTTGCCGACGCGCTGCCAGATTTCACTTTCCTGATAACGGGTCAGCGCCAGCGTCAGGCTAAGCACTTTGGAGATGGACTGGATAGAGAACCGGGTATCGGCATCACCGGCACGAAAGATTTCGCCTTTCGTGGTACACACGGCGATCCCTAAATGATCGGGGCTGACTTCAGCCAGCGCAGGGATATAGTCGGCGACTTTGCCACGGCCAATCAGCGGCCTGACCTGCTGTAGAATGTCTTCCAGCAAACTGTTATCAAGTTCGGTACCCAACGTCCTGCCTCCAGATGTAACAAAGGTGCCGGAAAGGCACCTTTAATTTCAGCGTTCTTAGTCAATCTGCGGAGATCAATCCCACCAGATATCGAAGAGTTCTGATACTTCAACCGCTTCCATTTTATGGTCTTCCAACCATTTTTTGATTTGCTCACGGTGCTCATCGGTGCAATGACCGATTTCCTGACGGCAAACCAGGCCTTCCCACTGCAGATAGCCACTGCCATCAAAGGCCAGTTTGTTTGGCTCGATCACACCTTCAATAAACAGATCCAGTGATTCGTCGATGGTTTCAACCGGAGTACCTTCCGGGAAACGCCATTTTACAGAGAAGCCCAGTTCCTGGAACTCGGCAATGTGTAACTTCTTACGTAAACGACGACTGCGATTCTTAGCCATTATTGCTTCCTCTCAAACATCAGATCCCATACGCCGTGGCCTAAACGCTGGCCACGCATTTCGAACTTGGTCACCGGGCGCGATTCCGGGCGCGGTACATAGTTGTTTTCCTGCGAGAGGTTTTTCCAGTTTTCTAAGCTGGTCATCACCTCAAGCATGTGTTCGGCATACGGCTCCCAGTCGGTTGCCATATGGAATACGCCGCCCACTTTTAGTTTACTGCGCAGCAGTTCCACGAAAGCTGGCTGAACAATCCGGCGCTTATTATGACGTGCTTTGTGCCACGGGTCAGGAAAGAATAGCTGCACCATGTCGAGTGAGCCATCGGGGATCATTTTTTCCAGCACTTCTACCGCATCGTGACACATCACGCGCAGGTTGCTGACCCCCTCTTCGTGGGCGGTCGCAAGACACGCACCGACACCCGGCGAATGCACTTCAATACCGATAAAGTTTTGCTGCGGATTGTTCTGCGCCATGGTCACCAGCGAGGTGCCCATGCCAAAACCAATTTCCAGCACGACCGGCGCTTCGCGACCAAACAGTGCGTCGATTGCCAGCGGTTCTGCCTGATATTCCACGCCCATCACCGGCCAGAAGTTGTCCAGCGCGTGTTGCTGACCTTTAGTCAGACGGCCCTGACGGCGGACAAAACTACGGATACGGCGCATAGCGCGACCGTTCTCGTCGAACTCCGGTGAAATGACGTCGTTTTTCATGGTGTTTCCACTCCGTTTGGCAAGACGCGGTATTCGGTCACTGCGGTGTTTTGGTCATTAACTATGAAGAATGGCGCATTATCCAAACTTACTCCCGATAAGCAAGGATTGCGGGCACGAAATCCGTCAATACAGTCCGGAAAGTTCCGGTTTACAGCCCGATAACAACTGTGATGTGATCACCCCCGTCTTTTAACCCTGCCGGACTGTAATTCACCCATGATGGAAGCCCCTGGTTTCATGGAAGCAAAAAATTTTTCAATGCTGGTGCTCGACTGGTATCAGCGTTATGGCCGCAAAACGCTGCCCTGGCAACTCGAAAAAACACCTTATAAAGTCTGGCTTTCAGAAGTGATGTTGCAGCAAACCCAGGTTGCGACGGTGATCCCCTATTTTGAACGCTTTATGCAACGTTTCCCGACGGTGTCTGATCTCGCGGCCGCACCGCTCGACGAAGTGCTGCACCTGTGGACCGGCCTAGGCTATTACGCCCGTGCGCGCAATCTGCATAAAGCGGCGCAGACTATCGCCAGCCAGCACGGCGGCGTATTCCCGACGACGTTCGATGAAATCCTCGCCCTGCCCGGTATTGGACGTTCGACGGCGGGCGCAGTCCTTTCGCTGGCGCTGAATCAGCACTATCCCATTTTAGACGGGAATGTGAAGCGCGTGCTGGCGCGGTGTTATGCCGTGGACGGGTGGCCAGGCGAGAAGAAAACGGAGAACCGGTTGTGGGCGATAAGCGAAGACGTGACGCCAGCAAAAGGCGTCGCCCAGTTTAATCAGGCGATGATGGATCTCGGTGCGATAGTCTGCACGCGCAGCAAACCGAAATGCGAACTCTGCCCGGTGAAAACCGGCTGCGAAGCTTATGCGCACAACAGCTGGGCAAAATACCCCGGCAAGAAACCCAAGAAAACCCTGCCAGAGCGCACCGCATTTATGCTGATGATTCAGCAAGATGACAAAGTGTGGCTGGAACAGCGTCCGCCGGTCGGCCTGTGGGGCGGCTTGTTCTGCTTCCCGCAATATGCCACCGAAGAGGAACTGGTGCAGGGGTTGCATAAATACGGCGCAACGCCGAATCAGCTTCAACAGCAGACCGCTTTTCGTCACACGTTCAGCCATTTCCATCTGGATATCGTCCCGATGTGGTTAAATCTGCGAACATCTGCGGGTTGCATGGATGAAGGTGCGGGTCTCTGGTATAACTTAGCGCAACCACAATTCGTCGGGCTGGCCGCGCCGGTGGAGCGTTTACTGACGCAACTGGCAAAAGAACCGTCCCCAAAAACGATCGATAAGGAATCAGTATGAGCAGAACAATTTTTTGCACTTTCCTGAAGCAGGATGCCGAAGGGCAAGATTTCCAGCTGTACCCTGGCGAGATTGGCAAACGCATTTATAACGAGATTTCGAAAGAAGCCTGGTCGCGCTGGATGAGCAAGCAGACGATGCTTATCAACGAAAAGAAACTCAGCATGATGAACCCCGAAGACCGCAAACTGCTGGAACAGGAAATGGTGAATTTTCTGTTCGAAGGTCAGGATGTGCACATTGAAGGCTATACCCCGCCTTCAAGCTGATCGTTCAAAAATAATCATCAATAACAACAAAGCAGCCGCTTTCGGGTGTCTGCTTCTATCACCAGAAATGGTTTTAAGATGAAGAAAATTTTAGCTTTGCTGGTTATCGCCCCGATGCTGATCTCCTGCTCCGGCAGTAAGAAAGACCAGTTCAACGAAGCTTACGTCAAAGACACCAATGGGTTCGATATTCTGATGGGCCAATTTGCCCACAATATCGAGAACATCTGGGGGATGAATGAGGTGCTGATTGCGGGTCCTAAGGACTACGTAAAATACAGCGATCAATATTACACCCGCAGCCACATCAACTTTGATGCGGGTACCATCACCCTCGAAACCATTTCGGGCACCGATCCGGCCGCCAGCCTGCGTCAGGCTATCATCAGCACCTTACTGGTGGGTGAAGACCCGGGTAACGTCGACCTGTATTCCGACGCCAATGATATTCAGATCAGCCGCGAACCGATGCTGTACGGGCAGGTGCTCGATAACACCGGTAAGCCAATTCGCTGGGAAGGCCGCGCCGCGAGCTTTGCTGATTATCTGATTCAGAACAAATTGATGCGCCGCCAGTCCGGTCTGCACGTCATCTATTCCGTGACTATCCAGATGGTGCCAAACCACCTGAATCAGCGTGCGCACAAATATCTGCCGATGATCCGCGAAGCGTCTGCCAAATACGGTGTCGATCAGTCACTGATCCTGGCGATTATGCAGACTGAATCCGCGTTTAACCCGTATGCGGTAAGTAACGCCGATGCGCTGGGGCTGATGCAGGTCGTGCAGCACACCGCAGGCGTGGATGTGTTTAAATCCGAAGGGAAATGGGGCAAACCTAGCCGCAGCTATCTGTTTGATCCGCAAAATAATATCAACACAGGTACGGCGTATCTGGCGATTTTGCAGAAAACGTATCTGGGGAATATTAACGATCCAACGGCGCGTCGCTATGCGGTGATCACCGCTTACAACGGCGGTGCAGGCAGCGTGTTACGCGTGTTCTCCCGTGATAAGACACAGGCGTTTAGTATCATCAACAGCATGTCTGCCGGTGACGTCTACGCCACCCTGACGACAAAACACCCTTCAGCCGAATCACGTCGTTATCTGTACAAAGTGAACAACACGCAGCGCAGCTACCGCCGCGTGGATTGAGGTTTATGGCATGAGAAATGAAAGCGGAGATCCGAAAGGGTCTCCGTTTTTTATCTAAGGCTGACGTTTCTCTTCACCATAACCATAATACCCGTAATACTTACTCCTAAGGGATCGCGATGAGCGTCTTTTAATCGCATTTAATACCACGCCATTGATACGGCATCCTGCCTGCTCAAAACGAGAAATAGTCGCGCTGATCTCATGCAACTTAGTGAGTTCGAAACGGGAAATGATCAGATTTGTCCCCGTGAGTTTTGCAATAATAATGGCATCGGCTACCCGCAAAAGAGGGGGCGAGTCTACAAGCACTAAATCATAATTATCATTTGCATAATTCAATAAACTGGCGAGCGATGAACCTAGCAATAACTCGGAAGGATTGTTCGGAACGGATCCTCTGGAAATAAAATCCAGCTTCTCGAGCGTTGTATGAACAATGCACTCTTCAATGCTTTTTTTACCCGATAAAATATCAGATACGCCATAACCCACTGAAACTTCCAGTTGTGTATGCATATGCCCAAGCCGCATATCAGCATCAATCAATAACACACGCAATCCTGACTGAGAAAATACTGCCGCAAGATTACCACTGATGAAACTCTTCCCGACACCGCTGTCAGGGCCTGAGATCATGATGATCTTATTTTTAGAGGACTTCATCGTAAAATAAAGGCTCGTTCTCAGACTTCGGATGGCCTCAACCGTTAAATGATAGGGATCTTTCAGGACTATGAGTCCTGATGTATTTGCTTTATTCCTGCGGATATAAGGTACTTCGCTGTATACCGTCAACCCCAGCTGTGTCAGTTGTTCGGGCGTCGTCACGAGGCGCTGAAGAAAACAACGAATAAGAAGAATTGCAGAAGAAATAATAAAACCCAACATAGCACCAATGATCAATAACAGAGACTTGGCAGGTTTCATGGGATGATAATTTACTGCCGCCTCATCAATAATACGCGCATTCCCAATCTCACTTGCCTGAGTAATATTCAATTCTTGCTGTTTACTCAGCAGGAGCATATAAATTTCATTTCCGGTCTGCACATCACGAGTAAGACGCATAATGTTTTGCTGAGTTTTAGGCATCTCATTTATTTTTGAATCGATCTCTTTTTTCTTCTTATTTAGCATCATCTGTTTTTCATTTAATGCTTTGTACAAGGGATGTCCCTTCGTGTATTTCTCAGAGACAGAGGCTTCTTCCAGCGCCAGTTCATTAATCTGAGTTGCGTTAGCAATACTTTTATCTAACAGTACCTTCGTCTCCATAGAGATATCTACGCTATCATTCATCTCCCGGTATGAGTTGAGTGCAGTCTCAGATTCTTCCAGCTGTTTTTTGATCTTGGGAATTTGCGTTTGTAAAAAATTTAGGCTTTTTCTGGCGACCTCGGAGTTTCTAGCTATGTTTTGGCGTATGTAATTATTGCAAATAGAATCTAATACACCGGGAATCTGCTTTATATCTGTTCCTGTTAATGAGAGCTTCAGCATACCGCTATTCGTACCGATATCCGTTACTGAAAGCCGTTTCAGGAGTTGTTCCACCGCTTCAACCTGGTCGATCTTATGTATGGTGAAATGCGTGCCCGCCACTGCATCCGTGTATTCAATAAAAACATTCAGTTCGTTATCATTGAGTATTTTTCCGATACTCCCTGTTGCCTGATAATTATCACTCTGCAAGACATATTTTTCTCCTGCAAGAATAGTCAACTCAAACGGTTTATCCTGCAGATAATCTGGAATATCAAACTTCAGGATTTTAAGCGTCGGTTTCTTACCCCTGGAAAACAAGGAGGAGAATTTATTCCAGATACTCTTTTTTTCTTCGGAAATTCCTAAATCCAGATCAAATTCATCGACTGTTTGCGACAGTACGGATCGGGATTTAATCAGTGTGCTTTCAGATAATAATACCGGTGCTGCGCCCGGCAAATTCGTCATTAATTCCGGGAAAAAACTGCTATTCTTATCTTTCTCGAGTTGAATTAATGCATCAGCTCGATAAACTGGTGTAGATAATTGAGGAATGGCGACTGTAATAACAATAGCGATCAGCATAATTACGATTATAAAATAACGACCATCCACTAACACACCCAGGATTTGAGAGATATCTATTTCCTCTTGTTTGGATTCGGGAGTAAGGGTATGTATATTATTTGACATATTACTTCCTTATAAAAACTAAAACTTTATTTATCGAAAAATCTTACCCATCCATCGGCGGCCTCAAGAAGATGATGAAACATAGTGTTAAATATGGGTTCATCATAACCTATAGGGTCGGGGATATTTTTATTTTTGTGCCAGCCGCCGAAGAGCATTATCTTTCCTCTGGCCTCAATCGCGATATTGACGAGCAAAGGAATGTGCGATGTCTCCATAACAAGGATCAGATCAGCCTGATGGCATAAAGCCCGGGTAACCTGTTGTGCGTAATGATGTTCTATAACTATTCCATATTGCGACGCAACCTGTAAGGCGGAGGGATGAACAGAATGTCCGACAAGCGCACAAAGTCCGGCTGAATAAATATTTTGTCGGGGCAACCGTCTGCGCAAAATTTCCGCACCGACGGGTGAGCGACAAATATTGCCCACACAGACAACCAGAATTTTTTTACAAATTATGTTCCCCAACTGTGTGTCCACCTCGCCGCTTCAACTACACTGTTTATACCCGTGATCGTTGGCGCTAACTGACTCACAACGCGATTCCAACGCACAACAGGAGCTGTTGTGACATAGACAATATCGTAGGGTTCAAGTAAGAACTCAGTACCGAGAACGAGTGATGATGCATCCTGGATATTCAACTGATAAATCGTGGCTATTTTTTTGTTTGCTGGCGATTTATTCTTATTTGATCGAATAACAAAAACACCACTGGCATCACTACTCAGTTGATCAATTCCCCCCGCATTACCCAAAGCCTCGGTGATCGACATTCCATTTCGATCAATCCTTAAGGTCGCTTGTTTATTGACTTCACCCATAACAAAAATTTTGAGCGCATCATTACGCGGTATATAAAGAATATCACCATTATATAAGAGGTAATTCTGAGTCAAATCGCCATTTTGCAAAAGCGCTAATAATGATATATGTTTTTCTTCTCCATTTTTTGTCAGCGTAACGTTATTCCAGTCAGCAAACTCCGTAATACCTCCCGCCTGATTGATTGCCTCAATGACGGTCAACGGAATATTGGTAATTGCCTGTGGCCCGCTTTTGACTACTTCTCCTGACACAAACGTTTTCTGAGACCGGAAAGTCGCAATGCTCACATCGACCTGAGGTGACTCGATAAAATTACGAAGTTTTTCAGTAATATCTTCCCGAACGTCTGTTACCGTTTTACCCACGACGTCAACCTTTCCGATGTAAGGATAAAAGATGCTACCGTCTGCATGCACCCAGTTTCCCGTATCACCGGCACTGCGATACTGCCCCGCTGGCGTTGTCAGCTCCGGGTGATCCCAGACGGTAACCATAATAACGTCACCAATACCAATATGGTATTCGTAGGCTTTTAACTCTTTTTCTAATACAGGATTCGTTTGTGCGATGACAGGCTTACTTTGCATATGCGCAACGAGATCTGGAGTGATCGGGTAAACATCGACGAGGTCATTAATATTAACAGTAGCACTCTCTGATTGTTTGACCGTTTTCCCTAAAAGTGGCAAGTGACTCCCGGGAACAACCGTGCATGCACTTAATAGAGGGAGTGTTATCATAATAATTAAAGGCAGCCCTTTACATACTACCATTCATTCTTTCCCTTGAATTAAATAGCGATAACAAAAAACGAATATGAAAGCTCATTAATAGATTTAAAATAAATTGAGTATAAAAAAGTCAATCAATAAAAATATCGACAATAATGAGTTAGTTAAATGACCGCGTGTAAAATACCAAAAATAAACAATAAGTCAACTAATTGATAAGGAATGTTTAATATATTATTTATATGGCAATCAACGAAGCATTATAAATAATAATTTAAACGCTAATATATATTTCCTGCGACTACCTCGCAATAAGCCATCTTTATTAATCAAGTAAATAAAGAGCTTTCGCCCTTTATTTACAATGGAATTAACACATTACACCGCTATCACGTACCCCATCACGCGTTTCCAGCCGACCGGCTTCTTCTCGATATAAACGCCCTGCAACTCAGGGGAGAAGCCTGGCAGCAGATTGATGCCCTCTTCCAGCGCCATGAAGTAACGCTGCACCGCGCCGCCCCACAGTTCGCCCGGCACCACGCAGAGTACGCCCGGAGGATAAGGCAGCGCGCCTTCTGCGGCGATACGGCCTTCTGCTTCACCAATCGGCACCAGCTCAATGTTGTCGCGGATAAACTCGTTATGCGCATCCTGCGCGTTCATCACCACCTGCGGGAAGCTCTTCTCGCGGAACATCTCTTTTTGCAGTTCCTTGACGTCAAAACTGACGTACAGGTTATGCATCTCCTGGCACAGCTGGCGGATGGTGTAATTTCGATAACGATCTTCATTTTTACGATACACCGTCGGCAGCACTTCGCTGAGTGGCGCATCTTCTTCGATATATTGCTCAAAACGCGCAATTTCTTCGACCAGCAACTGCATTTTGGCCGGTGTTTCTGCCGGCGTCAGCAGGAACAGGATCGAGTTCAGATCGCACTTCTCCGGCACAATGCCGTTTTCTCGCAGATAGTTCGCCAGAATGGTCGCCGGAATGCCGAATTCGGTGTACTTACCGGTCGTTGCATCAATGCCCGGCGTGGTCAGCAGCAGTTTGCACGGGTCGACAAAATACTGCTTCTCGGCATAGCCGGAGAAGGCATGCCAGCGCTCACCCGGCACGAAATCGAAGAAGCGCACGTCGTTGGCCATTTTCTCCGTTTCATGGTTCTGCCAGGCGATACCGTCAACAACCGGCGGCACGAACGGCAGAATCATCGAGCACTGTTCGAGCAGCATCTTGCGGGTTTCGATACCGAGCTTCACGCATTCCATCCACATATGTTTACCGCTGCCGCCCGCGTGGATACGCGCATTGACATCCAGCGCGGCAAACAGCGGATAAAACGGGCTGGTGGAGGCGTGCATCATGAAAGCATTATTGAGCTTTTTATGGCTGCAATGGCGCTTCTGGCCTTTGATATGGTTATCTTTTTTGTGTATTTGCGACGTCTGAGAGAAGCCAGCCTGCTGCTTGTGCACTGACTGCGTGACAATGATGCCCGGATCGTTCTCGTTCAGCTCCAGCAACAGTGGCGAGCACTCTTTCATCATCGGGATGAATTGCTCGTAGCCGACCCACGCGGAGTCAAACAGGATGTAATCGCACAGGTGTCCGATTTTATCGACCACCTGACGCGCGTTGTAAACGGTGCCATCGTAGGTGCCGAGCTGAATAATCGCCAGGCGGAACGGACGTTTCTCACCGGCGCGATCCGGCGCAACCTGTTTGATTTGATTGCGCAAATAATCTTCGTCAAAACACGCAGCATCGATACCGCCGATAAAGCCGAATGGGTTACGCGCCGTCTCAAGATACACCGGCGTCGCGCCCGCCTGGAGCAGTGCGCCGTGGTGATTAGATTTGTGGTTGTTACGGTCGAACAGCACCAGATCGCCACGGGTTAGCAGTGCATTGGTCACCACTTTATTCGCCGCCGACGTGCCGTTTAGAACGAAATAAGTTTTATCCGCGTTAAAGACTTTGGCGGCATACTTTTGCGCATCTTTCGCCGAGCCTTCGTGGATCAGCAAATCGCCCAGCTTGACGTCAGCATTGCACATATCAGAGCGGAAAATATTCGGGCCGTAGAAATCATAAAACTGACGCCCTGCCGGATGGCGACGGAAAAACTCACCGCCCTGATGCCCAGGGCAGGCGAAGGTGGCGTTCTCCATTTCGACATATTTTTTCAGCGTGTCGAAAAACGGCGGGAACAAAGCTTCTTCATAGGCCTGCGCCGCGGATTCAATCTGCGCGCCATAAAACGCCTGATTGGCGTCCGATAAGGTGATCACCCCTTTCAGCGCCGGTAAAAACTCAGGCGAAACCTGCTCGGTTCCCTGCACAGCGACAAACGCGGGAATACCAAACCCCAGCTTTTCAATTTCCGCCAGCCTGCCGTGGTTCAAATCCCCGACGGAGATAATGATGGCGGCGACGTCGGCAAAATCAGCGCGACGCAGGTCAGCCACCAGACGCGCGGTCTGGAGATAGGGGGAAACGGAGGTGCTTGCTGCAAGTTTTAAAAGTTTCATTCAGACTCTCAAACGGTTAAGTAAGAGGGTGTGCCACAGGGCACGGCAATGAGCTGGCACTTCCGTCATAAGAAAACAATGCGCAGAGTCCAGCCCGGCAATTGACGTTGGCCTGAGTGAGACGTCGAGTGTGACGGGACGATGCCGGTGCGGCAAGGTGGTGACAGTTGGCGTTTCAGGCTCAGCCACGTCTGATAGACAACAGTAAAATCAGAGCAGGAAGTGAATTCTCTGTTTTTAATAATGCCTACAGCGGGCAAACGGTAGCCTTACCGCATGAAAGGATCTGCAAAAGGAGGAAAACTGAAATCGTGGTGTTTACAGCACCCGGAGATCATCATCAGATGTGTTCTGCGCTGAGAGAAAAAACATAAAGCGCGATGTGATAAACCAGCCATGCCGCAACCCTCTTGAGCTGTCGCGTGAAAACGGGAACGGGAGTTGTTTAATAAATCGGCGCAATAATGTCATCTTTTTACCCCCTGTTCAACCCTGAACATAGCGCCAAATTCTTACAGAATGCGACACCGCCGCAGCGCGAAATTTCTCACGCCGCAGAGGCTTTCGTGGCTCAGTGAAGACGTTGAAGGGAAAAGCGGCAAATCGTTGTAAAAAACATCACTCGGGTGACCAACCCGCCGTTTGTCATAAAAACCCGTTGACGACACATGCCCAATACGGTTTAATGCGCCGCGTTGCCCGGATAGCTCAGTCGGTAGAGCAAGGGATTGAAAATCCCTGTGTCCTTGGTTCGATTCCGAGTCCGGGCACCATATTTAAAGAAACCAGCCTAACGGCTGGTTTTTTGCTTTTAGGGGTACGGACTCTCCATCGAACTCCGTTCGATTATTCGTCTCATACTTTGAATCACGCCTTCCGCCATCCCCGTGTCAGGACCTTTTCTATCTCGACAATCACAAACAGCGCGACGCCAATCAGCAATCCGATGATCCAGTAGATGAACGGCAGCGGACGTGTGCCGAACAATGTGTTCATCAGCGGGACGTAGATGATGATCGCCTGCAGGGCAAACAGCACGACAGTGACAATCCAGATCCCTTTGTTTTGCAGCAAACCACGGCTGAGGGAGAAATTATCCGAATCGCGGCAGTTGATCATGTAAACCCATTGCGCGGTTACCAGCGTTTGCAACAACACGGTGCGGATGAATTCCGGTTCATAGCCACGGGGTTGCAGCCACGCCTCAAGGATAAAGGCGCTGATGGAAATCAGTAAACCGACGAAGGCCACGCGCCAGATGGCGTATTTATCCATCACATGCGCGCTGACGTTACGCGGCGGGCGGCGCATAACGCGGCTTTCCGCTTTCTCAAACGCCAGCCCGAAGGAGAGCGTGGCTGACGTCGCCATGTTCATCCACAGGATTTGTACCGGCGTCAGCGGCAAAAGATTGCCCATCAGGATCGCGATGATGATCAGCAACCCTTGCGCAAGGTTGGTCGGCATGATGAACAGAATGGTTTTCTTCAGGTTGTCGTAAACCCGACGCCCTTCCCTGACCGCGTTGGCGATGGTGGCAAAGTTGTCGTCAACCAGGATCATATCGGCAGATTCTTTGGTGACCTCCGTCCCTTTTATCCCCATCGCAATACCGACGTTAGCCTGCTTCAGCGCGGGGGCGTCGTTTACGCCGTCGCCGGTCATCCCGACGATTTCACCGGTTTCCTGCAAGGCTTTCACCAGCCGGAGTTTATGTTCAGGGCTGGTGCGCGCAAAGATATCAAACTGCACGGCGGCCGTTCTGAGCTGCGTGTCATCCATATGCTCCAGCTCATAGCCGGTAATGGAGTTGCCGCTGTTGCCAATCCCCAGCATTTTGCCGATAGCCATGGCGGTTTCCTGATGATCACCGGTGATCATCTTGACGCGGATCCCCGCCTGCTGACATTCAGCAATCGCGACAATCGCCTCAGGCCGTGGCGGATCCATCATGCCCGCAATGCCGATCAGCACCATGCCCTGATTCAGCTCCGGGTGATCGAGCGCGGTGACCGGTTGATCGACCGGCTTCCAGGCCGCCGCCACCATACGCAGCCCTTCGCTGGCATATTGCGTGATCGCCGATTCCCAGTAAGCGCGATCCAGCGGTTGTGCGCCTTCCGGTGTTTGCTGGAACTGGCAGAGTTTGAGCAGCACATCCGGCGCGCCGGTCAGCATCACTTGTGACTGGCCGTTTCTCTCGCAGGCGATCGCCATGTATTTATAGAGTGAATCAAACGGGATTTTACTGCTGATCTGATGCGCCACCTCCGGCAGATGCGCCTTGGCGGCCAGCACTTTCAGCGCGCCTTCGGTCGGGCCGCCGGTAATTTTCCAGTGCCCCTGCGCATCCTGCGACAGCGTGCTGTCATTACACATATCCACCGTGCGCAGAAACTGGGTCAGCAGCGGCGAAGAGTCCGCAGGCTGCGGAGTCGCCTGCCCGGCAAGGGTAAAACTCCCCATCGGTTCATAACTGCTGCCTTCCACCGTCCAGACGTTGTCCGCCAGAATCACCGCTTTGACGGTCATCTCGTTCATGGTCAGCGTGCCGGTTTTATCTGAACAAATCACAGACATCGCGCCCAGCGTTTCCACCGTCGGCAGTTTGCGGATGATGGCTTTGGAACGCGCCATCGCCTGCACACCCAGAGAAAGAATGATCGAGATGATGGCCGGTAACCCTTCCGGCACCGCGGCCACCGCCAGGCTGATGACAGAAAGCAGCAGTTCACCGAACGGAATATCGCGCAGCAAATAACCGAAAATCAGTAACGCCGCCATCATGAACAAAATGATGACGAAAATAGATTTCCCCAGTTTGTCGATCTGCACCAGCAGCGGCGTTTTGTTGTCTTCTATCGAGGAAAGCATCTCATTGATATGGCCGAGTTCGGTGTGGCCGCCGGTGGCAAAAACCACCCCGCTGGCGGTACCGGAGCTGACCATGGTGCCCGAGAAAGCGAGGTTCTTGCGATCGCCGATGGATTTCTCCCCCTCCAGCGAATCGGTTTTTTTCGAAACAACGGTCGATTCACCGGTGAGAATGGCTTCTTCAACACGCAGGTTATGGACGTCGATCAAGCGCAAATCGGCAGGGATTTTGTCACCGGGACGCAGCAGAACAATATCTCCCGGCACAATTTCATCGGTCCCCACGGTAACTTGTTGTCCGCTGCGTAATACCAGCGCTTCACTGGAAAGCATATTCTGAATGCTCTTCAATGATTTCTCAGCATTATTTTCCTGAATAAAACCGATCAGGGCATTAATGACTGCCACGCCTAATATCACCAGCGTGTCTACCCAGTGCCCCATGATCCCGGTCACCACGGCGGCGGCCAGTAATATATAAATAAGGATATCTTTGAAGTGAGAGATAAACTTTATAAATAAAGACTTACCTTCTTTTTGAGGCAACACATTCGGGCCATATTGCCTGAGTTTATTTTGTGCTTCCTCGGCAGTCAGCCCTGAGAGCCCGGATTGCAGGCCAGCGAGGCTTTCTTCTACGCTCAGCTGATACCAAAGTTTATCCGATGACGACGGTTGTGCAGCCTGTGGCGTTGTATTATCCATAATCCTTTGACCCCTGAAATGGTTCACGAATAAGAGAATAACAAACGAATTATCGTGCAGGTTTCTGGCAAGATACGTAAAGCTGTATAAACTATAATATACCGTGTTAAATAGTGTTAATTACCTGCCCGGAAAAACGAATAAACAAATAAAAACAACAGCTCACACCCGTCATAACGGAATGCAGACATGATGAAATAAGTCAGTAAGATTACATGTAAATCCCTGCATATATTGTTTGTATTTATTATTTCGCGCGTTGTTCAATGAGGGGAAGTATTTTGAAAACTCGTTTTTCTCTCACGCTGGTCATCGCTTTATTGATAAGCGCCTGCGATCAGAAAACTCCGGATGCGCCGGTCTTACCGCGCCAGGTCAAAGTGGCAACGGCAGAGGCCGTAAGTCTGGCCAGTACACGGGTCTTTCCGGCACGGATCCTGGCCGGTGATAACACCGACATCGCCTTCAAACGCCCCGGCCAGCTCGATGCCTTAGACGTACGCGAAGGCCAGGCGGTGAAACAGGGGCAAATTCTCGCCCGTCTCTCCAATAATGATGCCCGCCAGCGGCTGAACGATCGCCGGAGTGCGTCCACGCTGGCCCAGCGCCAGTTCGAACGTTACCAGACGCTGGCCCGCCGGCACGTGGTGTCACAGGCCGAACTGGAAGTTCACAAAGCCAGCCGGGATTCTGCCCTCGCCGCGTTGAAAATTGCGCAGGAAGAACTGAATGATTTGAATCTGGTCGCCCCGTTCAGCGGCGTTATCGCCCGGCTGAACGTGCGTAATCATCAGGTGATTGCCGCCGGGCAACCGGTCGCCACGCTCAGCCGCGCCGATGTGCTGGATGTCATTTTCAGCGTGCCGGAAAACCTGTTCACCAGTCTGGATATCCGTAACGCGCAGTATCGCCCGTTAGTGCGTATCAACACCCTTCCCGGCCGCGATTTCACCGCCAGTTATAAAGAACACACCGCCAGCAGCGAGGCGAACACGTTAACGTGGCAGGTCACGCTGACCATGCCGCGCCCGGAAAACTTCCCGGCGGTGGCCGGGCTGAGCGGCACGGTGACCGTCAATCCGGCAAACCTCGCCACCGCAACGCCTGACAACACGCTGGTTGTTCCGGTGGAGGCGGTCTTTAACCCGGACAGCCAGCAGCGCAATCAGGCACACGTCTGGCTGATTGCCGGAGAAGGCGACAAACTGCACGTCGAAGACCGAAAGGTGACGGTGGGTGAGATGACGTCGCGGGGGATTGAAATCACCGCCGGGCTTGAGAAAGGAGACAGGGTGGTAGCCGCGGGCGTGGGTGAATTACACGCGCAGCAACCGGTACGCATCTGGACGCGGGAACGGGGTCTGTGATGGGCATCAACGACAGCTTTATCAATAACCCGACGCGCGTATGGCTGGTGATCCTGCTGCTCGGCGTGGGCGGGTTGATGGCATTGTTAAACATCGGGCGGCTGGAAGATCCGGCGTTTACCATCAAAACCGCCGTCGTCTCGGTGCAGTATCCCGGCGCCTCGTCGCAGCAGGTGGAAGAAGAAGTGACCTTGCCGCTGGAGAACGCCTTGCAACGCCTGCCTTACGTCGATAACATCACGTCAATTTCCGCCGTCGGTTTATCGCAAATCACCGTCAACATTGACTCCCGCTATCACTCCTCCGAACTTCCGCAGATTTGGGATGAACTGCGCCGCCGGGTGAATGACGCCACGCTGCAATTTCCGCCGGGCGTCAGTGCGCCCTTTGTGAATGATGATTTTGGCGACGTGTACGGCTATTTTTTCTCGATTTACGGCGACAGTTTTACCAATCCTGAGCTGCGCAAATACGCCGAACAGCTGCGCAGGGAACTGGTGCTGGTGCCGGGCGTCGGCAAGGTCGCCATCGGTGGCATCCTTCCTGAACAGGTCACGATTGAGATTTCCCGCGCAAAAATGGCGGCGTACGGCGTCACGCTGGCACGCCTTTCGACCGTGCTTAACCAGCAGAACAGGGTGTCGGATGCCGGCAGTATGACCGTCGGCAGTGAGTCGATCCGCCTGCATCCCACCGGCGGATTTCAAAACATTGATGAGCTGAATAATGTCCTCATCAGCCCGGCGGGGTCGACGCACAGCATTTATCTGCGCGACATCGCCGTCATTTCTCAGGGGGTCAGCGATCATCCGGGCAATATTTATCATGCTAATGGCCGTAACGCGCTGACCCTCGGCGTCTCTTACATTCCTGGCGTCAATGTCATGAACATCGGTCACGCCATCGAAGCCAAAATGAAGGCTTTGCAGGCGGAAAAACCCGCCGGGATCCAGCTGAAAGTCTTTTACGATCAGGCTGCCGAAGTCAAAAAATCCGTTGACGGATTTATCATTAACTTCCTGATGGCGCTGGCGATTGTGGTCGGTACGCTGCTGATATTTATGGGGCTGCGCAGCGGGATAATTATTGCGGTGTCACTGGCGCTCAATGTGCTCGGCACCTTACTTATCATGTATTTGTTTGGTATCGAACTTCAGCGTATTTCCCTCGGGGCGCTGATCATTGCCCTCAGTATGCTGGTGGATAATGCGATTGTGGTGGTGGAAGGCGTGCTGATTTCCCGTCAGCAGGGCAATCCGCTGCTGAACGCCATCTCACACATCATTAAGCGCTCCGCCCTGCCGTTGCTCGGGGCGACAGTGATCGCCATTCTGGCCTTCGCGCCCATCGGGCTTTCGCAGGATTCCACCGGCGAATACTGTAAATCGCTGTTCCAGGTGCTGCTCATTTCGCTGATGCTCAGCTGGGTGACCGCCCTGACCCTCACGCCGGTGCTGGTGAAATGGGCGTTTGCCAATATGCCGGTGGTGCAGAAAAAACCCGATGAACAGGCAGACCCTTACGGCGGCTGGATATTTCGCGTTTACCGCCGCCTGCTCAATGCCTTGCTGATCCGCCAGACCGTGACGCTGGTGGTGCTGGCGGCGCTGCTGGTGGCTTCCGTCTGGGGCTTTAGCTTTGTCAGGCAGAACTTTTTCCCTTCCTCGAACACGCCGATTTTCTTCGTCGACCTCTGGCTGCCTTACGGCACCGATATCAACTACACCGCAAAAATTGCCGGTGAGATCGAAAAAAATATCAACGGGCAGGAAGGCGTAGAAAACACCGTGACCACCGTCGGCCAGGGAGGAATGCGGTTTATTCTGACCTACAACGGCCAGCGCCAGTACTCTAATTACGCGCAAATCATGGTGCGGATGGACGATCAGCGCAAAATCGCCGGGCTTGTCCAGCGCACCGAGCAGGAGATCCACCAGAATTTCCCTGAAGTGAATGCCCGCCTGAAACGCATCATGTTTGGCCCTTCCGGCGACAGCGCGATAGAAGTGCGGATCAAAGGTTCAGATCCCGACACCTTGCGCAATATCGCCAGCCAGGTGGATCAGATAATCCTGGATGACGGCGCAGCCGACGGCGTGCGTAACGACTGGCAGGATCGCAGCAAAATGGTCCGCCCGACGTTCTCACCATACCTTGGCCGCGAGCTGGGCGTTGACAGAGCGGAAGTCGACAGTGCGTTGCAGTTGAATTTCAGCGGCAGCACGGCGGGGATTTACCGCGACGGTTCCACCCTGATGCCCGTGGTGTTACGCCCGCCAGCGGATGAACGGCTGGATGTGGATCACATGGCCAATATCATGGTGTGGAGCCAGACGCGTCAGCAGTTTATTCCGCTGAGCAATGTGGTGAGTGAGTTCCGCGTGGAGTGGGAAGATCCGCTGATCATGCGTCGCGACCGTATGCGCATGCTGACGGTGCAGACAGACCCGGATGCGGCCACCGGGGAAACCTCCGGCGACATGCTGGCGCGCATTAAACCCAGCGTCGAGGCCCTGAAACTGCCGCACGGCTACAGTATTGAGTGGGGAGGTGATGCGGAGAACTCCGCCGAGGCGCAACAGGGGTTATTCACCACGCTGCCGATCGGCTTCCTGATGATGTTTATCATTACCGTACTGATGTTCAGCTCGCTGAAAAACGCCATCGCCATCTGGCTTACGGTTCCGCTGGCGCTGATCGGCGTCACCTTTGGTTTCCTGCTGACCGGCATTCCGTTTGGATTTATGGCGCTGATTGGTTTGCTCAGTCTGAGCGGCATGTTGATCCGCAATGGGATCGTGCTGGTCGAGGAGATCAATCAGCAGAAAAAAGTGAAGAGTCAGGCTGAAGCCATTGTTTACGCGGCCACCTCGCGCCTGCGCCCTATTCTGCTGACCGCCTTTACCACCGTGCTGGGGCTGGCGCCGTTGTTACTTGATGTATTTTTCCAAAGCATGGCAGTTGTTATCATGTTCGGGCTGGGATTCGCTACAGTGCTGACACTTCTGGTTCTGCCTGTGATTTACAACTGTTTTCATCGTGAAGGACAACGCAGCCAACAATGAACACCACGGGACTCAACATTATTAAAACCCTCGGCTGCCTGACCGCCGTCACCTTTTTCACCGTGTACAACACTTACGACGATTACAACTATAACTACGACACCGTATTGGCCTTTCTGACCTTTATCTCCACCATCGCCACACCGTTATTTTTTGTGGTCAACGGCTACATGGACGCCGGTTCCTGCTCTGAGGACACCACCTCCGAATGGCAGATGAGAAAGATCCGCGGGATATTAACCCTGTTTATTTTCTGGTTCTCCCTCTATTACCTGTGGGAGCCTTATCAGAAAGGGTATCTGATCCAGCCATGGTTTATCTTTTCGCTGGTGATCATTTACACCTTCCACACGCTGGTGGACTGGCTGGCTCAGCGCACGCGCGTGCTGGCGTGCGTGATTGCCGTCTTACTGATTTTCTCTTTCGCTTACGATCTGCTGGCGCTCTATTATCCGGCGCATCAGGCGTTATCCGTGCCCGCGCAGTTCCGCATCTGGACGTGGATCCTTTATTACCTGACCGGCCAGCTGCTCTTCGACCCGGCGGTTTCCAGGCTTTATGGCCGCCCGCGCGTGGCGACCTTCGCCGCAGTGGCCATTCCTTTCGTCTATATCTTCACCTGGCTGTATGAGAAGCACTTTTTCTTCTCGCTGTTCAGGCTCGAGCGCAACAGCTTCATCCTGACCGGTTCGCAGGTGTATCTGCTGGTGGTGCTGATCATCATTGCGGCCAACGGCGTGAAAGCAGACGCGGTGAAAAGGCCGGTCGGCGAAATGGTCGGCGCGCTCGGCAAAACCATGACCGGCGTGTATATCCTCCACTACACCTTTTTCAACATCCTGATCCAGTGGATCCCGATTCACTCACTGACCGCCAAACTCTTCGTCATCCTGCTGACGTTCCTGCTCTCGGTGGTGTCTTCCACCTTGCTGCTGAAAAATAACCTGACGAAAAAGCTGATTACCTTCTGAGAATATCCGCCGTAAAACTGGCTGAACGGGCATAAAAAAAGCCGAAGAATGTAGGTGCATTCTTCGGCTTTTGAACAGGTTCGCTGAGCAGTCAGCGAGCTTCATCCATAGAGTTTAAGCCGGGCCACGGCTTTGGCAGAGGCAAGATCGGCCTGCACCATCTCAATCACCAGATCCTGCAATGAGGTTTCCGGCCCCCAGCCCAGCTTGTGGCGCGCCTTCACCGGGTTGGCGGAAGCTTTGCACTTTTCCGCCGGGCGGATATAGCGGGGGTCAACGGCCACGACCACATCCCCGACTTTTAACGCCGCGGCAATCGGGCTGATAATGGCCGCAATCACCCCTTTCTCCTCGGTACCTTTCCCGACGAAACGCAGTTTAATACCCAGCTCCAGCGCCGCGAAGGTGACGAACTGACGCACCGTATACTGGACGCCGGTGGCGATCACAAAGTCCTCCGGGCTGTCCTGCTGCAACATCGACCACTGCATTTTGACGTAATCTCTGGCATGGCCCCAGTCACGCAACGCATTGAGATTACCGAGATACAAACACTGCTCCAGCCCCTGCGTAATGTTCGCCAGCCCGATGGAAATTTTACGGGTGACAAAATGTTCGCTGCGGCGCGGGGATTCATGATTAAAAAGAATGCCGTTGCAGGCATACATGCCGAACGTTTCCCGGTAATTCACCACGGTCCAGAAATCAGAGATCAGCGCAATGGTTTGTGGCGCACAAAGGCCGGAGGTCACCATTTCATTGATGGTCATGGCGTTAACCAGGCCGCACAGTTCAGAGGGCGAGGCATGATAATAACGGGTTTTATTCGCCAGTCCCTGAGAACGGATCCCTTCCAGCATGCGCAGCGCACTGATATTCGCCCTCATGGGTGGATAACAGGCGCGCAGACATTCAGCGGTGGTCTGGCGGAGACTGCCCAGATTATAAATTTCATCTGGCCGCAGGGTGGCTAACAAATCATTCAGACTGGCATCATCAGAAAAATTTTCATCGTGAAGATGAAAATCCGGGGACTGAAGCATCAGCCCTTCAGCGGGAAATTCATTTTGCTCTCCCGCCACTACAGGAATATGTCGATTAATACCATGGACTGTATAGCCTTTTTTTAATAAAAGCTCAGCCAAATAAGAACCATCTTGTCCAGCTATACTGGTAATAAGTGCAACTTTAGACATACAGGATCCTTGGATTACAATTAAAAAGAACACATCTTTTTGGATGCACGATTAGAATTGTAAGGTCTTAAAAATAACAAATACAAACCAGACGTAAGAGGAGAAATAAGACAAGGTGAACGTAATAAAAAACCTAGTAGCTTATTTTTTTGCTCTCGCTAAATTCATTCCATTTCCCTTTTATATATTCCTCCAGCTCGCGGTGAAAACGTTCTGCAGAAAATCGCATTGCATTGTCCCGGCAGTCTTGCGCAAGAATAGAATTTCCAATCATCTCGAATTGCCGCACGGCCTGTATCACCGATGTCACACTCTGTTCGGCATAAAACAGCCCGGTCGCCTTCGTTTCGCCGTAAGGTCTGATGGTTTCGAGTACGCCACCTTTGCCAAAGGCAATGACCGGTGTGCCACAGGCCTGGGCTTCCACCGGCGTAATGCCAAAATCTTCTTCCGCAGCAAAGACAAAGGCCTTGGCGCGCCGCATATGATCCTGCATAACGGCATCAGGCTGATACCCTAAAATTTCGACATTCTTTTCGGCCTTAGCCTTAATTTTTGCCATTTCCGGGCCATCACCGATCACCACCAGCTTTTTATCCGGCATCTGGCTAAACGCCTCAACAATCAGATCAATACGCTTATAAGGCACCATGCGGGACGCGGTAAAATAAAAGTCCTCTTTCTCTTCCTGCAACAGAAAACGCGTCACATCAACTGGCGGATAAATAACATCCGCATCACGCCCGTAGACTTTTTTTATCCGGCGGGCAATGAACTGTGAGTTCGCCAGAAAGTGATCAACGCCGTTAGCCGTGCGGTAATCCCAGATCCTTATTTTGTGTAAAAACCAGCGAGCCAGTTTACCTTTCAGCCCCTTGTTTAACCCCGCCTCACGTAAATACTGATGCTGAAAATCCCATGCGTAACGTATCGGAGAATGCACGTAGCTGATGTGCAACTGGTCAGGGCCGGTTAATACCCCTTTTGCCACCGCATGGCTGCTGGACAAAATAATGTCATGCTTGGTCACGTCGAGCTGTTCAATGGCCAGAGGCATTAAGGGCAGATAGTGTTGATACTTTGTTTTGGCGAAGGGTAAACGCTGAATAAAAGAGGTGGTGGAGTCTTTGCCATAAAATAACTTTCTCGACTCATCTGATAAAAAATCCACCACGGAATAGAGTTCAGACTCCGGGTATATTTTAATAAATTCCGCGATAACTTTCTCTGCCCCGGCAAATGTCACCAGCCAGTCGGCGACAATTCCAACACTTACATCATTTGACATAATCAAACCTCAGAATTTTTATTATTCTTTGCACAAAATAGCCAGAATACTTTGTGTCTGCTTTTGCATCAGGGCGATATTACCGCGCGACTCCACATTCAGACGCACCACGGGTTCAGTGTTTGAACTGCGAAGATTAAAACGCCACTCTTCAAATTCAAGGCTGATACCGTCGGTATAATCGACGTGCAGTGCGTCGCTTTCATACACGGCCAGTACCCGGCCAATGGCTTCTTTCGGCTGAAGGATAACGCTGTTGATTTCCCCGGAGGCAGGATAGGCCTTGATACGGTCATGAATCAGGGTTCTTAATGACTGGCCTTTCACTAACAATAATTCAGCCACCAGCAGCCACGGAACCATGCCGCTGTCGCAGTAATAAAAATCCCTGAAATAGTGATGGGCACTCATTTCACCGCCGTAAACGGCATTTTCAAGACGCATACGCTCTTTAATAAAAGCATGTCCGGTTTTAGACATCACCGGCACACCGCCCGCCTGAGTGACAATATCAATGGTATTCCAGCTTAAGCGCGGGTCATGAATAATGCGCGAACCGGGGTGTTTTTCCAAAAATGCATCGGCGAGCAAGCCGACGATATAATAACCTTCAATAAATTCGCCTGTGTGGTCAAACAAAAAACACCGGTCAAAATCACCATCAAAGGCGATGCCCATATCAGCCTGATATTTGATAATGGCATCCGTGGTATCCTGACGGCACTCCGGCAATAACGGGTTAGGAATGCCGTTGGGGAAATTGCCATCAGGGTTGTGATGAACCTTAATAAACTCAACCGGCACTCCCGCCGCGATAAAACGCTGTTCAATCGCATCCACCACATGCCCCGCAGCACCATTGCCTGAATTAAGCACTAATTTGAGCGGGCGGCGAAAATGTGAAAAATCGATATAGCCGATCAGTTTATCGACATAAGCATCAAGTACCGATGCCTGCTCATAAGTGCCGCGTTTTTCAGGGGCGATATCAGTAAACTGATTCACCTCGGCAAGACGCTGTATTTCGTGAAGTCCGGTATCGCCGCTGACAGGTTTTGATTCTTCGCGCACCAGTTTCATGCCGTTATAGTTCATCGGATTATGGCTGGCGGTCACTTCAATGCCGCCATCAAGGCTGAGGTATGAAGTCGCGAAATAAATTTCTTCCGTCCCCGTGACGCCAATATCCACCACGTCCGTGCCTGAATCTTGTAATCCCCTTGCCAGAGCCAGTTTTAATGCTTCGCTGGTTAAACGGACATCGCCCCCTACTACCATTTTGGTCGGCTTTAAATATTGCCCGTAAGCCCGTCCGATGCGGTAAGCGATATCTTCATTTAATTCAGTACCCAGTTCGCCCCTGATGTCATACGCTTTAAAACACGTCAATTTCCCAGACATAATTAACCCTCAAATTAACAACGGCCATAATGGTCTTTGATACGAATGAAACTCTATTATTGTGAGTAACTTTCTGATTGGAATAACTTGATAAGAGACGATATATTTAAAATATTTTTAAAATTTAATGTTATTTATAAGCAAAAAACATACAGGCAAAGTTATCAGATTCAAAAAAACATGGACGGACTAAACGAAACCATTTCTGGCAGGAGTCATGAACTTTCCATTGATAACAAATTGAATTTTTTTCTCAACCAGGTAATAGCTTAATAGCCCGATTAAAACGGACATAAGAACCGTCAATATTCCGGCAATGAACAGGGTTAACATAGAGAAAGAGAACGTTTTGCATAACACACCATACCCCATCACAACGAATCCATGACTTAGGTACAATGAATATGATGCATCGCCCAGAACACTCAATTTCTTACAATTCCCTCCCTTAGCCAAAAACAATGTAAACAAGACAAGTGAAAGTAATGCCATAGCAATTTCTTTATATTCTTGTGTGAACCCACTGAAAGCAAGGATATAAAAACACAGAATACAAATTGAAACTGCCAAATAAATAACGGATAACTCAGAATAAAACCTGAGTATTGCCGCCTGCCATGTGTACAGGGCCATCCCTGCTATAAAGAAATAAAAAATGGGAGATGCCATAAAAAAATCTAAAGCAGGTATTGTTGTAGCAGAATTTTTTCCCATAAAAACAACCACACCGAAAATCAACGCTAGAATAAAAATAGCATGCTTTTTGGGAGTATTTAAAAAAATTAATATGGCGAATAATAAATAGTAGAATACTTCATATATCAATGTCCATCCCTGGCCGAGTACTGGGTTTATTTTATTTGGAGTGCTGTCCGAGTAGGGCAGAAGTAAATAAGATGTAATCATCTTAGTTAATGAATAGTCATGTTGTTTAAGGACTAGCCCTGACAACCAAAAAACAATCAAAATTGTAAGCCAAATCCAATAGGTTGGATATATTCTTAGCACTCTTTTCTTCATAAATAGAAAAGCTTGATCTTTATCCCATTTCTTATTGAAAGTGGTGAAGGACATAATATAGCCACTTACGATAAAGAAAATATAAACACCGACCGTCCCTACCCCCTGAATATTATCCAGGACTGCACCCGTTAAACCCGGCACGTGATGATATATATTAAACTGTGTAATTGTATGATCACAGACAACGAATAGCGCAGCTATAGCCCTTAAAGCCTGAATGCTATAACTTTTGCTGACGCTACTCTGACTATTATTCATTCTAACCTCGATATAATAGTTGCCGTAATAGTTCACTGGCAAGAAAGATGAAATATATATATGGAAACAGAATTATATAAGGATAATGAAGGGTGTAGTTGTTGGTGCCAAATGTTGAAGTATTATTATTAATAAAAAATAAAACACCTAAAGGAGGAAGCTAAGCCATGCATATGAAAATTAATTACATTCGGGTATATTTTCAGATCACATATTCAATCATCAATTCCCGTAGTGGTCTTTTAATCTTATTATGTCATCTTCACCCAAATAAGACCCAGACCCTACTTCAAGCAATTCCAGAGGGATTTTACCTGGATTTTCTAGCATGTGAATAGAACCGATAGGTATGAAAGTTGACTGGTTTTCAGTGAGAAGAAATTTCTTATTGTCCAACGTCACTTCAGCAGTACCAGAAAGCACGACCCAGTGCTCGGCCCTGTGAAGATGTTTTTGTAATGAAAATTTCCCACCCGGTTTGACCGTAACACGGTTCACATGATAACGAGGCGTTTCTACTACTTTATCGTGATGGCCCCACGGGCGATATGATTCACGATGTAACTTGTATTCACGACGTTCATTATCTTTCAGATATTGCACAACTTTCTTAACATCCTGAACTTGCGACTTATCGATGACCAAAACGGCATCTTTCGTGTTTACAATAACTAAATTCGTCACACCAACGGCTGCGACTAATTTTTCATCTGTACTGATATAGCAATTATCAGTGTCATGTGTAAAAACGTCACCATCGAGACAATTATTCTTTGTATCTTTTACATTGACTTCCCACAGGGCTGACCATGAACCAACATCGTTCCATCCTGCATCGAGAGGAATGACAACACCTTCAGCCGTGGCTTCCATGACAGCATAGTCAATAGACTCGTCAGGACAAGCTAGGAAAGCATCTTTATCGACCCTTATAAAATCCTGTAAGGAGTCTTTCTCGATATTAGAGAAGGCATTCTGACAAGCATTAAGTATATCGGGACGATATTTTGATAATTCATCTAAATATGTTTTTGCCCGAAAAATGAACATACCACTATTCCAATAGTACTCACCACTTGATAAATAACGGTTAGCGGTTTCAAAATCTGGCTTTTCAACAAAACGTTGAATGTCAAAAGCCATTTTACCTTCACCTAAACACTCTCCACGCTGTATATATCCATAACCCGTTTCGGGTCCGGTAGCTACAATGCCGAAAGTCACGAGTTTTCCATGATCGGCATGAGGGATTGCATTAATGATTGCCTGATGAAAGGCATTGATATCTTCTATAACATGGTCCGCAGCCAAAACCAGCAGAAGTGGGTCTTCACCATTAAGGGTGGCGTTAAGCGCTGCTAAAGCAATGGCTGGCGCAGTATTTCTTCCAACCGGTTCTAAAATAATGTTGCCTGCGGCTAAACCGAGCTGACGTAACTGTTCTGCAGCTAAAAAACGATGCTGTTCGTTACAAATGAGAATAGGTGGAACAACATCCAGGCCCTCAAGGCGCGAGATAGTCTCCTGGAGCATAGACTTATCACCATTGAGGCGAAGATATTGCTTTGGGTAAAGTTCTCTCGACATTGGCCACAAACGACTACCGGTGCCACCTGCCATCACTACGGGAATAATCATATATTCACTCATTCTAATAAACGTTAATAATTATAATTTCACTTAAAATTTAATTAACATGTAAAGCCCTGGCATTTTTTAATGAGCTCATTAGCAAAAGGAATGTGCAAATCTTTGTTATTTAGCACCGTATTAATGGAGATTTTATTGCCAGAAAATGAGAAGTTACAACGTGAATCTCCCGAGTTATCTACGTCTATACGATTAAAGAAATCGAGCAGGCCATCGAAACGGCAGTTGTCGACCTTAGTTTTAAAGCCACCATTAACAAAAATAACGGGGGTTCCCATAGCCAGGCAGGGTAAAGCGGTGTGAATTCTCGATGTGACAACAAAACGTGCAGATGATAACCGTTTTAAATACTCATCAGCCATTTTAAATCCAACATTTGCATCTATATAAGGAACCATTTGGTCAATGTAAATTGCATTCTTTAAAACGTCTTCATCAAAGTACTTTTTCAAAATATCATTTTTAATTGATAATTCTTTAATTCTGCCGTTAAGGATCCGTTTACCTAATCGCAGTGGTTGCTTCAGAAGTTGTTTCATAGATAAAGAATCATGCATAATATCTGCAAAAATAACCTCATCGCTAACTTTATCTCTTTTATAAGTGCATCCCAAGGTAAGGGTCATGCATCCAGAGTAATAAGCGTCAATCCCTTTGGCACGAAGTAAATCCCTTGTATGATTATCTCTGCATCCAATAGGTTGATGCTTTTTAAAATGCGCGATCACTTCCGGCCTAAAAATCCGATCCACTATGGATGAATTTAAATGAAGAGATACATATAACGGAGTGATTTTATCAGATGGCGGGAAATTATCCGGGTTTGCCATATACCAAGCATTCATGATCATCTTAATATTTTCATCATTATATAAATGCATGGCCTCACGAGTCACATGATGATTCACCTGCGGAAGAAATTGTTTGGCAGCGGTACTTTGAACGTAATCCCCCAGGTTTAAAATGTTTTGTTCTTTAAACTTCCCACCTTCATAAACAATAACACCATATTTATTCATTTTTCACCCTGATGATTTAACTAAGAATTTATTGTACAAAAATCTGATTTTATTCCTGCAAAACATCTTTTCATCACCAGAAAAAACGATCACATAGAAGAGAAAAATGATTGTACAACTTGAAATAAATAACAGACCGAATAGACCAATGAAATCATTGGGCAATAATATATTCGCAAGATAAATTAACGAGACTGACAAAAACGAAACAAAAACTAATTTTGATAATGTTTTTAAAACATAATTTTTTATATCGAAGTCAATCAGACCACCAAGCATATTTAACCGATAAGCCAATAATAATACTGTACTGCTCACCCTTGCCATTACCACTACATACAATGGAAATACACTGTACACAAGTAAAAACGCCACAGCCAGATTAAGAAGTATAATTATACTAATAGTGATTTGATAACGCTTTAATTTTCCTACCGCATATATGACTGTAACAAATGGCCCTGAGATACAATCTATCAAAACATAGAGTGCCACTACACGAACAAGGGATACCAGATATTCTGGAACAGAATCTAGCCAAACAGATAAAATAAACTTTGTATCAACAAACAAAGGGACAACAGCTAATAAAACTAAAGCAAAAGATAGTTTACTTGACTGTTCAATGAGTTTCTTGAGATATACAAAATCTCCGGATGCATAAGATTTAATTATCTGGGGATTAAATGCAGTCTGAAAGTTCCCTGTAACTCGATTAATTGCGGCCAAAACCTGGTCAGATAATCCGAGAGAAGCATTAGCGACAACACCAAAGAAGATATTTACTAAAATCGCGATCCCTTGAGATAGTGCAACAACACTCATAGACCCCATTAATGTCCAGCTAGAAAATGAAAACATTTCCCACAAAATTTTCTTATCTACTTTAAGATTCAACCTGCAAATATCGAATTTTCTGACACTAAATATAAAATAGCAAACAAAAACAAAAAAATAACCACATAAAACCAATACACCATACGCTTTTAACTTATCGCCAAAGTCAAAATAGGATAGTAGGAAAACGATAAACCACCGTTGAAATGCATCCAGAACACCAATTTTAGCGTATATCTCCATTCTCTCGCAGGCTATTATAGAAGCAATATATGGTGTCTGTAATATTTGCACCATCAATGCAAGAAGGGAAAATTGGAAAACCCAATTCACATCATTTATTCTGTCCTGCGGTATGTTTAAATGAGTACCGACAAACCAGACACCAATTGTTTCACCACCAATAAATATAAGGGCCGCTATACCTATATGAACGAGTACACTTGTGTTAAAGGCTTTATTAGTCCATTCAATATCGTTTTTGCCCAGCCCTATAGAAAGGAAACGTTGAGTTGCAAGAGTCGTTACATTCTGAATAAACCCAAAAAGTATGATGACTCCAGCGATAATACTATAAACACCAAGATCCTCTACCCCAAGGGCGTGGAGTAAAATTCTTGATGTATATAAAGAAACGACCATTATCATCAACATTCTTGAGTAAAGCATCAGCGTATTTTTTGCTATTCTCACATTTTTCGCGTTGGACAATTTGACTTACCTTTATTTCTTAAGATAATTTATCTTACTGGTCGATTATTTAATGAGATCTAACATCTTTCTGGTTCTTTCGTGATAGGTAAACTGCTTTGCCAACTCTAATCTCTTATCTAATGAAATACCTTTCCCTAATAATACGTTATCAATATCAGCTATAAAATCATCATTCGTTGAGCTTATGTTAACGTAATCCTTAAAACCCTGTATGGCTTTCAGATTGACAGATACAACGTTTTTGCCCGCGGAAAGATATTCAAAGAACTTCATAGGAAACATACTGTCAGTATAGGAATTAATCACATTGGGAAGTAAGGCTACATCAAAATATTTTAAATATGCAGGCAATTCATTGTAACTTTTAGGTCCGATGAGATGTATATTTTTATGCTCTTTCAAAATGGATATATCTGTTGCCGGATCTCCCTCACCGACTAATCCAATAAGGACAATTTGATAGTTTGGCCTATGTGAAGCAATATAACTCAGAAGTTCAAAGTTAACCTTGTAGCTACTTATTGCACCTATAAAACCCAAAACTGGACCTTGTATATCTCTAATATCAATTGGTCGCGGGAAGTCCACAGTTAAACTTTTATTGAAATGATTAAAATCTGCGACATTAGAATGGTAATGTGTGTTTGGGTTAATTTTTTTACGACTTTCATATAAATTAGGCGAGGTGACGAAAACAATATCAGCATCTTTAATTAATTCGTTTTCTGCCTCCTCTAAAATAGTAACAGGCATTCCTGGCTGGGCTTTTATTTCATCAACGCAGTGGTAAATGAGAGATTTATAGTCGCTGACATCTACTAAGCGCTTGGTCAATGGATTATATGTCCACATTACCTTATCTTTGAACTTCAGGTAACGAGTCCAAAAATTAACCATCCATTTCAGATATAATTTATTGAAGGCTCTTATTAATTTATATTTGTTCCACGGTAGTGTGACCGGTGACCACACCCAAAGATTTTCTCTTTTTTTCTTCGGTGCTGCAAATAATTTTGACACTCGCTTAAAAACCCGGGATATATCTTTCTTATTAAAAGACGGAGCCCTTAAACCGAGTGAGTCAATATAAAAAACCTTATAACCCAGGCTGGATAACTCCACTGCAACATGCTGTTTGTTTGTCCAAAATGGATTATCCCAGTCGGCAGTTGAGAGTAAAACAATGTCTTTATCTTTCATTTTAAAACCTTATTTATTCTCTTCTATAAATAACCCCGAAGATAACGCACTCAGTGCTTTGCGAAAATCATCGGTGAATAATTTTTCATTTCTTGAAATGAGATATTGAAGACTCTTACTATATACAGCTCTTATAGTTGGTTTTTGCAGTTTAGAAATTATTTTATCAGCTAATGAATCTGGATTGCTTGGTGAGAAAACATCATTCCCTGAGAGGTATTCCTTAAAACCAATGATGTCGGAAGCGATAATATCTTTCCCCAATATAGCAGCTTCCAATAAAACTAAAGGTACACCTTCGAATATTGATGGCAGAACAACTAAATCACATTCATACATGATGCTCAGTAAATCACTTCTGTTACCCAGCATGAAAATGTTTTGATTAAGGCACAGTTTATAAATTTCAGTATTTATTAGATCTTTATCAGGACCATCACCTACTATGTAACACACTATTTTTTGTGACGTTTTTTCACTCACAATTTTTAACGCTTTTACCAAATCCAATTGTCCTTTTTGTTTGTTAAGCAATCGACCTGGTAGTATTAATTTGTAGTATTCTTTGTCATCTAATAGTGCCGGGGGCTCCTTAATATGTTCTAAATCACGCTGTTGAGCAAAATTCTCTACAACTTTAATTTCTGCCTTACAGTTGCCCCTTAATTCAATTGCCACTTCATTGCTTATTGTAATAAATGAGTCTGGTAATTTATATAGTATTGAACATAAGAGGCCCTTCATTACGCCGCTAAACTTCCCAGATCCCATTTCAACATGACTATGAACCATCGGTATGTAGGAAATAACGTTTAACCTTGCAAGTTTACCAGCGATAACCCCTACATTTCCTGATTCAATCCGCCCCTGAGAAACGCATATTGTTGAATGTTGCAATCTGTTCTTTTTCAGAAATAATGATAGCGAAGATATCCTATTCCAACGAAACCATACCAGCAGTGAGGAAAACCGTTGATCAAAGTTATCTAATAAATTAATTTCGCTGAAGTTACCATTTTTTTTTGAGAACTCAATAGCAGAAGCATTCATTCTATTAACAATAAGGATGCATTTTGTGTCGAGTGATAATGCGCATGCTGCGGTTAAAAACATCCTCTCCTGACCGCTAAATATTCTTGATTCACAGTAAAAAATCATTGGCAGCCCTTCGATGTCATAATTTTTTTATATAACTCATCGTACTTCTTCGAAGAAACACTAATATCGAAATTTTCTTGTACATATTTTTTTGCATTACTTCGAATTTCATCATTAGAAGTATTATTTAGTGCCTCGTTAAGGCTCATCGCCAACGCTGACGTTGTTACAGCCTTACATAGAAAACCTGTTTTTTTATCAAAAATTTTATCTGGAATACCACCTACAGGCATTGCAACAATAAGTGCACCATGCGTCATAGCTTCTAATGTCGTAAGGCTGCTTCCTTCATATCTCGAGGGCTGGACAAAGATACTACTATTCGCAATAGCAGACTGAACATCTTCATCCGATGCCCCCACATGTACCACCAAAGGGATGCTATTTTTTATACTGTAGTCGATGATTTTATCTCTCATTTTGCCATTGCCGTAGTGATCCCATGAGAAATTTTCCGCTATTTTATTTGTCGATTTTAATTTTACCAGTGCAGCCGCAAGTAAATCATAGCCTTTGTTATGCTCAATTCTACCGACACTAACAATACTAATAGATTTCATTCTGTCTGATTTTTTAACTTTACTTTCTAATTGTTGAATATCAATTGTATTAGGAACAACATAAATTTTTTCTGGCTGCACTTTTAAATTAACAGCAACGTTTCTCACAAGGATATTATCTGTTGCTATGATGAAATCAGCGAGATGAGATTTTTTTAATAGTGATCTTGTGAATAAACGATTAGCAAGTCGTAAATAAGAACCAGAACCAAACTCCTCCATTCCATGCGGGTTAACGACAGTAGCTTTACTGTTAATTAATTTTTTACTCAAGAAAGCTAAAGTCCCAGCTGATGCTCCATGAAAATGAATTATATCAACATCCTTTTCCATTGTTGTTATTTTTTTTGCTACACGTTTACACCATTGATGATAGGCTAACCCCATTGTCATTAGCACTTTATATTTATCCCAGTGAGGCCAGCTTACGTCAATAAAATTAACGAAGGGTGGTATATTACCTTTGACCTTGTTATCCGGTGCAATGAGATAGATTTTATAGCCCTTATCACGCATTTCATATATATGTTGAGTAGCTGCTTTTTCCATCCCACCAACACCAATGCCAAACGAAACAGATCGTACTACGATTAATATATTTTTCATTATATTCTCAAAATGAGTTTCATTTAAAATACACATCACGACTTAGTTTGTTTTCATCGTAATTAACTGGCATTGAATCACTGTTACTGGTTTTTAAATTCAGGGCTTTGAATCTTCCATTTTGCTGCAACTGAGTTTCATTCCATTTTATTTTGTGGCTTTCATTTTTTGCGCTGTCGTTGAGCGATACCGTAACTTGCTGGTCGCTTTTACTTTCTCCGATGACAACATTGGTGATAATCATATTTTTTAATAGCTTGTTGATATTCGTGAATGCTATGACTGCTTGTTTAGGATTAAATTCATAGTTGTAAAATCCGAAATTATGTTCCTGATCATCAGAGTCTTTACCATCATCCCGTAAATCGTACCACCACACACCTTTTATATAGGATTTCGATTTAGCGAGAATGGTATATTTTACAATAAAGTCTGCAGCTTGTTCTTCACTCACCCCACCTAAACCAGCATGTGTTGGCACACCAACTTCTGTAATATAAATGGGTATTCCCTTTGGATTTTTAAGCTTAATACTGTTGTAGAAATCATCAATTTTTTTAATATTGTATTCCGGATTTCTCAAGGATTTATCAGCATTAAGGAATGAGTAAGGGTGTATGGAAATACCATCTATATAATTAAATATTCCACGATCTATTAATTGGTTGAACCATGCTGTATCTGAGATATCTAATCGTCTGCCATTTGGGCTGATTGGGTTCATTGAAGCTGCAAGAATTTTGGCAGAGGGATCAACTGACTTTATTGCGATGCTTGTTTCTTTCACTAATTGTAGATACACATCCGATGAAGGAATATCTCCTTTCCCCTTCATGCCCGTACCAACAGTCCATTCATTCCATATCTCATAGTACGGAACCTTGCCTTTATAACGTGTGGCAACCCATTTAGCATAGTCCGAAAATGCTTTAATATCTTGACCTGTAGTTGGATATCTGCCTGCGTTATAATTATTGTTTCCGTAGCCAAGTATCACTAAGGGAGAAAGATTGTGATCACTGGCTTGTTTAATGAGAACATCATTTATCTCAAGTTTTGATGGTATTGAATAATGCCCTTTTGTAACTTCGATATCATTCCATGCGAGATCTTGTCTGAATGAATCGAACCCTGACCTGGAAATCAAACTTAGAATAGCATCTGAAGACTTATTATATTTATTAGCATGTATTCCTATTCCTTGTATCTGCTCAGCAGCACTCACTTTCATGCAGAGCATTACCAGAAAAAAGTACAGGGGGAAATGTTTTTTATGTTTGCACATTTTTATAATCCTCTTCAAATGAGAGCTTCTTTAAAATCCCTATACTTTTATTTTACGTGAATTTAAAACGGGTTTTATATGACAATATAAGACCAATTATAACTCCTCCGTATATTGAGTAAAATGATGCCTCGAAAAGATTTGATGTTATACCTCCCGTTAAAACAACTAAGGTCATTATAAAAAAATGCTTACTTTCCTTAGATGACTCAAACCTAAAGTATAGAAATTTCATCATAGCATAAAACGCAAAAATCAGGCTTGCCATGCCAAAAATTACATACAAATAAACAAACATGTTATCGGCAGAATTTGCTTCTGCGGGAGTGAAGTAATATGTCGGAACACCGATAGACCCAAACCCTTTTCCTATGAAATATTGGACTGGGTTTTCGAGTAATAACATAGCATTAGGCCATGTTTGATAAATTCGGATTAGCATTGTATTTGTCAACATACCAGTGGATATATTATTCATATTGAACATACAATAATATGAAAACAGTGTTAAAATTAGAAAAGTAATTTTCACTGTATATCTCGTGATTAATGATGAGCAGAACGCTAACACGAATACAAACCCGAGTGTGACCATTGTTGTTTTAGTTGTTGTCAGATAAATAAGATAGCCAGACATTGCAAACAATGTAACTAAACTGATTAGGCGTCTTTTACTGATTAAATAAAACCCTAAGAATGTGCAACTTATGATAATTAATGTAGCTGAGCTCACTGATGTTCCGGTAAATCCAGGGTTTCTCATCATGCCATCTGATATCCAGTCACGAGAAACCACTTTTGTAACACCGCCAATTTCTTGCTCTGCTCCAATCCAGGACGCGCCGAATTGGTTGACATAAAATATACCTGCTGCACAACTCAAAAAGTAAAAAAAATTGAAGCTGGCATTATCAAAGAAAATACGCTCATACAACACAGTCGAGTAAAATAATGCAAATAGAAATGGAACGAAAATGTAAATACCAAAAACAGAGCCTACCAATGAATTATTTACTATACCAATTACAACATATAGCATAAAAAATACAATAAGCAGGACTATCTTCTTCCCCTTCAAAACACCCGTGTATACTTTATATCCAAGTAACAATATCATCATCGCTATTGGTAGAAAGCGAATGTAAGGGAAGTATAATGTTAATGGACCGGTAAAAGCTTTGACAAATATAAAAATATGGAATGTATACCAAGCCAAATCATTCACACTTATTCTTAGTTTATTCATACTTTCTTTTGCCGGCTTAATTGATAATAGTTTGACAAATATAGGTTATTATTTTTTATCTGAATACGAATACCCATAACTGTTATATCCGTAACCATAGCGACTACTTGCTTTACGAACTATACCGTTCAATACGCATCCTTTAACGACAATATTATTTTGTTCAAGTTTACGTATGCTAATATCTATTTCCTTCGCTGTATCCTCTTCAAACCTGGCAACAATTAATGTTGTGCCTGAGTAAGAACCGATAATAACAGCATCTGTAACAGCTAAAATAGGTGGCGTATCAATGATGATAAGATCATAGTTATCATTTGCCCATGCTACTAGCTCTTGCATACGTGGATGCATTAACAACTCAGCCGGGTTATGAGGCGTTATACCTTTTGAAATAAAATCGAATCCTGATTCAGTTATTTTTTTAGTTACTTTTGAAATTTCTTCTCGTCCGGATAAATAATCTGAAAGACCGTTTTCTACAGGCACACCTAAAACCTTGTGGATGTAACCCTTTCGCATATCAGCATCTATATATAATACTTTTTTCCCTGAATTAGCGATAGTGGCTGACAAGTTAGAACTAATGAACGTTTTACCCGCCTTAGGGCTTGCACCCGTAATCATTAACACGTTATTTTTAGCTTCCATCATTGCAAAGTGCAGGCTGGTTCTCAAACCTCTAATAGCTTCAATTGATATATCGGCCGGATTAGTCAAAAACAGCAAACTGTTTTTTTGTTCTGCTTCAATTTTTGCCCGTCCTGATCTCCTGACTTTACGTTCATTTTTATGTATCCATTCGGACATAGGGACGTTAGCGTATACATTTATTCCCAGACTCTCTAATTCTTCTGCAGCCTCAATCCCATGACGCAATGACATTTTTAAAACAATGGTACCTATTGAAATAAAACCACCAATCAATATACCTATTGCGATTCCAAGTAACTTCCTGGGCTGGACAGGAATAGGGTCGCTAACAGCCTGATCTATGATCCTGACATTACCGATGGCACTGGATTTAGAGATACTCAGTTCTTGTTGACGATTGAGTAACTGCATGTACACAGCCCTTCCGGATTCAACATCTCTGCTTAATTTCAGGATACCTTGTTGTGTTGATGGCATTGTTGAAACCTGTGAATTCAGTTTCGACTGCTCACTCTGTAACGTATCTCTTTTCTCTAACAATGCTTTATAAGTCGGATGCTCCTTTGTATAGAGCTGTGAGATCTCCGCTTCCTTGAATGTCAATTCATTTAGCTGATTATCAACATTAACTATCTGATCTAATACAGACTTTGCCTCTAAAGATAAATCAACAGAATTCTTCTGCTTTCTATACTCATTCAACTTATCTTCAGCTGTATCAAGGTCCTGCCTGACAAGAGGCAACTGCTGATTCAAAAAATCAAGACTCTTGGCATCTTGCGCCGCCTGCCGTTCAATGTTTTGCTTCAGATAATTAGAGCTGATTCTGTCTAGTGTTTTAGAAATTAGTGCAGGATTTTCACCTATCAAGGTGAGATTCAGCATGCCTGTATCTTTCCCCTGTTCATTGACAGCGAAAGATTTTGATAATTTTTTAATTGCTTCCAGTCTTGTGAGTTCTTTCACTTCAAACTGAGTGCCTGGCGCAGCATCAAACGTAGAAATCAGGAGTGTCAAATAAGGTTTCTTTAAAACTACCCCCACTGTACCTTCATATTTAAACCCCTCACCTTCCACAACAAAATTCTTGTTATCAACTAAGGTTATTAAAACTGTATTCGAACCGATTACATCACTGGCTAGTTTCATATGAGCTATCGACAGCAAACCTTCCTTCTGTCCGATAATTCTCGACCAGCCCTTGCCAAACACGGGGAAGTAATTCTGTTTAACAATATGTCGCAGGTCAAGTTCATCAACAGTTTGTCCCAGAATCATTCGAGATTGCAGTAGCGATATCTCTGGTGCAGACTGGGGAGCGGTATCAGGGAGTACCTGGCTCAAACTATTTAAAATGCTGTTTCCTTGTTTTTGCTCCACCTGCACTAATGAACTCGCTTGATAAACAGGAGTTGAGAATAAAACATAAATTATTGCAATAAGTGTTGTAAAAAACACTATTAAACAAATCATTTTCCAGTGGTCAACTAATTCTCCAATGAGACGACCCACATTAATTTCGTCTGATTCATTGAAAACAGTATTTTTGGTTACGCCAGTTCCCATTTTTTTATCCCGATAATCATTTATTCAATTTGCCAATCCAACTTTGACAAGCGAGTTCTATATTCCCGTACACAGACTCAAATGCTTCATAGCTTTTACGATATGGGTCAGGTATTTCTTTCTTATCTAACCAATAGCCTAAAAGCATAGTTTTACCCCTTACCTCAGGGGCTATTTCCGAGATTTCCTCAATATGTTCTTTTTCCATTACAAGAATAAGGTCATATCTTCTCGCCAATGATGCATTAAATTGCTGGCCAGAATGTCCTTCAAGCGACACACCGTTTTGCTCCGATATTAAACACGCCGTGTCATCCGCTTCGTGTCCCACCAAAGCTCTTACACCGGCAGAGTCAATTTTTTTGGATGGTAGATAATTTCTCAGCAATCTTTCTGCAATAGGAGATCTGCATATATTTCCGGTGCACACCACAAGAATTGAATTAAACATTGGGTCACCAGTTTTTGATATAACGCACGTTTTCTGTCATATCATGCAGACCAGTGATGGTCGGTACGAGCTGTGAAATAACGCGGTTCCATCTAACAACAGGTGCAGTCGTGACATAAACAATATCGTAGGGTTGCAGCTCGAATTCGGTACTCAGAACCATTGAAGAAGCATCCTGGGCATTCAGTTGATAGATATTTGCAATCTTGCCATTTTTATCCTTTTTCAACTGACGCACGACGAAGACTCCACTGGCATCACTCATCGCCTGCGATATACCCTCAGCATGACCCAGAGCTTCCGCTAATGTCATACCACTGCGATCCATCTTCAGCGTCGTTTGTTTACCGACTTCACCCATAACAAATACTTTCAGATCATCATTACGTGGAATAAACAGGATATCTCCGGGATAGAGCAATTTATTTTGTGTCAGGTCACCTTTTTGCATAAGGGCATACAGCGAGATTTTAGAATCCTGACCATTGTGCGTCAGCACTACGTTACGCCAGTCGGCATCAGGAGCCAGGCCACCTGCCGCATTGATGGCATCCATTACGGTTAAGGGGATATTGGTAATCGCCTGCTGGCCTGTTTTCGCTACTTCACCCGTAACATAGGCTTTTTGCGAGCGGAAAGCCGCGATGCTGACATCTACCTGTGGGCTCTCAATGTAGGTGGTTAGCCTGCTGCTTATCTCCTTACGGATCTCACTGAGTGTTTTGCCTGCTACCGCGACCTTCCCAATATAAGGGTAGAATATAGTGCCATCGGCATTTACCCAGTTACCGGTATCACTGGCGCTGCGATACTGGCCTGCCGGCGTAGTCAATTCCGGGTGTTCCCACACCGTTACCATGAGTACGTCTCCCATCCCCACCCGATATTCATAGCGGCTAAGTAGAGCATCCAGTTGTGGATTGGAACGTGCGATAACAGGCTCCGGACGCAGTCTGTCAATCAAACCAGGTGTCATAGGCAGAACATTAACCATTTTATCCAGGTCGTAATCGTTATCTTGCGACTTGACTATGTTTTTACCTGAAGTGCTGAGTGATTGTCCTGGTACCAGGACACAGCCACTTAACAACCCTAATGCAATGGCAACTACAGAAAATTTTAAATATTTCTTCGTCATAAGTTCATATCATCAATGAGTAATAGATTTATCTGTCAGTAAAAGACACTAATAACAAGATGCAGCGGCCTGATTTATCGAAATGAAAACCCCGGGATAGATAATTTCATTTTTATTAATCAAAAATGCATTTCATTAGCTGTCAGTACAATTGCCTGGATTAATTCGTCTCACACGAATATCTGCACATACAGGAAGCAATTTCCAATGGTATTAAGTTCAGATAAGCTAAAAATTGGAGGTGTATTTTGAGGTTGCCGGTAACGAGCGCATGGAGTTAATACGGGTAACACTAATACGCTGACTTACTGATAAATCCTTTGAAGAAAGTCAGAAATATAATCTCAATATCCAGCCAAATACTCCAGCCACGTATATATATCAGGTCAAAATCCACTCTTTTTTGCATCTTGTCGAGTGTGTCAGTCTCACCGCGAAATCCATTAATTTGTGCTAAGCCTGTAATACCTGGCTTTACTTTATGTCGAAGCATATATCCTTCGATCAAAGATCGATATTGTTCATTATGGGCAACGGCATGGGGTCTTGGCCCTACAACGGACATCTGACCGAAGAGTACGTTAAAAAATTGCGGCAACTCATCCAAAGAGGTGTTTCTCAGAAATTTCCCCAGCTTAGTTACCCGCGGATCATTTTGCTTAGCTTGTATCACTGACGCACCATTCTCCATGACCGTCATACTCCTAAATTTCCATACAATAATCGGCTTCCCATCCATGCCATAACGAATCTGACGAAAAATAACAGGTCCCGGTGAAGTCAGTTTAATAGCACACGCAATAATTATTAACGGAATTGAAATCAACAGAAGAATAATAGATGAGACGGCAATATCTTCTATACGTTTGAAAACCATGTTAATACCATTCAATGGTGTATCAAACAGGGGAACAACAGGTATTCCATTAATTTCTTCTGTGCGTGACTGCAGGATATTGAATGTAAATACATCAGGAATAAGAAGTACAGAACACGTTGTATCGGTCAGTTTTCGGACGATATTTTTTATTTTCAACTCATCCTTCATACTCATCGCAATGTAGATGCGGTCAAGTTTTCCTCCGCGGGCATCTTCGATCAGTTGGTCAAAATCTCCGGCATAATTGATTCCGGTAACCCCTTCCAATGGCTTGTCGTCATAAATCCCTGTCACCACGAACCCCATCCAGGGCTCATCAATGAAGCTTTTGATAAGGTTAATGCCCGCTGGCATGGTGCCGACTATCGCAATTCGTCGTATGTTGTATCCCATCTTACGTAAAAGACCGGATCCGACTCTGATACCTGTACGGCATAAAAAAATTCCCGCTAAAACCACAAAATACCATTGAACAAAAATATTGAAACCCAAATAAAAATCACTCAATAGTGTGATTAATCCCAACGTAACAACTAAACTGAGTGTCCAGTTTTTAGAGATCAAAATCAGCTCAGCCGATATCTTAATCCCACGCCAGGAACGGTAGAAATCTGTGATCCCACCTATCATTTGGAATGCCCCAAGAACAACCAAAGCAGTGAGCACATGCTTATAGTTAAATGGAAGTTTATTAAAAAAAATCACCACATAGAGGCTGAAGAATATTATTGATATATCAGAGAATCGCTGAACCATCGAAATCAATGATGCGTTGATGTTAGAGCGTTTGCGATGATGTGGAGTTTTCATTCTGTCTTCACTCTTCTTAGGTTTCGTTGTAACAATCAGATTTAGATAAAACATTCCACGTTCAGTCATCGCTCTTAGTCAACAAAACCATCCCTCTGTAAAAGCGCCATCTTCATAGGTGGAATTTTTATATCCCATTTATAGTTAGCAATACGTTCAACATTCCAAATTAATAAAATTTTAATTCTGTTGCTCACATGCTTGAAAAACATCTGAACAACCCCTTCTTCAAAGTATCAGTTATTCCAACCTGTAAGGCTCTCGCTATACGCGCATGACAACCTGGTACAGCCGAGACTCATTGGGTTGTTTTCAGCTACGCTACCGCCCCTGGTTTACGGCCACCAATTTGCCAAAAAAGAGTGCAATTATCCGGGCAGCAGGATCCCCTCACCTTGGGCATTCAGATGATGGCGATTCTTGCTTTAATGAATTAAAAAATTGATGCCTATTGATATTTACAGTGTCAGAAAAAAGACTGGATGAATTCCTCCTGACTGTAGGCAGACCATAATATGCCTTGCATCCCCTGGATCTGACTGCCTTTCAAATATTCCAGGTGGCGGGCGCTTTCAATGCCGCCAATAATAACGCCCTGACTGTATGGCTGAAGGTGCTCAATAATTTGTCGAAAAGATAAGGTTCCCTGGTGTTGCCAAAAAAAATGCTGACTTATTTTTATATGTTCAAACTTCTCATTCATGACCAGTGTAAGGCTGGTATTGCCTTCCCCAAAATGGTCAAGCCACAAGGGGCCATGCTCTGACAGCGCGTGCAGAACCGGGCGGTCCTGTTCGGGACTGAACTCGGGGAAAAACGCATCCAGCGTGAGTCTTATATAATTGTGCTGCTGTAACACGTTGCGCATCGCTGCGTTATTCACGATATGGCTGGCAATCTCGTAGTCGATTCGTATTGAAAGTAAAAAATTATTGTGGGTAAAGATATCGGCATTAATACAGGCCAGCGTCACCGCGTCGAAGAAGTTTTTGATTCTTTCTTCGGCAGATAAATGAAATGTCTGGCTCCCCGCGTCGTGCGGATGTTGTTTATTGGCAGCCTGATGCGCTGACTTTTTTACCAGTTCAAAACCCAGTATCCCGCCAGATACTGTCACTATCGGTTCAAAGAGATAACTGGAATCACTTCTTTTGACCGTACGCATCCCTTACCCCATGGCAAAAATAATACAAAGAGACATTATCCAAACCAGCAATAGGTGCCTGGTCTGTTAAAATTCAATCAGGTTATTCTGTTACCTACAGCATGCTTATGCAGAAAGAACAAAGCCGAACTGCTGCTGGCATCAACACCTATCTTTCTTAGAGAATTACACTTATGTACGCTGACCGTTTTAACGCTCAGTTTTAGTATGTTTGAAATACTGGTCACAGAAAGACCGGACATCATCATGACTAAAACCTTTTCTTCCATTTTTGTGATTTTATAATCAAACGACTCCTTGTTACTGGTCATGTTCTGAAGCTGAATGAACTGCTGTATTGCACTGACTATCTCTGACAGCCCTTTTTTCTTTTTAAGAAATTTGAATTGTTTTTTAAGCAGTAACCCCAGCATCAGCATGTCTACTTCTGAAGAAATTATAAGTATTCGTTCCGGATCCAGCACATTAATATTTTCGTTTAAAAACTCATAACACTTGTGAAAGCCGCCTCCCGATGGATCAATAATCAGATAATCTTTTGTATACAAGTTCACCTCATCGTCACGGTTAAAAAAAATGACACCGTTAACGTAAGGCAGTTTCTTGGAGATTATTTCTTTTATCGCCAATTTAGTAAACTGGCACTCACTCCAGATTATTACCCGAGGCATTGGGCCGCCTAATAGTGTGGTTTTTAAAAACGCTCAGACACTTCTCTAACAGAGCGGGAAGAATAGAGCACTTTCATAACGCTTAAAAAAACGAAATTATTCATCATTGCTCACCTCGTATTTATCCCTTCCCAGTGACTTCCAGTAGAATAATACGCAGCCAAAACTCTTCAAATCGTTTATCTCGCTCACTATTACACCCAACAATAGGTTTCACCGATCGATTTACGCTTTCTTATCGTTATTTACCCCACTCAGCACTAGGCGTTGTCTTAGTAATCATTCGTATTCTCAGTCGAATTGTGAGCCATGTAACGCTTTTGCATTAATAAGACTTGAAATCTAAGACCTTTCTTAATCGCAATTCACAAGGTCAGAATAATTTTACTAACACGCGATTTGGACTGTATTTTTTGATTAGTACAGGATAATGAACTTTTTTAGTCGGAATTTTAGTTTAAGTTTTTACGCAAATTAATCACAAAATTATCGATACTGGGTAACATTCTTAAAAAAGTATTTAGAATCAGAATTCATTAGCCTTTTAATGCTGTTTATGAGCACAGATGTGACATTTTTAAACAGCGGATGTTTAATAAGAGCATTCTCATTAAGCAGAGATCAGCTATTTTCGCCATTATTTCATGGCATCAGGCGAAATAAGTCGTTTCATCTGACAGTGAAAGACTAAGAGTATTCTTAAGATAAAAATTCATTTAGGGAGGAGGGTTCTGCTGTTTATTAGAATTTTCAGGATATTATAATCAAATGAATATTCTCACAGAGATAAAACCGGGGTGGCGGATTATTGAAGGGGAAAGAGAGATTACCGGGCGGGGAAAATTGGCCTGAGCCATCCTGCTGACAGTCAATAACGTGGTCAGAAGCCTGGTCACGTTATTGACTCATTGACGCCGGCGTTTACTGCCGCAATGAGAGAGGGTTCAGACGTCACTTTGCGTAATACGCGTCAGGTGGATCACCAGATACAGCAGCTCATCGTTGGACATCTCCATCTCCAGCAGATTTTTAATATAATCGCGGATCAGCAGAGCGCATCGGTAAGCGTGCGGATACTCTTTAATGACCTGTGAAAAGATAAAATCATCCTTCGAGACAACCTGCTGCTTTTCCACCATTCTTTGAATAAAGAACTGCATATGAACCAGAAAACGGGCGTAATTGAGCGACTCCGTGTCGAGCGTGTGACGAAAGTGATATTGGATAATATTGAAAATATCCTTCAGCATTTTCACCGCCAGCAGGGTGTGCTCCATGTTTTGCACATCGGTCTGACCGTTAACCAGATGAAAGGCAATATTCCCCGCCTCTTCCTGCGGGAGCTGGATATTCAGGCGCTGGTTGATGTACACCAGCGCCTGTGTGGCCACGCTAAACTCATGCGGATAAAAGCGTTTTACCTCGAACAGCAGCCGGTTCTGGATCGTGATGCCCTTGTGATAACGCTCAATGGCAAAACTGATGTGATCGACCAGCGTGAAAAAAATCTGCTCGTTGATCCGCCCCTTCAGCCCGGCGTTTGCCAGGCTTAAGATCATCTGCACAATCTCAATATGCGCTTCCGGCGTATCTTCAATCAGACGAAGATATTCACGGCCTTTCTGATTATCTTGTACTGCATAGATTTTCTCGATGCTGGCCGGGTCGAGAACGTCACCCACTTTGCTGCCAAAGCCAATACCCTTGCCCATAACGATAACTTCGTTGTTATCGTTATCCGTTGATAGCACCAGGCTATTATTGAGTACCTTAACGACCTTCATCTTCTCAGCCATAATCCTCTGTGTTAATCGCGCTGCACGCCGTTTGAGGCAATGACTCGCTGATACCAGCCAAAGCTGTTTTTTCTGATACGCCGCAGATCCATCAGGTCTTTTTCACCCCGGTTAACGTAGATAAACCCGTAGCGTTTGGCGTAACCCTGATGGGTGCTGACCACATCGATGGCCGCCCACGGACAATACCCGATAAGCGCCACGCCGTCGTTAATCGCCAGTTGCATCTGCTCAATGTGCTGACGCATAAACGTCATGCGGTAATCATCATTCACCGATCCGTCCGGCAACAAGGTGTCCGGTGCGCCAATGCCATTCTCCGTGATCAGAATGGGCAGATGGTAGCGTTCGCAGACCTTGCGTAAGGTCAGCCGCAGGCCCACCGGATCAATCACCCAGCCGTACGGCGTTTTATCCACAAACGGATTGTCAGCCGCGCGATAAACGCCCGGCTCACCGAGCATAATTTGCTGGTCGCCCGCCCGCGCGCTGATATCAGACGCATCGCCACGGCTGGCGGCAATGGTCGCGGTGGAATAGTAATTGATGGCGACGTAATCCGGTTTCCCCTGCAACAGTATGGCGGCATCTTCCGGCGCCATCACCGGCGTCAGGCCGCGATCTTCAAGATAACGCCACGCCAGCGCGTTGTAACGGCCATGCACCGCGACATCCAGAAAACTCCAGCCGCGCAGGGTTTCCCAGTTATGGGCGGCGATGGCATCCAGCGGATGGCAGGTTTCCTGATACATCGAGGTGGTGTTGATCGCCGGGCCGATTTTCGCGGCGGGGCACCGCTGATGACACAGCGCCATGACTCTGGCCTGCGCCACCATCATGTGATGATTTTGCTGGTACAACACCTGCTTCGTGGGTAACTCCCCGCCCTCCGGCAACCCGATCGCGCCCGGATGCAGAATCAGCGTATTTTGTTCATTAATGGTCAGCCAGTATTTTATTTTGCTGCCAAACGCCGTGAACAGCACGTCGGCATATTGCACAAAGGCTTCAATCGTCGCCCGGTTCGCCCATCCGCCCTGCTGTTCGAGCACATATGGAAGGTCAAAGTGATAGAGCGTGACCACCGGTTCAATGCCGTGATGGCGTAACTCGTCGATCAGTTGCTGATAAAACGCCAGCCCGGCCTGATTAACCTCGCCGGTGCCCTGCGGCAGAATGCGCGTCCAGGCCACCGAGAAGCGGTAGGCCTTCAGCCCAAGCTCAGCGAACAGCGCAACGTCTTCACGAAAACGATGGTAATGATCGCTGGCGACGGTGAAATCTGCCGTGTCAGCCGGATGCACCAGCATATCGACCACCGACGGACTTTTGCCGTCCTCGTTCCATGCGCCTTCCACCTGATAAGCCGACGTTGATGCGCCCCACAGAAAATCTTCCGGAAACCCCTGCAGCTTCTGATAAATCATGCGGTCTCCTTCGCGGTATTCAGCGTGATGATGGTTTCTCCGAAACTGACGTCACCTGGCTGGCGACACATCAGCTGCGGATAGGCTTCACTGTTCACCACCAGAACCGGCATGATGATCTCGTATCCCAGCGCGGTGATGGCAGGAATATCAAAGCGCACCAGCTCATCGCCCGTTTTCACCCGGTCCCCGACCTGAAGGGCGGAAGTAAAATGCTTACCGCCCAGACTGACGGTATCAATACCGATGTGCATCAGGATCTCGACGCCGTTATCACCACGAATACCGACCGCATGGCGGGAGGGAAGGAAAGTCACCACTTCGCCATCAACCGGCGCGCGCAAAAGCCCCTCACGCGGGATAATCGCGATGCCCTGCCCCAGAAGCCCTTGTGAGAACACATCATCACTGACCTGATCCAGCGCCACGGCTTCACCGGCCAGCGGGCTGAGGATCTGCTGCGGATCGCCGGTAAGGCGTGCCGTATCCTGCGGTTCAGTCACCTCTTCCACCGGATCATCGAAGCCTAGAATCCAGGTCAGCGCAAAGGTCACCACGATGGCGATGGCACAGGTAATCAGGGCATGAACGATGTTCATCGGGTTTTCACCGATGAACGCCGGCAACGCGGCAAGGCCCGGAGAAACGAACGCGTAGCGCACCAGCCCGCTCAGCCCGGCATAAATACCGGCACATCCGCCGCCGATCATCGCGGCGATAAGCGGCCTGCGCAGTTTTAACGTCACGCCGTATAACGAAGGTTCGGTGATCCCGAGCAGCGCGGTAAACCCGGCCGAAGAAGCTAACTGACGCAGGTTTTTGTTTTTCGTGCGAAACGCCACACACAGCGTTGCCGCGCCCTGAGCGATGTTGGAAGCCAGCATGCCGGGGCCGTTGATCATCTCAAAACCATTTTTGCTGAGCTGGCCGGTCGCAATTGGCGTCATGGCCCATGCCGTGCCGGTGATCACCAGGAATGGCTGCAACCCGCCCATCAGCATCGGGATAAGCCAGCTGGCTTTGCCATCAATCATGGCCGCGCCGCTGGCAACCACGTCGTTGAGGAAAATGCCGAACGGCCCGACCACCACCAGCGCCAGCGGTGCCGTCACCAGTAAAATGATCATCGGCTTGGTGAAGAATTTAATCATGGTCGGCGAGACTTTCTCGGCGAAGCGTTCGATATACGACATCAGCCAGACGGTGAAAATAATCGGCAATACTGAACCGGCATAATCGGCGAGACGTACCGGAATGCCGATGAAATCGATCGCCGTTCCCGCGGCCATCATCTGCGCCAGATTCGGATGTAACAGCGCCCCGGCGATGGTCATGGCGAGGATCGGGTTACATTCAAATTTGATCGACGCGCCGTAGGCCAGCAGCACCGGCAGAAAGAAAAACGCCGCGTCAGAGATGGTGTCGAGCAGATGATAGGTCGGGCTGGCGGCGCTCATGACGCCGGTGAGTTTCAAAATAGCCAGCAGAGCCTTGATCATCCCCGCACCAGTGATGGCCGGAATAACCGGCGTAAAGGTGGTGGAAATCACGCTGATGATCTGCGAAATGATCCCGCCTTTGGCTTTCTGTTTTTGCTGTCCGCCCGCCTGCTCGCTGAGATCCCCGATCTCTTTTTGCATTGCGCGAAAGGTTTGCTGCACGTTGTTACCCACCACGATCTGGAACTGGCCGCCGCGCTGAACCACGCTGATCACCCCCGGCAACGCTTCGATAGCTTGCGCATTCACCTTCGCGTCATCATTGAATTCCATCCGTAAACGCGTGGCGCAATGCGTCAGTTTACTGACGTTCTGCCTGCCGCCGACGTGCGTTAAAATTTCACTGCCCAGCTGTGTGTAATCCATAGGTTTTCCCCGGTGAAAAAAGACAAAAAAAAAGACCAAAATGAAAATGCACCTCCCCTAAGGAGAAGTGCATTCTTATTTTGGTCTTGCCTGCCTGAGCAGTGACACGCCTCAATAAAAATGCGTTGGCAACCGGCCTTAACCCGTTGCGTGGTGGAGTATCGCCATACCGCTATCCGGTCAGCAACCGCATAAATGACTTTTTGGGAGGAATATCACGAACTCTTTAAAACAGATCTCTTAACTCTGCTCCGACACCAGCACCGCCATAGTGTCCGGTTCCAGCGCGCGGAAGATATGTTCCAGGTCTGCCGGATAGGAAATATAGTCACCCGCGTTCAGCTCAACCGGCGATTCGACCAGCCCGACCAGCGCGCGGCCCTGGGTGATAATGATGTGCTCGACCGACCCCTGCGAATGCGGGCTGGAGACGCGATCAGCGCCCGGCTGGGTAGTCAGCAGATAAATGTCCCGACGTGCGCCCGGCGGACAGGTGGCGAGCAGCACCGCTTTGTAATCCGCCAGTTCCGCGACCACCGCCGGGCCCTCGCCGCGGCGGATCACCTGCATTTTATTTTGCTCAGGCTCCATCAGCCGGGCGAAAGGAATATCCAGCGCGACGCACAGCGCCCATAGCGTTTCCAGACTCGGATTGCCGTTGCCTGCTTCCAGCTGCGAAAGCGTGGATTTCGCAATCCCTGCCCGACGGGCAACTTCCGCCAGTGACAGTCCGGTCCGCTGGCGTTCGCGCACCAGACCTTTTGAAATAACGCTGATAGGTTGTGACATTGCGGTACCTTATCTTCTATAACGAACGATCGTTCGACTTGAAGAACGATTCAGATGCGTTCATTATAATGATTATTCGTTCGTTATGGGATTAAATTATGCGTCAGAAACTCTTTTCTCCGCTCGGAAATGATGTGGTGAAAGCCATCTTTCTGGTCTGTCTGGCCGACGGTCTGGTCGGTATCTCTTATGGTTCTCTGGCGGTTGCCGGGGGCTTCCCGCTGTGGGTGCCTCTCACGCTCTCTTTGCTGGTACTCGCCGGTGCCTCGGAGTTTTTGTTTATCGCCATTGTCGGTGGAGGCGGCAGCCCGTTCGCAGCGGCGGCTGCCGGATTGCTGGTGAATGCGCGACATTTGCCTTTTGGCATTGCGGTGAAAGATCTGGTCGGCCAAAAGCCCCTGAGCTGGCTCGGCTGCCATATCATGAATGATGAAAGTGTGGTGTTCGGGATTTCCCAGCCTACGCATGAAAAGCGCAAAACGGCGTACTGGCTGTGTGGTGTGGGTATCGCGCTGTTCTGGCCGGTCAGTGTCATCGCAGGCGCGTTTATCGGGCAATTTATTCCTGATATTAAAGCCATCGGGCTGGACGCGGTTTTCCCCGCCATTCTGCTGGCGCTGATATTCCCGGCGCTTAAAAATCGCAGAACGCTGATCCCGGCTACGACCGGTGCGCTTATCTCGGTAGCGGCGGTGCCGTTCGTTCCCGCCGGTATGCCGGTACTGTTTTCACTGCTGGGATTACTGACCTGGAGAAATAGAAAATGACGCAGCAAACGCTCTGGGTTGCCGGTATTACCGTGCTGGCCGTTGGCACTTTCCTGATGCGCGTGGCCGGTTACCGTCTGGGCTCGCGCCTGAATTTATCCCCTGCGACGCAGACGATGCTATCAGATTCAGCCACGACGTTATTACTGGCGGTTGCCGCCACAACCGCACTGTTTGAAGGTGCGCAGTTTGCCGGATTCGCCCGCGTGACCGGCGTCGGCGTAGCGCTGTTTTTAGCATGGCGCAAGGCGCCGCTTATCGTGATAATTATCGCTGCAGCGGTGGTGACGGCGGTCATGCGATTGGCGGGAATTGCGTAACGTGTGAAAAAAAATGGCTCCCTGCGGAGCCATTTTTACGTTATTGAGAATCAGCCTTACGCCACATCTTCATACTGCGGTACAGGATTGCGGAAACTTTTGGTGACGCAGGCCAGATAGATAAAACCCACCGCGCCCCAGATAAGCCCCAGGATCATTGAGCTTTCTTCCAGATTTACCCACAATGCGCCCACCGTTAGCGCGCCGCACATCGGCAGGAACAGATACTGGAAGTGATCCATAAAGGTCTTGTTGCGCTTCTCACGGATCCAGAACTGCGAAATCACCGACAGGTTAACGAAGGTAAACGCCACCAGCGCACCGAAGTTGATCAGCGCCGTTGCCGTGACCAGATCAAAGTTAATCGCCATCAGCGCAACCGCGCCGACCAGAATCACGTTAAAGGACGGCGTACGCCATTTCGGATGAATATAGCCGAAGAAGCGTTTCGGGAAGACGCCGTCGCGGCCCATGACGTACATCAGACGGGAAACGCCCGCGTGTGCCGCCATGCCGGAGGCCAGAACGGTGATGCTGGAGAAAACCAGCGCGCCGAACTGGAACGCCCTGCCCGCGACCTGCAACATGATCTCAGGCTGTGACGCGTCCGGATCTTTAAAGCTGGAGATGTCCGGGAAATAAAGTTGCAGGAAATAGGTCGCGGTGATGAAAATCGCGCCGCCAATTAACGCCGTCAGGAAAATCGCCCGTGGAATAACCCGCCCGGCGTCTTTGGTTTCTTCCGAAAGATTGCTGATACCGTCAAAACCGGTGAATGAAAAACACAAAATCGTCGCGCCGGTAATCAACGGCACGGTATGCGTATTCTCACCCCAGAACGGTTGGGTGCTGGTCAGCGTGCCATAACCGGTGCCGTGATTAACGCCGTAAATCACCATGCCGGTGATGACCGTTATCAGGATAATCTGCAACACCACGACCAGCGTATTAATGTTGGCAACGGTTTTGATACTGCGCAGATTCGACAGGGTCATAAAGCCGACCAGCACCACGACAAATATCCACGACGGCACCGAAGGCACCAGTGCTTCAAAATAGATTTTTGCCAGCAGGATGTTGATCATCGGCGCAAATAAATAGTCGAGCAAAGACGACCAGCCGACCATAAATCCGACCACCGGATGAATAGATTTTTGTGCGTAGGTATAGGCCGATCCCGCCGAAGGATAGCGACGCACCAGCTTGCCGTAGCTCAGCGCAGTAAAGAGCACAGCAATCAGGGCGAAAGCATAAGCCGTCGGCACATGGCCGTCGGTCAAACCAGAGACAATACCGAACGTATCGAACAGGGTCATAGGTTGCATATAGGCCAGGCCTATCATCACAACCGGAACCAGCGTAAGTGTTTTACGCAGCTCCACGCGGGAAGTGCTACCTGAGATGACGTTATCTGACATGATTTTTAATTCCCATGACGGAGAACGCCACATAAAGAGAGTGATGCACCATTTATGTTTCCTTGCGACATGACTGTCGGTATTTGAAAGTAAGTATCTATCCGGTACGAAGCCCGGCCTCTGGTTTTTTGAATGTATTCTTGTAAGAAGAATGTGTTCTTGAATGACGTCTAAACGGGTTATCCCCGTTTTGCGGGGCGCATATTTTGCCCTATTAATGACCGAAATGACAAGCCGTAGAAGGCCAAACGCAGGCAATAAATAAAATACGCAGCCAAATCTGGCACGTATTGCCAAACCCGGTTCTCTGAGGGTTTATTAAATGTATTTGGGATGTAAAACAAAAGGGACTGGCGGGTTATTAGTTTTATAAAGCGGCGACAATGGCGATCAAAAAATAACGATTAAGCCTGTTAATTAACATGTCCGCTTCACAAAAAATTCCGCCAGCACGTGACCGGACAGGCATGGGCAAAATCTTAAAATTCTGGTTCGTGTGCTCTTTTGCACGTTCAGAGTTTACAAAAACCGGTCATGTAGCAAGAATGAAAAGGATGAGATCGAAAATGAGAAATATCTGCTTTCCCGCCGCAATCCATTCAGGGGTGTTACGTGTCTCTTTCAATTTCTGAATGGACGATGGCTAACGATATTGAGTGCTCGCATCTGACCGCGAGTAACTCCTCATTCCCGCGTCACACCCACGATGAATACGTGATCAGCGCCAATCTGACCGGTACGGAAGAGATCTGGCTGCACGGTAAAACCGAGCTGGTTCGCGCCGGGCAAATCACGATTTATAACCCTGCCACGGTGCAATCCTCACTGTTTGGCGATGAGAAAGTCGAATTCCTCAGCGTGCATATTCCCCAGTCGTTGCTGCGACAGGTCTCGGTTGATCACAATCTGCGATCCGATCACTGCGCGCCGGTGCTGACCGAGGGCGTGCTCAGTAATCCGGCGCTGTTTTCCGCGCTGCGCCATTACAAACGCACCCTGAACGATGACGATCAGGAGCAAAACTTATTGTGGTTGCTGGGCGCGTTGCTGGAAGAACCGGCGAAAGAGCAGGAGCAGTCGCTGCGGCCTGTCACGCTGGCGCTGGATTTTATGCGCGATCACCTGACCCGCAAGATCCACCTCGACACGCTGGCGCAGGTCAGCGGGCTGAGTAAATTCCATTTTGTGCGGCTGTTCCGTCAGCACATCGGTATGCCGCCGTTGCAGTACCACATGCAGTTACGGCTGCTGGAAGCCCGCAATCAGCTGCGTAAAAACAACAATGCGCTGGACGTGGCCATCAGCCTCGGTTTTTACGATCAAAGCCACTTCATTAATACCTTCCGCAAAATGATGGGGATCACTCCCCATCTGTATTCGCAGTCGCTGAATGCCTGCGGTATACGCGGCCAGGCAAACTACTGACACCTATACCAAAATAAATTCGCGATAGCCGGAGATAACCACGTAAATGGCGAAATAGGAGAAGATCGCCGCCGAGGCAACGTAAGAATATCTCAGCATTTTAGTGCCCAGCATTTTCCCGCCCCAGCTGCCGACGCAGCACAACACCACCGTCCAGAATACGCCGGCAATAAAAAAGCCGGTCAGGAACCACGAGGCATTCGCCGTACCGCCCTGCCCCATACGGGAAATCAGCGCGCCACCGACCGCCGCAAACCACAGGATCGCCGTCGGTGAGGACATCGCCAGCACCACGCCGCGCCCGAAATTACGCAGTACCGAACGTGGCTGGCCGTTATCGCTGGCAGACATATTCTCTGCCGGTGCCAGCGCCGCCCGGATCATCTTGTAGGTAAACCACATCAGCATCAGGGAACCGCCTACCCACAACACCCAGCGCACGCTCTGGTATTGCAGCAAAATCGTCATGCCCGCCAGCGCCAGCACCGCGTAGATAAGATCACCAATACAGGTGCCGATCCCCAGCCAGAAACCGTGGAAATAACCACGCTGCATCGCCAGCGTGATCATCGCAATATTGGCAATCCCGATGTCCAGACACAGCGACAGACTGAGCAAAAATCCATTTGAAAACGGCATCATAGCGGGAATCTCTTGATCAGCTGGTTGTACTCGATCACGTCATTAGTGGTGCCCAGGCGCGCCATCAGGATCCCGACATCTTCAGGATTGGTGTGCGGGCAATGCTGTTGCATAAAGGCTTTGGCGCGTTCTGCATCGCCGCCCAGCAGCTCTTCGCACATCAGCCGCGTCAGGCTGGCCATCTGCGTAAAGAACAGCTCAGGGTGGAAAACGATGGTCTCTGCCGACAGCTCAATGCAGCCGTGTTCACGCAAATAATTAAACTGGATCCAGGCCGCTCCGGCGTCGGGATACCTCGATGGCCCCCGACGCAGATAGCGCAGGATCTCGAGGAAATAGATCCGCGCCAGCACGTTTCGGTCGAGCTGCAATCCGTCGGCGACCTGCGGCGTCAGGCACATCAGTAAGCCGAACTGATCGGCCAGCGCTTCCTGCACCATCATCGATCCCCAACGATCAATCTTGCTGAGCTTTGGAAATACGTTTTCATTACGCACCAGCGAATGCCCGAGATCGTGCCCGCGGAACCAGGCGATCAAATAACGCTGACAAACGCGACTTTCCGGCAATTCGTCTTCCGCCCAGCCAAGGCGTGAGGCTTCGGTACGCGAAAACATCTCGAAGAGTTGCAGGTAGGTATTGGCGAAAACCACGGTGCGCCTGACCGGGGAATACTTCAGCCCCTCATCTTCAGGGAAGAAATAGGCAAAGTGTTTCGGGTAGCTGTTGGCTTCTCCTGCAATGCCGAACAGGTTGATTATCTTGTACGCACAGCCCGGCAGCGCCAGCAGGTCGGCTGCGATTTCTTTTTGCAGAAACAGCAGGCTTTCCGGAAACAGGCTGTCCATCACATCGGAGATTTCCTGCAACATCGGCGCGGGTTCACCAAACCATGACGAGTAATAGCTTTGTTTCGATTTTCCCACCCACGTCGAGGTCTTGCCGATGCCCAGCACCAGCTGCTGCTCATCAAGACCGGCAATTTGCGGCAGCACGGTTTTGCCACAGGAATCATCCGCCAGAATTTCGGCGCGCAGGAACAGGCCGCGACGGGTATCCGGATCGTCAAACAGCGGCGCTAAGCGGAAACACTGGATCGCCATTTCTTCGCGCAGCGTATCGAGCAAACGACTTTCGCAGGCGGCTTCCAGCTGATTGATGGCCTCGGTCAGACGCAGGCAATAGTGAATGGTTTGCACCGCTTTAGGATTGATATTTTCCGGGACATCCAGATCCATCATAGAAACCTGGTATGCCGTCGCAGACGGCCAGAATGACGTAGTAAACATAATTTCAAATCCTGAGTGCGGGTAAAGAGGTGAACTCACTACATCACTCCCGCCACATCGGGTATTGGAAGAAATTGCGCACCCGCTAAGAAGTGCCAAGCCTGCGATCAACGACTACAGTTGAGTCATCCGTTCCCTCTTTGCTAAGCGCTTAACACCATGAGCTTTTCTCTCAAACATTATTTACAGGTGCGCTCCCGGTTGCTGATATCTATTCTGGCCGGGGTGGCCTGCTTTTTTCTTCTGCCCACCCATCTCGGGCTGTTACAGCGCCTGCTGATCGGCTGGAACGCGCTGGCGTGGCTGTATCTGTTTTTCCTGTGGTTTCGCATGCTGCGCACCGAGGCGAAAAATATTCCGCACATCGCCAAAACGCAGGATGAAAGCGCCACCCTGGTGCTGAGCATGGTGACGATCACCTGTCTGGTGAGCATTCTGGCGATCCTGATGGAACTCGGTTCACTCAAGGACCTGAGCGGTACGCCGCGCGCCCTGCATATTTTGTTGACCGCCACGACGCTGATCGCCTCCTGGGCGCTTCTGCCGACGTCGTTTGCCATGCACTACGCCCATCACCATTATCTGCGCCGCAGCAAAGACGTGACGCCGATGATTTTCCCAGAAAAGCCTGAGCAGCCTGGCTACTGGGATTTTCTGTATTTCTCCTTCACTATCGCCGTCGCCTCACAGACCGCCGATGTGGAAACCGGCACCACCGATATGCGCCAGATTGCGCTGTTGCAGTCGGTGATTTCGTTCGTTTTTAATCTGGCGATTTTGGGGCTGTCGATTAACGTTGGTGCGGGATTGTTAAACTAGGCGCGCAAAGTAATTCACTGTTATCCGTGGAATTTCCCGCACAGAATCCTATAAGCCATAAAACAGCGATTTTAGACTTCTATACGTCTAAAACTTAGTGTAGGTTTTTACAATATTCCCCCATTTTGGTTACGTTTAAGGAAAGATTTGCTTATGCGCACTTCGTTTGTTGCCCTGACACTCCTTGCCATCACGCTGTTTTCTGCCAGCACGCTTGCAGGCACCACGCTGGATCGCGTGACCAAAACCGGCGTCCTGCGCAATGCCATCGTTAACGATTATCCGCCATTTGGTTTTATCGATGACAACAACCAGCTGGCCGGTTTTGACGTCGACGTGGCGAAAGCCGTTGCACAGCGCATGGGCGTGAAACTCGAACTGATCGCGCCGGGCTGGGAAACCATCGTCGGTGGTAAATGGCAGGGGCGCTGGGATAGCTGTATCTGTTCGATGACGCCAAACACCGAACGCGCCAAAGTGCTGGATTTCCCGACGCCGTATTACAATTCCCCGGCGGTGCTGGTGGTGAATAAGAAAGATGACCGCATCAAATCCGCCGCTGATCTGAGCAACAAAAAGATTGGCGTCGGTATCGGTTCGACTTACGAAACTTATCTGCAAAAAACGCTGGTGATCCCCGGCAGCAAACCGATCGTCTTCCCGTTTGATAACGTGCAGGTCATTCCAAGCGATGAAGAAGTGGCGTTCCAAAATCTGGCGCTCGGGCCGGGCGTACGTCTTGATGGCGTGGTCTCGGATTTAGCCACCGCCAATGCGCGTATCAAACGTGCGCCGGTCTTCAAAATCGTCACTGAGCTTTACGCCGAACCGAACTGGGTCGCAACCGACAAAGGCGACGCCGAGTGGGATAAGAAAGTCGCTGACACCATTAAATCGTTGCGCGACGACGGGACGCTGGCCAAAATTTCCCAGCACTGGCTGGGCGAAGACATTACCCACGAGGTGCCGTAATGCCACAAATGCCGGACAGCCAGCCGAAGGTTGAAACGCCTGAACGCTGGCATCGCGCGCACGCGTTTACCTTTAAAACCGGGCTGACGTGGCTGATTTTGCTCAGTCTGCTGATCGGCACCTTCAGCAAGATGGGGCTGGACTGGAGCCTCATCAGCCAGAAATTGCCGTTCCTGCTCGGCCTTCGCCTGTCGCCGGACGGATTTATTCAGGGCGCGGCGCTGACCATTATGATCACCGCCTGCTCGATGTTTTTTTGCCTGCTGATCGGCCTGATTACCGCACTCGGGCGGATGTCGAATAACGCCCTGGCGTTCGGCTGCGCGACGTTTTACGCCTCGCTGTTTCGCGGCACGCCACTGCTGGTGCAGGTGTTAATCATCTATCTGGCGCTGCCGCAGTTCGGGATTGTGCTCGGTGCGCTCAGCTCCGGCATTATTGCGCTGTCGATGAACTATGGCGCATATCTGGCAGAAACCATCCGCAGCGGCGTGCTCTCGGTGCCGCGCGGCCAGCAGGAAGCGGCGCTGGCACTCGGCGTCTCGCGCTGGACGGTGGCCGTCCACGTCACCGCCCCGCAGGCGCTGCGCATCATTATTCCGCCCGCCGGTTCGATGTTTATTTCAATGCTGAAAGACTCCTCGCTGGTCTCGCTGATGGGGCTGTGGGAGCTCAACTTTCTGGCGCAATCGTATGGCCGCAGCACCTACCGCTACATGGAAATGCTGGCCACCGCCGCCGCGATTTACTGGATTATGTCGATTATCTTAGAGCTGTTGCAAAGTCGCCTTGAGCGCCGTTTTGCACAGGGTCATCGCCGCTAATTTCGCCACTTTTATTACGGATACGCCATGTCTTTTCCTGAAGATTTTCGTTTAATCAGCTATCTCTCACGGCTGGAACACGCCGTCCGTTTTCCGCTTTCCTCTTCCTACCCTGAATCGATGAGCATCGATACGCTGTTTGAACTGGCGGGAAAAGAACATCGCGCGCCGTTTATGCAAACGATGCTGGATTACCCGCCGCTGCGCGGTACGCCGGAATTGCTCGAAGCCATCGCCGCCACTTACCGGCAGGTCACGCCCCGGCAGGTCATCAGCTTTGCCGGAGCCGACGAAGCCATTTACGCCAGTTTCCAGATGCTGCTCGAACCTGGCGATCACGCGGTCGTCATCACGCCAAATTATCAGTCGCTGGAAAGCGTGCCGATGTCGCGCTGTGACGTGACCGGCGTGGCGCTGGATGAGAATAATGACTGGGCGCTGGATACGGCAAAAGTCCGCGCTGCGCTGCGGGCAAATACCAAGGTGCTGGTGATTAACTTCCCGCACAACCCGACTGGCGCGCTGATTTCGCGGGAGCAGCTGAACGAACTGATTGAGATATGTCGCGAACGCGGGATCTGGATTTTCTCCGACGAAGTGTATCGCCTGACCGAATTCGATCCGGCGGATCGCCTGCCGCAGCTGGCGGACGTTTACGAGCGCGGCATTTCGCTCAACGTCACCTCAAAAGCCTACGGACTGCCGGGCCTGCGCATCGGCTGGGTGGCCTGTCAGGACGACGTGTGGATGCAAAAGCTCGAACGCATGAAGCAGTATCTGTCGATCTGCAATTCCATGCCCGGCGAGTTTCTGACCACCCTTGCGCTCAACGCCCGCGCGCCGATCCTCGAACGGGTGATGGAGCGCTCGCGCAGCCAGCTCGCGGCGCTAACCGCGTTTCTGGCGCGCTATCCGGACAGGTTCAGTCTCGCCGTGCCGAAGGCCGGTGTACTGGCGTTCCCGCGTTATACCGGTCCGGAAGGCGCAGAAGTCTTCGCCACGAGGCTGGTGGAGGAAGCGGGCGTTATGGTCATTCCCTCCGTCACCTACGCCTCAGAGCTGAACCCGGTATCAGAAGATTTTCTGCGCATCGGTTTTGGCCGTGCCAATCTGGATCAGGCGCTGGCGGAAATGGGCAAATGGCTGGATAAACAGTGATCAGCACAGAACCTGTTTTTCCGTCAGAAAATCGATAAACACCCGCACCTTCGGCAGCATGTGGCGGCTGCTCGGCCAGACGACTGAGAACTTGCCGCCCTCTTTCAGGTGCGGCTCCAGCACAGAGATCAGTTCGCCGGAGGCCACATAGTTACGCACAATAAACTCCGGCACATACGCCAGCCCCAGCCCCTGCAACGCTGCCTGTAAAATGGATTCCAGATTATTGCTGCTGAGCGCCAGCGGCAGTTCCGGCGGGCTCGGGCTGTTGGTCGCCCATTCCTGCCACTGGCCGGTGCCCGGAAAACGGTACCGCAGGCAGGCGTGATGTTGCAGGTGTTGCGGTATCTGCGGTGCGGCATGTTGCGCGAAGTACAGCGGACTGCCGACAATCGCAAAGCGAAACGGCCCCAGCCGGCGTGACATCATCTGCGAACTGCTCAGCTCACCGCTGCGGATAGCGATATCAAATCCTTCATCGATCACGTCCACCATCCGGTCGCTGAAATCCAGATCCAGCTCAACCTGGGGATAACGCTGGCGGAATTCCGGCAGATGCGGCAGCAGGATCCGGTAACCGATGGCCGGTGCCGTGATGCGTAATTTGCCACGCGGGACGGCGGAGATCCGCACCAACTCCTGCTCGGCCTCTTCCAGTTGCGCCACAATATTCTGGCAACGCTCGAAAAACAGCTGGCCTTCATCGGTCAGGCTGATGCGCCGCGTGCTGCGGTTGAACAGCCGCACGCTGAGCTTTTCCTCCAGCCGCGCCACGCTTTTCCCCACCGCCGATGCCGAAATCCCCATCCGCTCCGCCGCTCCGGCGAAACTTTCATTTTGCGCCGCACGCACAAATGCCAGTAATCCGTTGAGATTATCCATTTACCCTTCTTCCTTATTCGAGCGTTTTAGTCCTGAATCATCGGACTTTCAGCCTGTTTCCGCCAGATTGCCGACATTTTATCATCAACGATATATACCACTACGGGACAAACTTATGAATACATCCTCAACGCAAACGGCAGGCAGTCTCAGGGTTCTGGTGACGGTTTGCATCGCGGCGGTGATCCTGCCGCTAAATTTTGTCAGCGGCGCGGTGGCGACGCCGGCCATTGCCCGCGAACTCGGCGGAAGCGCGCAGGCGCTAAGCTGGGTCACGAATTCCTTCATGCTGACGTTTGGCTGTTTCCTGATGGCCGCCGGTGCGCTGGCCGATGAGATTGGCCGCAAAAAAGTCTTTATCAGCGGGGTTTCACTGTTTGCACTGCTTTCCCTGTTGCAGGCGTTCAGTAGCAGTCTGCTGTGGATTGATTTGCTGCGCGCCGCACAGGGCGTCGCCGCTGCCGCCGCGCTGGCCGGAGGTGCCGCCGCACTGGCGCAGGAATTTGACGGCGCTGCCCGCACCCGCGCGTTCAGCCTGATGGGCAGCAGTTTTGGCGTCGGGCTGGCGTTCGGGCCGTTTCTCGCCGGGGCGCTGATTGCCCATTTCGGCTGGCGCTCGGTGTTCTTTTCCGCGACGGTGATTGCCGTGCTGGCGCTTATTACCGGTGCGTCCAAAATGCGCGAGACGCGTAATTCGCAGGCGTCCGGTATCGACTGGCCGGGTACGGTGTCGTTTACCGCCATGCTGGCGCTGCTGACCTGGGCGCTGATGGCCATTCCGCAATACGGTCTTCGAAGCCCGCAGGTGCTGGCGCTGCTGGTCGGCGCTGTGCTGCTGCTGGGCATTTTTGTGTGGGTCGAGCTTCGCGTGAGGCAGCCGATGCTGGATTTATCGCTGTTCCGCTACGTGCGTTTTATCGGCGTACAGGCGCTGCCGCTGGCGACCGGATTCTGCTTTGTCGTGCTGCTGGTGATTCTGCCAATGCTGTTTATCGGCGTGAAAGGACTGAGCGAGGAACGCGCCGGGCTGATGATGATGGCGCTTTCCGTACCGATGCTGGTGGTTCCGCTGCTGGCAGCATGGCTGACGCGCTGGATTTCCGCTGGCGTACTGTGTACGTCCGGGCTGGTGATTGCCGCCGCCGGGCTGGGCTGGCTGAGTCAGGCGATTCTGGCGCAAAACGTGACGGCGATGGTTGCGCCGATGCTGATCATTGGTATCGGCACCGGTCTGCCGTGGGGGCTGATGGATGGCTTATCGGTCAGCGTGGTTCCGAAAGAACGTGCGGGGATGGCGACCGGGATTTTCAGCACCACCCGCGTGGCCGGTGAAGGGATTTCGCTGGCGATTGTCGGTGCGATCCTTGCTTCAATGAGCCACAGCGCGCTGGCGGCGCATTTCACCTCAGGCGACCTCAGTCTGGCGGCGCAGCGGCTGGCAACCGGGAATCTGACGGTAGCTCAGCAACTGATCCCGCAGGCCAGCACGGCGCAGCTTCAGCAGTTATATACCGCGGCACTGCATCCGTTACTGCTCTGTCTGATGGCGATCACACTGTTTTCAGCGCTGATGGTATTGCTGGCGCTGAAAGGCAATCAGCAGGAAAGCGAGGCCGCGCCTGCCGGTCAGAACGATCTGTCGCCGTAATCGGCTTCCAGCACCGGACGCAGACGGGTATAAATTTCTTCAATCTCCGCCGGTATTTCCACGTTCGCAATAAAGCCCGCACCGCGCGGGCCGTATCCGCCAGGTGCATTGCGCAGACGCGGGATTTCACCCAGCAGCAGAGAGGCAAAACGCGGCAGCGACCACAGATGTTGATTATCACAACCGGCAAACCGCAGCCCGTCGCCGCTGCGCTCAAGCTGCGGAGTAAACACCGGCCAGCTGGTGAAAGTGATGTCAGGCCGGTCGCGCCAGACGTGACGGAAACTGGCGTCGGTACGCAGTTGCATCAGCGGATCCTGCGTCAGCAAGATATGCGTATGGACATCGCCCGCCTGCCCGAGCACACGTCGCGCCTGCACGGCATTGTCGCCACAGTTGGTGGAGCCGGTTTCCAGCAGCATTTGCTCAGGCAGCAGGCCGAAACACTGCACACCGATATCTCCCAGCACGTCGGCTTCGCTGCGGCCAGCCGTCGCAATGTGCTGATAACGCGGGTGCTGTTGCACGGCGTGATACAACAGTTCAGTCGAATGACCGATACCACCGGCGATCAGCAAACGTGAAACTTTGCCCTGTTGCAGCGCCTGAAATGCTGCTTCAGCGGTGGGTAAAATGGCGTTTCCCAGCAGGATCAGCAGCGTTGGTTCGCCCGTCGGGCCATTTCCCGAGGTCTGGTCCAGAGAGAGAAATCGCGCCAGCCGGTTCATATCGTCGATCACTGCGTCAGAAAACATCACCACCTCCGTCTGATAAAGATGACTATCATAAACCTATAACACTACTCAAAAAATGGTTAAAAAACCTCACCGGTCAGATGAGGAGCACTAATCATTAATGATAAAAATGTCATTTTATCGGGATAAAAACTTATTAATTTTGTTTTTATGGTGTTTTTATCCTTATTCGACAAAATCACGTAAAGATCTCCTTAAGGTAAATTTATTAACTTATATTTAACCTTAACGGTCGATTTCATCATGTTGTTTGGGTCAGGGATCTTTTCCAGGTTTGTGAAAAACACGAATCCCGCCTGTTTTGTCGCCGGTAATTGTTTTTTTTAGCTGTTTTGATTACTTCATGACCACCAGAGGATTTCCACATGCCGTTGCGAAAGCGATGGCATGCATGCACACCAGTGTAAGCAGGTATTGGGAGTCATCATGGGCGAAAAAAATTCTTTATTACTGGCTATTCTGGCCGCGGCAACGTTAACACTGACCGCAGGCGCACAGGCAGCCGGGACATTAACAGGGCAAGTGGGCGTTCAGCTGACTATCAGCACCGGTTGTACCGTCGGTAACGGCACCGCCACCGGCGGGACTAACCAGTGGGGTACGTTGAACTTTGGTAATTACGCCGATTTAACCAGCGTAATCAACGGAACAGTGCTCGGCGCCAACGGCACCAGCGCGGTGACCGTCACATGCAGTACCGGTTTGAGCCCGACCCTCTCACTCAACGGCGGCCTCGCCGCAGCCGGCGGTTTACGTACCATGACCTCCAGTGGCAACAGCATCCCTTACCGTCTTTATTCCGACACAGCGCGTACTACCGAAATCGCGATCAATACGCCGATCACTCTCGGTACGGGCACCACTGCGCAAAATATTCCGATTTATGGTCGCGTACTGCCTGCTGACCAGACCAGCACCACGCCAGCTGCGGGAACTTACAACGATACGGTCGTCGCCACCCTTGCCTGGTAATTCGCTGACACGTCAGGGCTGAGATGTCCTGAACGGTTGGAAAAAGGGTCAGTCAAGGAAGGAATGGTCATGGACATCAAAGTACCGTTGTTGTCAGCCCTGATTGTGCTGCTATGTCAGGCGGCTATCCCGTCTGCGTATTCTGCGACGCTTGGGATAACCGCAACGCTGTTGCCTGCCTGTACGGCGGGCACAACGGTGGGCAGCAACACGACGTTCGGTACGCTCAACTTTGGTAACTACGCCACCCTGTCCAATGCTATCAACGTCACCAGCGCCCAGCTGGCGGGGTCGATTCGTGTTAACTGCGTCAGCGGGCTGAGCTACAAAATCCTGATGGACGGTGGTACTGCGGGCAGCGTGACCGCCCGCAAGATGGCAAACACGACCAACAGCGCATTAACGGTGGCGTATAACCTCTATACCAGCGCGCCACGCACCACTATTTGGGACAACGTTACCGGCCTCAGCGGCACGGGTTCCGGCACCGATCAATGGTATCCGGTGTATGGCCGGGTGCCGATGCAAACGACACCCGCCGCCGGTGTGTATACGGACACGGTCAATGTTACCGTCAGCTGGTAGCGGGGGCCGAAAAATGTCTGAATGCGCCCTCTTCCTGCTGGCTTCGTGGTCAATCCTCTTTTCCCCTGCCTTGCTGGCAGCCGCCGCCACAAGCAGCTTTACCGTCAACGCCACCATCACCAATGGCTGCGCGTTTGGCACATCCCTTAGCAGCCCGGTCACCAGCCTCGGCACCATTAATTTTGGCTCCTTTGCCTCCGTTCCTGCCAACGTCGATGTGGTCAGCACCTCCGGCGCGGGTTCCGTTGTCGTGACCTGCACCCCCGGCGCGACGGTGGCGATTGCCATGGATTACGGCACCCACGGCGGTTCGGCGACACAGCGTTACATGGCCAACAGCGGTGCGACCGCCACGCTGGCTTATCAGCTTTATCAGGACTCAGCGCATACCAGGGTGTGGGGAACGGCTGCGCTGGCGATGACCGTCAGCAGCTTTCCGGCCACAACGCAAACTTACCCGGTCTATGCCCGGTTGTTTTCCTTCACGACGTCACCCACTGCGGGCACTTACACCGACACGGTGACCGTGACATTAACTTATTGAATCATCAGGATGTGAACCATGACTGTCACTTTTTTACGCGTTATAACCCGTCTGATTATGGTGTGTGCGCTGTGCGTGAGCGGACAGGCTTTTGCCGCCAGTTCGGTGCTGGTCTGGCCGGTGTATCAGATAATCGAGGCCGACCAGAACGGTTCCGCCCTGTGGCTGGAAAACCGGGGAGCGGATCCGGTGTCATTGCAGGTAAGGGTGATGGCATGGAAGCAGGAGAATTTTAACGAACGCTATGCCGATCAAACCCAGGTCGTCGCCAGCCCGCCGTTTGCCACCGTGGCACCCGGCCAGCGCCAGCTGATCCGCCTGATTCGCAATACGCCCGTCCCGGCCAAAACCGAAAAATCCTTTCGTATCATCATTGATGAAATCCCTTCTTCACTGAATGCCTCCCCGGATGGCCAGTCCAAAGCCGTGGTCGGCCTGCAATTACAGATGCGCTATCTGCTGCCGTTATTCCTCGATGGCGAAGGCATATGGACCAACGACCGTACCGATGTGAAACGCGATCCGGCTTCGGCCACCAGGCCGGTACTGAAATGGAGCGTGGATACCGAAGGCGGCAAAATGCTGCTCAAAGTCAGAAATACCGGCACCGTTCACGCGCGTCTGAGCAACGTATTCTGGTCGGCGAATGGCAATAACAAACAGGGCGTCAAAACCATGGTCAGCGGGTTTATGGGATACGTGCTGCCGGGGCAGGAAATGCGCTGGCCGGTGCCAGCGGGAGTGATCCCCGGTGGACAGCTCAACGCACAAATTGCGGATAACACCCAGCCCATCGTGATCCCGCGCGGCGAATAAGGCCGGGGCGTAAGCGATGTCATCACGACGCCTGAGGCTGTCTTGCAGACGATCCTTCAGCCTGTGCCTGATTTACGCAGGCAGCACCGGCATGTCCGCATTTCCGCTGCTGGCCCTGGCCGATGAGTACGGTGCGCTGCCGGATGCACCCCGCGCCGCGCCTGTCGTGATGGACGCCACCTATTATCTGACGCTGGTGGTCAACGGCCAGACCGATAATCAGGTGGTGCCTGTCATCTGGCGCAGCGGCGCCTACTTTGTGGAATCGGGCGTGCTGGCGAAAAACCATGTGCACACCAACGGCCAGCAGCAGGGGCTGGTGAACGTCTCCGCGCTGCCCGGCGTGAAAGCCAGCTACAACGCCGCCCTTCAGCAGATGATCATTCAGGTGCCGGATGACTGGTTGCCGAAGCAGGATGTCAGCGGCGATAACCTGATCGGCTACACGCCCGCACAAAGCAGCACCGGGTTACTGTTCAACTACGACGCCTATTACACCGATCCGCACGACGGGCCGCGCTCGGTCGCCACCTATCTGGAACAACGCTTATTCAGCAGCGTCGGCATTCTGACCAATACCGGCACCTGGCGTTACAACATGGATAACAGCGGGAATAACGGCGGCAGTGCGCAGGACGGTTATCTGCGCTACGACACCTACTGGCGCTATAACGACGAACAGCGGCTGATCAGTTATCAGGTCGGGGATTTCGTCAGTAACTCGCTGACCTGGAGTAATTCGGCGCGCATGGCCGGTTTACGTATCAGCCGTAACTTCAGCGTGCGGCCTGATCTGGTGACCTATCCGCTGCTGCAATACAGCGGCACGGCGGCAGTTCCGACCACGGTGGATCTGTTCCTCAACGGGTATAAAGCCAGCAGCAACAACCTAAATTCCGGGCCTTTTACGCTGACCAACGTGCCGTACATCAACGGTGCAGGGGAAGCGACCGTCGTTACCACCGACGCCCTTGGCCGTCAGGTTTCCACCAGCGTACCGTTTTATGTTTCGAACACCCTGCTGCGCGAGGGACTGAGTGATTTCGATGCGTCACTGGGGGCCGTGCGGCAAAACTACGGTATCACCAGCGGGGATTATTCCGACGCCGCGTTCAGCGGCATTTATCGCTATGGCATCAACAATTATCTGACGCTCTCCTCACACGGCGAAGCCACGCAAGGGCTGACGCTCGGCGGCATCGGTGCCGATATGGCGGTCGGGCATTGGGGAACAATCAGCGTCTCCGGCAGCCAGAGCCGCGCCAGTCGTGCGCCGACGGACAGCGGCGAACTCAATACTGATAACAACAGCACCCAGCTCAACATCAACGGCGTGCCGAACAATAACGGGATGATCAGCGCGTCGGCCAATGCTGACGGTGACACTGACCAGAAAAGCGGCAATCAGTACACGGTCGGGTATTCCTACTATTCCACACGTTTCAGCCTTTCGGCGCTGCGCTCAACCCGCAGCCCCGGCTTTCAGGATCTGACGTCTTACACCAGCGACACTCGCCTCAGCCGCCAGGCCGATCAGGTGACGTTCAGCACCTCGCCGTTCGGCCCGTCCAACGGCACGGTAGGTATCGGGTATTACGACGTCGAAGCCTACGACCGCAGCCATACGCGATTGCTCAATCTTTCCTACAGCCGCTCACTGTGGGGGCAAAGCAGTATGTTCCTGTCGGTGAACAAAACTCTGAGCGACAGCGGTTACAGCGCGCAGTTGCAGTTCATTGTGCCGCTGGATTCCGGGGCGAGTGTGACCGCCGGAATGCAGCGCGACAGTGCGGGCAATTATCAGGAGCAGCTCAGCGCCAGTAAAACCGCGCCGACTGACGGCGGGCTGGGCTGGAATCTGGCTTATACCGGCGGGCGGGATCCGTATCAGCAGGCCGATGCGACGTGGAAAACGCGCTACGCCACGCTGGAAGGCGGAATGTATGGCGAAACCGGTAAATACACTAACTGGGCAGATCTCAGCGGATCGGTGGTGTTCATGGCCAATGACGTCTTCCTGTCGGATAAAATCAACGACGCCTTTATCGTGGTGGATACCGGTCATTACGCGGGCGTGCCGGTGATGTATGAGAATCAAAAACAGGGCAATACCGACAAAAACGGCCACCTTCTGATCCCGACGGTCAGTTCCTATTATCCCGCGAAGGTGGATATCGACACTCTGCCGTTACCGGCTGACGTGGTGGCGACCCGCGTTACCGACAAAGTTTCCGTGCGCCAGAGCAGCGGCGTGGTGGTGGAGTTCCGGGTGAAAAAAGTCCTGTCCGCCAATATCACGCTGCACAACGGCCAGGGCCAGCCGCTGAAAATCGGCACGCTGGTCACTGAACAAAATAGCCAGCAAACCACCGTTATTGGCTATGGCGGTCTGGCCTATTTCAGCAATCTTGCGCCTCACAACATGTTGAGCATACGTCAGGAAGATGGCTCAGTTTGCCGGATTGGCTTTGACCTCAACGTTAACAGTCACAGCATCGAGCAGGTCGGCCCGCTGGTCTGTCGCAACGGCCCGGTATCAGGAGAGAACAATGAACAAAATCCGTAGATGGACGGTCAGAATGCTGATGTCCGGCGTGCTGCTTTTCAGCATTCAGGCCGCGCAGGCGGCGTGTACCAGCTCTTCCGGTAGCGGGACCTTTGCTTCCAATAACTCATTTACCATCGGTACGACCGCCGAACAGGTGACGGCCACCAGCGGTTTTACGTGCACCGGCAGTGCGCTTTCCTTGCTCAGCACCAACACGGTAACGGCGACCATTGCCTCGACGGCCAACGCCTCCGGCACTTCAGCACGGCTGTATAACGACACCAGCAAACAGTATCTGCCCTACATTATTTGTAAGGACAGCGCCTGCGCGACGCCGGTCAACGTCGGTTCATCGACCACCTGGAGCAGCACCACGCTGCTCGGGCTTTTGGGATTGTTTAACGCCAGTGACGGCAGTCTTCCGCTGTACCTGAAAACCTCGACCGGTTCTAACCTGCAGGCCGGAACCTACACCGATACCATCAACATCAGCTGGGCCTACCATATCTGTTTTATCGGCGTTGCCGGGCTTTGCGTGTACACCGACGGCACGGCCAATACCGCCATCGCCGTGACGCTGGCGGTCACTAACTATTGCTATATCGACAGTGCGCCCAACGTCAATTTCGGCTCGGCGGCATTCCCGGCAGGTTTCGCTTCCGTAACCTCCAACTCGTTGAGTGTGCGCTGCACATTGGGCGCGACGTACAGCGTCAACCTCAACAGCAGCAATAACAGTAACGGCTCATACCGGCAGATGTCATCAACGGTTAATTCGGTGACCAGCTATCTGCAATATCAGTTACTCAAATCCGATGCGACAGTGTGGACGACCGCCAACAATACCGCGGCAACGGGCACCGGTTTATCACAAAGCATTCCCTATACCGCGACGGTAAATGCCACGCAGGCGAACGTGCCCGCCGGAAATTACAGCGATACGGTATTGGTGACGGTGACATATTAAAGAAGGGAAAACAGAACCGGTGCGCGGGGAACGCACCGGCTGAAAGGCTTACAGGCCTTTGAGGATTTTCATGGTGGCATCGACGTCAATTTCATCTTCAGAGAACACGTGAGTGGTGTTCTGGAAGGTGGTGATCGCCAGTTTTTTCAGCGTGCGCGTGGCCGCCTTTTTCTCTTCTTCCTGCGGGCGTATGCGGTTCATCAGCAAGCCCACGGAGAGCACGGCATTCTCTTTGTCTATCTGAGAATCCGCCGGCACTTCTTCGCTGAACGCGAGGAAGGATTTGATGCTGGTGATTTTAATGCGCTCACCGGCAATAAAGATGTATTTGCTCTCTGGCTCGACTTTCACCGCAAAGGCAGACAGGCCTTTGTTGTTGGTGGTCGGCTCAAAGGTAACTACCGCGTCTTTCTTAATCAGATCCGGGTTTGCGACTTTAATCACGTGGAAATAACGGTTATCGCCGTTTTCATCTTTGATAAAACCGAAACCTTTATCTTCAAACCAGGTTGTGATTACGCCGTTCATCGCTTACCGCCTAATTATTCGTTCAAGATGTCTATTTTGCAGGGCGGCAGTGTAATGCAGAATGACGACAAAGTCCTGCGATTTACTGCCTTTTCCCTGCGTTAATGCGCCTTTCTGAAGGTCAGATTAAACCGGTAGGACCCGGTCAGGGGATGCTCTCCCGCTTTCAGCGGTAAAACGCCGTGATAGCGCAGCCGCGATGGCCCGCCCCACACCACGATATCGCCGTGCGTAAGCTGAACCCGCTGGGTTTTGTCGCTGCGCTCCATGCCGCCGAACTGAAATACCGCCGGTAATCCGAGCGAGACTGAGACAATCGGCTGCCCAAAATCATGCTCGTCTTTGTCCTGATGCAGGCTCATTTTCGCCCCCGGCTGATACCGGTTGATGAGACACGCATCGGGATCAAAATCAGGGAAACCTGCCTCTTTTGCCGCCTTCACCGCAATGGCGCGAAACAGCGCGGGCATCGGCGGCCACTGCTGCTGATTTTCCGGTGACGTTGCCTGATAGCGGTAACCGGCTTTGTCGGTCACCCAGCCAAAATCCCCGCAGTTGGTCATCGCCACCGACATCGCATAACCGCCCGGCGTCGCGCGATACTGAAACGGCACCAGCCCGGCGATCCGGTCAATTTCCGCCAGCAGCTTTACGTCATCTTCCAGCGCCGCACCGCGCAAAACCACTGCACCAGGGCAAAGATCCTCACGCCAGTTGGAATGAAAATCGGGATGATCAAAAAGATCTAAATTCATGTCAGCCTCCAGAGCGTTACTCCATTAATTATAACAGCAGGTTTGAGACAGACTCAGAATCCAGATTATTGTAGGGTTGTAACGTTTCAGCTAAGGTTCAAAGAGATCAAAAATACCCTATTAGGAGAACATCATGAGTCGGGAAATCAACAAAGACACGCAGTTATGTATGTCCCTTTCCGGTCGTCCCGGAAATTTCGGTACCCGTTTTCATAACTACCTGTATCAGGCGTTAGACCTGAACTTCGTCTACAAAGCATTCAGTACCCAGGATATCGAATCCGCAGTCAAAGGCGTGCGTGCGCTGGGGATCCGTGGCTGCGCGGTGTCCATGCCGTTTAAAGAAGCCTGCATTCCGTTTCTCGATGAACTGGATCCGTCCGCCACGGCCATTGCTTCTGTGAATACTATCGTCAACGACGACGGTTTCCTGCGCGCCTACAACACTGACTACATCGCCGTCGCCAAACTTCTCGACAGCCATAAAGTCCCGCGTGATGCGGTCTTCGCCCTGCGCGGCAGCGGCGGCATGGGTAAAGCGGTGGTGGCTGCCATCCGTGACGCCGGTTTCAAAACCGGTTATATCATCGCCCGCAACGAAGCCAACGGCCGCGCACTGGCCGAGGAATACGGTTACGAATGGAAAGCTGAAGTCGGCGATTTGGCGGTGGATATGCTCGTCAACGTCACGCCAATCGGCATGGCCGGTGGCCCGGAAGTTGATTCACTGGCGTTTGATGCAGATGTAATTGATCGCGCCAGCATTGTCTTTGACGTCGTCGCCCTGCCGGTCGAAACGCCTCTTATCCGCTATGGTCGCGAACACGGCAAGAAAGTCATCACCGGCGCAGAAGTGGCTGCATTACAGGCTGTGGAACAGTTCGTGTTGTACACCGGCAAACGGCCTTCGGATGAACTGGTAGAGGAAGCGGCTAAACACGCCCGGAGCTGATCCAGCCTCTGAACATCAACATCTGACAGTAAAAAGCCTCCAAAATCAGGAGGCTTTTTTTATTTTTATCCGCAACTGAACATCACCGCACCAGACAAGGCCGCTTCGGATCAAACGTCCAGTCAGGAACCAGGAACTGCATGCCTTGTGCGTCATCGCGTGCGCCGAGGCCCATGCCTTTGTAGAGTTCGTGGGCTTTCATCACCTGATCCATATCCAGCTCAACGCCCAGACCCGGTTGCTCCGGCACGCGCACTTTGCCGCCTTTGATCAGCAAAGGTTCTCTGGTGAGTCGCTGATTGCCCTCCTGCCAGATCCAGTGGGTGTCGATAGCAGTGATTTTGCCCGGCGCAGCGGCGGCAACATGAGTGAACATCGCCAGCGAAATATCAAAATGATTGTTGGAATGCGAGCCCCACGTCAGACCCCATTCATGGCACATCTGCGCCACGCGCACCGAGCCCTGCATGGTCCAGAAATGGGGATCCGCCAGCGGGATATCTACAGATTTTAGCTGGATGGTATGCCCCATCTGCCGCCAGTCGGTGGCAATCATATTGGTCGCGGTCGGCAGGCCGGTGGCACGACGAAATTCTGCCATCACTTCACGCCCGGAGAAGCCCTGCTCTGCGCCGCACGGATCTTCCGCATACGCCAGCACGCCGCGCAGCTGTTTGCCAAGTGCGATCGCTTCAGCCAGCGACCAGGCACCGTTCGGATCGAGCGTGATCCGCGCCTGCGGGAATCGCTGTGCCAGCGCGGTGACGGCTTCCGCTTCTTCGCTGCCCGCCAGTACGCCACCTTTAAGTTTGAAATCGTTAAAGCCGTATTTTTCATACGCGGCCTCAGCCAGACGCACCACCGACGCTGGAGTCAGCGCTTCTTCATGGCGCAGGCGATACCAGTCGCAGGCGTCGTCCGGCTGGCTTTGATAGCCGAGCGACGTTTTGTTGCGGTCGCCGATATAGAACAGGTAGCCGAGCATCTCAACTTCATCGCGTTGCTGACCGTCGCCAAGCAATGACGCCACCGTGACGCCGAGATGTTTGCCGAGCAGATCGAGCATCGCCGCTTCAATCGCGGTGACGACGTGAATAGTGGTGCGCAGATCAAAGGTTTGCAGCCCGCGGCCTGACGCATCGCGATCGGCGAATTTCTCACGTACGGCGGTCATGACGTTTTTGTATTCACCGAGCGTTTTGCCGACAACCAGCAGCGAAGAATCCTCCAGCGTCTGACGGATTTTCTCGCCACCGGGCACTTCGCCGACACCGGTGTTGCCGCTGCTGTCCTTGAGGATCAGAATATTACGGGTGAAAAACGGGGCGTGTGCGCCGCTGAGGTTAAGCAACATGCTGTCGTGTCCGGCTACCGGGATCACCTGCATGGAAACAATTTTTGGTGCAGAGTAAGAGGTCATAGAAGCTCCTTAATGAGCAAAATCCGTTAGTTTCGGCCCATCGCCGGACGCTTGCGATCAAAGCGCCAGCCGGGGATCAGGTACTGCATGGCGGCGGCGTCGTTACGCGCACCGGTCGGCAGCTTCTTGTGCAGTTCGTGGGCGCGATGGATCTGATCCATATCGATCTCCACACCAAGCCCCGGTTTTTCAGGGACTTTGATCTTGCCGTTGACGATTTGCAGCGGCTCTTTGGTCAGGCGCTGATGACCTTCCTGCCAGATCCAGTGCGTGTCGATGGCGGTCGGTTTGCCCGGTGCAGCGGCGCCCACGTGAGTAAACATCGCCAGTGAGATATCAAAATGGTTATTGGAATGACAGCCCCACGTCAGACCCCAGTCGTCGCACAGCTGGGCAACGCGCACCGCGCCCTGCATCGTCCAGAAATGCGGATCCGCCAGCGGAATATCCACCGACTGCAACATCACTGCGTGCTGCATCTCGCGCCAGTTGGTCGCAATCATGTTCGTTGCCACCGGCAGACCGGTAGCACGGCGAAATTCCGCCATCACTTCACGGCCTGAGAATCCCTGCTCTGCACCACACGGATCTTCTGCATAGCTGAGGATCCCCTGCATGTTTTTGCACAGGCCAATGGCTTCGTCCAGCAGCCACGCACCGTTGGGGTCGACGGTGATGCGCGCATCCGGGAAACGTTTTGCCAGCGCTTTGACTGTCTCGATCTCCTGTTCGCCGGGCAGTACGCCGCCTTTAAGTTTGAAATCTTTAAAACCGTAGCGATCCTGTGCCGCTTCCGCCAGTTGCACCACGGCGTCGCTGTCCATCGCCTCCTGGTGACGCAGGTGATACCACGCATGCCTGCCCGGTTCACCCGCCGCTTCTTCACCCGACAAATAGGGAAGATCGGTTTTCTGCCGGTCGCCGACGTAAAACAGATAACCCAGCACCGTCACTTCTTCGCGCTGTTTGCCCGGCCCGAGCAGTTCGCAAACCGGCACGCCAAGGAATTTTCCCATCAGATCGAGCAGTGCGGCTTCCAGCGCAGCGACGGCGTTGACGCGCAGCTCAAATGTCCACGCGCCTTTGCCGAATGAATCAAAATCCGACGACTGATTACCGGTGTGGATCTGATGCACCAGCCGGTTCATGCGCGCGACTTCCTGGCCTTTAACCTGAGAAATGGCGTCCACAAGCGTGGTGTAAATCACTTCACCTCCCGGCGCTTCGCCTACGCCAGTATTACCCGCGCTGTCGGTCAAAATCACAATATTGCGGGTGAAATACGCCCCATGCGCGCCGCCGATGTTCATCAGCATACTGTCGTGCCCTGCCACAGGAATGACCTGCATATCAGTGATGATCGGGGAAGATTGCGTATTCATCATGTTTCTCCTTTTCTGTATTTCAGAACGGACGTAACTGGATGCGTTCGATTTTGCCGACGATAAACACATAGCTGACTACCGCCAGCAGCGCGTGGATCCCGACGTAAATCAGCGCGCCGTTAAAGGAACCGGTGGTGCCGATGATGTAGCCGATGGCGATCGGCGTGACGATGCCGGAGACATTGCCAAACATGTTGAAAAGACCGCCGCTCAGCCCGCTGATTTCTTTTGGCGCGGTATCTGCCATCACCGCCCAGCCCAGCGCGCCGAGGCCTTTACCAAAGAAGGCGAAGGCCATGATGCCAACCACCATCCACTCGGTATCGACGTAGTTACAGGCAATCATCGACATCGACAGCAACATCCCGATGACGATCGGTGCTTTGCGTGAAAATGTGAGGTTATTGGTTCTGCGCATCAGCCAGTCAGAAATGATCCCGCCCAGCACGCCGCCGAGGAACCCGCAGATCGCTGGCACCGACGCCACCATCCCCGCTTTGAGGATCGACATGCCGCGCGCTTGCACCAGATATACCGGAAACCAGGTGATGAAAAAGTACGTCAACGCATTGATGCAGTACTGGCCAATATAGATACCAATCATCATGCGGGATTTCATTAATTGTTTAATCTGGAAGAGTTTTTCACCTTTGACGGCAGCTTTTTGGGTGGTCTTCTGATCCATATTGATCAGCGCCCCCCCCGCTTCCATATAATCCAGCTCTGCCTGATTCACGCCGGGATGATCTTTGGGATCGTGGATCACTTTCAGCCAGATGAAACTCAGGATGATCCCCAAACCGCCCATGAAGAAGAAGACGTGTGACCAGCCCACTTCGTGCGTCAGCCAGCCCATGATCGGCGCGAAGATTACCGTGGCGAAGTACTGCGCGGAGTTAAAAATCGACACGGCGGTGCCGCGTTCCTGCGCCGGGAACCACGCAGCGACGATTCGGCTGTTGCCCGGAAAAGACGGTGCTTCAGCCAGCCCGACCAGAAAGCGTAACGCGAACAGCGAGACCACAATGCCAAAGCCGCTGAACACATCGACAAAGCCTTGCAGCAAGGTAAATAAAGACCAGATGAAAATACTGTAGAAATAAACTTTTTTAGACCCGAATTTATCCAGCAACCAGCCGCCGGGTATTTGTCCTATTACATAGGCCCACGAGAATGCCGAGAAAATATACCCCATTCCGACGGAATCCAGGCCGATGTCTTTCGCCATTGCCGAGCCGGCAATCGATAATGTCGCACGGTCGCCGTAATTAAAGGAGGTGACGATAAATAACATCACCACTATCCAGTAGCGTGCATTCGTTCTTTTTTTCACGGCACTGGCTGATGAAACGAGAGTTTCCATGGTGTTCTCCGGAATTAATGACAATGCCTGCACCTAAAGGTGCAAGTCATTCCGTCCGCGCAACAGAACTGTAGGGTTCAGAGAGGAGGGAATGAAGCCAGTATAAGAACAACACTTGAGCAACTCATTAGGCAAAGCACCAAGCATCAGCGCGGCTTTGCATTTATCTTAAGGCGAATGCCCAGCGTCATGCGAGTCAGTTCACGAAAAATGAAACAGCTGTGATGTACGTCACGCGTATAAATAAGCGAAATAATCTGCCGCCTGAAAATATCACCGGCAGGCTTATTTTCAGGACGGAAATAATAATCAGATCTGATCATTATCTAATTGCAGGGCCACATACAGCAGCAGGCGATCGTCGAAATTACCCAGATCTAATCCGGTTAATTCGGAAATTCTGTTCAGACGATATTCCAGCGTATTTCGGTGAATATATAATGCTTTCGAGGTGGCCGTCGGCTGGACGTTATTATGGAACCAGGAGGCTAAGGTGCGGCGCAATAATCCGTTGCTGTCGGTGGCTTTTAAACGCGCCAACGGCCGCACCAGTTCGTCGGCCTGCCAGCCGCCGCGCAGACTGTCGAGCAGCACGGGCAGGATCAGATCCTGATAGAAATAGCAGCGCTGTTCGGGCATTCGCTGTTTGCCGACGGTCATGGTGGTACGCGCCGTGCGGTAAGAACGGGCGATGCTGCCGGGGCCGGTGAAGAAGTTGCCGAGGGAAATACGCACGCGCAGACGGCCAGTTTCGGTCATGCGCGAAAGCAGGTGATCGATGCGCTGACGGTGGCCGTCGGGATCCCAGCGATCGTAGCTGTTAAGCGCCGGTTTCAGCACCACCATTTCGGTCAGGGAAACAATGGCGATGAGGTTATCGCGCTCAGGCGTAGTGAGCAGCGTTTGCAACTGTTGCAGCTCGGCCATGGCGGAATCCACGCCGAGCTGGCCGCTGTCCACTTCCACCACCGCCGCCACGCGCGGACGGTTCAGATCAATGCCCAGCCGCTGCGCCCACTCCTTCAGTGCCGGAGAGAGCTCGTCCACACGGATAAGATTAAGCACCAGTTCTTCACGCAGACGGCTGTCCTGCGCCAGCATGTGCAGCAGCCGCGCTTGTTCAAGCATCATTTCAGCAGTCATGCATACCAGTTCACCGTACTGGCGCAGTTGTAATGGATTACCGGTCAGGCCGATGACGCCGACGATCTGGCCGTCAATGCGCAGCGGCAAGTTGATGCCCGGACGCACCCCGTGCAAATGCCGTGCGACGCCTTCATCAATATCAACGATACGCTCTTGTGAAATCGCCAGCAGCGCGCCTTCATGCAATTCGCCAAGGCGCTGGTCGTCGCCGCTGCCAATGATTTTCCCACGGCCATCCATGACATTCACATTACTATCAATAATTTGCATGGTGCGGGCAACAATTTGCTGCGCCAGCTTTGCATCGAGATGGTACGCCGACATGGGTTCCCTGCCTTGCTGTTTTTCTTATTCAGACCAGCATACTCAGTCGCCGTCAGCCAGACATTATGCAAATGCCCAAAGAGCGGGAGAACCCGTTGAAGTTGCGGGTAAAGTCACAGTTTTAAGCAAATGCACAGAAACGTTCAGGAGGATGCGTAAATAGCAGGCAAAAGAAAGGCACGCCGGAGCGTGCCTTGTGGAAGTGCTGTCAGAATTATTGCGCTAACAGGTAGATTGAACTGTCACCGCGAAGAATATCCAGCGCCAGCACCGATGGTTTGGTGTCGAGGATTTTACGCAGTTCGCCCAGGTTGGCGACTTTCTGCTGGTTCACGCCGAGGATCACGTCGCCTTTTTTCAGGCCGATACGTGCTGCGGTAGAACCCGGTTTCACTTCATCGACTTTCACGCCTTTCTTATCGGCAGCGGCATTGTTGCTCAGTTCAGCGCCTTCGATACCGGTGTAAATATTGCCAGAATCGACTTTCGCGGTCTGAGTACTCTGCTCAATAGTCACGTCCACGTTCACCGGTTTGCCGTCGCGCAGCAGGCCGAGGGTCACTTTAGTGCCGATTGGCATAGTGCCGATGTCCGCACGGAACGACGCAAAGCTGGTGATCGGTTTACCGTTCATGCTGAGTATCACGTCACCGGCCTTGATGCCCGCTTTCTCTGCGGCAGATTTCGGCATGACCTGGCTGATGAATGCGCCGCGCTGTGCGTCAACTTTCATGGCTTTCGCCAGCTCAGAGTTCAGCTCGGTACCCATGATGCCGAGTTCGCCACGTTTCACCTGACCATATTCGATCATCTGTTTGGACAGGTTCTGCACCATGTTGCTTGGGATCGCAAAACCGATACCGATGTTGCCGCCGTCCGGTGCCAGAATCGCAGTGTTCAGGCCGATCAGTTCACCGTTAAGGTTCACCAGCGCACCGCCTGAGTTACCACGGTTGATCGCCGCATCCGTCTGGATGAAGTTCTCGTAGTTCTCGATATTCAGGCCGGAACGACCCAGCGCAGACACGATACCGGAGGTCACGGTTTCACCCAGACCATACGGGTTACCGATAGCTACCGTGTAATCACCGACGCGCAGCTGACCGGAATCGGCCATCTTAATCGCCGTCAGGTTTTTCGCGTCCTGCAACTGAATAACCGCGATATCAGAACGCGGATCTTTGCCGATCACTTTGGCGTCAAATTTACGGCCATCGTTCAGCTGTACGCTGATTTTGGTGGCGTTATCCACCACGTGGTTGTTAGTGACCACATAGCCTTTCGCAGCATCAATGATGACGCCGGAACCCAGCGCGCGGAAATCTTCTTTCTGCTCAGGAGCTTGCGGCTGGCCATCCTGACCGCCCCCCTGACAAACCGGTGAGCCCTGGAACGGCGAACCGTCCTGGCACAGCGGCGAATTCTGACCAAAGAACTGCTGGAACTGCTGGCCCATACGCGGCGTTTTAGCCGGGGCGCTGCCTTCAACGTTCACGCTCACCACGGATGGCATGACTTTTTCCAGCATTGGCGCCAGACTTGGAAGCTGTGTCGTACTTGAAGAGGCTGTTTCAGCAGCCAGTGCAGAAGAAACCGGGGCCATTGCCATACCGATACTTAGCGCTAAGGCGCTCAGGAATAAACTCGATTTTTTCATTTTCAGGATCTCTTAAAATTATTGTGGCAACCAAAATAGTCGCATTGCTTGGTAGTTGTGATACTGAGATATAATTAATAGCGTGAAGTTCATCAGGGTCGATCGGTTAATAGTAAAAAAATATTGTCGATATTTACAAAAGCCGCTTTTTCGGACAGATTCGTAAAGAAAATAAAAGACGTCTACATTTGTTCTGAAAACGATAACTATTCAGCCGCCATTAAGCGTCGATATTCGTCATAAGCATATAAATCAGTCATACCACTGATATAATCTTGCAACATTCTCGCCCGATAATAAAACTCCTGCACCGCAAAAGCTTTCTCAGGTATCCCTTCCAGACCCACGACCGCATTGGTATAGGCTAAACGATGTTTCGCCGAAATCTTATGTAAAAGCCGGGTTTCAATCGGATAGGCGCGGTGCGTATCTTCCTGATCAAGTTGGGTAAAATCTTTCAAAGACATATCCAGCAGCGGGCTGTAAATATCCAGTAAACCGCTGATTACGCGATAACCCTGTAATTCCAGCTCTTCGACTTCCGGATGATTGAAAACCTGTTTGAACGCCACGCGTTTATAAATTTCCAGCAAGCGATTAGCCTGACTGTCATCTTCCAGCAGAGCATGATTAAAGGTGCCGTCATAAATTTCCTGCACATTATCAATGAATCTGCGCGCCGCGTGCGGTACCAGTTGCTTGACCGTTTGCACCCGTAATTCCATAAAGAAATAATCCACCGGATTGCGGAAGGTTTTGGCTTTATCCATCTTTTCATACGCGGTGCGAACGACTTTATCAAAGAAATCGCCCTTTTCGATCTCGCCCCATTCGCGCCAGAGATAGCTGTACAGTTGCCCGACGCTGAAAATGTTTTTCTCAACCGCATCTTCTAAATCGGCGATGCAGTAAGAAATGTCGTCTGCCGCTTCCATAATGTAGGTGAGTGGAAAACGGTTGAACTGGCCCAGCCCGAGTTCACTGCGCAGGCGCCGAATAAACGGCTCCTCGGCCAGATAAAAACCGGGCTTTTTCATCAGGTAATCATGCGAAGGCAATTTTTCGGTGGAATACGCCGGACGCGTATATTTCAGAATACAAGCGGTCTGGCTGTAGGTCAGATTGAGTTTAAGCAGCGTAAACACCAGACGGATCGCCTGCGCATTGCCTTCAAAATTTGACAGATCGTAGCGGATTTTACTGCGCAACTCGTTGAGCGGTTCGGCGCTTTTCTCCAGCCGCAAACAGGCGATGGTACAGGCATCCGTCACCTGATATTCCCGACCGCAGCTGGCGGTATCCATGCGTTTTCCAAACCAGTTGTTGATCGCCGACTCACCAAAATGCCCGAAGGGAGGGTTGCCGATGTCATGCATCAGGCAGGCCATTTCCACCACGCTTTCAAAGGGATCGGTGACATCGGTCAGGCCGTAGGTGTCGAGCTTGCCCTGACGGCGCAGGCGATGCAGCACCTCTTTGGCGATGTGACGGCCTACCTGCTGCACTTCCATTGAGTGCGTCAGGCGGCTGCGGACGGCGGCGTTTTTTTCCAGCGGAAAAACCTGCGTTTTTTGTTGCAGGCGGCGGATGGCGGCGGAGTTGATGATACGGCCACGATCGCTTTCAAACTGCCGTACCACATCGTACTCATCACGCGCCTCAATGGGCGAACTGAAAGGACGCTGAAAATTGAATTTCGTTTTAAAATCGATCCCGGACATGAATTCCCACCTTTTCAGCCACTCACACGCCCGGCAGAGGCGAACTCTGCATCCCAAACGCATTATCTCTTACCTTTAGCCATGATAGACTATCGCGCATTGTTTTCGGTATTAATGCCGATATTAAAGCGTCAATTCCGCCTCTGCTGCGGCCAATTTCACCCACATCTGCGAGTATTCATATGAAAGTAGGCATCATCGGCGCTATGGAGCAGGAAGTGACTCTGCTGCGCGACAAAATCATCAACCGTCAGACCATTGAACGCGCGGGCTGCGAAATCTACATCGGCCAGCTGCACGGCGTTGACGTGGCATTGCTGAAATCCGGCATCGGTAAAGTCTCGGCGGCGATGGGCACCACGCTGTTGCTGGAACACTGCCAGCCTGACGTAGTGATCAACACCGGCTCAGCCGGAGGGCTGGCGAAAACGCTGAAAGTCGGCGATATCGTGGTTTCTGATGAAGTGCGTTATCACGACGCCGACGTCACCGCGTTCGGTTATGAGCCAGGCCAGATGGCGGGTTGTCCGGCGGCGTTTACCGCTGATCCGATGCTCATCGAGCTGGCTGAAACCTGTATCCGTCAGTTAGATCTCAACGCGGTACGCGGCCTGGTGTGCAGCGGCGACGCTTTCATCAACGGTGCAGCGCCACTGGCACGCATCCGTGCCACTTTCCCGAACGTCGCGGCAGTTGAAATGGAAGCGGCGGCTATTGGTCACGTTTGCCACCTGTTCGGAACGCCGTTTGTCGTTGTTCGCGCGATTTCAGACGTGGCCGACGGCGAATCCCACCTGAGCTTCGAAGAGTTCCTGGCTGTTGCAGCACAGCAATCCACCCTGATGGTGGATGCGATGCTCAAAGCGCTGGCTGATTCAGAAGAGTGATGGTGCGCCGGTTTTGTCTCATGCTGAGCGTGCTGTTGCTGCCCTGGGTGGCAACAGCAGCACCCGCGCAGCGGGTGATCAGTCTGGCACCCAATCTGACAGAACTGGCGTTTGCCGCCGGGCTGGGGGATAAACTCGTCGGAGTGAGTGCTTACTCTGATTATCCTCCGCAGGCGGCCAAAATCGAGCAGATAGCGAACTGGCAGGGAATTAACACCGAACGTATCGTGACGCTGAAACCCGATCTGGTGCTCGCCTGGCGCGGCGGCAATCCGCAGCGTCCGCTCGATCAGCTGACGTCGCTTGGCATCCATGTGGTGTATCTCGACCCAAAAAATGCCGGGCAAATCGCACAGGCGCTGGAAACGCTTTCTGAGTACAGCCCTGTTCCCGCCACCGCAAAGCGCGCAGCGGCAGATTTCCGCCAGCAATGGCAGGCGCTGAAGCTGAAATATCACCGCGATAATCCGGTTCCTGCCTTTATTCAGTTCGGTACACAGCCGCTGTTTACCGCCTCTGCGGCGACAATGCAAAGTGAAGTGCTGGAACTGTGTGGTGCAAAAAATATTTTCGCCGACAGCCGTGTTCCGTGGCCTCAGGTCAGCCGGGAGCAGGTTTTAAGCCGTCATCCGCAGATTATCGTTATTGCAGGCGGAAAATCGCAGAAACAGGTGATTGAGGATTACTGGCGTTCGCTACTCAGCGTGCCGGTTATTACGCTCGAGTCTGACTGGTTTAGCCGTGCGGGACCGCGTATATTGCTGGCCGCCCGACAGCTGTGTCCGCAGCTCGCTGACTTACCTCAGAGGTAAATACTCACTCACATTTTTGGTGCAGGAACTTTCCTGCCGCCCTGTAGCACTTTTCTGAATCGGTGATTTATTAATCAAAATCAATGAATCGACGCTGGCATCTGTTAACATGTCCGGCGTAAAATTCTTCGTACTTTGATTGTCACCGCTTTAAAATTATCTCTTTGTTTAACCAACGAAATAATAAAAAAACCGGCATCTGATACGACAAAAGCGCGGCTAAAAATTCATAACGAATTAAAGACCGCCAAAATTAGACCGATAACCCTTTTCAGCCACGCTGACTTATTGCTCTATTTACATTGATCTACACCAGCAGGAAAATTTAAATGAAAGCTTTATTACTCAGCGTGTTGCTCACCCTGAGCCCGTTGGTTGCGGATGCGGGCATGACCAGTGGTGATATCAACATCAGCCTGACTATTTTACCGACGTGTCAGGTGAACGCCGCGCACACCGGGACGTCAGTGACCTGCGCCAGTCGCACAATGAGCCTGCCGCACATCAGCGAAAAACTGCTGACTTCCGTGCCCGGCATCAGCGTTGGCTCAAAACTGGTCACCGTTGAATGGTGATCATTGGGGTAAGCACTTACTTACCGGTAAGCCCTTATCAACTGAAAATCCCATTAAAAAAGCCCGTCTGCATCAGCAAACGGGCTTTTTGTTTTATACGTTCAGAACACTCAAATACTGAAGGACGAACCGCAACCACAGGTTGTTTTGGCATTCGGATTGGTCACGATAAAACGTGAACCTTCCAGACCTTCGGTGTAATCAACGGAGCCACCGACCAGATATTGCAGGCTCATCGGGTCAACCACCAACGCCACTCCGGCTTTCTCGATGGTCATGTCACCGTCATTGATTTTATCATCGAAGGTAAAACCGTACTGGAACCCGCTGCAACCGCCACCGGTGATATAAACACGCAGTTTCAGGTTCGGATTTTCTTCATCAGAAATCAGGTTCTGCACCTTACGCGCCGCGGCCTCAGTAAACTGTAACGGCAACGCGGTTGTTTCATTCATCAACGCTTCACTCATAATTTCTCACTCCCAATCCGCATCTGTTCAGGCCGCCAGATTGACTGTCTGAATAATGAACTCATTATCTTATACCTGAGTTAATGCTTCAAGTATGGGCATTTTTCACGGCGCTGTCCTGCTTATTGGTGCTCTCGTCGGCAGTTTCTGCCTGCGTTTTTTCAGCATTCTCACGTTCCTGCTTCTGTAACGTGCGGGTCAGGATCGCTGAATACAAGGGCTTACCGCCTAAAAACTGCGCCAGCAGGGTCGCACCCAGGCAGGTGACGATCATCGGCAAAATTAGCTGATAGTTGTCAGTCATCTCCAGCACCAGCACAATCCCGGTCAGCGGAGCGCGGACGCTGGCGGCAAATAACGCGCCCATTCCGGCAATCGCGAAGGTCGCCGGTTCAATGCCGTATTGCGGGAACCACGACAGTGCGGCAGTGCCGAAGGCCGTGCCCAGCAAGGTGCCAAGCGCTAACATCGGTGCGAAAATTCCGCCCGGCGCGCCGGAGGCAAAGCACAGCAGCGTGGTCGCAACGCGCACAATAAAGATGAACAGCAGCATCAACAGACTGTATTTTCCCGCTGCTGCCAGTGGGATCAGTGCAAAGCCGCCGCCCGCCGCTTCCGGCTGAACCAGCCCGAGTAAACCGCAAAACCCACCCAGCACGCCACCGATAATCAAAATCTTACGCATATTGCCGCCGTGCAGCCGGGCGAACATATCCTGCGTGCGGAAGATAAGCGCGTTGAAACAGACGCCGACCACGCCAAACACCATCCCTAACACCAGATACAACCACAGCGTGTTAAGCGGGGCATTGGCCAGTTTGCCGACTTCAATGACCGCCACGTCGCCATTGAAAATACGGAAAACGATGCTCGACATAATCACGCCGATAAACACCGCTTTTATCGAAATCAGGCTGTAGCGAAATTGCAGCCGCATCTCTTCGAGGATAAACAGGATACCGGCCAGTGGCGCGTTGAAAGCGGCTGAAAGCCCCGCCGCCGCGCCGGTTGCCAGCAGAGAGTGGCGCGCTTCGGCGCTGCGTAGCCGGAAGATATCCACCATCATTTTGCCGACGTTGGCGCCCATCTGCACCGTAGGCCCTTCCCTGCCCAGCACCATGCCCGCGCCGAGCGTACCCATGCCGCCAAAGAATTTCACCGGGATCACCCGCCACCAGCGCACCGGCCGCAACTCTTCCAGGGCGCCCTCGATTTCCGGAATGCCCGAGCCGCCCGCCTCCGGCGCGAAACGCCGCACGAGGTAATAACCGCACATCGCCAGCATGGCCGAAAAAACAAAGGTCAGCGGCCACAGTAAAATCCAGTAATCGCTGAAAATTCCCAGCCCGGAAAGTCTCACGGCCATCACCCAGTTCACCGCTTTTTCGAACGCGACACCGAGTAAACCGGCGACGGTTCCCACCACGGCGGCGACAATCAAAATAGCGACCGGCGTTTTGTCGCGACGCAGGAACATGCGCAGCACTTCACTGCGTTTACGCGGGCCCTGGGCGAGTGCCGCCTCAGGCATTTGGGGAGTTGATTCATTCATCGGCGATGGAGAAATACAGAAAATGTAATGGAAGATGAATGAATTTAATCACACAAAATCGAGTCCCGACAGGACTCAGGACAAAACGCCGCACGGTTTACGATTTGATAACGTCGCTCAGTTCACTAGAATGGGCGCATTGTTATCCCTTATGTCTTAAAGCATCAAAAAACCAGGAGCCGAATAATGAGTAAGTCAGAAAGTCTGTTCACGCAGGCGCAAACGCTAATCCCGGGCGGGGTGAATTCGCCGGTACGTGCCTTCTCCGGCGTCGGCGGCGTCCCGTTATTCATCGAGCGTGCTGACGGTGCCTTTTTGTTTGATGCCGATGGCAAAGCCTATATCGACTACGTCGGTTCCTGGGGCCCGATGGTGCTCGGCCACAATAATGCGGAAATCCGCAACGCGGTGATCGAAGCGGCGCAGCGCGGTTTAAGCTTTGGCGCGCCGACCGAAATGGAAGTGAAAATGGCCGAACTGGTCACCGGACTGGTGCCAAGCATGGACATGGTGCGCATGGTGAACTCCGGCACCGAAGCCACGATGAGCGCCATCCGTCTGGCGCGCGGCTTTACCCATCGCGATAAAATCGTCAAGTTCGAAGGCTGTTATCACGGCCACGCAGACTGCCTGCTGGTGAAAGCCGGTTCCGGCGCGCTGACCCTCGGCCAGCCCAACTCTCCGGGTGTCCCGGCGGATTTCGCCAAACATACCCTGACCTGCACCTATAACGATCTGGATTCCGTTCGCGCCGCGTTCGAACAGTTCCCTGACGATATCGCCTGTATTATCGTTGAGCCGGTGGCCGGCAACATGAACTGCGTACCGCCTCTGCCGGAATTCCTGCCGGGTCTGCGCGCGATTTGTGACGAGTTCGGCGCGCTGCTGATCATCGACGAAGTGATGACCGGTTTCCGCGTCGCGCTGGGCGGTGCTCAGGAGTATTACGACGTCGTGCCGGATCTGACTTGTCTTGGCAAAATCATCGGCGGCGGTATGCCGGTAGGTGCATTCGGTGGCCGTCGTGAAGTCATGGATGCGCTGGCACCGACCGGTCCGGTCTATCAGGCGGGCACGCTTTCCGGTAACCCGATTGCCATGGCCGCCGGTATCGCCTGCCTGACCCAGGTCGCTCAACCGGGCGTCCATCAGACCCTGACCGACCGTACCACCCAGCTGGCAGAAGGTTTGCTGCACGCGGCGAAAGCAGAGAATATCCCGTTCGTCGTTAACCACGTCGGCGGCATGTTTGGCCTGTTCTTCACCGATTCAGACACCGTGACCTGCTATCAGGACGTGATGAAGTGCAACGTTGAGCGCTTCAAAAAGTTCTTCCACCTGATGCTGGAAGAAGGCGTCTATCTGGCTCCTTCCGCGTTCGAAGCCGGATTTATGTCTCTGGCGCACAGCAAAGAAGATATCCAGCGCACCATCGACGCCGCGCGTCGTTGTTTCGCGAAGCTGTAAACCGGCATTCGGTAATCAGCAGACAGCAAAAAGGGGCCATCTGGCCCCTTTTTTATTGCATCAATTCCGGCCTTATTTCGCCTGCTTTCTCAGCAGATAGATAAAGTACGGCGCGCCGATGAAGGTGGCGAGCAGACCGGCGGGGATCTGATTCGGGAACAGGAACATTCGGCCACACCAGTCGGCAAACACCATCAGCAGTCCGCCGAGAATACTGGCGACCATCCACTGCGGCATCGCGCGGCGAAAGCCCATCATACGCGCCATGTGCGGTGCCATCAGGCCAATAAAGCTCAGGGGTCCGACCGTCAGCGTCGCTGCGGCGGTCATGATCGCGGCCAGCATCAAAATCGCCATACGGCTTGGCGTCAGCGCCATGCCGACGGATTTTGCGGTCACGCTGCCAAGCGGCAGGATGTTGATCCAGCGGCGCAGGAACGGCACCAGCAGCATCAGAATTGCCGCCAGCCCCAGCGTGCGCCATGCAGCATCAGCGGTGACGGAATAGGTAGAACCCGAAATCCAGGTCAGCAGGCCGCCCATGCGCGGATCGCCACTGGCCAGCAGAAGCGTCAGCAAGGTGCTGAATGCGGTACTCAGCGCGATACCGGTCAGCAACATCCGTTCGGCGGAGAAGCTGCGTATTCCGGAGGCCACCATGATCACCAGCAAGGTGACAGCCGCACCGGCACTGCCCGCGGGCAACAGCCAGACAAAGGCATCGCCCGGCACGATAAACATCATCAGCACCACGCCAAACGCCGCGCCGGAGCTGATACCCAGCACTTCCGGGCTCGCCATGGCGTTGCCGGTCAGTTTCTGGATCAGCACGCCTGATGACGCCAGCATAATGCCCGCCGCCAGCGCCGCCATCACGCGCGGCATTCGCCACGGCAGCAGCGCCTGCAAATCGGCACCCGTCGACCAGCTCCAGCCGGTGGCGTTGCGACCGGCCATCAGCGCGACGGCCAGCCCCACCAGCAGCACCAGTAATGCCAGTGACACCCAACGCACCAGGTGCTGACGCTCATCCGGCACCTTGTCACCCTGATCCATCGGCGGCGGCGTCATGCTGTTACGCAGACGCGGCAGCAGCCACAGCAGAAGCGGCGCACCCACCAGCGCGGTAGCGGCACCGGTCGGGATTTCCATCCAGTATCGGGTCAGGAATTGCATCACCTGATCGGTGAACCACAGCAACAATGCGCCGATAAGCGGTGCCATCACCAGCCGCGCAAACAGGCGGCGTGCGCCGAGCATTTTCGCCAGTAACGGGGCGAACAGGCCGATAAAGCCAATCATGCCAACGGCGTTAACCAGCTGGGCACTCATCAGAATGGCCAGCGCCAGCACCGCAAGGCGCGCAGCCGATAATCCCAGACCGAGATTTTTCGCCACGCCGTCGTCCAACCCCAGCAAGGTCATCGGACGTTGCAACAGGAACGCCAGCAGCCAGACGATAATCACGCGCGGCAGCAGGAACGAGGCGATATTCCAGTCCTGCTGATTTAGCGCCCCGCTGCTCCACATGTATAAATTTTGCAGGCGCTGATAGTTGAACAGCCCGAGCAGGCCGTTGACCGCGCCGCAGTACAGGCCGAGCACCAGACCCGCGAGGATCAGCGTCACCGGTGAAAGTCGTTTACCCCATGCGATGCCGAAAACTAAAACACCGATCACCACCGCACCCAGCATGGCCGCAAACTGCTGGGTGACCAGTCCCCCCGGCAGCGCCCACAACGTGGCGATAGTCAGGCCGAGCTGCGCCCCGGCTGACACGCCGAGCGTCGCCGGTTCCGCCAGCGGATTGCGTAAGACCTGCTGAAAAAGTAAGCCCACCAGCCCGAGACCGGCACCCGCCAGCAGCGCCACGGCGATACGTGGCAGCGAGCTGTAGTGGAACAGCATCTGCTGAACATCATCAATATTGGGCTGCCAAAGCGCGTGGTGCCACAGGGAGTAAGGCAGTTGCTGATGCAGGTTATAAACGCTAAGCGTCCCGGCCACCAGCGTCATCAGAATCAGTAAAATCAGCGAAACGCTGAGTGCGCGGCGGTTCATACCGGTTTCCCCAGAGTGCTGTTAAGAATGCGGCAGAAATGCATCGCGCTGTAGGTCGCGCCGTAGAACCAAACCGCAGGCACCACGGTGAACTGATTGTTGCGAACGAAAGGCATAGATTTCCATAACGGGGTGGGCGCCACGGCGTCCATGATGTCAGCGCTGCCGTGATCGAAGCACAGCACGCGGGCATTTTTGATGCTCGCCAGGCGTTCTATTCCGACCGACACACTGCCCCAGAAACTGCCTTCACCCTGCCAGGCATTGGTCAGCCCGACGTCGCCCATGACTTCCTGGAACAGACTGCCCTCGCCGAATACCAGCACATGCCGGGTGTCGATAAAGGTGATCAACAGAACGGGTTGTTGCGCGACGGGTTTCATCAGCTCGCGGGTTTTTGCCAGTTGCTGGTGATAAAGCTGCAAATGCTGTTCCGCGTGAGCCTGTAAACCAAGGTAATCCGCCAGTTTGTGCAGGGATTTGATCGCCAGCTGCAACGGCTTCGCGGTGCCGTCGTTGGCTTTCACGTCGATGACCGGTGCAATCGATTCCAGCTGTGCCGTTTTCGGGCCATAGCCCTGCGTCACCAGCAGCAATGAAGGTTTAAGCTGCTGAATAAGTTCCATATTCGGTTCGGTGCGCTGACCGACGTCAATCACCGACGGGCCGAGTTTTGGCTCTTCCACCCAGAGTTCGTAATTGGGAATGTCGGCGATGGCCATCGGCATCACGCCCAGCGCAATCAGCAGCTCGGCGGGCAGCCATTCGAGGGCAATAATACGGCTGAGATCCGGTCTGGATCCGGCGAATGTCGGCATGGAAGCCAGCAGCGGGGATAACGCCATCGCTTGTAACAGACGGCGACGCGTGAGCCCTGAAAAAGGAGGAAAATCAGACATATCAGTATACGAAGCTCACCGGAGCACCGCCCGCCGGATGCGGAAGGATGCCCATTGGAATACCATAAATTTGTTCGAGAACGTCGCCGCGCATCATCTCTTCCGGTGCGCCCTGGGCTATCATTTCGCCGCCACGTAACGCCATCAGCTGGTCGCAATAACGCGCCGCCATGTTCAGGTCATGCAGGACGGCGATCACCGTTAAGCCTTTCTCGCGGCTCAGGCGCTGGATCAGCGCCAGCACGTCTTTCTGATGCGCGATATCCAGCGCAGACGTCGGCTCATCAAGCAGCAGGCAGCGGCTGTCCTGCGCCACCATCATCGCCAGCCACGCGCGCTGACGCTCGCCGCCTGAGAGACTGTCCACCAGACGATGGGCAAAGGGTTTCAGACCAACCAGCGTGATAGCTTCTTCGACTTTTTCTTTATCCTGATGCTTAAAACGACCGAGCGCGCCGTGCCACGGATAGCGGCCAATCGCCACCAGTTCCTGCACCGTCATGCCTTCTGCCGCCGGAAGCTGCTGGGGCAGATACGCCACCTGACGCGCAAAGGCTTTGCTGTCCCACTGCGAAAGCGGAGTGTCGTTGAGGAAAATCGTGCCAGCCGTGGCGGACTGATGCCGTCCGAGCATTTTTAACAACGTCGACTTACCGGAGCCGTTGTGACCAATCAGGCCACAGACTTTTCCCTGCGGGAACGTCAGCGACAGCGGCGCCAGCAGCGTGCGTCCGGGCACTGAAAAACTGACGTCTTGCAGGCGGAATACGCTTTCTGGCAGCGATGTGGACGAGTGTACGTTGTTATCAGCCATAAGATTTTCTTCGTTTACATCCGGATTTGACGATGAGTTGAATAGGAAACGGGCACGACCAGCGTGCCCGGATTTCACAGCGTTAATGCAAACTAACTATTAAAATCTGAATGTTGCTGTGGCGACCACCTGACGCTCCGCGCCCCAGTAGCAGGCATAATCGCGGTAGCAGCTCGCCACGTATTCGCGATCCAGCAGGTTATTGACGTTCACGCCAACGGAAGAGCCCGGCAGACCAAAGCGCGCGAGATCGTATTTGATCGTCGCATCCACCAGCGTGTAACCGGCAACGTTAAAGGCTTCGTTAGTCTTGTCGCCCGTCGTGTAGAAGCTGGAGCTGGAACCGAAGTAACGCACACCAGAACCGACGGTCAGGCCGCTCAGTGCGGTTTCGTGGAAGGTGTAATCCGCCCACAGAGACGCCATGTTGGCCGGCACTTCAGCAGGACGTTTGCCTTCATAGGCCGTGTCATGGGTGTATTTCGCATTGGTATAGGTGTAAGACGCGGTCATGTTGATGTTGGCGTTGAGCGCAGCTTTCGCTTCCAGTTCCACACCACGCGAACGAATCTCGCCAGACTGAACGCTGAAACTGGAATCAGAAGGATCTGCCGTCAGGTTTTTGTCTTTAGTCAGCTGATAGACCGCAGCCGTCAGGCTGATCGGACGATCGTTTGGAATGTATTTCACACCTGCTTCGTACTGTTTGCCCATCGAAGGATCAAACGGCTGACCGGCTTTACTGGCTCCGGCTGTCGGTTCAAAGGATTCGCTGTAGCTGAAGTACGGGGAGATGCCGTTATCAAACAGGTAGTTCAGACCGCCGCGCCAGGTGAACTGCTCATCATTGATCTGCGAAGCGCTGTTTGAAGTGCGGGTAAACGTCGAGCTTTTGGCAAAATCATAACGACCGCCAACGGTCAGGATCCATTTGTTCCATTCCGCCTGATCCTGCGCGTACAGACCGGTTTGCTCCTGACGGTTCAGGATTTCATACGGGAAGTACAGGGAGACATTGCTGTTGCCGTATTGCGGATTGCTCATGCTCAGATTGCTGGCGGAACCATAATCGGCATCAATGTCGTTACGCATACGCATGTAATCCACGCCCATCAGCAGGGTGTGATCGACATCAGCGGTAGCAAATTTAGCCTGCGCCTGCGTATCCACGTCGAAGTTAGCCAGTTTCTCTTTTGACTGCACGTACGCGCGGCTCATCACGCCATTCCCGACATAACCAGTACCGTAAACGCCTTTGTACTGGGTATCGAGTTTGGTGTAACGCAGGTTCTGACGCACGGTCCAGGTGTCGTTAAAGCCGTGTTCGAAGCTGTAACCGACCATTTTCTGGTTGCGGGACATCTTGTTGCTTTCTTCGCCTTCGTTGAAGTCAGTCGGCAACTTATGCGCTTTCCCGTTAGCGTCGTAATACGGCACCACGGTGCCCTGACGCGGTAACCAGCCGTAGAAACCGGCATCCGGCTCATTCTGGAAGTTGCTCAGGAAGGTGAAGTTGGTTTTGTCATCAGGACGCCAGGTGAAAGACGGCGCGATACCGTAGCGTTTTTCTTTCGCCATCTCCTGCTGAGTATCCTGGCTGCGCGCCACGCCGGTCAGACGGTAGGAATACACGCCGTCGTCATCAATTGCATCGCTGAAATCAAAACCGGTCTGGAACAGATTATCTGTCCCCATTTTGAACTGCACTTCTTTCAGCGGTTCAGTGGTCGGACGCTTGCTGACCATGCTGACCACGCCGCCAGGGTTGCTCTTGCCGTATAACACGGAAGACGGCCCGCGCAGCACTTCAACACGCTCAAGGAAATACGGATCCATCGACACTTCAGAGTAGTTGTCACCCTGAAGTTTGATGCCATCGAGATACTGGTTGGTGTTCACGGAAGTGAAACCACGAATAGCGATCGCATCATAAGTGGAGGAACTGCCACGGCTGGCGAAAACGCCCGGCGTGTAGCCCAGCGCTTCTTTTACGGAAGCAGGCTGCTTCATGTCCATTTCTTCACGGGTCACGACGGAAATTGACTGCGGGGTTTTCACCAGTGGCGTATCGGTTTTCGTCCCGGTTGCACTGTGTTTTGCGGCGATCGTTGCCGCAGGGCCCCACGCAGATTCCGGTGCTGCTTCAGCAGCGGCTGAACTGGTGACATTGATGGTGTCTTCTTTTGCCGGAGCGGTTGCCGCGCCTGCGTAAAGAGACGTTGAGCTCAATGCCGCCGTAATCGTTAAAGCCAGTGTGCGACGCGTAAAGACGTCTTTGGGTGAAGAAAGGGAGCGCTGGAAAGCCATTGCGTTATCTCTGGAGTGTTTATTAATGGGAATGTAAACGATAATTATTATTATGAACATCGCATAATATGCGCAATGCTTGCGCATCTGCAAGCGTATTTACCTCATACATTGGCTGAGTGAATAAAAAGTATCCCCATGTTAAATATGGGTAAAAGTGCCTATAAATTAAACGGGAATGGATGTAGCCGGTTTGAAGAGAATGTAAAACAGCGTGAGTCAATTTTGGTTAAGGATAACAAATAAAAAAGGGCACGATTTTCATCGCGCCCTTTTTAGCTTATTGAATCAGACGGTTGTTAATTCGAACCAAACATATCCTTGATCCAACCCGCCACGCCGTTGCTGTCTTTTTTCTCATCCTGAGACTGCGGCGTCTGCCCCTGAGACGGCTGCTGCTGTTGTTGCTGTTGCTGCTGCATCTGCTGCTGCTGTTGCTGCTGAACCGCACTGACGGAAGCCTGACACATCGCATCCGGTGAATCGGTCCAGACCGGGATGGAGCGCGTTGCCCCGCCACCGCTCAGCATACCTGAGCCACCGCCGCCGCAGACAAAGTTGCCGCTGCCGTCGATATTCATGGTGCTGATGCCTTCCGGCATTTGCAGATTCAGCGGCTGTGGCGTGCCGTTTTCCAGATAACGTCCGTACAGCACCAGCGCACCGGTCGAGCCCCAGAGTTTAGACGGGCCATTGTTATCACGCCCAACCCAGGTGATCGCCACCTGATTGCCATCGATACCGGCGAACCAGCTGTCACGCAGTTCGTTCGAAGTCCCGGTTTTCGCCGCCAGATGCAGTTTCGGGAACTTGTTCGCCAGCGCGCGCGAAGTCCCTTCCTGCACAACCTGTTGCATCGCATACAGCGTCAGATAGGCCGCCTGCGCCGGGATCACGCGGATCGCCTGCGGGAAGCTCTGATACAGCACGGTGCCGTCTTCGGCAATCACCGAACGCACCGCCGACAGTGGCGCTTTGTTACCGCCGCTGGCAATGGTCTGGTATTCCTGCGCCACTTCCATCGGCGTCAGCGCAATCGCACCAAGCAGCATCGACGGCGTCTGGTTGAGGGATTCTTTTGGAATGCCCAAATCAATCAGCGTTTTAGTGATGTTATCGAGGCCCACCGCCATGCCGAGGTTTACCGTCGGTACGTTCATGGAACGCGCCAGCGCATCCACCAGCAGAACCTGACCACGGAACTGATGGTCATCATTTTTCGGTGACCAGATCTGACCGTTCGCCAGTTTCAGGTTGAGCGGCTGATCGGCAAGGATCGTATTCAGGCGGTATTTGTCCGGCTGCGACAGTGCAGTCAGATAGGTCGCTGGCTTAGCCAGAGAACCGACCTGGCGACGTGCCTGCATCGCACGGTTAAAACCGGCAAACTGCGTTTCCGCGCCGCCGACCATACCGCGCACTTCGCCGGTATAACGGTCAACGATCACCATCGCGGTTTCGATATCATTCAGGCCGCTTTTCTTACGCAGTAACGGAATGCCCTCTTCGACCGCTTTTTCCGCCGCATCCTGTGAAATCGGATCCAGCGTGGTGAAGATTTTCACCCCGGACATGTCCTGCACTTTGTCACCGAGCTTGGCCTGCAGCTCCTGACGCACCATCTGCATAAACGCCGGTTGAGGTGAAATCACGCCGCCTTTCGGCTGGACGCCGAGCGGACGCGCGCTGAGCATGTCATACAGTTCCTGATCGATAACTTTTTGATCGACCAGCAAACGCAGCACCAGATTACGGCGCTGCAATGCCATGTTCGGGTTGCGCCACGGGTTGTACAGCGACGCACCTTTCACCATGCCGACCAGCAATGCCTGCTGATCCAGACTCAGCTCGTTTACCGGACGGCCAAAGTAATACAGGCTCGCCAGCGGGAAACCACGGATCTGATCGGAGCCACTCTGGCCGAGATACACTTCGTTCAGGTACAGCTCGAGAATGCGATCCTTACTGTAATCAGCATCCAGCAGCACGGCCATGACCGCTTCGCGCGCTTTACGGCTCAGGGAACGTTCGTTGGTCAGGAACAGGTTTTTCACCAGCTGCTGCGTCAGCGTCGACCCCCCCTGTACCGCATGACCGGCAGTCAGGTTCGCCAGCACCGCACGGCCAATGGAGTAAAAGTTGATCCCATCGTGTTCATAGAAATGACGGTCTTCGGTCGCCAGCAGCGTATCCACCAGCAAGTCCGGGAACCCGGCGCGCGGCACGAACAGACGCTGTTCGCCGTTGGCGTTGGATGCCTGCAACATGGTGATCAGACGCGGATCGAGGCGGAACAGCCCGAAATCACGCTGATTATCCAGATTTTTAATTTCTGACAGGCTGTTACCGTCAAACATCAGACGAGCGTTCACCTGCCCTTCTTTGCCTTCCGGGAAATCAAACGGACGGCGCAACATATCGATGTAGTTGGCATGAACCGTAAATTCGCCGGGACGGGTGATGCGCGTCACTTCGCGATACTGCGTGCCTTCCAGCAGGCCGACCATTTCGGCCTTGCTGATCGCCATATCGGGCTCAAGATTTACCTGACGACCATACACCGCCGCTGGCAGTTGCCAGACTTTCCCGCCGTCAATGCGGCTGTGAATTTCACGGTTGAGATACACCGCGTAAATCCCCAGCAGGATCAGGAAGACGACAAACAGTTTGACCAGCAACCAGAACAGACGACGCTTGAAGCTTTTCTTACCGCCCTTACCGCCTTTTTTCGCCTTGCGTGGCGCGGCCTTGCGGCTCATGCGCGACTCCCGCTCTTGTTCATAATCATCGTCATCCTCAACGTCATCATCCATTTCTTCTTCATAATCATCGTAATCGTCATCCCGACGGTTACGGCGGACAGGGCGCTCCTGCGAAGGCTTGCGCCCGGCAGGTTTACCTTTACGGCCAATCGGCTCGCGATCATCGCCAGACATCAGTGAATCTCCCAACGTGCTGCTGTGTTCGTCATAATGATTCTGCTTTGCTGAGTCATTTTCATGTTTATATAAAATATTTTAAAAGGATTTCAAAAGGATACGGAAAATGGCCTGAAATCGTGGCCGCAAGGCGCTTACTCTGTGCCCCGCCCTGAGTTTCGCCCAGAAGAAATGTCTGAAAATTTGTTTCTTTTCTACACATTTCATCAGGGTGCAGAATACTTTTTGGTGCGCCGCGTCGGCAGCGCCTCTGCCGGATTGCCCGGCCACGGATGTTTCGGGTAGCGGCCTTTCATCTCTTTCTGCACTTCGCGGTAGGAACCCTGCCAGAACGCCGCCAGATCGGCGGTGATCTGCAACGGGCGCTGCGCCGGTGACAGAAGTTCCAGCACCACATTCACCCGTCCTTCAGCAATCATCGGGCTGCGCTGTTCGCCAAACATCTCCTGCATACGCACTGAAAGCGCCGGTGGCTGGTCAGCATGATAGCGGATCGGCAGACGACTGCCAGTCGGGACGGTGTAATGGGTCGGTAATGCGCTGTCCAGACGCTGCCGCTGCTGCCAGTCTGGCAGGCGTAACAGGGCTTCGTGCAGATCGGTTTGTTGCAGGGATTTTAACGAGCGCACACCTTTAAGCGAGGGCAGCAACCAGTTTTCCAGCCCGTCAAGTAATGACTGATCGTCCATTGCAGGCCACCGGACTTCCGGCATCCATTTCGCGGCGCAGGTCAGCCGCAACCGTAGCTGCTCCGCCGCCACCGACCAGTTGAGCGCCTGCAATCCCTGCGTGCGGATCCAGTCGATCAGCGCCTGTTGCAGTTCTTCATCATCGGGCTTCGCCAGCGGACTGGCCTTCAGCACCAGCCGTCCGATCTGCCAGCGCCGCCATGCGCGCAGCGTGCCCTTTTCTTCGTCCCATTCGACGGCAGTCTGTTCTTTGACCACGTCAGGCAAGCGTGCGGGCAATTGGGTGATATCCAGAGAAATCGCCAGCAGAATCCGGGCATCCGGGCTGTTGTTGCCCTGTAATAATTGCGGCGCAACCAGCCACGGTGCGCGGGTCAGCCCGTCGTCCTGCGGCAACGACGCGCCCAATCCGTTCGCCAGCAGATAACGTCCATCTTCACCACGCCGCTGGGCGATGCGGTCACTGAACGCCCGCGCCAGCAGCCAGGGTGCCAGCGAGGCGTCCGCATTCCCGCTTTTACCACCGGTGCGCTGTGCCAGCTGTTTTGCACGCCGCAGCCAGTTCCCCTGCGGGCGGCTGAACCAGTAATCGATATCCGGCATACCGCCACGCGGCGGCTCTTCCAGCATCGCGGCCAGCAAGGCGGCGGTGGCGAGTGCGTCCGGGCTTTGCGCTGCGGCAGAAATTAGCATGGCCGACAGACGGGGATCGCAGCCGAGCTGCGCCATGCGCTGGCCTGAGGACGTCAGCCTACCCTGCGCATCGGTGGCGCCCAGCTGATGCAGGAGATGTTTCGCGGCGGACAGCGCGACCACAGGCGGCGTGTCCAGCCATTGGAGCTGTGTGACATCCTGACAACCCCACTGCAAAAGCTCCAGCCAGAAGCCGCTGAGATCGCTTTGCAGGATTTCGGCTTCGGCCTGTGCGCTGGCGCGCTCCGCCTGCTCTTTGCTGAACAGATGCCAGCACAGACCCGGTTCGAGACGCCCTGCGCGTCCGGCACGCTGGGTCATCGACGCCTGACTGATGCGCTGCGTCACCAGCCGGGTCAGGCCGCTGCGCGGATCAAACTGCGCGCTGCGTTCCAGCCCGCTGTCCACCACCAGACGGATGCCTTCGATGGTCAGACTGGTTTCGGCAATGTTGGTCGCCAGCACGATTTTACGGCGTCCGGCCAGTGATGGCTGAATGGCTTTCTGTTGCTGATCGAGCGATAACGCGCCGTAAAGCGGGCAGAGATCGACATCATCTGCCAGCCTGCCGGTGAGTAAATTTTGTACGCGGGTGATTTCGGCCACGCCCGGCAGGAACAGCAGCATCGAGCCGTGATTTTCACTCATCAGGCGACTGACCGCGCGCGCCACGCCCTCGTCGAGACGTTCGTGGGTGGCGAGCGAAAGATACTGACGATCCACCGGAAAGCTGCGACCTTCGGAGGTGATCACCGGCGCATCCGGCAGCAGCGGTGAGAGCCGCAGATTATCGAGCGTCGCAGACATAATCAGCAGTTTTAAATCATCACGCAGCGCGTTCTGCACATCGAGCAACAGCGCCAGCGCCAGATCGGCCTGCAAGCTGCGCTCATGAAATTCATCGAGGATCACAAGCGACACGCCGGTCAGTTCAGGGTCAGCCTGCACCATACGGGTGAGAATGCCTTCGGTCACTACCTCAAGACGCGTCGCCGCACTGGTTTTGCTTTCGGCGCGCATACGATAGCCGACGGTTTGTCCCGGCGCTTCGCCAAGCTGTTGCGCCAGACGGTAAGCGACGTTTTTCGCCGCCAGACGACGCGGTTCCAGCAACAGAATCTTCCCCGGCAGATTAGCCTGTTTCAGCAACTGTAACGGCAGCCAGGTGGATTTTCCTGCACCGGTGGGCGCGAGTAATAGCACCTGCGGAGCCTGTTGCAGGGCGGCTAAAAGCGGTTCGAGTACGGCGCTGACCGGCAAAGAAGACAATGAATGCTCCATGAGAGTTAACTTTAAACGGCGGGCATTGTAGCATTTAGCCTCACATCCGGCATGCTGCCATGGATAGTCAGGAATTAACGCCACAGGAATGCCTATGTCTGCCGAACGCCGCTTGTTTTTCGCTTTATCACTGCCCGCAAAGCTGCAAAAGCAGGTGATAAAGTGGCGCGCAGAGTGTTTTCCGCAGGATACTGGCCGCCCTGTCGCGGCGGCAAACCTGCACATTACACTGGCATTTTTAGGCGAAATCAGCGAGCTAAAGGCCGAGGCGCTGATCCGCGTCGCCGGGCGTATTCAGGCGCAAAAGTTCAGCATGCACCTCGACGATATCGGGCACTGGCCGGGCTCCGGCGTGGTGTGGATAGGCGCAAAGCGTGCACCTAACGCGCTATTGCAGCTGGCGTCGGTGCTGCGCTCCCACGCCGCGCGCAACGGATGTCATCAAAGCGCGCTGCCGTTTCATCCGCACGTTTCACTGTACCGCAGCGCCACGCGCCCGGTCGCCATTCCCCCTGCGACGCCACAATGGCTGCTGGAGGCCGACGCATTCAGCCTTTATGAATCCACGTATGAACGAGGGCGTACGCGCTATCGCTGCCTGCGCACCTGGCCATTGGCTGATGCCTCTGCCCTTTAATTCACTTTCACCGGAAACTGTCATGCACTTCGAGCCTGCGCTTCAACCTGCCACGCTGATAAAACGTTACAAACGTTTTCTCGCTGACGTCATCACGCCCGATGGCCGCGAACTCACACTGCACTGCGCCAATACCGGTGCGATGACCGGCTGCGCCACGCCGGGGGACACCGTCTGGTATTCCACCTCTGATAATCTGAAACGCAAATACGCCCACAGCTGGGAACTGACCGAAACGCAGCAGCATCATTGGATCTGCGTGAACACGCTACGCGCCAACCAATTGGTGCGCGAAGCCATCACGCAGGGGCGCATCCCAGAATTATCCGGTTACAGTAAACTGACTTCAGAAGTAAAATATGGCGCGGAAAACAGCCGTATAGACTTGATGTTACAGGCAGAAAATCAACCTGACTGCTATATTGAAGTAAAATCTGTCACGTTGCTGCACGAAGGGCAGGGATTTTTCCCAGATGCAGTCACACTGCGCGGTCAGAAGCATCTGCGCGAGTTACAGTCGATGGCAGAACAGGGGCAGCGAGCGGTTCTTTTCTTCGCTGTTTTACATTCAGGCATTGAAAGCGTGTCCGCTGCACACCATATTGATCCGCGTTACTCAGAATTACTGAAACACGTTGAGAGTAATGGTGTAGAAGTGATGTGCTACGGTGCTGCACTTTCTGCTGAGGGTATCCGCCTCACAGAACGATTACCGCTGGTCACGAAATAATAAACGGATAAACCCTGTTATCAGCCGTCGGCAGCATAAAAA
>NZ_JYDE01000019.1 GCF_003263515.1 Rahnella inusitata | reverse complement strand
TGCGCGTAGTGACGGCTTGGGGTGTCATATTCAACGTGTGAAGTGTTGATGGTGATACCACGAGCTTTTTCTTCTGGTGCGTTATCGATCTGGTCGAATGCGCGTGCAGAACCGCCGTAGGTTTTAGCCAGAACGGTAGTGATTGCTGCAGTCAGGGTAGTTTTACCGTGGTCAACGTGGCCGATAGTACCAACGTTAACGTGCGGTTTTGTACGTTCAAATTTTTCTTTAGACACGGCTATATTCCTTACTCTTGTGCTCTCCCTTCAAAGAGAGAGCACGGGATCATTGTGTTTAAACCTGTGGCTTATTTGCCACGAGCTTCAATAACGGCCAGGGCCACGTTATTTGGCGCATCATCATACTTCAGGAATTCCATGGAGTAAGATGCACGGCCTTTAGTCAGTGAACGCAGCTGAGTCGCATAACCGAACATTTCGGAAAGCGGAACTTCGGCATGAATCACAACGCCAGTAGCGTTAGAATCTTGGCCTTTCAGCATACCACGACGACGGCTAAGGTCACCGATGACGTCACCAGTGTTCTCTTCTGGAGTTTCCACTTCAACCTTCATGATCGGCTCAAGCAGAACTGGTTTCGCTTTCTTGAAGCCATCTTTGAAGGCAATAGAAGCGGCCAGTTTAAACGCCAGTTCAGAGGAGTCAACGTCGTGGTAAGAACCGAAGTGCAGACGCACACCGAGATCTACTACTGGGTAACCCGCCAGTGGACCTGATTTCAGCTGTTCCTGGATGCCTTTGTCAATCGCAGAGATGTATTCGCCAGGAATTACACCACCTTTGATTTCGTTGACAAACTCGTAGCCTTTCGGATTCGAGCCTGGCTCCAATGGATACATGTCGATCACAACGTGACCGTACTGACCACGACCACCAGACTGCTTGGCGTGTTTACCTTCGACGTCAGTCACTTTGGAGCGAATCGCTTCACGGTAAGCAACCTGCGGCTTACCTACGTTCGCTTCAACGTTAAACTCACGACGCATACGATCAACCAGGATGTCCAGGTGAAGCTCACCCATACCTGCGATGATAGTCTGACCAGATTCTTCGTCAGTCCATACGCGGAATGATGGGTCTTCTTTCGCCAGACGGCCCAGAGCCAGACCCATTTTTTCCTGGTCAGCTTTGGTTTTTGGTTCTACCGCAACGGAAATTACCGGTTCTGGGAATTCCATGCGCTCCAGGATGATCACATTATCCGGATCACACAGGGTATCACCAGTAGTCACGTCTTTCAGACCGATCGCTGCAGCGATATCGCCTGCACGAACTTCTTTAATTTCTTCACGCTTGTTAGCGTGCATCTGAACGATACGACCCAGACGTTCGCGCTGTGATTTCACTGGGTTAAATACAGTGTCACCAGAGTTGACGAGACCGGAATAAACACGGAAGAACGTCAAGTTACCCACGAATGGGTCAGTAGCGATTTTGAACGCCAGAGCAGAGAACGGCTCAGAATCGTCAGAATGGCGAACTGCTGGAGTGTCTTTACCGTCATCCAACAAACCGTTGATAGCTTCAACGTCAGTTGGTGCTGGCAGATACTCAACAACAGCATCCAGCATTGCCTGTACGCCTTTGTTTTTAAACGCAGAACCACAGGTAACCAGGATAACTTCGTTGTTCAGAACGCGCTTACGCAGAGAAGCTTTGATCTCTTCTTCAGTCAGCTCTTCGCCACCAAAGAATTTCTCCATCAGCTCATCAGAGCCTTCAGCAGCGGCTTCAACCAGTTTCTGGCGCCATTCTTCAGCCAGTTCTTGCATTTCAGCCGGGATCTCTTCGTATTCGAAGGTCACGCCCTGATCTGCTTCGTTCCAGTTGATTGCTTTCATCTTCACCAGGTCAACAACACCAGTGAATTTCTCTTCAGCGCCAATAGCCAGCTGCAGAGGAACCGGAGTTGCGCCCAGACGTTTTTCAATCTGGTCAACAACTTTCAGGAAGTTAGCACCCATACGGTCCATTTTGTTAACGAACGCGATACGTGGAACTTTATATTTATTTGCCTGACGCCATACGGTTTCAGACTGTGGCTGAACACCACCAACAGCACAGTAAACCATTACCGCGCCATCAAGAACACGCATGGAACGTTCAACTTCGATGGTGAAGTCAACGTGCCCTGGGGTGTCGATGATGTTGATGTGGTGTGGTTCGAACTGCTTAGCCATACCAGACCAGAAACAGGTGGTCGCAGCTGACGTGATAGTAATACCACGTTCCTGCTCCTGCTCCATCCAGTCCATGGTTGCTGCGCCGTCATGAACTTCACCGATTTTGTGGTTTACACCGGTGTAGAACAGAACACGTTCGGTAGTAGTGGTCTTACCGGCGTCGATGTGAGCACTGATACCAATGTTACGGTAGCGCTCAATGGGTGTTTTACGAGCCATTTGATTCCTCTATAACTAGGACGTTCAAGTTCGGTTAAGCCAAGCGGGTTGGCTTCTTGAAGCGCCCGCTTGGTTAGCATAACTACAGCGAAGTGATTACCAGCGGTAGTGGGCGAACGCCTTGTTGGCTTCAGCCATACGGTGAACGTCTTCACGTTTCTTAACTGCAGTACCTTTGTTCTCTGCAGCATCAGAAAGTTCGTTCGCCAGGCGGAGAGCCATGGATTTATCACCGCGTTTACGAGCAGCTTCAACGATCCAACGCATTGCCAGAGCATTACGACGAACCGGACGGACTTCTACTGGAACCTGATAAGTAGAACCACCAACGCGGCGGGACTTAACTTCGACAGTCGGACGAACGTTGTCCAGTGCGACTTCGAAAGCTTCCAGGTGGCCTTTACCGCTACGTTGAGCCAGGGTCTCAAGAGCAGTGTAGACGATTGCTTCTGCAGTAGATTTTTTACCATCTACCATCAGAATGTTTACGAATTTTGCCAGCAGTTCGGATCCGAACTTAGGATCTGGCAGGATTTTACGTTGACCAATGACGCGACGACGTGGCATGGAAATACTCCGTTGTTAATTCAGGATTGTCCAAAACTCTAAGAGTTTATTTTGACAGTAATGTGAAAATGTTTGGCCTTACTTAACGGAGAACCATTAAGACTTCGGCTTTTTAACGCCGTATTTAGAACGAGATTGCTTACGATCCTTAACGCCTGAACAGTCCAGCGCGCCGCGGACGGTGTGATAACGCACACCTGGCAAGTCTTTTACACGACCGCCACGGATCAGGATCACGGAGTGTTCCTGAAGGTTATGACCTTCACCACCAATGTAGGAGGTAACTTCAAAACCGTTAGTCAAACGCACACGGCATACTTTACGCAATGCGGAGTTTGGTTTTTTAGGAGTGGTGGTATATACACGAGTACATACGCCACGTTTCTGCGGGCAAGCTTCCAGCGCTGGAACGTTGCTTTTAGCAACCTTCGTAGAGCGTGGTTTGCGTACCAGCTGATTAATTGTTGCCATTAAAAAGCTCCTGGATTTTGATTCATAAACTACTTTGTAAACGCGTGATAAATCGCCCCATAAAAAGCATTAGCTAATATGGGGACGCAGAATTTTAGGGCTGACCATGGAGGGTGTCAAGAAATATACAGCACATCATTGATTCACCATGCCGTTTGCTGGGCATGTTTCTCCGTCAACGCGACGAAACCAGTATAGTCGATCAGCGTGATGTTGTGCGAAATTTGACCAACCAATCCTCTGGCCGCCAAATCCTCGCTTAATACATAGACGCTCTGTACATGCTGAAACAGCAGCTCGCATGCCTGACTCCCTTCGAGAGCGGCCAGTACACCGTCCTGCATCAGCAGCAGCGCATCTTCCGGGGCAACCAGTTTAATAAGCAGCGGGAAATCACAGTGTTGCGGGGAACGGGCAAGAGTAAAAAGCATTGGAATTCCTGAGTCAGAACGTCATCACCACATCATATTCAGCCAGCCGGCTGCGGATTTCAGAGACAGACAGCGGTACCACATCCAGCACCCATTCGTGCGCAGCGGATAATCCTCTCGCCTTCAAAGACTCTGCGCAGACAAAGCACTGATCGACGTCATAAAGCGATAACACGCCAAATGTCGCGATATAATTACGCGCTAATATTTTTTCCGGCTGCTGGGTGGGCATCAGCTGAAAAACGCCATCGGCCATGAAAAAGACGCCAATGTCTTCGGTCAACGCAGAAGTTGCGAGCAACGCATCCAGCCCTTCACGGCCGGCGGAAGTCCCGTGAGGTCCCTGCGTGAAAATAAACGCCACCTTCTTCATCTTTTTTTCCAGCCATAACACATCAGAATTGCACCATACGATCACAGGTCAGCGAGGCTTCCGCGAGACTGCCGAGCCCGGTCAATGAAAAACCGGGTTGCAGGTTGGTCTGGCCATGCCCCTGATTGGTCGCTTCGGTTTCATCGATCACTCCACGACGTAGCGCTGCTGCAATGCACACGTTGAGCGCCACCTGATGATCCGCTGCCATTCGTTGCCATGATCGCACCAGGTCGAATTCATCAGACGCCGGCGCAGAAAGCAGATTGCCATTGAGCACGCCATCACGATAGAAAAAGACGCTCTCGAGCTGATGACCGCTGGCAAGAAGCGCCAGCGCAAACTGATAGGCGGCGCTGGCTTGCTGAGTGCCGTAGGCCGGGCCGGTAACCAACAGGCAGTAACGCAGTTTCAACGTTCGTTCCCCACCAGATCCCCGCTCTTAAACTGGCGGATATACAGGTAGACCGTATGTTTGGAGATATTCAGGCGGTCAGCCACCTGATTAATGGCATCTTTAATATCAAAAATACCTTTTTCATAAAGATTCAGCACGACCTGACGGTTCTTCGCGTTATTAGACACATTGCGATCCGCATTCACTTCTTCGATCGTGAATTCAAGCGTTTGAGCCACAAGGTCATCGACAGACGAGGCGAAGTTTACCGACGGTGCCACTTCCTGAGTTTCAGGCGGCATGAAGGTCTGAATGATTTGCGAGAAAGGTACGTCCAGATTCATGTTGATGCACAACAGCCCCACCACGCGCTGTTCGCGATTGCGAATGGCGATGGTGACTGACTTCATCAACACACCGCTTTTCGCGCGGGTGAAATAGGCTTTAGACACATTACTGTCGGCACCTGTCATGTCATGCAACATGCGCAGTGCCAGATCGGTGATAGGCGATCCGATCTTTCGGCCCGTGTGCTCGCCATTGGCGATACGTACCGCGGAACATTTCAGGTCTTCCAGCGAGTGAAGAACTATTTCGCAATGCTCACCGATCAGCATCGCGAGTCCATCTACGACGGCTTCGTAGGAGGACAAGATTTCGTGATCGACCTGGCTGAAAGGACGTTGGTCCAGCAAATCCAGTTCGCCGGTTTCGCCAGTTATAAGCGAATTAGACATTGAAGCTACCACCCTCTGCATCGCGCCTTCTCATAGAGCCATGGGCGCATTATTCATCATTCCAGGGTCGTTACTGTATCAAAACTACAGAAAAAACGGCCTTGCGAGTTTACGGATCTGTGACGTTATGCCCGACGGACAAAAGCGTCAAGTAATCATCATAGAGTAACCGCAGTAAAAAGAGGGGCTGATGGCGATAAAAGTCACTGGCGAAAAAAAACCGCCGCGTTATGCGACGGTTCTGTACACCTGCTGAACGCGAGCTTAATTAGCTTTTGGCGCGGCTTCAGCTTCGGCAGGTTTTTCAGCTGACTTTGGATCAGCTTTAGGCGCTGCTTTCACATCCAGCAGTTCTACGTCGAACACCAGAGTGGAGTTAGCAGGGATCCCCGGCACGCCGGTTTTGCCGTAGGCCAGTTCTGGTGGAATGACCAGCTTGATTTTGCCGCCTTTCTTAATGTGTTTCAGGCCTTCGGTCCAGCCAGGGATCACACCATCAAGACGGAAAGACAGTGGCTCACCACGGGTATAAGAGTTATCGAACTCCGTACCGTCGGTCAGGGTGCCTTTGTAGTTCACGACAACGGTATCGCTGTCTTTAGGCGCTGCGCCAGTACCTGGTTTTTCTACCTGATACAGCAGGCCAGACTCTGCTTTCTTCACGCCTTTTTCTTTGGCGAAGTCAGCGCGGAATTTATCACCTTTATCGGAGTTCGCTTTAGCGTCCTGTTCCATCTTCGCCTGAGCAGCAGCTTTCACACGGCCTTCGAAGGTTTGCAGGGTTTTCTCGATTTCCTGATCGGACAGTTTGCTTTTATTTGCAAACGCATCCTGAACACCGGCGATCAACTGGTCTTTATCCAGTTTGATGCCCAGTTTTTCTTGTTCTTTCAGGGAGTTTTCCATATAACGGCCCAGTGAAGCGCCCAGTGCGTACGCAGCCTGCTCGTCATCACTTTTAAACTTAGAGGCTTCTGCCGCTGCTGGTGCAGCTGCAGCTGGCGCGGTGGCAGCAGGGGTTGCCGCTGCGGCCGGTGCAGTTTCAGCTGCCATAACCTGCGTCGCGTTCAGAGCGATTGCCATGGTCGTTGCCAGCAGGGTGACTTTAAACAGTGATTTCATCCATTTCTCCAGGACCAGAAGTTTCTGTCTTCTGGTAATCATTACGAAAGTTCGGCGGTTACTATAACTGTCCGTCTCACGACAAAACAATCTCTATACACGCCATTAGCGTCTATTTCAGACCTTTTGTGCATCAATAAGTTTCGCAAAACCGTTGAAAAGCGATGGTTGAGCGCCATAGAGGTCAGGTAATTGGCCGTATTTGCAGGTAGAATCGCTTCCCTAAATACAGGATGAAGTTCCGGTCAGTGCTCAATCTGATCAACTTGAGCCACACGATGAGGTAATGAAGATGAACTCAAATACCGTTGAACAGCGTCTGGAAATGCTGGAAAACAAGCTGGCTTTTCAGGAAGTGACCATTGAAGAGCTGAACATGATCGTCACGCAACACCAGCTTGAAATGAGCCGTTTGCACGATCATCTGCGCCTGCTGACCGACAAGCTCCGCGCCAGCCAGCCGTCGATGATTGCCGATCAGTCAGAAGAGACTCCGCCACCGCATTACTGATAGCGTAGCGGACGCAGGTAAAAAGAAAGGCGCCAATCAGGCGCCTTTCTTATATGCAGCTAAACGCGCAGAACGATTAGTGACAACCGCAACCGCCGTTGCCGCCGCAGCCGCCTTTCTTCGGTTCGTCATGACCGTGATCGTGATCATGGCTGTGACCGTGGCCGCCGCAGCAACCGTCGCCATGTTCGTGATCGTGACCATGGTCGTGGCCGTGTTCGCCATGAACGTGGCCATGAGCCAGTTCTTCTTCCGTCGCTTCACGGATAGCAACCACTTCTACGTGGAAGTTCAGATCCTGACCCGCCAGCATGTGGTTGCCGTCAACAACGACGTGGTCGCCGTCAACTTCAGTGATTTCGACAGGAACCGGGCCCTGATCGGTGTCAGCCAGGAAGCGCATACCGACTTCCAGTTCTTCAACACCCATGAACACGTCTTTAGGCACGCGCTGTACCAGGTTTTCGTCGTAGTTGCCGTAGGCGTCGTTTGCGCCAACATGCACGTCGAACACGTCACCAATCGCATGACCTTCCAGCGCTGTTTCCAGACCGGAGATCAGTGAACCATGGCCATGCAGGTAATCCAACGGTGCGCTCACCGGAGATTCATCAACCAACACACCGTCTTCTGTACGTACCTGATATGCCACGCTGATGACCAGGTCTTTTGATACTTTCATGATAACTCCTACCGTTGGAAACTTAATTTGTTGTCTGCGGACGTCTCAACAACGTACGCAACGTCGGTCAAGACTAATTCAGTGACGGCCACTTTTCGATGAGATCATCCCGAAAAGCGATACCGGATAAATTTGGCGAAGAGTGTAGCGGAAATCCGCGCCGCTGTACCCCACAGCATAAAAAATCGCGGACAATAACGCTACTTCGGATCAAAAATACCGATCACCTGCTCTTCCGGGCGCAGCTTCTTGCTGACCTGCGCATCGGTCTGCCGCTGATGGTGTCCGCACTTCATGCATTCCACCACTTCGACCTGATCTTCCTGCCATAACGCCAGCGTATCCAGCGCCTTACATTTCGGGCAAACCGCACCGGCGATGAAACGTTTACGGGTACTAGCCATGTTACTTCTCCTGAATTTTCCGACATTGCGTCCGGTCAGTTTTCGATCAAATGGCGAAATTATTTTTCGTCTGCCGGCTATTCATCGTCGTCCCAGCCATCAAGCTGGCGACGTTCGTTATGCATTTCGCTCTGAAAGATGTCTTCCAGCTCGCGCCGCGCTTCTTTAACACGGGAGATCTGCGCCACATCGCCGCGGTTTTGCGGCACCAGTTCACGCAGCATCCGCATATCGAGACGGCGAAAATGCTGCTGCGCACGGTAAGCACTGTGAGGATGCATCCCCAGGGTGACCAGCGCTTTCTTGCCCAACTCCAGCGCACTGGAAAACGTCTCGCGAGAGAAGTTCGCTACACCGGCCTGCAACAACTCATGCGCCTCTACACGGCCACGGGCACGCGCCAGAATATTCAAATGCGGGAAGTGCTGCTGACACAAATGGACAATCGTCATGGTGTCTTCCGGTTCATCACAAGTGATGACAATCGACTTCGCCTTCTCCGCGCCGGACGCTCTGAGCAGTTCGAGTTCGGTGGCATCGCCGTAATACACTTTATAACCGTAAGTGCGCATCAGGCCGACGGCGCTGATATCACGCTCCAGCACGGTGATCCGCATCTTGTTGGCCATCAGCAAACGCCCGATCACCTGCCCGAAACGGCCAAAGCCGACGATAATCACCTGCGGCTCATCATCCTGTACAAAATGCTGCTCGTCACTCTCTTCGCCATCGTTGTAACGGCGCACCAGAATGCGATCGACCCACTGCATCAGCAGCGGCGTGGTCATCATCGACAGCGTGACCACAACCAGCAACAGCGAAAGCTGCGAGGAGGAAATGACTTTCTGCGCGCCCGCCGCCGAGAACAATACGAAGGCGAATTCACCGCCCTGACTAAGCACCGCAGAAAACTGCAACCGTACCGAGGTGCGCAAGCCAAATACCCGTGACAGGCCGTATAGCACCGCGCCCTTCACCGTGACCAGAATAATCACGCCGGCCAGCACCAGCAGAATATGGGTATACAACACCCCGAGATTCAGCGCCATACCGACGGAAATAAAGAACAACCCCAGCAGTAAACCTTTAAACGGCTCGATCGCGATTTCCAGTTCGTGCTGATATTCGCTTTCAGCCAGTAAAATCCCGGCGATAAATGTCCCGAGGGCCATCGAGAAGCCCAGCGTATCCATAAACAGCGCCGAGCCCAGCACCACCAAAAGCGCGGCGGCGGTAAACACTTCACGCACGCCAGAGGCCACGATTAGCCTGAAAATCGGCCGCAGCAGATAGCGCCCGCCGATTAGCATCCCGCCGAACGCCAGCACTTTCATGCCGATCATTTCCCAGTTATTACCGCCCTCGCTGCCACCCGCCAGAATCGGGATCAGCGCCAGCGCCGGGATCACAGCGATATCCTGGAACAGCAGCACGGCAAACCCCAGTTGCCCGCCTTCGTTGCGGGTCATGCCTTTGTCGCGCATCAGTTGCAACGCCATCGCCGTCGAAGACATTGCCAGCCCGATACCGCCGATCACTGCCGCCTGCCACGAGAATTTCGTCAGATACAACAATCCGCCGAGTACCAGTGCCGTGAGGATCACCTGTCCGGCACCGACACCAAAAATTTGCCGCCGCAGTGCCCACAATTTTCCGGGATTCAGCTCCAGCCCGATGATAAACATCAGGAAGACCACGCCCAGCTCGGAGAAATGCAGAATTTCATCCACGTCGCGGATAAAACCCAAACCCCACGGGCCGATGGCGATCCCGGCCAGCAAATAGCCCAGCACTGCGCCGATACCTAAACGTTGCGCGAGAGGGACCGCGACCACCGCAGCGAATAAAAACAGCAAGATCGCTGCGGGCAGATTCGAACCATCCATTATGCGATCCCTCCGTGAGGCAGCGGCGATTTAAGCCATTCGCCGTAGGCTTCAGCATGGCTTTGCAACACATCAGGTTTCTGACGTCGCGCCCAGTAAATGATGATGGGTGTCATCCAGTGCATGTGGCACATCGCCGAGGTCAGCTCGAAAGGCCGCATAATGTCGGACATCGGATAGCGGTTATACCCGCCCGCCTTGTATGCACCTTCCGGCTCGCCGGTGGTTATTACCGAACGCCAGTATTTGCCACGCAGCTCGTTGCCGCCTGCCCCGCTGGCGAATCCACGCGCCAGCACGCGATCCATCCACTCCTTGAGCAACGCCGGGCAGCTGTAGGTATAAAGCGGATGCTGGAAGACGATCACCTTATGTTCGCGCAGCAACTGTTGCTCGCGGTGGATATCAATAAAGAAATCGGGATAGTGGGCGTACAAATCGTGCACGGTGACATGGCCGAGTTGCTGTGCTTGCTGCAGTAAAACGCGGTTGGCGACCGAATCGGGTGATTCCGGATGGGCGTACAGCAGCAAAACCTTTGGTGGCTGCGACATCAATACCTCCAAAGCGTCGTCAGGGTGCGGTTTTTCCGTTACCATGCTTCGCAAAGACAAAATAGGACGCGATACGTCTTGTTTAACCTAATATCGTGACAATTTAACATACTCTCAACACGGCGCTTTATGATTGTTTTCTCCTCCTTACAAATCCGACGCGGCACAAACGTGCTGCTGGACAACGCGTCTGCGACCATCAATCCCGGCCAAAAAGTCGGACTGGTGGGCAAAAATGGCTGCGGTAAATCCACCCTTATTTCTCTGTTAAAAGGTGAAATGAGCGCCGATGCAGGCAACCTGACATTTCCGACCAACTGGGCGCTGGCCTGGGTAAATCAGGAAACACCGGCCCTGGACGTGCCAGCGATAGAGTATGTTATCGACGGCGACCGCGAATTTCGTCAGTTAGAAGCCGAATTACAGCTCGCGAACGATCGTGATGATGGCCACGCCATTGCCACGCTGCACGGCAAACTGGATGCCATTAACGCCTGGACCATTCCGGCGCGTGCGTCCAGCCTGCTCAGCGGTTTAGGTTTTAGTCAGAGTCAGCTCCAGCAGCCGGTGAAATCCTTCTCCGGTGGCTGGCGTATGCGCCTCAATCTGGCGCAGGCGCTGATCTGCCGCTCTGATTTACTGTTGCTTGACGAACCGACCAACCACCTTGATTTGGACGCAGTAATCTGGCTGGAAAAGTGGCTGAAAAGCTACACCGGCACGCTGGTGCTGATTTCCCATGACCGCGATTTCCTCGATCCTATTGTCGATAAAATTTTGCACATCGAGCAGCAAACGCTGAACGAATACACCGGCAACTACTCGTCTTTTGAACGTCAGCGTGCGACCAAACTGTCACAGCAGCAGGCATTGTTTGAAAGTCAGCAGGAAAAAGTGGCGCATCTGCAAAGCTATATCGATCGCTTCCGCGCACAGGCGACCAAAGCCAAACAGGCGCAGAGCCGTATCAAGATGCTGGAACGTATGGAGCTGATTGCCCCGGCGCACGTCGACAATCCTTTTCATTTTAGCTTCCGTTCGCCGGAAAGTTTACCCGATCCGCTGCTGCGCATGGAAAAAGTCAGCGCCGGTTACGGCGACACCACCATTCTGGATTCGATCAAACTAAATTTGGTGCCAGGCTCGCGTATCGGCCTGCTGGGTCGCAACGGCGCTGGTAAATCGACGCTGATTAAACTGCTCGCCGGAACCATGGCGCCGCTGCAGGGCGATATCGGCCTGTCGAAAGGGGTCAAACTCGGTTACTTCGCGCAGCATCAGCTTGAGTTTCTGCGTGCGGAAGATTCTCCGCTACAGCATCTGGTGCGGCTGGCGGCGAAAGAAACCGAACAGCAACTGCGTGATTACCTCGGCGGTTTTGGCTTCCACGGCGATAAAGTGACAGATCCGACCGGGCGTTTCTCCGGTGGTGAAAAAGCGCGTCTGGTGCTGGCGCTGATCGTCTGGCAGCGCCCGAACCTGTTGCTGCTCGATGAACCGACCAACCATCTGGATCTCGATATGCGTCAGGCGCTGACCGAAGCGCTGATGGACTTCGAAGGCGCGATGGTCGTGGTCTCGCATGACCGCCACTTACTGCGTTCCACCACCGACGATCTGTATCTGGTTCACGGCGGTAAAGTCGAACAGTTCGATGGTGATCTGGAAGATTATCAGCAATGGCTGGTGGATATTTCGCGTCAGGAAAATCAGCAGGATGCGCCTTCGAAAGACGGCAGCGTTAACAGTGCGCAGTCGCGTAAAGATCAGAAACGTCGCGAAGCCGATTTCCGCAACCAGACTCAGCCGCTGCGCAAACAGATCACGAAGCTCGAAACGCAGATGGAAAAACTGACCGCTGAACTGGCCACGCTCGAAGAACGTCTGGCCGACTCGGCGATTTACGACATCAGTCGTAAAGCCGAACTGACGGAATGCCTGCAACAGCAGACAAAAGTCAAAGGCGCGCTCGATGACACCGAAATGACCTGGCTCGACGCTCAGGAACAGCTGGAATCGCTGGCGAAGGCGTTTGATTTAGAAAGTTGAGCCTTTCTTTTCCCGCACAATCCCCCTTTCCTGGCGTGATTGTGCGGGAGCAAGACGCAGCAACAACGTCGCCGCCAACCCCGTCAGGCTTTGTAAAAAGGCTTATCTCCCAGAATCGTTGCCCTGTGCATAATCCGCCGCTGCGGCAAATAATCCGCGTTGGCGTAATGCTGAGTCACCCGGTTATCCCAGATCGCGATGTCATTTTCCTGCCAGCGCCAGCGCACCTGAAACTCCGGTTTGGTGATGTGGCTGAACAGGAACGTCAGGATCGCCGTACTCTCCTTTTCACTCAGCCCGACAATCCGCGTCGTAAAACCTTCATTGACGAATAACGCCTGTTTACCGCTCACCGGATGCGTGCGGATCACCGGATGCAGCAACGGAGGGTTTTTCTCTTTGGCCTTTAACCACTGCGCGTGTTCTTCCACCGTTTTGCGGTACTTAAACTCCTGGAAGGATTTGGTAAAATCGTGTTCGGCCTGCAAGCCGGTCAGCAACTGGCGAAAAGGCTCAGAAAGCGCGTTAAACGCCGCAATCCCGCTGGCCCACAGCGTGTCGCCACCGGATGAGGGCAGCTTTTTCGCGGCTAAAATCGCACCGGCAGGCGGCGTTTCGATAAAGGTCACGTCGGTGTGCCAGTTATCATTATCGGGCGGATTGTCATCGTGAGTATCCAGCACAATGATCTCTTCCACATCCGGCGCATGCGGATAAACCGGATGAATGTGCAGATCGCCGAAACGGGCGGCCAGCGCGCGTTGTTCAAGCGGTGTCACCGGCTGATTGCGCAGGAATAAGACCTGATGCTTCAACAATGCGTGATAGAGCTGCTCGAACTGCGCATCAGACAGCGGTTTGCTCAGAATGACATTCTCAACCTGCGCGCCGATATACGGGCCTAATGGCGTGATCGCCAGACGTTCGTTCATTGCTGTTCTCCATGCCACGGGGTCAGTTTGCGCTGCAAGGCGCGCAACCCGAGTTCAAGACTAAAAGCGATCAGTGCGATGACGCTGATCCCGGCAATCACCACATCGGTTGCCAGAAACTCACCGGCCGACTGCACCATAAATCCGAGGCCGCGCGTGGCGGCTATCAGCTCAGCCGCAACCAGCGTTGACCAGCCGACGCCCAGCCCGATGCGGATACCCGTCAGGATTTCCGGCAACGCACTTGGCAATATCACATAACGCAAAACCTGTATTTTGCTGGCGCCCAACGCCTGCGCGGCGCGAACCCGCACCTGCGAAACACTGCGCACACCGGCCAGTGCTGAAAGCGCCACCGGGGCAAAAATCGCCAGATAAATCAGTAAAATCTTTGAGGTTTCGCCGATACCAAACCAGATGACCATCAGCGGCAAATACGCCAGCGGAGGCACCGGGCGGTACAGTTCGATAAGCGGATCAAGAATGCCACGCACGGTGTCATTCAATCCCATGGCGATCCCGACCGGTACGCCGAGAATCACCGCGGCCAGCAGCGCAATCACGATCCGCGTCAGGCTGGCGGCCAGATGCTGCCACAGCGTGGCATCCATAAAACCCTGCGGACTGGCGATCACATACAGCTGATGCAAGACCTGCTGCGGCGCGGGTAAAAATAACGGGCTGATGAGATGCAACGCAGTGATTGCCCACCATACCAGCAATAACACCAGCAGCGTGGCAATGCTCAGGCGAACATTGCGCGGCAGGCGAAATCGGCGACCCGAAACGGCAGTCGGTGTGGCGGTTTTCAACGCGGAGTGGAGGCTCATATCAGCACCTCGCGCTGCTGGAAGACCTTACCCAGCACGTATTCGCGTTGAGCAATAAATTCGGGATCAGATTTGATCGCCCGGCAGTTTTCACCACTGGCATAGCGCTGGCCAAAATTGAGCTTCAGCCGTTCTACCACCTGCCCCGGCCCCGGCGACAGCAGTAAGAGCTCGCTGGCCAGAAACACCGCTTCTTCAATATCGTGGGTGATAAGCAAAATCTGTTTGCCGGTATCGCGCCAGATAGTGAGCAGTAATTCCTGCATCTGTTCGCGGGTGAAAGCATCGAGTGCGCCGAAAGGTTCATCGAGCAACAGCAGCTGCGGATCCGCTGCCAGCGCGCGGGCAATCCCCACCCGCTGGCGCATTCCGCCGGAAAGCTGCCAGATGAAATGCTTTTCATATCCCGCCAGACCGACCTTACTTAACATGCGCTGCGCGATATCACGCCGCTGTGTTTTTTTCACGCCAGCCAGTTCCAGCCCAAATTCGACATTGCTTTGCACGTCCCGCCAAGGCAATAAACCTTCATGCTGGAAGACCACACCGCGATCGGCTCCCGGCCCGTTCACCGGCTGTCCGTCCAGCGTAATGCTCCCGGAAGACGCGGGCTGGAAACCGGCGATCAGATTGAGCAGCGTGGTTTTTCCGCAGCCGGAAGGCCCGAGTACCACCACCAGTTCACCGCTGGAAATCTGCAAGGAAATGTCTTTCAGCGCAGGTTTCCCCTGATATTCAGCCGACAAATGCGAGACGTTTAACATAGCCAATTCCTCAGGATTTCGGGCCAGACTGGACCGCTTTCACAAACTCGCTGGTCACATAGTCGCTGTAATCATCGTCCGTCTGCTGAATTTTGCCCTGCTCCTTGAGGAACGCCGCCGTGTCTTTAATCGCTTTATTTACCGGCTCACCGAGCTGGGTTATCTGCTCGCTCACCGGCAGATAACGGTTACCTTTCACCAGACCGGGGATCTGGTCATCCGGCACGCCGCTCAGGCGCGATAATGTGTCGAGATTCTTTTTATCCTGTAACCATTTTTCCGGCTGTTGCAGATAATCGCCCTGTGCTTTCAGGGCGCTACGGGCAAAAGCAGTCACGATTTCAGGATGGGCTTTGGCGAAGTCTTTGCGCACAACCCAGACGTCCAGCGTTGGCGAACCCCATTTACCGACCTGGGCAGAATCGGTCAGCACTTTGCCGGTTTTTTCCAGTTCATTCACCGCCGGTGCCCAGACATACGCGCCGTCGATATCGCCTCGCGCCCATGCTGCTGCGATAGCCGGAGGCTGTAAATTCACGATGGTGACCTGCTTAGGATCAATCCCCCAATGCTTCAGCGCTGCCAACAGGCTGTAATGCGTGGTGGAAATAAAAGGTACCGCGATGCGTTTGCCGATCAGGTCTTTCGGATCATTAATACTTTTCTTCACTACCAGCGCCTCGGAGCTGCCCAGTTCAGACGCCAGTAAAAACACTTCGATCGGCAGCTTCTGACTGGCGGCGACCGCCAGCGGGCTGGAGCCGATATTGCCAATCTGCACGTCGCCGGAGGCCAGCGCGCGCAGTACGCTCGATCCGCTGTCAAACTTGCGCCAGTCGACTTGCGCGCCGGATTCTTTAGCAAAGGTATTTTCCGCCTGCGCGACCTTGGCCGGTTCGGCTGAGGTCTGATAAGCCACGGTGACATCCGCCGCCTGCGCGCAGAATGCCGCTATGCTAAGCGCGAGGGCCAGCCCACTTTTTTTTACAGCAGAGAAAGGAAAGGCATTGAGAGAGGTCATGTTGGTCAGCTCCGCGCAGGGCGTCATATTATGTGTTTCACATTTGTAGCGGAGGCGTAAAAATAGATAAAGTAATTAGAAATTATCTTTAATGCCTTTATGGAATATAAGAAGTCAGTAAAAAGGCCTCACTGCGGAGGCCTCAGAAAATGAAGAAGATAATCAGTGCCAGATCAGCAACACGCAGGCCGCCGTCAGAATACCCATCGCGATATTAAACGTGTACCACGCGCGGCGGCTGCGTAACAGGCGGCCAATCACCGTGCCGAATCCAAGCCAGATAATCCCGGAAACCAGATTCACCATGAACATGCCGAGGCTGATAGCCGCGATCGAATGATTGTAGTACGCGCCTGCCAGACTGAAACTCGCCACTGCGCCTAACCCCATGAGCCAGGCTTTTGGATTCAGGAACTGCAACAACCAACCCTGATACAACCGGATCGGCTTCGGCGGCGGTGCGCCAGTTTCCAATTTTTCATACGCGGAGGTGGCAATCTTCCACGCCAGCCACAGCAGATACAAACTACCGGCGATTTTCAGGAACAAGTGTAACGCCGGATAAACCGTGATCAGTCCGCCGACGCCAAACGCCACCAGCAGCAAAATACTTTGCATGCCGAGCATAATGCCGACCATCAGCCAGAGTGAGCGGAAGAAACCGAAATTAGCGCCGGAGGTGGTTAACAACATATTATTCGGGCCCGGTGTGATGGCTGCGACCCATAAAAAACCGAGCATTGATAAAAATAAACTAAGTTCCATTTAATTGGGTGCTCCTCACCCGGTGACGTGCGATTCAGTTGTGCGATAGCATTGAAGCTAACAGCGTGATATTGATCGCACAAGAGACTCTAAAGAGAAATTTATTCATCTTATGTATGAATCCTTTCGCCCCCTGCGCGGGGCCAGTAATCCGCATATCCAGACGCTGTTACCCCGGCTGGTCCGGCGACATGCCAAACTCAAACCGCACTGGCAAAGGCTGGACACGCCCGACGGAGATTTTCTGGATTTAGCCTGGAGCGAAGATCCGCAACTGGCGCGCCATAAACCGCGCATGGTGCTGTTCCACGGGCTGGAAGGCAGCTTCTACAGCCCGTATGCGCATGGCTTATTGCAGGCGTGGAAGGACCGTGGCTGGCTGGGCGTGGTCATGCATTTTCGCGGATGCAGCGGCGAACCCAACAAACTCCAGCGGATTTATCATTCCGGCGAAACCGAAGACGCCCGATTTTTCATTCGCTGGCTCAATGAGACGCTTGGCGACGTGCCCACCGGCGCGGTAGGCGTTTCTCTCGGCGGTAATATGCTGGCCTGTTATCTCGGTCAGGAAGGCGAAAATTGTACGCTCAGCGCTGCCGTCGTGGTTTCGGCGCCGCTGATGCTTGAACCCTGTGCGTACCGCCTTGAGCAAGGCTCGTCGCGGATTTATCAGCGCTATCTGCTCGATCAGCTCAAACTGAACGCCTCGCGTAAACTGGCGAAATATCCGGGCACGCTGCCGGTGACGCTGGCGCAGTTGAAATCCATGCGTCGCCTGCGCGAATTTGACGACGCGATCACTTCCAAAGCCCACGGTTTTGCCGACGCGCTGGATTATTACCGCCGGTGCAGCGGCCTGCCGCTGCTGTCGCAGGTTCGGACGCCGCTGCTGATTATCCATGCGAAAGACGATCCGTTTATGACGGCGGACGTCATTCCGAAAGCAGAGGATTTACCCGACTGCGTTGAGTATCAGCTGACCGAACACGGCGGACATGTCGGGTTTGTTTCCGGCAGTTTGCGTAATCCGCAGATGTGGCTGGAGCAGCGCATCCCGGCGTGGATCGCCCCGTATTTAGAGCAAGAAGCCCCAACAAAGGAAGCAAAGTTGTGATTATTCCCTGGCAAGAACTGGACGCAGAAATCCTCACCAGCGTGGTGGAATCTTTTGTCCTGCGCGAAGGCACCGATTACGGCGAGCAGGAACGCTCCCTCGAACAGAAAGTGGACGACGTAAAACGTCAGCTAAAAAGCGGCGAAATTGTACTGGTATGGTCGGAACTTCACGAAACCCTGAACATCATGCCGCGCGGCCAGTTTCGCGCCGGACAGGAAGAAGTGCCGCAGGACTGGTAATGACATTTACAGTGCAAAAAAATCCCCGACCATTGGCCGGGGATGACTTTCAACATCTCAATCAAAACGCCTCTACAATTTCACCGGCTTGATGTTCCAAATCTCATCGGCGTACTCCTGAATGGTACGGTCTGACGAGAAATAGCCCATGTTGGCGATGTTATGCAGCGTGCAGCGCGTCCACTCTTCCGGCTTCGTATACAGTTCGTCGACTTTATCTTGCGTATCGACATAGCTGCGGTAATCCGCCAGTACCTGATAATGGTCGCCGAGGTTTACCAGCGTATCGAACACATTGCTGTAACGCTTGGGTTCGCCGGGGCTGAACACGCCGGTGGCGATTTGTGTCAGCACCTGATGCAGCTCAGCGTCCTGCTCATAGTAAATGTGGGAGTTGTAGCCTTTACGGCGCAATTCCTCGACCTGCTCGGTGGTATTGCCGAAGATAAAGATATTTTCCTCGCCAACGTGTTCAAGCATTTCGACGTTCGCGCCGTCCAGTGTGCCAATGGTCAGCGCACCGTTCAGGGCAAACTTCATGTTACTGGTGCCCGACGCCTCCGTCCCCGCCAGCGAGATCTGCTCGGAAAGATCGGCCGCTGGAATAATCACCTGCGCCAGACTGACGCTGTAGTTGGGGATGAAGACGACCTTCAGCTTGTTACCGATGCGCGGATCGCTGTTGACCACCGTCGCAACGTCGTTAATCAGGCGAATAATTTGCTTGGCTGCGTAATAGGCCGAGGCCGCTTTACCGGCGAAAATCACCGTGCGTGGTACCCAGTTCGCATCAGGCTCTTGCAGAATGCGGTTGTAGCGGGTAATGACGTGCAACACGTTCATCAGCTGGCGTTTGTATTCGTGAATGCGTTTGATCTGCACGTCGAACAGGCTTTTAGGATCCACCACGATATTCAGTTTCTGCCCAATATAAATCGCCAGGCGTTTTTTGTTATCCAGCTTGGCATTACGCAGAGACTGGATGAAGCTCGGATAATCCAGTTTCTGCTTCAGTTCGGATAGCTGGCTGAGATCGGAACGCCAGGTATGGCCGATGGCGTCATCAATCACCGCCGACAGCGGCTTGTTAGCCAGCGCCAGCCAGCGGCGCGGCGTCACGCCGTTGGTTTTATTGCAGAAGCGATCCGGATAAATACGCGCGAAATCGGCGAACAGCGACTGCACCATCAGATCAGAATGCAACGCGGAGACACCGTTGACTTTATGACTGGCGATCACCGCCAGCCAGGCCATTCGCACCTTACGGCCATTGCCTTCGTCGATAATCGACACCCGCGACAGCAGGCCGTCGTCGCCAGGGATCTGCACCGCCACTTCTTTCAGGAAGTGATCGTTGATCTGGAAAATAATCTCCAGATGACGCGGCAGGATCTTGCCTATCATGTCCACCGGCCAGGTTTCCAGCGCTTCAGTCATCAGCGTGTGGTTGGTGTAGGAGAACACACGTGTAACGGTTTCCCACGCGGCCAGCCATTCAAATTTATGCTCGTCGATCAGTAACCGCATCAGCTCAGGAATTGACAGCACCGGGTGCGTATCGTTGAGGTGAATAGCGATTTTGTCGGCCAGATTGTCGTACGTGTGGTGTGTGGTGTAGTGGCGGTTGAGAATATCCTGCACCGTCGCCGAGACCAGGAAATATTCCTGACGCAGACGCAGTTCGCGGCCCGAGTAAGTAGAATCGTCCGGGTACAGTACGCGCGACACGTTCTCGGAATGGTTTTTATCTTCCACCGCCGCGAAGTAATCGCCCTGGTTGAATTTACCCAGATTGATTTCGTTACTGGCCTGTGCGCCCCACAGCCGCAGCGTGTTGGTGGCGTCGGTGTCGTAACCAGGAATCACCTGATCGTAGGCGCAGGCGATGACTTCTTCAGTCTCCAGCCAGCGGGTTTTCACGCCCTCATGCTGGACGCGTCCGCCAAAACGTACTTTGTAACGGGTGTTGTACCGCTGAAACTCCCACGGATTGCCGTATTCCAGCCAGTAATCCGGCGATTCTTTCTGCTCACCGTTGACGATGTTCTGCGCGAACATGCCATATTCGTAGCGGATGCCGTAACCGCGCCCCGGCAGCGCCAGCGTCGCTAAAGAATCGAGGAAACATGCCGCCAGACGTCCAAGACCGCCGTTGCCTAAACCGGGGTCATTCTCTTCGCCGATCAGTTCTTCGAGATTGAAACCCATTTCATCGAGCGCGGTGTTCAGATCGTCGTAAATGCCCATCGCCAGCAGCGCATTGGAAAGGGTGCGTCCAATCAGAAACTCCATCGACAGGTAATAAACCTGCCGCACATCCTGAGAGGTTTGCGCGCGGTTGGAGCGCAGCCAGCGTTCGACCATGCGGTCGCGCACTGCAAATAACGTGGCATTCAGCCAGTCATGTTGTGTCGCGATGGACGGGTCTTTGCCGATAATAAACATCAGCTTATAGGCTATAGAATGCTTTAGCGCTTCGACACTGACTGTCGGTGAGTTGTAATTAAACGGTGAAGTCATAACGTTACATTCCCGATCAAATTAGCTGCGTTCAGGGTTCAGGACATAAGACGGTTATACAGCGTGAGATATTCCTGCGCCGCAACCTTCCAGCCAAAATCAATACCCATGGCATGTTGTTGTACATGTCGCCAGTGTTTAGGACGGCTCCACAGAACAAACGCCCGGCGGATCGCACTTGCCAGCGATTGTCCCGTGGGCTCTTCAAAAACAAAACCGCTGGCAGTTCCGTCAGCCAGATTTTCCAGCGCACAATCGACAACCGTATCAGCCAGCCCGCCGGTTCGGCGCACCAGCGGCAGGGTGCCGTATTTCAAACCGTACAACTGCGTCAGGCCGCAAGGCTCAAAGCGGCTCGGCACCATAATGACGTCTGCCCCGCCGATAATACGGTGGGAAAACGCTTCGTGATAACCCAGCTGCACGCCGACCTGCCCCGGATTATCTGCCGCAGCAGCCAGGAATGCCTGTTGCAGCACCGCATCGCCCGCGCCTAACAGCGCCAGCTGTCCGCCGCGCTCGAGCAAATCCGGCAACGCCTCAAGCACCAGATCCAGCCCTTTCTGGCTGGTCAGACGGCTGACAACCGCAAACACCAGCCGCGAATCGTCCACGTCCAGCCCCATCGCCCGTTGCAAATAAGCTTTGTTGATCGCTTTGGATCGCAAATCTTCAGCGTCGTAACGCGCAGAAAGCAGCACGTCATCACGCGGCTGCCAGATAGCGTCATCGACACCGTTGAGGATCCCGGTCAGCCGCCCTTCCCTCTCTCTCAGTTGCAACAAAGATTCCATGCCGTAACCGTATTCGGGGCGGGTAATCTCTTTGGCGTAGGTCGGGCTGACGGTAGTGACGTGATCGGAGTAATACAAACCGGCTTTCAGATAGGAAATCTGGCCGTAGAACTCCAGCCCGTGCATCTGGAAGAACTCGCGCGGGATGTACAACTCATCAATATGGTGCCCGCCAAACAATCCCTGAAACGCCAGGTTGTGCACGGTAAACACCGTTTTCACCGGCGCATGGCGCGCGCGGATATAGGCCGACGCCAGCCCCGCATGCCAGTCGTGGGAATGCACAATGTTCGGTTGCCAGTGGTGATCAAACCCCAGCGCCAGCTCGCATGCCATCCAGCTTAATAGTGCAAAGCGCAGATGATTATCGGCGTAGGCAAAAGATGACTGATCGTGATACGGGCTGCCGGGACGATCGTACAAGCCGGGGACATCAATCAGATAAATACCGACGCCGTCAAAGTAGCCCAGCGAAAGCGTGACATAACCGGCGAACGTGTCCAGCGTACCGATCACCTGCGTTTCTCCGAGGCCTTTTTTGACATCAGGGAAAGCCGGAATGAGTACGCGAACATCCGCGCCCTCGGCGATCTGTGCGGCGGGCAACGCCCCGGCGACGTCGGCCAGGCCACCCGTTTTCAACAGGGGGAACAGCTCGGAACAAACATGTAAAACCTGCATTCGCGCTCCTGATTATCCCGGTCATCCCGGCCTTCACCGGGATGACGAAAAATACTGCATAACTCAATCTGTTCTAAAAAGTCCGTTTAGGCTTTGGCCAACATCACAGCTTCGCCAGCATCGCGCGCGTTACCAGCACCACACCGCCTTCGGAACGGTAAAAGCGGCGGCTGTCTTCATCGGCGTTCTCACCAATCACCATGCCTTCGGGGATCTGACACGCACGGTCGATCACACATTTACGCAAACGGCAGGAACGCCCGACGTTCACATCCGGCAAAATAATCGTTGAATCAATATTGCAGAAAGAATTGATTCTCACACGGGGGAACAGCACTGAATGCACCACCACCGAGCCAGACACGATGCAACCTCCGGCCACCAGCGAGTTCATGGTCATGCCGTGGCTGCCCGAACGATCCTGCACAAATTTGGCCGGCGGCAGCGGTTCCATGTGCGTGCGGATCGGCCAGTTGCGGTCATACATGTCCAGTTCAGGCGTGACCGACGCCAGATCCAGATTGGCGCGCCAGTAAGCGTCCAGCGTGCCGACATCGCGCCAGTACGGCGGTAATTCTTCGTTCTGCGTCACGCACGAGAGGCTGAACGGATGCGCCCGCGCCACGCCCTGCGCCGTCAGTTTCGGGATCAGGTCCTTACCGAAATCGTGGCTGGAGCCTTCGTCCGCCATATCTTCTTCGAGGATCTGAAACAGATAGTCCGCATTAAAAATGTAGATGCCCATACTCGCCAGCGCCATGTCGGGATGACCCGGCATCGGCGGCGGATTTTGCGGTTTCTCGACAAAACTTTTGATGTGATAGTCATCACTGACGTCCATCACGCCAAACTCGCTGCCCTCAGCAATCGGCACCGCAAGGCAGGCGACGGTACATTCACCGCCCTTCTGCACGTGGTCGATCAGCATCCGCGAGTAATCCATTTTGTAGATATGATCACCGGCCAGGATCACCACGAATTCGGCGTCATAGCGGCGGATAATATCCAGATTCTGATACACCGCATCGGCAGTGCCTTTGTACCAGTGCTCGGTGCTGTGGCGCTGCTGCGCCGGAAGCAGATCCACAAACTCGTTCATTTCCTCATTGAGGAAAGACCAGCCGCGCTGAATGTGCTGCACCAGCGTGTGAGACTGATATTGCGTGATAACGCCGATGCGCCGGATGCCCGAGTTCAGGCAATTCGACAGGGCAAAATCAATGATGCGGAATTTCCCGCCAAAGTGAACGGCAGGTTTGGCCCGGGTTGCAGTTAAATCTTTCAATCGTGAACCACGTCCCCCGGCAAGGATCAACGCCACGGATTTCAGCGGCAATTGTCGCGCCAGCATGACCGGATCCCGGTTATCTAATGTCGCCATATCTGACTCCTTCATTTTTATAGTTACCGGCTCTGTGGAGTGACATCTTGTAGGACACAGAGGGTTTTCGCTGCTGCCCGCCATTGCGAGCCTTCCATGACGCGTCGGGGTTCCTCGTCAAAAAGCACGCTGTTGAAGGGCGCAACCGGCTGCCAGTTTCCCGGTGGCAGTTGCAAGTCAACATCGTGCAGAGAAGCATTCACGATAAGCAGCCAGCGCTGTGACAGGCGAATTTGCAGCCATTGCTGCGGCCCATGCTCCCAGTCGCCAATGCTCATCGATTGCCCCTCTTGGTTGAGCCATTGCACGTCGCCGCTGTCGTCCTGCCACCAGCGGTTTTGCGTTAACGCAGGAATTTTCCGGCGCAGCGCAATCAGCGCACAAACGTAGGCCGTCAGGCTTTCATCCGCATTTTCCCAGTTGAGCCAGGTGAGCGGATTGTCCTGACAGTAAGCGTTGTTGTTACCCAGCTGGCTGTTGCCGTGCTCGTCACCGGCCAGCAACATCGGCGTGCCCTGTGACAAAAACAGCGTCGCCAGCAGCGCACGCTGGCTGAGCCGGCGCTGCTGCAAAACATCTGCAGAAGCTTCCAGCCCTTCCTCGCCGTGGTTTTGGCTGAAGTTCTCGTTATGGCCATCACGATTTTCTTCGCCGTTGGCCTGGTTATGTTTATCGTTAAAACTCACGACATCACGCAATGTGAAGCCGTCGTGCGCGGTGAGCATGTTGATGCTGGCGTAAGGCGCGCGCTGTGTTGGGTCGAACTTATCCGCTGACGCCGCAACGCGACCGGCAAACTTTCCGATCGAGATATCGCCGTGCAACCAGAACTGACGCATCTCATCGCGCCATACGTCATTCCATTCGGCAAACGGGGCCGGAAAATTCCCCAGCTGATAACCGCCTGTGCCGATATCCCAGGGTTCTGCAATAAGCTTCACCTGCGAGAGCACCGGGTCCTGCTTAATGGCCTCGAACAGCGGCGACTGGGCGGTGAACTCCGGCGTTCTGCCGAGCAACGTCGCCAAATCGAACCGAAAGCCGTCTACGTGACATTCGCGCACCCAGTAGCGCAGGCAGTCAAGCGTCCAGGCGATCACTTCTTCGTCCACCAGCCGCAGTGAATTGCCGCAGCCGGTCATGTTGTTGTCGGAACCGTCTTCGTTCAGCCAGTACCAGCTGGCGTTGTCGATACCGCGAAACGAGATAAAGGGCCCGTCGATAGCCAGTTCAGCGCTGTGGTTAAACACAACGTCGAGGATCACTTCGATCCCCGCCTGATGCAGCGCTTTCACCGCCGATTTAAATTCGCTCAGCGCCGAAACACCGCCCAGACCGCTGGCATAGCGCGGGTCGACGGCGCAGGGAGCCAGCACGTTATAGCCCCAGTAATTCGTCAGGCCAAGGCGTTGCAGGCGCGGTTCGTCTGCGTGATGTTGCACCGGTAAAAGCTCGATGGCGGTTACGCCCAGATGCTGTAAATACTCGAGCATGACCGGATGCGCCAGTCCGGCGTAAGTGCCGCGCAATGCCGCCGGAATATGCGGATGCTGACGGGTCAGGCCGCGCACGTGCGCTTCGTAAATCACGGTATTGCCCCACGGCGTGGCGGGTGGTTTGTCTTCTTCCCAGTCAAATTTACCGGCAACGACCACTGATTTCGGCGCGACTACCGCGCTGTCGCGGTCATCCGGCGCATCGACGCCGCCGGTGAAGCGCGCGTTGTCGAGCAGTACACCGTCAATCGCCCGCGCGCTGGGGTCGATCAGCACTTTTTTCGGGTTAAAGCGGTGGCCTTTTTTCGGATCGAACGGCCCGTAAACCCGGTACCCGTAACGCTGTCCGGCTTTGGCACCGGGTAAAAAACCGTGCCAGAGATTGCCCGTGCGTGCGTTAAGCGGCAGATGCTGCTCGCTCCCGGTCTCATCAAACAGACATAACTCCACTTTTTCCGCATGTGCGGAATACAGGCAAAAATTAACGCCGTTATCTCTGAGATGCGCACCAAAGGGCGCGGGCTGACCGGGCTCAAGCTGCTTCATTACGGCTCCCTTCGCAAATAGACCGTCGCCAGTGGCGGAATGGTCACGCTTATCGAATGTTCACGCTGATGCTGGCTGATATTTTCACTGTGGACTGCGCCGGCGTTGCCGACGTTGCTGCCGTGGTAGAAATGCGAATCGGTGTTAAGAATTTCGCGATACACCCCCGGTCGGCTGATGCCAATGCGGTAGTCGGAGCGCGGAACCGGCGTGAAATTACTGATGACAATCACCTCACCGGCGTTTTCATCGCGGCGGGCAAAGGCAAAAATCGAGTTGGCGTGATCGTCGACCACCAACCATTCAAAACCGCGCGGATTGAAATCCAGCTCATACAACGGCGCGTTGTCGCGATACGTATGGTTGAGATCGCGCACCAAATGCTGAACACCGGCGTGCCAGCCATTCGGATCGTCAAGCAGATGCCAGTCAAGGCTGGCGTTGAAATTCCACTCGCGCCCCTGCGCAAACTCGCAGCCCATAAACAGAAGTTTTTTACCCGGATGCGCCCACATAAAGCCATAATAAGCACGCAGGTTGGCGAACTTCTGCCAGGCATCGCCGGGCATTTTGTCGATCAGGGATTTTTTACCGTGCACCACTTCATCGTGCGACAGCGGCAGAATGAAGTTTTCGCTGTAGGCGTAAAGTACGCCGAACGTCATGAGATTGTGATGGTATTTGCGGTGAACAGGATCAAGCTGCATGTATTTCAGCGAGTCGTTCATCCAGCCCATATTCCACTTGTAGTGAAAGCCCAGCCCGTTGGCATCCGGCGGCATGGTGACGCCCGGATAATCGGTGGATTCCTCGGCCAGCGTCACAGCGCCACCGAGCTCGCGACCGATGGTCTGGTTGGTGTATTTCAGGAAGGCGATGGCTTCGAGATTTTCGCGGCCGCCGTAATAATTAGGGATCCACTCACCGGCTTTGCGGCTGTAATCGCGGTAAATCATTGAGGCGACGGCATCGACGCGCAGGCCATCAATGCCGAAACGCTCGATCCAGTAAAAACCATTCCCCGCCAGATAGTTGCGTACTTCGTGACGGCCATAGTTATAAATCAGCGTGTTCCAGTCCTGATGGTAACCCTCGCGCGGATCGGCATATTCGTACAGCGCGGTGCCGTCGAATTCGGCCAGACCGTGGGAATCACTGGGGAAATGCCCAGGCACCCAGTCGAGGATCACGTTCAGACCGGCGTTATGCGCGGCATCCACCAGCGCTTTAAAATCTTGCGGCGTGCCGAAGCGGCGGGTCGGCGCATACATCCCGAGCGGCTGATAGCCCCAGCTGCCATCGAACGGGTGCTCATTCACTGGCATCAGTTCGATGTGGGTAAAGCCCATCCACCTGGCGTAGGACACCAGCTGTTCCGCCAGCTCACCGTAGCTCAGCCAGAAGTTGTCGTCGGTATGACGACGCCAGGATCCCAGATGCACTTCGTATACTGACACTGGCTGGTTCAGCGCATTGGCCTCCTTGCGCGTTTGTGAAAACGGCACGATGTCCGGCAGTTTTCGAACGCAGGAGGCGGTTTCCGGGCGCATCTGCGCTTCAAACGCGTAGGGGTCAGCGCGCAGGCTGACATTGCCGTGACAGTCGATAATTTCGAATTTATACAGCTGACCTTCGCTCACCGCCGGGATGAACAATTCCCAGATGCCGTTTTCGCGACGCTGACGCATCGGGTGGCGGCGGCCATCCCAGAAGTTGAATTCACCGACCACCGAAATGCGTTGGGCGTTCGGTGCCCAGACCGCAAAGCTGACGCCCGCGACGTTATCGAGCGTTTGCAGATGCGCGCCCAGTTTTTCGTAAGGCCGTAGGTGCGTACCTTCGGACAGGAGCCAGATATCCAGCTCCTGCAACAGCGTGCCGAAACGGTAGGCATCGTCAATCACATGGACGTTTTCGCCCCAGTGCACTTCCAGCTGATAGCGAAAGAAATTCTTACGGCGCGGTATCAGGCCGACAAAAAAACCGCGATCGTCAATGCGACGCAGTTCGACAACTTTTTTACCTTTCTCTGCATCAATCACCCAGACCTGATCGGCATCCGGCAGCAGTGCGCGCACTTCCAGCCCGGCGGCGACGGCGTGCATCCCCAGCAGAGAAAAAGGATCAGCGTAGTGACCCGATATAATTTGATTAATGACGTGCTGATCGGGAAGTACAGACATGAATTTCGTCCTATGATTAATTAAATCAATAAATCCAATAAAATCATTCAGGTACTCAATGCGAAACGTGATCCCAGTGTGCTCCCCTTTTTATCGTTGCTTTGTGATCTCGTCCGGTTTCAGTTTTGCCAAAAGGTGCGCGATTGCGCCTGTGCTCACACTTTCTAAATAAGTGTCTGTTTCAGCTTCTCAAAGAGGCTTAGCTCTTCTACTAAGCATAGACAAAGGTTGAAGAATTCAGCGGGAAGAAACCGAGGAATTTATCTCAAAATGAAATACAGAGAGATGCGCTGGCAAAATGCGGATAAACGGTGAAGTGATTGATGACTGAAACAAAAACGGGACACCGTGCTGGTGTCCCGTTGAGTTGAAAACGGCGCCGCTGGCCGTAAACGGGCGGCTTACAAAAGAATGCGTAACATACGGCGTAAAGGCTCTGCCGCGCCCCACAGCAGCTGGTCACCGACGGTGAACGCAGACAGATATTGTGGGCCCATATTTAGCTTACGCAGACGGCCGACCGGCGTGTTCATCGTGCCTGTCACCGCGGCCGGAGTCAGTTCGCGCATCGACAGTTCACGGTCGTTCGGGATCACGCGAACCCAGTCGTTGTGCGTCGCCAGCATTTGCTCTATTTCAGGGATCGACACGTCTTTTTTCAGTTTCAGGGTGAACGCCTGGCTATGGCAGCGCAGTGCGCCGATACGGACACACAGACCGTCTACCGGAATGATGCTCGAGGTACCGAGAATTTTGTTGGTTTCCGCCTGACCTTTCCACTCTTCTTTGGTCTGGCCGTTATCGAGCTGCTTGTCGATCCACGGGATCAGACCACCGGCCAGCGGAACGCCGAAGTTATCGGTCGGCAACGTGCCACTGCGGGTCAGCGCGGTGACTTTACGTTCGATATCCAGGATGGCAGATGCCGGGTTTTCCAGCTCCTTCGCCACGCTGTTGTGCAGCATACCCATTTGGGTCAGCAGCTCGCGCATGTGACGCGCGCCGCCGCCGGAAGCCGCCTGATAGGTCGCAACCGACGCCCACTCAATCAGGTCGTTAGCGAACAGGCCGCCAAGGGACATCAGCATCAGGCTGACGGTACAGTTACCGCCAACAAAGGTTTTAATGCCTTTATCGATGCCCTGATGGATCACTGCGCTGTTAACCGGGTCGAGGATGATTATCGCGTCATCCTTCATTCTCAGAGAGGATGCTGCGTCGATCCAGTAGCCTGACCAACCGATTTCACGCAGCTTCGGATAGATTTCATTGGTATAATCGCCGCCCTGACAGGTGATGATAATGTCCAGCGCACTCAGTGCGTCCAGATCATAAGCATCCTGCAAGGTGCCAGTCTGACCCGTAAAGTCCGGAGCGGCCTGACCGTGCTGAGAGGTGGAGAAGAATACCGGACGGATAGCGTCGAAATCGCGTTCTTCAATCATGCGTTGCATGAGTACAGAACCGACCATCCCGCGCCAACCAACGAAACCTACATTTTTCATAATGACTGTCCTGCCCTGAGGGTGATAGCTGTGTAAAACTGCTTGAACACGCGTTTGCACTAAGTTGGCGCTTTTTTGTGATGCGCCATGCTCTGTTTCCGCGCTGGTCTACCACCTTACAAAATGTACTAGAAGTGGCAAGTGAATTTAATCAATAGTGCAGCGTTTAATAGCAGCACAACTTATAACAGGCGTTTTATCATTCTGAGGTAGTCATGACCGAAATGATTTCAGCAACCATCTTGCTGTTTTTAATTATGGATCCGCTGGGCAATTTACCGATTTTCATGTCAGTGTTAAAACATCTCGACCCGAAACGCCGTCGCGTGGTGCTGATCCGCGAAATGCTGATTGCCCTGCTGCTGATGCTGATTTTCCTGTTCGCCGGGGAAAAAATCCTGTCGTTCCTGAATCTGCGCACTGAAACCGTCTCGATTTCCGGCGGCATCATTCTGTTTCTGATCGCCATCAAAATGATTTTCCCGTCCGAAGAGAAGAGCAGTACCGGTCTATCCGCGGGGGAAGAACCTTTCCTCGTGCCGATGGCCATCCCGCTGGTCGCCGGTCCGTCGATTCTCGCCACGCTGATGCTGCTCTCGCACCAATATCCGAACCAGATGAGCCACCTGACGCTGGCATTGTTTATCGCCTGGGGCCTGTCGATGGCAATCTTGCTGCTGTCGAACCTGTTCCTGCGCCTGCTCGGCGACAAGGGCGTCAGCGCTCTCGAACGCCTGATGGGCCTGATTCTGGTTATGCTTTCGACCCAGATGTTCCTCGATGGGATCAGGGCGTATTTGAAGATTTAGCCGATGTCAGAAACGAAAAAGGCGAGCCGGTTGGCTCGCCTTTTTTATTACTGTCGTTTTCCTGTCACACCACCATCGACAGCAACAAACATCCGCCGAGGCCGCACAGGGAAATAATGGTTTCCAGGACGGACCAGGATTTAAAGGTTTCGACGATGCTCAGGTTGAAATATTCCTTGAACAGCCAGAAGCCCGGATCGTTCACGTGTGAGAAAATCACGCTGCCGGAACCGACGGCGATCACCATCAGCTCAGGGCTGACGCCGGTAGTGGCGATAAGTGGCGCAGCAATACCGCCTGCCGTAATCGCTGCTACCGTGGCAGAACCCAGCGCAATACGCAGCACCGCAGCGATCGACCACGCCAGCAGGATTGGCGACAACGTACTGCCGTCCATCATTGCGGCGATATATTTCTCGATACCGCTGTCGACCAGCACCTGTTTGAACGCACCGCCACCGCCAATGATCAACAGCATCATGGCAATAATTTTGATGGAATCACTGACCGTCGCCATCACGTCTTCCATCTTACGGCCACGGTTCAGGCCGAAGGTGAAGATAGCGATGAGCACTGCAATCAGCGTTGCCATCACCGGGTCGCCGAAGAATTCAGCGTACGCCAGCACGGGATGGCCCTTCGGCAGGATCATTTCGCAGACGGCGCGGAACGCCATCAGAATGACCGGCACCAGAGACGTCGCAACGCTGACGCCAAAACTTGGCATCTCTTGTTCCGTAAAGGTTTTTGGATTGAACAGACCTTCTGGCACCGGTTTATCGATCCCTTTCAGGAAGCGCGCATACACCGGCCCGGCCAGAATCACCGTTGGTACCGCCAGCAGTGAACCGTATAACAGCGTTTTGCCCATATCGGCGTGGAAGATAGTGGCAATTGCCGTCGGCCCCGGATGCGGAGGCAGGAAACCGTGGGTGACGGATAACGCCGCCGCCATCGGCACGCCGACATACAGCAGCGGCAGACGCGCAGCTGCGGCGACGGTAAACACCAGCGGCAACATAAGAACGAAGCCCACTTCATAGAACAGCGCAAAACCGACGATAAAACCGGTCAGCACGATCGCCCACTGAATGTGTTCACGACCAAATTTCTCGATAAGCGTGGTGGCAATCCGTTGTGCACCCCCGCAGTCGGCCAGCATTTTACCGAGCATGGCACCAAAGCCCATGATCAGCGCCAGACTGCCCAGCGTACCGCCGACCCCATTTTTAATGGAGGTAATGACTTTATCGACCGGCATGCCTTGCATGATGCCCACCGCCAGCGCGACCAGAATCAGTGCGATGAAGCCGTTGAGCTTGAACCGAATCATCAGTAATAAGAGCAGTGCGACGCCCACCGCTACAATAATTAGTGGCATATTCTTCCCCTCATGCTGTCGCTCTGGTGCAGTAATCCAATGAGCGACGCATTGTTTTTAATTTTCAACATGTTGTAGGAATTAACAGTGCAACGGGTACAGACCGCGACCGCTAAAACAGCAGTGCATTCCTTTGTGATATTAGTCACATCTCCATTTGTTACCGGTATCATGATACCGGTAACATGCTAATATTAGGACTCACTACGCAGTCAAAATTTTCATTTTGGGATAGAGATCATACTTATGGCAGGACAAAGCATCATTCTGATGGGCGTGTCAGGCAGCGGTAAATCCACCGTCGGCGCGGCACTGGCCCGAGAAATCAACGCGAAATTCATCGACGGTGATGATCTTCATCCCCGCGCCAATATTCAAAAGATGGCCAGCGGCACACCACTGAACGACGACGATCGTGCACCCTGGTTGTTACGCTTAAACGATGCGGCCTACAGCCTGCGCCATAAAAACGAAACCGGCGTCATTGTCTGTTCTGCCCTGAAACGCCGCTATCGCGATGCGCTGCGTAAAGACAATGAAGGCATGGTATTCATCTACATGAAAGGCAGTTTTGACGTGATCGCCGATCGCCTGAAAGCGCGCGCCGGGCACTTCATGCCGACCGAACTACTGAGAAGCCAGTTCGATGCGCTCGAAGAGCCAGGCGAAGACGAACCAGATGTCCTGCGCGTCAATATCGATCATAAGTTCGACGGCGTGGTCGATCGCTGCGTGGCCGCGCTGAAGACGGTGAAGAAGTAGTTTTTTGCCTCCCACAACGGTCTTTATGAAAATCCGTAATACGTTGATGCGATTACGGATTTTTTTATGCATTAAAAATCACCTCCCGCCTTGCTCTGCCGATATTTAATTCCTTTCATCAGATTTAGCTTTCCATGATTTTGTTTATCGCATTGATTTTATTTTATTTATGTTAGTCGTCGGTCAACAGACCCAACCCGCAATCCAGGTCGCTGAAATAACCGGCGGTCGCCTGTCACTTCTCGAATAAATATGGTAACAATAGGCGTAATTATGCGCAGCGTGGACGCCAGGTCTTCGACCACAGAAAAGACCGCGACACGCCTGCCAGCATCACCTTTATGGAGAAAAGCGCATTATGTCAGCCAAACATCCTGTTATTGCAGTCACCGGTTCGAGCGGTGCAGGCACCACCACCACCAGCCTGGCTTTTCGTAAGATATTCCAACAGCTTGGCCTGCGCGCGGCCGAGCTGGAAGGCGACAGTTTTCATCATTTCACCCGCCCTGAGATGGATGCGGCGATCCGTAAGGCGCGCGATCTGGGGCGTCATATCAGCTATTTCGGGCCGGAAGCCAATGACTTCGGTCTGCTGGAAAAAAGCTTTATAGAATACGGCCAGACCGGTACCGGGCGTTCGCGCAAATATTTGCATACTTATGACGAAGCCGTTCCTTACAATCAGGTGCCGGGGACCTTTACGCCGTGGCAGGCACTGCCTGAGCCAACCGACATTTTATTCTACGAGGGGCTGCACGGCGGTGTGGTCGCGGACAAAATTGACGTCGCCGCGCAGGTTGATTTACTGGTGGGTGTGGTCCCAATCGTTAACCTTGAGTGGATCCAGAAACTGGTGCGCGATACCGGCGAACGCGGCCATTCCCGCGAGGCGGTGATGGATTCAGTGGTGCGGTCGATGGACGATTATATCAGCTACATCACCCCGCAGTTTTCCCGCACGCACATCAACTTCCAGCGTGTGCCGACCATCGATACCTCAAACCCGTTTGCCGCCAAAGCCATTCCGTCACTGGATGAAAGCTTCGTGGTGATCCACTTTCAGGGTCTCGACGACATTGATTTCCCGTATCTGCTGGCGATGTTGCAGGGCTCATTTATTTCACATATCAAAACGCTGGTAGTACCGGGCGGCAAAATGGGGCTGGCGATGGAGCTGATTATGGCGCCGCTGGTGCAGCGCCTGATGGAAGGGAAGAAAATCGAGTAAGCGGGATCAGGCGTCATTCATCAGCAACTGCTGAATGAAACCGACGTGCAGTTTCACGCCGATTTGCAATGCCTCTTCGTCGAGGCGGAAACGCGGGTTATGCACGCCATAAGTCGCGCCGATTTTCTCGTTACCGCTGCCGATAAACAGGAAGCAGCCCGGCACTTTTTGCTGATAAGACGAGAAATCTTCACCGCCAAACAGCGGTTCTGACACTTCACGCAGCGCCCCCGCACCCAGCGTTTTAACAATCACCTGACGCGCAATCGCACAGGCGTCGGGATGGTTATCGCCATTGACGTAGCCGCGCGTCCAGTGAATCTCATACTGCGCCCCGTGCGCCGCGGTAATCCCCGCAATAATCTGCTCCATCAGCTGCGGTACCTGCTCGCGCACGCCACTGTGATGAGTGCGCAGCGTCCCGGCCAGCTTCACGCGCTCAGGAATGACGTTATAGCTTTCGCCAGTCTGGAAGGTCGCGATAGTCAACACCGGCACCTGAAGCGGATCAATGCGGCGCGCCACCACGTTTTGCAACGCCGTCACCACTTCCGCACCAATCACGACCGGATCGATGCACAGATGCGGCATTGAACCATGGCCGCCTTTGCCGGTAATGGTGATGTCGAAATTATCGGTGGAGGCGCAGAAAACGCCCTCTTTCAGACCGACTTCGCCCGTCGGAGAATTAGGCATTACGTGCAGGCCAAAGATTTTCTCCACGCCGTCGAGCACACCTAACTCCACCAGCTCCTGCGCGCCGCCCGGTGGCAGCTCCTCGGCGTGCTGAAAGATGAATCGCACCGAACCGTGCAGCGCGGACTGACACTGCGTCAGCACTTTCGCCGCGCCCAGCAGCATCGCGGTGTGCGCATCATGGCCGCAGGCGTGCATGACGCCCGGCACTGTCGAACAGAACGGCTCGTCGTTTTCTTCCTGAATCGGTAAGGCGTCGATATCCGCCCGCAGGGCATATCTCGGCCCCGGATGTGCGCCCTGTAAATCCGCCACCACGCTGTTGGGCGTCAGGCGTGTCAGAACCAGACCGCCGAAGCTTTCCAGCTGTTGAGCGATATAATCTGCGGTTTTATGCTCCTGAAATGACAGCTCAGGATGAGCATGAATATGTCTGCGCCAGCGCAACACGTCTGTTTTGACCTCAGCCAGCATCGCATCGAAATTAATAGTCATCACACTTCTCCTCAGTTAAGCCGCATCACGCAGCGTTGCGCGCGGTTTCATCGCCAGCGGCAGGATCGCCAGACCGGCCACCACCATCGCCAGCGCCAGAAAAACAAATGTTGAGAGATATCCGTGACTAACGGTGATCAAATATCCCATCGCAATCGGCGCCACAAATCCGCCGAGCGTACCGCCGGTATTAATTATCCCCATTGCAGCGCCCATGACTTCTGAAGGCAGGCGTTTCATCGGCAGCGTGAAAACAGTGACGAACGCCGCCATCAGGAAAATGTAGCCGAGGAAAAGGAAGAGACCGGCGGTCACCGCAGACGTTGAGGTATACACCAGCCAGATGCACAGGGCGCTGAGCAGCGCGCAGCAGAAAATAACCTTCGGTTCATTGCCTTGCATGTAGCGCCCCACCAGCCAGCCGGTCGCCAGCGACGAAATCCAGATGCCGAGCCCGCCGGTGGCCACCACCATGCCGGAGACGTCGAGCGACATACCGCGCTGCTGCACCAGATATTTCGGCAACCACGCCATCAGGCCGTAGGAAGGAATGTTGATGCAGAAAATGGAGACGAACAGCAGCAGGACGATCGGGTTTTTCAGCAGATCGCGGTAGCCGGTCACCGCGCCGGAGCGGGGTTGTGCTGCAGGTGGATTCGGCACGAAGACAATAATCGCGGCGGCAATCACGAACGCCATCAGCCCGAGAATCGAAAATGAGCCACGCCAGCCGACGCTGTCCAACGCAAAGACCGCAATCAGCGGCCCGGCAGTCATCGCCAGCCCGGCGGAGGAGAGCAAAATGGACTGTGCAAACGTACGTTTTTCCACGGCGAAATTCGACACCACCGCTTTGGCGCACGACGAGGGATAACCCGAATGGCCAATACCCGACAGAAAGCGGAATGTCACCAGCAGGCCGAGGCTGAATCCTAACACGCCGAAACATAACGCAAATCCACCGAGCAGGCACAGCGACAGTGCCAGCACTTTTTTATAACCGAAGCGGTCGTTCAGCCAGCCCGCAGGGATTTGAAACAGCGAATACGCCAGGAAGAAAATCCCGGTGATATATCCCAGTTGCTCTGGTTGCAGATTAAATTCGCGCTCGATTGGCAGCAGCGCGAAGCCCATCACCGTTTTGTCGATATACACCACCACATAGCCGACAAACAGCAGGAAAATCATCAGGGAACGACTTTTCATAGCGGATATCCCTTTTTGTTATCACCGTGTCAGAGGTTCTCACTGTCGGGCGAAAGATAAAATGCGACATGCGTCACGTAATCAACTGAATAACAACGCATTATTTATAACAAGACTGACGCTATCAGCTTTACAGCCACGCCATAAGATGCAATTTTTAGGCAGGTGATGCTTTTTACTGATAGGGCGTTTTGAATGATTAACGAGAGGACGTCATGCGCTATTTACCGAAACTTCAGCAACTAAAGGTTTTCCAGCAGGTTATCCGCAGCGGCAGTATTCGCGGCGCGGCGCGGGCGATGAATCAGTCGCAGCCAGCGGTCAGCAGAACGCTGCGCGAGCTGGAGCAAACGCTCGATACGCAGCTTATCGTGCGCGGCAATCAGGGGATGGCGCTGACCGAAACTGGCCGCGCTTTCGCCCAGCGGATGCAGTTCATCCTCGAAGAACTGGAGCGCGCCGCTGAAGAAATCCAGCAGATTAATCAGTATTCGCAAGGCTCGGTGGCGATCGGGTTTTCGTCGCTGCTGGCGCTGACGGTATTTCCGGCGCTGAACGGGGAATTCAAAACCCAGTTTCCGCAGTCAAAGTTGTTGATCAAAGAAGGTCAGCTGTCGGTGCTGCTGCCCGCGCTGCGCGAAGGAAAACTGGATTTCGCCATCGGTACCGCCGGACCGGGATTTCCGCTGGAGGATCTGGTGCGTGAACCGCTGTTCACCGCCCCGTTCGGAATTATCGCCAGACGCGGGCATCCGCTGGCCAACGCCACACGGCTCGAAGAATTACAGGATGCGCGCTGGGTGTTGCCGGAAACGGATATGGGGTACTACCAGCAGCTACAACTGGCGGACGGGTTTTATCAGGCGGGAAGTGAAACGCCGGTGCGCACCGACTCGGTGGTGTGCGGGCTGAATATGGTGTTGCAGTCGGACTATCTGACCATCGTGGCGCGGGCGATGCGTGCGCCGTTCGGTTTGCAGGAGCAACTGTGTCTGCTCAATATCGACACCCTGCCACAGGCAGAATATTGCGTGCTCTATTCGCAAAAATCGCCGCTGACGTTTGCCGCGCGGCGATTTTTGGATTTACTGCGCAATCAGTGCCAGTCATATGACTGGTCATGACTTATTCCGCTTCGATCACTTCAAAACTATGGGTAATCGTGGCCGCTTTGCCGAGCATCAGAGAAACAGAACAATATTTCTCGGCGGAGAGGCTGACGGCGCGCTCTACAATCTTATCGGTCAATGCTTTGCCGGTGACGATAAAATGCAGATTGATGTGCGTGAACAGACGCGGCGCTTCTTCGCGACGTTCTGACGTCAGCTTTACTTCACAATCGCGAACATCGTTACGGCCTTTTTGCAAAATCGACACCACGTCGATCGCGCTGCAGCCACCCGCTGACATCAGCAGCATTTCCATTGGGCTCGGGGCTTTATCGCCCGCATTGCCGTCCATCAAAACCTGATGCCCTGACGCTGATTCACCTAAAAACGTCAGACCTTCCACCCATTTTACGCGTGCGTGCATTTGCTTATCTCCCGGCGCTCTTAAGAATCAAATTTCCACCCCAGACTACCCTTTCACCTAAAAACTGGCAACGTAACCCGATCGCCATCATGCTGAAGCGAGACAACACAAGACAGCATTGCAAACCTGTGTTACAAACAAAGCCGAAACATACTTTCCAGCAAATTGCGGTGACGGTTTTCGCGGTTTAAGAACAGAACCCAAGGTGATAACGGCAATATACAGCCGGTTTCACTCCGACATCCGCTTGCAGCATTTCTGGAGAGCTATATGCTGAAAGGGCGCATTAATATTCAGACGCCGTACAGGGAACTCTGAGCCCTGTAATTTGGGCAGCGATAATAACAGAGGATAATAGCAAATGGTTCTCGGCAAGCCACAAACAGACCCGACTCTTGAATGGTTCCTGTCTCACTGTCATATACATAAGTATCCTTCTAAAAGTACGCTGATTCACCAAGGTGAAAAAGCCGAAACGCTTTACTACATCGTGAAAGGGTCGGTTGCCGTCCTGATTAAAGATGAAGAAGGCAAAGAGATGATACTTTCCTACCTTAACCAAGGTGACTTCATCGGCGAGCTGGGACTCTTCGAAGAAGGTCAGGAACGCAGTGCCTGGGTACGTGCTAAAACTGCCTGTGAAGTGGCTGAAATTTCTTATAAAAAATTCCGCCAGCTGATTCAGGTTAACCCGGACATTCTGATGCGCCTCTCCGCGCAGATGGCAAACCGTCTGCAAATGACGTCTGAGAAAGTCGGTAACCTTGCTTTCCTCGACGTAACGGGCCGTATCGCTCAGACCTTGCTGAATCTGGCCAAACAGCCAGATGCAATGACCCACCCGGACGGGATGCAGATTAAAATCACCCGCCAGGAAATCGGTCAGATCGTCGGTTGCTCTCGTGAAACCGTCGGCCGCATTCTTAAAATGCTGGAAGATCAGAGCCTGATCTCCGCACACGGTAAAACGATTGTCGTCTACGGCACACGTTAATCCCTCAAAAATTGGCGCGGCAGCTTACTGTCGCGCCTTTTTTATGGGCTAAGCTTCCGCTATGACGCTGTGGAGAAGGCTGTTTTATCACCCCGAAGTGAATTACGCACTGCGCCAGACGCTGGTGTTATGTTTGCCGGTCGGCCTGTGCTGGCTGTTCGGGAATCTGCAAATGGGCTTGCTGTTCTCCCTCTGCCCTGCCTGCTGTAACGTCGCCGGTCTTGATACGCCGCACAAACGCTTCTTCAAACGTCTCTTCATTGGTGGTTCGCTGTTTGCGATCAGCAGTATCTTGCTGCAACTGATGATGGAAAACTGGCACATCCCGCTGCCGCTCATCATGCTCTCGCTGGCTTTGCTGCTCGGCGTCACCGGTGAAATCAGCCCGCTGCATGCGCGACTGTTGCCCGGCGCACTGGTGGCGACCATCTTTACCCTGAGCATGGTCGGCGTCAGGCCGATGTGGCAGGCTCCCGCGCTGTTCGCTGCAGGCACTGCCTGGTATGGCCTGTTCAACTGGGCGTGGTTTCGCATCTCCAAAGAGCAGCCGATGCGCGAAACTCTCAGCCAGCTCTATCTGCAACTGGCTGATTATTTCGAAGCCAAATACAGCCTGCTGACGCAGCATATCGATCCGGAAACCGCCTTACCGCCGCTGCTTAAGCGTCAGCAGCAGGTCATCGATCTTATTGCTCTGCTCTATCAGCAGTTGCACATGCTGCCGCAGCATGGCCATCATCATCACCACAAGCGACTGTTCCAGCGTTTTCAGGTGGCGCTGGATTTGCAGGAGCACATCACGGTCAGCCTGCATCAACCGGAAGAAGTACAAAAACTGGTGGAAGAAAGCCATGCCGAAGCGGTGATCCGCCGCAATGCGCAGGTGATTTCCGCCCGGCTGCGCGTCATTGCCGACGACATTCTTTATCACCGGCTGTCAGCGCGTTTCACGATGGCCAACGAATTGGCGGCGCTGGAAAAAATCGCCGCACGCAATCCGGAAAATCCGGTCGGCCAGTTCTGCTATTACCATTTCAGCCGCATTGCACGCCTGCTGCGCACCCAGCGCCCGCTGTACCGCCGTGATCTGATGAACTCTCAGCCGCGTCTGCCTTTCTGGCTGGCGCTGAAAAGTTATCTGTCTTTCAAATCTATCGCCCTGCGCAACGCAGCGCGGCTTGGCATTATTCTGGCGATCGGCAGCAGTCTTGGTTTGTTCTTCAATCTGCCGAAACCCTACTGGATTTTGCTGACCATCATGCTGGTAAGCCAGAACGGCTACAACGCCACCCGCGTGCGGATCCAGCACCGTGCGCTCGGCACGCTGGCCGGATTACTGATCGCCGCCGGATTGCTGAAACTTGAGCTGCCTGAGGGCATTACCTTGTTCTGCATGCTGGTGGTGACGCTGGTGTCGTACACGGTGCTGCGTAAAAACTACGGGCTGGCGATGGTCGGGATGACGGTCACGGCGGTCTACACGCTGCAACTGCTGGCGATGAACGGCGTACACTTTCTGGTGCCAAGGCTTATCGATACGCTTATCGGCTGCGCACTGGCCTTCGGCGGGACTATCTGGCTATGGCCGCAGTGGCAAAGCGGATTGTTGCGTCAAAATGCCCATCAGGCGCTGGCAACCTACCAGGATGCGATCCGCTTACTCCTGCAAGATAATCCAGACGCTGTAAAACTGGCCTATGCCCGTATGCAGGTCAATCAGGCGCATAACAAGCTGTTCACCTCGCTGAATCAGGCAATGCAGGAACCGGGATTTAACTCGCATTATCTTGCAGATATGCGTCTGTGGGTAACGCACAGTCAGTTTGTGGTCGAGCACATCAACGCCATGACCATTCTGGCCCGCGAGCATTACATGCTGCCGGAGGCTCTGGCGACGGAGTATTTGCAGAGTTGTGAAATCGCACTGCAAAGCTGCCAGCAGCGGCTGATCTACGACGGTCCGAGCAGCGAGAACACCCTCATCAACGCTCCGGAGTTACACCCGGATATGCCGCTGACCGAGATGGAGCGCCATCTGCGGCGCGTGATATCACATCTGAGCGTCATGCATACAATTTCATCACTGGCGTGGAAGCAGAGACCGCATCATGGGATCTGGTTGACGCGCAAGGCGTGAAAGGGGTTGGAGGCAGACCGAGTAGTGCTTTGCTCCTCCCCTGCGAAGGGGGAGGAACACAGCGGAGGGCACCGAGCAGAAAATCATGTGATCACTGCGAGTGAGAAACCGAAATTTTCTCGGTTGCGTATTTAAAATGGGATGTAGGGTTTATCCCCCGACAACTTTATCTACGGCTTTCTCAAACCGCCCCATCCCCTCTTCAATATCCGCGAAGTCGATAACCAGTGAAGGGGCAAACCGCATCACATTTGGTCCCGCGATCAGCATCATCAGCCCGAATTCGGCAGCCGCCGCATGAAACTCTCCGGCGCGGTTTTTGAAGCCGTCTGAGAGTTCAGCACCAATCAGTAACCCCTGACCACGGAATTCTTTAAAGATGTGATATTTCTGGTTAATGCCTTCCAGGGCACTGATGAATTTTTCGCGACGCTCGTCGATGCCGGCCAGTACTTCCGGCGTGTTGATAATGTCCAGTGCTGCTTCGGCGACGGCGCAGGCCAGCGGGTTACCGCCGTAGGTGGTGCCATGTTTACCCGGTTCCATGACGGATGCCACGTCTTCTGTTGCCAGCATGGCGCTAACCGGGAAGCCGCCGCCCAGCGCTTTCGCAGTGGTCAGGATGTCCGGCGTCACGCCGTAGTGCATGTAGCTAAACAGCTTACCGCTGCGGCCCATGCCGCTCTGTACTTCGTCCAGCACCAGCAACGCCTGATGTTTGTCACACAGCTCGCGCAGGCCTTGCAGGAACGCCTGAGTGGCAGGCGTCACGCCGCCCTCGCCCTGCACCGGTTCGACCACAATCGCACAGGTATGATCGTCGATAACCGCTTTGACCGCGTCAAGGTCGTTAAACGGCACGTGGACGATGTCAGCGGGTTTCGGGCCGAAGCCGTCAGAGTATTTCGGCTGGCCGCCGACGGACACGGTGAACAGCGTTCGGCCATGGAAGCCGTTGTGGAAGGCGATGATTTTGCTTTTGTACGGGCTGTGGCGATGCGACGCGTAATAACGCGCCAGCTTGAATGCGGCTTCGTTGGCTTCCGCGCCGGAGTTGGCGAAAAATACGCGGTCAGCAAAAGTGGCGTCGATCAGCTTCTGTGCCAGTCGCAGAGCGGGTTCGTTGGTAAATACGTTGCTCACATGCCACAGGGTTTCACCCTGTTCGTGCAAAGCTTTCACCAGCGCAGGATGACAATGTCCCAGCGCGGTCACCGCGATACCCCCGGCGAAATCAACGTACTCTTTACCCTGCTGATCCCACACGCGGCTGCCTTTGCCTTTCACCGGAATAAACTTCGCTGGTGAATAAACCGGCAAAATAACTTTGTCGAACGTGCTCCGGTCTACCGCTGATTTTTCTGCCATAACCCTGCTCCCTTACCTGTTTGCGTCGGTGAGTGGTAACGCTACTCTGAAAATCACACCCTAGTAGATGTGAAAATATAATCACAAAATATGCATAATAAATCACTCACAGGCAAACAGAAATCGCACCTGTCAGGTAAGTAATTTTCTCGATGAATGTAAGCGGTTAGATCTTAAGGAAATTATCCAGAAGCTGATGCCCCTGTTCGCTGAGAATACTTTCAGGATGGAACTGAACGCCATGCAGCGGCAAAGTCTTGTGCATGATGCCCATAATTTCGTCGCGCGTGCCTTCCCGCTCAGTCCACGCGGTGACGTCAAAACAGTCCGGCAGCGTGTCGGGCGCAATTACCAGAGAATGGTAGCGCGTTACGGTCAGCGGATTGTTTAGCCCGGCGAAAACGCTGCTGCCGGTGTGGCGGATCGGTGACGTTTTGCCGTGAATAGCCTGACGGGCACGGACAATTTTCGCGCCAAATGCCTGCGCCATCGCCTGATGCCCGAGGCATACGCCGAGTACTGGCAAACGGCCAGAAAAATGAGTGATGGCCTGCAAGGAAATCCCGGCCTGATCGGGCGTACAGGGGCCGGGAGAAATCACCAGATGCGAGGGTGAAAGGTTTTCGATATCCGCCAGCGTCAGCCGATCGTTACGCATCACTTTGACCTCTGCGCCCAGCTCGCAAAAATACTGATAGAGGTTGTAGGTGAAGGAGTCGTAGTTGTCGATCAGCAGCAGCATAGTGTTCCCGGTAAAGACGAAAATTTACCGGGCAATTCTACGCATATTGTCGATCAATGTTCATCAGCAATTTCGCTGATGACGTCTTTGAAGATCGCCACCAGTTCAGATTCATCACCAAACACCGCCGTTTTGTTGGCATCCAGCCAGCGTTCGCGATCGACGCTTGCCCACTGAATGTCATAACCGGCATGAATAACCAGCTGCTCGGTGAAAATTCTCAGTGCGCGGCCGTTGCCTTCACGAAACGGATGCAGCAGATTCAGGCCGGTGTAGTAATGCGCCAGCCGTTCTGCGAACGCATCCAGCGGCAAACCGACCAGAAACTCTTCATCCTCCAGCTCCTGCATCAGCGCATTGCCTTCCTTTTCGATGTAACCGAAATGGCAAAACTGCGTGTCGTCTTTATAGATGTCGATTTCGCGGAACTCGCCCGCCCACGGATAGATATCCTGAAACAGCGCCAGATGAATAGCGCACAGATGCGGCAACCCCATCACCGACCGGCCAAGTGGCATTGTCGCTGCACGTAACGCAGTGAAGGCCAGTTCGGCTTCGCGCAGACGATGCGCTTCACGGATTTCCAGCCGGTTTTTCAATACGTTGATGCCACGATAGTAGTAAGGATCGGCACCGGCCACGAGTTTATCGTTCATAGTGCCCCCTCAGTTCAGCCAGCCGCTGTGCGATTTGCTCGTTGTCTAACGTCACTACCTCAACCTGCAAACCATCCAGTGCGCTGCTGGCCTGAAAGTTTTGCCGTTGCCGTTCACGAAAAAGTTTTTCCTGCTGTCTGAGCGTCGTTTTCTTCGCCATCATTTTCTCCCTGGCACAGCCATTAGGGCGCATACCTTGTGGAGTTAAGTATAGACAGAGAAAAAAGGGCGCCACGTCCGGCGCCCTAAACTCAGATTATTCAACGGCGATAGGTTGACTGCTGACCTCAGTTTTGTGCTCGCCCTGCAAGGTTTTCACCCTTTGCTCAAGCTGTTGCACTGCTTTGGCATCCGGCAGCAGCGAGTATTTCAGTTCAAATACCGTGCTCTGGCCCGGCTGCAACTGTTTCACGCGGCCCTGCTTACGTTCGATAGTCACCGGATACGCGTAGTTAGTCCCCGGTTCGATACCGGTCACGTAACCTTGTTTCAGCGTGTCGGTATTTTTCCACAGCGTCAGCAAAGGAAGCTGATGGGTATCAAACTCAATCGACGCGCCCTTGTCCCCCGCTTTGTTCACCACTCCCGCCACCGTTTTACCCTGCGCATCGGCCAGTGGCACCATGTTGAAGACCATTTCGTCGAAGCCTTTGGTTGGTCCGGCGTAGGTCTGCCAGTCAGTCAGGCCTTTTTTAGCGTAATCGTTGAACGGAGAAATGGATTTGAGCGGAGCGATAAAGCGTGCGCCCTGTTCAAGGATTGGCTGACCAAAGTTGCTGTGATAGATAATCTGGTAGTCGTGCGGATAATCAGACGCATTGGTCAGGGTATCGTGAATTGTCCAGGACTGGCTGCCCGGCACGTAGCGCAGTTCCGTCCAGGTCTGGAGTTTCGCTTTCTTGAAGGTGTCTTCTTTCAGCAGGCCGCGCACGGTGATTTCAAACGGGGCTTTGTCGGCAATCTCTATTTCTACTTTGGAAGCTGGGGTGTTGCCCGCGCGGCCATGCAGGGTGTAAATCATCCCGTCAGCGGTGACCGGATGGCCGGTCCATTCGAAGCCGCAGCGCACCATCATTTCGTTGAAACCTTCCAGCCAACCCACGCCGTTGCGGCTTTCCAGATTAATATACGCCGGATTTACCACTTCCTGAACCGGTGAATCCCAACCCAGACGGATGTTATCACCGGTCACGTGCAGTAAATCCATACCGCGTGTCGGGCTGAGCGCGATAGTCAGCCCTTTGCTGGTGATAGTAATCACTTTAGAGCCTTCCTGTTTGCCCCCGTGCAGAACTTTTTGCTCAATGCTGAAATCCGCGCTGGCGAGATTCAGCTTTTTGCTATCAGTCTTCCAGTTTCCCAGTTCGGTACCGGCTTCAGCATCCGTCAGCACGATAGTTTGTGCGGCAGCCTGCCACGAAAAAAGCCCCATCACGATCCCGGTTACGAGTAATTTTTTCACATCCACTCCTTTTTGCTGAATTGATTTAGCCCAAAAGCAATTCAGCCTACAAACCCTGCCGGGTGAAAAACGTGACAGCCTTCACTTAGCGGAGTTTTGTATCAAAAACAGCCGTTGTAACGTGCTTCGGATAGCAATCTCAGATGTAGATGAGGGGTTTTTGCAACAAAGAGTGCGAAGTCATGCAGGAATTTACCGGGAATAGCTGACGCGGTTCAGCCACTCCCGGTGAGCAGAGTGGATTACTTTTTGCGGCCGCCCATAATGGAGCCCAACACGCCGCGCAGGATCTGGCGCCCCAGATCGCGCGCGATACTTTTGGTGACGGACTGCACCATGCCGTCGCGTTTACCGCCGCGCGGACCGGTGCTGCCGAACAGGAGGTCATTCAGCCCGCCCATCAGTCCGCCACCGGCAGAGGCTTCCCCCGCGGGCTTCGCCGCGCCCGCAGACTGCGGCGTGGCAACCGTACCAAATCCCTGCGCGGTGATTTTTTCGTAGGCGGATTCGCGATCAATACTGTCTTCGTAACGGCCATACAGCGGTGACTGATTAATCGCTTTATTACGGTCATCATCGCCCAGCATGCCCATTTTGGATTCCGGCGCAATGACCATTGCCCGCTGAACCACTTCCGGACGCCCCTTTTCATCGAGGAAAGAAACCAGCGCCTCGCCCACGCCCAGTTCGGTTATCGCCGTTTCTGCATCGAACGCCGGATTGGCGCGCAGCGTTTGCGCCGCCGCTTTCACCGCTTTCTGATCACGCGGCGTAAAAGCACGCAGTGCATGCTGGACGCGGTTACCGAGCTGCCCCAACACGCTGTCGGGAATGTCCAGCGGGTTCTGAGTGACAAAGTAAATCCCGACACCTTTCGAGCGGATAAGGCGGACTACCTGCTCGATTTTAGTCAGCAGCGCCTGCGGGGCGTCAGTGAACAGCAGATGCGCTTCGTCGAAGAAGAACACCAGCTTAGGCTGTTGCGGATCGCCGACTTCCGGCAAACGCTCAAACAGCTCCGCCAGCAGCCACAGCAGGAACACGGAGTAGAGTTGCGGTTGATTGATAAGCTTATCCGCCGCCAGCAGATTGATGATGCCGTGACCGTTCTTATCGGTCTTCATCAGGTCATTGATATCAAGCATCGGCTCGCCAAAGAACTGATTCGCACCCTGGCTTTCCAGCGTTAACAGGCCGCGCTGGATAGCGCCGATCGAGGCCGGAGAAATATTGCCGTACTGCATCTGAAACTGTTTGGCGTTATCGCCGGTGAACTGCACCATCGCACGCAAATCTTTCATGTCGAGCAGCAGCAGGCCGTTGTCGTCAGCAATTTTAAATACCAGCTGTAACACACCGCTTTGTACATCGTTGAGACTGAGCAATCGCGCCAGCAGCAGCGGTCCAAGGTCAGAAATCGTCGCACGGATCGGATGGCCTTTCTCGCCGAAAATATCCCAAGGAATAATACTGCACGCCTGTGGTTGCCAGTCGGTCACGCCGATATTATTCAGTCGCGCGCTGAGTTTCTCCGAAGGCACGCCTGCTGCGCCAATCCCTGATAAATCCCCTTTCACGTCCGCCAGAAACACCGGGATCCCGATGCGGGAAAACTGTTCGGCCATACGTTGCAGCGTGACGGTTTTACCGGTACCGGTCGCGCCGGTTATCAGGCCATGCCGGTTCGCCAGCGCGGGAAGGATCACCAGATCCTGTATCGGCTTACCTTCACTCATGGCTTTCGCAATCAGACGGGCTTCACTCATTTCATTTTCCTTGAAAGTAGGACGCGAGGGCGTTTATTAAAACCTATTCGTCAGCGGGATGGGCGTCAAGAAACGAAATTGAAAAAGCCCCCGGGATCGGAGGCTTTGAGAAAGGAACGAACAGGCATTTAAAATTATTAAGGCAGCACTTTCGCAGACAGGATCACAATCGGCGTAGTCGGAACGTTCTGGTATGGCCCGACGTTGTCGGTTTTAACCGCAGACATTTTGTCTACCACATCCATCCCTTTGACGACTTTGCCGAAGACGGCGTAACCGAAATCACGCTGGCCGTGATCAAGGAAGGCGTTGTCTGCAACGTTGATGAAGAACTGGCTGGTCGCGCTGTCTTTATCGGCAGTACGTGCCATGGCCACGGTGCCGCGCAGGTTACGCAGGCCGTTGTCGGCTTCGTTCTTGATTGGCGCTTTGGTGGCTTTCTGCTGCATATCAGCTGAGAAACCGCCGCCCTGCACCATAAAACCTGGGATCACGCGATGGAATACGGTGTTGTTGTAGTAACCGCTCTGGGCGTAATCGATGAAATTTTTCACAGAAACCGGTGCCTTCGCACTGTCGAGCTCCAATTCGATATTCCCTGCTGAAGTGGTCAGCATTACGTGAGTTTCACCGGCAGCAAAAACCGGCGACATTGCAGTCAGGGATAGCAGCGCAGTGAAGGCCACTAAAGTACGTTTAAACATGACGGTTCCTTTCTCGTGAATACAAACAGCAGATCTGACTGATTCTAAAGAGCCTTTACGCTCAGCGCCAGACCTTTACCTATATTTACGCTTTCAAAAGATTTATCCAGATATTTCAAAATATTACATCAGATTTCTCAGGCATTTAGCTGTTGAAATCTACCGGATAATCTTTATCGAGATGAATGACAGTTTGTGCTGGCCGGGTTTGTGCAATCACCACGCCCTGACGAACAGAAAAACGCACCGGCGCCTGACGGCGAACCGCATCGAAACCGCTTTCCGCCGCCAGAATCACCAGACTTGCGGCGTTGCCCGTGTCCAGGCCGTAGCCTTGCAAATTCATGGTACGGGCGCTGTACGACGTGATGAGTTTCAGGCCGTGGTCAATTTGCTGATACCCCATCAGCTGGCAAACGTGCAGCCCCATGTGCAGCACTTGTAACATATTGGCGGTGCCAAGCGGATACCAGGGATCGAAAACGTCATCGTGGCCAAAGCAAACGTTAATCCCGGCGTCGAGCATCTCTTTCACCCGCGTGATGCCGCGACGTTTCGGATAGGTATCGAAGCGCCCCTGCAAATGAATATTCACCAGTGGATTAGCAACGAAGTTAATGCCCGACATTTTCAGCAGACGGAACAGCCGCGAGGTATACGCGCCATTGTAGGAATGCATCGCGGTGGTATGGCTGGCGGTCACACGCTCGCCCATGTTTTCGCGCAGGGCCAGCGCGGCGACGGTTTCGACAAAGCGCGACTGCTCGTCATCAATCTCATCGCAATGCACGTCGATCAGCTTGTTGTATTTCTTCGCCAGCGCGAAAGTTTTATGCAGCGATTCCACACCGTATTCGCGGGTAAATTCAAAATGCGGGATCGCCCCCACCACGTCGGCCCCCAGCTTCAGGGCTTCTTCGAGCAGGGCTTCGCCGTCGGGGTACGACATAATCCCCTCCTGCGGAAACGCCACGATTTGCAGCGTTACCCACGGCGCGACTTCCGCTTTCACTTCCAGCATCGCTTTCAGCGCTGTGAGCGTCGGGTCAGACACATCGACATGCGTGCGCACATGCTGAATACCGTTGGCGATTTGCCATTTCAGCGTCTGCCAGGCGCGCTGCTTAACGTCCTCGTGGGACAGCAGCGCCTTGCGTTCCGCCCATCGCTCGATGCCTTCGAACAACGTACCGGACTGATTCCACGCTGGCTGACCGGCGGTTTGAGTGGTGTCGAGATGGATATGCGGTTCGATAAAGGGCGGGATAGCCAGCCCGCCTTCGCCATCCAGAATGTGATCGCCCTGCTCATCATTGTGCGGTTGGGAAAGGATCTGGCGGACAACGCCGTCTTCGATATCTATTTGCCACAGCCCCTCACGGTCAGGCATCCGGACATTTTTAATGGTACGCAAAAGGGTTTTTGGCACGCGCGACCTCATGGATTCAGAAAGACGGTGGAAAGAATGCAATAACAGAACAATAGCCTGAAACTGTTTATAAATCGAAAGGTTACATAAAAACCCAATAAAATCAGTCGAGTACCACCTAGGGAGTATATTGGGAGCGGCTTGATTTGCATCAATACCCCCTGTTACGCGCGCGTTATGTTTAGCCTCAGAAAATCAAAATTGAGGCAATTATGAGCAAAGTCAGACTCGCGATTATTGGTAACGGCATGGTCGGCCATCGCTTTATCGAAGACTTACTGGATAAAGCCGAGCCGGGTCAGTTCGATATCACGGTACTGTGTGAAGAGCCGCGCGTCGCCTATGACCGCGTCCATCTTTCCTCCTATTTTTCCCACCACACCGCCGAAGAGCTTTCGCTGGTGCGCGAAGGGTTCTACGAGAAGCACAACGTCAACGTGCTGATCGGTGAACGCGCCATCACACTGAACCGCAAAGAGAAAGTGATCCACTCCAGCAGCGGCCGCACGGTGGTGTACGACAAACTGATCATCGCCACCGGTTCCTACCCGTGGGTACCGCCGATCCTCGGTTCCGACGGTCAGGACTGCTTTGTTTACCGCACTATCGAAGATTTGCATGCCATCGAAGCCTGTGCCCGTCGCAGTAAACGCGGTGCGGTAGTCGGCGGTGGCCTGCTTGGTCTGGAAGCCGCTGGCGCGCTGAAAAACCTCGGCGTGGAAACGCACGTCGTGGAATTTGCGCCCGGCCTGATGTCTGAACAGCTCGACGTGATGGGCGGCAGTCAGCTGCGCCAGAAAATCGAAAGCATGGGCGTGCAGGTTCATACGGCAAAAAATACCAAAGAGATCGTTCAGGGCGGCAGTACGGCGCGTAAAACCATGGAATTCGCCGACGGCAGCTCGCTTGAAGTCGATTTCATAGTCTTCTCCACCGGTATCCGTCCGCAGGATAAGCTGGCGCGTCAGTGCGATCTGGACATCGCACCACGCGGCGGCATCGTTATCAACGATCAGTGTCAGACCAGCGATCCGGACGTGTATGCCATCGGCGAATGTGCATCGTGGAATCAGCGCACATTTGGCCTGGTCGCGCCGGGCTACAAAATGGCACAAGTCACCGCCGATCACCTCCTTGGCCGTGATAACAGCTTCACCGGCGCGGATATGAGCGCCAAGCTGAAGCTGCTGGGCGTTGATGTCGCGGGGATCGGCGACGCTCACGCCCGCACACCGGGCGCACGCAGTTACGTGTATCTCGATGAGAATAAAGCGCTCTATAAGCGTCTGGTGGTCAGCGAAGACAACAAAACGCTGCTCGGCGCGGTACTGGTTGGCGATACCAGCGATTACGGCAATCTGCTCCAGTTAGTGCTGAACAGTATTCAACTGCCCGAAAATCCGGACGCGCTGATCCTGCCAGCTCATGCGGGCAGCGGCGGTGCGGTGATTGGTACTGACGCCCTGCCGGAAAGCGCGCAAATATGCTCGTGTTTCGACGTCACCAAAGGCGACATTATCAAAGCGGTGCAAGGCGGCTGCCATACAGTAGCGGCGCTGAAATCCGCCACAAAAGCCGGTACCGGCTGTGGCGGCTGTATTCCGCTGGTCACGCAGGTAATGAATGCTGAGCTGAGTAAGCAAGGCATCGAAGTAAATCATCATCTGTGCGAGCACTTCGCCTATTCCCGTCAGGAGCTGTATCACCTGATCCGCGTTGAAGGTATCCGCTCGTTCGACGATCTGCTGAACAAATACGGCAAAGGCTACGGCTGTGAAGTCTGTAAACCGACCGTCGGCTCACTGCTGGCCTCCTGCTGGAATGACTACGTGCTGAAGGCGCAGCACACGCCGTTGCAGGACACCAACGACGTCTTCCTTGCCAACATGCAAAAAGACGGCACCTATTCGGTGATCCCACGCTCACCGGGCGGCGAAATCACCCCGCAAGGGTTGGTGGCGATTGGCGCGATTGCCGCCGAATATAATCTCTACACCAAGATCACCGGCTCCCAGCGTATCGGCATGTTCGGCGCGCAGAAAGATGATTTACCGGCGATCTGGCAAAAACTGATTAATGCCGGATTCGAAACCGGTCAGGCCTATGCCAAGGCACTGCGTATGGCCAAAACCTGCGTTGGCAGCACCTGGTGTCGCTACGGCGTCGGCGACAGCCTCGGTTTCGGCATCAGTCTGGAAAACCGTTACAAAGGGATCCGCACGCCGCACAAAATGAAATTCGGCGTATCGGGCTGTACCCGCGAGTGCTCCGAAGCGCAGGGTAAAGACGTCGGGATTATCGCGACTGAAAACGGCTGGAACCTGTACGTCTGTGGCAACGGAGGCATGAAACCGCGCCACGGCGATTTGCTGGCAGCCGATCTGGACAATGAAACGCTGCTGCGCTATCTCGACCGCTTTATGATGTTCTACATCCGCACCGCCGATAAGTTGCAACGCACCTCGGTCTGGATGGACAACCTCGAAGGCGGCATCGACTATCTGCGTAAAGTGATCATCGATAACAAACTGGGTCTGAACGATCAGCTGGAAGCCGAGCTGGCGCGCCTGCGTGAATCCGCCGTTTGTGAATGGCAGGAAACGCTGAATGATCCGGCTGCGCAAACCCGCTTCACGCACTTTATCAACAGCGCGCAGCGCGACCCGAACGTACAGTTCGTTTCTGAACGCCAACAGCATCGTCCGGCGCGCCCTGACGAACGCATTCCGGTGACGGTGATCGCCGACGGGGAGGAAGTATGATGAGCCAGTGGTTAACACTTTGTTCTGTTGAAGACATTTTGCCGGGCTGCGGCGTCTGTGCGCTGGCCGGTGAAGAGCAGGTCGCGCTATTCCGCCCGTATGCCGATGAGCAGATTTTTGCCCTTTCCAATATCGATCCTTTTGCGCAGGCCAGCGTGTTATCGCGCGGTCTGATCGGCGAGCATCAGGGCGAGTTATGGGTCGCCAGCCCGCTGAAAAAACAGCATTTCCGCCTGACCGACGGCTTCTGCATGGAAGACGATCAGCATTCGATTCCGGCCTATGACGTCCGCGTGCGCGACGGCCATGTCGAAATTTCTACCGCCAGTCTTCAGGCTGAAATCGGCTAATTTTCGTGCCTTTCACGCCGCCTTCGGGCGGCGTTTTCATCTGCTTATGAGATCATCGCTCATGGATTATTTGCCCCTATTTTGTCAGTTAAAAAACAGAGCCTGTCTGCTGGTCGGTGCCGGTGACGTTGCTGAACGTAAAGCGCGTTTGCTGCTCGACGCAGGCGCAGCACTGACGGTCAACGCCCTCACCTTCACGCCGCAGTTTCAGGTATGGGCAGAGGAAGGCAAAGTCCGCCTGCTGAAAGGCGAATTCTCTCCGCTGCTGGTGGATGAGAAATGGCTGGTGGTCGCCGCGACCGATTCCGATTTAGTCAATCAGGAAGTCAGCGAAGCTGCTGAACATCGCCGCGTATTCTGTAACGTGGTGGATGCGCCGGAAAGCGCCAGCGTGATCATGCCATCGATCATCGACCGTTCACCGCTGATGATCGCCGTCTCCTCCGGCGGCAATGCGCCGGTGCTGGCGCGTCTGCTCCGCGAGCGTCTGGAATCCATTTTGCCGCAGCATCTGGGCAAGCTGGCGCAGGTGGCGGGCGGATTGCGGGCGCGGGTCAAAACGCATTTCAGCGACATGTCCGAACGTCGCCGCTGGTGGGAAAAACTGTTCAATCATCATCGTCTGGCGCAGTCACTGGCAAATAATGACGATGCTCAGAGTGAGCAGTATCTGGAGGAACTGTTCAGCGAGCCGGTGGATAAACACGGCGAAGTGATACTGGTCGGCGCCGGGCCAGGTGATGCCGGTTTGCTGACGCTGAAAGGTTTGCAGCAGATGCAGCTGGCGGACGTAGTGGTGTATGACCGGCTGGTATCCGATGCCGTGCTGAATCTGGTACGTCGCGACGCCGAACGGATTTTCGTCGGCAAACGCGCCGGACACCATTGCGTTGCGCAGGAACGTATTAACGAAATCCTGCTGGAACAGGCGCAGATGGGTAAACGGGTGGTCAGGCTGAAAGGCGGCGATCCATTTATTTTTGGCCGTGGCGGCGAAGAGCTGGAAGCGCTGAAAGCAGCTGGCATCGCGTTTTCCGTCGTGCCGGGTATTACGGCAGCGTCGGGCTGTTCCGCCTACAGCGGCATTCCGCTGACCCATCGCGACCACGCGCAGAGTGTGCGGCTGATCACCGGTCATGCTAAGCAGGACGGCGCACTTGACTGGGCGTGTCTGGCGCAAGGCCAGCAGACACTGGTGTTTTATATGGGGCTGACACAGGCGGGAGAAATCCAGCGCCGCTTGCTGGAAAACGGTCTGCCAGCAGAAACGCCGGTCGCGCTGGTAGAGAACGGCACCAGCCAGCAACAGCGGGTCGTCACCGGCGTGCTGACGGAGCTGAGCCATCTGGCAACACAGGTGCAAAGCCCGAGCCTGATCATCGTCGGCAGCGTGGTCAGTCTGCGGGAAAAACTGAACTGGTTTGCCAGTAAAACGCCGCAGTAATCCCCCGATATTTCTGCAAAACTCAAGTCATTTCTCTAATCAATTCATAGAAGTGAAATCCATTTCACTTCTATGCCTGCCTTTATCAGACAATTCCTATAACAGAATATAATTCCTTATTTTGCAAACACTACATTCTGTTTGCAAAATAATCACCCCACACAAATGGAATATTAAGAATCTTCGTCTTAAGCTTAATTTACGCCAACTGTGGCGTATTCCCCCGTGGAGGGTCAAATCATGCGCCATACCATTCATGTTGGTCATGTTAACAAGGTTGCACTCGCAATCTTGGTCGCCCTGTCTCTGGCTGCCTGTAGTGGCAGCGGTGGCGGCGGTTCTTCTCATACGGCAAAAACATCCACCACCGGCTCTGCGACGTCCGGCGATGGAACCACTTCAGGCAGTGACGGAACGACGACGGCGGGCAACGGAACGACCGGAGCAGGAACAGGAACAACCACAACCGGCGGTGACACTACCGCCGGAAATGGAACCGGCAGTGGCACAGGGACGGGAAATGGAACAGGAACAGGGACGGGCAGCGGAACGGGTGGAACGCCATCCACCACGCTCGCCACTGGCACCATCCTGAGTAACGCGGGCGGCGCGGTCAGCGGCCTTGGCACCCAGGTCAGCAGCATCGCCAGCCAGACGCCGATCGGTAATATTCCGGTCGCGGGCACCGGCGTTGTCACCATTATCGATAGTACCGGCAAAGCTGTCACTGACGTCGGCAGTGGCGTACAAAACGGCATCGGCCAGTTAGGTACCAATCCTAACGCTATCGGCACCACCGTGGCGGGCGTACCGAAAGCCGTGGCTGATTTAGGCACCGGCGTGTCTGGCCTTGGCACGTCACTGGCGACGAATACTGCCGGAACCCCGCTCAGCGGCGTGACCGGCGCAACCGGTGGCCTGGTGAATAATGTCGGTACGCTGGTGACCAACACCGGTAACGGGCTGGCGCAGAACGTGCAAAGTGGTGCGCTTTCGGGCGTAACGACAGGGGCGACGGGGATCGTCACGCCTGTTGTCGCGCAGGTACAGAACACCACCCAAACTGTCGGAGGCGCAACGGGGCTGGGCGCGCCAGTTAACGGCCTGCTGAATCAGGTCGGTGGCACCGTCAGTTCAGCCGGCACACAACTGTCTGCCAGCACGCCGGCGCTCGCCGGATTAGGAACGGCGGTCACCGATACCGGACAGGCCGTGTCTAAAACCGGCACGATTCTGGTTCCGGCCAGCAGCACGACGACAACCACCGCCAGCAATTCCGGCGGTATCGCGGCCGGTGCGGGCGCATCTGTCTCTCAGTCAGGCGGTCTCGTCGCCGGTGTCGGCACCACCGTTGGCGGGCTGACCAGCGGACTGGGGCTGAAGCTGAACAAACCGCAGTAACTATTTATCGTTAAAAGACGCAGTAAAAGCCCGCTTCCGGCGTATTCGGGAGCGGGTCAACGATCGCTGAATTCCCACATTTGCCTGTGCGCTCAAAGGAATATTTATGAGAATAAAATCCTGCATAGTGGCTTTATTGGGTTCTGCCATTGGTTACAGTTCGGCAGACATGTTCCCCACTTTAATCGACCCGAATAATCCGGCCAAACTGGCTACGCCGATTTCCCAGCCCCCGGCCAAATCGCAAAAAATCAATTTACCGGCGCAAAAATCGGTGCCTGACCTGACGCCGCAGACGCTTATCGACGTGAAGCATATTCAGTTTGTCGGCGGTACCGCATATCCGCTGGATTCACTGGCCGCGCCTTTTAGCCAATACGTCGGCAAGAAAGTGCCCTTATCTTCCCTCTTGGCCGCGACCGATTCGATCACCCAGCGCTATCACCGCGACGGGTTTGTGCTCTCTTACGCCTACTTACCGGCGGAAAATTTTCAGGACGGCGTGGTGAAAATCGGGCTGGTAGAAGGGTATATTTCCGCCACCCAGATCCACAGTGACAACCAGCAGGTCGGCCGCTGGCTGAGTAAATTATCGAAGCACATCATGGAAGAAAAGCCGCTGACGCAGGATACCTTCGAGCGCTATACGATTCTCATGAGCCGCACGCCGGACACTAAAGTCACCGCGTCGGCCAACAATCCCAACAATATTTACGGTGCAACAACGCTGAATGTACAGGCGCTGCGGCCGCGTAACTGGAACATCGCCACCGCTGTCGATACCCGTAAAGGCGACAGCTCCGCGGTGGTCAACGCGACACTGAGCGGCCTGAGCACCTACGGCGAACAGCTCGGCATCGCGACGCTCATCCCGCTGGAAAGCGACACCCGCAAAACCTACGCCGGGCTGAACTATCAGCAATATCTCGGCGACGACGGCCTGCTTATGCAGCTCAAAGGCAGCTATTACAAACAGAAAGATAAGGATTACAACACCATACTTTCGTTGCCCGATGGCATTACTGTCGGGTCGCAGAACACCCAGACGCAGTACAACGGCGGCGTGGTGTTCAGCTATCCGCTTAAACTGACGCGCAAACAACAATGGACCGTCAGCGGCGAACTGGATTATCTCGATAAAAAGTATGATTACGATTTAGTGGCGCGCCGTGGCGAGCGCCAGGTGCAACTGCCGGGCATCAGTCAGCGGATACGCTATCCGGCAGCGGAAATCTCACTGACCGGTTACCGCGAATACGATCAGGCTTACTGGAATACCAAATTCAATGTGCGCCAGGGGATGGATGGACTCGGTGCGACCAACAGCACGCCCAATGCCGATCTGACGTTTACCCGCTGGAAATTTAACGGCGATGCGGCCTACCTGTTCGACAAGAAATGGCGACTCAGTACATCCGTGGAAGGTGACTGGTCGGATAATGATTTACCGGAGCCTGAACGGGTGAATTTTGGCGCGCTGCATTATGGCCGGGGGTATCCGGACAGCGATGCCCAGGGCGATTACGGCGTTGGCGGGCAGGTCGAAATGCGCTACATACACAACCTGGATCAGGGCGAATGGCTAAAAACCATTCAGCCTTATACGGTGGTTGATGCGGCACATACCGAATTTAATCAGCAGGGATTGCCTAAGCAAAATCTGTCGTCGTATGCCATTGGCGTGATGTTTGGCGATAACCGTCACTATACGTTGTCGGTAGAGGCGGCGCGGCCAATCGGCGATCTGCCGATCGACAGCAACTCACGCGACTGGCGCTATAACGCCACGTTTACCTATAACTTCAGCGCCGGTTCGTAATCCGGCGCTTGCAGGCCAGAAAGCAAAAAACCACGTCCAAAGACGTGGTTTTCAGATTTACTACAAAATCACAGATTACGGCAGCGTGACAAAACCAATGGCTTCATAGGCTTTTTTCAGCGTGACGCTGGCACGTGCGCGGGCTTTTTCTGCGCCCTCTTGCATGATCTGTTGCAGCAAAGCTTCGTCGCTGCGGAAACGGTTATAACGTTCCTGCACGTCAGTCAGCATGCCGGATACGGCTTCGGCAACCGCCCCTTTCAAATGACCATACATCTGGCCTTCGAACTGCGCTTCCAGTTCGGCGATAGTCTGCCCAGTCACGCCGGACAGGATATCCAGCAGGTTCGACACACCCGGTTTATTTTTCACATCGTAACGAATGACTGGCGGCTCTTCGGAATCGGTCATCGCGCTTTTGATTTTTTTGGTCACCGCTTTCGGATCTTCCAGCAGGCCTATCACGTTTTTGCGGTTGTCATCCGACTTAGACATTTTCTTGGTCGGTTCCTGCAACGACATCACGCGCGCACCGGATTTCGGAATGAACGGTTCAGGCACGGTGAACACATCGCCATACAGCGCATTGAAACGGCTGGCGATATCGCGGCTCAGCTCCAGATGCTGTTTCTGGTCTTCACCGACGGGCACCTGATTAGTTTGGTAAAGCAGGATATCCGCCGCCATCAGCACCGGATAATCAAACAGACCCGCAGTAATGCTTTCGCTGTTTGAGGTTTCGTAGCGCGCTGATTTGTCTTTGAACTGCGTCATGCGACCCAGCTCACCAAAATAGGTGTAGCAGTTTAGCGCCCAGCTTAGCTGTGTATGTTCAGGAACATGAGACTGCACGAAGATAGTACTTTTCTTCGGATCGATGCCGATAGCCAGATACAGCGCCAGCGTGTCGAGCGTTGCTTTGCGCAGCTTCACCGGATCCTGACGCACGGTGATCGCGTGCAAATCGACGATGCAGTAAATGCATTCGTAATCGTCTTGCATTTTGACCCACTGACGCAGCGCACCCATGTAGTTGCCAATGGTCAGTTCGCCGGAGGGCTGTGCGCCACTAAATACGATGGGTTTACTCATTTTATGCTTCCTGATCTTTTAAAGATGACAGCCCCAAAGCGGGCAAAAGGTCGGCAAAATTTTCCAGCACGCGATCGGGTTTGCTCAGCGCGATGGTTTCACCGTAGTTATATCCGTAAGTCATACCAACACAAGGGCAACCCGCCTCCTGTGCCGCCTGAATGTCGTTGCGGGAATCGCCAACAAACACCAGTTCACTGGCGCGTAAGCCCAGCGTGCCCAGCATCAGATACAGTGGTGCCGGGTGCGGTTTCTTCGCCACGACGTCATCCCCGCCCAACACCAGCGTGAAATAGTTGCCGATGCCCAGTGATTCCAACAGAGGCGCGATAAACGGCGTCGGTTTGTTGGTCACCAGACCCAAAGGTAAGCCCTGCGCGGCAAGGGCGGCCAGCGTTTCTTTTACCTGCGGATAGAGACGGCTGCCGGAAGCGGCGGTACCGGCGTAGTAGTGATCGAACTTGTCACGGATTTTTTGCAAAAACGCAGGCGACATATCGCCTTCGGCCCAGCGTACGGCACGTTCGACCATAATGTCTGCGCCGTTGCCAATCCAGGTGCTGATGCGTTCAACGCCCGCAGGAGGTAAATCAAAATCACGCAACGCCATGTCCACGGCTTCCGCCAGACCCGGCGCGCTGTCGACCAGCGTGCCGTCTAAATCAAATGCCACACCACGCGCGGTCAGGGTCTCAGTCATGTGACACCTGCGCCAGTTCGCTGCGCATGTGGTCGATCACGGTACGGTAATCCGGCTGGTTGAAGATGGCAGAACCGGCGACAAACATGTCTGCGCCTGCGGCTGCAATCTCGCGGATGTTTTCAGCTTTCACGCCGCCGTCGACTTCCAGACGAATATCATAGCCGCTGTCGTCGATCAGTTTACGCACCTGACGCAGTTTGTCGTACGTGCCTGGAATAAACGATTGTCCGCCAAAGCCGGGGTTCACCGACATCAACAGGATCACATCCAGCTTATCCATCACATAATCAAGATAGCTCAGCGACGTGGCCGGATTGAAAACCAGACCGGCTTTACAACCGTGGCTTTTAATCAGTTGCAGCGTGCGGTCAACGTGTTCGGAGGCTTCAGGATGGAAAGAAATATAGGTCGCGCCCGCCTCGGCAAAATCAGGTATCAGCCGATCCACCGGTTTGGCCATCAGATGAACGTCGATCGGCGCGGTAATGCCGTAGTCGCGCAGCGCTTTGAGGATGGCAGGCCCCATCGTTAAATTCGGGACGTAGTGGTTATCCATCACATCGTAATGAACCACGTCGCCGCCAGCGGCCAGTGCTTTCGCCGTATCTTCACCCAGACGGGCAAAGTCAGCCGACAGAATGGACGGGGCAATCAAAAACTGTTTCATCCGCTTCTCCAAACGATAAGGTTACCTGTTGACTGCGGCGCAAACCGGCAATCAGCGATAGAGCGCTAAAAGTTCATTCACCTTGCTGCGCAGGGCAATATTGCTGCTGATAGTACGTCGGGCAGATACGCGATGCAGTTCCGCCTCTGCGTACCATTCCAGCGTCAGGGGTGTTTCATGATTGGAGATCAGCACCGGCACCGCATTCTCACTCGAGAGCTGGTGCGCCAGACGCGCCAGTTTGCGCTGATCGTCCATGCTAAAGCTGTTGGTGTGGTACGCCGTAAAATTCGCGGTTGCAGAGAGGGGCGCATAAGGTGGGTCACAATACACCACCGAACCGGCCTTCGCTTTCAGCAACGTTTCCTCATAATGCTCACAAACAAACAGAGCATTTTTGGCTTTTTCAGCAAACCAGTAGAGTTCTTCTTCCGGGAAATACGGTTTTTTATAACGGCCAAAAGGCACGTTAAACGCCCCACTGAGATTATAACGACACAGGCCGTTGTAACAATGGCGGTTCAGATAGAGGAAAAGTACCGAACGACGATAAGGATCGCTGCTGGCATTAAACTCAGCCCTCAGGACGTAAAAACGATCTGCATCATTAAACTCTGGCGTGAAAAGCACACGGGCATCACGCACAAATTCGTCGGTGCGTGTTTTCACGATATCGTAGAGATTAATCAGGTCGTTGTTGATATCCGCCAGAATGTAAGCGTCATACTCAGTATTTAAAAACACTGAGCCCGCGCCAACAAAAGGCTCGATCAAACAATCTCCCGCCGGAAGATGACGTTTAATGTCATCAATCAGCGGGTATTTGCCGCCAGCCCACTTCAAAAACGCGCGGTTCTTCTTCATGCCGTCAGTTAGCTACTTATACAATTCACAGCCGCGGATTGTATCCTGTTTTTAGACAGCAAATCGCGTTGAGATCAGATTCATTTTTTCAGGTCTTGCTGTACCTGATGTACAGGTTTAACCCACGGTTTTTTCGCCTGAACTTCCGCAGGCAGGCTGGCAATAGCACGTTTGGCTTCGGCAGAAGACGCATAGTTACCACTCACCAGCACATACCACGGCTTCCCGTCGCGTGCAGTCTGATAAACCAGATAGTTTTTCAGGCCGGACTGTTTGGCAAATGCGTTCAGTGTGTTGGACTGCGAAGCACCGCTTAATTGCAGGGTGAAGTGTGAGCCAGGCGCAGACTTAATGGCTGACGCGCTACCCGAGGCTACCGGCGCAGAAACGGCGGGTACTGAGGCGGCCTGAGATTTGGTCGCCTGAGGTTTCGCCGTGTGCGAGGCGGTCGCCGCAGGTTTGTGCTCAACCGGTTTCGCCGTATGAGCAGACTGCTGATTACGTGGCGTTTGCGCCGGACGGGTATGCGGGGTTTGCGGCTGGGAAACGCCAGGCGTCTGCGTGCGCGCTGAACCGTTGACGGTCGCCGCAGCGGTCGGTAACGACGTCAGAGATTGTGCAGCACCACTGGTTGCGGCACCCTGATCCATGCTGCCCTGCGCAACGCCATCCACCTGATTCTGTTGGGAAGATAAAGCATCACTCATGTCACCAGGCAGATCCACACGTTCTTTCTGGCCATTGTCCGGCAAAGGTTGCGCTTCGGTTGGGGTTGATGACACGGGCGGTAAACCAATGCTTTGTGGCTGCTGTCCGTTGACGGCCTGTGCGGTATTGGCCTGCGCTTGTGCAGAAGGCTGAGCCGGTGCAGCAGCGTCATTGCCCGCAAGATTAATATCTTTTGGACCGTTGTTTTGCTGAGTGGCCTGATTCGATGTCGGGGACTTCATGGCGGAACCTATGCCGACAATCAGCAGGACCAATACCACAATCCCGATGCCAATCATCACGTACTGACGGTTAACAGGAACCTTGGGTAGGGAAGGAGACGGTTTGCGCGCGCGCGGTGGGCGGCGATCGCTGGTATCTGGCTTGAGATCGTCTTCCGGTGTTAAATCATCCATCTAAAACCTCCAACCCGGCTAAAAGCCCGTAACAGGCCTCACGCGGAGCAACTATCCTGACTAAAAAATATAACGCTTTGCTGGCATGGGTGAAATCGGTCGTTATCTGGCCAAAAAAGTGGCCACAGTTTTAACGGCAATCTTCAATCGAAGCCAGCACCATTTCATGCGATACGCCGGAGCGTACTTCGGACTGTCCAATTGCTTTGGGTAAAACCAGACGCAGTTCGCCAGCCAGTACTTTCTTATCACGCATCATGTGCGGCAAATAGGCTTCGGCTTTCATAACCTGCGGCCCCGTCACCGGTAACCCCGCGCGGGTGAGTAAAGTTTTCACCCGGGCGATATCGCCCAGACTGAACTGACCAAGACGATGAGCGGTATAACACGCCATCATCATCCCGGCGGACACGGCTTCACCGTGCAGCCAGTTGCCATAACCCATTTCTGCTTCAATAGCATGGCCATAAGTATGGCCCAGATTCAGTAAGGCGCGCATGCCGTTTTCACGTTCATCGGCTGCCACAACCTCAGCTTTCAGCTCGCAGCAACGACGGATGCAATAAGCCAGCGCGTTCATATCCAGCGCCAACAGGGCATCCATGTTGTCTTCAAGCCATACAAAGAAGTCGGCATCCAAAATAATGCCGTATTTGATCACTTCTGCCAGTCCCGATGACATTTCACGGGCAGGTAAAGTGCGCAGACAGTCGAGATCAACCACCACCGACGCAGGCTGATAGAACGCGCCGATCATGTTTTTTCCGAGGGGATGGTTCACCGCCGTTTTACCGCCAACGGAGGAATCGACCTGAGAGAGCAACGTGGTAGGCACCTGTACAAAGCGCACACCGCGTTGATAACTGGCCGCAGCGAAGCCGGTTAAATCACCGACGACGCCGCCGCCAAGGGCGACAAGCGTGGTATCACGTCCGTGCGGCTTTTCGAGCAGCGCGGAGAACACGTCATTTAGAACAGTCAGGGATTTGTATTGTTCACCATCAGGCAGAATCACCTGATCAACACGAACGCCTGCCTGCTCCAGCACTGAACGTATAGCGTCCAGATAGAGAGGAGCGAGGGTTTCGTTGGTCACTATCATGACCTGATCGCCTGCCTTTACCGGCATAAAAGAAGCCGGATCGTGGAACAATCCGGCAGCAATCGTAATGGGGTAGCTACGTTCCCCTAACGTTACGGTAATCCTCTCCATGTCGTGCTCTGTGACCTTCTTTAACTGACACCCTCAGGCAATGATAGAAACCAATAATCAGTTACTTTCCAGCATGTTGATAATCTGGTTGGCAACGACTTTGGCACTTTGATCATCGGTACGAATAGTGACGTCGGCAATCTCTTCATACAAAGGATTGCGTTCTCTCGCCAGTGCTTCAAGCACTTCACGCGGCGGAGCACTCACTTGTAATAATGGACGTTTTTTGTCGCGTTGTGTACGCGCCAGTTGTTTTTCGATGGTAGTTTCAAGATAGACGACAACGCCACGCGCTGACAAACGGTTACGGGTTTCACGTGATTTAACGGAACCCCCGCCAGTTGCCAGAACGATGCCTTGTTTTTCGGTCAGTTCGTTGATCACTTTTTCTTCGCGGTCGCGGAATCCGTCTTCGCCTTCTAAATCAAATACCCAGCCCACATCAGCTCCGGTACGTCGCTCAATTTCGTGATCGGAGTCGAAAAACTCCATATTGAGTTGCTGAGCTAACTGTCGACCAATAGTGCTTTTGCCGGCACCCATAGGCCCAACCAGAAAGATATTGCGTTTCTCTGCCATGTTTTTCGGTATTACTAAGACTATTTCGTTGATGATAACCCGCCCCGCCAATCAAATTAGCGGCGGGACCTAAACTGAAACCTCATGAGCGATAGTGCGAGATCAGAAAAAAATTATCTCAACACTCTTGGTAGTTTGGCAACCGAATAAATCGCATTGCACGCCGCAGGAGGGAAAACGTACGTTTTTATCGGCGTGTCTGCAGTAAAAAAAGATCACGGTGCTCAATTCGGTAACCCTTGTAAGCTAAATCGACCGCAGCGTCAAACTCAGAAGCCTCTCACGACACAAAAAGTTGCATGTGCTCAACGTGATTGTGCGATTTAGGTTAGCACTAAATACCCGTTTATTGGGCGCGGATTAAGGTTGGAGTGATGAAAATCACCAACTCGCGTCGCTGTTCATTCATATACTGGTGTTTAAACAAGGAACCGACCACCGGAATATCGCCGATTACCGGGACTTTGGTGTCGGTCTTCTGGTTTTTGCGCTGGAAAATGCCGCCCAGCACGATGGTTTCGCCATCTTTCACCGTGACCTGCGTTTTGATTTCCTGCTTGTCGATTGCCAACGCTTCTCCCTCGGACTGCTTGATACTGCGCCCCGGCATATTCTGGCTTATCTGCAAAGCCATCTGAATGCGCCCGTCACGCTGAATCTTAGGCGTCACTTCCATACCGAGTACCGCTTCTTTAAATTCGATGGACGTACTGCCGCTCGCCCCGCTGGACACCTGATACGGAATCTCCGTGCCCTGCTTGATACTGGCGGTTTGCATGTGCGCCGTTAGCAGGCGCGGGCTGGCGATAATATCGACTTTGTCTTCCTGCTCCAGCGCGGTCAGCTCCAGATCCAAAATCCGTCCGCTGATGTGTGCCAGATTGAACCCGGCGGTAAATATCGGGTTTTCCACCGGCATTCCCATACTGAAATTGTTCATTCGCACGGCTTTAGTGATCGGTTCATCGCCGGTGAAACCCCAGCGAACGCCTAACTCCCGCAGGCTTTCGCTGTTCATTGTCACGATGTGTGCAGCCAGTTGTACCTGTTGCAGCGGCAGATCTAACTCTTTAATCCACGGCGTGACGATATCCAGCGCCTCCTGCGTATCGCGCAATAAAAGAGTATTGGTGCGGCTGTCCGCAGACGCATTGCCCTTAACAGATAACAGCGTGCCTTTTTGTGCATTCAGGCTCAGCGCCGTTTCTTTGGCATCGGCATATTGAAGCGGAAAGGTCAGGCTGACGATCGGCCGCTGGTCAGCCTGCTGTTCTTCAGCCTCTTTGACCTGTTGCTGGCGCGCAAGCGGGTCAATTGCCGGTGAAATCAGCAGAACATTTCCTTCAAGCTGACTGGTGAGATGATTCATGCGCAGGATAATGTCGAGCGCCTGCTGCCACGGTACTTCTTTGAGCTTTACGCTGATCTGCCCTTCCACACCCGGCGCGGTGATCAGATTAAGCTGCCGCGTATCGGAAAGTGCCTGCAAGACCATTTCAATCGGCGCGGTTTGAAATTCCAAAGATACCGACGAAGGCTCGTCCGCCTTGATGACGCTGAAATATAAGAAAAACGGCAGCCACAGAGCGGCCCGATAAACGTGTTTCATTTTTTTCCTTTCCCTGGAAACGTACCCGAGTGACCAAACCGGAGAGTCTGGCGTTGTTCGCCGCAGCGGGCATCGCTGATGCTGAGTTCTACCTGTGAGGCATCCAGCATTTCGACCGTCCACAGCGGCGTGCCGATCTGCGTGCCCGTTTCGACTTTGTTCCAACTGCCATCTGGCGACAGTAACCAGCCAAACTGCTGGCCTTCTGCCTGCGTGATGCCACCCAGACTCCACGTGGGAGCCAGGGTTTCACCGGCGCAGGATTGGGATGGCAGGGGAGCAAAAGGATCATGCTCCGGGACCGTGACTTCATCGCCGTCAGCAGCTTCGTTTGTTTGGGTCAGCAAAAGAGAAACGGCGAGGCCGCTTTCCGTGGCATGAAGATTGAGTTCGCTGAACGCCGGATGCCACGGGCGCTGCTGCAATACCTGAAGAAAATGCATCAGTGCACCAAACGAACCGTGCAGCTGAAGTTCGCCTTGCTGATCAGGTGCGGGCGACCAGCGAACCAGCGCGGCTTGCGAGGCCTTCAACGGCGGCGCAAATTGCTGGTCCAGCGGCAGGATGTCGTTTTCGGCCCCTGCATTTTCTTTCAGCATATTCTGCAAACGCGACAGTGGCGCTCCGCGCAGCAAGGCCACCTGCGCATGAGTCACTACCTGGCGGATCTCATTTATCTGCTGCTCCAGTTCTGTCTGTTGCAGCCAGATACTCCGGAAAAGACATTGATATATCACCAGCGCGATAAGCGTCATCGCACCCGCCAGCATGGTAGCCAACTGCCAGCCCGGTTTTCGCATCAGCGGCTCAAGACGCTGCAAAAGTGGGTTATTCATGGCAACGTTCCCTGCTCAGGTGGCTGACGCAGCTGCATCTTCAGCACAAAGCTCAGCATCACACCGGATTGCTGCCGTACATCGCTCAGAGTGACATCCCGGAGTAAGTCACCTGTCGCCAGCGTGTCGCGAAAAGCCAGAATGTCGTGATAAAACCGCCCTTCGCCGGTGAGCGTCAGCTGGTTCTGAAGTTCAACCAGGTCGTTCAGCCGAACCTCCTCTGGTATTTTTTCTGCCAACAAGATCAGCATTTGCAGGGAGTCCCTGCTCCGCTGCGCCCGCTGCTGGCTAACCAAACGCTGCGCGAGCAGTATTTTTACCTGTGCCGACGCCGTCTCCACACTCCTTTGCTGCAGAGAAAGCGCCTGAGAAGCGTGTTTCAGGGCAGCAAGATGTTGTTGTAAAAGGGTCCGTTGCTGAGCCAAAAAAACAGCACTACCCAGCAAGCTCACCAGCAGCAACGCTGGAAAACACACCGAAACGGTTAGCCAGAAACGCACCCGTTGCTGTCGATGTACCTTCCGCCATGGCAATAAGTTGACCTGTAGCATCAGCAATCCACAGGTCTTAGCGCCAGCCCAACAGCGGGAGCAAAGTCGCCCGGGTTGGCAGGTAAAGGGGCGGATAACTGACTTATCGCGCTGAGCGGCGACCAGCATTGCATTCCGGAAGGAGGATTTTCGCCGCTGTAATAAGCTTCTGTGGCACACAGCGCACCGGCACGATATTGCGACCGGATGAGATCGGAAAGCGCTGCATCCGCCCGTGCTTGCGTGCTGTCGAACAAACCAAACTGGAACGGCAGGCTGTGCGGCGAAGCCCAAAGAAGGGCGTCGTCCAGCGGATGAATCAGCAGCGCATCACCGGGAAGCCGGGCCGCATGAGCAGCAACCTGAAGTGCGCAGGGTGTCAGTTCGATAACCTCAGGGAAAAGCTGCGCCTGCGCAAGACACTCCATCCACTGCATGATCTCCTGTTGCCGTGCGGCGGTGACGACGATCTGATTATCTCCGCACGGGTCAGCACGGTAATCCATCACCAGATGTTCAACGCCCAGAGGAAATTGTTTCGCCGCGTGACTGAAGATGAAGGCGCTGCGGGCGGGATCCTGCATCCGCGCATCAGGTGCCACCATGCGTTGCTGCATGATGCGCTGTGCCGGCAGGCTGATTCTCAGTGACAACCTGGCAGGTAAGGTTTTGCGCCAGAATGATAAAATGGCGATCAGCGGCGCGGTCTCATGTAATATCCCCTCCCGCAACGTGAAGTCAGGCAGCGGATGCTGCCACCAGTGACGTAATTGCCAGCCATGACGCCGCCTTTGTACGGCGATCGCGCGGGCAAAACCGGCTTGAATATCCAGACCTACCTGCCATGCTTGTAGTCGCATTTTCGCCCAATCTCCATATCGTCAAGTAAATAAAAGTACGTATCCATGTTGCAGGCTTGCCTTTATACTACCGCGCGGTTGTTTATAAACTGCCCAATTGACACTAAATGGGAAATCTCAGGTGAAGTTCGTAAAGTATTTATTGATTCTTGCAGTGTGTTGCATTTTGCTGGGAGCGGCCTCGATCTTCGGTTTGTATAAATATATCGAGCCACAGCTACCCGATGTTGCCACGCTCAAAGACGTGCGCTTGCAAACACCCATGCAGGTCTTCAGTGCCGAAGGCGACCTTATCGCCCAGTACGGTGAGAAGCGCCGTATCCCGCTGAAACTCGGCCAGATCCCCCCGGAAATGGTGCATGCGTTTATCGCGACAGAAGACAGCCGTTTTTACGAGCATCACGGTGTGGATCCGATCGGTATCTTCCGTGCGGCATCCGTTGCGCTGATGTCCGGCCACGCCTCACAGGGTGCGAGCACCATCACTCAGCAGCTGGCACGTAACTTCTTCTTAAGCCCTGAGCGCACGCTGACCCGTAAAATCAAGGAAGCGTTTTTGGCCATCCGCATTGAGCAGATGATGACCAAAGATGAAATTCTTGAGCTTTACCTGAACAAAATCTATCTCGGTTATCGTGCCTATGGCGTGGGTGCTGCAGCGCAGGTTTACTTCGGGAAAGACGTGAGTCAGCTGACACTCAGCGAAATGGCGGTCATTGCCGGTCTGCCTAAGGCACCGTCAACGTTCAACCCGCTCTATTCCCACGATCGCTCTGTTGCCCGTCGCAATACCGTGCTGGCCCGTATGCTGGATGAGAAATACATCACGCAGGAGCAGTACGATCAGGCGCGTGCTGAACCGGTCGTCGCGAATTATCACGCCCCACATATTGAGTTTTCCGCGCCGTACCTGACAGAAATGGTGCGTCAGGAAATGGTGAAACGTTATGGCGATAACGCCTATAACGACGGCTATATGGTTCACACTACCATCACGAAGAAAACCCAGCTGGCCGCACAGGAAGCGCTGCGGACCAACGTGCTGAATTACGATATGCGCCACGGTTACCGCGGCCCGTCGAATCAGATGTGGAAAGTGGGCGAACCGGCGTGGGATGAGAATAAAATCGTCCAGTCGCTGAAAACGCTGCCGGTCTACGGGCCACTGTTCCCGGCGGTCATTACCTCGATTGACGACGCGCAGGCCACGGCGACGATGTCTAACCGCGCCGTAATCAGCCTGCCGTTCAGCGGTATGCGTTGGGCACGTCCTTACCGTAATGACAACGCACAAGGCCCGACACCGAAGAAAGTCTCTGACGTGGTTCAGCCAGGTCAGCAGGTGTGGGTGCGTAAAGTGGGCGATGTCTGGTGGTTGGCACAGGTTCCTGATGTGAACTCCGCCATCGTCTCCCTGAATCAAAACGACGGCGCGATTGAAGCGCTGGTCGGTGGTTTTGATTTCAATCAGAGCAAATTTAACCGTGCGAATCAGGCTGTGCGTCAACTCGGTTCGAACATCAAACCGTTCCTGTATACCGCGGCGATGGATAAAGGGCTGACCCTGGCCACTATCCTCAATGACATGCCGATCACCCGCTGGGATCCGGGTGCCGGTCAGGACTGGCGACCGAAAAACTCACCACCGACCTATGCGGGTCCAATCCGCCTGCGTCAGGGGCTGGGTGAGTCGAAGAACGTGGTGATGGTGCGTGCGATGCGTGCGATGGGTGTGGATTACGCGGCAGAATATCTGCAGCGCTTCGGCTTCCCGGCTGCCAACATTGTTCATTCCGAGTCACTGGCGCTGGGTTCGGCATCGTTCACCCCGTTACAGGTAGTGCGGGGTTATGCGACGCTGACCAACGGCGGTTATCTGGTTGACCCGTATTTCATCACCAAAATTGTGGCGGAATCCGGCGAAGTTCTGTTTGAAGCCAAACCGAAAATCGCCTGCCGCACCTGTAATATTCCGGTGATTTATGGCGATACGCAGAAGTCGGCGGTGTTGTCTGATGACAACGTGGAAAACGTTGCCACCTCGGTGAATAACAATAACAACGCCGTACCAACGCCGCAGCTGGAACAGGTTCCGGCCAATTCTCCGCAGGTGGATGCAGAGCAACAGTACGCGCCGCACGTTATCAGCACGCCGCTGTCGTTCCTGATCAGTGACGCGCTGAACTCCAACATCTTCGGCGAGCCTGGCTGGATGGGAACAGGCTGGCGCGCGGGTCGTGATCTGAAGCGCCACGACATCGGCGGCAAAACCGGGACAACCAACAGTTCGAAAGACGCCTGGTTCTCCGGTTATGGCCCGAACGTGGTCACCTCCGTCTGGATTGGTTTTGACGATCACCGCCGTGACCTTGGCCGTTCGACGGCTTCCGGTGTGATCCCAGATCAAATCTCGGGCGCAGAAGGCGGCGCGAAGAGCGCACAACCGGCGTGGGATGACTACATGAAAGCCGTGCTGGAAGGCGTGCCTGAAGAGAAGCAGACGCCGCCTCCGGGCATCGTGACGGTGACTATCGATAAGAGTACCGGGAAGTTATCCGACGGGGGCGGTGGCAGTCGTGCGGAATACTTCATTGACGGAACTCAGCCGACGGAACATGCGGTGCATGAAGTCGGAACGACTATCATGGACAACGGTCAGGAACATGAGTTGTTCTGATGAGAGTGAGTCAGGCGTTTAACGCCTGATTAAATCCGATAGAAAAAAGCCGGTCTGCATGATGTATGACCGGCTTTTTTATTGACGATTTTTCAGGAAAACGGACGGTTCAGCGGGCGTTGCGCGTCAGGAAATCATGAGCCAGGAATAAAGCGCTGACGTTACGGGCTTCGCAAAAATCGGGCTGTTGCAGCAATTCCATCATCCGCGCAATAGGCCAGCGGGTTTGTGGTAAAGGCTCGGGCTCATCGCCTTCCAGGCTCTTTGGGTACAACCCTTTCGCAATCACAATGTTCATGCGGCTGGAGAAGTAGGAAGGCGCCATCGTCAGCTTTGCCAGCACGTCAAAATGCCCTGCGCCGTAGCCGACTTCCTCCATCAACTCGCGGTTAGCGGCTTCCAGCACGCTCTCGCCTGCGTCGATCAGCCCCTTCGGAAAACCCAGCTCATAGCTTTCGATCCCCACCGCGTATTCGTGGATCAGCAGCAGATCTTCACCAATGACTGGCACGATCATCACCGCTTCGCGATCGGACGGACGCATGCGTTCGTAGACGCGTTCCGCGCCGTTGCTGAACGCCAAATCTACAGACTCGATGGTGAACAAACGCGAACGCGCTACGGTTTCCACCTTCAGGATTTTTGGTTTTTGCAGGTGTTGTGTCATTTCATCCCCAACTTTTATTCACCTGACTGCGGGTGTCGTAATGGGTTCATATGGATTATTGAACATTGCTATCAGAAAACATTGTGCGTTAAGGCAAGCCTGAACCGCAATCTTTACTGCGTATAAGTTCCGCTGAAAACGGCATATTCAGCGCGAACCGCCGGATTTTTGTCCCTGACATCGTGCAAAAAGAACGCGTTGCCATGTTCGCGTCACAATTTTGCTGTAACAAAAACCAGACCGATTCAAAATAGGATTATACCGATACCCATTAAAGTACAATTACGGATACTCTCTAGCGTGGTGTTTTTATCATTAAAACACTTGTGCATAAATATCAGTCAAATAATGAAAACCCTGTAGAAAATAGGGTGACGTGCAAATCATGCATGAGGTTTATGTCTTTTCAATTTATGTATAATACTTTCACAGAGTTGACGTAAGTCGCCCACGTCAGAACGGGGATCGGATGAGCACAGTAGTCGTGACACTGGTGTTGTTGTGTATCGCAATCATTGCCACTGGAAGTTTCTTTTGGTTTGCCTTGCGACGCCGCCAACGCGACGAGTCCGTGGTACATTTCCCCACCCCCAGCCAGCGAAAACTGTCGCAACAAGAGCGCGACGCCGTAGAACGGTATCTGCGACAAAGTGAAGGGCTGGGACAAACGCCGATCACTCACCGCAATAATCTGATTATCCTGCGCGATAAACTCATCCTGACCACCAAAAGTGAACACGTTTACAGCCTTAAGCGCGCCATCACTCGCTACGGTGTAGCCAGCGAAGACACCAACAGCGGACGCTATTTTCTTGATGCGACTGAAATCCACCTGCCCCCCTTTTGGGAGCAATACATAGCGCAGGAAAATCAGGTAGAGCTGATTAAAACGCAATCGATGCCTCTGGTCATCTCTCTCAATGGTCATACGCTGGCGGACCACGTTTACGAAGGTCCGGCGCCGGTTTCAACGGTTCTTCCCTCCCAGCCGCAAAATGCCTCGATTCGTCATGAAGAAAGCGAACATATCGAGATGGTGAAGGTGCGCCGTGAAACGCGCGAAGAGCACGCGCTGACCCGCTCGAGCGGTGTAAAAGAGGCGCTGGCGGTTTCCGGTATTTTGCTTTTGCTGTTTATTACGTTGCTCAGCCCTGTCGTATTTTTGCCGTGGCTGCTTACCCTTGCCGCCGTGCTCGCAGGATGGGTCGGCTGGCGGGTGATTTCCGAACGTTTAGGTAAAAACCGCAAAGAAATCCATTGCCTGCGGGGCTTACCTAAACGCTGGGGACTGTTTGGCGAATCTAAGCAGGGGGATATCAGCAATATTTCGCTCGGCACCGTCGACCTGATTTATCCGCCGCACTGGCAACCTTTTATCGGCCGCGACCTCGGCCAGCCAACGGATATCGAGCTGTACATGAACAGCCACGTCGTCCGTCAGGGCAGCTATCTGTCGTTGCACGATGAAGTCAAAAAATTCCCGCTGCAGCTCTGGGGCAAGAATCTGGTGCTGGCGACCAGCGCCTTTCTGTTATTGCTTATGCTGCTGGTGTATGTGCCTCTCGGTTTACCGCTGAAACTCAGCATAGCGTGGCTACAGGGCGCGCAAAGTGCGCAGGTCAACAGTGTGCAGGATCTGGAAAAAACAGCACTGCGCGTCGGCGATACGTTGAAAGTTCAGGGTACAGGCATGTGCTACGTGCCACCTGCGACCAACCGCAGCGCATCGGGTTTCCTGCCGTTCGACTGTTCGGGGATTTACTGGAACAACGCCGCACCGCTGCCGGTGCCGCAGTCTGAAATTATTGATGCCGCCACCGCGCTGCAAACTACCGTGAACAATCAGATGCATCCGGGTGAAAATCTCGAGCAAAACATCAACCCGCAGCTGGCGACCGCGATCGAGAAATCCGGCATGATTTTGCTCGATGATTTCGCCGATATTGTGCTGAAAACCGACACGCTGTGCGGCAGCAAAACCAATGAATGCGTACGCCTGAAAAATGCGCTGGTGAATCTGGGGAACTCGAATAACTGGAGTACGCTGGTGAAACGCGCGAAAGCGGGCTCGTTACAGGGGATCAACGTCCTGCTGCGACCGGTCAGCGCGCAATCGCTGAGTGAGCTGGTCAATAACGCGACGTCCTCCTTCTTCATTCAGGAAACCCGCCGCGCCGCAGAAAGCCTGAACAGCCCTCCTCCGGGTGGGTTCCTTATCAGCAATGACGAAGGTCGTCAGCTGGTGGAACAGCCTGTGCCGCCGGTCGGATTGTACGGTAATCCGCCGCAGGATCAGTGGAAGCAGTTACAACACTTGTCAACGCAGCTGCTGCATACCCCGTTCAGCGCTCAGGGCGTGATCACCAGTATCAGCATCGATGCCAACGGTACACGCCATATCTCGCTGCACAGTGAACCGGATATTTCGACGCTGTGGCGCTATCTGGGCACCAGCATGCTGCTGTTCTTGTTGCTTGGCGTTCTGCTGGTCAATACCGTTCTCTTTATCCGCCGCTTTATTAAAGATAAGCGCCGTATTGACGACATTGAGCAGCATTATAACGCCTGCTTTCACCCCACGATGATGCCCGTACCAGCGCATACCCTGAGCTGAAACTCAGGGTGGCTCTGCGCCACCCTGAGAGTTTATGTTATTCTGACGCCCTTCCCTGCTTACGTTTTTTCTCTCCTGCCATGCTCATGCCCGCAGGATATGGAGTTTCCATGCCCCTTGATCTCGACTGGAACAATATCGATACCGTTTTGCTGGATATGGACGGCACGCTGCTTGATCTGGCCTTCGATAGCCAGTTCTGGTTGCAGGACGTGCCTAAGGCGCTGAGCCTGCAACGCGCTATCCCGCTGGAAAATGCCCGCCAGATAATTCATGACGAATATCTGGCCGTCCAGCACACCATGAACTGGTATTGCTTTGACTACTGGAGCGAGCGGCTGGATCTGGACATCTACCAGATGACCACCAACATCGGTAAAAATGCCAAACTTCGTGACGATACCAGGCCGTTCTTGCAGCATCTGCGGGAAAGTGGCCGCGAAACCATTTTGCTGACTAATGCGCATCCTCACAGCCTGTCAGTGAAGATTGAACACACCGGTTTGGATAAGCACCTTGATTTATTACTTTCCACCCACACATTTGGTTATCCAAAGGAAGATCAACGTTTGTGGGCTGCCGTGCAGCAGCAAACGGGCTTTAACCCCGAGAGAACGCTGTTTGTCGATGACGGGGAGCCGATTCTGAATGCGGCAAAAACCTTTGGTATCCGCTATTGTCTGGGTATAGAGAATCCGGATTCAACCGGTGCGAATAAGTCATTTCAGGGACATCCTTCGATCAATGACTACCGCGACCTGTTGCCTTCGATTCACCCGATAACAGGCCCGGCTCAGTAGTTCCGGCACGTTTCAGGGGGAAAGATGAAAGGTAAAAAGGAAGAAGACGACAACGCAGTACGTCTCGATAAATGGCTGTGGGCGGCTCGTTTTTATAAGACCCGTGCGCTGGCGCGCGAGATGATTGATGGCGGCAAAGTGCATTACAACGGCCAGCGCGGAAAACCGAGCAAGCTGATGGAACTGAATGCCGAAATTACCCTGCGTCAGGGAACCGATGCAAAAACGATCATTGTTTTAGGGCTGACAACTCAGCGCCGCAGTGCGGAAGAAGCACAAACGCTTTATCAGGAAACCGAGGCCAGCATTGCCAGCCGGGAGAAAATCTCTCAGGCACGGAAAATGAATGCGATGCCCCATCCGGACCGACGTCCGGATAAAAAGGAACGCCGCACCCTGATCAAATTTAAATATGGCGACGCAGAATAAACGCCGCCAAACAGAGAGAACGTTATGTCTAATCACGACCAGTTACACCGTTACCTGTTCAACCATCACGCTGTGCGCGGCGAACTGGTTTCGCTCCACGAAACTTTCCAGCAGATCGTTGCCGGGCATGACTATCCGGCAGACGTCCGTAATTTGCTGGGCGAAATGCTGGTCGCAACCAGCCTGCTGACCGCCACGCTCAAATTTGACGGTGACATCACCGTGCAATTGCAGGGCGATGGCCCGCTGAAACTGGCGGTGATTAATGGCAACAATCTTCAGGAACTGCGTGGCCTCGCGCGTCTGCAAGGCGAAATCAAAGAAGGCAGTTCGCTGAAAGAGATGATTGGTAACGGCTACATGGTGATCACCATTTCCCCGACTGCTGGCGAACGTTATCAGGGCGTTGTCGGTCTGGAAGGCGAGAACCTGGCTGAGTGTCTGGAAAACTATTTCATGCAGTCTGAGCAGCTCCCGACCCGTATTTTCATCCGCAGCGGTGAAGTGGAAGGCAAGCCAGCGACCGGCGGTATGCTGTTACAGGTTCTGCCTGCTGAAGAGACCGATCCAGAAGAATTCAGCCATCTTGCGCAGCTTACCGCGACCATCAAAGCCGAAGAGCTGCTGAATCTGCCCGCCAATGAAGTGCTTTATCGCCTATATCATCAGGAAGAAGTCACTCTGTACGAACCGCAGGATGTGTGTTTCCGCTGTACCTGTTCGCGTGAACGCTGCGCCGGTGCACTGCTGACGCTGCCGGATGACGAAATTCTCGAAATGCTGGAAGAAGATGGCAAAATCGAGATGCACTGTGACTACTGCGGTTCAGATTATGCATTTGACGCGATGGATATGGCGACACTGAAAGCCAGCGGCGGCAACGTTGTCTCCGGAAATGATAACGTTCACTGATCGTTAACTCACTAAATCAAAAGGGACTTTCTGCTGAAAGTCCCTTTTTTGTTGCTTGTTTATAACGTCCTTGCATAATTTGTTGGTATTCCATCACATTTCCAGAAAAAAATTCACATCTCCCGTTAATCTTTGATAGCTATCGCTGTTCGTGCGCGATAAATACCTACAATTACAACTAATTTATCCCTAAAGGCCTACGCCCTTTGGGGTTCTATGTGCAGGAAAGGAGCAGGGAAATGCCAACCACTCTCGGGATCACCGCCGAAACACTCGCCCGTTACGGGATTCATCAAAGCAGTCAAATCGTCTATAACCCTGATTACGATACTCTTTTCAAAGAGGAAACCGCACCGGGTCTGGAAGGCTTTGAGCGCGGACAGGTGACAGAACTGGGCGCAGTGAACGTTGATACCGGCATTTTCACCGGCCGTTCGCCAAAAGATAAGTACATTGTCCGCGACGACGTTACCCGCGACACCGTCTGGTGGGCCGATCAGGGCAAAGGCAAAAATGACAACAAACCGTTGTCGCAGGAAGTCTGGTCATCGCTGAAGGCGCTGGTCGGTAAGCAGCTTTCGGGCAAACGGCTGTTTATCATTGATGCATTCTGCGGTGCTAACGCAGACTCCCGCCTGAAAGTCCGTTTTATCACTGAAGTGGCCTGGCAGGCGCACTTCGTCAAAAACATGTTTATCCGCCCGACCAGCGAGGAACTGGAGAACTTCGAGCCTGACTTTATCGTAATGAACGGCGCGAAATGCACTAACCCCGACTGGCAGAAGCAGGGGCTGAACTCCGAAAACTTCATTGCCTTCAACCTGACCGAGCGCATCCAGCTGATTGGCGGCTCATGGTACGGCGGCGAAATGAAGAAAGGCATGTTCGCCGTGATGAACTACCTGTTGCCGTTACAGGGCATCGCCTCGATGCACTGCTCGGCCAACGTCGGTGAAAAAGGGGATGTGGCGGTCTTCTTCGGCCTCTCCGGCACCGGTAAAACCACGCTCTCAACCGATCCAAAGCGTCAGCTGATCGGTGATGATGAGCATGGCTGGGACGATGACGGCGTCTTCAACTTTGAAGGCGGCTGCTACGCCAAAACCATCAAGCTCAGCAAAGAAGCTGAGCCGGAAATCTTCGGCGCGATTAAGCGGGATGCATTACTTGAAAACGTCGTGGTCAGCGCAGACGGCAAAATCGATTTTGATGACAACAGCAAAACCGAAAACACCCGCGTGTCGTACCCGATTTATCACATTCAGAATATCGTGAAGCCAGTCTCCAAAGCGGGCCACGCCAGCAAAGTGATCTTCCTGACTGCCGACGCCTTTGGCGTTCTGCCACCGGTTTCCCGCCTGACGGCTTCCCAGACGCAGTATCATTTCCTGTCAGGCTTTACCGCTAAACTGGCCGGCACCGAGCGCGGTGTCAACGAACCCACCCCGACCTTCTCCGCCTGTTTCGGCGCAGCGTTCCTGATGCTGCACCCAACACAATACTCCGAAGTGCTGGTCAGGCGCATGGAAGCGGTCGGCGCGCAGGCATATCTGGTGAATACCGGCTGGAACGGCACCGGCAAACGCATTTCACTCAAAAATACCCGCGCTATTATTGACGCTATTCTCAACGACACGATTGATGACGCAGAGACTTTCACCTTGCCGCTGTTTAATCTCGCGGTGCCGACCGCGTTACCGGGCGTGGATCCGCACATCCTCGATCCGCGCAATACCTACGCCAGCCGCGAACAGTGGCAGGAAAAAGCGCAGCATCTGGCACAGCTGTTTATTGATAATTTCGATAAATATACGGATACGCCTGCCGGCGAGGCGCTGGTTGGCGCAGGCCCTCAGCGTTAATCTTACGCACATTGCTCAGGCGCGGATCCCGCGCCTTTTTTATTGCAAAAATTTCTGCAGGTCGCACTATGACAGCACTGCTTGCATTGATTTCACAGGAGCTGATTATGGCCACCATCACGATTCGCAATCTGGATGACGAGATTAAAGATCTGCTGCGCATCGCCGCCGCTAAAAAAGGGCATTCGATGGAAGAAGAGGCGCGTTTAATTCTGAAACAGGCGTTGACCAGCACCCCGGCCAATTTCGGCCTCGGCAGCCAGCTTCGCCAGCGTTTCTCCACGCTGGGCCTCAATCCTCTGGAACTTCCGCCAAAATGATCATCCTCAATACGTCCATCATCCTTGAGATGATCAATCCCAAACCGCATAAAACCGTTCTGCAGTGGCTCGACGCGCAGGATGCCAGCCAGCTGTATCTTACCAGCCTCGGCGTCGCCGAACTTTTCGCCTGGGTCGACGGCCTGCCAGATGAACAGCCCAGGACTCCGCTCAATGAAGCCTTACTGGAGATGCTGAATCACGATTTCGCAGGACGCCTGCTGCCCTTCGACGCCGCCAGCGCCCTGCACTATCCGCGCGTGATGGCCTTATCAAAGCAGGCTGGTGTGACGATGAAAGAGCGCGATACGCAGCTTGTCGCGATATGCCTGAACCATCAGGCGTCGCTGGTGACAGATAACGCCGGGGTCTTTGCGCACACGGGTGTGGTCGTAGTGAATCCATGGGATGTGGTGGAGGCGCCGAGGTGGCGCGAGGAAGCAGCGGAATATTATGTTATGAGTCGGAAGACTTAACGTTTGGTGGCAGAAAGCCGCTGCAATGGCGGCCTTAAAGCAGACGGGGAAGCGTCGGTTTCACACTTGCAGTGATCGCTGCGAGTGTGAAACCGAAATATTCCCATGCAGAATCTGTCGGGGATTATTAAGGCCCCCCTTAATTCACACCGGTTTCTGCTGTACCGCCACCGCCTTGAGCATTTCTACCGGTAACGGTAAATAAGCTCTTATCCTTAACCCACCCCGGTCACTTTTCCCGATATCCAAGGTCCCCGAGTGCGCATCGATAATACGCTGGACGATAGCCAGTCCAAGTCCAGTGCCGCTGGTGGTTCGGGCACTTTCACCGCGCACAAACGGCTGGAAAAGATGCTTGAGTTGATCCGGTGCAATACCCGGACCATCGTCTTCGACCTGGAACCACGCACGCTGGAGTTCGCGCCCGCTGCTGACTTTTATCCAGCCGTCGCCGTAGCGGGCGGCATTCACCACCATATTCACTACAGCACGCTTTATGGACAGCGGGTGCGCATTCACCAGCAATTCACCCTCTGCCAGACCGGAATCAATTTCACGCTCATAGCCGCTTTCCGTCGCAATCACTTCACCCAAAATACCGTTAAGATCGGTGATTTCGGTGGGCATCTCCTGACCGGTGCGCAGATAATCGATAAACTGCTCGATGATGGCATTGCACTCTTCGATGTCTTTATTAATTGACTCCGCAAGATATCCATCGCCGTCGCTCATCATTTCTGTGGCTAAACGGATACGCGTCAGCGGGGTGCGTAAATCATGGCTTACGCCCGCCATCAGTAAGGTACGGTCATCGGCCAGCAGTTTTACACCGGCTGCCATCTGGTTGAAGGCTCGCGTTACCGAACGGACTTCAGACGCACCGTATTCACGCAGCGGAGGAGGGATAATCCCTTTACCCACCTGCAACGCAGCGTGCTCAAGTTCCACAAGGGGTCGATTTTGAATGCGTATAAACAGCCATGCGCCGCCGATCGCCAGCAACATAATCGCGAGCGTATAGCGGAACAGCGGGGAAAAATCACCCTGATGGATTTCAGTAAGAGGAACGCGCACCCAGATGTCAGGCGAGAGCCAGGTTTTTAGCCATACCACCGGCGTGTTTTTGTTTACTTCCACACGGACGTCGGTCGGTCCACCGAGCTGCTGGGCCATCTGCTGACTCAGGAATTCGTAGTGCTGCGCCCAGCGCAGACCACTCTCCTCAGCCGCAGAGTTGGTATAAAGCGAGATGCCCAGTTCGCGATAAATCTCGCGACGAAATGCCGGGGGAACTGCCAACAACGTGCCATCTTCCAGCTGCAAACGATCGGTCATTAGCATACGTACTTCGTATGCCAGCACCTTATTAAACTGTTGCAGGCTAGGTAAGATGGCGAAGTTCAGCACCACCAGATAGGTCGTCACCAGGCTGACGAACAGCAAGGTGACGATTAATAATAGTGTTCGGGCAAACGAGCTACGCGGTGAAAAGCGTATTCGTCTCATGCCTTACTGCCGTCCGGGACGAACACATAGCCCAGACCCCATACGGTCTGGATATAACGCGGATGCGCCGGATCTTCTTCTACCATGCGGCGCAGACGGGAAATCTGCACGTCGATAGAACGCTCCATCGCACTGTATTCACGGCCACGCGCCAGATTCATCAGCTTGTCACGGGACAGCGGTTCACGCGGATGGCTCACCAGCGCTTTCAGGACGGCGAACTCACCGCTGGTCAGCGGCATAGGCTCGTCTTCACGGAACATTTCGCGGGTACCGAGGTTGAGTTTGAACTTACCGAACGAAATCACCGCTTCTTCCTGAGAAGGTGCGCCCGGCAACTCGTTGGCCTGACGGCGCAAAACGGCACGTATACGCGCCAGCAGTTCACGCGGGTTGAATGGTTTAGGAATGTAGTCGTCGGCGCCAATTTCCAGACCGACGATACGGTCAACTTCTTCACCTTTCGCCGTCACCATAATAATCGGCATCGGATTGCTCTGGCTGCGCAGACGGCGGCAGATAGACAAACCGTCTTCGCCCGGCAACATCAAATCCAGCACCATCAGATGGAAGGATTCACGGGTCAGCAGGCGATCCATCTGCTCGGCATTCGCGACGCTGCGTACCTGGAAGCCCTGCTCTGTCAGATAACGTTCTAAAAGTGCGCGCAGACGCATGTCGTCATCGACAACCAGAATCTTGTGATTTTCTTGCATGTAACTCTCCCAAAGGCGTGAATGCCTGAAGCTTCTATTGTTAGAAATATGAGCCAAAACAGACAGCGTTTAATGGTATATATTCTAGTCGAAATTGTAACAATGAATACGGATTTCCTAATTTATCAACAATATCAGAGGAATCTCCCACCATCTACGGTTGGTTTGTTACGGTTTGTCGCGATGCCTGAAGGAAGCGAGTTACCCATCCCCCCGGACGTAACCGCTCGAAAATCATCCATTACATTTCAATAGTTCCTAATAAAAGAACTTTCAGAAATACGATTAATTTAAAATAAACGAATAAATTTAACACTTCGCTGCAGTAGCTTATTTTTAAGGCCCCCCCTTACCTTAACCATTAAGTTAAAATGTTTAATAAAAGGAAACCCATCCTATAATAACTCTCTCTTGTTAAATTATTTAATCAAACCGAAACGATCAGCCGGATGAATTAATAAGAGCTCAACGATCAGATAAATGAATATAATCGCGCTGATCTTATTAGCCTTATGTGATAATGATCTACACCCTCTATTCAATGCCTAAAATAGTTGATAGAATCCGCATTTGCAGGCATTTAATTAGTATCGCTAATATATTAATCAAGTGTATCTGTGACTAAGCTCTTAATTTTTTATTTCAGAATGGATGCGAAAATGAAAACGACATACAAGCTCATTGTAAGTGGGTTACTGCTGGCATTAGCCGGTAACGGTTATGCAATAGATGGAAGAATAAATTTTCACGGTGAAATTATTAAAACTGCCTGTGTCATTAATGGAGGTAATGATATTGAAGTTGAATTAGGGACCTATTCAGCAGCGCAATTCCGAGAGATTAATGATACCTCACCCAATATTCCTTTTACTCTGCCACTGGCTAACTGCCCTTTCACTACGGTGCAAAATGACCCTATCCAGCATTTTCGCGTGTGGCTGGAAGCTGAAGCGGTAGACGCAACACATCCAAATTTAGTGAAATTGGGAAATAGCTTTGGCGATACTATGGCCGACGGCGTAGGGATCCAGATTCTGGATGCCACAACAAAAGACGTGATGCTTCTCAATACATTACCCACTGTGACTTACGACATCACCAGCGCGACGATGAACATCAATCTGCTGGCGAATTATCAGTCCTACAAAACCCCTGATCTGATCACTGCGGGTCCGGCTGATGCCAGCGTCAATGTGACTCTCGATTACCGTTAAGCCACTCCTCACAGACAGGCCCAGTAAACTGGGCCATTTTTCATTACCCGGGTAACGGAATATTTATCATTCATTACTGGATACAATCATCTAAATGCGTAATCTCATCAATTCAATCATTACATTTACTCTTCTGTTTTTTCTACCGATTCAGCTGAGCTATGGTGGCGGAATTCTTGTGGGTCGCACACGAGTAATTTATGAAGAAAATAAAAAGGAAGCTTCATTACCCCTCAGTAATAAATCTGACAGTAAACCGTTTTTGATCCAATCGTGGGTCGATAATGGTGATGGTAAAACGCGCGGGCCTTTTGTGGTCACTCCACCGCTATTTAGGTTAAACGCTAATGAGGAGAATAATCTACGCATATCGTACACCGGTGGTGAACTACGCAAGGACAAAGAATCGATATTTTACATTAATATCCGGGCTATTCCTTCTACACCGAAAAATGATTCAAACGAGTTACGTCTCGTCATTAAGACAAGGATAAAACTTTTTTATCGTCCTGATAAATTAGAAGGGAAAGCATTTGACGCTTACAAATTGCTGACTTTTTCACGCGTCAACGGCCATCTTATTATCAATAATCCCACTCCTTATTACGTGGTATTCAGCTACCTGATCGCCGGTAACAGCATCCTTAAGGATACCGACATGATTGCACCAGGCAGCCAGCTCAATGTGACATTACCTGCGAACAATACCGGGAATACTATTGAGTGGAGAGCAATCAACGACTACGGCGGAGAGACCCAGCCGGAAAAGCGAGCGCTTTAGTTTGATCACGCGTTGATTCGCCATTAGGAAGTTCAGGGAAGATGACTATGGGTTACGATACGAATGCACAAAGACCGGAAAAAGGAATGTATTCTCCCCATCAGCAAGGTAAAACCTTAGCGCCTGGGGTAAGTTGTATTTTTTTGGTTATCACATGTCTTGTTCATTCGGTCCACGCTGAGGAAGTCTATTTCGATCCGAGATTGTTGGAAAACAATGGTCAGGCAACCAACAATGTGGATCTCTCAGTCTTCGCGCTAAGTGACAAGGCTCAAGTTGCCGGTGTGTATAACACGTCAATTTACGTGAATCAGGAAAAAGCATTACAGCAAAACATCCGCTATGACCAAAAGTCTGACGGGTCGTTGATCCCGCAAATCACCCCTGATTTACTTCGTGCATTGAATGTTCGCGTGGATGCTTTTCCGTCCCTGACGCAACACCCGCATGACGCACCACTCGACAACCTGACCTTGTATATTCCGGCAGCGAATGCAAAGTTTGACTTCAACAGAATGCGTCTTGATTTGAGCATTCCACAAGCCGCGATGGAACGAAAAGCCAGTGGCTATGTTGATCCTAAAAAATGGGACGATGGCGTACCTGTCCTGTTTTCTAACTACACGTTTTCGGGCTCACAGCGGAACAATAAAAATGGCAGTGATGATTCCAGCCAGTATTTGAATCTGCAAAATGGCTTAAATCTTGGCGCATGGCGCCTTCGCAACTACAGCACGTATAGCAATAGCGATGGCCAGCAAAGCTGGGATGCCATCTCGACTTATGTGCAACGGGATATCAAAGCCCTCAAATCTCAGTTGCTAATAGGTGAAAGCTCCACACCGGGCGATCTCTTTCCCAGTCTGCAATTTACCGGTGTTCAATTGTCTTCCGACGACAATATGCTGCCCAACAGCCAGCGTGGCTTCGCACCCACCATTCGCGGCATTGCCAACTCCAATGCCGAAGTGACCATCAGACAAGACGGCTACATCATTTATCAAAGTTACGTCGCGCCGGGGGCGTTCGAAATTAATGACCTTTACCCTTCGTCTTACAGTGGTGATCTGGAAGTGACGGTTAAAGAAGCCGACGGCACTGAACGCAAATTTAACCAGCCCTTTTCTGCCGTGCCGGTTATGCAGCGACCTGGTCGTTTGAAGTACAGCAGTACCGTTGGCCGCTACCGCTCGAACGATAGCGGCGATAAAGAACCGGAATTTGCACAGGGCACGGTGATTTACGGGGTTTCAAATGAAATAACTACTTATGGTGGCTTCTTACTGTCGCCTGATTATATGGCCGGTCAGGCAGGGATGGGTTTTAGCCTGTTCGCCCTCGGTTCACTATCTGCCGATGTCACTCAGGCACAGACCCGTCTGGACAACGACCAAAATAGCAGCGGTCAGTCTTATCGCATTCAATACTCGAAAAATGTCGAAACAACGGACACTAACTTTTCCGTGGCCAGCTATCGCTATTCAACCAGCGGTTTCTACGATTTTGACGAAGCTAATCAGTCTCAGGACAATGCATCTCAGGACGGACATAAACGCAGCAAGTTCCAGGTCAGTATTAATCAGGCACTCTGGGAAGGGGCGAGTCTTTACCTATCGGCTTATCAGCAAGACTACTGGCGCCGCACCAACAAAGAGAAAAATATCTCTCTCGGCATGAATACCAGCGTGTCCGGGATCAGCTACAACTTTTCTTACTCTTACAGCCAGATGGAAAATCAGGAAAACGATCAGCAGTTTGCACTGAATATTCGTGTTCCTTTAAGCCGTTGGCTACCACAGAGCTGGGCGACATATAACGTCACGCATCAAAAAAATGGCGACACGCGCCAACAGGTTGGCCTCAGCGGGACTGCGCTGGATGATTACCGCCTCAGTTATTCCCTTCAGCAAAGCCATGCGGACCAGGGAGGGGGCGACAGCAGTAACCTGAATGCATCCTATCGTTCATCCTACGGCACATTGAATGCCGGTTATTACTACGACGATCATTCACAGCAAACCAGCTATGGCCTCGCAGGCGGCATTGTTGCCCATGAAAAAGGGGTGACCCTTTCTCAGTCGCTCGGCGACTCTTTTGCGCTGATTGATACTAATGGCGCCAGCGGTGCACGGGTGCAAAATATTCCCGGCCTTAAAACAGACTGGCGCGGCTACGCCGTGGTGCCTTATCTCACGTCTTACACTGAAAATCGCATCGTGATTGATACCACCACATTGCCGGCAGATGTGGATGTGACAAACACTTCTGAACTGGTTATCCCTAATAAAGGCGCCATGGTCGTTGCCCATTTCGACGCCCGTATTGGCGTTCGCGTATTGATTAAACTCACCCGGTCTGACGGATCTGTTGTGCCTTTCGGCGCTGTGGCGGTCAGCGAAGACCAGACATTAGAGAATATCGTCGATGATGGCGGGGTTCTGTATCTGTCCGGCGTCAAAGTGGAGGAGCCCATCAAGTTACACGTGAAATGGGGCACCAGCGCAAACCAGCAATGCAAAGCCAGTCTCAACCTCAGGCAATCAGCAGCCTCTGTTCAATCCGTCACGACCCCCTGTGTTTAAGGACAAGAATAATGAAGAATAATGCCGGAAAAATATTTGGGATGGTGCTGATGTTCACAGTCGCCTGAACTGCCCGGTGTTATGCGGCCACGGCTATTTGTGAACCCGCTAACGGCGGTGCAACCTCTTATGAAAGCATGATTTTGCGCGATTTACGCAGCAGCGAAAATTCGAGGGGCAATAATTTCGAGGAGACACTCAACAGCAGTCAGCAAAATTATCAGATCACCTGCAACTGCTCAGATACCGATGCGGCGAGTAATAATGGAGTATTAATTATGTACAGTCTGCAAACGTCGTTACCCCTTGGGCACACCGTTAATTACTATAAAATTAATGATCACCTGGATGTCATGACCCAAATTGCTATTCCGAAAAATGACTATGTTACCGTGCCTACCTCCAAAGCAGTCAGTGATGGAACACACCACTGGGATAAGGAAAATACCGGCATCTGTGAGCAGCAAGCTACGCACGATAACCTGAACACAGGCTCACAGGGGAGAGTGACATTTTACATCACTACGCCTTTCGTCGGCGAAATCGACATCCCGCGCACAGAAATTGCTCGTATTTACGCCACTTCTGCGCCGGTAACAACCACCGCACCACCGCTGGGCTCACCCGTCGCGATTGTTTATCTCAGTGGTACTCTGACAGTACCGCAAAGTTGTGAAATCAATCAGGGGGAAACCATCTCAGTGAATTTTGGCACCATTCAGGTAGGTAAATTCACTAAAAAAAATAACCCTCCGAATGACTACCGGCGCGTGACTTTCAACATCCTTTATGACTGTACGGAAAGTGGTCTGCCTGTCATTCCTGCCAATAATAAACTGCTGATGATCCTCGATGGCCAGGACGTTGAAAATCAGTACACTCTGGTCGCCCGGCGTCGTCCGGCCGATAATAAAGCAGATATCGGGATCGTCGTACAAGATGCCGGTGGGACTTACATGCCATTTGCACAAGGTATATTACCGATGAATCAGAACGGGCTGGGGAAAATTACGCTGACGGCTTTTCCTGTGAATTTGGTCGGCGGTGAACTGGATACCGGTCCTTTTGACGCCACTGCCACGCTTAAAGTCGACATTCGCTGATGCACGAATGATACAAAGGCCGCGCAATCATTTCCCGCCGCGCGGCCTCATCCTAATTCACAATCTCAATACTGATTAACCGGCTGTCCGCCCGTCCGCGATCGTCCACGGCACGGATGCGGTACTGCCCGTTGTTGATCGGTCGCCAGTCGATGGCCGATTTACTGGCGGAGCTGCCGAGGTAGATATCATCGACAAACCAGTACACCGTTTTGCTATCGGCATCGGTAACCGCGTTGAAGGCGATGCGGTCACGCCCCTGCTGGGATTGTCGCAGCGTATAAGTGGTATTTTTCAGCGGCGAGGTAATCCGCGGTGGATTGCCGCCGACATCAACGCCGTTATCTTTGCATCTGTTCACCGGCGGTTTCCGCTTCGGTAGTCCGGCCTGCGCGAACACGTTCGCCAAATCCGATGGCCAGAACTCGAACACTTCGACGCGGGTTTCGTCTTGATCAAAAGGCGGGCACGCCACGTCGCCGGTCAGTTTATCCAGCCGCACAGGGCGATAAACAGTGTCGACTTTGATGGGCGACTTGCCGGGAATGAACCAGGTTTTACCTTTTTGCTGACACCACGGCGTTGGCAAATCACCGCTGGCGAGGCAGATATCCACCCGTTTTAGCTGTTTCGGGAACGGGCGTTTGGGTTCCTGCAAATCCGGATAGCTGGCACTGATGCTGTCAATAATGTTGAAAAACAGCGGCGCGGCGGCCTCAACACCGACAAACACGTTATTGCCCTTACTGTCGAAATTCCCTTCCCACACCACCAGCACGTAAGGGCCAAAAATTCCGACGCTCCACGCATCGCGAAAACCCCATGACGTCCCGGTTTTCCAATAGACCGGCAGCGAAGACGGCTGTTGCGCCAACGTATCGCCGGGGCGGCGGTGCTGACGCAACATGTCCAGCGTCATAAAGCTGGCTTCTTCGCTCAGCAGCCGGACCGGCGTAGTCGGACGGGGATCACTTTGCTGCATACGCAATGGTTGCAATACGCCACGATTAGCCAGCAGCGCGTACAATTTTCCCAGCTCCTGCATCGTCACTTCGCCACCGCCAAGTACCAGCGACAAGCCATAGTGATTCTCACTGGACATATTGGCGACTCCGGACAGCCGCAGGAACTGATAGAACGATGGCTGGCGAAGCTGGGACGCAACGTACACCGCCGGAATGTTGCGGCTGAAATTGAGGGCATCGGTTGCGGTCACCGGCCCGAGAAAGCGCCGGTCGAAGTTTTCAGGCGCGTAAGCGCCAAACGCCGATGGCACATCTTTCAGGATGGTCATCGGGTGCAACACGCCTTGCTCCATTCCGAGTGCGTAGATGAATGGCTTGAGCGCAGAACCTGGTGAGCGTTTGGCGTTGGTGCCGTTGACCTGCCCCTGAATACTGCGATTGTAATAATCCGCCGATCCCATCAGCGCCCGCACGCCCATATCCCTTGTATCGACCAGTAACACCGCGGCGTTTCGGATCCCACGACTTTGATTGCGGGTAATAAACGCGTTCACCTGCCGTTCGACCAGCCGCTGCAAACCGGCGTCCAGCGTGGTATCGACGCGGTTATTCGTCTGGATTAATTGCTGATTTTGCTGGCGCAGTTGCTCGATAAAGTGCGGCGCGATATACGGCATCCGCTCGGGCTGACGCAGCGCCAGCGGCAGTTTAAACAGTGAAAGCTGGCTGCTATCGGTGGTGTACTGCGCCAGCCAGCGGACGAACAGCCGGTTACGCGCCTGCGTCAGCGCCGTACCGAGCACGCCGGTTTTAGCATCAATACGAAAGCTCGGCGACTGTGGCAGCACCGCCAGCGTCAGCGCTTCCGGCAGCGTCAGGTCTTTCGGCACTTTGTCGAAATAGATCAGGCTGGCCGCGCCGATGCTCTCGATATTGCGACCGTACGGCGCGTAGTTCAGATAGGCTTCGAGAATGTCGTGTTTTGAATAACTCAGTTCCAGCTGCACCGCGCGCAAAACCTGCATGATTTTGCCCGACGGCGTGCGGGTATTGAGATGCCAGTGCATACGCGCCAACTGCATGGTGATGGTGGATCCGCCCTGCATTTTTCCGCCCGCGACGTAGCTGCGCCAGAAACCGCGCATCAGGCTGAACGGATTGAAACCAGGATTAACGTAAAACCAGCGGTCTTCGTGCAGCAGCAAACCGTTGACCGCCAGTGGAGAAACCTGCTCCAGCGGCGTCCATAAACGGTAGCGATCGTCGTTGGCCAGCGTGATACGCATCAGCGTGCCCTGACGGTCATAATAGACTGAAGAGAAAGGTTGCCCCTGCGAAAGCGGCGGATGCGGCCACAAACGGCAGGCCAGCACAATCAGCGCCAGTAAAAAGACACCCATGGCAATGTTTTGCAGCTGGCGTTTCGCTGTTTTGAAAAATGCGGGAAAGGTCATCATCTGGCTACTCTGGAAAAGTTGCGCCCCGCGATCAATGGCGGGGCGCAGTCTTCAGTGAGTGTGTTGCACCCGCTGTTATTTATTGTCAGCCGCAGGCACGACAACCAGTTTTTTATCACTGACGGACAATGCCTGAACTTCGCGGTCGTACATCGCCTCGCCATACGCTGGTGGGATCACAAAGCTACCGGTGTTGGTGGCTTTGATCTGATACACAAACTCCTGCACATCGGTACTGGCGCTGCCGTAAATGACCACGCGATCTTCGCGAATATCGCTGTAGTCCGGTGCCCACGTCGATCCCGATGCGGCCAGCGGCGACTGCCAGGACGCCGACGCATCGGCCTCACTGCTTTCATCACTGCTGTCAGCTTCCGGTTCCGGTGACGTCTGTTGTACCACTTCAAATCCGCCCGGCAGCAAATCGACAATCGCCAGATTGCTCTGCCCTTCTTTCGAATTGGCGCGGATTTTCAGATGCACATTGATCTTCTGCCCCAGCGTCACCTGCGTGACCGGATTGCCTTTTTCGTCGGTGTAATCACGGGTAATTTCCAGACCGCGCGAGATGGCTTTTTTCGGTGCCGCCAGATCGTAACCGGCTTGCGTGACCACATACCAGGCGGGCGCATCGTTACCGTTTTCCACCCGAATTGCTTGGGCATCGGCGGTAAAATTGGCTTTGGCAAACAGCCCCTGAACGCTGGAAATCAGCTGCGGTTCAACATTTTTGGTTTTGCTGATCTGCGTGATTTTCAGCGCATCCGGTGCCGTCGCTTGCGCCGCGACCTGGGCGGAATAACTCTCCAGCGCCAGAATACTCATCGCGGAGGAATACGTGGTGTAACGCTCTTCTTTCAGCGATTTGACCATATTTTCCAGCACCTGCGGCGGAATAGCCGACACTTTTTCCGGGAAATGACGGGTGATCAGATACAGCCGCGTCGCGTCCTGCACCAGCGGGTCAAAGTAACTTTGCGTCCACCAGCCTTTGTCGTACGCCTTGCTCAGCTGTTTCCACGTCGGCTGTAACAATGTATTGGCTTCATCATCCATTTTCAGCATGCGGTAGGACGAGGCCAGATACAGCGCGCTGAGATCGGTTTTCCACGTGTCCGGGTAGCGTTGTTGCAGCGTATCCTGCACCGAAGCCAGCGAACTGGTGGTGATTTCACCCTGACGCGTCAGCAAATACACCGCCCACGCGCGCAGTCGCAGATTGTACAAATCGTCATTCTGATTCGCCGCCAGCACGCGCAGTGCCGCGTTGGCTTCCTCCAGCATGCCGGCCGGTAACGCCACGCCCGCAGCTTTGGCTTCCAGCAGATATTGCACCACGTAAGGCGTAACGAACGGATCGGTTTCTGGCGACGAACGCCACAGGCCAATTGCGCCGCTGTCGTTCTGACGCGAGCGCAAGATAGCCAGCATGTCTTTCAGCTTTTTGCTGGTCTCGGCCTGACTCAGATTACCTTTCATTTCCGGATGCAGGCCTTCGAGGATCATCGGAATCGAACGGCTGACAATCTGCTCCGAACAGTAGTACGGATAATCCGCCAGATACTGCGATAGCCCGCTGGTCAGCACCAGTGGCGAATTCGACACCGCCGCCTTGCGCACCGCATAGGCATCAAACATCTGACGCAGATTATCGACGTTCTGGCTGCTGCCGCTCATGCGGCCCATGACGGACTGCGTACGGAACGGCATAGCCGGACGCACCGACGTACTGATGGTGCGACGGCTGGTTTTATCGGCATAGGTCGCTTCAAACACCAGCGGCGCATCGCCCGGAACGGCGTTGGCACGCAGACGGAAGTTAATCACGCCCTCGCGTTTTTCCGCCAGCGACAGGCTCTGATCCGCTTTGCCGACCACTTCCAGCTGCGGCGGCACGTTAAGATGCACGGCGATCGCTACGCTCTTGCCGTTCAGCCCTTCAAGGTTATTGCTTACGCCCACGCTGACGTCAAACTCATCACCCGGCGCCACCATCGATGGCACGTTTGGCGTCATGATGAAGTTGTCACGCACGGTGGCAGAAGTCTGCGCTTTACCGATTTTGTCCGGCGTGACGGAGATTGCCATTACGCGGATTTTGCCATTGAAGTAATCCGGCACCTGATAATCGAACTGCTTCTGGCCGTTAACTTCAGTGATGCCAGACCAATAAGCCACCGGCTTGTCACGTTTGCGTTTGAACGGATTGACGTTCAGATCCAGCCCTTCGCCGCCGTCACCGCCCGGTGCTGCCGCAAGCTGCATCAGTTTGCTGAACTCCGGCAGGATAAGGTCGAGGATTTGCGAGCTTTCCACGCCCAGCTCGCGCTTGCGGAAGAAGTACTCCAGGGGATCTTTCAGACGATAACGCGCCACCTGCAAAATGCCTTCATCCACGGCAAACAACGCCACCTGCTGCGGGCCGTCGGTGGTGACCGTCATCGCCAGGTTTTCACCCGGTTTGATCACGTCCGGCGCATGGATTTCCAGAGAGTTTTGACGCGCCTTAGTGCTGATTTTGAAAGGCATTACGCCATAACTCAGCGGGCTCATGAAGATTTCATCGGAATTCACATCACGCACGAACTGCACGTTGATGTAGCCGTTGCCTTCCATGCCCGCCGGTACGCGGATTTTCTGTACGGAACTGGTGGTATCGGTGTAGAACCACTGCCAGCTGTAGACTTTGTCTTTCTCGATGGTGATGAGACCGCTGCCGGTATATGGCGCGTTGATTGACACTTCGATTTCATCGCCCGGCAGATATTCGCCCTGATTGAGTTTCAGCTTCAGCTCGGCATTTCTGTCCAGCGAACGGCTGAGGTTGGCATTACCGGCGACGGTATAACCGATGCGGTTTAGAACGTTGCCCTGCGCATCTTCAACCACCAGCACGAAATCACCCGGCTTGTCGGTTGCCAGCGTCAGGTCATTGCCCTGCGCGGTCAGCGAGAGCGGCTGCTCTGAAAGCTGAACTTCTTTCATTTTCGACTGGTATTTGTAAACGCCGGAATCCTGTTTGGTCAGTACAGAAATGTATTTCTGTTCGATCAGCGCCACTTTCAGCGCAGGCAGGGCGATTTGTTTAAGCGTCGGGTCAACGGCAATCACGTTCAGATGACGCACCGCGCCGTGATTGATGTAACCCAGATCGCCGTCCGGTTTCACACCGACCAGATAATCATACGGCGACACCAGCACCCGCGCGGTAGCCGACACGGAGCGTCCGCCACCGGCTACAAAGGCTTCCGACAGCAGTTGCAGCTGATAGGTCGCATCGGCGTACGATTTCAGATCCAGCGGGATCGTTGCAGCACCTTTTTCATCGGTAGTGCGGTCTTCCAATTCTGTTTCGAAACCGTCGCTGTTCTGGCGATTCTCGTAGAACGCGTAGTCCGGGAACTGATCGAAGCTCGGATACATCGGGCGCAGCGTCAGTTTCGAGGTCACGCGACGATCCTGCGCAGGCGTACCGAACAGATTCTGCACGTCGATATTGGCTTGTAATTCAGAAGGTTTGACCCAGCCCTGCTTACGTTCCGGCGTCAGCTGGAGTTTAACTTTCAACTGATCCGGCTCGAATTCCTTGACGTTCACCGAGGTGTGACCGAGGAACGTAGAAGATTCATTGTCTTTGCCGATGAGATACAGATAAACGTTCCATTCACCGGTAGGCGAATTCTCTTCGGTGGTGTAGCTCAGTTCGTTGAAACCACTGGCACCGAGCGTCAGCGGAATGGTGCTCATCAGTTTGTCGCGCGGATCGTGAATTTCTGCACGTACCGGCACGCCCGCCAGACCATTGCTCCACTCGGCGGCTCGGGTGATAAGACCGATATTGAACGTATCGCCCGGACGGTAAACGCCGCGATCGGAGAACAGATAACTGCTCAGCGTGCGCGGGTCATTCGGCGTGATTTCGCCGTCGACGTCAAAACGTGAGAAATCGAGGCCGCGATCGTTATCGCGATCGGCTGGCAGGAAGGAAACATCGCCCTCTTTTTCCACCAGGAACATGACCGGTTGGCGCTCGCTGGTATAAACATCCAGCGCAGGGAAGCGCACGTGGCCGTCGGCACCGGTGTTTTGGGAAAGCAGCGTGACACCGTTTTTCGCAATCACCGACACTTTGGCGTTACTGACAGGCGTACCGCTGTGAATCGACTGCACAAACACATCGCGGGTTTTATCCTGCGAACGCTTGGCAATAATTCCCAAATCGGTGACCACCACAAAGCGCGAATCCCCGACCGGCGCTTCGTCTCCGCTCTGGTCTTCTTCCTGATACTGATTACCATCGTCATCGGTAGCCGGTTTTTCTTCTTTCTTCTTCGGATCCCATTCTGACAGCGTCAGCAGGAACACGCCGCGATGCGAAGCCGGATCGGTCGAAAGATAGCGGGAAAGATCGACGCCCTGATAATTCACCTCACCCGGCTTATCGTTATTGACCGCCGTCTGATATTTAAAGTGCTCGGTGAAATACTCGTCATTCAGGCGGTTAAATTCTGCCGATGAGTACTGACGACTTTTGAAGGAAACAATGTGCTGCAACTGGCTCGGGATGACGCGTTTGATGTCCAGACGCATGCCCGGCACGTTGCGTGCCGCGACGCTGATTTGTTTATCACCGTTAACAGACAGCAGCGAACCCTGCGACATAAACTGCAGCGATTTCGGATAATCCGGCACCTGCACGATGCGGTAGACTTTTTCCGGCATTTTGTAGCCGCCGGACGAGGTCAGCACGTTGTCGATTTCCACCAGCATGGAACGGTGCGCGGGCGCATCGAAGCGGAAACTGAACTGCGGCTGATAATCGCTTTCGGCCTCATTAAGCTGAATGTTTAACGGCGTGGACTGTGCGAGCACGTTGTTTTCAACGCTCTGCACATCCCAGCTGGCGTAATCATCCGGCCCGGTCGCGGATTCTGAATCATTGGGATCATGCTGCGGCAGCAGCCAGACTTTCACCGCGCGGCGGATATCTTTGTCTTTCACCGCATCGCTGAAGCCGACGATCAGCGCACGCTGACCTTTCGAACCTTCGGCATCAACGACCTGCGCGCTGGCTTCGTTGACGGTCAGGCTGTAAAGCGTCGGTACTGAAACCCAGCCGTTACGCGCCTGTGTGGTGGCATTGGACGCTACCGAGGCTTTCACGCCCTCGCCTATCGTCACATGCACTGCACCGCCGTGATCGAGGGATTTCAGCGGTTCGGAATGCACCCAGGCGTTGAGTTTTTTCTGGTCGTAGACCACGGAGTAATTCAGCTTAGACTCGGTTTTAGCTTTGCCTTCGGTCAGGCCGAGAGAAACCTGTTTCTCAAAGCTGGCAACGTCCACCGGCGCATTGAATTTGACGTTAAAAATTGCGCTGCGTTTCTGTGGATCCTGCGGGTCCTGATAATATTCGGTCTCGCCCAGCTGATAATCAAACGCAGGCGCGGTGAATTCATATTTCGTCACCGCCAGCTTAATCTGCGGCGCGAGCAGCACGTCAGGGGTGAAATTGACTTCATATTTGGTGCCCATCGGCAGCGGATTTTTCGGCACGAAAGCTAACGTATAGCCGCTCAGCCATTTCCATTCGCCTTCGGCGGCAGGTTTCAGGGAAATCCCTTTTTCCACCACTTTGCCGACGTCAGTCAGCGGCGCAGCAGAATTTTTAAAGTAAAACGTCACTTGCTGCGGTGCCGGCTTTTGCGCGGCGTAGTTCACCGCTTCCGGGCCGCTGACCCGTACGCTGGTTTCCTGATACACCATCGGTGCCGGTTCGATCGGCTGCGGACGGTTTAACCACCAGTGATAGCCATAAACGCCCGCCCCCGCGACGCACAGTAATACCAGAATTATCAGGCTGATGGCTTTCGGGTATTTATCTACCCCGCCTTCCATACGCGCAAAACCGCGTTTCAGTCCGCCGGACATTGCCGTCCACCAGACCGGCGCACGCCAGTCGATATTGCCGACAACAGGTTTAATGACGCGACCGAGCAGCCCGAAAATAAAGGCCAATGCGCGGAAGACGCCTTTTATCAATGTAAAAGGCAAACGAAGTAAAAATTTGAGTAAATCCATTTGTAGCTGTACCCCTAATCCCTGTGACCCGTAACCAGAAGTGATTTTTTAGTAAAACTTTTATGTATTCAGAATATTGCGAAATTTCTTAAATGTTAACAAAACCGTAATAGCGCGGCGAAGGATAATAATTATTCGACTAAAAAGCCATCAGATAAAGCGTAGCATCCCGTTGGATTTTTCGGCCAATTTCTGCGCTGTCAGCCATGCGATTGTGTGAAACAATGCTGCAGGAATTTTGGAATACACACGTGTGGAAGGCGACAGGTAGCATGAAGACCAAACTCATTACCCGCGAAGGCTACGACAAACTCAAAACTGAACTGGATTTCCTGTGGCGCGAAGAACGTCCGGAAGTCACCAAAAAGGTCACCTGGGCCGCCAGTCTGGGCGATCGCAGCGAAAATGCCGATTACCAGTACAACAAAAAGCGCCTGCGTGAGATCGACCGCCGCGTGCGCTATCTGACCAAATGTCTGGAGCAGCTGCGGATCGTCGATTACTCGCCGCAGCAGGACGGCAAAGTGTTCTTCGGCGCGTGGGTGGAAGTGGAAAACGACGATGGCGACATCAAACGTTTTCGCATTGTCGGCTACGATGAAATCTTTGGCCGCCGCGACTATATTTCTATCGACTCCCCGATGGCGCGTGCGCTGCTGAAAAAGGAAGTCGGTGACAGTCTGGTGGTCACCACGCCGGTCGGTGACGCGACCTGGTACGTCAATGACATCGAATACGTCAAATGATCAGCTAACTCTCAAAACGTGAGGCACATCGTCCTGACGGCTGGCATTTTCAGCCTTCAAACCGTATAACTGTGCCCCTGCTTTTTACGTCACTCACTAACGAAAAAACTGATACCAGACTTATGAATGATCAACTGAGCCGCATTATCGCAAGTGAATTGCAGGTTCGCCCGGAGCAGGTTGCTTCCGTGGTGCGTCTGCTGGATGAAGGTAATACCGTGCCGTTTATTGCGCGGTATCGTAAGGAAGTCACCGGTGGGTTGGATGATACCCAGCTGCGTCAGTTGGACACCCGTCTGGGTTATCTGCGTGAGCTGGAAGACCGCCGCCAGACCATCCTCAAATCCATCGAGGAACAGGGCAAACTGAGCGACGATCTGGCTAAAGCGATCAACACTACGTTGAGCAAAACCGAGCTGGAAGACCTTTATCTGCCGTTCAAACCGAAGCGCCGCACGCGCGGGCAAATCGCTATCGAAGCCGGACTGGAACCGCTGGCAGAATTACTGTGGAACGATCCGCATAAAGAGCCTGACGCAACGGCTGCAAAATTTGTCGATGCCGATAAAGGCGTCGCCGACACGAAAGCCGCGCTGGACGGCGCGCGCTACATCCTGATGGAACGTTTCGCCGAAGATGCTTCGCTGCTGGCGAAAGTCCGCGACTACCTGTGGAAAAATGCACATCTGACTTCGCGCCTGGCCGAAGGCAAAGCGCAGGAAGGCGCGAAATTCAGCGACTATTTCGATCATCACGAACCGATCGCCAAAGTCCCGTCGCACCGTGCGCTGGCGATGTTCCGTGGCCGCAACGAAGGCGTCTTACAGCTGGCGCTGAATGCCGATCCACAGCACGACGAACCGCCAAAAGAGAGCTACGCCGAACAACTGATCATCGATCATCTTGGCCTGCGCCTCAATAACGCACCGGCTGATGTCTGGCGCCGTGCGGTGGTTAACTGGACCTGGCGCATCAAAGTGCTGCTGCACCTCGAAACCGAGCTGATGAGCACCGTGCGTGAACGCGCCGAAGACGAGGCGATTAACGTTTTCGCCCGCAACATGCACGATCTGCTGATGGCCGCCCCGGCCGGTATGCGCGCCACGATGGGTCTCGATCCGGGCCTGCGTACCGGTGTGAAAGTCGCGGTTGTGGATAACACCGGCAAACTTGTGGGTATCGATACTGTTTATCCACATACCGGTCAGGCTACAAAAGCCGCACAACAGGTCGCGGCGCTGTGCATTAAACATAACGTCGAACTGGTGGCGATCGGCAACGGGACGGCTTCCCGCGAAACCGAACGCTTCTTCATCGAGCTGCAAAAACAGTTCCCGGCGGTGAAAGCGCAGAAAGTTATCGTCAGCGAAGCCGGGGCATCGGTCTATTCCGCCTCCGAACTGGCGGCGCTGGAATTCCCGGATCTCGACGTGTCCATTCGCGGTGCGGTATCTATCGCCCGTCGTTTGCAGGATCCGCTGGCCGAACTGGTGAAAATCGACCCGAAATCCATCGGTGTCGGCCAGTATCAGCACGACGTCAGCCAGTCACAGCTGGCGAAAAAGCTCGATACCGTGGTGGAAGACTGCGTGAACGCCGTGGGTGTGGATCTCAACACCGCGTCCGTGCCGCTGCTGACCCGCGTGGCCGGTCTGACCCGCATGATGGCGCAGAATATCGTCAACTGGCGCGATGAGAACGGTCAGTTCCGCAACCGTGAACAGCTGCTGAAAGTCAGCCGTCTGGGGCCGAAAGCCTTCGAGCAGTGCGCGGGCTTCCTGCGTATCAACCATGGTGACAACCCGCTCGACGCCTCTACGGTTCACCCGGAAACCTATCCGGTGGTGGAGCGCATTCTGGCGGCGACACAGCTGGCGCTAAAAGATCTGATGGGCGATTCGAACGCGCTGCGCGGCCTGAAAGCCAGTGAATTCACCGACGACAAGTTTGGTATGCCGACCGTTACCGACATCATCAAAGAGCTGGAAAAACCGGGGCACGATCCGCGCCCTGAGTTTAAAACTGCAACCTTTGCCGATGGCGTGGAAACCATGAATGACCTGATGCCAGGCATGATCCTTGAAGGTTCGGTCACCAACGTGACTAACTTCGGCGCATTTGTGGACATCGGCGTTCATCAGGACGGGCTGGTGCACATTTCGTCTCTGGCAAACAAATTCGTCGAAGATCCGCATACTGTGGTGAAAGCCGGCGATATCGTTAAAGTCAAAGTGTTGGAAGTCGATCTGCAACGCAAACGTATCGCGCTGACCATGCGTCTGGATGAGCAACCGGGCGAAGCGCCGGGGCGTCGTTCTTCCGCGCCAGCCGCAGGTGACAATCGCGATGGGCAGAAACGTCCGACGCAAAACAAGCCAGCGGGTCGCAATGCGGCTCCGGCGGGCAATAATGCAATGGCGGATGCACTGGCCGCCGCAATGGGTAAAAAACGTTAACTTTTACGTTTTAAGCCATTAAACGAAAGCCGCTGAATTTTAGCGGCTTTTTTTATGTACTTTTTTTCGACACTTTTTAAAGTCTCTCCTAATGAATCAATCACTGCGGTAAATCAATAAATCAGAGATTGCACAGGCATAGGATAGCGACGCGGTAGGGACATCCGTGAAGAGGCACGCCTCTTTTCTTTTTGTCTCGCCATGCGTAGTAATTATGATAACTATTTTCGTTTGTACTACTTTGCGTATTCAGTACGCCGTCAGCAATACGCTGGCATTTGCACACCAGGGACAATTTCTGAGCAGTTTTTTTTGCAACATAATTCGCACTTAAGTGGAATAACCGGGCACGGAAGCGCGGCGTAGCTTTGGCAACGCGGCCCCCACAAACCCGATCGCTTCGCGAGGAACTCATGCAACTTCAGTCACAACGTGCTTACAAAATCACCGGCTTTTCTCATGAAATCAGCCCGGCGTACCGCCAGAAACTGCTGTCACTCGGCATGCTGCCTGGGTCGTTCTTCAACATTATCCGCGTCGCACCGATGGGCGATCCGGTGCAAATCGAGACACGCCGCACCAGTCTGGTTGTGCGCAGAAAAGATCTCGATCTGCTCAAGCTCGAAATACTGGCCTGACTTTTTGCGCGGGTCACACTGATCCCCTGCGCGTTTCTCCTTTCTCACACGTAGATCTGAACGTATGAAAGCACTGACCATTGGCCTGATTGGTAATCCCAACTCAGGTAAAACCACCCTTTTTAATCAGCTGACCGGTTCACGCCAGCGCGTGGGTAACTGGGCGGGCGTGACTGTCGAACGCAAAGAAGGCCAGTTCGCCACCGAAGATCATAAAATCACGCTGGTGGATTTACCGGGCACCTACTCCCTGACCACCATCTCCGAACAAACCTCGCTCGACGAACAGATTGCCTGCCACTACATTCTCAGCGGCGATGCCGACCTGATGATTAACGTCGTGGATGCCTCCAACCTTGAGCGCAATCTTTACCTCACACTGCAACTGCTCGAGCTCGGCATTCCGTGCATCGTCGCGCTGAACATGCTCGACATCGCCAAAATCCAGAACATCAATATCGATATCCCGGCGCTGTCTGTGCGTCTGGGCTGCCCGGTGATCGCACTGGTATCTACCCGCGCCTCCGGCATTAAAGAACTGAAAACGGCCATCGACTCGTTGCCTCCGGCCACGACGCTTGCGCGCGTGACCTACCCTCCGCTGCTGCAACAGGAAGTGGACGTGCTGGCCGCCGCCATGCCGTCAGAGATGGCGCTGCAACAACGCCGCTGGCTGGCTTTGCAAATTCTTGAAGGCGATATCTACAGCCAGACCCACGCCGGTAACGCGCAACAGCTGCTGCCGGAAGTGAAAGCGCGGCTGGCAGCACAGGAACTGGACGATCCGGCGCTGCTGATCGCCGATGCGCGCTATCAGTCCATTGCCCAGCTGAGTGCTGAAATCAGCAACTCGCACCTCACCGCGCCGAATAAACTGACGCAGGTGCTGGACCGCGTGATCCTCAACCGTTTCCTCGGCGTACCGATTTTCCTGCTGGTGATGTACCTGATGTTCGTTCTGGCGATCAACATCGGCGGTGCGCTGCAACCGATTTTCGATATTGGTTCCGCGGCGATTTTCATTCAGGGCATGCAGTGGATTGGTTTTACCCTGCACTTCCCGCAATGGCTGACCATTTTCCTCGCGCAGGGCGTGGGCGGCGGGATCAACACCGTTCTGCCGCTGGTGCCGCAAATCGGCATGATGTATCTGTTCCTCTCCTTCCTTGAAGATTCCGGTTACATGGCGCGCGCCGCGTTCGTGATGGACAGGCTGATGCAGGCGCTTGGCCTGCCCGGCAAATCCTTCGTGCCGCTCATTGTCGGGTTCGGCTGTAACGTTCCGTCGATTATGGGTGCGCGTACGCTGGACGCCCCGCGCGAACGCCTGATCACCGTCATGATGGCGCCGTTTATGTCCTGCGGCGCACGTCTGGCTATCTTCGCCGTTTTCTCCGCAGCGTTCTTCGGGCAGGACGGCGCCTCCATCGTCTTCTCACTGTATTTGTTGGGCATTGTGGTCGCCATCCTCACCGGCCTGCTGCTCAAATACACCATCATGCGCGGCGAAGCGTCACCGTTCGTGATGGAACTGCCGGTGTATCACGTTCCGCATCTGAAAAGCCTGCTGTTGCAAACCTGGCAGCGTCTGAAAGGTTTCGTGCTGCGCGCCGGTAAAGTCATCGTCATCGCCAGTATTTTCATCGGCGCACTGAACAGCTTCTCGTTCAGCGGCAACGCGGTGAATAACATCAATGATTCGGCGCTGGCCTCGGTCAGTAAAGTGCTGACGCCGGTGCTCGCGCCGATGGGTGTGCACAATGACAACTGGCAGGCAACCGTCGGTCTGGTAACCGGTGCGATGGCGAAAGAAGTGGTGGTCGGTACGCTGAACACCCTTTACACCGCCGAACACATCACCAATGAAGAATTTGATGCGGCGAATTTTAACCTGGTGGATGAACTGGGCGGCGCGGTGAAAGAGACCTGGCAGGGGCTGAAGGACACGTTTAGCATCAGCGTGCTGTCTAACCCGATCGAAGCCAGTAAAGGCGACGGCGAAATGGGCGTCAGCTCGATGGGCGTCATGAGCAACAAATTTGGCTCAGCGATTTCGGCCTACAGCTATCTGATCTTCGTGCTGCTCTACGTACCTTGCGTGTCCGTGATGGGGGCGATTGCCCGTGAAACCAGCCGCAGCTGGATGACCTTCTCGATCTTCTGGGGGCTGAACGTCGCCTATTCTCTGGCAACGTTGTTCTATCAGGCAGCCACCTTCCGCGATCATCCGGGACACAGTATGACCATCATTCTAATCGTGCTGGCCTTTAACGCGTTGGTGCTTATCGCCCTGCGCAACGCCCGCAGCCGCGTTAGCCTGCATCTGCAACCGCGTAAAGCGGCGGCCTGCTGTGCACCCGCGACCGGCAGCGATTGCCACTAGGAGATATGATGGCCACTCTGATTGAGGTACGCGACAGTCTCGCACTGGCTGGCCGGGCGGATGCCCGCCAGCTTAGTCTGCAACTCAATACCCCGCAGCCACTGGTGCAGGCGATGCTTGAAAGGCTGGTCGCCATGCGCAAAGCCGAAGCCATCGACGCCGACGACAGCTGCCTCTCCGGCGGCTGCAAAAGCTGCGCCGAAGGCAAAAAATGCCTGACGGTCAGCTATCAGCTCATCCCGCATTGATTCGAATCCTTTCTCAATAGCCGCACTGCGGCTATTATCCTCAGGCCGCAACTGCGCCGCAGGAACCCGTATGATCGACAGTGAAATCACTTTCCGCAAACTCGAAATTTTCCTCGCCTACATGGAAAAGCAGAACATCAGCCGCGCCGCCGAACAGCTCGGACTGAGCAGCGTCAGCGTGCATCGTGCGCTACATTCTCTGGAAGAAGGGTTGCGCTGTCCGCTGTTCATCCACAAAGGCCGCAACCTGTTACCACTGCCCGCCGCCGAAGCGTTGCTGGAACACGCCACGCAGGTCATCGAACAGATGGAACACGGCATTCAGGCCACCCAGCGCGCCGCCGGATTTGGCGACAAAAGCCTGAAGCTCGGCACGCTGTATTCCCTGACGCTGGAAACCATTCCGCGCCTCATCATGGGGCTGAAACTGCGCCGTCCGGAACTTGAGCTGGAACTGGTGATGGGCTCGAACAATGATTTGCTGCACAAGCTGGAAGACGGCCAGCTCGATGCCATCCTGATTTCCACCAGCGACTCCAGTATCGACGCCCAACGTTACGATCAGCTGCCGCTTTTTCAGGATGATATTTTCCTCGCCGCGCCTGCCAGTTCAGAAATGGCAACCGAGGGCACGGCGGATTTGCGGGATTTTAAACAGGAAAAATTCGTCTCACTGGCCGAAGGATTCGCGACTTACCACGGGTTTCAGGAAGCATTTCAGATTGCCGGATTTGAGCCGGATATTGTGACGCGGGTAAATGACATTTTCTCAATGCTGAGTCTGGTGCAGGCGGGCGTCGGCTATACGCTGATCCCTGGCCGGATGAAAGGAGTGTATGAAAATACGGTACGTTTACTGCCGCTGGCCGAAGCCTATCAGATGCGCCAGACCATCGCGCTGGTGTTCCCGCACAGCCGCGAGCACGACCCGAACCTGCTCGCCCTCGCAGCCGAAAGCCGGATGTATGCGCTGGCGAGCCGCAAGCGCTGACCCTTTTACCGCTCATTTTCCCGTAACCGCGCTGCGAGACGTCCCGCCACCTGCATCCCGGACTGGCATAACGATAGCGCTTCGCCCTGTTCCATCGCGCGTCGGGTGAGCCCGCTAAGCACCGCGCCGGGGGGCATTTCGAGTGCCAGGCGCACGTCGCGCTCATACGCCGCAACCATCGCGTCACGCCAGTTCACGGTACGTGCCATATTCATTGCCAAATCGTCGGCGATTTTCTCCGGCTGCCAGTAAACGCGCCCGGTGGTGCCACTGAGATAACCACAGGTCGGGCGGGAAATCGTCACATCTTTGAACGCTTCCACCAGTTTTGCGGCGGGTTCATCGAGCAACGCACAATGCGACGGCACGCTGACCGCCAGCCGGTGGGTTTTCTGCGCGCCCTGCGCTTTGGCAAGCGCCATCACTTCCTGCATCGCGGCGTCACTGCCAGCGATCACCAGCTGATCTTCGGCATTGATATTGGCCAGATAGACCGGTGATCCCGCCGTGTTGACCTGCGCCACTAATGCTTCGACTTGATTCTGACGCAGGCCGGTGATCGCCGAGAGGCCAAACCCCTGCGGATACGCCTGCTGCATCAGTTCGCCGCGCAACGCGACCAGTTTTATTGCCTGTGAGAAATCCAGCGCACCGGCGATCACCGCGGCGGGAAACGCACCGATCGACAGGCCGCTGCAAAAATCAGGCTCGATGCCTTCGGCCTGACATTGTTTTGCCCAGATAACACCGGCGGTCAGCAAGCAGAGCTGAACCGCGCGGGTATCGCGCAATGCGTCGGCGGTGTCGAGGAGCAGGACGTCTTCGCCGAGCGCGCGGCTGGCCTGCTCAATAAGGGAGTGCGTCAGGGCATTGTCCGGTAAACGGTGCAGCATCTGCGGTACCTGCGGCCCCTGACCAGGGAAAGTAAAGAGGATTTTCATCGTGCTCCTTGGTGGCAGGCCTCAGCCTGCCAGCGATTGCCACGGGTCACGCACCCGCAACGGGCCGGTGTCAGTTTTCAGCATCACGTCACCGCCACGCAGCCATTCGCTGAGAGCAAATCCGCCTTGTGGTGTATTGATCTGGACATCGGCACGGCACACCAGTCGCTGAAGCCGTTCATAAAATTCGGTGAACTGTGCGCGGCTGACCGGTGCGTCGCAGCGCACCAGCAAATCCAGATCGCTGTCGGCGTGCATCACCGGAAGGTCACTGGCCAGCGCATAGGCGCAGCTGCCCGTCACGCCCCACATGAAAGGCAGCTGCATTCTGCACAACGTAATCAGCGCCTGCACCGGTTGCTGTGAAACAAACGGTGAGTGCAGAAGCACATTGACGTCGCTGACCAGTGATTCCGGCGTCACGACCCGCACGATCGCCGCCGGGCTAACCCAGGCGGCGGCACGCTGAATGCGGGTCAGCCCGCGAATGCCCACCGGGACAGCGCCATCAGCACGTACATCGCGGCGCACCACCAGCGGCAGCGCGGTGCGCCAGCTGCTGTTTACCCACGCGGGTAAGGCGTCGTCGCTGTCGAGCGCGGAGCGGTCAGCGATCCAGATAAAATCATGGGCACGCGGTTGAGACATCGTTCTGCATCCTTTCTTATCAGTGAAGTGAAGCGGTCAGCGTGATAAACAGCGGCAGCGTCACAATGCACAGCACGGAGCTAATCAGCAGAGACGCTTCAGCATCCGGCGACTGCACCCCAAAACGGTTACCGAATACGATACCGAAGAAACCGGCGGACAGCGCAATCATCAGAATTGCCGTCACCGCCACCTGACCGCTCAGGCCAAACGCCAGCACCAGACCCCAGGCGATAAACGGCTGGATCAGGTTTTTCGCGATACAGGATAACAGCACCGGGCCGTTAATTTTCAGCTTACGGGCGGAGAGGATCACACCGGTCAGGAACAGCGCAGAAGCGGTCGCTGACAGACCCAAAGGCTTGATCGACGCCAGGAAAATTTCCGGCATTTTAATGCCAATCGCCGCCAGAATCACGCCCAGCAGCGGTGCCCAGACGATGGGTTTTTTCACCGAACGCCACATCAGTACCGGCAGCAGCGCCAGCGATGAGCCCTGATTTTCGCCGCTTAAACGCGCTTTTTCACGTTCCAGAATCAGCAGACAGAACGGCGTCATCAGCACGGAACCGCAGGCGATGGAAACTGCCACAGACAGCGACGTTGAAGGCGCATCACCCATTACGCTGCTCAGAATAGGCAGGCCGAGCGCGGCATAATTTGGCAGCGCGACGGTCAGCGTCAGCACGGCGGCGTCCTGTGCGGACTTCTTAAATACTTTGGTGCAAATAAAATAGATCGCCGCGTAGGTTATCCACATCGCCAGCACCAGTACCAGAATCAGCGGTGACTGTTCGACAATGCCCGACCACGGTGCTTGTACGGTCGCTGCAAACAGCGCAGCGGGTAAAGCGAAATCCATCACGAAAATATTCAGTAAAGAGACATTCTGGTTATCCACCATTTTCGCTTTCCCGGCATAAAAACCGAGGATCATGATGACGAAAATAGGGGCAAGTGCGTGCAAAATTACGTAAGTCATAGCGAGTTTCCTGAGACAAAAATGAATGCTCAGTCAGCGCCGGTGCGATGGTTTTTTTAGTATGACAGTCCAGTTGCAGACAACAGCAGGCTCGCGCCCTGACGAATCATCAGGGCGGAACCCGCAATGCGGCTGCGTCACGCTGTTTGCAGGTGCGTTACCGGTTGAGACTGAAAGTAGTTAACGAATTACCATTCCTGGCGCATCTGCTGGCGAACGCGCTGCGAACTGGCGCGATTTTCGGCACCCAGACGGTTGCTGAGGCTTACGCCTTCTTTGCGTGCGTCCAGAATGTTTTGCCAGACCGTGTTTTCGACACGGGCGATATCGTCAGGCGTTGCGCTGTCGGGATCAGCGATGTCGAGCAGTTGTGACAGCATTCCCAGCGTGGCGTAGTTTTCGATGTCGTAGGCCATCGGCGGAATGGTCGCCGCCAGTTTTTCCAGCGCGTCCACCGAGCGCAGGGTGATACGTGCGGCGGATTCTTTCCCCATCGCGTGGATCATCACGCCGTTATTCTTGAAAGCGATCAGCTTGTTGGCCTGATAGCCATGCGCCAGAAACGCCCCGGACATCGCCTTACCGACAATCAGCCCGACAACCGGATGCCCGGCCAGACGCGCGCGGGCATAAGCGCCTGCGGCACCGGCCAGCGCCTGATGAATGCCGAACGCTTCTTCGCGACGGCCATACGCCTGACTTGGCACATCAATCACCGCCACGATGGCGCGTTTGGTAGCTGCATTGGCATCGGCGGCAATCACATCGTTGACGACTTTCGCCAGCGTCCAGCCCTCCAGCAGACCGACTTCACCGCCCGCGGCGCGCGGATAATGATTGTTTTTATCGGGCACCACGGCGATAAAACGCACGGCCTGATCGTTAATTTTGCCGTCTGCCGCTTTCACGGAGGAGCACAGCCCGGCCACCGGCGTGGCGTCTTTGGTCAGTTCGGCAAACCAGTAATCACCCCGGCTGACGGTGTTGCTATTAAAAGTGCTCATGCGCGATCCTCCCGGTTAAACAAGGCTTCCGTCACGTCACGGCTGGCCTGCTGCGCGGTGTCAAAACCGGTCAGTTTTGGCAGGTAATACTCATAATTATCAGAACGGTGTGTCACAGGGACGCCTTTTTTGATGAAGGCCAGCACGTTGTCTTTCACTTCAACAAGGGAATCTTTTACCAGCGCATCAACAAAACCGCTGTGATAGCGCACTTCGCCGCCGGTCATACTCCAGATAAACGGGCGGTCGCGGGAATCGTATTCATCGATGCCAGCTTCCTGTTCGATCACCTGCGGGCCGTTCAGGCCGAGGCGTGCTTCACGGGTGACAATCAGATAGCTGCACAACGCGGCGGCAATCGACATCCCGCCGAAGCAGCCGACGGTTCCGGCCACGACGCCAATCACCGGCGTATAGCGGCGTAAATCTACGATCGCGGCGTGAATGTCGGCGATTGCCGCCAGCCCCAGATTGGCTTCCTGCAAACGTACACCACCGGTTTCCAGCAGCAGAACCGCCTGCGTCGGGATACCGTTGCGGTTATCTTCCGCTGCCATTTCCAAGGCAGCGGCCATTTTGGCTCCGGACACTTCACCCATGCTGCCGCCCTGGAAGCTGCCTTCAATCGCAACAACCACGGCGGGCTGGCCGTTGATCTGGCCTTTGGCGACCACCATGCCGTCATCGGCCTGCGGGACAATGCCCTGCGGTTCCAGCCACGGCGACATGATGCGGTCGAACGGCCCCAGCAGTTCGCGGAAAGTCCCGGCGTCCAGCAATTTGCGGGCGCGCTGACGGGCACTCAGCTCGATAAAGCTCTGATCGGCATCAGTTTGCATGCTCAGCCTCCTCAAAGACTTGTTCGATACGCAGACGGGCAACCCCTGGTGTGGCGCCAAAATCATGGATGTCGAGGCGACCTGCCGGTAGTTCGCGCAGGGTGCTCAGACGGTCGAAAAAGTGCTGCCACAGGCTGTGGCTGCCATCGACGGAAGTGGTCACTGAAATTTTCAGCGCCTGTGTGGCGTGGGGTTCATACAGCGCTTCTAAGTCGCCGGAACCCACCACGCCCGCCTGGGCGTGATCTGCCAGCGGCTTGGCCGCCGGGTAACTAAATTCAAAACGTTCCATAACACCTCTTTTTACTGATGTTAGTTAATTCGTATCGTGTGCGGTTCGCTGACGCTGTCGAGAAACAGGGTCGCGGCCAGTAAGTCGGCTGCACCACCGGGCGAGACGTTATCGGCCAGCATCCGGCGTTCCAGACGCCGTAATTGCTGTCTGCCTGCAACCGAGTGCATTCCACCGGCTGCGAGCACCGCCTGCGCGCCCTGATGCATCGCGTGCAGCGCCGGTAAACCACCGCGCGACAGCACGCAGGTATCGGTAAGCCGGGTCATCACCGCCAGTAATGCATCGACCTGCGCTTCGCTTTCACTGGCGCCGCGCGAACGGCTGCGATGCAGCTGCGGCAGCGCGCAGTCGATAATGTGCGGGAATCCGCCCTGCGCCTCTTCGCGCGCGCCGGGCACCTGATAACGCTGCACGGCGTGCGATCCTTTACTGAATTTTTTCGGGCTGAATACGTCGGGCAATGCCGCGATTTTTGCGGCGCGCTGCGCAATGTGCTGCGGCAGCAGGCTTTCCGGCTGCATGGCAACGGCGCTGACCAGCAACCCCATCGCCCAGATAGCGCCGCGGTGCGTATTGACGCCGCCGGTTTCCACCATCATCTGCGCCTCACCTGCACGGCCTAAACGTCCGATGTCCTGACGCAGGGCGATATCCGCCGGGCGCTGCCAGCTGTGTAACGCCAGCGCATAGAACGTCGGGGTCAGGCTGTGCGCCGAACGCACCATCAGATCCAGATTCAAATCCTGATGTGCGCCAGAACTCCGGCTGTCCACCAGCCCCGGTTTCGGGCTAAGCCGCGCTTCGTCGATCAGCGCCTGCGTCGCCGTGTCTGCCAGCCTTTCGGCCAGTTCTTCCGCTGTCAGCACAGCGCCAATCGGTAAAGTCTGCGGCATCAGGATCACCAGCTGCGGAATTTGGCAGGCGGGTTATACAAGCCGCCGGACCAGTCAACCAGATCGCTCACGCTGCCAGCCGCGAGTAAAGAACGGGTGGCGTCGGTGCGGCGAATACCCATGTCTTCCGGGAAGACCACCAGTTCCTGACGGCGCAGGTCGGCAACGCGTTTGGCGTCAACGCCCAGGCCGATATCGGTGATCCCGGCGACCGCCGCAACCATCGCACGGCGTTCTTCCAGAGAGCGGGCGCGATGCAGATAGGCGATCCCTTCTTCGGTCAGGACGTGGGTGACGTCATCGCCATAAATCATCACCGGTGCCAGCGGCATACCGGATTCTTTACCCACATCCACCGCTTCGAGTTTTTCCACGAACGTCGGTTTGCCACCGGCCTGGAAGGTTTCAACCATCTGCACCACCAGCTTTTTACCGCGCGCCAGCGGGTCCGGCTCTTCGATCATATCGAGCCAGGCAGGCGTGGCGTGGCGGCGACCGTGCGGGTCATGTCCCATGTTTGGCGCACCACCGAAACCGGCGAGACGCCCGCGGGTCACGGTGGAGGAGTTAGCGAGGCCATCAACCTGCAAGGTGGAACCGATGAACATGTCCACCGCGTACTGACCGGCCATTTGGCAGAACGCGCGGTTAGATCGCATCGAGCCGTCCCGGCCAGTGAAGAACACGTCAGGACGGGCGCGGATGTACTCTTCCATTCCCAGTTCGCCGCCGAAGCAGTGAACGGTATCCACCCAGCCACTTTCGATAGCGGGGATCAGCGTCGGGTGCGGGTTGAGCGTCCAGTGTTTACAGATTTTGCCGCGCAGGCCGAGCTGTTCGCCGTAGGTCGGCAGCAGCAATTCGATAGCCGCGGTGTTAAAGCCGATGCCGTGGTTTAGCGACTGCACGTTGTGTTTGGCGTAGATGCCTTTGATAGCCATCATCGCCATCAGGACGTGAACCGGTTTAATCAGGCGCGGATCGCGGGTGAACAGCGGTTCGATGAAGAACGGCTTATCGGCCACCACCACGAAATCAATCCAGTCGCCGGGAATGTCCACGCGCGGCAGGTCGGCGTCGTCTTCGACCAGTTCGTTGACCTGCGCAATCACGATGCCGTTTTTAAAGGCCGCCGCTTCGACCAGCGCAGGCGTATCTTCGGTGCTCGCGCCGGTGTAGAGATTCCCTTTGCGATCCGCTTTGAAACCGGCGATCAGCGCAATGTTCGGCACCAGATCGACGTACAGGCGGGAATAGAGTTCGATGTAAGTGTGAATAGCCCCGATTTCCATCTGACCGTCTTCCAGCAACTGCGCAATGCGCAGACTTTGCGGGCCGGAGAAGGCGAAATCGAGTTTGCGGGCAATGCCGCGTTCGAAGAGATCCAGATGTTCGGCGCGGCTGACGCTCGGCATGATCATATGCAAATCATGCAGCTTTTCAGGATTCACTTTGGCCAGTGAGCGGGACAGAAAATCGGCTTGTTTCTGGTTATTCCCTTCCATCACCACGCGGTCGCCGGAGGCAATCAGCGCTTCCAGAACAGGAATAATTTTATCGGTGGGTAACACTTTACCCTCGGCCACGGAGCGGACACTGTCGATACGCCGTTGTTTTTCATTGCGGCGGGTGTCCCACGCTTTCGTGGTCTGCGGATGTTGCGGCATGCCAAACCTCCCTGGGTTGAGCTTGCTGAAGCCTTCCCGACGTAACGAAAAAGAAAGAACGGGGGAAGTTCAGGCAAGTGGCGGTTGCATCACATTTGACCTGTTTAGGTAACGGGTTAAGTGTAGGAATCCACAGGGAACCCATCAATTAAGCGGTCTGACACTTCGTTACTCTAAGAGTAACGATTAAAATTAAATTCGGTAAATCAGGAGGATGTGGAATTCAGAAAGGGAGATGGCGCACAAAATGAGTGGAAATAAAAAGGGATGCGCAGTGGCATCCCTCAGTCAGGTTCAGTTCAACTGTTTTATTTGAAGACTTCAGCCGTTGCAGTGATTTTCTTTTTCTCTTGAGCCGCAATCACAACGTAGTATTTGCCGCCTTTCTCATCAGCCAGTTTGGACAGCTCTTCTTTAGCATCCATTGGTGCGGTGTATTCATTGCTGGTCGTGACCACGCCCAGGCTGGTGTAACCTTTTTCTTTGGCTTCTTCTTTGGAGATCATATCCGCCGCCATGGCGTTGATTGAGAATAACCCGGTCAGCATTGCCGCAACGATAATTTTATTAGTTTTCATGACATTACCTTTAAATTGGATGAATAGTTTTCAAAAAAGCCGTCAGGATATGAACGTAAAGTGTCGTTGCGCTGGCATGACCCTCATGGTTAAACACCAGTAAACTCCCCAGAGACGCAAACAGGCAGGCATAACAACTTACGCTTGCCAGTCACTCCGCCATATCGGCTTAAGTATTGGTCACCTTTGGAAATTATCCAGAAATTTGAAAAAAATATTTACATTACCTTTCATTTTGCAATCAGGAAGGACTCAACAATCGAACAGAAGGCATCCGGATGCGAGATAAACGGCGCGTGTGAGGCCTTGCCCATAATTTCCGAACGCGACTGCGGCCACAGTTCATCCAGCAACGGCACCACTTTGCGCGGCACCAGACCGTCCAGCGCGCCATAAACTCGCAGCAACGGCATGGTCAGCGCGGTCATCGGCTGGCGCAGATCGACGCTGCGTAAAATCTCCAGGCCACCGTTGAGCACCTCTACGCCCGGCATCGGCAAGCCGAGCACGATAGATTTCAGCAGACGCGCATCCTGCCGCGCGCTGTCGCTGCCCAGCGTTTGCAGCGCCAGAAAACGCTCGACGGTGCGCTGGAAATCCTCACTCAGCTGATGCTGGAACCCGTGCAATACGTCGGGGCGGATACCCGGCCAGTCGTCCTGTGCAGCGAAACAGGGCGAGGAGGCGACAGTAATGAGTTTTTCCACCCGCTGCGGCGCTGTCAGCGCAATCTGACTGGCGACCAGTCCGCCCAGTGACCAGCCCAGCCATGCGGCTTTTTCAGGGGCAGCGGCCAGCACGATTTCCGCCATCTCTTCGAGCGTCATCGCGCCAAATCCTTCGCTGCGGCCATAGCCCGGCAGGTCGATCAGATGCAGACAGAAATGCGGCGCAAGCCGCTCGGCGGTGTAACGCCACACTTGTGCATTCAGTCCCCATCCGTGAAGCAGCACAAGATGGCGATCTCCCTCGCCGATTGTCTCCCGGTAAAGCGTGTTCATAGCGTATTGTCCGTGTCTGTCTGAATGGCAAAAGGAATCCGCCACTATGCTAACAATTGCCAGCCGCTGTTGGCTATGCCAGTGTCCGCTGCATCTTGCAGTTCAGGGGATTTGCAGTCTGTGCATGAAAAATCTGCCCGCCATACCGCCCTGCTGCCCGCGCTGCGGATTGCCATGTGCCGCAGCACATTTGGAGTGTGGTCGCTGCCTGCAAAAACCGCCGCCGTGGGATGCGATGATCTTCGCCTGTCCCTATGAAATGCCGGTCAGCGGACTGGTGCTGCGCCTGAAATTCTCGAAACAGCCGGAGCTGGATACCGCCCTCGCCCGCCTGTTGTTACTGCGCTGGCAGGCGCGCTGGCGCGAAAGGTCGTTGCCAAGGCCGGACGTTATATTAAGCGTTCCGCTACACCAGAAGCGCTATTTCTCACGCGGCTATAATCAAAGTGAACTGCTCGCCCGTCCTCTGGCGCGATGGCTGCACTGCGATTTTCTGCCCTATGCCCTGCGCCGCAACCGACGTACACCGCCGCAGCAAAGCCTGACCGAGCGGGAAAGAAAGTGGAATTTGCGCAAGGCGTTTACCTGTCATGAAAATCTGTACAATAAGCATGTGATGCTGGTAGACGATGTGGTCACCACCGGCAGTACCGTGCGGGAAATCAGTAAAATCCTGCGTAAACAGGGAGTTGCTTCGCTGCAAATTGGCTGTATTTGCCGGACGCTGTAAGCTTAAGCACGTGCTGCTAACACTGCGGCAACACGAGGGATGACGGGTAAATGCAAAGGGCGTATTATAACCAACTGGAATAGTCAACTATTGAGCTAATGTTATGATCCTTGTTACCGATGCTGCCCAAGAGCACTTTGCCAAACTGCTGGCAAACCAGGAAGAAGGCACCCAAATCCGCGTATTCGTGATCAATCCGGGTACGCCAACCGCAGAGTGCGGTGTCTCCTATTGCCCACCCGACGCGGTTGAAGCGACGGATACCGAACTGAAGTTCGAGAAGCTGTCTGCTTTCGTCGATGAACTCAGCGCGCCTTATCTGCAAGACGCGGTGATCGATTTCGTGACCGATCAGCTCGGTTCCCAGCTGACGCTGAAAGCGCCGAACGCGAAAATGCGTAAAGTGTCTGACGATGCGCCGCTGATGGAACGTGTTGAATACCAGCTGCAGTCGCAGATTAACCCGCAGTTAGCCAGCCACGGTGGCCGTGTTTCCCTGATGGAAATCACCGATGATGGTATCGCCATTCTGCAATTCGGCGGCGGCTGTAACGGCTGTTCAATGATTGATGTCACCCTGAAAGATGGCATCGAGAAAGAACTGCTGCAAAACTTCCCAGAGCTGAAAGGCGTTCGCGATCTGACCGAACACCAGCGCGGCGAACACTCATTCTACTGATCAACCGTTGATCGGCCAAAATGCAAAAAGCACCCTGTGAATTGGGTGCTTTTTTTATGGCTCCGGTTTAGAAATGCCCTCAATACCCCACCCAAAGCGGTAAGGAAGGCAAGCGTGTTTTAGCGCCTCTCCGTGCGAAGCGGGAGGCTGGGAGAGGGTTTAGCAGACGGCGCTGAAACCACCTGCCTGCGCTGGTTCAAATCACTGAGCAGCGCATCAATATGCTTATCGCCAAACATGTCCTCCAGCGTTCGCGTCAGTTTTCGCCGCCAGTTGGGATATTCGGTATTGGTGCCGGGCACATTGACCGGCAAATCCATATCCAGCCAGTCTTCCGGTTGCAGGCCGAGCAGTGCGCTGGCGCTGTCTGCCAGATAACACTGTAAACCCCGGTTAAGCTCCGGCGTCATCGGCATGTTTCCGGTATGGCGCGATGTCCCTTTCGGCACGCAGTGTTGCAGATGCAGCGCGTTTAGCAGCCCCTGTTTACTGCGCTCCCGCTCGCCGCGCAGTTTCTCCAGCACCTGCGGATCCGGGTACACGCCCAGCGACTCACCGAGCGTTAAATCACCGCCCTCCCAGTACCCACGCAGCGTGGGTAAATCATGCGTAGTGACCGTGGCCATTGCCTGCGCCACGTAATCCTGCGGCGGGCGATAAGTGAAGGTTTTATCGTGCTCGAAATACAGCACTTTATAGGAATAGACGCCGCTGTCGCGCAGGCTGGCAACAATCTCTTTGGGCACAGTGCCAAGATCTTCGCCAATCACCATGCACTGATGCCGCTGACTTTCCAGCGCCAGCACGCCGAGCAAATCTTCCAGCGGATAACGCACATACGCACCGTTCCCCGCTTCCTGATCGGCCGGTATCCACCATAGCCGCAGCAATCCCATCACGTGATCGATACGCAGCGCGCCGCACTCCGCCATATTAGCGCGCAGTAAGTCAATAAATGGCTGATAGGCACGGGCTTTCATTTCATGCGGATCGATGGGCGGCAGCCCCCAGTTTTGCCCCTGCGGCCCGAGGATGTCCGGCGGTGCGCCGATGGTGGCGTTCAGGCAATATAAAGCCGGATCCGACCAGGTTTCTGCTCCGCCTTCGGCGACACCGACCGCTAAATCCCGATACAACCCGATGGGCATCTCCAGTTCAACGCTGCGCTGATAACACGCGGAAAACTGCATGTGTGCCAGCCACTGCTGCCACATGAAGAACTCAATTTCACTGGCGTAACGCTCGCTGAATTCAGCCACGTCTGCGCCTTTCGCATCACGATACGCATCGGGCCAGACCGGCCAGCCCCACTGGCCCAAATCCAGATCCCGCAGGTGGGTATGCAGCGCGTCGAACAGCGCCTGCTGGCGTAAACTGTCGCCGCCGTTTTGCACAAAACGTCGGAAATCACGCTTACGCAAGCTGGCTTCTGGCAGCTCGCCAAACAGCGGCCACGCCAGTTTCAGCGCGGCGGATTTGAGCTTCATCACCAGCGGATAATCGACGTAATCCGTACTGCGCGCCTGTAACAGCGCATCGTGCGTTTCGACAGAATGCCACCAGCTTTGCGCCAGTGAGCTCGCGGCAAACTCTTCCACGGCATTCACGTCGATATACGTCAGATTCAGCCAGCGGCGGGACGACGGGCTGTACGGGCTGGCGCTTAGCGGATTCGCCGGATAAAGCGCATGAATCGGATTCAGCCCGACAAATGCACCGCCGCGTTTTCCGACTTCTTCGACCATTCTTTTAAGATCGCCAAAATCACCCACGCCCCAGTTATTTTCCGAACGAAGCGTATACAGCTGTAGGGTCGCACCCCACAATTTTTGTCCTTCCCGCAAAGCCTGAGGCTCGAAACAGCGCGGGGGCACCACAATAATCCGGCACGCCCAGGCCTGACCATTTTGCGATAAGGTCAGCTGGTGATAGCCGGTGGGCAGACTGACGGTGAGATTGATCAGGTTGCCGCTGTGAGTTTCTCCCTGCGTCTGGTCACCGTTTTCCAGCGTCAGTTGCCACGTAAATTCGCCGCTGCCTGCGGGCGTTATCAGCACTTTTTTGCCTGCGGTAAACACTTTCACTGGCGGAACCGGTGTAACGTCTTCGACGTCCTGCGGGTCACGTCCCATCGCCGCCAGCAGCGCGATACGGGTGTCATCGGAGACCGTTTCGACCTCATCGGCCATGTTAATAAAGCTGTCTAAAATCCCCGCCCGGCGGGCAGCTTCAATAAGTTGCTTGTCCTCCATGCCTGCTCCTAACGTTTGGCCTGCCAGATGCGCTGCTGGTAATCGCGAATGGAACGGTCGGCGCTGAACATCCCGACGCGCGCGGTATTGAGCAGCGCGCGGCGCGTCCATTCATCGGCGTTGCGGTACAGCACATCCACCTGTTTTTGCGCTTCGCAGTACTGGGCGAAATCGGCCAGCACCAGATACGGATCACCGCCGTCGAGCAGGCTGTTGAGCATCAGATCGAAGGCTTTTTTGTCGCCGTTCGCGTAAAAACCGCTGGCCAGTTCGTCGAGGATCGCTTTCAGGTGTTTGTCTTTTTTCACCACCGCTTTTGGCTTGTAGCCTTTTTTCAGCTGCGCTTTCACTTCATCCACTGTCAGGCCAAAGATAAAGATATTGTCCTCACCGACCTGCTCGGCGATCTCGACGTTCGCGCCATCGAGCGTGCCGACGGTCAGCGCACCGTTGAGCGCCAGCTTCATGTTGCCGGTACCGGAGGCTTCTTTGCCCGCCGTTGAAATCTGCTCAGACACGTCCGCCGCCGGGATCATCAGTTCGGCCACCGACACGCAATAATCCGGGATAAACACCACTTTGATGCGATCCGCGACGATCGGATCATTATTGATCTTCTCGGCGACCTGATTGATCGCATAGATAATATTTTTAGCGAGGTAATAACCGGGCGCGGCTTTGGCACCGAACAAGAAAACACGCGGCACGATATCGAGTTTCGGGTTATCGCGGATCTGGCGGTACAGCGAGAGGATATGCAGCAGGTTGAGATGCTGACGTTTGTACTCGTGCAGGCGTTTGATCTGCACATCGAAAATCGCATCCGGATTGAGCCGGATACCCAGGCGATGCCAGACGTACTCCGCCAGCCGCACTTTGTTGTCATGCTTGATTTTACGGTACTGCTTGCAGAACTTTTTGTCTTTGACGCCGCTTTCCAGTTCTTTGAGCAGATCAAGATTAGTCACCCAGCTGTCGGTTTTCAGACGGTCATCAATCAGTGCTGACAGCGCAGGGTTGCACTGTTTCAGCCAGCGACGCGGTGTGATGCCGTTGGTGACGTTGTGGAATTTTTCCGGCCACAGACGGTGATATTCCGGGAAGAGATCTTTGACCACCAGATCCGAATGCAGCGCCGCGACGCCGTTCACCGCAAAACCGGCGACCACGCACAGATTCGCCATGCGCACCTGTTTGTCGTGATGTACCGCCAGTTTCGCCCAGACCGCTTCATCACCCGGCCACTCTTTGCTGACCAGTTTCTTAAAGTTGGTGTTGATTTGCTTAATGATCTGGAAATGACGCGGCAGGAGGCTGCGCACCAGACTTTCGTCCCAGGTTTCCAGCGCTTCCGGCATTAAAGTGTGGTTGGTATAAGCAAACGTGCGGCTGGTGATGTGCCACGCGTCGTTCCAGCTCATCTGATGTTCGTCGATAAGCACACGCAACATTTCAGGAATGGCGATGGTCGGGTGGGTATCGTTGAGCTGGATAACTTCGTAATCCGGTAGCTCGCTGATTTTACGGCCAAGAAAATGATGACGCCGCAAGATATCTGCCACCGAACAGGCGCACTGGAAATATTGCTGCATCAGGCGAAGGCGTTTACCGGCCTGATGATTATCATTGGGATAGAGCACTTTGGTGAGTTTGGCGGCGTCGATGCCCTGTTGTTCCGCTTTCAGAAACTCGCCGTCGTTAAACAAATCGAGATCAAATGGATGCGGATGAGTGGCCTCCCAAAGGCGCAGCGGCTGGGTAACGCCGTTGCGATAGCCCATCACCGGCAGATCCCAGGCTTCACCGCGCAGGGTAAACTCCGGTTCCCAGCGCGCAACACCCTGCTCATTTTTGACGATTTTCCCGCCGATACCGACGTTCACCGCCAGCGAGCTGTTATGGCGGAACCACGGGTAGTCGTTGCGGTGCCAGTCATCAGGCGACTCTTTTTGCTTACCATCGACAAACCGCTGGCGGAACAGGCCGTACTGATAATTCAGGCCATAGCCGATGCCCGGTTGCCCGACTGACGCCATCGCATCGAGATAACAGGCGGCCAGGCGACCCAGCCCGCCGTTACCGAGTGCCGGATCGATTTCTTCTTCCAGCAGGTCGGTCAGATTGATATCGAACTGTTCCAGCGCGCTGGCAATTTTCTCATACCAGCCGAGGTTGATCAGGTTGTTGCCGGTCAGCCTTCCGACCAGAAACTCCATCGAAATGTAGTTAACGTGGCGGGTGACTTTTTTGCTTTTGCTGGTGACGGTATCGCTTTGCGGCGGCAGCTGTTCGGCGACGGCGGCGCTGACCGCATGCCACCACTGATGCCGGGTCATATCCTTCGCACTGGTGAGTCCGAACGCTTGCCACTGGCGGGTTAACGCCGCCAAAAAAACATCCTGCTTGAGCGTGATCTTCGACATAGGGCAGTCTCTTTTCTGTCAGAGGGGACGGAATATTTCCGTGAGAAAAAGCCTGATTGCGGTAAAAAGTGTGATCCCAATACACTTATGTATAAACCCTATGTCGAAAAAATGCTCACCAGAGGTCAGAGGAAAAATGCATGAAATCATGTCGAAGGGATAATTTGGTTTAGCGCAAGATGGCACCAATACCCCTCCCCAACTCTTCTCTTCGCAGGAGAGGGAGCTGATCGAGTTTTGCTTGTCCCTCTGCGAAAGGAGAGGCTGGGAGGGGTTTTTCTGGTCTCTCAGCGTCGGCTATTTCTGCCCGTAATACGCATCCGGCCCATGTTTTCTGCTGAAATGTTTATGCAACAGATAATCGTCCATCGGCGGTTGCGCGCGTTGCAGGGTGCCGGTGATCCACGCCATTTTTGCGACTTCTTCCAGCACCACCGCGTTGTGCACCGCCTGCTCCGGCGTGATTCCCCAACAGAAAGGCCCGTGCTGTGCCACCAGAATGCCCGGCATGTGCAACGGCTGAATGCCTGCAAGCGTTTCAGCAATCACTTTGCCGGTTTCCAGCTCGTACTGCCCGGCGACTTCTTCGCGCGTTAAGGGGCGCGTACAGGGGATCGCACCGGCAAAATAATCCGCGTGCGTGGTGCCTAGCGCCGGAATCGCGACGCCCGCCTGCGCCCATGACGTCGCGTGGGTGGAATGCGTATGAACGATGCCGCCGAGTTCAGGGAAGCGGGCGTACAGTGTCAGATGCGTCGCGGTGTCGGAAGAGGGTTTGTAATGCCCTTCAACGACGTCTCCTTGCAAGTTCACCACCACCATGTCGCTGGCCTGCATTTTTTCGTATTCAACGCCGCTCGGTTTGATCACCACCAGCCCGCGCTGACGGTCGATGCCGCTGACGTTGCCCCAGGTGAACGTCACCAGACCGTACGCCGGCAGCGCCATATTGGCTTCAAACACGCGCTGTTTCAGTGACTCCGTCATGCTATTTCCTCCATGTTCAGCCCGGCTTTCTGCATTTTATCCACCACCCAGGCGCGCGCGTTGCGGACTTCCTGCATCGGGTCGGCGGCGGTTTCGCTCCACATTTCGATAAGATAGGGTCCGCGATAGCCGCTTTTTTGCAGCGTTTCGAAGCAGCGCTCAAACTCCACCACGCCGCTGCCGAACGGTACGTTTTTGAACACGCCAGGCTGCGTATCTTTTATATGCACGGCAACAATGTGCCCCGCGCCGCTTGCCAGCTCCATCTGTACGTCGTTATCCCACGCGGACAAATTGCCGATATCCGGATAAAGCTGGAACCACGGATTGTTCAGGTAATGGGTATAACCGAGCGCCTTGCTGATCGAATTCATCAGCGGGTAATCCATAATTTCCATCGCCAGCGTCACCTGCGCGCGGCTGGCCATTTCGACCGATTCCTGCAAGCCCTCGCGAAAACGTTCGCGGGTGTGATCGTTGGCCTGCTGGTAATAGACATCGTAACCGGCAAGCTGGATCACGCGGATACCTAAATCCTGCGCCAGCACAATGGCTTTGCGCATGATTTCCAGCCCCTGATTGCGGGTTTTATCGTCTTCAGAGCCGAGCGGAAAACGGCGGTGCGCGCTCAGGCACATTGAAGGAATACGAATACCGGTGCGTGAAATCGCATCGACCACCCGCAGACGCTGCTCACTTGACCAGTCAAGCCGTGCCAGCCGGTGATCGGTTTCATCTACCGACATTTCAACGAAATCGAAACCCAGCTCTTTCGCCAGCGTCAGGCGCTTCAGCCAGTCTTCGCCCGCAGGCAGGGCTTTTTCATAGATACCGAGCGGAACGGCTTTGTGCATCATGCGAGATTCCTTAGCCCCAGAGCTGGCTGATGGATTTTTTGAACTGACGCGCCGCGTCTACCGGATCTTTGGCATCGCGGATACTGCGACCGGCGATAAAGACGTGGATCGGAATACCTTTAAACAGCGGCAAATCTTCCAGCGCCAGGCCGCCAGTGACGGTGACTTTGAAGCCCATGTCGGACAGACGTTTGATGGCGGTAATATCGGCCTCGCTCCACGCCACGCCTGCGGCCTGCGCATCACGGCTGCGGTGATACACCACTTGCCCGATACCCGCTTCGCGCCATTCCTGCGCCTGTTCCCATGTCCAGTAGCCGGTCAGTTCAATTTGAACGTCACCGTTAAACTCTTTCGCCACCTCCAGCGCGCCTTTGGTGGTGTTGATGTCGGCGCAGCAAATCACCGTCACCCAGTCCGCATTAGCTTCAAAACACATCCGCGAGAGGATTTTTCCGGCATCCGCGATTTTGGCATCGGCCAGCACGATTTTTTCCGGATACAGCGCTTTCAAATCACGCACCGCACGCACGCCTTCGGCGACGCACAAAATGGTGCCGACTTCGATGATGTCCACTTCGTGAGCAATCAGACGCGTGGTTTTGTAGGCGTCGTCCATCGACTGGTTATCGAGTGCTACCTGCAACATCGGTAATGAATGAGACATATTGAATTCCTTCTCTGAGAGCAAAAATGTGAATTAGTGCGCCGCGGCGGCGGAGGTTTGGTCGATCAAATCAAGAACCTGCTGCGCTGAAGTACAGGCACGCAGGCGATCAAAATTGGCGTCATCCTCGAACAGGTTCACCACCTGCATGATGCCAACTTCCTGATGCGCGTTGGCATCCACGGCGGCCAGCGTGATGAGAATATCCACCGGATCGTTATCTTCATGATTGAACACCAGCGGCGTTTTCAGCGTCACCAGCGCGAAACCTGTCTTAAGCACGCCCTCTTCCGGGCGGCCATGCGGCATCGCCAGACCGGGCGCTATCACAAAGTACGGGCCGAAACGTTCGACGCCATCCAGAATCGCCTGGTAATAGCGCGGCTCCACCACGCCAGCCTTCACCAGCATATCGACGCCAATTTTTACCGCGTCCTGCCAGGTTTGTGCTTGCGCGTTCAGGCAGATCGAATCGTTCTGAGCCAGCGAATCTCGCAGTTTCATCTTTCTCCCCCCTACTTTTTCAGCGACGTGGGGAAGTGTGCATTAACCACTTCCATCACTTTCGGGCCGAAGTCCGCAGCTGAAAGCATGTTGCGCACGCCAACGACGTATTTGTTGCCGCTGACCGTGATTTCATCCGCGACGTGCGTGGAGGCGACAATAATGTCCGCGCCGCTCAACTCTGATTTGTACTCGCCCACCGCGCAGCTGTTCATGGTGTGAGCCACACCTTCCTGCGTCAGGAACTGGCCGATTTTCATCTTCATGATCATTGAACTGCCTTGCCCGCAACCGCATACCGCCAGAATTCGTACTGTCATGGGAACCTCGTTGATTAGTGAGAAGTGGATTGATTCAGCGCTTGTTTTTCAGCGTCTTCTTCGGCGCGCAACGTGCGGCCCGCAAAGAACATGTACATCAATGCAATCACCGCGATGACGCCCATAAAGGCCATGCCGAGGCTGAAGAAGCCCTGCATCATTGGCGGTGCGAGAATCGACCAGTCGGCCATCCCCATCCAGGCGCTGAGGCCGGTGAGTTTGATAGCCCAGACGCAGCCAAAGATTTCGATCATCCCCATCACCAGACAGATTTTCAGCGCAGCGCGCCAGCCGCCGAAGTGGTTGGCAAACACGCCGATGGTGGCGTTAGAGAAGAACATCGGGATAAAGCCGGGGATGATCATGATGGAAGAACCGAGACCGAACAGGATGGCCACGGCAATCAGCTGGCCGATGGTGCCCCACATAAAGCCCCAGACCACGGCGTTTGGCGCGAAGCTGTATATCGCTGCGCAGTCGATCGCCAGAACGGCACCGGGAATTAAGCGTTGAGAGATGCCGTTAAAGGCTTCGGTCAGTTCGGCGACAAACATGCGCACACCCTGAATGATGATGAAAATCGCCACGGCAAACATCAGACCGGTTTGCAGGATGTAGATTGTCCAGTGGGTTTTACCGGCCATATGTTGCAGCGTATCCAGGCCAAACGAGCAGAGAATGATGCCGAAAAACACGGTCATCACAATGGCGGTGGAGACGATGTTGTCGTGGAAAATATTCAGCCAGCCCGGCAGTTTGAGGTCTTCGACGCTGTCTTCTTTCTTGCCGAGATACGGTGCGATTTTATAGGCGATCCAGGAGGCAAACTGCTGCTGGTGGCCGATGGAAAAACCGCTGTTTTCGGTCACCGACTGCGTCGGTTTGTACATCATGTTGGACGTGATGCCCCAGTACAGCGACACCAGGATCGCCGTGCACCAGATGGTGGTCCACATCGGGTAGCCCATGATGAAGAAGAAGACCGCAATCAGCCCGGCCTGTTGGAACATGATATGGCCGGTGAGCATGATGGTGCGAATGCCGGTAATGCGGCGGAAAACCACCATCAGAATGTTCAGTCCGAGGGCAATCAGCACCGCGTAACCCACCCAACTGTAGGCATCGCCCATGCGTTCGACCGTCGCCATCATGGAGGCGTAGGTGTCAGAAATCGCCCCGTTGATGCCGTAAACCTCCGACAGCTTGGCCACCACCGGTTTAAACGTGCCGGTCAGAATGCCGGACCCGGCCTGCAATAACATAAAGCCGATAATGGTTTTGATGGTGCCTTTGATAACTACCGTCGCGCTCTTTCTGAGCAGGATGTAACCGAGCATGGTCACAATACCCAGCAGCAGCGGTGCGTTGGTCATTACCTGATTAAAAAATACGGTAAAGAGTGTGTAGAGCATTTCCATAAAACTCTCCGTCTGACCTTGTTTAATCTTTTTGGCGCTAACGTTGCGCTGAAAAGTGAGGGACAGATGCACCCTAATGCTCACATCGAATCAGGTAAAGATTCACAATGATTATTTGTGAGCAGTCTCGCAAGTTATCGTCATGTCGGAAATGTTCACCCAAAAGCCATAAATCCTCTTTTTATTTATATTTCAGCTTATTAACTGAAACTGGCTTCTATAAAAACGTTCTTCATGCGCATTATCTTTTAAGAATCCGTTGTCATCCCGATCAGTAAATCTTCGTTCAAAGTCATTGTCATGACGATATTTCGGTGATAACTTCCGCACAAACAAATCACATATAATCATCAAATGATTTATTGTGACACTTACATCACACTGATATGACGATGAGGGAACACCATGAGCAAAGTAGAAACGATCAGCCGCGAATCCTGGATCCTGAGCACTTTCCCGGAATGGGGCACCTGGTTAAACGAAGAAATTGAGCAGGAAAAGGTCGCGCCGGGCACCTTTGCCATGTGGTGGCTGGGCTGTACAGGGATTTGGCTGAAATCCGAAGGCGGCGCGAACATTTGCGTGGATTTGTGGTGCGGCGTCGGCAAGCAAAATCACAGCAGCCCGCTGATGAAAACCGGCCACCAGATGCAACGCATGGCCGGTGTGAAGAAGCTGCAACCCAACCTGCGCACCACGCCATTCGTACTTGATCCCTTTGCGATCCGCGAGATCGACGCCGTGTTATCCACGCACGATCACAACGATCACATTGACGTTAACGTCGCCGCCGCCGTCATGCAGAACTGCGCCTCCGACGTGCCGTTCATCGGCCCGCAAACGTGCGTGGATCTGTGGATGAGCTGGGGCGTGCCCGCTGAGCGATGCATCGTGATGACGCCGGGGAAAGTCGTGCGTATCAAAGATGTGGAAATTCATGCGCTGGATTCTTTCGATCGCACGGTACTCATCACCCTGCCCGCCGACCAAAAAGCCGCAGGCGTTCTGCCGGACATGATGGATCAGCGGGCGGTGAACTACCTGTTCAAAACGCCGGGCGGGAACCTGTATCACAGCGGCGATTCGCACTATTCCAACTATTACGCCAAACACGGTAATGAATATCAGATAGACGTGGCGCTCGGCTCCTACGGCGAAAATCCGCGCGGCGTGACCGATAAAATGACCAGTGTCGATATGCTGCGCATGGCGGAATCGCTGAACACCAAAGTAGTGATCCCGTTCCATCACGATATCTGGTCGAATTTCCAGGCCGATCCGCAGGAAATCCGCGTACTGTGGGAGATGAAGAAAGACCGCCTGAAATACGGTTTTAAGCCGTTTATCTGGCAGGTCGGCGGCAAATTCACCTACCCGAATGACAAAGACAATTTCGAATATCACTATCCGCGCGGGTTCGAGGATTGCTTCACCACAGACACCGATTTACCCTTTAAATCATTCCTCTAAAACGTTGTGCGATCAGGCGGAGGGGATTCACTCCGCCTCATCATAAACAATGTTATTGCCATTACTGCTCGTTTATAATCACGCGGTAATCATTCTGATTCGATTTACTCGCGGAGCCACCATGACTGAGCCACAACGCCACAATGCCATCCTTGATCTTTTGCAGCGTCAGGGCCAGATTTCTGTCGCTGATGTGATTGATCACTTTGATATTTCTCCGGCGACAGCGCGTCGTGACATCACAAAACTCAATGAATTAGGCAAATTACGCAAAGTGCGTAACGGTGCCGAAGCCGTCAATCAGCCGCGTCAGAACTGGACACCGCTGAATATCCACCAGACCCACAATCTCAATGAAAAAATGCGTATCGCCAAAGCGGCAGCTGAACTGTGCCAGCCGGGCGAAAGCGTGGTGATTAACTGCGGTTCGACGGCGTTTCTGCTCGGGCGCGAAATGTGCGGGAAAGACATTCAGGTAATCACCAACTATCTGCCACTGGCCAATTATCTGATTGAGCAGGAGCACGACAGCGTGGTCATCATGGGTGGGCAGTACAATAAAAGTCAGTCGATCACCCTCGCCCCGCAGGACGGCGACGCCAGCCTGTATGCTGGCCACTGGATGTTCACCAGCGGCGCGGGGCTGACGCCAGATGGCCTCTATAAAACCGACATGCTGACGGCGATGGCCGAGCAGAAGATGCTGAATTATGTCGGGAATCTGGCGGTGCTGGTCGATAGCAGCAAAGTCGGCCAGCGTGCCGGCATGTTGTTCAGCCGCACCGAACAGATCGACGTGCTGATCACCGGCAAAGAAGCCAGCGCTGAAATCATCGGGCAGTTGCGCGAGAAAGGCGTGAAAGTGGTGCTGGTTTAACGGATACCCGCGCAGTTTGTCTGGTCTTGATCGGCGAATAGTTAGGTAGAATGCGCGGATAACTGACGAATGAGGCCCGGCCAAATGGAACAATTTGAAGCAATCAGCGTGGAACAAGCGCACACCCGTCTGACATCAGGCGAAGCAGTGATGGTCGATATCCGTGATCCGCAGACATTCGGCGCAGGTCATGCACCCGGCGCATTCCACCTGAGCAATGACAGCATGCGTGCCTTTATGGATCAGGCCGACGCCAAAAAACCGGTCCTGGTGATGTGCTACCACGGCATCAGCAGCCGCGGTGCGGCGCAGTTTCTCATCGGTCAGGGTTTCGAATCCGTCTACAGCGTTGACGGCGGTTTTGAAGCCTGGTCAAAAACCTTCCCTCAGGATATCGAAGCCTGATTTTCCGTTGTTTTAACCGGCGCAGACGCACTTTCCTTTATAACCAGCCCGATCGGTCTGCGCCTAAAATGTTCTTAAGCGGAAAAAGCTACACATCTTCAGTCTTGATATAATTTCCTTCTACCAACGACAGGATTTCAAGATGAAACATCTGAACACTTCACGTTCTTTAGGGATGCGTACCCTCGCCGTTCATGGCGGCCAGCAGCCCGATGCCCAAACGGGCGCCATCGCGACGCCAATCACGGCGTCTTCTGCATTTTCTTACCCCGATTTTGACAGCGGCGCGCGCCGTTTCAGCGGTGAAGAGCCGGGCTACATGTACAGCCGCTTCGCCAATCCGACGGTGACCGTTTTCGAGCAGAAACTTGCGGCACTGGAAGGCGCTGAAACCGCCGTGGCCTGTGCCAGCGGCATGGCGGCGATCAGTGCCACCTTGTTTGCCCTGCTGGTGCCGGGCGATGAAATCATTCATATCGGTACGCTGTACGGCGGTACCGAAGGCGTGGTGCGTAATCTTCTGCCGCGTTACGGTATCAAACCGGTTCATGTCGCGAACGTCGCCGAACTGGAAGCCGCATTCACCAAAAACACTAAAGTGGTGCTGGTCGAGACACCGGCAAATCCGGGGCTGGATATCGCGGATCTGGCGCAAATCGCCCGTCTGTCGAAAGCCGCAGGGGCAGTGAGCGTCGCCGACAACACTTTTGCGACACCGTACCTGACGCGCCCGCTCGAGCTGGGTATTGATATCGTTCTGCACTCGGCGACCAAGTACATCAGCGGTCACGGCGATGCGACCGGTGGCGTGGTCGCCGGTGCAGCGGCGCTGATTACGCCAATCCGCACCCTGAGCCTGAAACAGTTCGGTGGTTGCCTCAGCCCGTTTGAAGCCAGTTTGCTGATCCGTGGATTGAAAACGCTGCCGCTGCGCGTCGAAGCCAGTTCACTGAGCGCGCAGGCCGTGGCGGAATTCCTCGACGGACACAGTGCGGTCGACACTGTCTTTTATCCGGGACTGAAACAGCATCCGGGCCATGCGGTGGCCTCGCAACAGATGAAACTGTTCGGCGGGATTATGGCCATCGAACTGAAAGGCGGGCTGAACGCCGCACGGACGTTCCTCGATAAGCTGAGCATCATCACGCAGGCCGTGTCTCTTGGTGATACGGATTCGCTGGCCTGCCACCCGGCATCCACCACCCACAGCGCCGTCGCACCGGAAATCCGCCGTCAAAGCGGTATCACCGACGGACTGGTTCGCATCAGTATCGGTATCGAAGACACCGACGACCTGATCGCCGATCTGGAACAGGCACTGGAAGGCCTGTAAGGTTAATGATTGCAACATCGTTCAACCGCGATGTTGCATCAAATCCCGATCCATCTCACACCCGCGTTATTTTTTTCTTTTCCGCTGGCTTCACAGCATTTGTAAATTCCCCTCCTTTTACTGACTGACGTTATAATCGACTTCCCGTACGCTGGCAGATAAGGTATTGCCCTAAAATGACGGCAACAAATCAAACCATTAGGGAAATCGATTAACGCTATGGTGCGCATTCTTAACCTGAACAACCCTCGTCTCGCTCAGGCGTTTGTCGATTACATGGCAACGCAGGGATTTACGCTGACGATGAAACACGAAAGTCAGGAAGTACAGATCTGGCTGGATGACGAATCCCGTCTGGAAGAAGCCGAAAAACAGGTTGCACTGTTTGTCCGTGATCCGCTGCATCCGCGCTATCAGGAAGCCAGCTGGAAAACCGGCAAGGCGCAGCCGCATTTAAAGATGTCGCACACGCCATTCCTCAAAAGCCTGCGCAGCCGCGCCGGGCCGCTGACTATTGGCATGATTGTGCTCAGCCTGGCGGTGTTTATCCTGCAACAGCTGGTCGGTGATGCTTTGGTGATGAGCTGGCTGGCATGGCCGGACAGTTCACGCGTTTTCCAGGTCTGGCGCTGGTTTACCCCGGCGCTGATGAATTTCTCCTTTATCGCGCTGCTGATTAATCTGGCGTGGTGGTGGTATCTGGCCAGCCAGATTGAGATGCATCTGGGCAGCGGCAAGCTGTTTACGGTCACGATCGTTTCAGCTCTGATCAGCGGATGGGGCCAGTCGATGGTCAGCGGCGCCTGGTTCGGCGGTCTCTCCGGCGTGGTGTACGCGCTGATGGGTTACGCCTGGCTGACCGGCCAGCTGAAACCGGAAAGCAAGTTGTATGTGCCCGGCGGGCTGCTGGTGATTTCGCTGATTTTTATGTTTATCGGGTATGCTACGGGCGGCGCTGCCGTGTCCAATGCTGCACACGCGTTTGGTCTGGGTCTTGGCCTGGTGATGGCATTTGTTGATACGCGCGCACCGCGCAAAAAAAGCAAGTAGGGGATTCGGGTGAAACAAACACAACGCCATGATGCGATTATCGATTTAGTCCGCCAGCAGGGATATGTCAGCACCGAAGAGCTGGTCGAGCACTTCGCCGTCAGCCCGCAAACTATTCGCCGTGATCTGAACGATCTGGCTGAACAGAACAAAATCCATCGTCATCACGGCGGCGCGGCACTGCCGTCGAGTTCGGTGAACGCCGCGTATAACGACCGTAAAGTGATGTGGTCGGAAGCGAAAGCGCGCATCGCCGAACGCGTCGCCAGCCAGATCCCCGACGGTTCGACGCTGTTTATCGATATCGGCACTACGCCGGAAGCCGTGGCGCACGCACTGCTCAATCATAAAGATCTGCGCATCGTCACCAACAACCTCAACGTGGCGACGCTCTACAGCGCGAAAGATGACTGCCGTCTGTTCCTCGCCGGAGGCGAAGTGCGCGCCCGCGACGGCGGCATCATGGGCGAAGCGACGCTCGACTTCATCTCTCAGTTCCGCCTCGATTACGGCATTCTCGGCATCAGCGGCATTGATATGGACGGCTCACTGCTCGAATTCGATTATCACGAAGCACGAACCAAGCGCGCGATTATCGAAAACTCACGCTGCGTGATGCTGGTGACTGACCACTCCAAGTTCGGGCGTAACGCGATGGTGAACCTGGGTAAAATGGATTTGATCCACTATCTGTTTACCGACAAACAGCCGCCGGACAGCGTGAAGCAAATCATTGACAAGTACGACGTCCAGCTCGAACTCTGCTGATTTACCTGCCCCTGTGGAGCGTCGCGCTGGCGCTCCTGCTTTTTCTTCTTCCCCATCCCCTGCCCTAAACGAACAATTTCGAAAAATTCCACGCACGACCGCGTTCGGTTTCTTTCCCTTCTCCTCATTTTGCGCGAAACCGACACAAAAATGTTACCTTCATCACGCATAATTGTTTTTATTTGGTTAACGCTTGGCTTGTTTGTCGATTCTCGATTACAATCGTGAGCGAAAACGAACATAAAAGAGCTATTGCGAACATCTGGAGGAAGATGACGTGGAAACCAAAGACTTGATCGTAATTGGTGGCGGTATTAACGGTACCGGCATCGCAACAGATGCAGCTGGCCGCGGGCTGTCTGTACTGCTGCTTGAAGCGCAAGACTTGGCCTGCGCGACCTCTTCGGCCAGTTCTAAATTGATTCACGGTGGCCTGCGCTACCTGGAACATTACGAATTCCGTCTGGTCAGCGAAGCGCTGGCTGAACGTGAAGTACTGCTGAAAATGGCACCGCACATTGCCTTCCCGATGCGTTTCCGTTTACCGCATCAGCCGCACCTGCGCCCGGCCTGGATGATCCGCGCCGGCCTGTTCCTGTATGACCATCTGGGTAAACGCACCAGCCTGCCGGCCAGTAAAGGCCTGAAATTCGGCAGCGAGTCGGTGCTCAAACCTGAGCTGACCAAAGGCTTTGAATACTCAGACTGCTGGGTTGACGATGCGCGGTTAGTTGTCGTTAACGCGCAGGAAGTGGAAGAACGCGGCGGCGAAGTTCGTACCCGCACCCGCGTAACCCGTGCATGGCGTGAAGACGGTTTGTGGATGGTGGAAGCCGAAGATATCGACACCGGCAAAACCTTCACCTGGCGTGCCAAAGGTCTGGTGAACGCCACCGGGCCATGGGTAAAACATTTCTTCGACGACGGCCTGAAGCTGAAATCGCCGTACGGCATTCGTCTGATCAAAGGCAGTCACATTGTGGTGCCACGCGCGCACAATCAGCCGCAGGCGTACATTCTGCAAAACGAAGACCACCGTATTGTGTTTGTGATCCCATGGCTGGATGAGTTCTCAATTATCGGCACCACCGACGTGGAATATCACGGCGACCCGAAAGACGTGAAGATCGACGATAAAGAGATCGGCTATCTGCTGAAAGTGTATAACGATCACTTTAAGAAACAGCTGACCACCGAAGACATCGTCTGGACATACTCCGGCGTACGTCCGCTGTGCGATGACGAGTCTGATTCACCGCAGGCGGTCACCCGCGATTACACGCTCGACGTTCACGATCTGGACGGTAAAGCACCGCTGCTTTCCGTGTTCGGCGGCAAACTGACGACCTACCGTAAACTGGCGGAACATGCGCTGGAAAAACTCGGTAAATATTATCCGAAAGCCGGTCCGGCGTGGACCAAAACAGCCGTCCTGCCTGGCGGGAAACTGAATGGCGATCGCGATACTTACAGCGCCAATCTGCGCAGCCGTTTCAAATGGTTGCCGGAATCGCTGGCACGCCGTTATGCCCGCACCTACGGCAGCCAGACGGAGCTGTTCCTGTCAGATGCCACCAGCATTGAATCGCTGGGCGAAGATTTCGGTCACGGATTCTACGAGGCGGAGCTGCGGTATCTGGTGGAAAAAGAGTGGGTAAGCGAACTCGATGATGCGATCTGGCGCCGTACTAAACTCGGCATGTGGCTCGATAAAGCGCAGCAACAGCGCGTCGCCGAGTGGCTGCAAACGCATAAACAGCAGAAAAGACATTTGTCACTGGCATCGTAGTTTGCCCGTGTGCGAATCTACAATCCCCGGCCATTGTGTCGGGGATTTTTTTTATCTGCTTTTAAACTCAAATACTGCCGCCCGCCGAAATCGTAAACCCGACATCCACCATGCGCGGGACGACGTTTTCGCCGCGCAGTCTGGCCAGCAGGCGTTCGGCGGAAATCTGCCCCATTCTTTCTCGCGGCGTCAGGACGCTGGCGAGCGGCGGCTCCATCGCCTGTCCCATGTTGTGGCCGTGGAAACCGGCGATTGCCATTTGTGACGGAATACGCAGCCCCTGACGCTGGCACTCAAAGAATGCGCCTGCCGCAAGGTCGTCGTTGGTGCAGAAAATACTGTCGATTTGCGGCCAGTCTTTTTGCGCCTGACGCAATAATTCCGCGCCCGCGCTGTAGCTTGAGGAACGGCTGGTCATCACGCTGTACGGCTCAAGACCGGATTCGCGCATCGCCTGCTCGTAGCCCTGCTGTTTGATGATCGTACGTTCATCCTGACGTGCGCCGAAATAGACCACGTGACGATGCCCGCGCGCGATGATCTGCTGGGTCATCTGCCGTGCGGCTTCAAAGTTATTGAACCCGACCGCGAGATCGACGCACGGCGAGACGCAGTCCATCATCTCCACCACCGGAATACCGGCAACTTCGATCATTTTCAGCGTACGCGCGGTGTGATGGCGTTCGGATAAAATCAGCCCGTCGATATTGTAGGAAAGCAGCGACGTCAGCCGCTGTTCTTCGCGTTCCTGACTGTAGCCGTAGTGCGCCAGCATGGTCTGGTAGCCATGAATATCAGTGACGCTTTCAATGCCGCGCAGCACTTCGGCGAACACCTGGTTGGTCAGCGAGGGCAACAAGACGCCGATGGCGCGGCTTTTGGCGTTGGAGAGAATATCCGGGGCGCGGTTAGGGATGTATCCCAGCTCATCGAGCGCCGCCGAAATCTTTTCCTGCAACGCGCCGGAAACCTGTTCGGGATTGCGCAAATAACGGCTGACCGTCATTTTGGTGACGCCCACTTTATCGGCAACATCCTGGAGTACGGGTCTTTTTTTCTTCATGACAGTCAATGAGATGCGGCCGGTGAAAGAGTGAGGGATCAGAAGGTTATGTTAGCAAACATTCGCGCAGGCGGGTATCCGTTGCTGCGCGACATGCGAGGTGGATCAGGCCGGTAAACTGAGCTGGCCGCGAACCGGTTCGCCGGTGTTCGCTGAGAACTGTCCGGCCAGTAACGCCATCGCCCGTTGCGCCAGCGTTTCCAGCGGCCAGGCGATCGCCGGGATTGCAGACGCGCCCGGCGGCAGCGTGCTGTCGAGACTGAAGACCATCACCGCCTGCGGCACGTTACGCCCAAGCTGCGCGAGCTGACGCAGTGCGTCCTGCGCGGTGGCATCGTCCGGCACCAGCAGCGCGTTAAACGGCACATTTTGCGCCAGCAGTTGCGTCAGTGCCTGATCGCCACTGTGCACCAGCCGCCGGTCGTAAGGCAGTAAAAACTTCTCCAGCGCCAGATGATAACCCTGAAGGATTTGCCCCGCCGCATCGCTGTTTTCAAAATTGATCAGCGCGATCTGCCTGCGCCCCTGCTGTAGCACGTACTGACAGGCGGTTTCGGTGGCGAAGCTGCGGTCAAAATGAATGCTGCGCCCGGAGTCCGCATCCAGGCAGTCAATAGTGATGACGTTGTCAGGCAGCGCCGGAAGGGCAAAGCGCGCGCCGATCACAATCATCGCGTCACACAAACCACGCCCGATCTCATCCACGGAATGCGAGAGGCTGGCGGCGTCGGTGGCGAATCTGAGCAGTAAATACTTCTGATTGAGTCGCAGTTCTTTTTCCAGCGCATGCAGGTAGCCGGTGCTCTGATTGATGTTTTCCGCCGCGCAAATCACGCCGATGCAGCCGGTAGACTGCGTCGACAACGACTGCGCGATCATGCTCGGTTTGTATTGCAGCGCTTCCACCGCCTGCATCACCGCCAGGCGGCTCTCCTCTTTTACTCCGCGGCTGCCACTCAGGACACGGGAAACCGTCGCTTTCGACACGTTAGCCAGCCGCGAAACGTCGTTAATGTTTGCCATGTCGTTCCTTGTTTAACCGCGTTATCTGTTAGTCGAAGCCGTGTTCGGCGGCGACCTTCGCGAACCATTCGCCGCTTTTTTTCACCGTGCGTTTTTGCGTGTCGAGATCCAGCTGCACAAAGCCATAGCGGTTTTTGTACGCATTCATCCATGACCAGCAATCGATAAACGTCCACATATGATATCCGAGACAGCCACTGCCTTCCTGCAACGCGCGATGCAGCCATTTGAGATGCCCGCTGACGAACTCAATGCGGTAATCATCATCGATCCGCCCGTCCTTCTCAAAACGCAGCTCATGTTCCACGCCCATGCCGTTTTCAGAAATAAAACAGCGCGGATTACCGTAGTTTTCACGCAGGTTGGTCAGAATATCGTAGATGCCCTGCTCGTAGATTTCCCAGCCACGGTGCGGGTTCATCTTACGCCCCGGCATGACGTAGTTGTCAAAGAACCATTCCGGCATGAACGGGCTTTCCGGATTCACCATACTGTCGCGGCACTGAATGCGGCGTGGCTGGTAATAGTTGATGCCGAGCAAATCCACCACGCCCTGTTGCAGCAACGCTTTATCGCCATCCTGACAGGCCGGAAGCTGATCGTGCTTTTTCAGCAACTCTACCAGTTCTTGCGGATATTCACCGCGCAGCGCCGGATCGAGGAAGCTGCGGTTAAACATCAGATCGGCAATGTTCGCGGCTTTGAGATCCGCCGGGTTCTGTGAGCGCGGATAAGACGGCGTCAGGTTAAGGATAATACCGATTTCGCCGCCCTGCTGACGGACCCGATAAGCTTTCACCGCCAGCGCATGTGCCAGCATCGTGTGATAAGCCACGGTCGCTGCACGTTTGAAATCCACCACATTCGGATAATGGAAATCATACAGGTAGCCGCCTTCCACCGGCACAACCGGCTCGTTGAAGGTAAACCAGTGTTTCACGCGGTCGCCGAACAGTTCGAAGCAGGTATCGGCATATTTCTCATAGGCATGGACCACCTCGCGGTTTTCCCAGCCACCGATTTCCTGCATCGCCATCGGCATGTCGAAATGGAACAGGTTGATGAACGGCTGCACGCCCTGCGCCAGCATTTCATCGATCACCTGATTGTAGAAGGTGACCGCTTCTGGGTTCACCTCACCGCGCCCGTTGGGGATCAGGCGCGCCCACGAAATCGAGGTGCGGAATGTGTTGTGGTTCAGCTGCTTCAGCAGCGCGATATCCTCGCGCCAGTTTTTATAAAACGTCGATGTGTCCTGCGGCCCGACATCGCCATGAAAACGCGTCGGTTGCTGCGAATACCAGTGATCCCAGACCGTGGCGCTTTTGCCGTGGCTGAGGGTTTCCCCTTCAGTTTGCGGCGCAGAGCTGGCACTGCCCCACCAGAATTCTTTTGGAAATTGATATTTCATCGTCATCCTCGCTGTCCGTTAGCTTTTAGCTGTTTGCTGGCACGGCGTTACCCGCCGTTTGTGTAGTAGCCTTTTCCGCTTCCTGTTTCAGCAACGTACGTTCGTAGGCTTTCAGGAACGGGTAATACATTACTGCCGATAACACCATACAGAAAAGACACATAATTACCGGGCTGAACGCCCAATTTGCGGCCCATGACGCACCAATTGGCGCAGGCGTCGTCCAGGGCGTGAGCGACACCACCTGCGCGACCAAGCCAAGTTTGGTGGCGGTATAGGCGAAGACGGCGTTGAGCATCGGTACCAGTGTGAAGGGCAGGAAAAACACCGGATTCATGATAATCGGCGTACCGAACAGAATCGGTTCGTTGATGTTAAAGAAGCTCGGCACCACGCCCATTTTGCCAATGGTGCGCAGATGCACGGCCTTGCTGCACAGCAGTAAAATCGCCAGCGGCAGGGTCGAGCCGACGCCACCAATCAGCAGATAATGATCCCAGAAACCTTGCAAATAAATGTGCGGCAGCGGTGCGCCAGCCTGTAACGCGGTCTGGTTGAGCGCCAGATTGGTCATCCAGAACGGGTTCATGATGCCGGTGACAATCAGCGCGCCGTGGATCCCGGCGAACCACAGAACCTGACAGATAAATACCGAGATCAAAATCGCAGGCAGGGAATCCGACGCGGATACCAGCGGCGCCAGCAGATGCATGATGGCTTCAGGAATGATCATGCCGGTGGTGGACTGAATAAACAGGTTCAGCGGATGCAGCGTAGCGACAATCACGATAACCGGGATCAGAATTTCAAAGGAGCGCGCCACGCCGGTCGGGACTTCTTTCGGCAGGCGAATAGTGATGTTGCGGCGTTTGAGCAGCGCATACACTTCGGCGGCATAAATGGCGGTCAGGATGGCAGTGAAAATGCCTTCGCCGGAGAAATACTGGGTGGAGATTTGTTTGTCATGATACGGCGCAGCGACCAGCAGGAAGGCCATAAACGCCAGCAAACCGGTCATGATCGGGTCGAGTTTATAATGCTTACCGAGACTCGCACCGATGCCGACCGAGATGAAAAACGTCATCACGCCCATGCTCAGATACCACGGCAGCATCAGCTGTTCGCGGTATTTCAGCGACAGATCTAACCAGCCGCGCGCGAAGCTGTTGGTGGTATCGGGCGAAAAAGGCGGGAAGATGAACACCAGCATGAACGAGCCGATGATCATAAACGGCAGCGCGGCGATAAAGCCGTCGCGGATAGCAATCACGTGCCGTTGCTGGCCGACGCTTCCGGCCAGCGGCGTGATGTGCTTTTCGATGACGTTGACCATCGCCTGATAGAGACCACTCATACGCGGCTTCCTTCCTGTGCAATCAGCCCGTAAGCGAAGTCCAGCACGTTATCACCGCGCTGCATGCCGTAATCCATCATGTTGATGGTTTCGACCGGAATATTGAATTCAGCCGCTCTGGCGGATAAGTCGGCCTGCATGTAACGTACCTGCGGCCCGAGCAGCACCACCTGATAATCACGGAATTTCTCGTCAAACTCGCTGGCACCGAATGCTTCGATCTGCACTTCCTCACCGCGTTCAGCCGCGACCTCTTTCATTTTGCGAACTAACAAACTGGTCGACATACCCGCCGAACAACAAAGCATGATTCTTTTCATTTTGCTTTTCTCCCAGATGATGGATGTTCTGCCCGTTTTCTCTTGCTGAGGGTATTTGAGTCTCTTTGGAAACCGGTTTCCATGGGTGAAAGAGCGGAATGAGAGCGTGCTCATAAAATCGGGACTGGTTCGCATCAGGCTGTGAAAAGCATCACGAAGTTGAATAAATTATCAGCACGTCCTGGGATAAAGGACTATGCCGGACGGCCAGCGTCAGAGAGCAGACGTAAAAAAGGCGACCGGAGTCGCCTTTTGATTGGACACTATTTTCAGACCGGTGGCAGATCGAACAGCAGGATTTCACTGTCTTCATCGGCATGCACGGACAGCGCCGTTTCATCCCAAATCGCCAGCGCATCGCTTGGTCCGGCTTTCTGGCCGTTAATCGACACGGTGCCTTTCACCACCTGGATCCAAACGCGACGTTCTGCCTGAATCTGATACACAGACTGTTCGTCTTTTTTCAGCGCCCAGCGTGACAGTTCCATATCCTGGAACACTTTCAGCGAACCTTCGCGGGCATCCGGCGAAAGCACCAGCTGACGGCCTTGTGGCGCGTCGAACATACGCTGTTCGTAACGCGGTTCCAGACCTTTTTTGTCAGGAATGATCCAGATCTGATACAGATGCAATTTACGGTCTTTATTACCGTTGTACTCGGAGTGAGTCACGCCGGTACCAGCACTCATTATCTGGAATTCACCCGCCTGAATTTGCTCTTTGTTGCCCATGCTGTCCTGATGTTCCACGGTGCCTTCGAGCACGTAGGTCAGGATTTCCATGTCTTTGTGCGGGTGTTTACCAAACCCTTGTCCTTCGTCGATGAAGTCTTCATTGATAACCCGCAGTGCGGAGAAGCCCATGAAGTTCGCATCATAGTAATCGGCGAAAGAAAATGTGTGCCAGCTTTCCAGCCAGCCGTGACTTGCGTGACCGCGTTCTTGTGCTTTGCGTAAGTAGATCATGTTCAACTCTCCTCAATGTTTTCTCTAGTCTAGTCAACGGCCGGGAATAAGAAAGCGTAAAAATCTCACTCCTCTGTTCAAAAAATATGAACAAATGCAGATGGCTAAATTCAAAGGAATTGTTGGAGATTTAAGCGTTAACAGGAGAGGTTTTTCCCAAAATAGTTCGTGTTGGGAGAAGGCGGCAAGCGAGAGAGCCCTCGGGCGCATAGATTACTCTGTGAACGGGGTAAACGCGTGCAGCCAACGCACTACCGGCACGAGATATGAGGGGAAAAGGGCAAAAAAAAAGCCAGCACCCGGCTGGCTAAATAATACTGGAAGCAATGTGAGCAATGTCGTGCATTCATGGGGACCCGTTTGACCTTGGTGTGAGGCCATCCCCGGAACGCATGGCAATAATAATCATTATCATTCGCACTTGTAAAGCATTATTTTTAATCACACGCAGGATTGACACTTTTTCAATTCCTGATAAATCTAGAGGATATTCAAACAGTAACCACAATAAAAGGAGTGTCGCTATGAGCGAAATCGTTATCCGCCACGCAGAAACCACGGACGCAGAAGCGCTTCAACACCTCTACGCTCAGGTTCCCGTGTACAGCGACACTCTCCAGCTTCCGTATCCGCCTGCCGCCCTATGGGAAGGCCGTCTGGCTAATCCGTCACCGAACCGCTTCGCGCTGGTGGCCTGTATCGACGGCAAACTGGTGGGCAATCTGACGCTGATGGTCGAAGAGCCCTGGCGACGCCGCCACGTAGCCACGTTTGGCATCGGCGTAGATACCGGTTTTCAGGGAAGAGGCGTGGGCAGCAAACTTGTCGCGGCCGCGCTGGACCTGTGCGACAAATGGCTGCATATAAAACGCGTCGAGCTGACGGTGTATGCCGATAACGAGGGGGCGATCGCGCTGTATAAGAAGTTTGGTTTCAGCGTTGAAGGGCTCAGCCCGTGCTATGCGCTGCGTGACGGCGATTACGTCGACACGCTGCATATGGGCCGTATCCGTTCGTATTAATCGGTTTTGACACAGGCGCTGGCTTTCTGCGGGGACTGGCTTAACAGCAACCGCAGAACCAGCGCCATGGCGATAAAGACCAGCAACGCCGAGCCCAGGTAAATCGCATCAATCCCCGCCTGCGCCATCAGAATGCCCGCCAGAGGCCCGGTCACGCCCAGCGATAAATCCAGGAATGCCGAATAGGTCGCCAGCGCACTGCCCTGATTTTCCTGCGGCAATTTTTTGACAGCCACCACGCCCAGCGCAGGAAACACCAGTGAGAAGCCCGCACCGGTGAGAAACGCGCCGCCCATTGCCACCGCAGACGTCGGGGCGAAAAACACCAGAATCAGCCCGATGATTTCTACACCAAAGCACAGCAGAGAGACACGCAGTCCGCCGAAGCGGTTGATACAGTTGGGGAACAGCAGCCGCATACCGACAAAGGCCGCACTGAAAAAGGTCAGGGAAAACGCCGCGCCCGACCAGCCTTTGGCGTCATAAAACAGCGTAATGAAGGTGGCGATCACGCCGAAACCGGTAGACGCGAGGCCAAGCGCAAGCCCGTAAGGCAACACTTTGCCGAGCACCTGACGAAACGGGATCTGCGACGTGGCTTTCCCCGCGACCGGCGTTTTACGCCATGCTGCCAGCAGCGCAGTCAGCGCTACCGCAATGATGCACACCGAAAGCAGCGTCAGGCCGCCGAGGCTGAAAATCCACACGCCAAGCGGCGCACCGATAGCCATCGCACCGTAAGTCACCACCCCGCTCCACGAAATCACTTTGCCGATATGCAGGGAGCCGACCACACCAATGCCCCACAGTGTTGAGCCGGTTCCGGCAAAACTTTGCCCTGCGCCCAGCAGCAAACGCCCGACGCACAGCAGCGCCAGACTGGCTGCCGGTGATGCATCAAACCACAGCGCCAGCAGGTAAAACACGCCGCTGAGCAGGCACCCGCTCAGCCCGAACATGACGACTTTTTTTGGCCCGACTTTATCGGCATAACGCCCGGCGTGCGGGCGACTCAGCAGCGTCGCGAAGTATTGCAAACTGATCACCAGCCCTGCCCAGAACGCGCTGTAACCAAGATGGTCATGCACGTAACCCGGCAAAATCGCCAGCGGTAAACCGATGGTCAGATAGTTGGCAAAATTAAACACCAGAATCGAAAGAATACGCAGTGTGGTCTTTGAGGAAGGGGCAGGAGAAATCTCGGGCGAAGCGGGACCAGGCATGGAAATCAGCGTCTCACGAAAGAAGGTTTAGCCGTTATAAGAAACCGCGCAGGAGCGTTGACTTTATGGGTATTTGGCTATTTTCGCAACAGATTGAACCGCCGTTTTATTCAGCCTTCCTCTTACTGCCACAAAAGTGACACATCGCTGTCACACGCGCTGCTTATGGTCGGATTACTTCAACCGGAGGACATCCTATGTTCAGCATGGATACCCTGTTTCAGGATCTCGACCCGCAGCACAAAACCCCTTCCTGGCAACGCCGTCTGTTAAAAACCCTGTTCCGCGAGAAAGAATTTCACCGCTTTGCCGACCAATATCAGCACCTGAAAGGGATCGATATGGTCGAGCAGGTGCTTGAGCAGTTTAACATTCGCTGTGAACTGACCGAACGCGACCGCGAGCAGATCCCAAGCTACGGCCCGGTAGTGGTCGTGGCGAACCATCCGATTGGTACCCTCGACGGCCTGGCGCTGCTGCATGCTGTAGCCTCGGTGCGCCCGGACGTGAAAGTGGTCGCCAATCAGCTGCTGTCGCTGGTTTCGTCGCTCGGCAGCCTGATGATCCCGGTGGATAACATGGGCAACCGCACGCGGCGTCATCAGGTGACGCAGATGCAGGAACATCTGGAGAATCAGGGCGTGCTGATTGTCTTTCCGGCGGGTGAAGTCTCGCGCCTGAGCTCGAAAGGGGTGCGCGACGGTAAATGGCACACCGGTTTTATCCGCCTCGCTGCCAAAGCCCGTGCGCCAGTGGTGCCGGTGCATATCAGCGGCAGCAACAGCGCGTTATTTTATTTCAGTTCAATGGTTTACCGCCCGCTCAGCACGCTGCTGCTGGTGCATGAGATGTTCGGCCAGCGCGGCAACAGCCTGACGCTGAAAATCGGCGCGCGCATCCCTTTTTCCAGCTGGCACGACGGACAAATGCTGGTGGGCGATCTGGCTGCACGTTTTCGTAAACACGTTTATCGTCTCGGCGCTGGCAAACCGGGTCTGTTCCATACTGAATCATCGATTGCCCGCGCCGAAGACCGCGCGGTGCTAAAACATGCTCTGGAAGCCAGCGAAGTGCTGGGCAAAACGCCGGACGGTAAGATGATTTATCTCTACCGCCGCCACGGCGAAGACACCGTGCCGATCCTACGCGAACTCGGGCGGCTGCGAGAAATTGCCTTTCGCGCCGTCGGGGAAGGCAGTGGCCGTCGTCGCGATCTCGACGGGTACGACGACGATTATTTCCATTTGGTATTGTGGGATCCGCAGGCGCTGGAAATTGTCGGCGCGTACCGGTTTATTCCAACTGCCGATCAGGTCGCCAGCAAAGGCCTGAACGGTATTTACAGCCAGAGCCTGTTCCAGTACGGGCATCAGATGGATCCGATTCTGGCGCAGGGAATTGAGCTCGGGCGCAGCTTTATTCAGCCTGCGTATTGGGGAAAACGCGGGCTGGATTATCTGTGGCTGGGCATCGGTGCCTATCTGGCGAAGTATCCGCAGACCCGCTATCTGTTTGGCCCGGTGTCGATTTCCGGCGGAATGCCGCTGCCCGCGCGTGATTTGCTAGTGGCCTTCTATCGCTTGTATTTCGCCCCTGCTCTTCCGCTGGCCACCTCCCGCCGTCCCTATCCGGCTTCACTGCCGGACGTGTTAGCGCAGTTTTGTGGTGACGATTATCAGGAAGATTTACAGCGTCTGAAACGTCTGCTGGCCAATCTCGGGAGCAGCATTCCGGCGTTGTATAAGCAGTATTCCGAACTTTGCGAAACCGGCGGCGTGCAGTTTATTGATTTCGGCAGCGACCCGGAATTCAATCACTGTATCGACGGGTTAGTGCTGGTCGATCTCAGCCGCTTAAAACCGGCAAAGTTTGAACGTTATATCGCGGTACATCAGTAACTTATCCTCTTCTCACTTCTGCACTTTTCACTCTTCGGACGCGTCCTACAACCATGAAGGACGCGCCTGACTGTTGATGGTTTCTTCATCGCATATAGTCGCTGGCAACAAACTCAGCGGATGAAGAGACACCCCACTCATGAACAAAATCTATCGCGTTATCTGGAACAGCGCCCTGCGCTGTTTTATGGTCACCTCTGAACTGGCGACCGGGAAAACCAAATCCAGCTCCGGCACTAAGGTTGGCATGATTACCACCGCCGTGCTGCTGACGTCCTTTACGGCGACAGCTGCACCGAACGGCCAGGTGGCCGTAAACAATGCCTCGGCCACTTACGATGATTATCAGGTCGCCACGACGGCCAACTCGCAATATGCTCTCTGGGCCGCAAACAATGCTGACCTGACCTTTACCAATAATCAGGCGTCCACCACCGGAAGCGCAGCTTATGCTGCACTGGTGCAGAGCGGCTCAACGCTGAATCTGGATAACGTGCAACTCGGCACGTTCGGTACGAATACCCACGTGCTTTATGCCACTGCCGCCACCGTCAACGCCAACAACCTGCGTATGCTGGCTGTCGGTGCGGGCACTTATGGGATTAATCTGCTCGGTAACAGCGTATTTAATGGCACCGACGTGAAGATTAGCAGCACCGCAACCGGCATTTTGGTGGCCGATTCGACACTGGATATCGATGGGTTAGAGATAATCACCAGCGGCGCTAGCGGCTACGGCATTCGTTACACCGGTGCCGCCGCCGATGCCAATGTCAAAAATGCCACGATCAATACTGCAGGTGACACCGGCGTGGGCATATTAGCTCAGGCGGGAAGCATGACGGGTAATAACATCGCCATCACCACAACGGGGAATAATGCCCGCGGTATATTCATGCAGGGCGCAGATACCCAGCTGAATATCGATACCCTGAGCATCGACACGCAGGGCACCAACAGTTATGGCATTCAGAGCGCGATGACCGGCAACGGCGCACTCCATGTCAGCAATGCGACCATCAGCACCGCTGGCTACGGTGCCAGTGGGATCCTCGCCCAAAGCGGTACCACGACAGCGAATAACGTCGCGATCACCACTACAGGCGTCAGCGCACGCGGTATTCTGGCGTCGGGGACAGACGCACAGGTGGTGGTTGACGGCGGTACGATTACGACATCGGGCGGCGGAGCCTACGGTGTTCAGGCTGCGGGGGGTGCCAGCGTTGACGTCAGTAATTTGGACATCACCATTAACAATACCGGGCAGTTAGATGTCGGTGGTGCAGCCGCTCTGGTGGCGACAACGGGCAGTACGCTGAAAGCCGACTCCATCAACATCACAACTAACGGCAACGCGGTGTGGGTATCTGATAGCCAGTTTGATGGTAATAACCTGATTATCAATAAAACCGGTGGATACCACGGCCCGGCAGTCTGGAGTTATGGTACGGGCATAATGAACCTGACCAATAGCCAGATCACCCTTAATACACCCGCGTCTTATGGCGTGGTGAGCGACGGTGAATCCGCCACGCTCAATAACGTGAGCATCAAAAGCGACGTCGGCGGTTGGGGTGTCGAGACCCGTTTTAACTCTCAGCTGAACGCCAAAAACGTCGATATTGTAATGAACAACGCTAACGGCGAACTGACCACTCTGCCTGAAGCGGGGATCTGGAACCGTAATGGCACAGGTCTTACAACATCAAGCTTTGAAGATTCCCGCGTCGTGGTGAACGGCAGCAATGCCACCGGCATACTGGCGAGCACCGGAGAGCAGCAAATCGCCTTAAAAAACACGCTGATTTCCAGTGATAACACGGCAGTGACGGTACTCGCAGGCTCTTCGTTCAACCTGACCGCAGATGGCTCAACGCTGAGCGCCAAAAATCTGCTGGTCGGCGGCCAGGCAAATGACGCTGGTGACACCGTCGGTTATATCAACATTAACGCCACCAACGGTTCGATACTGAGCGGAGACGTAAGCATCGACCGCGATGTGAACAGCAAAACCGCGCTTTCCCTCGATGCATCCGCATGGAAAGGCGTATCCACTGGCCTGCATACGCTGAACCTGAACAACGCCAGCCAGTGGACGGTTACCGGTGATTCCAACATCGGCGCGCTGAACCTCAACGACAGCACCGTGATGTTCAGCCACTTTGATGACAGTTTCGAAACCGTCATCGTCGAGGGTGATTACACCAGCAGCGGCGGCACCTTAGTCATGAACAGCGTGCTGGCGGGCGACAACTCGGCGCATGATTCCCTTAAGGTCACCGGCAACACCGCCGGTGACACCAACGTGGTCATGAACAAAGCCGGTGGCAGCGGCGCAGAGACCATACAGGGTATCGAAGTGATTTCGGTGGGCGGCAATTCCGACGGCGAATTCATCCAGAAGGGCCGTATCGTGGCCGGTGCGTATGATTATCACCTGATGCGCGGCCTCGGCGAACAGGCGAAAAACTGGTATCTCATAAGCGACGTGGCGCCCGTCGATCCGGTGAGTCCCATTGATCCTGTGGATCCGACAGTTCCTTTGGATCCTGTAAATCCGGCCAAACCTGTGGATCCTGTGGTACGCCCTGTTGTGCCGACGAAAATGATCACCCGTCCGGAAGCGGGCAGCTATCTGGCAAACATGTCGGCGGCGAGCAATATGTTTAACCTGCGTCTGCACGACCGTGGCGGCGAAACGCTGTATACCGATGCGATCACCGGTGAGAAGAAAACCACCAGCCTGTGGATGCGTAACGTTGGCGGCCACAACACCAGCAAAGACAGCAGCGGTCAGCTGGATACGCAGACCAACCGCTACGTGTTGCAACTCGGCGGTGATCTGGGCAAATGGTCATTCGACGGTACCGACAGCCTGCATATCGGCGCGCTGGCCGGATACGGTAATGCACAGAGCACCACCGACTCCAACGTGACCGGCTACCGCTCGAAAGGTCAGGTCAACGGCTACAGCCTCGGCGTGTACGGCACCTGGTATCAGAACGCCGAAGCACAGACCGGCGCCTACGTGGACAGTTGGGCGCAATACAGCTGGTTTAACAACAGCGTGAAAGGCGACGGTTTGCCGCAGGAAAGCTATAAATCACAGGGCGTGAGTGCATCACTGGAAGGCGGTTACAGCTGGAAACTCGGTGAAGACAGCAAGAAAAACAGCTACTTCATTGAGCCTAACGCGCAGGTTATCTGGAGCAACATCCAGGCGGATTCACTGACCGAGAACAACGGCACCCGCGTCAGTACGCAGGGCAACGGCGATGTACAGTCCCGCGTCGGGGTTCGCGCTTCGATGAAAACGCACAGCGAAAAACAGCAGCCGGTGTTCCAGCCGTATCTCGAAGCGAACTGGATCAACAACAGCCAGAACGCGGGAGCGACACTCAACGGCGCCAGCATCGGACAGCGCGGCAGCAAGAATATCGCCGAAGTCCGCGCCGGTGTTGACGGGCAACTGACCCAGCGGGTCAATCTGTGGGGCAATATCGGCCAGCAGATGGGCAGCGAAAGCTATCGTGACACCAGCGCCACGCTTGGGGTGAAAGTCAGCTTCTGATGTAAAGACGTTAGATATACTTGAAATATCAATTTAAAGGGCTCACGTGTTGAGCCCTTTTTTATGGAGTAAGTTTTTCAGAAAACCGTGCTCGGATATTTCGCAGCCATCAGACTGACTTTATGGGCAGGTTCCCCGATAGTCGTCCGCCATTGCCATTTTCAGCAACAGGTCATGGCCGATATAATTGCTCCAGTTGAAAGAGTTCTGTAAGACAACGACCGCATTCTTATGCTTTTTATCGAAACCAATATAACTTGAGTACCCGCCAATATAACCAACCTGATAAGTGATCACCTGATTATCTTTATGGTCAGTAACCCACGCGATATTGGCTGCTTCGATATTACGCTCGAAATAAATCTTTTCAGACACTCTTATCGCCGAATTAAGCTCGCTTGGTTCTGAATCTGTAATATGCGCACGGAGGTATTTCAGCAAGTCGTCAACGTTACTGTATAAGTTCGCCGCAGCGACCATATTATTCGTGAAATACCAGTCGGGTACTACTTTGCCACGGCGGATAAATTTCGGCTGATCGCCCGCATGGCCTATTGCGCGATACGGATACGCTTTCAATGTCGGGCCGTGAAAACTGGTACTGCCCATTTTCAGCGATCTGAAAATAAAGTCATAAGACAGCTGCTGGATATCTTCGCCGGTCTTTAACTTCAGTATGTATCCGAGCAGCGCATAACCCAGATTAGAATATTGAGGCTCCGGCGTTTGCGGACGTTTAAACGAGGAGAGATCGTTCAATACCGCATCGCTGTCCAGTTCGTTATAGAAGTTATCACCGGTGTAGAGATACTTAAGGAAGCTCTGCAACATGTCTTTGTTCATGTTTTGGCGCGGTAAACCCGAGGTGTGGGTCGCCAGTTGCAACAAGGTAATGTTCTTCGCATCGTCACTCAGCGGGGTGTTTTTCGGCAACAAATCAGACAGTTTATCGTCCCATTTCAGCAGCCCTTTATCCACCAGCCCCGCCACGACTTCACCGGTCACGCCTTTACTGATTGAACCCAGCGCGAACAACGTTTCTCCGTCGATTTTGTGAGCCTTGACCGCATCGGTATAACCGTAGCCCCACGTCCGGGAAGTACCGTCATTGCGGATGATGCCTATCGCCAGTCCGCTGGCCTTTTCCTTTTTGATGTACTGGGAAACGATGCCATCGACCATCCCGTCGATATTTTTCGTGCAGGCAAGCTGCTTCACCGCCTGGGGACTTTCCTCCACCTGCATCTCAGACAGCGTGCCGCATGAGGTCAGCAGCAAAGGCAGCAGGGTACTTAAACCGGCCAGTCTTCCCGATACTCTTTTCATTGCATTGATTTATCAAGCGAAGTAGTACCGGAACAATGACGGGTGTACATCAGACGACCTTGCGAAAGTGGGGGACGCACGCCGGATGGCGCACTGCAGGCCGCACACTGAGTGATTTCGTTGATTTTTACAATCGGAATGTGACGCGAAAAACCAACATCAGGAAACCGTAAACACTCAGGCAGGCTCTGAAATCTCGTGGAACCCGCTGATAAAACCTTCCAGCGAGCGCCTGGCCTTTCGTCAGAGCAGAGTGTGAGGTCACAGATTAGATAAACGCGATGTCATGGATGACAGTCTTTTGAGTGTTATTAACAACAACCTGAGTTTTTTAAATAAACCGAAAAATAGAAACTCATTTTATTTTGGAAATTCATGGTAGCGGGCTTCGTCGTAAAAAAAGGCCGATCGTCAGATCGGCCTCCTTCATTTCACGCTATGCAAAAATGCTATGCCCAATCAGGCAGAGGTCGCAGGTTTCTGCTCAGAACTCGCCTGAGCATTTTGCAGCATACGTCGAACCGGAATGATCAGCACAAACAGCACCGCTGCGCAGATCAGCAACGCAATGGAACAGCGCGCGAAGAGATTCGGCAGCATATCCAGTTGATCGGCTTTCACGTGACCGCCAATCAGACCCGCCGCCAGATTACCCAGCGCACTGGCGCAGAACCACAGCCCCATCATCTGCCCGCGCATTCTTTCCGGTGCCAGCAGCGTCATGGTCGCCAGACCAATCGGACTGAGGCAAAGTTCGCCCAGGGTCAGCATCAGAATACTGCCTACCAGCCACATGGGTGATACGCCTGCGCCGCCGTTGGTCAGCACATTTTGTGCCGCCATCATCATGATGCCAAATCCCGCAGCCGCACATAAAATACCGATGATGAACTTGGTGATGCTGCTTGGACGCACATTGTTGCGCGCCATCATCGGCCATGCCCAGCTAAATACCGGCGCAAGAATGATGATAAACAGCGCATTGATTGACTGGAACCATACGGCCGGGATTTCAAAATCACCGATCATGCGGTTGGTGTAGTCATTGGCAAACAGGTTGAATGAGGTCGGCTTTTGCTCGAACGCGGACCAGAAGAAGGCAGCAGAAACCAGCAAAATAAAGCAAACCAGTAACCGGGCGCGTTCTTTGCGGTTCAGGCCGGCAAACACAAACAGGTAAATAAAGTAGAGGGCCACCGAGGCGGCAATCACGTAGACCAGCACACTGGCGACCGCGACCGGATTGATCACAATCACGCCCTGAGCAATCAGCGCAACGACGATCGCCACACCCACCGCCAGCGCCAGTAACCATGCGCCAACGCCCTTTTTCTTCGCCACCGGGTTATTCCAGGTGGAATCTAAACCGACTTCGCTGTCATAGCGTTTCATCGACGGCACGGCAAACAGGCGGAAAATCACCAGTGCGATCAGCATCCCGATACCACCGATACCAAAACCCCAGTGCCAGCCATGGGTTTTTATCAGCCAGCCGGAGATCAGCGGCGCGATAAATGACCCCATGTTGATGCCCATATAAAACAGCGAGAAACCGCCGTCACGACGCGCATCGCCTTTTTTATACAGCGTGCCCACCATGACTGAGATACAGGTTTTGAACAGGCCAGAGCCGAGGACGATAAACATCAGGCCGATAAAGAACAGGCTGTCGCCCATAAAAGCAGAGAGCGCAATCGACAAGTGGCCGAGAGCAATAAGGATCGAACCGTACCAGACCGCTCTTTGCTGCCCGAGCCAGTTATCCGCCAGCCAGCCACCCGGCAGCGCGGCGAGGTACATACAACCCGCGAAGATACCGACGATAGCCGAGGCGTTTTCACGCGCGAGCCCCATGCCGCCTTCGTAGACCGTCGCCGCCATGAACAGGATCAGTAAAGGACGGATCCCGTAAAACGAGAAGCGCTCCCACATCTCTGTGAAGAACAGCGAGCGCAGCGGATAAGGATGGCCTAAGAAGGTCCGGCCTTCATTTTTACTACCAGAGGAATGCATAAATTCTCCAAAAAGTCTGACGGAGTGTTTGCGAACACTGAACTGCGCGGCGGCTGTCTGGTGGGCCGCTCATCATCATTCAGCCATTATTATTTGATAACAATTGGGGGTTATCTCTAGTGCCAACCGCAGGACTTTAAGATGAAAAGTCGACCATTGTCCACTTTTACAGACTTTTTGACGGTTGATAGGGGAAATGACGGTGAGGAAAATACGTGGCATTGAGATGGATAAAAGTTATGCGGGAGCACATCACTGCCTCTGGGCTGATGGAGTGATGTGCTAAGAATATTGAATATTTATGATTTTCGCGTAGACACCAAATCCTGCGCACACGCCCACGCTGAACTCCATGCCCACTGGAAGTTATAACCCCCCAGCCAGCCGGTGACGTCTACCACTTCGCCGATGAAATACAGACCGGGGACTTTGGCCGCCGCCATCGTTTTCGAGGAAAGCTCTTTGGTATCGACACCACCGAGAGTCACTTCCGCCGTGCGGTAACCCTCGGTGCCGTTCGGCTGCACCTGCCAGTTCTGCAGTTGCTCAACCAGTTCGGCCTGTTGCGGCACGTTCAGCTGTTTCAGCGTGACGTCCGGTAGCTGACCGAGGGTTTGCAGGCATTCGACCAGACGCTTCGGCAGTTGCATCGCCAGCGTGTTTTTCAGGCTTTGATTCGGATGTTCCTGTCGCTGAGCGTTGAGAAACGCCGCCAGGTCAGTGTCTGGAAGTAAGTTAATGCTCACAAACTCACCCGGTTGCCAGTAGCTGGATAGCTGTAAAACCGCCGGGCCGGACATGCCGCGATGGGTAAACAAAATGCTTTCGCGAAAAACGGTGCCATCCTGCGCGGTCAGCACCGAAGGCACCGACACGCCGGACAATGTCTGCAAATGGTCGAGCAGCGGTTTATGCAGGGTAAACGGCACCAGACCGGCGCGGGTCGGTAAAACTTTCAGGCCAAACTGCTCGGCCAGACGATAACCGAATGGCGTTGCGCCCAGACCCGGCATGGAAAGCCCGCCGCTCGCCACCACAAGTGAGTGAGTACTTACAGTTGAGCCATTCACTTTGATAATAAAGCCGTCTTCAGTTTTCTGAACGTCGGAAATCTCGCTACGCAGACGTACATCCACATTCCCCAGCTCGCACTCTTTATCGAGCATAGCGACTATCTGTTGGGCGGAGTCGTCGCAGAATAACTGGCCGAGCGTTTTCTCATGCCAGGCGATGCCGTAGCGGTTGACCATGTCGATAAAATCCCACTGGGTGTAACGCGCCAGTGCGGATTTACAGAAATGCGGGTTTTCCGAAAGATAGGCAGCAGGTTCGGCATATAGATTAGTAAAATTGCAGCGTCCGCCCCCGGACATCAAAATTTTGCGTCCGGTTTTCTTGCCATTATCCAGCAGCAGAACCCGGCAGCCACCCTGTCCGGCCTGCGCTGCACAGAACATGCCTGCCGCACCCGCACCAATGACTACCACATCAACCTGTTCCACTTTTGGCCTCTCTTTTCGTAAAATTCAGCTACGTTTTAAATAGGATACGCTCTGCTTCTGGGCCGATTTTGCCCGCCATGCGCCGCGGATTGTAAGTGACTGACAGGGGTTACACCAGTCGCAGCAGGGTTTTATGGCGCTAAGTAAGCAAATGTTTCAATTAAGAAAGGGTAAATAAATCACTGATTATTATTGATTTAATCTCCGCTTCGGCTTTTTTTGACCCGTTTTTAATCAAAAAAATGTCATATTTTCCTTTTATAGACACCCTGTTCTCGCAGATAATGCGCGGCGTTCATGACCACTAACTGGCGTAACAATTATGCTGCATCTATTTGCCGGGTTGGATTTTCATACCGGTTCGTTATTGATTCTCGCGTTACTGTTTGTTCTGTTCTATGAAGCCATCAACGGTTTTCATGATACGGCCAATGCAGTAGCAACCGTCATCTATACCCGGGCAATGCGTTCGCAATTAGCGGTCGTGATGGCAGGGGTATTTAACTTCCTTGGCGTCATACTCGGTGGTTTGAGTGTGGCTTATGCCATCGTTCATTTGCTTCCAACCGATCTTCTGCTCAACGTTGGTTCCACGCATGGCCTTGCCATGGTGTTCTCGATGTTACTGGCAGCGATCATCTGGAACCTCGGCACCTGGTATTTTGGTCTGCCGGCGTCCAGCTCCCACACGCTGATCGGCGCCATCATTGGCGTAGGGTTGACCAATGCATTGATGACTCACACCTCCGTGGTCGATGCATTAAACATTCCTAAAATGATCGGTATTTTTGCCTCTCTGATTATCTCGCCTCTGGTGGGGATGATTGTCGCAGGAACCATGATTTTCCTGCTGCGTCGCTACTGGAGTGGCAATAAGAAACATGCTCGTATCCACCTGACGCCTGCTGAACGTGAAAAGAAAGACGGCAAGAAGAAGCCACCCTTTTGGACCCGTATCGGCCTGATCCTGTCGGCTATTGGCGTGAGTTTCTCTCACGGCGCAAACGATGGTCAGAAAGGTATCGGCCTGATCATGCTGGTCCTGATTGGTGTGGCTCCGGCAGGTTTTGTGCTCAACATGAGCGCCACGGGTTACGATATCACTCGTACCCGCGACGCCGTGACGCACCTCGGACAGTACTATCAGCAGCATGTTGATGCAGTACCGCACGTGGTCGCGCAAACGCCTCTGGTGCCTGCGCCAGACGTGAATATCGCACCGACCGACGCTACGAAAGTGTTCCACTGCGACAGCAGCCACGCACTCGACGCTATCGGCCGCGCGCAAACGCTGCTGACCAATCTGCCGTCTTACAGCGCCCTGGCACCGGATGAACGCAGCCATATGCGTCGCCTGCTGATGTGTGTGTCTGATACGGCCGATAAAGTGGCGAAGCTGCCGGAAACTTCGCCTGCGGACAAACGCTTCCTCGGCGAATTGAAAACCGACATTCTTCAGACCGTCGAATATGCTCCGATCTGGATCATCATCGCGGTAGCACTGGCGCTGGCGCTGGGTACCATGATTGGCTGGAAGCGCGTTGCGACCACCATTGGTGAGAAGATCGGTAAGAAAGGCATGACCTACGCACAGGGCCTGTCTGCGCAGCTGACGGCGGCGGTGTCTATCGGCGTGGCAAGTTACACCGGTATGCCAGTCTCCACCACGCACGTGCTGTCCTCTGCGGTTGCGGGCACCATGATTGTGGACGGCGGCGGCGTGCAGTCTAAAACCGTGAAGAACATCGCGATGGCATGGATTTTAACCCTGCCGGTCTCGATTGTACTTTCCGGCCTGCTGTACTGGATTGCGCTGAAGCTTATCTGATAAACGTCTGAGCTGCGGTTCAGGTAAGAAAAAGGCGACCTTGTGAGCAATCACAGGTCGCCTTTTTGTTTCCTTTTTCACACATCCTCACAACGATTATTCAGGGTTAATACCAGATGAGCATCGCCAGCATACTGATGAGGATAAGCCCCACCAGCGCGGTCGTCAGAACAAACTGACCACGAACTCTCTCACAACGACGGATAAACTCAGGGTCGTGATGTTCAACGTAACGCTGAGCATAAATATATCGCACCAGCCTTATCTGCTTGCTCGGTTGGCCGTGAGACGTAAAGAATCCACCGCCATCCACGTACTGATACAGCAAGGGATCGCATCCCCGAAGCACCACCAGCAATGCGCGCAGAGAAGAGTAATAGCGCAGCATATTCACCACACACACAAAACATAAAGCCCAAAATAGCGCAACGGGACTGATCATGATTCCCCCTCAAGGAGAACTCACCCCGCGCGATGCGGCCCGCAATCGGCCACACACCCGACGTTTCGCCCTGCCTTTCCGCGATTTCACACCCCCGGACACAACGCGGTCCGCCCCTTTTCACATCACAGAAAATTGCCAAAGCAGGAGAACCCTGCATTCATTGAGTGTAGGAAACGAATCTGGAAATGGGGACGCTGGCTCATATTATTTCTATCTATGCTTTATCAGATAAGGAAATGGGATCTGTATGCTTGATTTCTTTAACCATTTTGGGGCTATACTAAAAGCATGAGTTTCGCATGATGCTGATATTGCTGTTAACCGACTTATGGAAGGAGTTTTCTTATGGCTTACAAACACATACTCATTGCAGTAGACCTGTCGCCAGAGAGCAAGGTTTTAGTTGAGAAAGCCGTCTCCATGGCGCGTCCGTATAACGCCAAAGTGTCCCTGATCCACGTTGATGTGAACTATTCGGACCTGTATACCGGCCTTATTGACGTCAATCTGGGCGACATGCAAAAACGAATTTCGGAAGAAACCCACCACGCGCTGAATGAATTGTCGCAAAACGCCGGTTATCCGATTTCCGAAACCCTGAGCGGCAGCGGCGATCTTGCGCAGGTGCTGGTCGATGCAATCAACAAATACGGCGTGGATTTAGTGCTGTGCGGCCATCATCAGGATTTCTGGAGCAAACTGATGTCCTCCGCGCGCCAGCTCATTAATACCGTCCATATCGACATGCTGATCGTCCCACTGCGTGACGAGGAAGAAGAAGCGTAAATCGCCAAAGCGTTGACGTAAAAATGCCCGCAGGTGAAAACCGGCGGGCATTTTTTTATCCAGAACGCAGGTGCGGTGCTTTCTGGTTTCTTTGCGATCTCGTTGTGTTCTTACAGCGGCGTATAAATATCAAACCGGTGGCTTTTGGTCACCACGGCGGCTTGCGCAGGAATATCGGCCATCGGTGGCGCGTAATCCGGGCGTTTTACCACGATGCGCTTGGTCGCTAAGCGGCGCGCCGGTTCCAGCAGACCATCGGCGTCATCATCCGGACCCACCAGCCCCTGAAACACGCGCATCTCTTTCTTCACCAGCGCACTTTTCTGTTTGTGCGGATACATCGGGTCGAGATACACCACTTCCGGTTTCGGCGAAAGCTCAGAGAGCGCCGTCAGGCTGGACGCATGCAGCAGCGTCATACGCTCACGAAGCCACGGTCCGATTTCCGCATCGCGGTAACCGCGCGCCAGCCCGTCATCGAGCAATGCTGCCACCACAGGATTTCGCTCAAGCATCCGGACTTTGCAACCTAATGACGCCAGCACAAACGCATCGCGGCCCAGTCCAGCCGTCGCATCCACCACATCTGGCAGATAGCGCCCTTTGACGCCCACCGCTTTCGCCACGGCTTCACCGCGCCCGCCGCCGAATTTGCGACGGTGCGCCAGGGTACCACCGACGAAATCGACAAAAATCGCGCCGAGTTTTGGCTCGTCGCGTTTGCGTAATTCCAGACGTTCAGGCGTAAGAACCAGCGCCATCACCGCGTCGGGGTCAGACGTCAGATTCCAGCGCTGCGCCAGAACAGATAAGGCGCCTTCGTCGGCGCCTTCTTCACACAGTAAACACACACTCACAGGCAGAGGTTATCCTTTGATACCGTAATGGCGCAGCATAGCATCCAGCTGCGGTTCACGCCCGCGGAAGCGCTTGAACAGCTCCATCGGCTCTTCGGAACCCCCACGTGAAAGGATATTATCGAGGAATGACTGACCGGTTTCGCGGTTGAAAATCCCTTCTTCTTCGAAGCGGGAATACGCATCAGCTGACAACACTTCTGCCCACAGATAGCTGTAATAACCGGCCGCATAACCGCCGGCAAAAATATGGCTGAACGCGTGCGGGAAACGTCCCCAGCTCGGTGATGGCACCACGGCAACCAGCTTCTTGATTTCACTCAGGGTTTGCAGGATCTGCGCGCCTTTTGCCGGGTCATATTCCGCATGCATACGGAAATCGAACAGACCGAACTCCAGCTGACGCAGAATAAACAGCGCCGCCTGATAGTTCTTCGCCGCCAGCATCTTATCCAGCATCTCTTTTGGCAGCGGTTCGCCCGTTTCGAAATGGCCGGAGATGAATGCCAGTGCGTCCGGCTCCCAGCACCAGTTTTCCATAAACTGGCTCGGCAGCTCGACGGCATCCCAAGGCACACCGGAAATACCGGCGACTCCCGGAGTATCGATGCGGGTCAGCATATGATGCAGGCCGTGACCGAACTCATGGAACAGCGTGGTAACTTCGTTGTGGGTGAACAGCGCCGGTTTATTGCCGACCGGTCCGTTAAAGTTGCAGGTCAGGTAGGCGACCGGCTTTTGCAGCTCACCGTCGGCTTTACGCATGCTGCCGACGCAGTCGTTCATCCATGCACCACCGCGTTTGTGCTCGCGGGCGTACAGGTCGAGATAGAAACTGCCGCGAAGTTCGCCGGTTTCATCAAACAGATCGAAGAACCGCACGTCTTTGTGCCAGGTTTCCACGTCTTTACGTTCTTTAGCGGTGATGCCGTAAATGCGTTTCACCACTTCGAACAGCCCTTCCAGCGCGCGCTGTTCAGGGAAATACGGACGTAGTTGCTCATCGTTGATGGAGAACAGATGCTGTTTCTGTTTTTCGCCGTAGAACGGCAAATCCCAGGCTTCCATCTCATCAACGCCGTAATGTTCTTTCGCGAACGCGCGCAGCTGAGCCAGTTCCTGCTCACCTTGCGGACGCGCACGGGTCGCCAGACCACTGAGGAAGTCGATCACCTGTTTCGGGCTTTCGGCCATTTTGGTGGCCAGCGACATATCCGCGTAAGAATCAAAGCCCAGCAACTGCGCCAGTTCGTGACGCAGTGACAAAATCTCCGCCATCACTTCGCTGTTGTCCCACTTACCGGCATTCGGGCCCTGATCGGACGCGCGGGTACCGAACGCGCGGTACATTTCTTCACGCAGCGCGCGGTTTTCGCCGTAGGTGATGACCGGCAGATAGCTCGGGATATCCAGCGTCAGCAACCAGCCTTCCTGCTCTTTGGATTCGGCCAGCGCTTTCGCCGCCGCCAGCGCGCTTTCAGGTAAACCTTTCAGATCATTTTCATCAGTGATGAGCTTGCTCCAGCCCATCGTGGCATCGAGCACGTTGTTGCTGTAGGTCGAACCGAGCTCAGACAGTCGCGCAGAAATTTCACCATAGCGTTTTTGCTTTTCCTGCGGCAAGCCAATGCCGGAAAGCTCGAAATCACGCAGCGCGTTATCAATGGCTTTTTTCTGCGCCACGGACAGCGTAGTAAAATGCTCGCTGGCTTTTAAATCGCAATACGCCTGATACAAACCGGCGTGCTGACCCGCCCAGGTACTGAATTCAGACAAAATCGGCAGGCACTGCTCGTAGGCTTCGCGCAGCTCCGGGCTGTTTTTCACCGCATTCAAATGACCGACCGGTGACCAGATGCGCCCCAGACGGTCGTCGCTTTCCGCCAGCGGCTGGCACAGATTTTCCCAGGTATACGGTGCGCCTTGCGCGACCACACGTTCGATGGTCTGACGGCTTTCTTCGATCGCAGACTTCATCGCAGGGACAATATGTTCAGGTTGGATCGCAGAGAAAGGCGGCAGGGAGAACGGTTTTAAGAGCGGATTCGACGCGTTTTGCTGTTCAGTCATAGGGCCAGTCCTTCGTTATAGCGTTGGGGGTGATACGCCTGTGGCGCACCACGCCGTGAATTCGGGTCGTCTTAAAGATGACGTAACTTCTAACATGCGGTCAAGGGATGGGGAAATCAATGGGGGGCGGCGATTTCGCCCGCCAGCCACAGACATTCATGTTTTCAATGAGTCCAGTCCGTTACATCAGGCTGCAAGTAGACCTGCTTCGCATTTTTGATCTTTCCCCGTACCCGCCCGTTAAACCCTGTTTACAGCAGGGTTAATCCTGTTATTTTCATCTGGCATACGCCAGTTTAACTACATCACGATTAAGGGAATAAACGGATATGAAAGCACTCAAAATTGTCACGATAGGCGGAGGCTCAAGCTACACACCGGAACTGATCGACGGTTTTATCCGGCGTTACAATGAAATGCCTGTCTCGGATTATTATCTGGTCGATATCGCCGCCGGTGAGGAAAAGCTGAAAATCGTCGGGGCGCTGGTGCAAAGAATGGTGAAAAAAGCCGGAATACCGATGACGGTGCATCTGACCACCGACCGCGAGGCCGCACTGCGCAATGCGGATTTCGTCACCACGCAGTTGCGCGTCGGCCAGCAGGAAGCGCGTATTCACGACGAGGCGATCCCGCTGAAATACGGCGTTCTCGGGCAGGAAACCACCGGCGCAGGCGGGTTTATGAAAGCGCAGCGGACCATCCCCGTGCTGTTAGATTTATGCCGCGATATGGAAAGGCTTTGTCCGGATGCATGGCTGATCAACTTCACCAATCCGGCCGGTATTGTCACTGAGGCCATTGAAAAATATTCGCGCATAAAAACGCTGGGTATTTGCAGCGGCGCGAACAGCATGATGATGGATATCGCGAAGGTTTATGACGTGTGTCGTCAGGACGTTTATGCCCGCGTAATGGGGCTGAACCACCTCATTTTTGCCGATCAGATCGCCGTCTAAGGCCACGACGTTACGGCAGAATTCATTGAAAAACTGGCGCAGGGCAATGGCCAGAATCAGCAGAAAAATATCCCCGATACCGGATTAATGCCTGCTTTTATCCGCGCGCTCGGGTTGTATCCCCTTTCCTACCTGAAATATTTCTATCTGCAGCGTGAAATGGTGGCGCACAGCGTGGAGGACAGCCAGATGCGCGGCACGCGTGCAGAGCAGACGCGGGAAATTGAACGCCATCTTTTTGAAATCTATAAAAACCCGCGGCTGGATACTAAACCGAAAGAACTGGAAAGCCGTGGGGGCGCGTATTACTCCGATACCGCCTGTTCAATCATCAGCGCGATTTTTAACAACAAACAGGAGATCCACGTCGTCAACACGCTTAATCGCGGCGCAACGCCCGATCTGGATGAAAACAGCGTGATTGAAACGAACGCGGTGATTGATCGTCAGGGCGCGCACCCGCTGGCCTATGGCCGTTTACCGGCGAAAATACGCGGTCTGATCCAGAGCGTCAAAGCCTTTGAAGAACTCACGATCGAAGCTGCCGTCACCGGCGATTATTCCACGGCATTAATGGCGCTTTCGGTGCATCCGCTGATCCCGTCAGTGGATATCGCGGAAAAAATTCTCGATGAATACCTCGCGGTTAACCGGCCTTTTCTGCCGCAATATTAACAATGACAGGCATATAACATCATGATGAAATTCATAGAGTCACGGCTGGTGCCCTGTCTGGTGAAAGTCGGGGATAACGTTATTCTGGTTGCGGTGCGTAACGGTATTACCCTGACGCTGCCGTTTATTATCTCCGGCAGTATTTTCCTGATTATCGCCAACCTGCCGATCCCCGGCTGGACTGAATATTTAGGTCAGTTTGGCACGGCGCTGAATGCCCCGGTTCTCGTCACCTTCGGGGTCATCGGTTTAATTTCGGCAATGGGCATCAGTTATAATCTTGCGAAACATTATAAGCTCGACGGGCTGACCTGCTGCGCTATTACTGTGGCCGTTTTTCTGATGGCGCAGTTGAATGATGATTACACCCTAAATGTCGATAATCTCGGGGCTTCAGGGTTATTTTCGGCCATTATTCTTTCCATTCTGACCGTCTATATCATCCGCTTTTTCATCGAACATAAAATCTATATCCGTCTGCCGGACAATGTCCCCCCTGCCGTTCTGCAATCTTTTGTCAGCGTCATACCCGCCATTGTTTGCCTGGCGCTGGTGTGGTTTGTGCGGGTGATTTTGAATTTTGATATTAACGCGTTTTTCACGCTGACCCTCAGCCCGCTGGTTATCGGGCTCGGCACGCTGCCGGGCATGCTGATTCTGGTGTTTCTTATCTCGTTGCTCTGGTGCTGCGGCATTCACGGCACCAACGTACTTTCTGGTATTACCGCACCGATATTTCTCAAGTTTATTGTTGAAAATACGCAGGCGTATCTCAGCCACCAGCCGATCCCGCATATTTTTGCCGAGGGCTTTTATAATTTCTTTATCTGCACGGGCGGTTCCGGCGCAACCATGGGGCTGGTTCTGGCGATGATGATGTCGAAAAGTCGTTATTATAAATCGCTGGGCAGAATGTCTTTTGCGCCCTCGCTATTTTGTATAAATGAACCGGTCATTTTCGGTGTTCCGATGGTGTTTAATCCGTTGATGATGCTACCGTTAATCATTACGCCCATGCTGCTGTGTACGATGTCTTATTTTCTGATGGCATTTAATATTATTGGCCGCCCTGTATTGCAGATCCCCTGGACGATGCCGCCATTCCTGAATGCGTATTTTGCCACCGGCGGGAATATCCCTGCGGCAATCTGGTCAGGCGTCATGATTATTATTTCGACAATCATTTATTATCCTTTCTTCCGGCTGATGGAAAAGAAACAGCTGGCACAGGAAGAGGCAACAATCCCTGCGGCGGCAGCGCAGGCCAATGCATAAACGCGGAACACAGAAGAAGGAAATATCATGAAGATAAACTGTGCGTTTGTAGGATTCGGAAAAAGCGCGACACGCTACCATTTGCCCTACGTTTTGCAGCGACGCGATACTTTTCAGGTTAAAACCATTTTCGATATCACTCGTCATCCGGACATTGAAAAAGAAGAGGCTTATCAGGGCATCCGCTTCACATCCGATCTGAACGATATTCTGCTCGACGACAGCATTACGCTGGTGACGCTGTGTACGCCGCCGCAAACCCATTTTGACTACGCCAAACTGTGCCTGGAGCACGGTAAAAATGTCATTGTCGAAAAGCCGTTTACACGGACGCTGGCAGAAGCGCAGTCGTTATTTGCGCTTGCGGCGGAAAAAGGACTGACAGTGACACCTTATCAGAACAGGCGTTTCGACAGCTGTTTTCTGGCCGTAGAAAAAGTCATCAGCAGTGGCGTGCTGGGTAACATTGTCGAGTTAGAAAGTCATTTCGATTATTTCCGTCCTGACGCGTTCGATGCACCGGCAGATTATACCCATGGTGCGTTTTACGGGCTCGGAGTTCATCTGGTCGATCAGGTCGTCAGCCTCTTCGGTCGGCCCGAATGCGTGCATTACGACATACGTTCAGTGCGTAATAAAAATAACCCTGACGACACATTTGAACTGCAACTTTATTATGGCGAAACAAAAGCCATTATTAAATGCAGCCATCTGGTGATGCAGCCTTACCCGAAATTCATCCTTCACGGGGAAAAAGGCTCATTTATTAAACAAAATATTGACCAGCAGGAAACGTGTCTGAAAGCCGGGAAATTACCGGAGACGTCAGACTTTGGTCAGGAAACGGAATACGGTGTGTTGAAATATCTGGATGCACAGGGGAAAGCCCTCACCGAACGTGTTGATGCGGGCAACGGCGATTATGGACGCGTTTACGATGCCGTGTATGCCACGTTATGTCAGGGGGCACCGCCGTATGTCTCTGTAGCGGATGTGATGACCACCATGGAAATTCTGCACCGTGCATTTGAACAACCCACTCCGGCGCTTGTCAGACTCAGCTAAAACGCCTGCCAGCCGGGAGTTGAGGCTTCCGGTTGGCGGTGCGAATGTCTATACTGTTCGAAAATACACCACAACATGAAGAAGTTACCCCCATGGTCGCCCGTTATATTGATATTAAAAACAGCCTGAAACAGGCGATACTGAATAAAGAATATCGGGTCGGGGACAAAATTCCTTCTGAGCGGGAACTGGCTGTGCGTTATGAAGTGACGCGCGTAACACTGCAAAAAGCCATGCATATGCTGGAGCAGGAAGGCTTTATTGAGCGCATTCATGGCAAAGGTATGTACGTCACCAAAGTTATTGAAGACAACGTTTATCTGCTCAATAACGGCACCAGCGATTCTATTCTCGGTTTTTCGCGCGAATTTAAAGATAACGTCAAAGTTTCCAGTCGCTTAATCAGCCTGAAGACCCTCAAAGCGGATGACTATATCGCCGGTCAGCTGGATATAGATGAAAATGACGACGTGCATTTTATCCGCCGCGTCAGACTGGTGGACAATATTCCGGTACTGGTCGAAGACTCCTATATTCCCTGCGCGGTCGTCGACATTATTCCCGAGTACATTTTACAGAATGCGTCTTTATATGAATTTATTGAGAATAAAGTCGGCCGAAAAATTAAATTCTACAACTCAGTGATCGAAGCCTCGCTGTTTGACGACACGCTTTCAGCACTGCTGGAGAGTGAATCCGGCCTGCCGATGCTGAAGGTGTCGGGGATCACCAAACTGGAAGACGGCAAAACCTTCAACTACTCAATCAGTTATAACCGCGCAGACAAATTCAAAATTAAGAACAGCTGGGTCGGTAAGTGAGATTGCATCTGCAACGTGAAGTATGAAGGATGTAAACAGTTTATACTGTCGGCATTACGCCAATCCGGAACAATAAAGTTATGCTGAGTTACCGCCACAGTTTTCACGCAGGCAACCATGCCGACGTACTGAAACACACCGTGCAGAGCCTGATCATCGAGTCTCTGAAAGAAAAAGATAAGCCCTTCCTTTATCTCGACACCCACGCGGGTGCCGGGCGTTACCAGCTGAGCGGCGAACACGCCGAACGCACGGGTGAATATCTGGAAGGTATCGCGCGCATCTGGCAGCGTGACGATATTCCTGAAGAACTGGCGGCCTATATGTCCGTCGTCGGCCACTTCAACCGCAACGAGAACCTGCGTTATTACCCTGGTTCGCCGCTGATTGCCCGTCAGCTGTTGCGAGAAGAAGACAAACTGCAACTGACCGAATTGCACCCGAGCGATTTCCCGCTGCTGCGCAGTGAATTCCAGAAAGATGACCGCACCCGTGTTTCGCGCGCCGATGGTTATCAGCAGCTAAAAGCTCAGTTGCCGCCACTGTCACGCCGTGGCTTTATCCTGATGGATCCGCCATACGAACTGAAAACCGATTATCAGGACGTGGTCAAAGGCATTCAGGAAGGCTACAAGCGTTTTGCCACTGGCACTTACGCGCTGTGGTATCCGGTGGTCATGCGTCAGCAGATCAAAAAAATGCTGCGCGATCTGGAAGCCACGGGCATTCGCCGTATCCTGCAAATCGAACTGGGCGTGCGCCCGGACAGCGATCAGCGCGGGATGACGGCCTCCGGCATGATTGTCATCAATCCGCCGTGGAAACTCGAGCAGCAGATGAAAAACGTCCTGCCGTGGTTGCTGAAAGTGCTGGTGCCCTCCGGTACAGGTCACACGACGGTCAAATGGGTCGTGCCTGAGTAATCCCACCTTCTGTTGTGCCGGAGCCTGTTTTCAAAGGCTCCGGCTATCAAACCTATCGCAATCATTGATCCAATCTTTTCCACAACCAGCTAAACTCTTGGGCAATTATTTAGATTAGCGACGCCGGTATGGCGTTCTTCATTTTTCACAATTCATGGAAAATCCGATGACCAAACATTATGACTATCTGGCAATTGGCGGCGGCAGCGGCGGTATCGCATCAATCAACCGTGCAGCCATGTATGGGAAAAAATGCGCGCTGATCGAAGCTAAAGAGCTGGGCGGCACATGCGTCAACGTGGGTTGTGTCCCGAAAAAAGTGATGTGGCACGCCGCGCAGATCGCCGAAGCTATCCGCAACTACGGCCCGGACTACGGTTTTGATACCACCGTTAACAGCTTCAACTGGAAAACGCTGGTCGCCAACCGTACCGCGTACATCGACCGTATCCACACCTCTTACGACAACGTGCTCGGTAAAAACAACGTTGATGTGATCAAAGGATTCGCGCGTTTCGTTGACGATCATACTGTTGAAGTGAACGGCGAGAAGATCACCGCAGATCACATCCTGATCGCTACCGGCGGTCGCCCGAGCCATCCCAATATTCCTGGTGCTGAATACGGCATCGACTCCGACGGTTTCTTCGATCTGACCGAAATGCCGAAACGCGTTGCTGTCGTAGGTGCAGGTTATATCGCGGTTGAAATCGCCGGTGTGATGAACGGTCTGGGGGCAGAAACTCACCTGTTCGTGCGTAAACATGCGCCGCTGCGTACCTTCGATCCGCTGATGGTCGATACGCTGGTGGAAGTCATGGAAGCCGAAGGCCCGGCACTGCATAAAGAATCCATTCCGAAAGAAGTGGTGAAAAATGCCGATGGCAGCCTGACACTGAAGCTGGAAAACGGCGAAGAATTTGAAGTCGACAGCCTGGTCTGGGCGATTGGCCGCGAACCGGAAACTGACAATTTCAATCTCAAAGCGACCGGCGTGAAAACCAACGAAAAAGGCTATATCGTCGTCGATAAATTCCAGAACACCAACGTAAAAGGCATTTACGCTGTGGGCGATAACACCGGTGCGGTCGAACTGACACCAGTGGCCGTTGCGGCGGGTCGTCGTCTTTCCGAACGCCTGTTCAACAACAAGCCGGATGAGCATCTGGATTACAGCAACATCGCCACCGTGGTCTTCAGCCATCCGCCAATCGGCACGGTCGGCCTGACAGAACCGCAGGCCATCGAGCAGTTCGGTGAAGACAACGTGAAAGTCTACAAATCGCAGTTTACCGCTATGTACACCGCCGTCACGCAGCACCGTCAGCCGTGCCGCATGAAACTGGTGTGCGTCGGTAAAGACGAGAAAATCGTTGGCATCCACGGCATCGGTTACGGCATGGACGAAATGTTGCAGGGCTTCGCGGTCGCACTGAAAATGGGCGCAACCAAAAAAGACTTCGACAACACCGTCGCGATCCATCCGACCGGCGCGGAAGAATTCGTTACCATGCGTTAATGGAGGAAAATCCTCCCTGCACCTTTGTAACGTTGAAAAACTGGCCGTAACAGGCCAGTTTTTTTATATCTGGCATCACTCCCTGACGATCGTCACCGCTACAGATCTAACGCGTTCTTCACCGCATCTGGCATCGAGGGACGCCCGTTAGTCAGGCAGGTGGCAACAAAAGTGGCGTCGGCGAAAACGATGCCTTCAACTTTGATCTGCTGAACGAAGTTAACGCGATTACGTTTTTCATTTCTCTCAAGTACGCATGTCACTTCAACCTGATCGCCTTTTTTCAGGCTTTTACGAAAGCGCATGGAGTACTCTAATACCATGTACAGGTTGCCCTGAGTAAATTCCGCTTCGATATCAATTCCCAGTGCTTCTCGCATGTAGGCGTGGCGCGCCCACTCCATGTAAAACGGATAGTACAAACCATCCACCACACCCTGAAAATCGATATGGGCCTCATCCACTTCATATTGTTTACTAAACATTTCTTCGCCTTATTCCCATAGTTGCGTAAATGGTTACGTAACAAAGCATCAGATATACAGCAGTAATTTCATTAGGTAAAAACCAACATGTTTCAAGATGATACCAATCAGAAACTATTTGTTTTGGATACAAAAAGGCCCGAGATCGCATGATCTCAGGCCTGTTTGTTTTAATGCATCGTTATTTTACCGGTAATTCCAGCACATCTTTAGTGGTTTTTATTTCAGCGAAAACATCCGCGACACCGGCCAATGCAGCGCGTTGCAGCGTCGCGTGATCGACGATTTTATTATCCCACGTTGCCAGATCGCGGGTTGCCGTCGCATCCTCCGGGATGATCACTTCATAACCCAGTGGCACGGCGTCACGCGCGGTGGAAGACACACACATGTGCGTCATCAGGCCAGTGACGATGATTTTTTTGATGCCCAGCGCTTTGAGCTGTTTATCCAGATCGGTGCCGACGAACGAGCTTGGCGTTTCTTTGGTGATCACCCGATCGTTACCCGCTGGCTGCAAATCTTTATGGAATTCAGCGAATTTACTGCCCTGGGCAAACAGCGGACCGTTAGCCGGGCCGATGTGACGCACAAAGAACACCGGCATTTTATGCTGATGGGCAAATTTGACTAAACTTTGGGTATGGGTCAGCGCCTTCATGCCGTCGGGGATCGGCATTTTGCCGCTGAAATATTCATTCTGAAAATCGATCACAATCAGCGCTGTTTCATCCGCAACCAGGGACGTGGTCGCCTGCGCGCCGCTCATGGTGCGGATTGTCGGCGCCTGCTCGGCGGTCAGCGTTTTGGCAGCGAAAGCCATGCCGGAAGTCGCCATCGATAAAGCCAGTACGCTGTAAGCCATTAATTTTTTCATCAGTATTCATCCTGTTGTTAAGATTCGCCGGGAGACGTTTCCCCTTTGCGGTACGGGATGCATTGTGTAGATTTACACCGCTGCTCAACAGCCACACAGGTGACGAAAAGCAGTCGTTTTAGGCCAAAACCACCATTAAGGAGCAATTATGTCGGTTATCAGGGTCGGTATTGTGGTGTTTGACCAGATCATTCCATTTCATCTTTCCGTCCCTTGTGCGGTGTTTGAAAAAGCCCTGAGCGCGGACGGCACGCCGCTCTACCAGTTGCAGGTCTGTTCGGCAGAACCCGGCCAGCTGAGAACCAATGCCGGGTTTTCAATTGTTGCTGAGCATTCTTTGGCCGTGCTGGAACGGGCAGATATGGTGATTGTGCCGAGCTGGAATGATCCGGATGTGCCGCCGCCTCGCCAGCTGACGGATGCCTTAATTCAGGCACATCGCCGTGGCGCGAAGATTATCGGTCTGTGTATGGGCGCGTTTGTGTTGGCCGCTGCCGGATTGCTTAATGGCCGCCCGGCGACAACGCACTGGAACTGGATGGCAGACTTTTTGCGGCTCTACCCGTCGGTCTCCGTCGACCCTAACGTGCTTTACGTCGATGACGGCGATATTGTGACCTCCGCTGGCACCGCCGCCAGCATCGACTGTTGTCTGCATCTGGTGCGCCAGCAGTGTGGCGCAGAGACGGCGAACTCCGTGGCGCGGCAGCTGGTGGTTCCGCCGCACCGGCAAGGCGGGCAGGCGCAATTTATTGAACAGCCGGTTTATAACACCGTCAGCGGCGACCGGTTTATGCAGGCACTGAGCTGGGCGTCTGCGCATCTGCAAGAGGATCTGACCGTCGATGTCATGGCCGAAAAAGCCTGCATGAGTCGTCGCAGCTTCACCCGTCGCTTTCAGCAAACCACCGGCACAACCGTCACACAGTGGCTGCTGAATCAGCGTCTGGCCGTGGCGCAGCGTTTTCTCGAGAAAACCGATCAGCCTGTCGAACGCATCGCACAGGAATCCGGCTTCACCTCCGCCCTTTCAATGCGCAGGCACTTCCAGCAGCAGTTCAAAACCTCGCCGTCTTTATACCGCCGGGAATTCCGGCTAAATGTGGAGTAGCGGGTAAAAAAGACACCTCAATCCAATAAAATAATCTTCGGCGTGTCCGGCGCAAACAGCGGTTTACAGAGGATTTTGTAGCTGTCGCGGTCAAAATGTGGGACGGCAATATCAAACTCTTTTGCGGCTTCCAGCGTTTTTACCGTACCCAGATAGAACCAGTGATTGATGACGTGATAATCCGTCTGACCATTCGCTTCTTCGGCGATGGCAATGCGACCGGGATAGGGCCAGCTGCGGATTTTCAGGGCGCTGAGCGCATTCCTCAGACGTTCGTGATGCGCCTCCGGCGTTTCTTTTCCACAGCACACACCGGCGCATTTTCCGAGAGAAAACCGGAAACACGCGCGGTTTTTAGCCAGTTTTTCCAGCCCCAGCGCGCCATAACAAAGCTTCTCCTGATCGGCGATATCCCGGATTTTCTCCACCGCAGACATTTTTGTTTTGAACAGCCCAAACAGGTCTTCGCTGTGGGAGAAATCCACTTCATTGCTGAACACAATATTGGCGGTAAATCCCTGAAGCCGGATGGAGCAAAGTTTGCGGGCGGTACGCAGCCGTTTATTAAACAGCGGACGCCGCGATTTGATCAGATCCGATTCCAGCAGCAATGCGCCGACTTCACCGATAGTCTGGACATAATCGATGTCGCGCGTCATGTGCAACAATTTTGCCTCAGCGGGATTGCGGAAATGCGACATCACGCGGCTGCGGATATTTACGCTTTTACCGATATACAGCGGAAAAGTCTGGTCATCACCATAGAAAATATACACACCACTGCTGCCAGGCAGGTTCTCTAAAGTATGACGAAGATGTTCAGGATACTGATAAAGCTCGGTAAAAAGCTCTTTCTCGGGATTCCACAAATTAGCTGACCTGCTGTTGCCTGATAAAAAACGTATAAAAAATATTCGACAAATAATACTGTCTGTTTATACAGCTCGCAACCCTGCTGGATAAAAAAAGCACGCCCGGCGAAGGAAGTGCCATTTCTTTTGAGCACCGCCTGCGGTTATGTCACCGGCAGTTTATCCAGAATGGCCTGCGCGGTGTTCACATCCGTCACTAAGGAATTGATCATCCCCGAACGTACCGCGCCGATAATCCCCGCGGCTTTTTCTGGCGTGGCGGCGACGCCAATGGTCAGCGGCGTTTTACGCAACTGCTCGACGGAGGCGGCAATCATCCGCTCCTCGCCTTCCCAGTGCAGCAACTCGCCGGACTCGGTGAAGTAATGGCGCAGCACGTCGCCCGCCGCATCGCTCAGCGCCTGCTCGCCCGGCGTGGCGGTGGTGGATTCACTCGGTTTTGGCGTGTGCGTCAGACCGATGCCGACAATCGCCGCATCGAGGCGATCCCACAGCGAAATGATTTCCTGCACGCTGCGATCGGCGAGAAATGCATCGCGCAGCGGCGCTGAAGAAAGATAAGGCGCATGTAAGAAATACGGCGTGCCTTCCATCTGTTCCGCCGCCCGGCGCACAAACTCAGTGATCTGGAAATGGGGCGCAGACTGTTGCATCCCGCCGTTCAGCGCCACGGTCATGATGCCGGGCAATCGCGGCATACCGGCCAGCGTCACTTCGCGCACCGCCCTTCCCCAGCCAATGCCCAACACCGAACCCGACCCTAATCCCGCGTCCTGCAACAGTGAGGCCAGCGGTGTCGCCAGCGCGCCCAGCACATTTCCCGGTGGCGCATCGACCACGTAAGCCTGCTTTAATCCGAGGCGTTTGACCAAATCTGACGTCATGTCTTCCGGCGAAGATAATCCCACTACTTCGATGCGCACAATGCCCGCCGCACGGGCCTTATTGAGCAATCTTGAGATGGTGGCCGTTGAGACATCCAGCTTGCGAGCAATCTCCACCTGAGACATATCAGACTCGTAATGCAGCTTCGCCACTAAATGCATCATGGCACGCGTTGCTGCAATATCTTGCAAAATTGGCTCTTTCAGCTTGAAATTCCTTTCAGTAATGAATTACACTCAAATCGTCGATTGAGGGATTATTGCGCAACACCTGTAAAAATGCAATGTGCCGGATCGGGCTTCAACCCTTGTAAACCGGCGTGTTACGCGATTTCCCACCCCTTTTTAGTCCAGGGTAAAGACAGAACGTCCAGTGTAATCGAGATTTTTTCATCTGTAATAAATTTCACGCAAAGGAGAGTTCCATGTCAAAAATGTCTACTTCAGAATTACGCAGCTATCAGCAGATTTGTGGCAAGAATGGCGCAATGCTGGTGATCGCCTGTGACCAGCGCGGTGCCATGCGCAGCCTGCTGGCCAGCGACCCTCAGCAACAATCGGCGATTTCAGAACATGAACTCGGCCTTATCAAAGCGGACATCACCCAATATCTCGCCAGCAAAGCTTCCTGTGTACTGGTTGATCCGGTGTGCGCCGTGCCACAACTGGTGGACGACGGCATTATCGCCCGCGACACTGCCCTGCTAATCGGACTCGATGCGTCCGGCTGGGATAATTCGCCGGAAGGCTACCGTCTGTCGCGACTGGTCGCCAATGTGGATGCACGCCGTGTGCGCGAGTTGGGCGCCACCGGTGGGAAAATCATGGTGTATTTGCGCTCCGATCAGGAAGAAGCTAACCGCCACAACATTGAAATCCTGCGTCAGTGCATCGACGATTTTGCCCGCGAAGATTTGCTGCTGGTGGTGGAGTTCCTGACCTACAAACTCGATAACGAAACCGAGGAAGAATATAAGGAAAAAGTCCCGTCGCTGATTTATGGTGGAACGAAGATTTGTCTGGAATGCGGCGCGAAAGTACTGAAGCTGCCTTATCCGGGCTCCAGACAGGCCTGTGCAGATATCACCACACTGGCGGGTGACGTACCCTGGGCGGTGTTGTCAGCGGGCGTTGATCACACAACCTTCCTCAAGCAAGTGGCTGACGCGATGAGCGAAGGGGCATCAGGCGTTATTGCCGGGCGTTCACTGTGGAAAGACTGCATTTCTCTCGACCGCAGCGCGACCAAATCCCGACTGGAATCACTTGCCGTGCCGCGTCTGAACGAGCTTCAGGCGGTGATCCAACAGTATTTCCGCGCCCCCGCGCACAACCAAACTGAACAGGTGGAACATGTCTGAAAACAGAAGCGCCTCACGAAATGGCTTTGCCGGAAAACGCGTTGTCCTGGTCAACGGGATCCCCGCATCGGGTAAAAGCCGGCTCGCCGTTGAGCTTTCTGAACACAGCGGCTGGCTGCAACTGTCGCTGGATGGCATCAAAAATCCGTTCCTTCAGCGACTGCAAAATGTCGATCGCCCGTTTAACCGCGTGCTGGGTCAGGCCAGCTATCAGGTGATTTGGGATATCGTCGCCAGTGCGCCACAGGGCAGCACCTTTATTGTCGATGCCTGGTTCGGTTTCCAGCCGAAAGACGTTTTGCAGGCATATCTGCAACAGGCGGGCGTGACGCAGGTGGTGGAAATCTGGTGCAAGATTGATGCACAACGCGTGGCTGACCGCTTTTCTTCACGGCTTGGCGAACGGTTACCGGGGCATGTTGGGGCAGAATATATTCCCGAATTAAAAATTCTTGCAGGAAATGCGCAGCCCATGGCGCTGGGGCCGGTATATTCTCTCGATCAGAATAATGTCGATGAAAATAGACCTGTAAATATTGTTGTTATTCACGAATGGATAATGAATTCATTCCATACACAAACCCAATAAAGTAAACAGGGGAATATTACGTTACTGAACAAAAAAAACAGACTGATGTGTGTTTTTTGGCTCAATCATTTATTACGACACATCGTTTTACATTCTTATCTTTGATAAATGAAAGTTTAATTAATAGCAAACAGGGTTGGACAGATCACAGTTTTTATTTAATTTAAATATCATACTGAGAAAAGACCCTATTCATACGATGAGGTAATATGTTAAGCGACTGGATCAATGAAAGTAATATACAGATAATTCCGAAAACCGATGACTGGAAAAGTGCCGTGGCTTTCGCGGTGCAGCCATTAATTGATTCCGGTGCGGCAGAAAGCCGTTATCTGCAGGCGATATATGATATGCATCGGGAAATCGGTCCTTATTATGTTTTGGGCGAAGGCATTGCAATGCCTCACGCCAGGCCGGAAGAAGGGGTTATCAGAACGGCCCTGTCGCTGGTGATTGTTTCTGAAGGTGTTGAGTTCGGCAGTGAAGATAACGATCCGGTTTACGTTATTTTCGCGCTGGCCGCTGTCGACAGCCATTCGCACATTGAAATGATCGCCAGTCTTTCTCATCTGTTCTGCGACGACGAGGCGGGGAAAAGATTAAAAGAGAGTAAAAACAAGCAGGAAGCCTTAGAGATCATCCGACAGTTTTAGACGTGAAGTGAAGAGATATGAACATAACTCGTGATTCATCACCTACAAAATGCGTAAGGAATTCTCATGAAAAGATTATCGATTTTAGCCGTCTGCGGCGCAGGTCTGGGCAGCAGCTTCGCCTGTGAAATGAGTATCGAAGCCGCGTTAAAAGATTTAGGCGTCGAAGCGGATTTATCACACTGTGATATTTCCAGCGCCACGTCCACCCGTGCCGATATTATTATGACCGGTGAAAATTTCCGCTCGCAGTTCCAGCATTACACCATCAGCGCCAATATTATTTATCTCAAGCGACTGGTGGATAAAAATGAGATTAAAACCAAGCTGACGCCGGTACTTCAGGAAATGGGTCTTCTTACTGTCCAATAATAAAAACATTGCTATCCAATAGAACAACTCTACATCTCTACTACAGGGGACGCTTATGTCTTTCCTTCACTTTATTGTTAATGATGTATTAGGCCAGGCATCAATATTAATATCGCTGATCGCGATGATCGGTTTGATCGCATTGAAAAAAAGCCCCGGACAAATTATCACCGGCACACTAAAAACATTGCTGGGATTTTTAGTCTTACTTTCCGGTGCAGGAATTATTGTGAATGCGCTGACCTTTCTGGGGGAGATATTCCAGAAAGGCTTTAATATGCGCGGCGTGGTGACTGACGTCGGGTCGATTGCCGGGATCGCACAACAAACGCTGGGGCGAGAAACCGCATTAATTATGGTGCTGGCGTTTATCGTCAATATTCTGATTGCCCGCCTGACGCGCTTTAAATATATCTTCCTGACCGGTCAGGCTTCCTTATGGATGGCGACCGTCTGTTCGGTCATCGGCTATATGGGCGGCCTGCGCGGTGCGGAGCTTATCATTACCGGCGGCGTGATAGCCGGTGTGATGGCGGTGGGTATGCCTGTTCTGGCGCAGCCGATTGTGCGCAAAATTACCGGTTCGGATGACTTTGCGCTCGGCCATTTCTGCACCATCGGCTATATCGTGCAGGCCGGGGTGGCGAAAGTCACCGGTGACGTCAGCAAAAGCACCGAAGACTTCGAGCTGCCGCAAGCCTTCTCATTCCTGCAGGACACTTATCTGTCGATGATGGTGGTGATGATCCCGATTTATCTCATCCCCGCTATCGCCGCCGGTCCGGACGTGGTCGCGCCGTTCTCTAACGGCGTCAACTATCTGGTCTACGCCTTCCTGCAATCGATACAGTTTGTGGTGGGCGTGTATGTGCTGCTCTCCGGCGTCCGTCTGCTGCTGGCTGAAATCGTTCCGGCCTTCCGCGGGATCGCTCTGCGCATCGTTCCGAACGCGATTCCGGCGCTCGATTGCCCGGTGCTGTTCCCGTACGCCCCGAACGCAGTCATCATCGGTTTTATTTCCACCACTATCGGGTCTGTCATCGGCATGTTCCTGTTCCCGAGCCTTGGGCTGGCGATGATTTTACCGGGCATGCTGACCAACTTCTTCGCAGGCGGCACGGCGGGGATCTTTGGTAACGCCGTGGGCGGACGTCGCGGCGCGATTATCGGCGGCATCTTCCACGGACTGTTTATCACCTTATTACCGGCGCTGTTGTTACCGCTGCTCGGCAAATTCGGGTTCTCGAACGTGACGTTCAGTGACTCGGACGTCATCAGCGTCGGGCTGGTGTTCGGCCATATTCTCAACTTCTTCCACTAAGCGACCCTGAGGATTTTCAGAGATGGATACACGCATTGAGCAAATTTTAGCGCAGCAGCTGCCACCGCAGGAATCGGCCAAAGCGCTCAACGAGCTGGGAAAGCAATATCAGGAACAACAGGAACTGGACGCCGCCATCGCCTGCTGGGAACAAAGCATGGCCTGTTACGGCAAGCCGGGCTTTGCGCAGGCGCAGCTGATGAAAGCGTACAACGCGCGGCGACGTGAGTGCTCACAAGCCGGTGACGGCAAAGGGCTGGAAACCTTTTCCCAGAAGATTGATGCGCTGATGCAGCAAAGTAAGGACGCGATCCGCTACGGATTCTGAGCGGACGGAGAAACGAAAAAAGCCAGAACACGATGTTCTGGCTTTTGCTTTTTAAAGATATTGATAATCTTAAGGATTCAGCGATTTTGTCCGCTGTGCAAAACTCTTACGCAATTTCTGCAATTTAGGTGGGATCACCGCCATGCAGTAACGGTTTTGCTGCCCCGCACCATCCCAGTAATTCTGGTGATAGCCTTCGGCCACATACACTTCGCCCAGCGGTTCGATGCTGGTCACAATCGGCTGACTGTGATCCGGCTGCGCGCGCAAAATGGCGGCTTCCGCTTCGGCCTTTTGCACGTCATCGACCGGGAAAATCACCGAGCGATATTGCGTGCCGACGTCGTTGCCCTGGCGGTTAAGCTGGGTCGGATCGTGCGTGACAAAGTGGATATCCAGCAGATCACCGTAGCTCAGTTTTTCCGGGTCAAAACCCACACGGATGGCTTCCGCATGGCCGGTGGCACCGCTGCAAACCTGCTCATAGGTCGGGTTGGGCCGCGCACCGCCGGTATAGACACTTTCTACTGACTCTACGCCGATGACGTCTTTGAATACCGCTTCCGTACACCAGAAGCAGCCGCCGCCGAAAATAGCGTATTCGATTGTCATAAAGACTCCTTCACGTTGAGTACAAGGTAAATATGAGGGCATAAATATAAGGATAAAGGTATCACAACAAAATAAAGCCCACTGGTATTTATCAGGAAGGTCAGAGCGTCTTAATGGATAAAGTCATTTACCTTGTAAATAATAGTGGTATTGCGTCTGATTGATCTGCTTATTTATTCGTGGCAGTATCATTGCGATTGAAATACACGGAATTCCCACATGAAAGACGTTATTGAAGGTTTCCTCAGATTCCAAAAAGAAGCGTTCCCCCAACGCTCTAAGCTCTTCAAAAAGCTCGCATTAAATCAAAATCCTAAAACACTTTTTATTTCGTGTTCAGACAGCAGGCTGGTACCCGAATTAGTTACCCAACGTGAACCGGGTGAACTGTTCGTTATCCGAAATGCCGGTAATATCGTGCCGCCATTTGGACCTGAACCTGGCGGCGTTTCCGCGACCGTCGAATATGCCGTTAAAGCACTGGGCATAAAGGATATTGTCATCTGCGGGCATTCCAACTGCGGGGCAATGAGCGCAATCGCCAACTGCACCTGTCTGGATCACATGCCTGCGGTCGCCCACTGGCTGCGTTATTCGGATGCGGCAAAAGCCATCAACGAAGCCACTGAACATGAAACACCGGAAGCCCGCGTAAACGGGATGGTGCATCAGAATGTGGTAGCACAGCTCGGTAATCTGCGCACGCACCCTTGTGTGGCGGTCGCTTTAGCCAAAGGCGAAATTACCCTGCACGGCTGGGTTTATGATATTGAATCCGGCTCTATTGAAGCCTATGACGGCAAGACTTTCATCTCGCTCTCCGATAACCCGGAAGTCACCGCCTCATAATACCTCCCAGCCGGGGGCCAAATAGCCCCCGGCAGACCGCCCGACCCTGCCCATTTTCTCACCGGAAAAGCTCATGCCGATAACCGCGTTAAACCGTCTGGCCGATTTGCCCGCCGCACAGTGGGACGCACTGGTGCCTGCGCAACAACCGTTTCTCAGCCACGCGTTTTTATCCACGCTGGAAGAGAGCGGCAGCCTCGGGCCGAATTCAGGCTGGAGGTCCGAACATCTGCTTTGGCAGGAAAACGGTGAAATCCGCGCCGCCATTCCGGGTTACCGCAAGCGTCATTCGTACGGCGAATATGTATTTGATCAGGGCTGGGCAGATGCGTGTCAGCGTTCGGGCATTGCCTATTATCCGAAATGGCTGGGCGCGGTGCCGTTTAGTCCGGTGACCGGCGCGCGTTTGCTCGGCGATGAAACAGCGGCCGTCCGTCTTTTACAGGCATTGCCGGAATATCTGGTGGAAAATGGCCTGACCGGCGCACACATCAATTTCACCGACACCCGCGCCAACCGGCTGCTCGGCGAAGAACCCCTGTGGCAGCACCGGCTCGGCTGTCAGTATCACTGGCAAAACCGCGGCTACCGCGATTTTCAGGATTACCTCGACGCCCTGACCTCACGTAAACGAAAGCAGTTTCGCAAAGAGCGCGAACAGGTCGCGGCGCAGGGCATCGAATTTGTCTGGCTCAAAGGGGCCGAAGTGACCGAGGCGCAGTGGGATTTTGTCTACCGCTGCTACAGCAACACCTACGCGGTGCGCGGTCAGGCGCCGTATCTGACCCGTGATTTTTTCAGCCTGCTGGCGCAGCGGATGCCAGAGGCGATCCGTCTGGTCGTCGCGCAGCAAAATGGCCGTGACGTGGCGATGGCGTTCAGTCTGATCAGCGGCGATACGTTTTACGGACGTTACTGGGGATGCCTCGCCGAGTTTGACCGGCTGCATTTCGAGACCTGTTTTTATCAGGGAATGGAATACGCGATTGCCAGCGGGCTGGCACGGTTTGACGCGGGTGCTCAGGGCGAACACAAATTACTGCGCGGCTTTGAGCCGGTGATCACCGACTCGTGGCACTATTTACGGCATCCGGGTCTGCGCGATGCCGTAGAAGATTTCTTAGTAGAAGAGCGTGCCGGCGTGCAGCGCTGGGCGGATGAAGCCCGTGAGATGCTGCCTTACCGGCACAGCGCCGAACCTTAATCCATCCCGACAAATCCACCGGTCTGATGCTGCCATAAACGGGCGTAAAGCCCGCCGTGCGCCAGCAGTTCGGCGTGATTGCCCATCTCGACAATCTGCCCTTTCTCCAGCACCACCAGACGATCCATTTTGGCAATCGTCGATAAGCGGTGCGCGATGGCGATCACCGTTTTGCCGCCCATCAGCGTCTCCAGACTTTCCTGAATTGCCGCTTCCACTTCGGAATCCAGCGCCGACGTGGCTTCATCCATGATCAGAATAGGGGCGTTTTTCAGTAGCACGCGCGCAATCGCGATACGCTGACGCTGCCCGCCGGAGAGTTTCACACCGCGCTCACCGACATGCGCATCCAGCCCGGTTCTGCCCTGTGAATCATACAGTTGCGGAATAAACTCATCAGCACGCGCCTGGCGGACCGCCAGCAACAACTCTTCTTCCGTCGCCCCCGGTCGGCCATAAAGCAGGTTATCGCGAATGGAACGGTGCAGCAGCGAGGTATCCTGCGTGATCATCCCGATCTGCGCGCGCAGACTTTCTTGCGTGACGTCGGCGATGTTCTGCTCATCAATCAGAATACGACCACCGTCGATGTCATACAGGCGCAGCAGCAGGTTCACCAGCGTCGATTTCCCCGCGCCGGAAGGCCCGATCAGGCCGATCTTCTCGCCGGGGCGGATCGCCAGATCCAGATTCTGGATCACCCGCGCGCCCTTCCCGTAGTTAAAGTTAATATGATCGAAGTGGATCGCCCCGTGATCGACCTTCAGCGCTTTCGCCTGCGGTTTATCCGTGACGGTCAGCGGCTGCGCGATGGTGTGCAGGCCATCCTGAACCGTACCGATATTTTCGAAAATCCCGTTCACCACCCACATGATCCAGCCGGACATATTCACAATGCGGATGACCAGCCCGGTGGCCAGCGCAATCGCCCCGACGGAGATGAGAGATTGCGTCCATAACCACAGCGCGAGCCCCGTACTGGCGACAATCAGCAAACCATTCAGTGTGGTAATGGCGAACGCCATACCGGTGAGTAAACGACCCGCCAGTTGCGTTTTGTAAGTCTGTTCGGTGATCGCATCACGGGCATACTGCTGCTCCAGATCGCTGTGGGCGAACAGTTTGAGCGTCGCGATATTGGTATAGCCATCGACGATGCAGCCCATCAGTTTCGAGCGCGCCTCGGAGGATTCCACCGAACGCTGCTTCACGCGCGGCACGAAGAACCACAGGCAAATGGCGTAGCAGAAAATCCAGATAATCAGCGGGATCATCAGCCGCCAGTCGGCTTCGGCGAACAGGAACAGCGCACTCGCGGCGTAAATCACCACGTGCCAGATGGCATCGACCATCTGCACCGCCGAATCCCGCAGCGAGCTGCCGGTCTGCATAATGCGTTGGGCAATACGCCCGGCAAAATCACTCTGGAAAAAGTTCAGGCTCTGCTTAAGCACATATTTGTGGTTTTGCCAGCGCACCATGCTGGTCATGCCCGGCGTCAAAGTCTGATGCACCAGCAAATCGTTCAGCCCGAAAAATACGGGCCGCAGGATCATCGCGACCGCCGCCATCCAGAGGAGTTCCCCCATATGCTCGGAGAAGAAACTGCCCGGCGGCGTGTCTTTGGTGAGATCGATGATCTGGCTGAGATAGCTAAACAGCGACACTTCAATCAGCGACGCCACCAGCCCGACCACCAGCAGCACGGCAAAACTCGGCCAGACCTGACGCAGATAATAGAGATAGAAAGGAAAGACTTTGCCTGGCGGCTCCCCGCCCGGCGCCTCACGGAAGATGTCGATCATTCGCTCGAAACGGCGAAACAGCATGGTGATCCCCTTTTTAATTGTCCCTAAAAAATACCGGCGCTGATATTTTCCAGCGCCGTAAAGGGGAAAGCTTAGTGCAAATCACACGCAGTGCCGCCGGTTATTTCTTCAGCACCGCATCTTTTTGCAACAGCGACAGCACGAACGCCAGCACCATCACACCGGCGGAAATCTGATACACCGAGTGCAGCGCTGAGGCGAATGCCTGTAAATAATCATCGCGGATGGCCGCCGGTAATTGCTGCACCGCCTGCGCGCCCAGTGAGTGCGGGAGCTGCGTGCCTTCGGGGATCAGCTTCTCCAGCTGCGTGCGTAAACCGTGGGTGAACAGTGCGCCAAACGCCGCCACGCCGATAGAGCCGCCGATAGAACGGAACAGCGTCACGCTGGATGTCGCCACGCCCAGTTGTTTCATCGACACCGAGTTTTGCACCGCCAGCACCAGCACCTGCATCACCATGCCCAGACCGAAGCCAAGGACGCCGATATACAAATACAGCTGCGGCAGCGTGGTGCTCAGTTTGAGATTGCCGAGCATCAGCATGCCGATAAAACTCAGCAGGGTGCCGAAAATCGGGAACATCCGGTAGCGACCAATGCGACTGATAATGCGCCCACTGACAATCGAACTGACCAGAAGCGCGCCCATCAGCGGCAGCAGTTGCATCCCGGCCTGGGACGGCGACGAGCCTTTTACCACCTGCAAATAAAGCGGCAGGAAGGTCATCGAGCCCATCAGCGACATCCCGATGATAAAGCTGATGGCGCAACTCAGCAGGAATGTGCGGTCGCGGAACAGCCCGAGCGGAATGATCGGCTCCGCCGCCAGCGTCTCTTCATAAATGAAACCACCGAGGGTCACCAGGCCAAACGCCAGAATGCACCACAGCTGCGGATCCGACCACTGATAGACCGTGCCACCTTCGCTGGTAAACAGAATGATGCTGGTCAGCGCCGCCGCCAGATAGGCCGCGCCAAGGAAGTCGATTTCGTGGCGAATACGCGCGGTTTGGGATTTAAGCGCGACACCGATTACCAGCAGCGCAAAAATACCCAGCGGCAGATTAATGTAGAAAATCCAGCGCCACGACATATGCTCCACCAGAAAACCACCGATCAGCGGGCCGATGACCGTCGCCAGCCCGAACACCCCGCCGAACAGCCCCTGATATTTTCCGCGCTCAGCCGGCGGGATCACATCACCCACCGCGGCCATGGTGACCACCATCAGCCCGCCGCCGCCCAGCCCCTGCAATGCACGCATGAGGATCAACTGGGTCATGTTCTGCGCCAGCCCGCAGAGAACCGAGCCGAGCAGGAACACCACAATCGCCGTTTGCAGCACAATTTTGCGGCCCAGCAAATCACCGAACTTACCGTACAGCGGCACCACGATGGTCGACGCCAGCAGATACGACGTCACCACCCACGAAAGCTGATCCAGGCCGCCCAGCTCACCGACGATGGTCGGTAATGCCGTTGAGACAATGGTCTGGTCGAGCGCGGCCAGCAGCATCACCAGTAACAGCGCGGAGAACAGAAGCTTGATCGAAGGCTTCGCTTGCGTCACTTCGCTCTGCGCTGAGTTCATAGTTGTCATGAATGCAATCCTGACTTGTAATTAATTAACTGTATAATTAATATTGACGCATCACTTTCATCCGGTCAATGGATCACCCCGCTCATGACAGACAGAAAAATCTCAGAAAAAGCGACGACAGCACAAAAGGTTCAAAAAGAAGGCGTAACAACCCCACGCCGTCCGGGTCGCCCGAGCGGGGTTAAAAAAGGCGTGGATAAGCGTGAACTGCTGCTGGATGCCGCCCTGAAACTCTTTGCCCAGTCCGGCATCGCCGAAACACCGCTGAGCATGATCGCCAAAGAGGCGGGTGTGACCACCGCGATGCTGCATTACTATTTCAATACCCGCGAGCAGCTGCTGGACGTCCTCATCGATGAGCGTTTTCAGCCGGTGCGCGCCGGTTTCAGCGATATCTTTGATATCCACGCCGACGATCCGCTGATGGCGATCACCTCAATGGCGCAGTGCATGATCGATGCGGCAGTAAAATATCCCTGGGTCGCCCCGCTGTGGGTGCGCGAAGTGATCAGCGAAAGCGGCATGTTAAAAAAGCGGATGGAAGAACGTAATGGCGATAAGAATCGCAAAATCGTGCACGACTGTATCACCCGCTGGCAAGCCGAAGGCCGCCTGAATCCGGAACTCGATCCGGCGCTGCTGTTCATCACCCTGTTCGGCCTGACGCTGTTCCCGCTCGCCTCGATGAAAATGCGCCAGGGCGCCCCCTCACCGATTTCCCCCGAAGCGCTGCGTAAACACGTTTCAGTGTTGCTCTTTCATGGGGTGGCGCCGCAGAAGCTATGATTAGCGTTAATTAATTTTATTAAATTGTTAGTCTTTCAATGAATAAGAGATCAAACATAAGCTCTTAAATCTGGTTTTATTTCCCTACATTATTTTAAAGAAGGAAATTAATCTAATCCTGAGACGCAGCAATATGCGAAATTGAGAACGGATATTCTCTCAAGGCTGTAGCAAGGAGTTGCTGTTTATGGACTGGCATTAACGTTGTACCAGGAAAGAACCCTCCTTTATTTGAATATGTTGCCCTTGAAAAACTATGTGATACATATCCCCCTTCCTTAGAATTTAATGAAGTTGAACTAAACTTAAGTTGTGCAAATGAATCATTTATTTTTATTAATGAAAATCCGTAACAATAAAGTTCAGGAAGTTTATTTTTACGCATGACAGCAGTATGATGTGTCATACCGACTGCTCTGTTGGCCAACCAATTTCCTTCCTTGTAGGTTTTGAAAGGTGTCATCATTCCCCTGCTCTCTCCCGGCGCACCTGAAGCATAACGATTCATTCCTTTGCTAGAAAAGTTGTTTATAACATCATCATCGAGTCTGTCACCCCTTTCCTCAAATATATTTACTGGGGAAATGTAAATCCCTGTTGGTTTAGTGCAAAAAACACCAATAAACCATTGGCCTGACTTAGCCAATTTAAAATCCTCGAAATCAATTTCATTATACATATAGTTCATTTATATATTCCATAAAATACATTAACTAAGATTATAAAGACCAGCTCCAATATAACAAAACTCACAATAAATTAGAGATTTTTTAAATAAAACACATGATTTATTATTTAAGGAAAAGTAACTCATGACAGATTAAATTTGGCCTCATGTTCATCTAGAGGTACTTCCCGATGGCCTCAAGGAAAAGATAGCGTTGAACCGCAGAAGCCTTAGATTTGAACTTTATCCGCTCCGAGAATCAGCGCACATCTCGCTTAAATACCGCATTTTTGTATCGAAAAATACTGCGCAGACTCGACTATTATCATTGGCTAGCGTCATCATCAATACATAGGGAATGCCTTAAGAATGAAGGGAATGCCGCCGCTGATCCTCGCGCTGCTCGCCAGTTCGTTAGTACTTACTATCGGGCGTGGCGTCACACTGCCGTTTATCACGATTTACCTGACCGAGCACTACCATCTGCTGCCGAAAAGCGTCGGGATTATCCTCGGTGCCAGCCTGGCAATCGGTATTCTCAGCGGCCTGTACGCCGGTTATCTGGTGGATAAATTTAATCACCGCACCCTCATCACCGTATCCATCAGCTCTTTCGGCCTGAGTTTTTTACTGCTGCCGGTGCTGCCGAACGTCACCGGCGTTCTGCTGGTGCTGGCACTGCTTAACGCCTCTTATGCGCTGCTAAGTATTACGCTTAAAGCCTGTATCGCCAGCTGGCTGCCGATCGAGAAACGGGTAAAGGCATTTTCGATGAACTACACGCTGGTAAACGTCGGCTGGGCGGTAGGCTCTTCTCTTGGCGTATGGCTGGCGGGGTTTAGCCCGATGCTGCCATTTGTGATTTCCGGCGTACTGGCCCTCGGGACGGTAATTTCTCTCGGCTGGGTGTTGCGCAATATTCCTCACAAGCCGCCGCAGACCGGGCAGGAACAAAAACCACTGCCAAAACCCAATTTGCGCCAGACACTGGGCATTCTCGCCCGCGATCGCCGCCTGATTTACTTCACGCTGGGCAGCACGCTCGGCTCAGTCGTCTTCGGCCAGTTTGCCGGATATCTCTCGCAATATCTGATACTGGTGTCGAATGCGGAGTTTGCCTATAAAATCATTGGCGCGGTGATGATCACCAACGCCGTGATTGTTATCGCCTTCCAGTACGTTTTAAGCAGCCGGATGAAGCAGCAAACGCTGCTGAAATGGCTGTTTCTCGGCACGGTATTCTTTATCGTCGGGCTGATCGGATTTATGACCGCCGGAGAGTCGGTACTGTTCTGGATGATTGCGATGGCGATTTTCAGCTTCGGCGAACTTATCGTCATTCCGGTGGAATATATGTTTATCGACTTTATTGCCCCGGAAAACATGAAAGGCAGCTACTACGGCATGCAAAACCTGAGCAATCTTGGCGGCGCAATCAACCCGGTCATGTGCGGCTTCCTGCTCAGCTACACCGCACCGGCGGTGATGTTTATCGCACTGATCGCCGCTTCGGTGGCCGGGCTGGTGTTCTTCTGGATGGGGCACAGGCTGGCGGCGCAGGGCTCCCATTAAACTCCAGCGAGCTACTTTGTTAGTGATACGCCATGAGCCATTTTTAGCGCAGGGGGGATTCTCTGCTCCGTCTGGTGAAGAACGAGACGGCGCAGAGAATCTACTTCCGGATTCATAACGGTTATCCAACTGCGCGCCTGAAATTTACGACTCATATTTCTTCTGAGTTAAAAAACCTAAGTAAAGTGCCTGAATAAAGGAAAACTCACGCTATTAACTTTAAATTAATTAATATGTGAAATATTAATTAATTGCATCTCATCTATTCGTCTGATCGATTTTATTTCCATCATTGCATAGATCTTTCTATTATCTATAATGCATATCGGCTTTTTAATTTTCATCACTTAAATGAACGTCATCAAGACGCCAGATGATATGAGCGAGACCGTCTTGAGGCGAGATAACCCACTATTTTTCAGTGTGTCATCAATAATACTCACCTGTAAAAACAGTCAGTTAAACAACGAATAATGTGTTTACAAGCCAGAGGGCAATATGAAAAGGAATTTCCCATTAAATCAAGATCGATACTTGGAAAATTTAACCAACGAAAGCCATTTACAAAATGGGGTTTGTTTTGCGATGACTCAGGACTGGCTAATGAACGAAATGTCAGCAACCAGAAAAGACAAGCAATATTATAAAGAGGTTCATCGTTTCTTTTCCCGTCAACGGGCATACTGTGAATTTACCTGGCTCACGCTGGGACAAATGTTGGTATTAAAAAGCGATCGTTATAAATCAACAGATGAAAAGTTACTTCGGTGCTATGAAGGTCAAAGAATTCATCAAGATAATAAGAATGGGTTCTATTTTGTAGCCGTCGTAAATGATGTGGATTTTTTCCACTGTATTGGCGTATCTGTTAATCAGAAAACTTATCGAGTATTTGATGCTAACTATGGCGAGTTTGAATGCTTTAGTCACAATGAAGAAGAATCTAAGTTAAAACTTCGGAGTTGGATAATGGAAAAATATTATTCTCGCAAAAATGCCCCTTACCTGACAATTGCCCGCTTATCGCCTAAATAAACGAAGAGAATGAAGAGCTTAAAAACGGCGGGTATCCTACCCACACCCGCCGTTCATCATTCTTTTCCGTTATTCTTCGAGCCCCCTGTTCTTCAGCATAGGCTCAATTGACGGTGCTTTACCGCGCCAGGTTTCGTACAGTTTTTCGAGATCTTCGCTGTTACCGCGCGAAAGGATTTGATCGCGGAATTTCTGCCCATTTTCCCGCGTCAGCCCGCCCTGCTCGGTGATACCCGCAAAGGCGTCGTCGGCCAGCATTTCGGTCCACAGGTAGGCGTAATAACCGGCGGCGTAGCCGTTGCCCCAGATGTGCTGAAAGTAGCTGGAACGGTAACGCGGCGGGACGTAAGCCAGATTGACGTTGTCCTTCGCCAGCGATTCTGCTTCGAACTTATCGACATCCTGCTGCGGATCGCTCGCGCTCAGGCTGTGCCAGTGCATATCGAGCAGCGCAGCGGCCAGCAACTCGGTCATGTCATAACCTTTGTTAAACTTATTGGCCTTCTCGATTTTGTCCTGCAATGCCTGCGGCATCACTTCACCGGTCTGATAATGTTTGGCGAAGTGAGTAAACACTTTCGGGTCACTCGCCCAGTGCTCGTTGAACTGTGACGGGAATTCGACAAAATCACGCGGCGTCGCGGTGCCGGAAAGGCTCGGGTATTGTTGATCGGCGAACAGCCCGTGCAGGGTGTGGCCGAACTCATGGAACATCGTGATCACGTCATCCCACGACAGCAAAGCCGGTTGCCCCGCAGCCGGTTTCTGGAAGTTCGCGACGTTGTAAATCACCGGTTTTGTGCCCAGCAGTTTGGACTGATCGACGTAGTTGCTCATCCACGCACCACCGCCTTTATTGTCGCGCTGGAAGTAATCGGCGTAGAACAGCGCCATTGATTTGCCGTCTTTGTCGAACACTTCAAAAACACGTACGTCGGGGTTATACACTGGCAGGTCTTTGCGCTCTTTAAAGGTGACGCCGTACAACAGGTTCGCCGCGTAGAAGACGCCATTTTCCAGCACATTATTCAGCTCAAAATAGGGTTTGATCTGTGCGTCGTCGAGGTCATATTTTTCTTTGCGTACCTGCTGCGCATAAAACTGCCAGTCCCACGCCGCGACCTTAAATTCGCCGTGCTGTTTATCAATCTGCGACTGAATATCTTTTGCCTCACGCTCTGCCCGGGCAGTCGCTGCCGGAACAATTTTGTGCATGAAATCCAGCGCGGCCTGTGGCGTTTTCGCCATCTGGTCTTCCAGCTTCCACGCGGCATAGCTCGGGAAGCCCAGCACTTTGGCCTGTTCGGCGCGGACTTTAGCCAGTTTCGCGATCAGTTCGCGGGTGTCATTGGCATCGCCTTTCTCTGCGCGATTGATTGAGGCTTCGTACAGTGCTTTGCGCGTTTCGCGGTTTTCCAGCGACTGCAACAACGGCTGCTGCGTGGTGTTTTGCAATACCAGCAGCCAGGTGTTATCCAGCTTGCGGTCTTTGGCTGCCTGCGCGGCGGCGGAAAGCTCGGCATCACTCAGCCCGGCCAGTTGCGCTTTGTCTTTCACCGTCAGGCCGCCCGCTTTGGTGGCGGCCAACAGTTTGTTGGTGAACTGAGTGCTGAGCGTGGCCGCCTGCTGATTAAGGGCTTTGAGTTTATCTTTATCCGCATCGGACAGATTCGCGCCTGACAGCTCAAAATCCTTATACGTCACCTCGATCAGGCGCTGGGATTCGGCATCGAGTTTTAGCGACGCGCGCTGGTCATAGACCGCTTTCAGCCGCGCAAATAATTTACTGTTGAGATGAATAGTGTCATCCATCGCGGCAAGCTTCGGCGACATGTCTTCATCTATTTTTTGCAGCGTATCGTCGGTATTCGCCCCGGTCATCGCGCCAAAGACGTTCTGGACGCGCTGCAACATCACGCCGGATTTTTCCAGCGCGACATACGTATTCTCAAAGGTCGGCGGAGAAGTGTCATCGGCAATTTTATCCACTTCAGCCAGTTTCTGACGGATGCCTTCAAGCAGCGCAGGTTCGTAATCACTGTCTTTATAGAGATTAAATTGCGGAGCCTGATACTCGAGCGGGCTGGCTTTTAAAAAAGGATTATCGGCGTTGATCGCGTGATTCATGACGTGCTCCTGCGTGGCGGGCGGCGCGGATTCTGCCGCCATTGCGTACTGGCTGAACGCCAGACTGGTTGCCATAAAGAGGATGGACAGACGCATTTCAGTCTTCCTTAGCTGATTGAAAGATGGACTCCGTTAAGCCTTTGAGAATAGACGCCTGCCAGCCGATCGGCAAAACGAATACTTAAGTAAATCGTGTTATTACGAGGCAGGTTCCATATTTTCGATCTGTATTTTCTGTCAGGATAAGCCCCTTCGCGGCGGGAAAAATGACAGAGAACGAGATGATCAAAGACCAGACTTTCAGCGACCAGCGGTTTAGCCAGAAGCAGCTGACGGGCGAAATATTTCATGATTGCCGGTTCCTGCGCTGCCGTTTCGACAGCAGTGATCTGTCTGAAGTCGCCTTCGTGAACTGTATTTTTTACGATGATGAAACGCAGGCAGGTTGCTCTTTTCAGCATGCGCAGCTGAAAGACGCCAGTTTCAAAAACTGCGATTTAACCATGGCCGACTTCAAAAATATTCAGGCGCTGGGTCTGGAAATCCGCGAATGCAAAGCCACCGGCGCAGATTTCAGCGGTGCCAGCTTTATGAATATGATCACCTCGCGCACCTGGTTTTGCAGCGCGTTCATGACCAAAAATAACTTCAGCTACACGAACTTCAGCAAAGTCATTCTGGAGAAATGTGAACTGTGGGAAAACCGCTGGACCGGTGCGAATGTGCAAGGCGCGAACCTCAGCGGCTCCGATCTTTCCGGCGGCGAATTCACCGAGTTTGACTGGAACAATGTGAACATCACCCATTGTGACCTGACGAATTCCGATCTTGGCGAACTGAACCTGCGCAAGGTCGATCTCGACGGCGTGAAAATCGATGACTGGCAGCAAAGTCATTTGCTGGAGAAATTAGGCGTGATTGTGATTCATTCGAAGTAAGGAAGAGATTGAAATTTTAAGAAGTGAGAAAAGGTTTTTTGTGCCGGAAATTCAGCAACTGAAACCCAAAAGTGCGCTTCCCCCATACCCGTCATCAGAATCCTTTGGCTTTGTGCTATAACAGACCTTCGCTGTAACCACGAAATTAACCTCATGAAAGATAATAGTATTTACTCACCGAAAACCTCTGTTCCGGAAAAATCACGGACATTAGGTTGGGCTGATTTATTCTCGCTTTGGTTCTCGCTCGGCATGGGCCTGATGGTATTGCAGGCGGGGGCGATTCTGGCTCCGGGTCTGGGGCTCGCGGGATCGCTGGCGGCTGTTGTGTTGGGTTCCGCAGTGGGCGTTGCACTGCTGGCGCTGGTCGGGGTGATCGGCGGACAGACGGGAATGTCGTCGATGGCATCGCTGAGGCTGAGCCTCGGTAAACGCGGCGTGGCGTTGCCGGTGGTGTTTAATCTGATCCAACTGGTCGGCTGGGGAGCGTTCGAAATCGTCGTCATGCGCGATGCGGCCACACTTCTGGCAAAACGGGCGTGGGGCGATGGCGGCTTGTGGGCCAATCCGACACTCTGGACGTTTATCTTCGGCGCAATCGCCACGCTGCTGGCGGCCAGCGGGCCTCTGGCATTTATCCGCGTGGTGTTGCGCCGCTGGGGGATCTGGTTGCTTCTGGCAAGTTGCGCGTGGCTGACCGGTTACCTGTTCCTGCATGCGGATTTATCCACGCTCTGGCACAAAGCGGGAGACGGCTCGATGCCGTTCGCGCAGGCCTGTGACATCGTGGTCTCGATGGCCTTTTCGTGGCTGCCGCTGGTGTCGGATTACACCCGGTTCGGCAAAACCGCCAGACAGAACTTCTGGGGAACGGCGTGCGGATATTTTCTCGGCAGCGTATGGATGATGTCACTCGGCGTGGGCTACACGCTGGCGTTCGTCAGCACATCGACTGACGCTAACGCCCTGCTGCTGGCACTTTCCGGCATCGCGCTGGGCATTCCATTGTTACTGATTCTGGTGGATGAACACGAAAACGCGTTCGCGGATATCCATTCGGCGGCGGTCTCGGCGGGGACATCGTTGCCCATCAGCATCGGAAAACTCACTCTGGGCATTGGCTTGCTGTGTACGCTTATCGCATGGGGTGTGCCGCTCACGCAGTATGAAAACTTCCTTCTGCTGATTGGCTCAGTGTTTGCGCCCCTGTTCGGCGTCGTGCTCACCCATCATTTTGTCCTGCACGCTCAGACCCATAAAGACCTGAATGTGCATTCACTGGCAGCATGGATTATCGGTATCGCGGTCTATCATCTGATGGCTCACCTGCTGCCGGACATCGGCGCGACCCTTCCGTCGCTGGTGGTCGCAGGGCTGGTGTGCTGGGGATTAGGGCGCAAATCCTGACCTACGAAAACCGCCCCGAGGGGCGGTTACGGCCACTGGATTATTTCAACTTACCCTGCCCGAAAAAATCGTTATACAACATATATAGATGCGCGGCGCTCCATGAGAAATTCGGGGCGCCCTGCTGCTTACCGTTGAGCGGGTTGTAATTCTCACGGATCGGGCCGTCGGTGATCAGTCCGTCGGCGTGGTCGAAGAAGGTCTGCGCCATAGCGATGGCATCATCGCGATAGCCATATTGCTCCATGCCTTTTAAGCCGAAATAGAGCTGATCGACCCACACGAGGCCACGCCAGTAGATGTCTGCACCGAACGCCGGATTGGTCAGCGAGGCGGTGCCGAGTGGCACGTAGGTGTTGAACTCTTTCGGATCTTTCATGACTTTTACTACCGCGTCGGCGTGGGCCTGCGTCGCTGCGCCGTTGAACAATGGGGACCAGCCTTCGGGACCTTTGCCACGTTCGACAATCGGCTTGCCTGCACAGCCATTTGCCAGCGGTTTGTCTTCAATACGGATGTCGTAGAAGAAGCCGCTGTGACTGTCGAACATGCAGGTATTGATGTAATCAGCCAGTTTCGCGGCTTTGCTGCGAAAAGCTTCCGCTTCGGATTTCTTGTCGAGAATGTCCGCCATTTCAGCCAGATATTTATTGTCGCTGAACATATAGCTGGCTTCGTCCACCGACTCCTGCAACAGCGAATAGCCTAACAGCGTGCCGTCGGCGGCGCGGTTTTCGGCGAAGCTGACCTGCCAGTCCTGTTTTTTACCCCCCTTTTCGACGTATTTCGCCAGCTGTTTGGCATCGATGAAGCCAAAGGCGGCGGCATCGTCACGGCCAGATTCCCAGGAGGCAGCAACTTGCGCGGGGATCTCAATGCTGTCGTATTTTCCTGACTTCACGACCTTGTCGTAATTCTTGAGCCCGGATTCTGTCTGTTCTTTTTGGCCGTCTTTGACGGTAAACAGCATCTTGCCGTCGGCAGTGTTATGCGCTTTATCGCGGGTCGCGCCATATTCCGGCACGCCGTTATGGTTATGATCACGGTTGCGCAACCACCAGTCATGATAAGCGACCAGCTTTGGGTACATCTCAGCCAGCCACGCCTTATCGCCAGTGGTTTTGTAGACTTCCATCACCGACCACGCCGCCAGACTCGGCTTGGTGTTGCGCTCATTCCAGTTGGTACCGTCCCCGCCGCGCTCGGCGCTCGGGTTATAGGCAATAAGATCGGGAACAAAACCGGCATCCCAGGGACGCAACGGATCGCCGGGCTGGATCTGAAACGCAAACACCGCACGGATATTGTCTTTCGCCACCTGCGGATTGAAATGGGCCATCGCGTACGCCTGTTTCCAGGTGTCCCATGGCCAGGTCTGATTACCAGAGAACCAGCGGCCGGTCACCGACGGCGTGACAGAATCAAACTTCATCGCGCCTGCCGCACCGCGCCAGTTACCGTTAAGGGTTTCGATGGCTTTTACCGCCACGCGTTCCTGTGCTTTTGTCGCGTGCGCATTGGTCAGCCCTTTATTCAAATACCCTTCCCAGCGCTCTTCACTTGCGGTGAGATAAGTGTGCGGATGGAGGAGAATATCGGCGATTTTCGGCTGTTCCTGCTGCACTTCGGCGGCAGTCAGCAGATGCGAATAGGTGGTGAAAATCGTAGTGGATCCGGAGATGTCCGCCTTGCCGGTAAACTGATGACCCTCGACGGTCGTCTGCATCGGCAGAGATTTGTGGATCTGATACTGTGATTCCCCTGATGTCATCAGGCTGGAAGGCGCACGCACTTTGCCGAAGGTAACGCGCAGCCCGTCAGCCGTCGGGAGGATAGTACGCGTATAGCCGGGATATTCCTGTTCGATGGTTTTATCCGACTGCGGCTTGCCTTCCTGAGCGTGAAGTTTCTCCAGAAGCTGGCCGTCCCACACCAGTTCCAGCGGGGAATCGGTGGTGATTTTGGTTTCAAGCAACGACGTGCGCGAGGTGACGAAACGCAGGGTCAGATCGATACGGATGCCGGGCGCAGTTAGCGTCTGAACAAGCGCGCCGGGAATGCTGTACGCCGTCATGCTCAGCGCGACTTTCTTACCTTCTTTGAAGACCGTCAGGCGGTCAAAATTCTCCGCCATAAAGTTGATGTATTCTTCGGTCAGCAGCGCCGGGCCAGGAAATCCGCCCATACTTTGCGGGCCTGCCGGTAATAAATGTCCATGCCACGCACCGTCATCAAATAACGGATTAAAACGCTGGTGCTCATCGAAATCATAATCGAGCATATATTGTGGCGCACCGGTACGGTTAATGACGTTTTTATAATCCCCTGCATGCAATATCTTGGCATTATTGGCCAGTGCAGTGCCGGAAATAAATAATGCCGCTGAGACCAAAAGTGTGGCGTATTTAAGTCTGCTGACGTTTTTCATTATGATTTACCCCAATAGAAATATTGCATCAGAAATACTGAATTACTGGCGCCGGTATTGTCGTTGCTCATATAAACTTTACTGTCTAATGCCGTCGCGAAGCGGCCACCGTAATATTCATACCAGATCCCAGCCTGTGCATAGGAAGTCGTGGTGTCAGCCGCATTATCTAAATGGTGTTCGGCGTAGCTGTACGCGGTGGAAAGATAGAGGCCTGACGCGGCTTCGGCCATCGCGCTGACCATCATCCCGGATTCGCTGCCCGGATGATTGCCATCGCCCTTGCCGGTGTGATGCCAGATGCGCCCGGCGAGATTTTTGCCCTGCAAACCGGCGAGAAACAGCTGCCCGGTGCCGTCGGTAAGCTCAAGGCCGTTGAGCAGCGTCAGCCCTTCCGTCAGGTCATATTGCGTATAACCGTTGACCATCGCCCGATAGGTGTATTTGTCTGAATAACGGTCATATTTTCCAAAATGCAGCAGCGCCTTGCTTTCATCGACACGGCTTTCCGGCGCGGCGGTCACGCTATAGCGAAACTTGCCAGTGAGGTTCTGAATTTTCGCAGCCTGAGTTAAATCGCGCGTATTGGGAATAACGTAACCGTATTCCGGTGTGAAATCGCCCCACCATTGCAGGTCATCGAGTGAGGAATCGTTGCGCATACTGAGGATCATCTCGGTGCCGTTATCCGTACGATAGCCGCCATAAAACCGGTTCAGGCCACCTTCAAATCCGCCCCAGCTGTGGTCCGGCACCCAGGCATTTCCCTGATGATCGGCCTGCACTGTCCAGCCTTCGCCATAAATAAGCCCGAACCAGTTGCCGTGCTTTATTTCCAGCCCGCCTTCGATATAAGTTCCATCGCTGTATTTATGCTGATCTTTACCGTTTAAATAGACGCTGCCGCCGCCGCCCATTTCACCATAAAAACGGTAGGCGGTCGCATCCGGGTTCTTAGGCGTTATTTCAGGCGGGGTTAATACATTGTGTTCGGCAGGTACGGCCGGTTCCTGCGCCCCTAAACTCATTGGCGAGGCGAATAATAAAAGCATTAATATTTTATTGAGTGATATTTTCTTCATGGTTATGCGCTTCGCTCAGGATGAGAAGTTTTAGGTGAGCCAAAAAGTAAAACGCATAGTAGTAAATATTTTACTAAAATATACTGAATTATTGGTAAAGCGTTAACCTTGTCACATTGCTTTTTTGGGCGCTCACGCAGCCGCAGCGGGTGTACATAAGCGGCTGATCACATTAAGCTACGGCTTTCGTTTACCTATTTATGAGACGCTGATGGCTACTTTGAAGGAAATCGCTGAGGCCGCGAACGTATCCGTTGCGACGGTTTCGCGCGTGCTAAATGACGATCCGAGCCTGAGCGTGAAAGCGCAAACCCGGCAGAACATTCTGGAAGCGGCGGAGCGTCTGGAATATAAGCTGTCCCCTTCCAAACGCAACGCGACGCACCGGATGACCTTCGCGGCGCTGTTCACCTACCGCCAGGGGCTGGAAATCGATGATCCTTACTATCTTTCCATGCGCTATGGCGTTGAAACGCAATGTGAAAAACTCGGTATCACGCTAATTTCTGGTTATGATTTCAGTGGCGATAAACCGTTGCCGTCCGCCGACGGATTTCTGGTCATCGGCCAGCCGCAGACCGCGCTGCATCAGCAACTCAGTCAGCAATCCTGCCCAGTGGTCTTCATTGACGGCGTGATGGAAGACGCACAGTTTGACTGCGTGAATGTGGATCTCTTTAAAATCAGCCAGAAGGTGATCGATTTCTTCATCGCCCAGGGTTACTCGCGCATCGGTTTTATCGGCGGGCGCGATCATCCGGAGTTCGCCGACCAGCGTGAGCAGGCGTTTGTGGAATATGGCCGGCTGAAAAACGTCGTGCAGCCACGGGATATTTATTACGGCGATTTCACCAGCCAGTCCGGCTATCAGTGTGCGAAGAAAATGCTGGCAGAGAACGCGCCCTGGCCACCGGCATTGCTGATTGCCACCGATTCGATTGCGCTGGGCGTGACCCGTGCGCTGCTGGAACATGGCGTGAAAATCCCCGAGCAAATCGCGCTGATAAGCGTCAACGACATCCCGACCGCCCGCTTTGTTTTCCCTTCTTTATCAACGGTTCGCATTCATTCAGAAACCATGGGTGCGCAGGCAGTCAACCTGCTGACTGAACGCCTGCGCGATGAACGCAGCGTACCGCTTTCGCTGTTTGTACCGAGCTCTTTGCAGCTGCGCGACACCACGCGCCGCTGATCCGGGGCTGGTACGAATCACTCTCTGGCACGCGGTTTTTCGATGAAAAGGCAGTGTCAGAGGGATCTCCGACGATCGGTAAAGTTAACTGCATGATCCTCAAACACATTTTTAAAATTGTGTGATCTCTCTGACAATCAGTAAATGTTTTTAGTTATTTTTACTAAATATTTACTATCTTATTTCCCATAGAAACACGTCTCAGGAGAGATCACGTGAATAATTGGGAAAACATCGACAAGCAGTCAGAAAACCGTTTACCGCCTCGCGCCCGGTTTTTCAGTTATGAAAACGCGCAGCAGGCGCTGAGCTTTGACCGCGCCGCCAGCCAGAATTTTCAGCTGCTTAGCGGCCGCTGGCAATTCCGCTATTTTGCGCATCCGGCGTTAGTTCCTGATGAATTCTACCGTCAGCCCGTGAGCGGCTGGGGTGATATCGCCGTGCCGGGGATGTGGCAAATGGAAGGCCACGGCCAGCTGCAATATACCGACGAAGGTTTTCCCTTCCCGATCGACATTCCTTTCGTGCCCACCAACAATCCGACCGGCGCATATCAGCGCACATTTTGTCTGGATGCTTCATGGGCAGGCAAACAAACCCTGATTAAATTCGACGGTGTCGAAACCTACTTCGAAGTTTACGTGAACGGTCATTACGTCGGGTTCAGCAAAGGCAGCCGCCTGTGCGCGGAGTTTGATATCAGCGCGGCGGCGCAGCCGGGCGAAAATCTGCTGTCGGTGCGCGTAATGCAGTGGGCGGATTCGACCTACATCGAAGATCAGGACATGTGGTGGATGGCGGGGATTTTCCGCGATGTGTATCTCACCGGCCAGGACCCTGTCCATCTGCAGGATTTTTCCGTCGTCACGGCATTCGATGAAAACTACTGCGATGCGACATTGAACATTGATGTCGCTCTGCACAACCTTCATCAGCCGGTCAGCGGTTACCGGCTGCATGCGCAGCTTTGGGATGGCGAACGCTGCATCGCGGAGTTGTCGGCAGAAGGCTTGTGTATCAGCGACGAAACCCGTTGCAGGCTGGAGATGCCGGTCAGTCAGCCACGTCAGTGGAACGCGGAGCATCCGGCGTTATATCAGCTGCTGCTGACGCTGTATGACGACGCGGGCAAGGTGATTTCCGTGGTGCCGCAACGCGTCGGATTTCGTGATATCACCGTGCGCGACGGGCTGTTTTATATCAACGGGCGTTACCTCAAACTGCACGGCGTGAATCGGCACGACCACGATCACCGCAAAGGGCGCGCGGTCGATATGGCGCGGGTTGAGCGCGATATCATCCTGATGAAACAGCACAACATTAACTCGGTGCGCACCGCACATTACCCGAACGATCCGCGCTTCTACGACCTGTGCGACATCTACGGCTTATTCGTCATGGCCGAAACCGACCTGGAAAGCCACGGTTTCGCCAACGTCGGCGATCTGAGCCGTATCACCGACGATCCGCGCTGGGAACGGGCCTATGTTGAACGCATCGAGCGACATGTGATGGCGCAGAAAAACCATCCGTCGATAGTGATGTGGTCGCTCGGCAACGAATCCGGTTATGGCTGCAATATCCGCGCCATGGCCACGCGCTGCAAAGCTCTCGACCCGACGCGTCTCATTCATTACGAGGAAGACCGCGATGCCGAGGTCACTGACGTCATCAGCACCATGTATTCCCGCGTTCAGATGATGAGCGCGTTCGGCGAATATCCGCACGCTAAACCGCGCATTATTTGCGAGTACGCCCACGCGATGGGCAACGGCCCCGGCGGACTCGCGGAATATCAGGCCGTGATGAACCGTCACGCCAGCCTGCAAGGGCATTACATCTGGGAATGGTGCGACCACGGCCTGCTGGAAACCGCCGAAAACGGGAAAATACGCTACACCTATGGCGGCGATTACGGCGATTATCCGAATAATTACAACTTCTGTATGGACGGCCTGATTTACCCTGATCAGACGCCAGGCCCCGGTCTGCGCGAATACAAACAGGTGTTGTGCCCGGTGGAAATCAGTCGCGATGGCGACGCTCTACGCGTCAAAAACCGTTACTGGTTCAGCTCACTGGCAGACATCACGCTGACGCTGACCGTACAGATTGCCGGGCGCTGCGCAGAAACCCGTAAAATCACCCTGCCGCACCTGCAACCTGGCGAATGTGAAGAAATTCCACTGCCGGAATTCACCGTCAGCGGCCAGGAAACCTTCCTTAACGTCAGCATCAGTAAAAACAGCCCGACCGCGTACAGCGAAGCGAATCATCCGCTCGGACATTATCAGGTGCTGTTGCAGGCCGCAGAGACGCTGGCGACCTTACCCGATGCGGATAGCCGCATACCGCTGGTTTGCGACGAGCAGAAGCTACTGATTATCGTCAGCGGTCAGGGCTTTCGCCTTGAGTTTTCCCGCCTCGACGGCGAACTGAAAAGCTGGCAGGTGGACGGCGAAGAAATCGTTGGCCGCGCGCCCACACTCAACTTCTTCAAACCGGTAATCGACAATCATAAGCCGGAGTTTGAAGGCATCTGGCAGCCTAATCATTTGCAGATCATGCAGCAGCATTTTCGCTCGCTGCATTGTGAGCGATTGAACAACGACGTCGTGATTGAAGTGCGCACGGTGATCGCCCCGCCGGTGTTTGATTTCGGTATGCGCTGCGTTTACCGCTGGCGGATATCGCCGCAGGGCGCGGTCAGTCTGGATCTGTCCGGCTCGCCCTATGGTGATTTTAGCCACGTTATCCCGAAAATCGGGCTGGATTTTGGCATCAGCCGCCGTTTTCAACAGGTGGAATATTACGGTCGCGGGCCGGGCGAAAACTATCAGGACAGCCGTCAGGCGAACCTGATTAGCCATTATCAGCAGCCGGTAAGCAGCCTGTTTGAGAACTACCCAATGCCGCAGGACAACGGCAACCGTCAGGATATCCGCTGGCTCAGCCTGCGCGATAACGCCGGAAACGGGATTTTCATTCAGCCGCGCCAGCCGATCAATTTCAGCCTGTGGCCGTACAGTTCGCAAATGGTGCAGCAGGCGCAGCACATCGACGAGCTCACGCCGGATAGCTGCCTGACCCTCAACCTCGACCATCAAATCATGGGGCTCGGCTCCAACTCCTGGGGCTCGGAAGTTCTCGATTCTTACCGCGTTTACTTCTCGGCGTTCAGCTACGGCTTCACGCTGGTGCCTTTCCGCCAGCAGGACACCGACAGCCTGAGTCTTGCCGAACAATCCTTTCAACCCCAGCCCTTAGAAACCCCGGAGGCGAACTGATGATTATTCTTGACTCGTTAACTGAATTTCAGCGGCTGTACGGCACAGGAAAAAAATGGCTGCGCTGCATGGAAGCAGTCAATAACGTTGAAAATATCCGTCCCGGCGTTTTTCACTCTGTCGGCGATTCGCTGGTATACCGACTGGCGTCCGGCGCAGAACCGCAGCGGGCAGAATTTGAAGGCCACCGCCGTTATTTCGATATTCACTACTACCTCGAAGGGAGCGAAGACATTGAATTCGCTGCCAAATCACGGCTTTACACTTTCGCGCCCTACAGCGATGAAACCGATCGTGAACTCTTCACCGGCAGCGGCGAAAAAATCACAGCGCGAAAAGGCCACGTCATCATTTTTGAAAATCACGAAGCCAGCCGCTTCCGGCCAGAAAAAAACGTTAAAAAAGTCATCCTGAAAGTGACCATCGAAGAAAGCTATTTCTTAAACAAATAATAAAAAACTCACCCTACAAATATCGCAGTTGGAGATTCACTATGGCCGGGTCCAGTCGCAATACGATCGGTAAATTTGGATTGTTATCCATGACGTTTGCCGCCGTTTTTAGCTTTAATAATGTCATCAATAATAATATTCAGCTGGGCATCGCCTCCGCGCCGGTCTTTCTGGTGGCGACTGTGCTGTATTTCATTCCGTTTTGTCTGATCATCGCCGAATTTGTCTCGCTGAATAAAAACTCGGAAGCCGGCGTTTACGCCTGGGTAAAAAGTGCGCTCGGCGGTCGCTGGGCATTTATGACGGCGTACACTTACTGGTTCGTGAATTTATTTTTCTTCACGGCGCTGCTTCCGCGCGTTATTGCTTATGCCTCGTACGCATTTTTAGGGCATGACTATATTTTCACACCGGTCACCACCGCCATCATCAGCATCTGTTTGTTCGCTTTTTCCACGCTTATTTCCAACAGCGGTGCGAAATTACTCGGCCCGATGACGTCGGTTACCTCCACATTAATGTTGCTGCTGACGTTTTCTTATATCGTGCTGGCGGGCGCGGCATTAATTGGCGGTGTCGAGCCGGCGAATCCGATCAATGTCGACGCCATGACGCCGCATTTTAACTGGGCATTCTTAGGCATTATCGCGTGGATATTTCAGGCGGCAGGCGGTGCGGAATCGGTCGCGGTATACGTCAATGACGTCAAGGGCGGCAGCCGCGCATTCGTCAAAGTCATCATCATTTCCGGGCTGGTGATCGGCGTGCTTTACTCCATCGCGTCACTACTGATCAACGTATTCGTAGCGCAGTCTGCGCTGCATTTCACCGGCGGCACGGTGCAGGTATTCGAAGGATTATCGGCACACTTTGGTTTACCGGCGGTAATGATGAACCGCTTCGTCGGCGTCGTTTCATTTACCGCGATGTTTGGTTCACTGCTGATGTGGACGGCCGCGCCGGTCAAAATCTTCTTTACTGAAATTCCTAAGGGGATTTTTGGGGAGAAAACCATCCGTCTGAATAAACACGGCGTGCCGACGCGCGCGGCGTGGATCCAGTTTCTTATCGTCATCCCGCTGATGTTAATTCCGACCCTGGGCTCAAACAGCGTGCAGGAATTAATGAATACGCTGATCAATATGACAGCCGCGGCATCCATGTTGCCACCGCTGTTTATTATGCTGGCGTATCTGAATCTGCGGCTGAAATATGACAACGTTGAACGCGATTTTAAAATGGGCTCTAGAAAGCAGGGGATCACCATCGTCAGTACACTGATTGTGATTTTTACCGTCGGATTTATCGCCTCAACATTCCCGACCGGCGCCAGCATTTTAACCATTGTGTTTTATAACGTCGGCGGGCTGGTGCTGTTCCTCGGTTATGCAGGGTGGAAATACAATAAATATTCTAAAGGGCTGGATGCACAAACGCGTTATCACGAAGACACCCCTTTGGCGAGAATTGTACTGGAATCGCAAAACGAGATGGCCCGCATAAAGGAGGCGAATATCGCAAAATCCCTTTCCGGCGCATGAGGAAAATAAAGGCATAAAAAAAACCGCCTGAGGTTAACAGGCGGTTTTTTTGTTTTTCGGTTAAGGAATTACAGCGCGATATCCGCTGGCAGATTGGTTTCTTCCTGCGCCTGTGCATCGAGCGGACGCAGCTGAACCACCTCGGCGACCGGCGTCGTCTTCATGGAAGGCGTCTCGAGTTGCAGAATACGGCTGGTTTCCAGCAGCTCTTTCTCGGTTGCTTCCACATTGCCGTTCAGTTTTGTGCCATACGACGGGATGATCTCCCGGAATTTGGCCTGCCATTGCGGGCTGGCGGCTTTCTCTTTAAACACGGTTTCCAGCAGCTTCATCATGATTGGCGCAGCAGTGGACGCGCCCGGAGAGGCGCCCAGCAAGGCGGCGATGCTGCCATCTTTCGCACTGACCACTTCAGTGCCCAGACGCAATACGCCACCGTGTTTGCCATCTTTTTTGATGACCTGCACGCGCTGCCCCGCCACCCAGCGTTTCCAGTCTTTTTGCTCGGCCTGCGGGAAGAATTCCTTCAGCGCTGCATGACGGTCGTTATCACTGAGCATCACCTGCCCGACCAGATATTTCACCAGGTCGAAGTTACCCATGCCGACGTGCGTCATTGGCAGTAAGTTCGAGCTGTTGACGCTCCCGAACAGATCCCACAGGGAACCGTTTTTGAGGAATTTGCTGGAGAAGGTCGCGAACGGCCCGAACAGCAGAACCTGTTTACCGTCGATGATACGGGTGTCGAGATGCGGAACGGACATCGGCGGGGCGCCCACGGCGGCCTTGCCGTACACCTTCGCCAGATGACGTCTCACCACGTCCTGATTCTCAGTCACCAGGAATTCACCGCCGACCGGGAAACCGCCGTAGTCACGCGCTTCCGGAATACCGGATTTTTGTAACAGGGTCAGCGACGCACCACCGGCACCGATGAACACAAATTTCGCGTTCACGACGTGATGTTTGTGACTGTGTTTGAGATCGGTGATGGTCACGCGCCAGCTTCTGTCCGGATTGCGCTGGATGTCGCGCACTTCCTGGCCATTCGCCAGCGTGAAATTGGATTTTTTCTGCAGGGCTTCCACCAGCTGACGCGTTACTTCGCCGAAGTTCACGTCGGTGCCTGCCGTGGTGCGGGTTGCCGCCACTTTTTGCGCCGGATCACGGCCATCCATTACCGCCGGGATCCACTGTTTGATTTGTTCCGGATCTTCCGAATATTCCATCCCACGGAACAACGTACTTTCCTGCAGGGCAGCAAAACGTTTGCGCAGGAAATCGATATTTTCATCGCCCCAGACAAAGCTCATGTGCGGCACGCTGTTAATGAACGAGCGTGGATTATTCAGCACACCTTTTTGCACCTGATACGCCATAAACTGACGGGAAACCTGAAAGGCTTCGTTGATCGCCACGGCTTTGGTGATATCGACGGAGCCGTCCTGCATCACCGGGGTGTAGTTCATTTCTGCCAGCGCGGAATGGCCTGTCCCGGCGTTATTCCAGCCGTTCGAGCTTTCCTGCGCCACGCCGTCCATGCGTTCGATCATATGGATCGACCAGTCCGGCTCGAGTTCCTGAAGATAGGTCCCGAGCGTAGCACTCATAATTCCGCCGCCGACCAGCAATACATCAACGGATTTTTCGTCTTCTGCGGCCGCAGGCTCGCTGGCACCCAGTGAGTCACGGTTGAGAAGCATACCAAGTATCTTTCTCATGACGTCTGTTTCTCTAAATGTTCAGTTCTGTTTCGTTATGACGATTTGTTATGACTTCTGTTATCACAATCGAACAAGAAATTAGCAAAAAAACACGCGGGAACGTTACTGAATCTTCATTTTTTCAAATGATGGCAACGAATATAACATTATCACTACATAATTTAAAAAAGGATTTAACCTTTCAAAAAAAGAGGAGATGAGAACGTCTGACTTGCGCGCAGGCCGCAATCCGACAGGGTTTTCGGGGATTTATGACGATGTTTTTGACAGATTTGTGGCGTACAAAGAACGCGCAATTCGTGCTAAATCGGATTTGAGGGAGGAAGAAATTGGAGAAGATTGTTAAAAAGGCGCGGTCTCCCGCGCCTTCCTGATAACGGCTTTAAGATTCAGATTACAGAGCGACGTCAGCCACTTGTTTCTGCTCCTGGCCTTGCTTCGGTGCTGAAGAGTTATCCGCCGCCGGTGCCGGTTCGACCGGTTTTGGCTGTGGATTATCCAGCATCAGAACGCGGCTGGTGTCGCCCAGTTCTTTCTCCGTTGCGGCCACGTTGCCGTTCAGCTGCGTGCCGTAAGAAGGGATGATTTCCTTCAGTTTGGCCTGCCACTCTGGCGTCGCGACTTTGTCTTTGAACACTTTTTCCATCAGGTGCAGCATGATCGGTGCAGCGGTAGAAGCGCCCGGTGATGCGCCCAGCAGAGCGGTGATGCTGCCGTCTTTCGAGCTGACCACTTCGGTGCCCAGACGCAGCACGCCGCCTTCTTTCTCATCTTTCTTGATGATCTGCACGCGCTGACCCGCTTCCCACAGACGCCAGTCTTCTTTCTTCGCATCCGGGAAGTATTCACGCAATGCATCGAAACGGTCATCGTCGGAGAGCATGACCTGGCTGACCAGATATTTCACCAGATCGAAGTTGTCGATGCCCACGTGGGTCATCGGCATGATGTTGGAGAAATTGACGCTACCGAACAGATCCCACAGGGAACCGTTTTTCAGGAACTTGCTGGAGAAGGTCGCGAACGGCCCGAACAGCAGAACTTGTTTACCATCGAGAATACGGGTGTCGAGGTGCGGAACGGACATCGGCGGCGAGCCAACGGACGCTTTACCGTACACTTTTGCCAGATGACGTTTCACGACGTCCGGGTTCTCAGTCACCAGGAATTCACCGCCAACCGGGAAGCCGCCGTAGTTATCCGCTTCAGGAATACCGGATTTTTGCAGCAGGGTCAGGGACGCGCCGCCTGCACCGATAAACACGAATTTGGCTTTGATGACGCTTTCTTTGTCGCCGTTTTTCAAATCAGCAACCGTGACGTTCCAGGTGTTATCCGGGTTACGTTTGATTTCACGGACTTCATGGCCAAGGCTCAGGGAGAAGTTAGGTTTCTTCTGCAAAGAAGCCACCAGCTGGCGGGTTATTTCGCCGAAGTTCACGTCGGTACCGATTGGAATGCGCGTCGCGGCCACTTTCTGTTGCGGGTCACGACCTTCCATCACCAGCGGGATCCACTGTTTGATTTGCGCCGGGTCTTCAGAGTATTCCATGCCACGGAACAGCGTGCTTTGTTGCAGCGCGGCGTGACGTTTACGCAGGAAATTGATGTTGTCATCACCCCACACAAAACTCATGTGCGGCGTGCTGTTGATGAAAGAACGCGGGTTGTGCAGAACGCCGTTTTCGACCTGATATGACCAGAACTGGCGGGAGATCTGGAAGGATTCGTTGATCTCCACCGCTTTGGAAATATCGATGCTGCCATCGGGTTTTTCCGGCGTGTAGTTCATTTCTGCCAGCGCAGAGTGACCGGTACCGGCGTTGTTCCAGCCATTGGAGCTTTCCAGTGCAACACCGTCCAGACGCTCAACCATATTGATTGACCAGTCCGGTTCTAATTCCTGAAGGTACGTCCCCAGCGTCGCGCTCATAATGCCGCCGCCGATCAGTAATACATCGACGGGCTTCTCATCTTCTGCGAACGCTGACTGACTGAAGGCAACCACGTTAAGGCAGAGGATCATGGCGAATATCTTTCTCATGACGTCTGTTTCTCTGAATGTTTAGTTTTAGTTTTGCAGGTGAAAGCTATCCAAATTTCCCTGGATAAACGAAATCAACAACCCGATGCGGTGGGAAACAAGCGATTGTTTCCACAGAGTATGAAAGGACAATAATGAGGAGTAACGAAAACTGCGGTGACTAACGACAATTCAACCACACAAATGTTACCGATTACTCATATTATCGAGATTTCGTAAACATTTTAACATTGCCGTTACGTGCATTAAAAATAGTTTAATACTTTAAATAATTACATAAGTTAGTTCCGTGACGAAACTATCTGCCACACACTCAGGCTAATTTTGCCTGCAAACTGGCCGCATGTTCCGCCAGAACCGCCGCCGGACTGTGGCCTATCAGCATGAAGTTATAGCCGGACTGCCTCCAGTAAACGACGTTCATTTTCTGCCGGATTTCACTCTCCTGCGCCGTGTCGTCGCGCTCTTCGCTACGGGTAATGCACAGCGCCATCGGGCCGAAACGTGCGTCCAGATAGGTGATCTGCGCGATGTCATATTCATCGTAATGCAGCATTCGGGCATTTTTCAGCGCCGCGCCCTGCACACTCAGCGCCGCCGGTGTTAACACGATCCCCAGCGATTTCTGCACCCGCGACAGCTGGAGCTGCTGCTGTTCAGGGGAATCGTTGATGTCCGCCAGCGTCTGCGCGGTGTAAAGCGACATGTAATCAGCCACGCGATCGCGCCAGGTGATGTCGGCACGCAGCAGGGTCGAATAACGCCCGGCGAGCAGCCCGACCGCCAGAAAACTCACCGATGCGGCAAGCAGTGCGCGACGGCTGACGCCGCGCGAAGCGGCGGCAGGTACATCCGGGATCGCATCCAGCGTGGCCTGAAGCCTGCCGACTGGCGCATCCTGCAACATTGCGCCGAAAGCATCGTGGAAAGGCAGACTACTGCGCGCCATCTGCGCCAGCCGCTCAGCCAGAACATCGTCGTGCGCCAGCTGTCGTTCAAACTGCGCGCGCTGTTTTGCGCTCAGCTGATTATCGAGATATGCCACTAAGGCTTCATCGGAAAAGGGAGAAGACAGGATTTCACGGTTCATTTTTTTTCTCCCTGTCGTGATGACATTCCGGTATTTTTTGCCAGCGTCAGCCGTGCGGATGCCAGACGGCTCATGATGGTGCCAATCGGCACTGACAGCGTCATCGCCGCCTCCTGATAGGTGAAACCTTCTACATACACCAGAAAAACCGCGTTGCGCTGGGCTTCAGGCAGGCGTTTCACCCGCTGCATCACCTGCGTATGCCAGTGCCTGTCCTCAAAGGTAAACGTCTCTGCGGGTTCATCCAAATCATCCACATCCACAAATCCCTGTCCCTGGCGAACGTGCTGCGCCCTGAGTTCATTGACCCAAACGGAGTGCAGAATTGAAAAGAGCCAGCGATCGACCCCGGCGCTCTCCTTCACCTGCGCGCAGCGCTCCAGCGCCCGCACGCAGGTGGATTGCACCAGATCGTCCGCCACATCGCGCTTATGCGATAATACCATCGCGTAGCGCCACAGGCGGGCCAGACACTGGCTCAGTTCGTGACGTAATTCTGTCGGTGAAATTTATCGTTCCCCGTACTCAGGATTCCGGATGGCCGTCGATAGCTGCGCTCAGATCGCGATATTCCTCGCAGCCGGTGCCGCATAAGCCTTTGATGGTTGCCAGCTGCGCTTTGGCGAGATCGGGACGCCCTTTAATCATATAAGCTTCGCCGAGATACTCGCGCACTTTGGCGTAATTCGCATCAATGGCGATGGATTTCTGATAATAGCCGATGCCTTCGTCGGTGCGCCCGAGTTTGCGGGTCGCATAGCCGCGATAATTCCATGCCTCTTTGGTGTTCTGATCTTTTAACGTATTCAGCACCGTCAGGGCTTCCTGATATCGGCCTGTTTTTGCCAGATGGTAGGCGTACTGAGTTTTATCCTGATCCGAAATCATACTGCCTTTATCTACCATGCAACTTTTGGTTTTGCTGTCGTAGATTTGTCCTTTCGGACAATCCGGCGTTTTCTTCGCATCTGAGTCGTCGCCCATCGCGCTGGCGCCTGCACTGAACAACAAGATATTGCCCGCGAAACAAACCACTGACAGCGCCTGAATCATCGTTTTTGTCTTCATTTTGATGTCCTGTAGAGAGGGATCGTTAACTTCGGCTGATTACCAGGACGACACCGTGAAGACGGTTTGAAGAAGCGCGCCGCCCCGACAGTGTTCGTTTAAAGGTAAACACCTGAGCGCGGCTTTCTATTCGGTTTATTTGGTGGTGGGAGCAAAAAATCATACTCAGGTGGGTGAAATATCGCCTATATATAATTCAGGGCGGTTCAAAGCCGCCCACTGACCGCAGAATTTCACTTTGAGCCAGTGAAAATATCAGAGTTAACCCAATAAAGATTTGTTCTGAGTGGCCGATAACCGTAGTGGGCGCTTTATACGTCAAAGGCTGCGCCAACATTTTGTGATTACTGCATATAGAGGTGTGGCAGGTGAGCGAAGTACCCAAAGAGTCGTTTGCTAAGCGTAACACGCTGGCAATTTTGTCCGTTTTACGGGACCTTAAAAAAAATCAGACGCTGGTCATGATCACCCACACCCGTGGTCAATTTATCAGTAAAATTCTGGACGTGAACGCCGACGGCCATCAGTTCTTATTCGATCTGGGCAGTTCCGATTACGAGAATGGGCTGGCGATGGAAGCAGAATCGCTGACCTTTGTGGCGGAACCGACCGGGGCAAAAGTCGAGTTCTCGTGCAGCAAAGTCCGCCAGGTGACGTTTGACGGCCTGCCGACATTTATCTGTGATATTCCGCCAGTGCTGTATTTCATCCAACGCCGTGAGTATTTCCGCGTTAATGTGCCGTGGCTGCCGGACTACCGTTGCAGCGGCAAACTCTCCGATGCCACCGAGTTTGCTTTTCGCGTGAGAGACATTTCGCTGGGCGGTCTGGGGCTGGAAATTGAGGGCACCACGCTGCCGGAAATCACCTCTGGCGAAGTGCTGAAGGATTCCGTGATCCAGCTGGCCGAGCTCGGTACGTTTAAACTGGATTTGCAGTATATCGGCTCGATGCCGCGTAAATCGGTGAGCAATAAAGGCGAGACGGTCAGCTCCCAGCGTCTGAGCTTTAAGTTTCCACGCTTATCGCCCGCGCAGGAGCGAGACCTGCAACGGGCAATTTTCGAACTGGAAAAACAACAGCATATGAAAGCGAAACGTTTCCAGCACGATTAACGCTGCCATCAGATAAACATGCCGCCTGATGCTTCGACGCGCTGGGCGGTCATCCAGCCCGCTTCATCGCTGAGCATCAATGCCACCATATCGCCGATATCATCCGGCAATCCGACACGGCCCAGCGCGGTGTTACCCGCCACCATTTTATTCACCTGCGGATTATCGCGCACCATGCCGCCGCTGAAATCCGTCGCAATCGCGCCGGGTGCCAGCACGTTAGCGGTGATGCCGCGCTCGCCTAATTCCCGCGCCTGATAACGGGTCAGCACTTCGATTGCGCCTTTCATGATGGCGTAGGCGGATGAGCCCGGCAGCGCAAAGCGCGCCAGCCCGCTTGATACGTTGAGGATACGACCACCGTCAGCCATCATCGGCAGCAATTTTTGCGTCAGGAAGAACGGACCTTTCAGATGGATGTTCATCATCAGATCGAACTGTTCTTCGGTGGTCTCAGCGAATGCTTCGTGCAGCCCGACACCGGCATTGTTCACCAGAAAATCGAAGTTATCGCGCTGCCAGACCGCCTGCAACTGCGCTTTCACCTCTGCGACAAAGGCATCAAAGCTGCTGCTGTTGCCCGCATCGAGTTTGACAGCCACCGCCTTCCCGCCCGCCGCTTGCACCGATTTCACCACCGCCTGCGCCGCATCCTGCTGGCTGTGGTAGGTCAAAATGATATCCACGCCCTTTTTTGCCAGCTTTTCAACGGCATTCTTACCTAAACCACGGCTTGCGCCGGTCACGATAGCGATTTTACGACTCATTTCAGACCTCATTGGGGTTATGTCACTTCTGCCTCGGATGAAACCCAGCCTATTGGATTACCCGCGCGTGATAAATGGTCCATAATGAGTTTCACTGTCTCAATCCAAACAACAATCGGATAAAATGTGGATAAAATACAGTCAATGCAGGTTTTCGTGCGCGTCGCCGAGCTGAGTAATTTTACCCGCGCCGCTGAAAGTCTGGGATTACCGAAGGGCAGTGTGTCTCGTCTGGTACAGCAGCTGGAGACGCGGATGTCCGCCCGCCTGTTGCATCGTTCAACGCGTCGCGTGCAGCTGACGCAGGACGGGCAGGTGTTTTATCAGCGCTGCAAGGAGTTGCTGGCCAACATGGATGAGCTGGAGACGATGTTTCAGTCGAACCCGGCGAACGTCAGCGGGCGGCTGCGGGTGGATATGTCAGTCGGTATGGCGACGCATCTGGTGTTACCGCGTCTGGCGGAATTTCTGAACCGCTATCCAGCGCTGGAGATCGAGCTGAGCAGTACCGATCACCGGGTGGACGTAGTGCGCGAAGGATTCGACTGCGTGATCCGCTCGGGCACACTGAAAGACTCGGGGCTTATCGCCCGTCCACTTGGGCATCTGAGCGTAATCAACTGCGCCAGTCCCGGTTATCTGCAACGTTACGGCACGCCGGATCACCCCGACCAGCTGGCTCATCATGCGATGGTGCATTATGAGCAAACGCTCGGCAGCCACACGTCCACGTTCGAATACCTCGACGGCAAGCAGGTGAAAAGCATCAAAAGCGGCGGCGCGGTGACGGTCAACAGCACCGAAACCTACGTCGCGGCCTGTCTGGCCGGGCTGGGGATTATTCAGGTGCCGCTGATTGGTGCGCAGGACGCGCTGGCAAGCGGCCAGCTGGTGAGCATTTTGCCGCAATTTCGCGCGCCGCCCATGCCGGTTACGCTGGTTTATCCCCACCGTCTAAACCTGTCGCGCCGCGTGAAAGTGTTCATGGACTGGCTGACGGAAATCACCCAAACGTTCATTGCCTGACCGCTTAAGCCTGCGCGGGCTCGTCTGCGCCGCACAGGTGTCTATACTTAAGGCCGGATGCACTTTTAAGGACAACATGGATCAATGCCCCTAATTTCAAAAGAAGACCTTTCAAAACACGCGCCGGCAAAGCAGGAAGAACCGACGCCGCTGATTAACATCAAAACCGGCAATCACACGGTAGACAAAAATATCAGCAGATTTTCGCGTCTGGTTGAGCACGTCAAATCCTGGGGATGGGTCGCACATCTGCTGCGCACCACCGAACGGTTTAACGATCGTCTCGGCAGCCAGTTTGGCGCGGCAATTACCTATTTTTCGTTCCTGTCGCTGATCCCGATTTTGATGGTGTCATTCGCCGCCGTCGGTTTCGTGCTGGCCTCGAATCCGGATTTGCTGGCCGGGATTATCAATAAAATCGTCAACAGTATCAGCGATCCCAATCTGGCGGCCACGCTGAAAAGTACCGTGAATACGGCTATCGAGCAGCGTACCGCCGTAGGTTTGTCCGGGCTGCTGATTGCGCTTTATTCCGGTATCAGCTGGATGGGCAATCTGCGTGAAGCGATCCGTGCGCAGTCCCGCGATATATGGGAGCGTAACCCGCAGGATCAGGAGAAAATTTATCGCCGCTATTTTCGTGATTTTATCTCTCTGACCGGGCTGGTGCTGGCGCTGATTATCACGCTCTCACTGACCTCTATTGCCGGTTCGGCGCAGAAAACTATCGTGGATGCGCTGGGGCTGGGCGGTATTGAATGGCTGAGGCCAGTGATGACCAGCATCGCGCTGGTGATTTCGATTGCCGCCAACTACCTGTTGTTCTTGTGGATTTTCTGGATGCTGCCGCGTCACAAGCCGCGTAAAAAGGCCCTGTTCCGCGGGACGCTGCTGGCGGCAATCGGTTTTGAGGTTATCAAGTTTGTGATGACCATGACGCTGCCGCGCCTTGCGACCTCGCCTTCCGGTGCCGCTTTTGGTTCGGTGATCGGCCTGATGGCGTTCTTCTATTTCTTCGCCCGCCTGACGCTGTTTGTCGCCGCATGGATCGCCACCGCGCAGTACAAGGATGATCCGCGCATGCCAGACAGCAAAGAACGGGCAGCAAAGAAGAAAGCCGCAACGGTAAACGACAGCGAATTTACGCAAGACCATATCATCGTGCCAGATGATATTCATATCGCAGACGTTAATGCTGAAAATGAAATAAGAAGGCAGTGATTACCACTGATTTCACACCATCCTGACCCCAAAAACCAGAATAACTGACTGAGAGCTGCACTTTAATTTCGCCATTTCCCTGTCAGTTATTCTGCATTTCATCTATTCACCGAACGTATGTCTGGTGAAACAAGATGTTAATAAAACAATCGGCCAATCCCGCCTGAAATCCGCTTTCCCCTGCTTCCTGACGCGTTGAAATGCCGCCGCGCTCTGCATAAGATGACTTTTCGCTATACATTTATTTACATTAATTCCCTCTCACTCATTACAAATAAGAAACACTTATGCAAGCCACCATCACTCCTGAATTAGAAGCTGACGCGCACCTGGTGAGTCAGAACTCCCGCGGCAAAGTCATCGTGGCATCGCTGATCGGTACGGCCATCGAGTTCTTCGACTTTTACATCTACGCGACCGCCGCCGTTATTGTGTTCCCGCATATTTTCTTCCCGCAGGGCGACCCGACCGCCGCGACGCTTCAGTCGCTGGCAACCTTCGCTATTGCCTTTATCGCACGCCCGATCGGTTCTGCGTTGTTCGGCCACTTTGGCGACCGCGTCGGACGTAAAGTGACGCTGGTTGCCTCGCTGCTGACCATGGGCGTTTCCACCGTGGTCATCGGCCTGCTGCCGACTTACGCCACCATTGGCGTCTTCGCCCCGCTGCTGCTGGCACTGGCGCGTTTCGGTCAGGGTCTGGGCCTCGGCGGCGAATGGGGCGGTGCGGCATTGCTCGCGACAGAAAATGCGCCACCAAAAAAGCGCGCGTTGTACGGTTCTTTCCCGCAACTCGGCGCACCGATTGGCTTCTTCTTCGCCAACGGCATGTTCCTGCTGCTGTCGTGGCTGCTGACCGACGAACAGTTCATCGCCTGGGGCTGGCGCGTGCCGTTCCTGCTTTCCGCCGTGCTGGTACTGGTTGGCCTGTATGTGCGTGTGTCCCTGCATGAAACGCCTGTTTTCGCCAAAATCGCTAAAGCAGGCAAACAGGTAAAAGTGCCGATCGGTACCCTGTTCACTAAATACAAAAAAGCGACGCTGCTGGGCACTTTCATCATGGTGGCCACTTACACGTTGTTCTACATCATGACGGTTTATTCGCTGGGCTACGGCACGGCGGCGCAGCCTCTCGGGTTAGGCATTCCGCGTAACGAATTCCTGCTGATGCTGATGATTGGCGTGATCGGATTTGGTGTGATGGTGCCGATTGCCGGCCAGCTGGCGGACAAATTTGGCCGTCGTAAAACTATGATCTGCATTACGCTGCTGATGATTGTCTTTGCGCTTAACTTCCCGGCGATTCTGGGTTCCGGTTCTCAGGCGCTGGTGATGGTCTTCCTGCTGTGCGGATTCATGGTGATGGGCCTGACATTTGGTCCGATGGGCGCGCTGCTGCCGGAGCTGTTCCCGACGGAAGTTCGCTATACCGGCGCGTCCTTCTCCTATAATGTGTCTTCGATACTGGGTGCATCCGTTGCGCCGTACATCGCCACCTGGCTGGCAACCCATTACGGGTTGTTCTATGTGGGCGTTTATCTGGCCTTTATGGCAACGCTAACCTTGATAGCGCTGCTGCTGTCCAAAGAAACGGCCCATCAGTCACTGTAACTGACCTGGACACCGTGCCCGGTACGCGCCCGGCACGGTGCCTTCTGCGAAGGTTTCTTATGCGCTTACGACGATTGATCCTGCCTGTCCTGCTCCTGCTTATCGTGATTGCCGCCGCCCTCTGGTACTTCTGGCCTCACAGCTCTAATCCCAACGCCCTGTGGAATATCATCAGCCAAAAATGCCTGCCGAATCAGCAGAGCAACGGCAAGCCCGCGCCCTGTGCGCAGGTCGATGAACAACAGGGATTTGTGGTGCTCAAAGACATGAACGGCCCGCTGCAATATTTGCTGATGCCCACAGCGCGCATCACCGGAATGGAAAGCCCGGCGCTGCTGGAGCCGGCCACACCAAACTTCTTTAGTCAGGCGTGGGCCGCACGGCATTACATGGCGGAAAAGTACGGCAAACCGATTGATGACAGCAATGTCTCATTGGCAATCAATTCTCAGTACGGGCGTTCACAGAACCAACTGCACATTCATATTTCGTGCCTGTTGCCAGAGGTGAAAAACCGGCTTATCAAAGACGGCGCGGCGATGGGATATGACTGGCAGGAACTGCCTGACAAGCTGCTCGGCCACACCTATCTGGCACGCAAAGTCACCCCTGCTGAACTGAATCAGAGGGGCGCTTTCCGCATTCTGGCCGAAGGTGTGCCGGAGGCTGATAAAAAGATGGGACACTTCGGTATGGCGATGGTCAGCCTGCAAGGCGGCGATTTTCTGCTGCTCGCCAGCGAACGCGACCTGCTGAAACTGAACAACGCTTCAACCGAAGAAATCCAGGATCATGACTGTAAGGTGCTGAACCCACTCCCTTAATGATGAAAACTCCTCCCCTGCACAGAGGAGGAGCTGAATATTATTTCTCCTTCATCTGCTGCAATATCGGGCCGCACTGGTTTTCTGCGCTATCGCTCGGCGAGATCAGCGCGAGCAGCGCGGCGGCAGGTGCCACGACAGCGCCTAACGCGACAGCGGCGGCGCCACGGGCAATGAGCGGCCCCGGTTTGACACCGGCATCCGGATTTTTATAGGTGCCGCGCACGTACAGCGGCGAGCGCAGGGTCAGGACACGCAACCCCTTACTTTCCGGGTCGATGGTGAGATCCAGCCGCTCGGTCGCCATGTTGGTGCTGCCAGTGATAGTGATCACCGCATTCTCGGTATCGAATACGAACAGACGCGGCGTGACCAGACCGTTTTTAATATTCACATTGGCGGCAGCGCAGTTGATCGCCACTTCGTCATCGCCGAACAGCTTCCCGACCAGATAATTCCCGACGTTCAGCCCGGCCAGTTCCATCAGGCTGCGGCTGATGACGCCGTCATTTATCAGGATTTTCATGTCACCGTTGCTGCTGCCCAGCAGCGCCGCGACAGAGTTACCGGTGCCGGTCAGCGTCGCATCGCCGTTCAGATCGCCCAGACTGCGCTCCATCGACTCCATTTTCGGCAACAGCTGTTTCAGTTTTAAATGACGGGCGTGCAGATCGGCACGCGCACGCATCGGCGATTTATCCCCTTCCAGACGAATAGTCGAATTGAGGCTTCCGCCCGCGACGCCAAAACGCAGCGGATCGAGCAGGATTTCACCATTATTGAGTTTCAGATGCGTGCTCAGTTCGCTCAGCGGCAGGGATTCGCCATGCTCGATGCGTTTCGCGCTGAACTTCACGTCAGCATCCATCGCCCCCCAGCTTTTCGTGTCGAATTTTTCCACCGGCAGGACTTTGTCCGCAGGCTGACGCGTCGTCTCACCGCGTTTGGCTTTATCTTTATTGGAATCAGCACCGATAAGCGGCGCCAGATCGGCAAAGCGCAGCTGTTTAGACACCACTTCACCGGTCAGTTTTGGCCGCGGTTTGCTGGCCTGATAGGTCAGGGAGCCGTGGATGTCACTGTCGCCAATTTCCCCGTTGAAGTTCTGATAACGGTAAATTGCGCCGTTTTTATCGTGCAACGTCGCCGATAAATGGCCGTCGGTAGAATACGGCGGCGTTTGCGGTAACAGGACACCGGTCAGGCCGTACAAATCAGACAATGTCTGGCCTGAGAATTTCAGACGTAAATCCAGACCACCGAGGTTCATCGGATCCTGAAGCGTTCCGGCGACGGCCACGCGGGTATTACCCGAGCGCACGTCAGCCTGCAACGGGAACAGCGCATCGGCGTCTTTCAGCGCTAACATGCCGCCGATTTTCCCGCTGCCTGAGAGCGATTCACCCTTGTATTTGCCATCCACTTTCCAGCCAAACACGAACGGCGGCGTTTTAGTTTTCGGCGCGTCTTTCTTATCGCCCATGACTTCGGTAAACGGCAGCGGTTTGCCCAGCGGGTCAATCACTGCGCGGAAATCGGCTTTCATTTGAGCATCTTTGTAATCAATCTGTCCGCGATCAAAAACGATATCGTTAAGCGTGAACGACCAGGCTGACGGCGGCTGCGCCGGGTCTTTCTTGTCGCTGTTGGCGAGATTGAACGTCCAGTTATTTTTGCCGTTGGCTAAACGCAAGAGCGAGGCGTCAGGCTGTTTCAGCCAGATGCGCGGGATCAGCACTTCTTTGTGCAGCAGTGCGAGCGGCGCAATGCTGGCGTCGACGCGGGCAAGCTTCACCATCTGCGCGTCTTTCTCGCCGCCCTGAACGTCGGGAGGGTTACCCAGCACAATGTCTTCGGCGTGAATATGCGGCCACGGCACCCACGCGCGCCAGCCTGCCTCATCCTTCTGACGAGACCAGTCCACACCCAGATCGCCACGGATGGCGAACGTCCGGTTAAGCTCGGTGCTGACTTTTTGGTTGATAGTGGGTTTGAGGCGATTCCAGTCGAACATCGCAATGAAAATGACGATGGCGACCAGCAGAATGATAATCACGCCTGCAATCCACGAGATCACCTTACCTGTGCGCGTCATAAACGGGTTCCTTTCAGACAGTTAACGAATTCCAGAGTTTAAACATAGTTGAATTCGACATAGCTTGCCTGAAACGACACAGAGGCGACGGGATCATACGGAGGGAGGAAGTGAGTATAAATCACGTAAAATCAAGCTGATGGGAATGTATCACACCAGTGCAACTCCCCCGGCATTTTGAGACTTGCCTGAGCTAAGTTTGGTGTGATTCATTATCCTTCGAAATGTATTGGCAGGTTGTCGAGGCCGTCAAACGTCGCCGGGCGCGCCAGATAGTATCCCTGAGCGGCTAACGCGTCAGATTTGCACACCATTGCCCACTCTGCGGCGGTTTCCACGCCTTCAATAATCACGCCTTTGCTGTAGCGGTTCATGAGCGTCACCAGCGTATAAAACAGGCGCGAGCCCTCTTCGCTCTGACACAGCAGAATAAACAGGTCGCGGGCAATTTTGATGTACTCATAATGCCAGGTCGTGAAAGAAGAAAAGTTGGCGATACCCTGGCCAAAATCATCCAGCCAAAGGCGATCAGACTGTTCTATTTGCGAAAGCGGAATACTCAGCGCATTTTCGGCACTTTCGACCAGTTCAAACCGTACATATGGCATCGCGCTGATTTGTGCGCGCAGCGATGATTCGGACTGCAACATCTCCAGCACCTGACCGTCGACGTTGATCGACGCCAGCAGGCCGTTATCGATAAACAACCGCTGCCAGCGCTGCAAAAGGTCGAGCTGTTCCTGCACGATTTGCAGGCGTTTACCTACCGCTATCGCGACAAAATAATGCTCAGGCGAAATAAATTTCTGCGGTTCTCCTGGATGGAAAACGCCGGTCAGCAATTCAATGCCCAGTAATTTTCCAGTTGTACGGTAAATGGGCTGAAAACGGTACACTCTCTGACATTGACGCCAGTAAGACTGTGCTTTCACGCGCTCAAGGGCGGTAAAAGAAGGCGTAATCAGCCCTAACATCATCTTAGTTATCATATTTTTCTGCCGTCATGAATAAGAGTCAGATAATCAGGGACATGCGGCAACATGTCTTCCGTGACTACAATGTATGACGTGCCGACAAAGTAGTTCGATTTCCTGGCTTTCTTTTGTAGAGATATCTATCGGCGCAGCGCGCAGAAACTTTAATCACTCCGCATTTCCCTGCGACTTTTCCGCACAAAAAACCGTAAACCGGCGCTGGAAGTTCTTTTGTGCAGGCTCTACATTGGAAGCCCTGCAACACTCCATTAACCGCACGTTCCGATTCGGAGAGAAAAATGCCTTACGTCAATATCAAAATCACCCGCGATGGCGCGACTGCCGAACAGAAGAAAGCGCTGATCGCAGGCGTGACCCAATTACTGGTCGATACACTGGGCAAAAATCCAGCGACCACCACGGTAATCATCGATGAAATCGACACGGATAACTGGGGGCTGGGCGGGCGTCCGGTGACGGAACTGCGTAAAGAAAGCAAATAACGCGCTTTTCTATATGTCTGATGTGGAAGCCGCGCGGCTTCCACTTTCACCTCACTTGCACGCTTTTTTCGATCTTCCTCGTAAAAAATAAAACCTCGTTTTAATTTTATTGACTGACCGCATTCTTATGCAGAGACTAGAGCGCAATAATGACGGACTTTTCTTCTCTTTCGTTTTAATGCTTCAGACATAGGCCAGGTACAATGACTCGCAAAAACATTGCCGTTATCGGCGAATGCATGATCGAATTGTCACAAAAAGGCGACGCTTTAAACCGGGGTTTTGGTGGCGATACGCTGAACACGTCAGTTTATATTGCCCGTCAGGTGTCGCCCGACGCGCTGAACGTGCATTACGTCACCGCCCTCGGCACCGACAGTTTCAGCAATGAAATGGTGCAGGCGTGGCAGAAGGAAGGGGTTAAGACCGATCTGACCCAGCGTCTGGATAACAAGCTCCCTGGCCTGTACGTGATTGAAACGGATGAGACTGGCGAGCGCACTTTTTACTACTGGCGCAATGACGCCGCCGCGCGTTACTGGCTGGACAGCCCGCACTCTGAAGAAATCTGTCAGAAGCTGGCGCAATTCGATTATCTGTACCTGAGCGGCATCAGTCTGGCTATTCTGAACGACGAAAGCCGCGACCGCCTGATGAGCCTGCTGAAAGCCTGCCGTTCACGCGGTGGCAAAGTGATTTTCGATAATAACTATCGTCCACGTCTGTGGGCCAGCAAAGAGCAGACGCAATCGGCCTACAACGCCATGCTTTCCTGTACCGATATCGCCTTCCTGACGCTCGACGACGAAGACATGCTGTGGGGCCAGAAGCCCTACGAGGAAGTGATTGCCCGCACGCACGCGCTTGGCGTGAGTGAAGTAGTAGTGAAGCGAGGCGCTGACAGCTGCATCGTCTCCAGCGCCGAGGGCGAGCTGCATGATGTGCCTGCGGTGAAACTGCCGAAAGAGAAAGTCGTCGATACCACCGCTGCCGGAGATTCTTTCAGCGCGGGATATCTCGCGGTGAGGCTCACAGGCGGAAGCGCGGTGGAAGCGGCCATGCGTGGACATGAAACAGCGAGCACGGTGATCCAGCATCGCGGGGCGATCATCCCGGTGGAGTTTATGCCGAAGCGGGCATAAGGCGACACGGAGCAGGGCGCAGGTTTGAAAAGCGTGGGGAGTGCAGAGGGGAAAGGCTTTTCCCCTCTTCCAGGTTTCGACGCAGAAAGTCATGTGATAACGGCTGCTGAAAAACCGAATGACTCTCGATCAGATTAAAAAGGGATTTATAAGGAAATCCCTTATTGCACCGCTGCCGTCGGTGCGGCCTCCACCGCCGGACTGGCTTCAGCTGGAGCCATAATCTTATCGTATATCGCCCGCAACTCCCCGGCATTGACCTCCGGTTCGCCTTTCGGCTGCGCGACAATTAACGCCGGATCACGTGACAATTGCTGTTTCAGCTCCTGATTTAACACCGGTAACGTCAGGGTGGAAAGGAACTGTTGACGCAATTGCTGATACTGCTCCGGAGCAATGTCCACGACGCCGTTCTGCTGTGAACGCAAACGCTGACTCATCAGCACGTCGGTGTCGGTGCGAGCGTAGGTGGCGAAAAGTTTGCTCAGCTGATCGTTTTTCTGGGCAATCAGCGCATCGAATTCTGCCTGTGAGATGCCTTTATCACGCATCACCAGTAGCTCTTCGGAAAGGCGTTTAAACAGCTCCGGAAGTTTGGCCTGCGATGCTTCGATGCGGATAGAGCACTGAGCGCGCTGGAACTGAACGTTGCAGTCAAAACCTAATCCCGGTGCGGGCGTTGTGGCGTCTTTCTTACTTTCGAATGTGGTTTTCAGCACTTCATGTAAATGCCAGAACAACGCTTCACGGGCTAAATCGCTACGCCAGTAAACAGCCAGCGCCTGTGAATCCTGAATCGGTTGCCACGCGCTATCCCACATTAATGACAAACGATCCTGCGTCAGGTTGTCGTCCATCAGCGTCATAGATTTCGTCGTCAGCTCAGAGAGCGTCGGCAAAGTTTGCGGCGTCTGTCGGCTACCCTTCAGCGGTGAAAAAGTACGGTTGATTTGTTCATTCAGCGTACGGCCATCGACGTTGCCGACCACGAATAACGTCATCACGTCCGGCGTATACCATTGATGATAAAACTTGATCAGGGCATCGATATTGACCGGTTTAGTCGGTAACTGGTCAGGGTTATGTCCCACCAGCGTTGAGCCGGTAATACGTGCACGCCAGAAAGCGTCCTGAGTATCTTGTGGCAATGCCCCCACCGGATCCTGCGATTCCTGACGGGCGGCGCTTACCAAAGCAGGCGTCACCGAGATTTTCCCCGCCGTGTTCGCCAGCCAGTTCAATGCGTCTTTCAGCAAATCCGGACGGTTGTTCGGCAGGCTCAGGTTATACAGGGTGAAATCATACGAGCTGACGGCGGGCGGTAATGGCCGTTGCGGATTGATACCCTGCTGCCAGAGAGACTGGAGTTGGGCCGTGCTGAATCCTTCGCTGTGCATTAATGCCAGACGAGGGAGGAAATGGGTGTAGCCAGACTGTTGGGCAGACTCTGCCAGCGAACCGGTGCGTACCAACAGGCGTAATTCAATGCGATCGCTCGGACGTTGTGGTGTGGTCAGAAGCTGCCAGGTGAACCCGTTATCTAATTTCCCCTGCTGCCAGGCCGGGTCGGGTTGTAATGTTTCTGCCTGCACATGACTTGCCGCTGCTGCCAGCAGCAATCCACCAATGAGTAAACGGATTTTGGTGCCCTGCATGTGAACCCCTACGTAATGACAATCTAATTATCAGAGTGCTGTCCTGCCGGTGTCTTAAGACGCGCCCACAGGAACTGAATGCGTAAAATAAAGGCCGAAAAATTGCGGCTCTTCGTTAGACCGCGGGTTTTTCGCAATGTCGCGCACCCGACGAAAATATTCTGGGAAATACCGCAGTGAGCGGTGTTTGAGAGGCATATTATGAAGATAATCCACCGGTTACATCAAGTAAACGGTGGATATTAGGGGGGATTGAGGCCAATTAAATGCGTTTTTTGGAACCTTGAGCGGGTTTTATGCACAGATATCACCCGCTATTTGGAAAGGTTTAAGCGCCTGAAGCTGACTTCTCCGCTTCTGTCAGGCCTTTCTGGCCGTTCAACGTCGCCTTAAGCTGGCCTTCATCGAGCTGACCGCACCACTTCGCGACCACAATAGTTGCCACGCCGTTACCCACAAGATTGGTCAGCGCACGCGCTTCTGACATGAAACGGTCGATGCCCAAAATCAGCGCCAGACCCGCTACCGGCAAATGCCCCACTGCCGATAATGTCGCCGCCAGAACGATAAACCCGCTGCCGGTCACGCCTGCCGCACCTTTTGAGGAGAGCAGCAATACCACAATCAGGGTGATCTGATGCCAGATATCCATGTGGGTATTGGTGGCCTGCGCGATAAAGACCGCCGCCATTGTCAGGTAAATCGAGGTGCCGTCGAGATTGAAGGAATATCCCGTTGGGATCACCAGCCCGACCACCGACTTCTTACAGCCCAGACGCTCCATTTTATCCAGCATACGTGGCAGCGCCGACTCAGAAGAAGATGTCCCCAGCACGATCAGCAGTTCTTCTTTGATGTAGTTAACAAACTTGAAGATGCTGAAACCGGTGAAGCGCGCGATAAGCCCGAGTACGACCACCATGAACAGCACGCAGGTCAGGTAGAAGCACAGAATCAGCTGGCCGAGTTGCACCAGAGAACCTACGCCGTATTTGCCGATGGTGAACGCCATCGCGCCGAATGCCCCCAGCGGTGCCAGACGCATGATCATATTAATGATGCCGAAAATGACCTGCGAGAAACTGTCAATTACGTTGAAAATCAGCTGGCCTTTGTGGCCAAGGCGGTGCAGCGCAAAGCCAAACAGTACGGCGAACAGTAAGACCTGCAGGATATTCCCGCTGGCGAAGGCACCGATTACGCTCGAAGGAATGACATCCAGCAGGAACGGAATGATGCCCTGGCTTTGAGCCTGTTCGGCGTAGATTGCGACCGCTTTAGCATCCAGCGCCGCCGGGTCAACGTTCATTCCCGCACCTGGCTGAACGATATTGACGATCACCAGCCCGATAATCAGTGCGAGAGTGCTGACAATTTCGAAATACAGCAGCGCGATGGCTCCCGTACGTCCGACCGCTTTCATGCTTTCCATGCCGGCGATACCGGTGACGACCGTACAGAAGATGACAGGCGCGATAATCATCTTGATCAATTTAACAAAACCGTCACCTAACGGTTTCATTTGCGCACCGAGGTCAGGGTAGAAATGTCCCAGCAGGACACCCAGGGTTATTGCCAGAAGCACCTGGAAATACAGGCTTTTGAAGAGAGATATTTTCATGACTAGCCATCCTGATGTGAGAGTATCGCCCTCTGTTTTGTAGGGGTACGGATAATGGGCGACTGCCGAAAAGTAACACCATCACAACATCATGGAAATATTTTGTTTCCTCCCGAAAAGACGGGTCATGAAAAAACAGAACTGAAAGCATTCAGCAGACGGAGAGTAAGTAAAAAAAGTACGAAAAGTGACGGTCTGGAGGGGAATTCCTGCCCTGAGGCAGGTTATTCAGTGGGGCAAAACTTTTGTTCGAAGAGGTCTTTTGACAGCGGCGCAGAGAATAAATAGCCCTGGCCCAACAGAATGTTTTGTTCAAGCAGCCACTGGCGTTGCGCTTCAGTTTCGACACCTTCGGCCACTAACTGGATGTTCATCGCTCGGGCGATGGACGCCACAATGTTGACCATGACGTCGTCCTGCGGCAGAACGCCGACAAAGCTGCGGTCGATTTTAATGACATCGATCGGCAACGAGCGCAGGCGGTTCAGGTATTCCAGACCCGAATATCCGAGGCCAAAATCATCCAGTTCGATCGACACGCCCACGGCGCGCAATTCGCCCAGCAGCAGCAGCGCGCGATCTAAATCGTCGATGCGCGCGGTTTCGGTGATTTCCAGCACCAGCTGCCCCGGATTGATTTTATAACGGCTCAGCAGACTGCGAAGTTCCGGCAGGAAATTGCGCTGCTGTACCTGAACACCGGACAGATTCACCGAGAGCGGTAAATTGATGCCACGACTCTGCCAGTCCGCGAGGATCACGCAGCCCAGTTCAAGAATCTTGTAGCCCAGCATACTCATGACGCCAATTTCTTCCGCCAGCACGATGAAATCACTTTCCAGACCGTAGCTGCCGTCGGCCATTTTCCGACGCAACAGTGCTTCAGCACCGACCACCGCGCCGGTGCGCATATTCACCTGCGGCTGGATAAACAGCGTGAAATCATTTTGTTCCATCGCGTGCAGAATGTCGTTTTCCTGCAACAAACGCTTTTGAATCTTTTCCGTTAATTCCGGCTCGAAGAACAGGATTTGATTTTTACCCTGCTGATAAGCCGAAACGCGCGCGGCGCGGGCATTGACCATCAGCTGCTGCGCGGTCGCCGGGGATTCGCCGGTATGCTGCACTATCCCGATGCTGCCGGTCGGATGCAGAGACATATTGCCTGCATCGCTTTCCTGCGGGGCATTGATGCGCTCCATGATTTGTCGGGCAAGGCGCATTGCCATAAACGGTCGGGCAATATCCCCCGCCAGCAAAGCAAATTCGTTATAGCTCAGACGCGCCAGTAAGCAGTGGTCAGGAAGCGCCTCAATGATTGAAGAGACCAGCGGGCAATCCACATGACCGTCATCGCGCAGGCTTTCAATACCGATTAGCAACAGATGAAAGCCCTTTTCAGGCTCGGTGGACTGCAACCTGTGTTGCAGACGCGCCATAAACTGTTCTTCATTACTGACGCAGTTTTGCGCGAGCGGCGGCGCGTCACTGATGTGTTGTTGTATTTTTTGTAACTGTTGCTGATTGCGGTTGTAGCTGCGCACCAGCATTCCGATTTCATCATCTTCATGCAGCAAAGGCATGGTTAGCTGATGAAAGGGCACGTCGCTTTCCGGCAGGGACTCCAGCTCGCGGGCAATAGTGCGCAGCGGTTTGACGATGAGCCGGTTGATGACCCAGCTCAGTGAAATGGTCAGGATCAGCGCCAGCAGCAGGTAAGTCGTCAGCATGGTCGACAGTGCGCTGACAATAAACTGGTACATCCGGTACGAGTCAGCCTGCAAAACCAGATAGGCCAGCGGTTTCGGATCTTTAGGGCTGGCCGCGGCGGAATAAAGAGGAACAGAAATGGTCACCGGCAGATTAAACCCGCGGGAGATCCACGGTGGCACCGGGCGACCCGCCGGGAAGTTGGTGTGCAACGCGGCGATTTGATTAGGCATCACGACTTTCGCGCGGCTGAGGATCCCCACCGGTTGCAGTGTATTCAGGATGTCCTGAGTTTCATTCAGATCCACATCCAACACCGCCTGAGACAGGGGCTCCCTTACAGAATGTGCTATGTTTTCAAGCTGCTGGGCGTAATCATCCCTCCGTTGTTGCACAAAGTGAAACAACTGGATGACGATAAAAAAACAAATAGTTATCGCAGCCACGCTCGACACGGCTGCCATCTGTTTGATTGTTAACGAACGCCTGACCCGCAACATAGTTCTCCATCAACCGCCGACCTGTTTTGCTCCGTGTACCTTATCAGGAACAGTATTTGTGCGCAGTATACCTTATATCGTGTTATTTCGAGGCGAAACAGGGTCGTTTGGTTATAAAAAACAACGTCTTTGCCAGGCAACATTTATCACAGAATGACTTAATGTGTTTTTACTGACGTAAAACCTGCACCCGACATTAACCTGATGATTTGTGATGTTATTAAAATTCTGAGTTTAGCGCTTCTGATAGAATCAATGTGCTGTGCATCACACTAAAAACAATGGTTTCATCTCACATAACAGAAAGTTTCAGCTCAAATAAATAAAAAACCTTTTGTGACAGCGGGTTAAAGGGGTAATGTTTTCTATGGTGCAATTCCTAATTTTTGTAAAAAGTGCTCTATGCTGTAAAAGAACTGATATATTAAGATTATTCTTATCCCGAAAAAAAACGCTAAAAAATTAAACCTTTTACACTCTTTGTTAGCGGTTCTCGTGTGGCCGTTTTGACGTCCAGATAATCCCCACACAAATATAATCCTACCGGGCGGGATAATATGAATAAATATGACGACATTAAGCGTTTTATGGATAAGACCAACCTTAAAGAGCTTGATTATAAAGAGCTTAATGATAAATCCACCGGCGAATCTATTACTGGTTCAATGAATCAATGGACGTTAATAAAACAGGTTTCTGCCAGCCAGACACCCGGCGGTCCTTTAGACAGCGGGCGCTCCACCCAGCCCACGCCGCAGGCCATTTCTGCTGATGAGTTCTCGCCGTCTTCGGCACAGGAAACGCTGAACGCACAGCATTTGCCCCCCTTTACCGACGCCTCGCATACGCACGACGAACCACGTTCTTCGGAAGTTTCTCCTCCGGCGGCGGGCTTTGGATTGCTGGATGCTCTGCGTGAAACACTGCCGCCCGCGCCTGCTCATCCGGCCCCCGCGCCAGCGCCGCAGCCAGTTCACTCAACGCCGTCGTTGCACGCACAGTCTGTGGTGCCAGACAGCGGTTCGGGTTTGCTCGATTCACTGAGAAAAGCCATGCCTGAAACCGTGCGTCAGCCGCCTGTCGCCCCGGCCGCTCCCGCACAACCGGCTACGCCGGTCTCAACCGTACCGGTTCACTCGCCAGCACCGACGTCCCGTTCAGCCCCATTACATACTCCGGCCCCCGCGCCCGTGGCGTCAGCGGATAGCGAACAGCGCTTTAAACAAATGTTTAAACAGCGGGCTCCGCAGCCTGTCAGCGCTTATCTGCATCGCGACACACCGCTTCAACCTTTGTTAGAGATGATTGCCTCATGCCGTTAGTTTGCGTTTGTTCACCGAAAGGTGGAGTAGGAAAAACCACGGTGGCCTCCAACCTGGCCTACTCGCTTGCCCGTAGCGGCAGCAAAGTATTGGTCATCGACTTTGATGTGCAGAATGCCCTGCGCCTTCATTTCGGTGTGCCGATATCAGATACCCGCGGTTTTGTTGCCGGTTCAGGTAATGAGTCCGACTGGAGCCAGTTCATTCTCAAAGCCGGTTCCAATACCTTTGTTCTGCCGTATGGTGAAGTGAGCGAAGATCAGCGACTGGAATTTGAACATCAGTTAGCCAGCGATCCGCATTTTTTACAGCGAGGATTAAATACCGTTCTAAATTATCCGGGTTTAATTATTATCGCGGATTTCCCTCCCGGTCCAAGTCCGGCATTAAAAGCCGTGCAAAGTATTGCGGATTTACACGTAGTGGTAATGCTGGCGGATACGGCATCGTTATCTTTATTGCCATTAATGGAAAAGAATAAATTAATTGGCACGCCCCTGAATAATAAAAAAGGGGAATATTACGTAGTAAATCAAAGTGACACCCGCCGGACATTAAGTCGCGACGTCACCCAATTCTTCGAACAACGTTTGAATGAAAGATTATTAGGCACAATCCACAGGGATGAATGTGTGCCAGAGGCGAATGCCTCGCAGCGCTCTATTATTGATTTCAGTCCGGTATCCGCGTCCGCGTTTGATATTGAGCTGATCAGCAAAAAAGTCGCCGCTATTTTAGGGATTAAAGTCGGTGATGGTGAGTTACACGCCGCGCCTAAAACCGGCAGTTATTAACTGTCACTGATAACAGCGATCCCAAAGCGATGAATAAATTCCTGTTTTCCCTGCTTGTGCTCCTGCTGCTGCCGGTGGCAGCAGTTATCGTCATCACGCCAATGGACAGCCAGAAGCAGTACATCTTCGGGCTGATAAGCATTGGCCTTTTATTTTTACTGGGCATCAGCAAAAGCCGGCGGATAAGCGTGGTGATGGTCATCATGTCCGTCATGATGTCGACGCGCTATATTTACTGGCGCGCGACGGAAACGCTGCATTTCAATTCCACCATTGAAGCCATTTTAGGCATCGGGTTATTCCTCGCCGAACTTTACGTCTGGCTTATTCTGTTACTCGGTTATCTGCAAACCACCTGGCCACTGAAACGCACCATCGAACCCTTGCCGGATGACACCACGCTGTGGCCGACGGTCGATGTGTATATTCCGTCTTATAACGAAAGTCTGGACGTGGTGCGTGATACCGTTCTGGCGGCGCAATGTATCGATTATCCAAAAGATAAAATCAAAATATACGTGCTTGATGACGGCAAGCGCGACGAATTTGCCGTGTTCTCCGCCGATGCGGGCGTGGGATATATCACCCGTGATAATAATGCCCACGCGAAAGCCGGTAACCTGAACCATGCGATGAAACTCACCAAAGGCGAGCTGATTTGCGTCTTCGACTGCGACCACGTCGCCACCCGCGCATTTTTACAGGCGACCGTCGGCAGCTTCCTGAAAGACCCGCGTCTGGCGCTGATCCAGACGCCGCACTATTTCTATTCACCCGACCCGTTTGAACGCAACCTCTCTGCTGGGCGCACCATGCCAAACGAAGGCGCGCTGTTCTACGGCCCGGTTCAGCAGGGTAACGATAACTGGAACGCCACGTTCTTCTGCGGTTCCTGTGCGGTGATCCGCCGCGTGGCGCTGGAAGAAGTCGGCGGTTTTGCGGTAGAAACCGTAACCGAAGACGCCCACTCGGCGTTGAAAATGCAGCGCCGTGGCTGGAATACCGCGTTTCTGGATATTCCGCTGGCGGCCGGTCTGGCGACAGAACGTCTCGGTCTGCACGTCATTCAGCGTACCCGCTGGGCGCGCGGCATGACGCAGATTTTCCGCGTCGATAATCCGTTATTTGGCCGTGGTCTGAAATGGCAGCAACGCTTGTGCTATCTCAACGCCATGCTGCACTTCCAGTTCGGCCTGCCGCGTGTGGTGTTCCTGACCGCACCGCTGGCCTTCCTGCTGTTCAACCTGAACATCATCTCCTCGTCCGCCAGCCTGATTTTTGCGTATGCGCTGCCGCATCTGGTGATGTCGCTGTACATCAACTCCCGCATGAATGGCCGCTTCCGCTATACGTTCTGGGGTGAAATTTACGAAACCGTGATGGCGTTCCACCTGATCCTGCCGACGATTGTCACCCTGCTTGCGCCAAAACGCGGCAAGTTTAACGTGACCGACAAAGGCGGCCTGCTGGACGTGGGCTTCTTTGACTTCAACATCGTCAAGCCGCATCTGATCGTCGCCATTCTGATGATTATCGGTATCGGCTACGGCTTAGTGCGCGCAGTCTTCCATAACTACTTTGCCATCGACCCGAGCGTAATCGCGCTGAACGTGGCGTGGGGCAGCTTCAGCGTGCTGATCCTGCTGGCAGCCATTGCCGTGGCGAAAGAAACCCGTCAGGTGCGTAAAACCATCCGTATTGATGTGGCGATCCCGGCCATCATTCATTACGCCAACGGCATTTCCCTGCGCACCACCACCATCGATATGTCGATGGGCGGCGTGCAGCTGGTGACGCCGGACGTGCGTTATCTGGACGAAGAAATTGAAGAGGTAGAAATTCAGCTGTCCTCGGGCGCGGAAAGTTTTCCGGTGACGCAAATCAGTGGCAACAAAGAGCGTATCCGTCTGCAATTTGAAAATCTGCCGTTGTCGAAACGCCGTGAACTGGTGCGCGTTGTCCTGTGCCGTGCGGATGCCTGGATCGGTGAAGAATATCCACCGGACAATCCGTTCCGCTCGCTGCTCAGTATCATCCGCTGCGTATTTGAGTTGTTCTACAACACATGGAAAGAACGTCGCGGCAAAAATACCCCCGCTGAGACCACCAGCAAGAGTGAAGCAGCATGAAACGACCACGTAAGCCGATGATCAAGTGCCGTTTATTTGCTGTGCCGGGTGCGTCCCTGCTCAGGAAAATTTCCACTGGCCTGCTGCTGACCTTCAGCGGCCTGCCGTTTACGCATGCGGAAGAAACCCCTGCCCCGGCGGTTGATCCGGCCACCAGTCTGCCTGCAGCACCGTCATGGCTGCCGCCCACGCCAGCGATGCCGGAAGAAGCCGCGCCTGCTGACACCGCAGCGCCGGTCGCACCTCAGGCGGTGCCGTCAGAATATATGCCTCAGGCGGATACCACGCCGGTCAATAACAGCGATTCGGCCAATGCAGCAACCCCGGCCATGCCGGTGGCCGATCCCGCAGCCGCACCTGCGCCAGTAATCCCGCTGGTTCAGCCGGTCACCAGTAATATTACCGTTGCCGAAATGGGCCAGCCAAAAGGCCTGACCCTCAGCGGCGGCCAGTTGCAGTCCGGCATTCTCTTCACCCTGCCGGCAGATGAAGTGGTGACCAACGCCCATCTCTCGCTGGCGCTGAAAATTTCTCCGGCGCTGATCGCCCGCGATACCACGCTGGAACTGATGCTCAACGGCCAGCCGCTGGGTAACCTGCCGCTGAACCAGACCAGCAACGGCGGCGATGTCTACGAGCTGGATATCCCGTCAGCGATGGTGGTCTCGAGCAATAACCTGAGCTTTCGCGTGCATGACAGCAACACCATGACCTGCGAGAAGGATCAGTCGGACAAATATTGGGTCACTATTTTGCCGACGACCAGCATTGGTCTGGAAGGTCAGCAACTGAATATTGGGCGCAATCTGGGCAACTTCCCACGTCCGTTCTTCGACAGCCTGCAAATGCAGGAGTCCAAAATCACCATGGGCTTCCCGGCATCAATGAAACCGGGAGATGTCAGCGCCGCCGCGATGGTCTCTTCTTATCTCGGCATGTTGTCCGATTATCGCGACGTTGATTTCCCGGTTATTCTGAATGATTTGCCCGATCAGAACGGTATTTTGTTCGGTAAACCTGGCGATAAAATCGGCTCTCTGACGCTGCCTGCCAGCAGCGGTGCATCGATTCAAATCATTGATAACCCGATTAATCCGGTCTACAAGCTGCTGCTGGTTCTGGGTAACGATGACAATCAGTTGCGTCAGGCGGCTTACCGGCTGATAAGCGCCGGAATGCCGAACAACACCGATCATCTGGATGTCGCACAGCAAACCATTCCGCCCCGCAAGCCGTATGACGCCCCGCGCTGGATCGACACGTCGCGCCCGGTCACGCTGGGTGAACTGGCAGGCAAAGATCCGGATTCGCTGATTTCCAACGGTATTTATCACGATGGCATTCAGGTGGCGTTCCGCGCCGCGCCGGACTTGTTCATGTGGGATGGCCACAACATTCCGGTTCGTATTGATTATCGCTTCCCGACGGAAAACTGGATTGATGAAGATAATTCGCGCCTGAATGTCTCCATCAACAGCAATTTCCTGCGCAGCCTGACGGTGAACAAAGTCGGTCTGGTAGAAAACATCTGGCGTCGCCTCGGCGGTGACAGCCGTCAGGAACGCTACACCATGCAGCTCGCGCCGTACCTGATTTACGGCGACAACCAGTTGCAGTTCTATTTCGACATCAAACCGAAAAAAGACGCGCCGTGCAGCATATTGACCAGCGATAACATCAAAAGCCGTATCGATCCGAAATCCTTCATCGACCTGAGCGGAAGCTACCATTTCGCGCAGTTACCGAACCTGTCGTATTTCGTCGGTGCGTCCTATCCGTATTCCAAACTGGCCGATTTCTCCGACACGCTGATGCTGCTGCCGCCGGAACCGACGGCTGATGAAATTCACACCTTGCTGAACCTCACCGCCCGCGCGGGCAAAGCCACCGGCGTGCCGGTGAGTCATGTGCAGATTGCCTTTGGTCTGAAGGGGGACGAGCAGGGAAATCCGCTGTTTGACCGCGATATTCTGGCGGTCACCACGCTGGGCGATTCCTCCTTTAATCAGCAGTTACTGGCTGATTCGCCGTTTGGCCTGAACGCGAATTCGATGGGCGTAAAAACGCCAACCGAAGTACAGCGCATCGTGGCGTGGCTGACCGGTGACTGGTATCGCCAGCCGGTGGATGCCGACCGCTATCTGTCATCAACCGGCGCATGGCGCGGGTTTGTCAGCTACCGCTCGCGCTGGTCTAACGATCACGTGGTGGTCGTGGCAACCGGTACTGACGATCAGCAGTTGCTGAAAATCCACAGCGATTTGAAATTGCCACAAATCAACGCCAACGTACGAGGCGATCTGGCGATCATTACTGATGAAAACGGCATCCGCAGCTTCTCGGTCGGCCAGCAATTCCCGACCGGACAAATGCCGTGGTACATGATGGTGCTCTGGTACGCCAGCACGCACATCGTGATCCTGTCGCTGATTGCCACGCTGGTCTCGCTGGTGGTGGGCCTGAGCCTGTTCGTCGTCCTGCGTCGCCATGCGGCTAAACGTCTGGGCCACAAATGAAAAGCCTTAAAACAAAAAGAACAACAATGAAGGTAGCCTTTACTCCCGGCTATAACCTGGCGATTACCGGAGCTGGAAAATGAAAAAACATAAACTGTCCCTGGCGGTGATCAGGGCTATTTATCTGGTAGGGATCGCCGGAGTCGTGAGTTTTAGCGCCTCAACGTTTGCCGCGGATACGACCAATCCGGCCATGAAAGCCCTGTTCGATCAGGCGGCTTACTGGCACGAACGCGCCCATGACGATCTGGCGAAAGACGCCTTGCAGAAAGTGTTGCTGGTCGAGCCGAACAACGCCCAGGCGCTGTATCTGATGTCGCTGTACTCGATGCAAAGCGGCGACAAAACCGCGGCAAACCAGTGGCGCGAAAAGCTGTCTGCCGCGTCGCCGGACGATCCGCGCTTAGCATCGCTAAACAGCGCCAAAGCCATGCAGTCAATTCCCCCGGCGCAGCTAGCCTCTGCACGCCAGATGGCCGCGCAGGGTAACGTCAGCGGTTCACTTTCGGCCTACCGCACTATCTTTAATGGCAACCAGCCGCTCGACAGTCTGGCAACCGAATATTACCTGACCATGGCGGGTGATAAATCGCTCCAGCCGCAGGCAATTGCGGGTTTGCAGCAGCGCGTAGCGTCCCGTCCGGACGATACGCAGGCGCGTCTGGCGCTGGGTAAAGTGCTGACCTATCAGGAATCTTCCCGCCGCGACGGCATCAAATTGCTGAGCACCATGGCGGGCAGCAGCAGCGACGCTGACCGCTCGCTGCGTCAGGCGCTGTTATGGATGGCACCGCAGGAAAGCGATCGCGATTTGTATCAGGGCTATCAGGCGCGTCATCCGAATGACACCGGCGTAATGGCCTATTTCCAGAAAAATATCGGTGGCGCGGCCAAAGGTCAGGGCTTTACCGCGCTGAACAGCGGCGACGTCACCGATGCGAAAGCCAAGTTTGAAAGCGTGCTGGCGGGCGATCCGAACGATGCCGACGCACTGGCCGGTTTGGGTTACATCGCGCAGCGCAGCGGCAATTTCGAAGCCGCCTCGCAGTATCTGAGCAAAGCCGCCGCACAGGGCGGACCGAACAGCGCACAGCTGAGTAATCAGGCACAGGACTCTGCGTTCTACGCTCAGCTGGCGAAAGCCAAAGAAGCCGCCGGTTCGGGCAGTTATGACGCCGCGTTGGCCGCGGTCACGCCGCTGACGCAGGTCGGCGGGGAGAAAGGTCAGTCCGCAGGATTACTGCGCGCCGACATTCTGCGCCGCAAGGGCGATCTGCCCGGTGCCGAGCAGCAATTCAGCGCGCTTGGCGATAACGCCGATGCCCGCGCAGGATTGTTCTATGTGCTGCGTCAGCAGAACAAAACAGCCGAAGCCAATCAGGTTCTCAAAACGCTGCCAGCGGATATTCAGACCAAGATGAATCCGCCAAAAGTGGCCGACGTCATCGAGCCGTTGCGCCGTCAGGCTGCACAGGCCGTCGCGAACAACGATCCGCAGCGCGCGCTGAACTTACTCCAGCAGGCGCAGGAACGTCAGCCGTCCAACGTCTGGGTGAAACTGGACATGGCGCGCATCCTGCAATCTCAGGGACAAACTGCGCAGGCGCAGTCGATCATGGCACCGTCCGCGCGCCCAGGAGCCTCGTCTGCCGATCTCTACGCCGCGGCCTTATTCGCGTCGGAAACCAAAAACTGGTCCACCTCCAGCGCCCTGCTCTCGCGCATTCCGCGCGGCAGTCAGAATCAGGGTATGCGTGAACTGGCGCAGCGCGCCAACTTCAATGCGCAAATGGCCGATGCCGAAAACTATCTGCAACAGGGCAACAGCGCGGCCGCTGCCAATACCCTGCGCGCGCTGGCGCAGAACCCGCCAACAGCACCGGCTGACGTGGGTGCGCTGGCGAAAAATCTGGCCGCCACCGGGCAGCTTCCGCTGGCGGTGCAACTGGTGCGCCAGAACATGCGCAACGGCGTGAAAGGTAACGCCGGGGATTACGCCGATCAGGTCACTGTGCTGAATCAGGCCGGACTTGGCAACGAAGCGCAGGCGTTCCTGCAAAATCCGGAAATTCAGTCCGGCACGTCGCCGACGGCGCTGGCGAATCTGCGTAACGGTTTCGTTATCACGCAGGCCGATCAGCTGCGCGAACAGGGTCAGTACGCCGCGGCGTACGACAAGCTGGTGGTCGCGCTGCAAGCCGATCCGCAAAACCGCGATCTGATGTTGGCGATGGCGCGCCTGTATCAGTCCGGCAAACTCAATAAACAGGCCGGTCAGGTTTACAACTACCTGATGACCAACGACACACCGACGCAGGATGCCCGCGTCGGGGCGATCAATATCGCGCTGGGCGAAGGCGATACGCAGCGTGCGCAGCAGCTGATGAACGGGCTGACCGGCCCGCGCACGCCAGACCGCCTGTTGCTGGCGGCACGCGTTGCCGAGGCACAGGGCGATCATCAGCAGGCGATGGCGCTGTTACGTTCAGCGAAGGGCAAGATGATCGGGCTGGAAGGCGCAGACGGTTCGGCGCAGGTCGCCGGATTGCAGCTGAGCGACAACCCGTTCATCAACCGCTCGACGCGCACCACGGCTTCACGCCCGACAACGCAATCCTCTTACGGCGCTGTCATGCCGTGGCAGGTCTCCGATCAGGTTTCCACGCCGGGGAATATTCCTGCGACCACCGCAGAACCGACGGCCGTGACACAGCGTAATGCGACAGAAAAACAGATCGACGACATGCTCGACGATTTGCAGGGCAAAACCGCCACCTGGGCGCAGGGTGAGATGTCGATTCGCGGACGTGACGGCGAAAGCGGCCTCAGTCAGCTGACCGAAGCCAAAGCGCCGATGACCTTCGCCTTCGTGCCGTTTGATACCTCGCGCCTGAGCATCGGCGTGACGCCGGTTTCGCTCAGCGCAGGCAGCCCGTCCGGTACATCCAACAGCCGCTTTGGGCAAGGCGCGCTGGCTCAGGCGCAGTCCGCGCAGAAAGATGTGGCAGCGGCGGCGTCGGCGGCAGGTCTGAACATCGCCGATTACAGCACTTTCGCCAAACTGCAGGCGGCGGCTTCCACCAATTCCAGCGCAAACTGTAGTTCGACCAACGCGGCCTCGGCGCAGTGCGTGGCCTATAACACCATTACGGGTACCGATCCGACCACCTATTCCGCCCCGGATGCCGGTAATCAGAAAGCCACCGGTGTGGAAGTCAACGCCGCGCTGACCGGTGACAGTTACAAAGCCGATGTGGGCAGTACGCCGCTCGGGCAGGATTTGAGCTCGCTGGTCGGTGGCGTGCAGTGGGCACCGAAACTGACGGACTTCACCACGCTGACCGTGACCGCAGAACGTCGCGCGATCACCGACAGTATTTTGTCCTACGTCGGTACCAAAGATAACTACAGCGGCAAAGAGTGGGGTCAGGTCACTAAAAACGGCGGCAGCGTTAACCTTTCTTACGATGACGGTGACGCGGGCTTTTACGCCGGTGCCGGTTACTACAGCTATCTCGGTAACAATGTGAAGAGTAACCAGTCGGTCAATGCCAACGCCGGGCTGTACGTTCGTCCGTACCGTTACGACGATCGCGAGCTGAAAACCGGGGTTAACGTCGGTTACATGAACTTCGACAAAAACCTCAGCTACTACAGCTACGGTCAGGGCGGTTACTTCAGTCCGCAGAACTACGTCAGCGTCTCCTTCCCGGTGGAATATACCCAGAAGTATGACGACTGGGATATGAAACTCTCGGCATCCGTCGGTTATCAGTCCTATTCTCAGGATAAGAGCGCCTACTTCCCGAATAACCCGGACTTGCAGAAACAGCTGGAAGATCTGGTGGCGGCGGGCTACGGCACCGAGGCTTACTATTCCGGTAAAACCGAAAATGGTATCGGCTGGAATGCTGGCGTCGGCGGCAATTATCATCTGAACAAGAACATGCAGATTGGCGGTCAGGTTGGCTACGATACTTTCGGCGATTACAACGAAAGCAAAGCGCAGGTCTACTTCCGCTATCTGATGGGCCAAAATTAATCCCGGTGGAATAAAACCATGCAAGAACAGAACTATACACAGGTCGCGCAGGAATATTACCGCCAGCGGCACTCCACTCCGGGCTGGCAAAGTCTGGTGCAGGTGCTATTTTCAGGTATTCTGGCATCCGCCGAAGACGAAGATGGCCGCCGTTTTCTCACGCTGATGGGCGGTAATCTGGGGCGACAGCATCCTCTGCCGGTGTGCGCCACGCTCGGCGAACTGGAAGAAAACATCAACCACATTCTCAGCCGTTTCGACTGGGGCGTGGTGAAAATTGAAGCTACCCAGCAACAGCTTGCGCTGGTGCACATCGCCTGGCCGGTTTCGCCGCAAGGTGAAGACGACGAACTGTGGCGCATCGCGCTGATTTCGCTGTTTGAAGGGCTGTATGCCCAATGGTTGCAGGCGCAAGGCGGACAGCCTTACGTTCCCCTGCGCTGGCAGGAAAGCACATCGGAAGGCGCATTCGTCTTCCGCTATCAAAATGGTTTGTAAGGAATTTTTATGTTGGCATTTCGACGCTACGGCCTGGTGCTGTGGTTCGGTCTGGTTTTCTCGTTTTTCACTACCGCAGTAATGGCGCAGGATCAGGGCTGGTCAGCCTACAAAAGCCGCTTTCTGATGCCTGACGGCCGGATCATTGATACCGCCAATAAAAACGTCAGTCACACCGAAGGCCAGGGTTTCAGCATGCTGCTGGCGGTATTCAATGACGATCAGGCCACTTTCGATAAGTTGTGGCAGTGGGCGAACACCACGCTGTATCGCAAGGACATCGGCCTCTATTCGTGGCGTTACGACCCGAATAACAGCGTGCACGTCGCTGATAAAAATAACGCCTCTGACGGCGACCAGCTGATGGCGTGGGCACTCCTGCTGGCGGGCGATAAATGGAATGACACGCGCTACACGAAAGCCTCCGAGAAATTACAGACAGCACTGATCAAATATAACGTGATTGATTACGCCGGTTACAAAGTGATGCTGCCGGGCGTGACCGGGTTCAATCAGACCAGTAACGTGACGATCAACGCCTCCTACTTTCTCTTCCCGGCGTGGAAAGCGTTTTACGCCCACAGCCACCTGAAAGTGTGGAAGGATCTCGATGAAAGCGGCACCGCGATGCTCAGCAAAATGGCGTTCGGCGAATTACGTCTGCCGACCGACTGGGTGGACATGCAGGCCGATGGCAGCATGAAGCCCGCCAGCCGCTGGCCGACGCGTTTCAGTTATGACGCCGTGCGTATCCCGCTGTACCTCGGCTGGGCGCATCCGGGCAGCCCGCAGCTGGCACCCTTCATTCTCTGGTGGCAGAAGTCGCCACGCACCGCGACACCGGCCTGGATTGATGTGATGACCGGCACCAAAGCGGGCTATAACATGTCGCCGGGCTTACTGGCTATCCGTGATTTCACCATGGCCAACGCCGCTGCCATCAGCCCGAACCTCGCGCCGAAAGATGATTACTATTCGTCTACGCTGCAACTTCTGAGCTGGTGGGCGAGTAAGCAGGGGTAATTTTCTCCGCTGAATAAAAAAGGCCGCTTTCGCGGCCTTTCTCATTTCTGTACGTCACCTGATTTACGCGACGGTCTGCGTAGTGCCGTTCTCGTCCTGATCCACGGCGAAACAGGCGACCAGCTGATCGCCGTACTGTTTCAGTTGTGGCTGGAATTGTTTGCAGGTGCCGAACGCGCGACGGCAGCGGGCGTTGAAGGCGCAACCGGCTGGCGGGTTCAGCGGGCTTGGCAGCTCGCCGGTCAGCTTGATGCGTTCACGGCGCTCGTCCGGGTTCAGACGCGGCGTTGCAGACAGCAAAGCCTGCGTGTACGGATGACGCGGATTGTTGAAGATGGCGTCTTTCGAGCCCTTCTCCACGCAGCGACCAAGGTACATCACCATCACTTCGTCGGCGATATGTTCAACAACCGACAAATCGTGCGAGATGAACACGTAGGACAGCCCCAAATCCTGCTGCAAATCCATCATCAGGTTCAGAACCTGCGCGCGGACGGAAACGTCGAGCGCGGAAACCGGTTCATCGGCGATGACCACGTCAGGATCCAGCATCAGACCACGGGCAATCGCGATACGCTGACGCTGGCCGCCGGAGAACATGTGCGGATAGCGGTCGTAATGTTCGGTTTTCAGGCCGACTTTCGCCATCATCGCCAGCGATTTTTCACGACGCTCGGCGCTGCTCAGTTTGGTGTTGATCAGCAACGGCTCTTCGAGGATCTGCCCGACTTTCTTACGCGGGTTCAGTGATCCGTAAGGATTCTGAAACACGATTTGGATCTTCTGACGGCGCAGCTTTTCCGCTGTCGCATCAGGTTTCAGCAAATCCTGCCCGCGGTAATACAACTCACCGCCTGTCGGGACTTCGATCATGGTCAGCAGACGGCCCAGCGTGGATTTCCCACAGCCGGATTCACCCACCACCGCCAGCGTTTTACCGCGTTCGAGAGTGAATGACACGCCGTCGAGGGCCTTAACTGTACGTTCCGGGGCGAACATCCCTTTCTTCACCGGGTAGTGCTTTTTCAGGTCAATCGCATGCAACAACGGCTGCGATGCGGTGTTATCAGGACTCATAAGTAGGTCTCCCGGCATCATCGAGCGGATAATGACACTTCGACTGACGCCCGTTCGCGAGATCGCGCAGCGCCGGTTCTTCTTTACGGCAAAGATCGGTGGCATACGGGCAACGCGGGTTGAGCAGGCAACCGTTCGGACGGTCATATTTGCCCGGCACCACGCCCGGCAATGACTGCAAACGCGCTTTGTCAGCGGCAAATTCCGGCAAGGATCGCAGCAGCGCCTGAGTGTACGGATGGCGCGGCGCACGGAAAATCTCCGTGGCTCTTGCCGATTCCACTACCTGACCGGCATACATCACGATGATGTGCTGCGCGGCTTCGGCCACCAGTGCGAGGTCATGGGTAATCAGCATCAGCGCCATGTTCTCTTGCTGTTGCAGCTCGAGCAGCAATTCGATGATCTGCGCCTGAATGGTCACGTCGAGAGCGGTCGTCGGTTCATCGGCGATCAGCAGTTTTGGACGGCAGGCGATCGCCATCGCGATCATTACGCGCTGACTCATCCCGCCGGAAAGCTGATGCGGATACACGTCGAGACGCGAAGCCGGATCGGGGATGCCGACCAGATTCAGCAGATCGATGGTGCGCTGACGACGGGTCTTTTTGTTGCCACCCTGATGCACCTTGATGGCTTCCATAATCTGGAATCCGACGGTGTAGCACGGGTTAAGGCTGGTCATCGGATCCTGGAAAATCATCGCGACTTCGGCGCCGACAATCTGGCGGCGCTCTTTTTCGCTCATGCCTTGCAGGTCACGGCCACCGAACTCCAGCTTTTCAGCCATCACTTTGCCGGGGAAATCGATAAGTCCCATCAGCGCCAGTGAACTGACCGATTTACCGGAACCGGATTCGCCGACAATCCCGACCACTTCGCCCTGTTTCACACTGTAGCTGATACGATCTACGGCGCGAAACGGCGTGCCTTCGTCACCAAAATGCACGGAAAGCTTATCAACGGTCAGCAGCGTTTTGCCGACCGGTACGTCTTGAATTAATGTGGTTTCCATCTCTCGTCCCCTACTGCTTGAGTTTAGGGTCAAGGGCGTCGCGCAGGCCGTCACCCATCAGGTTAAATGCCAGTACCGTCAGCAGAATGATCACACCAGGGAAGGTCACAACCCACCAGGCGCTTTGAGCAAACTGTAAGACGTCGGACAGCATCGTGCCCCACTCCGGCGTTGGCGGTTGCGCGCCCATGCCGAGGAAGCCGAGAGCCGCCATATCGAGGATGGCGTTGGAGAAACCGAGCGATGCCTGAACGATCAGCGGCGCTAAGCAGTTAGGTAAAATATTGATGAACATCTGACGCGTCGCACCGGCACCCGCCACGCGCGAAGCGGTCACGTAGTCGCGGTTCACTTCCACCAGCACCGCCGCGCGGGTAAGTCGCACGTAGTGTGGCAAGGCGACGAACGTCAGCGCCAGCGAGGCGTTGACTATCGACGGACCGAAAATTGCCACCAGCACCAGCGCCAGCAACAGGCTTGGCAAGGCCAGCATGATATCGACCACACGCATGATGATAGCGTCGATGACACCGCCGTAATATCCGGCAAACAGACCGAAAATCACGCCGAGGATCAGCGAAAGCACCACGACCAGGCAACCGACCAGCAGCGATAACCGTGCGCCGTACATCAGACGCGACAGAATATCGCGGCCCACGTCGTCGGTGCCTAACAGGAATTTCCAGCTTCCGCCCTCCATCCAGACCGGCGGACGCAGCAGGGCATCACGGAACTGTTCAGCCGGGGCGTGTGGTGCGATCACATTCGCCCCAATCGCAATCACCAGCATGATGATGATATAAGCCAGACCAGTCACGGCCCCTTTATTACGCTTGAAGTAATGCCAGAATTCCCGCAATGGCGGCATCGGCACTGGCGCAGCCGTCACGATTTCATTCGCAACGGGCTCTGTAACCTGAGACATTTTGCGCCCCTTATTTTCTGTGGCGAATACGCGGGTTGACCACGCCGTAGAGCACGTCTACCAGCAGGTTAACCACGATGATCAAAGTAGCGACCAGCAACACTCCGCCCTGCACGACCGGATAGTCGCGGCGCTGGAGTGCATCGATCAGCCACCGGCCAAGTCCCGGCCAGGAGAAGATGGTTTCCGTCAGAATGGCGCCGCCCAGCAGCGTCCCGACCTGCAAACCAATGATGGTCACCACCGGCAGCAGCGCATTGCGCAGTGCGTGGACGACAATCACCCGCATACGGCTGACGCCTTTGGCGCGCGCGGTACGGATATAATCTTCACCCAACACTTCCAGCATGGAAGAACGGGTCATACGCACGATAACCGCCAGAGGAATGGTGCCGAGCACCAGCGCAGGCAAAATCATGTGCATTACGGCGTCTTTGAAGTCGCCCGGCTCGCCCCAGATGAGGGAGTCGATCAACATAAAGCCGGTCAGCGGCATGCTGTCATCAAGAAAAACGGTATCGCTTATTCGCCCCGATACGGGCGTGAGGTTGAGCTGCACCGAGACCAGCATCACCAGCATGATCCCCCACCAGAATATCGGCATGGAATAGCCGGTCAGCGAGATACCCACTGCCGTGTGGTCGAATATCGATCCGCGTTTGACCGCCGCCAGCACGCCCACCGGAATACCGACAACAATCGCGAAAATCATCGCGCAGATGCCCAGTTCCAGCGTGGCTTTAAAGCGCGGGACAAACTCCTGCCAGACAGGGGTTCGGCTTTTTAAGGAAGTGCCCAGGTCGCCGTGCAGCACCCCGTTCACATAGTGGAAGTATTGCTGATAAAGAGGCTTATCGAGCCCCATATCTGCCATTAACTGGGCGTGACGTTCGGGGGAAACACCGCGTTCGCCTGCCATGATGGTGACCGGGTCGCCTGGTATCATATGTACGAAGGCAAAAGTCAGCAAAGTTATGCCGATAAACGTTGGGATAACTAACCCCAAACGTCGGAGTATGAACTGAAACATATCCCGTACTCTCTGTATAAAATGCCCGGAGAACCGTAGCTCGCCGGGCTTATTAGTAGCTCACAAAACTCTATACCGCTGAACTAAAAGACGTAGTGAGCGCGCTGCGAGCAAGGCGGAGGAGCACAGCAATTGAAACATACCCTCAGGCAGGCGAAAATTGCGAGCACCGCACAACGCAGCTCCCTGTGCGCTCAATCGTCAATCATTCCATGCTGACGTTTTCGAAGTGGTGTTTGCCTAACGGGTCAACGACATAGCCTTTGACTTCTTTACGGACAGGTTCGTACACGGTGGAGTGAGCGATGATCAGCGCCGGAGCCTGGTCATGCATCACAACCTGTGCCTGCTGGTACAGCGCAGCACGTTTGGCGTGATCGGATTCAGCACGGGCTGGCTGGATCAAATCTTCAAACGGCTTGTAGCACCAGCGGGAATAGTTGGAACCGTCTTTGGCGGCCGCGCAGCTGAACAGCGTGGCGAAGAAGTTGTCCGGATCCCCATTGTCCCCGGTCCAGCCCATCATCACAGACTGATGCTCACCGGCTTTAGCACGCTTGAGGTATTCGCCCCACTCGTAGGTGACGATGTTGGCTTTCACGCCCACTTTCGCCCAGTCAGCTTGGATCATTTCAGCCATACGGCGCGCGTTCGGGTTGTACGGACGCTGTACCGGCATCGCCCACAGATCGATAGTGAAACCGTCTGCGTGACCTGCTTCTTTCAGCAGCTCTTTGGCTTTCTCAGGGTTGTAATCGTAATCCACAACGTCTTTGTTGTAGCCCCACATAGTCGGTGGGATCAGGTTTTTAGCCGGCTGGCCAGCACCCTGATAAACCGCATCGATGATGGCTTTTTTGTTCACAGCCAGGGTCAGTGCCTGACGCACTTTCACTTCATCCAGTGGTTTTTTCTCAACGTTGAAGGACAGATAACCGACGTTCAGACCTGGCTGTTGCATCAGGTTGATGGTTTTATCTTTCTTCATTGCCGCGATATCAGCCGGGTTCGGGTACGGCATGACCTGGCATTCGTTTTTCTGCAATTTCGCGTAACGCACGGAGGCGTCAGGCGTGATGGAGAAGACTAAACGGTCGATCTGCGGCTTGGTGCCCCAGAAACCAGGGAAAGCTTTGTAGAGGATGCGTGAATCTTTCTGGTATTGCACAAGCTGGAACGGACCGGTACCGATCGGATCCAAATCGACTTTCTCAGGTGTTTTCGCTTTCAGCATGTTATCCGCGTATTCCGCAGACAGGATGGAAGCGAAGTCCATCGCCAGGTCAGCCAGGAATGGCGACTCCGGGCGGTTCAGCACAAACTGAACGGTATTGTCGTCAACTTTGACAATCTTGTTGATCAGATCGCCCATCCCCATGCCTTCGAAGTATTCGTAGCTACCGCCAGAAACGCCGTGGTATGGATTGTTTTTGTCGAGCTGACGTTCGAAGGAATACACCACGTCATCCGCGTTGAAATCACGGGTTGGTTTGAATTCCTTGTTGTCCTGCCATTTCACGCCTTTGCGCAGATGGAAGGTGTAGGTTTTGCCGTCTGCCGACACGTCCCACTTCTCAGCCAGACCCGCCTGAATTTCTGTGGTCCCGATCTTGAACTCAACCAAACGGTTGTAGATAGGCACGGAGCTGGCGTCATACGTGGTGCCTGAGGTGAACAGCTGAGGGTTGAAGCCTTCAGGTGAACCTTCAGAACAATACACTAACGTTTTTGCCTGCACGCTTGCCGCAACGGTCAGCGCAATCAGGCCCATACTGAATTTCAGTAGCCCCGACTTACCTAAAGAGATTGTCATCGCTTCTGCTCCATTGATTAATGGTGATGTGGATGTGTGTGTTGTGTTTGCAGCTCACGCCACCCTTTATTTTTATTTGCGGGTGACTGTGTTGGTGTGCGCTGCATTAAGTCCAACCAGAGCATGGTGAACTGCCATTTTTTTTCCTTCGAACTGTAAAGCGGGCTTTACGGATCTTTACCGGAAATAATCACTGGTCTTCCTTGGGGCTATCAATTTGGCAACTCCTATCCCTGACGTCAATATAACCATCAGGCATTTACACAGACTGTGAGTAACAGCAAACAAACATAAAAAAACATTCCGTTAACCAAATCAGGATGAATGTTCAGTTTTTGAACCCGAAACCCACACAATCAACTTTGTAAAAGAATATTCCTGGGGGTTTTGCACATATTAAATCCCTAAAAATTTCTCGCTAAATGATGAATATATGAACGGTTATTTTTGAGATAGGGGTGGAAACCAGCTGAAAATGCTGAGAAGAGCAGCAGATGACATGGGACTGTCATAAAAGGGCTTCACGCACTGACCCCTTCAATCACCCCAAAAAGGCGCAGATGCCCGATGATGGTGCAGCCACCCTCGTGGATATGTTTCGTGTGTTTTTTCACCGAAAGGCACTGTGCGGGCTGAAATACCCCGAAACCAAACTGTTCTTATAATCCAAAGACTGGCGCGTTTTTTGCTTAAATCAGGGGGTATCTGGATTTATGGCAGCAGGTTTTTTTGTATCTCACCCGCCAGAGGTTTTGTGATGGAACTAAAGTGGTTTGAAGATTTTCTCAGCGTATCTCATTGCTACAGCTTCACGCGCGCCGCCAGCGAACGAAATATCACTCAGTCCGCACTCAGCCGCCGCATCCGCCAGCTGGAAGAGTGGCTCGGCGTTGTGCTGTTTGACCGCAAAACTTACCCCATCCGCCTGACCCCGGAAGGCGAAGAATTCCTCCACGTCGCCCATGCAACAGTATTTTCCATGACGCGGTTACGCCGCAGTTTTCGCGCTAAAGCGCATGAGACGGATGTAACGGTGTGAACAGATTTTATTTGTTTCGCGACAGCGCGAAGAACCGGTAATACCGTCGGCTTCTCCTTCCTTCACCGCGTTACCGCCGACTATCAGAACTCTACAAATCACAGGAAAGAGGATTTGAAGCTGATGAGGTTAAGGGTGCGCACACAACAAAAAGCCCGCAACCAGAAAGCAGCGGGCTTTTTATAGACGAAAAAAA
>NZ_JYDE01000018.1 GCF_003263515.1 Rahnella inusitata | reverse complement strand
GGTCGACCGTGCCGCTCAGGAAGAAGAATTCAGCCTTGAACTGCGCAACCGCGATCGCGAACGCAAGCTCATCAAAAAGATTGAAAAAACACTGAAAAAAGTGGAAGACGAGGATTTCGGTTACTGCGATTCCTGTGGCGTTGAGATTGGCATCCGCCGTCTTGAAGCACGTCCGACTGCTGATTTGTGTATTGACTGTAAAACTCTGGCAGAAATCCGCGAAAAGCAGATGGCTGGTTAAGTCCCGGGTTCCACGCGGTGCGCCATGCACCGCGTTCCCTTTATAACGCCGTTCCCCATTCTTATGCCGCAGACACCCTACATTGGCCGCTTCGCCCCTTCACCTTCCGGTGACCTCCACTTTGGTTCGCTGATTGCCGCACTCGGCAGTTATCTGCATGCCCGTTCGCAGCATGGCCAATGGCTGGTGCGTATCGACGATATCGATCCGCCGCGCGAAATTCCGGGATCTGCTGACCGGATATTGGCGACGCTGGAACGCTACGGGCTGGAGTGGGATGGCGACGTACTCTGGCAATCTCAGCGCCACGACGCTTACCGCGCCGCGCTGGACTGTCTGTATCAGCAGCACAAAAGTTATTACTGTACCTGCACCCGTCAGCGGATCGCGCAAACCGGCGGCGTCTATGACGGCCACTGCCGCACGCTCGGTCTCGGCGCTGAAAATGCCGCCATTCGTCTGCACCAGACCTTACCGGTATACGGTTTCGACGATGATTTTCAGGGGCATTTGCAGGCCAATACCGCACTCGCCGAAGAAGATTTCATTATCCGCCGCCGCGACGGGCTGTTTGCCTATAATCTGGCGGTGGTGGTCGATGACCATTTTCAGGGCGTGAATCACATCGTGCGTGGTGCGGATTTGATCGAGCCGACGGTGCGCCAGATCTCGTTGTATCAGCATCTGGGCTATCCGCAGCCAGGCTATCTGCATTTGCCGCTGGCGGTAAATGAAAACGGCGATAAGCTTTCTAAACAGAATCACGCCCCCGCGTTGCCGGAAGGCGATCCACGTCCGGTAATCATTAACGCACTGAATTTTTTAGGGCAAACGCCGCCAGAAAACTGGCAGGATTACACTTTGCCTTTATTATTACGCTGGGCGGTAACGCATTGGACGCCAGCAGATATCCCGCGTGAGAACGCTTAAAAGCACATCGGCATTCTCAAAGAGCTTGTCGTGAGCTATGATTAGCCGCTGTTTTTGCGTCACGCCATTTTTCAGTCACTATCGAGGTGTACCATTTTTACCCGAGTAGCCAATTTTTGCCGTAAGGTGCTAGTTCGTGAAGATAAAGTCATTCGTGAAGAAAAGGCTGTTCATGACGACGCCGCCCTTCATGGAGAAGTGAATCGCGAAGAGACCCCACGTCGTGATCCTTCACCCGTGGCTGAAGGCAATGTGAAGGCAAAAAATCCTGAACGTCGTGACAACGATCAACGCCGTGAAAACCGCGGCCGTCGGGAAGACAATGCGAACCGGGGTGAGCGCCGTAACAATAACAATCGCCGCTCCACGCCTTATCAGCCTCGCGGCGAACGCAACGATCAACGCGGTGAGCGCAGTGAACAACGCGCCCCTGTCGAACACGTACAGAAACCCCGCCCGTCATTTGACTATGCCGGTGAAACCCGTGCGATCACCATTGTTCCGCGTGACGAGCACAACATTTCCCGTCGTGATATCAGCGAAAATGCGCTGAAAGTTTTATATCGCCTGAACAAATCTGGCTTCGAAGCCTTCCTGGTCGGCGGCGGTGTCCGCGATTTACTGCTGGACAAAAAGCCGAAAGATTTCGATATCACCACCAACGCTACGCCGGATCAGGTACGTAAACTGTTCCGCAACTGCCGTCTGGTCGGTCGCCGCTTCCGTCTGGCGCACGTCATGTTTGGCCCGGAAATCATCGAAGTCGCCACCTTCCGCGGACATCACGAGCAGTACGAAGAAACCGACGATAAAAACGTGTCTCAGCAGGCCCAGAACGGCATGCTGCTGCGCGATAACATTTTCGGCAGCATTGAAGACGACGCCCAGCGCCGTGACTTCACCATCAACAGCCTCTATTACGGGGTAGCCGACTTTACCGTACGCGATTACACCGGCGGTCTGCGTGATCTGCAAAACGGCATTATCCGCCTGATAGGTGACCCGGAAACCCGCTACCGCGAAGATCCGGTGCGTATGCTGCGCGCCGTGCGTTTCGCAGCCAAGCTGGACATGAAAATCAGCCCGGAAACCGCCGAGCCGATCCCTCGTCTGGCGACGCTGTTGCAGGAAATCCCGCCAGCGCGTCTGTTCGAAGAATCCCTGAAACTGTTGCAGGCCGGTTACGGTTACGCGACGTATCAGAAACTGTGCGAATACCAGCTGTTCCAGCCGTTGTTCCCGCTGATTGCCCGCCAGTTTACTGAGGCCGGTGACAGCCCGATGGAACACATCCTGTTGCAGGTGCTGAAAAACACCGATCACCGTTTGCAAAACGATCAGCGCGTCAATCCGGCGTTCCTGTTCGCGGCGATGCTGTGGTATCCGGTGATTGAGCATGCGCAGAAGCTGGCGCAGGAAGGTGGTCTGACATATTACGACGCTTTCTCTTTGGCGATGAACGACGTGCTCGACGAACAGTGCCGTACGCTGGCCATTCCTAAACGTATCACCACGCTGGTGCGTGATATCTGGGCGTTGCAGCTGCGTCTGTCACGCCGTCAGGGTAAACGCGCGCACAAGCTGATGGAACATCCTAAGTTCCGCGCGGCGTTTGATTTACTGGCACTGCGTGCCGAAGTCGAACAGCATCGCGAACTGCAAAGCCTGACCGAATGGTGGAGCGAGTTCCAGGAAGCGACGCCTGCTTCCCAAAAGACCATGCTCGGCACCTTAGGTGAAGATGCGGTGCCTGCGCGCCGTGCCCGCACCCGTCGCCCGCGCAAACGGGCTCCGCGTAAGGAAAGCGGTCAATGATCCGCGTTTACCTCGCTCTGGGCAGCAATCTTGCCCGTCCGCTTGAGCAGGTAAATCTCGCACTCGAGGCGCTGGCCCATGTGCCGCGCACCCGTTTTGTGGCCGCGTCCCCGTTTTACCGCAGTAAACCGCTGGGGCCACAGGATCAGCCGGACTATCTGAACGCCGTCGTGGCGTTAGATACCCTGCTTCCCCCTGAACAGTTGCTCGACGCCACCCAGGCGATTGAGCAGAATCAGGGGCGCGTGCGTAAAGCTGAGCGCTGGGGGCCAAGGACGTTAGATCTTGATATGCTGATTTATGGCGATCAGGTGATCAACACCGAACGTCTGACAGTCCCGCATTACGACATGAAAAACCGGGAATTTATGCTTTATCCGCTGGCCGATCTGGCACCCGATCTGGTGTTCCCGGATGGCGAAACGTTGCAAAGCCTGCTCGCCCGCGTTCCCCTGAATGGCCTGACGAAATGGTAAGTCGCTCAGCGACTTACCCGCACATCCAACCCGCCCTCTGCCCTGTTCCTGTAAACGACGTTAAGCTGATGTAACTGCGCGATCCTCTGTACTATCGAAATCCCCAGCCCACTGCCAGTTTGCTCCTGCCCCGGTGGCCGGTAAAAGCGCTCGCCCAGCCTCGCCAGATGTTCATCCGTGATACCCGGCCCCTGATCGGACACGGTTAATCCCTGCTCGTCCAGCGTCACTGTAATGTGCGTTCCGCTCGCGGAATAGCGGATGGCGTTATCAAGTAAATTGCGCACCATCAGCGATAACAACAGCGACTGCCCGCGCAGTTCCGGCGGCGTCCCCTGATGTTCAAAGCACAGTTCGATACCTTTGCTGTGCGCGCGATAATCCTGTTCTGCCAGACTTTGCGCCACCAGCGTCGGCCAGTCGATGATTTCAAGCGTTTCCGGTTCGGCAAAGCTTTCCAGCCGTGACAGCGTCAGCAGTTGATCAACCAGACGCGTGGCGCGATCGATACTGGTGGTCAGATTTTCCAGCGCATGTTCGCGCATTTGGGCGTCGTCACCGGAAAGCTGTACCACTTCAGTCTGCACCCGCAGCGCGGCCAGCGGGCTGCGCAACTCATGCGCCGCGTCGGACGTAAAACGTCGCTCGCGGATCAACATTTCGCCGGTTCGCGTGAACAAAGAATTCAGCGCATCCGCCAGCGGCAGCACCTCGCCGGGCAGTTTGTGAGTATCAATAGGCGTGGCGTCTTCCGGCGAACGTTGCCGCAGACTTTCGGCCACGCGGCGCAGCGGGCGCAGTTCCAGCGTCACCATCACAATCAGCGCCAGCAACAGCACCGGCAAAGAGGCAAGCCACGGCGTCAGCTGGCCGCTGACCAGTCCCCACGCCATGTCATTGCGGTAATCGTATTCCTGCCCTACGGCCACGCGATATTGATCGTCCGGCGACGTCAGCCAGACCATGCGCCAGAGATCGTCATCGCCTTTCAGTTCCACATCTTTAAAGCCCTGGGTATCGTGATCGAAGCGGATATGCCTGCCCTTCTCGCCGTCGTTGAGCAACATATCGCCCTGCCGGTTGAAAATGGCGAACGTGAGGGCATCGTCGTCGGTATGGCCACGCGAACCTTTATGCACCCACTTTTTGGTATCCGGCAGTTCGGTACTTTTCTGCTCATTCAGACGCTCGCCCAGACCGGTGGCGGCGAGCCGTTTGGCGAACAGCATCTGCTGGGTGTCGAACACTTCGTTGATGTGTTTTCGGGTCTGATGCCACGCCACGCCGCTGGCAATCAGCCAGGTCAGCAGCGCCAGCAGGGAAAAAATCAGGATCAGCCGCACGCGCAGACTGAGGTTTTTCAGCTCTTTCACGCCGGTTCTCCTGTCTGCGCGTCGCCCAGCGTATAACCGACGCCGTGCACGGTGCGGATAAACCCTTTGCCGAGTTTGCTGCGCAGATGATGGATATGCACTTCGACCGCGTTACTGCTAACGTCTTCATCCCAGCTGTAGAGTTTTTCCTGAATCAGCGTGCGGGCCAGTACGCGGCCCTTGTTGTTGAGGAACAGCTCGAGCACCGCGACTTCGCGTGGCGTCAGCGTGACAGATTCGCCGTTAAGCATCACGCTGCGGGCGCAGGATCGAATTCGATCCCGCCGTGGGTGACTTTTGGCGTGATCACGCCGTGACGGCGGCGGTTAAGCGCCTGCAAACGCGCCGCCACTTCAACCAGCGCAAACGGCTTGCAGAGATAGTCGTCGGCACCGGCCTGCAACCCGCCGACGCGCTGCTCCAGCGCATCGCGCGCGGTGAGGATCAGCACCGGCGTATCGCGCCCGGCCTGTCGCCATTCGCGCAGCAGCTGCATACCGTCCATACCTGGCAGGCTTAAATCGAGGATTACCGCGTCATACGGCGCGCTGTCGAGCGCCGCTTTGCCGGTCAGCCCGTCGGTAAACCAGTCAATCGTAAAGCCCAGTTTCGTCAGCCCGGCCTTAATGCCGTCGCCAATCATTTTGTCGTCTTCAACTAACAGAATTCGCATGGTTCCCTCCGTTTTTATCCATTATAGGCGAAGCATCTTAGCGACTTCTTAAGACGGCGATCGCAGATCTTTGCTGTCTGCCTGTAGGCGCTTACAGTAGAATACTGCCATCATATTCATCCGATGAATTATTCAAAGGAAAGTGTTCATGAAACCAACCACGCTGAGCCAGCTTCGCCAATGGAAGCAGGAAAAACATAAATTTGCGACCATTACCGCTTATGACGCCAGTTTTGCGCAGCTGTTTGCAGAACAGGGTATAAACGTCATGCTGATTGGTGATTCTCTGGGCATGGTCGTTCAGGGTCAGGATTCCACGCTGCCAGTGACGGTGGAAGAGATCGCCTACCACACCCGCTGCGTGCGCCGGGGTGCGCCTCACGCGCTGTTGCTGGCTGACCTGCCGTTCATGAGTTACGCCACGCCAGAGCAGGCCTTCGAGAGCGCTGCTGTTCTGATGCGCGCCGGCGGCAACATGGTCAAACTGGAAGGCGGCAACTGGTTGTGCGATACGGTGAGAATGCTGACCGAACGCGCCGTGCCGGTGTGCGGCCATCTGGGGCTGACGCCGCAGTCGGTGAACATTTTCGGCGGATACAAAGTTCAGGGACGCGATGAAGTGGCGGCCAATCAGCTGATCAAAGATGCGCTGATGCTGGAAGAAGCCGGTGCACAGTTACTGGTGCTGGAATGTGTGCCGGTCGAACTGGCGCGCCGGGTCACCGAAGAGCTGACTATCCCGGTGATCGGCATTGGTGCCGGTAATGTCACTGACGGCCAGATTCTGGTGATGCACGACGCCTTTGGTATCACCGGCGGCCATACACCAAAATTCGCCAAAGATTTCCTCAGCGAAGCCGGTGACATTCGCGGTGCAGTGCGTCTTTACGTCGATCAGGTCGCGCAAGGCGTGTATCCGGGCGAAGAACACTCTTTCAAATAATCGGGGACAATATCCGTGTTGATAATCGACAGCGTGGCGCTGCTGCGTCGCGAAATTCGTTATTTCCGCCAGAGCAATAAACGTATCGCGCTGGTGCCGACCATGGGCAACCTGCACGAAGGGCACATGACGCTGGTAGATGAAGCCAAAGCGCGCGGCGACGTCGTGGTGGTCAGTATTTTCGTCAACCCGATGCAGTTTGAACGCCCGGACGATCTTGAGCGTTATCCGCGCACCTTGCAGGAAGACTGCGAGAAGCTGAATAAGCGCGGCGTCGATCTGGTCTTCGCACCGTCGCCAGCAGAAGTGTATCCGAAGGGCCTGAACACGCAGACGCAGGTCGATGTGCCGGTGATTTCCACCATTTTGGAAGGCGCGAGCCGTCCGGGGCATTTTCGCGGCGTCTCGACCATCGTCAGCAAGCTTTTTAATCTGGTACAGCCGCAGGTGGCCTGTTTTGGCCAGAAAGACTTCCAGCAACTGGCGCTGCTGCGCACCATGGTGGAAGACATGGGTTACGATATCGAGATTGTCGGCGTGCCGACTGTGCGCGCAAAAGACGGTTTGGCGCTGAGCTCACGCAACGGTTACCTGACCAGCGACGAGCGCAAAACGGCGCCGCAGCTTTATAAAATCATGAACGCGCTGGCAGATCGTCTCAGCCAGGGCGAACGCCACATCGATGAGATGTTGCAGGAAACCGCGCAACAGTTGCGCGAGGCGGGCTTTATCCCGGATGAGCTGTTTGTCCGTGACGCCAAAACCTTGCAGAACTTGTCGGTAGACAGCACGTCGGCGGTGATCCTGATGGCTGCGTGGCTCGGCAAAGCGCGTCTGATTGATAATCAACAGGTTGATCTGACGCAGTAGACAGCGCGGGTCAAATGGGCAAAGATGTTGGCCGGCCGGGATTCAGATTTTTATTATCCGGCCCGGCAGGTTCTCAGACTTTTTACGTCAGTAAGGTAGAAGCAATGATTCGCACTATGCTGCAAGGCAAACTGCACCGGGTTCACGTGACTCAGGCAGATTTGCACTATGAAGGTTCCTGCGCCATCGATCAGGATTTTCTCGACGCGTCAGGCATTCTGGAATACGAAGCGATTGATATTTATAACGTTGATAACGGTCAGCGTTTCTCAACTTACGCCATCGCCGCTGAACGCGGTTCGCGTATTATTTCGGTCAATGGTGCGGCAGCACGCTGTGCCTGCGTCGGCGATTTGCTCATCATCTGCTCTTATGTGCAGATGTCCGATGCAGACGCCCGTCAGCACCAGCCGAAAGTGGCCTATTTTGAGGGCGAAAACCAGCTGAAACGCACCGCGAAAGCCGTGCCGGTTCAGGTGGCGTAATTAAATTCCTGCCCCTGCAAAGGGGCAGGAGCAAAAATCAACTTCTTAAACCGCGCCCGCGTTCAATCAAATACCACGCCAGCAGATAAAACACTGCGATAAACGCCACCAGCACGCTCATGGTAAACACCAGCGGCACATCGGAAATCCCCAGAAAACCGTAGCGGAAGCCACTGATCATATACACGATCGGGTTCAGCTTGGAGACGGCCTGCCAGATCGGCGGCAGCAGCGACAGTGAATAGAACACGCCGCCCAGATAGGTCAGCGGAGTCAGCACAAAAGTCGGGATCAGGCTGATGTCATCGAACGTGGTCGCAAAAACCGCATTCAGCAAGCCGCCCAGCGAGAACAGGATCGCGGTCAGCAGCAGCGTCAGCGCGATAACCCACCAGGAATGGATCACCAGCGGCACAAAGAACAGCGAAATCGCGGTGACCAAAATCCCCACGCAGATCCCGCGCGCCACGCCACCGCCGACATAACCGGCGATCACGACGTGCGTTGGCACGGGGGCGACCAGCAGCTCTTCAATGTTGCGCTGGAACTTGGCGCTGAAAAATGACGACGCCACATTAGCGTAGGAGTTGGTGATCACCGCCATCATGATCAGACCCGGTACGATAAATTGCATGTAAGTGAAGCCATGCATACTGCCGATCTGCGAGCCGATCAGATTACCAAAGATGATAAAATACAGCGTCATGGTGATCACCGGCGGAACCAGCGTCTGGATCCAGATACGCCCAAACCGGTTAATCTCTTTCAGCCAGATACTTTTCAGAGCCACCCAATACAGTTGCGACATTATTTCTTTTCCTCGCTGCCGTTCACCAGCGTGACAAACAGCTCTTCCAGACGGTTCGCTTTGTTACGCATACTCAATACCTGCACGCCCTGCTTGCTCAGCTGGCTGAACAGGGAGTTCAGCCCCTGCTCACGCATCACTTCCACTTCCAGCGTCGAGGTGTCTGTCAGCTGGCTGCGGTAACCTTCAAGCACCGGCAGTGGACTTTTCACCCCTAAATCCAGAATGAAGGTTTCGGATTTCAGCTTCGACAGCAGCTCTTTCATGCTGGTGTTTTCCACCAGCTGGCCGCCCTGAATGATGCCGATGTTACGGCACAGCATTTCGGCTTCTTCCAGATAGTGCGTGGTCAGAATGATGGTCGTGCCCTGCGCGTTCAGCTCTTTGAGGAAGCCCCACATGGAGCGGCGCAGTTCGATATCCACACCGGCCGTCGGTTCGTCGAGGATCAGCAGTTTTGGCTCATGCATCAGCGCACGGGCGATCATCAGACGACGCTTCATCCCGCCGGAGAGCATACGTGAACGCTCGTTGCGTTTGCCCCACAGGTCGAGCTGCGTCAGGTATTTCTCTGCGCGTTGCAGCGCCAGCGGACGCGGTACGCCGTAATATCCCGCCTGATTAACCACGACCTGCATCACCGTTTCAAACGGGTTGAAGTTAAATTCCTGCGGCACCAGACCGAGCTGACGTTTGGCGTTGACGATGTCTTTATCAATGTCATACCCAAACACCTGCACCTTGCCCGCCGTTTTGTTGACCAGCGAGCTGATGATGCCAATGGTCGTGGATTTCCCCGCGCCGTTTGGCCCGAGCAGTGCATAGAAATCACCGGCTTCGACGCGCAGATCGATACCACGCAAAGCCTGCACACCACCGGCGTAAGTTTTGGTTAACTTTTCCAGTTCCAATGCATAATTCATAAAGGGACATACCTTGTTGTCAAAATCTTGTAGTAGGAGTGAGTCAAAATGAGATGTCGAATCAGTTTTAAAATGCGGTGCATTGCCCTATATTACTCCATCGCTGTTGGCACGTTACAGGCTATTAACCTCAATGAATGATATAGAAAAGCTCATCAGTAATAACGCCAACTGGTCCAAGACCATGATCGACGAAGATCCTGGTTTCTTCGAACGACTTTCCCAATCTCAAAAACCGCGCTTCCTGTGGATCGGCTGCTCTGACAGTCGCGTTCCTGCGGAACAGCTGACGGGTCTTGAGCCCGGCGAACTCTTCGTTCACCGTAACGTCGCCAATCTGGTGATTCACACCGACCTGAACTGCCTGTCTGTGGTGCAATATGCTATCGACGTGCTGGAAGTGGAACACGTGATTATTTGCGGTCACTACGGTTGTGGCGGTGTTCAGGCAGCGGTTGAGAACCCGGAGCTGGGGCTGATTAATAACTGGCTGTTGCATATCCGTGACATCTGGTACAAACACAGTTCACTGCTGGGCGAGCTTTCCCCGAACCAGCGTCTCGATAAACTGTGTGAATTGAATGTGGTTGAGCAGGTTTATAACCTCGGTCACTCCACTGTCATGCAATCAGCCTGGAAACGTGGCCAGAAAGTCACGCTGCACGGCTGGGTTTACGGCATTCAGGACGGACGCCTGCGCAACCTCGAAGTTGACGCCACCAGCCGCGAAACCCTTGAACAGCGTTACCGTCTGGGTGTCTCCGCCTTGCTCAACGGTAATCCGAAGTAACAAGCCGCACCACTCTACAGAAATTCAAAAAAGAAAAGGCACAAAAATGTGCCTTTTTTATCATTTATTTTTCCTGCACTTACAACGCGATCACTATAAATCAATGAGTTATATGCGGTGTAAGCAGCTACAAACCCTATAAAGATGCTCAGGTATGGACAATATGTGGACACTCGAGCCCCGCTTTTCCCCTCAGTGGATTGAAAGAAATTGCGTCCTGCAGGAAGTCCGGAGCGAAGTGAGCATAGACCATTGTCTGGTTAATATTCGCGTGTCCGAGAATTCTTTGCAGGGTGATTATGTTCCCGCCGTTCATCATGAAATGTGTGGCAAATGTATTGTAAGTAGCCCCCTCAGTTGGAAGATGTAGAGAGTGACCGAAACCTTTAATCTCAATTGAACCTTCGCGTCCATTCACATCTACAGATTGCGATCATGATGAACGTGAGATGAAAGAAAGACAGGATAATTCAGTTTAGACTGGCACTTTTTTCAGGGAGGAGATCATTCCCACATGATTTCCGCGTGAATAATCAATAGGGCATTTGGCTGGCGATTACCGTTTACTCGCCTAATATATTATCTAATGAGCATTGCTCATAGGGCGGTTCTACCCCCTTTTTGTTCGTTATATTTAATGCTTAATTTTTCTGGGGAAGGATAAATATTTGAAAAAAAATGAAGTTTTTTCTCTTAAGTGGGATCGCTGGCAGCTGTGGGTTATTTAACACTGTGAATGCTCTGGCAGCCTGTACTCCCGCAACAGGGAATAACGTGAGCATAATCTGTGATGGAATAATTAATACGCCGCAATCCTTCACTGATGCTAGTGGTATCACAGCGACGATTACTCCTCGTACGCAAATTGCTATTACTGCGCAGGATACGCCTGCTTTTTATTTCGATACCCCATTCAGCCGCCTTCAAAATCAGGGCAATATTACAACAGACGCTATCACCAGTGATGGTGTGGCTTTAGAGAGCCTCAGTGACTTCACTTTAATCAACGACGCCTCTATAGGCACTTCGGGCAGCAATTCCAACGCCGTCCATTTGTCTGGTGTTTTTGATAGCACCATTACCAACAATGGACGGTTAAGTACAACGGGGAACGTCAGTTCAGGGATCCTGTTGGACGCAAACATCGGCAATAACACCTTAAATAACAATGGAGTTATTACCACTACCGGTGCTCAGTCCCATGGTATCTGGGTAACCGGAGAGAGTCGGAACATCGCAATCAACAATAGCGGAAGTATCACAGCAAGCGGTCCGAGCAGTTCCGGTATCTTCGTTGATACGGCCACAACGACGGCTGAAGATGTCGCGGTGGTAAACAGCTCGTCAGGTGTTATCTATTCTGAGACTGACGATGGTATTAACTTTAGCCGTGATTCAACCGGTACCATTGATAACGCAGGGATAATTGAAGCGGCAGACAGCGGTATTTCTTTGCAGGATAACGCGCAAGTTTCACGCATTATCAATGACGGGATTATTGCTGCCGGGCGCGGAGGGATTACCCTTGACGATACCAGCGGAACCAATTTACTCCTTAACCGCGGTGTTATTGGTTCAATCGAAGGGGATGCGATCCGTGTCAGTGAGACCAGCACCGTTACTAACGGTATTAATAACGAAGGCATTATTATTGGCAGAGTAGATGCTCCAACAACGAATATGAGCAACAGTGGTCTGTTTGATTTGCTGAATAATAATTCCCCTTCGCGCGTCGCCAATTATAGCCAGTCTTCAGATGCCTTCTTAGCGCTGCAGGCTGAGAATGCCACTAATTATGGGCAATTACAGGTTGGCGGAACGGCATCGCTGGCGGGGAATACCATTGTGGTGACCAATGGCAGCCTGGACTTTAGCAATGGCGATCTGTTGAGTGATGTGATCACCTCCTCGAATATTGTCGGCACTCCGACATCGGTGATTGATGACTCTCTGCGCTTCCAGTTTGTGCAGGAGGTGACACCTACAAGTTACTCATTACGCATCGTGGATACAGGACTTACCAGCGTACAAACGGCGGTCACCACGCAAACCGCCTCACCGACGGCTTCCCGTATCGGTGGCGCAATCGACCAGATTATAGCCAAAAATAGTTCCGCTGGCGCAGGTGCAAGTCCGGGTACTCTTCCCGGCGCAAACCCGGACACCGGCGGCAACGGTAACAATGTTGCTACCGGAAGTAGCGATTCAAGCTATTGCTCTGGTGCGTTAGGGGCGACGGTCTGCGCCATCACCTCCTCATCCAATGCACAACAGGTTTACCGTAACGTGGTGCAGTTAGGGCCATTGATGAACGGTATGCTGCCTTATGCCGAGTTAAATAATGCGCGTGCCTTTGGCAATATTGTGGACTCTCGTCAGGATTCGGTGCGTGAGTTGGGTCGCTACGATGAGTTCAACCCCGAGAAGTACTTATGGATCAGACCGGTAGGTCGCTGGGATAACCAGGAACAACGTGACGGGCTGGATGGCTATAAATCTGATACCCGTGGTATCGCCATTGGTGCCGATGTGCCGGTATTTGAACAGGCTCGCGTGGGTGTGGCAGTGGGCACCAGTCGTACCGATGTGCAGGATACTTCTGACGATTTCCGCCATGATGCGCAGATTGAAAGCTGGAATACCCTGCTTTATGGCAGCTTTGATTTCACTCCCGCCACATCCCTGACCTGGAAAGCGGGCTACGGCCACGACAAAGTTGAGGGTAATCGTTACCTGAACATCCTCAACCCGTCGTCCTCTGACCTCGCTTTTGGCGGCGTGGCACGTTCCAGCTATGACAGCCGTAACCTGCAGGCGGGCCTCGGCTTACAGAGCATCTTCAATCTGACGGACAATTTGACTCTGACGCCGATGGTGGGAGGCGACTACTACAGTATCAAGGACAAAGGCTACACCGAGAAAAATGCCAGCGATCTGGGTCTGGATGTGGAGGGACAGACGCTTGAAGCGATGATTGTTTCCACCAAAGCCAAGCTGGGTTTACAGGTGTCTGAGTTTGTGAATGTGCATGCGACTGCTGGTGTGGGGTATGACACCATCAATGACCGTAGCGCCAACCGAATCGCATTTACCGGCAGCCCTGACACCCCGCTCACCTACCAGAGCATGGAACAAAGCCCGTGGATTGGGATGGCGGGCGTAGGCGTGAGCGCTAAGTTCACTGACCAACTGGACGGCACCGTTCAGTACGATGCAGAGCAACGCTCCAGCTTCTTCAGCCAAAGCATTGCCGTTAAGGTGCGTTACGCTTTCTGATAACAAGATGCACTAAACAAAAAGCCCCGAGAACGGGGCTTTTTTTGTCGATGTGATCAATGCGTGGACATTGCATGAATAAATAATTTTAATTCATGGAGTTAACATCGTTTTCCAAGGCAAAACAAAAGTGCCTTTTATAGTGCCTGTTTGTTACTGGCGAGATTACTCCTCCAGCATCACCACTTTGCCGACATACGGCAGATGGCGATAGCGCTGGGCGTAATCGATGCCGTAACCGACGACGAATTCGTCAGGGATGGCGAAACCGACGTATTCCACTTTCACTTCTACTTCGCGACGCTCGGGCTTATCCAACAGCGTACAGATCGCCAGTGATTTAGGGCCGCGCAGTTGCAGGAGTTCACGCACTTTGCTCAGCGTGTTGCCGGAGTCGATGATGTCTTCGACGATCAGCACGTCTTTACCGCGAATGTCTTCGTCGAGGTCTTTCAGGATTTTAACGTCGCGGGTGGTGGACATGCCGTTGCCGTAGCTGGAGGCAGTCATAAAGTCGACTTCGTGCGGCACATCAACGGCGCGGCACAGGTCTGCCATAAACATGAAGGAACCGCGCAGCAGCCCAACCAGCACCATTTCGCTGCCGCTGTCGCGGTAGTGCTCGGTGATTTCACGGCCTAACTCGGCAATTCGGGTTTTGACTTCCTGCTCGGAAATCATGACGTCTACGCGATGTTTCATATAAAGACTAACCACCTGATTTAAGAATATTTATCGCCGTTTTTAGGTAAAACGGCGACCTTGAAGCGGAAAGGATTATAACAAATAACGCGGCGAGGGGTAATGCAGCGTGCCGGGGCAATGCGGATTTTACGCAGACACCGTAAACCCGAGCATCATGCCGGTGTCTTCGTGCTCGAGTAAATGACAGTGCGCCATGTACGCGTGCTGCTGATCGGCCAGATGATTAAAACGTACCAGGACTTCGCTGCGGGCACCTTCGACGCGCACAATATCTTTCCAGCCCTGACGGTGCGGCGCGACCGGCTGACCATTTTCAGAAAGAATACGGAACTGCGTACCGTGGATATGGAACGGGTGCAGCATCATGTCGCCTTCGCCCGAAATCGTCCATTTCTCGTACTGCCCTTGTTTGACATCGAACGCTGGCACATTCATATCGTAGGCTTTGCCGTTGATTTTATTGCCCTGCATGAAATCGTATTTGCCGGAAGATTTGCTCATGTCCATACCGGCCATACTGCCGTGAGCGTCGTGATCTGACCCGGCCATCCCCGGCATCGCGGCCATCTCGCCGCCGCCGTGATCCATACTCATTCCTGCCATTGCGCTGTGACCATATTTCGCCATCAGCGCGGCCATGCCTTGCTGATCGAGCTGCGGATCCATCATCAGTTGCAGCCAGCGGGTCGGCAGGTTATCGGCAGACACCAGCTCAGGTAATTTAATCAGCGAATCCGGCAATGTACCGCCACTTTGCGTCAGCGTCGGCTGGATGCGCAGTACCGGCAGCGGCTTGTCGAACGGCGCCAGCGTCATGCCCATCTGCTTCACCGGCAGCGTCAACAGATCAAACGCTTTGCCATCGTTGCATTCGATCATCACTTCAAACCTTTCGCCCGTCAGCATCGGCAGCTCAGTCACCTTCACAGGCTCGGCCAGAAAACCGCCGTCGCTGGCGATAACGTACATCGGGCGGCGATCGCTGGTGGCGAGATGCAGCGCGCGCGCGTTGCAGCCGTTGAGCAGGCGCAGGCGCAGCCAGCCGCGTGAGATGCCGTGCTGCGGATAAACCGCTCCGTTGGTCAGCATATGTTGCCCGAACCAGCCGACGGCGGCGGTCATCACATCCATCTGGTAGTCGATTTGCCCGGCGTCGTTGAGGCGTTTATCCTGCAAAATCACCGGAATATCATCCACGCCCCAGCGTTTAGGAAGCTGGAGCATATCGCTGGCTTCATCCTCGATAAGCACCATACCGGCCAGCCCCATCGCAACCTGATAACCGCTGGTCTGATGCGGATGCGGGTGGAACCAGCAAGTCGATGCAGGTTGATCCAGCTGAAAACTCAGACTACGGCTCTGGCCAGGGGCGATCAATCCTTGCGGACCGCCGTCGATGTCACCGGGGATTTCCAGCCCGTGCCAGTGAACGGTGCTCGGAACGCTCAGGCGGTTGTTGACCGTCACGTTGACAGCTTTACCACGGCGGATGCGCAGCGCCGGGCCGAGAAGATGGCCATTCACGCCCCATGTCTCAGTCGTGACGCCCGGTAAGAACTGACTCTGGCCGCGCTGTAACGTCAGCGTGATGGCGCTGCGGGCATCGGGTTCCAGTAACGCGGGGATCGGCAGTGCCGGGCGGCTGTCAGCCAGCGCGAAGCGGCTCCAGCCGGGAAGCGTGCTGGCGGCGCCCACCAGGGTCGTCCACTTTACGAAATCGCGACGGTTCATGTTCAGTCCTTATGATCGGAAAATAGCCATAATCGTGCCCCAGCCTAAACCCTGCCCCAGGGGGAAGGTCAAGTGACTGGCACGGCAGAAAAAATTTGGTGCCCCTTTGTGCTAATATGTTAACGTCATTTTAATTTCGTTTGAGCCGAGTCTTTCTCATTTTCTTTCTATCTAAAAGAACAAGAACACGCCCATGAAAAGAACAACACTGTGTTTGCTGTTGCTGTCACTGCTTGGCTTCTCCTCCGCCAGCCAGGCGCTGAGTGAGTCTGAAGCGGAAGATCTGGCGGATCTGACCGCTGTTTTCGTCTTTCTCAAAAATAACTGCGGCTACGAACAGTTGCCGAATACCCAGATAAAACGGGCGATCGTCTTCTTCGCTCAGCAAAACCGCTGGGATCTGAGCAATTACAACAGCTTCAATATGCAGGCGATGGGTGAAGACAGCTATCGCGATCTGAGCGGTATCGCTGTGCCGAAGCCGACCAAATGTAAATCGCTGGCGCGGGATTCACTGAGCCTGCTGGCCTACACCAACTGATTTCTGCCTTGCGCTCCGTCATTCTGATGCCGGAGCCTGTTCATTTCTCCGCTTTCCTCCCGGCTTTCCCTGACTGAACTACACTGGACTCACATTGCCCTGCTTGAAATCCCACCGTGCAAGCACCGGCAGAGTTAGCTATCATGTGCGCCCATTTTTATGGCTGCGAAGGCTCAGGAGAAGTATCAGATGTCCAGGAACCCGTCATCCAAAGAATTATGGTTCGAGACGCTGCACGCCAATTTTGGCCAGTACTTTAGCGTCGAAAAAGAAATATACCGCGAGAAAACCGATCATCAGGATCTGGTCATTTTCGAGAACGCCGCGCTCGGCCGCGTGATGGCGCTCGACGGCGTGGTGCAAACGACCGAACGTGATGAATTTATCTATCACGAAATGCTGACCCACGTGCCTCTGCTCTCGCATGGCAATGCCAAAAAAGTGTTGATCATCGGCGGCGGCGACGGCGGAATGCTGCGCGAAGTGTGCCGCCACAAAGGTGTGGAAGCGATCACTATGGTCGAAATCGATGCGGGCGTGGTGGCATTTTGCCGCCAGTATCTGCCGAACCACAGCGCGGGTGCCTATGACGATCCCCGTTTCAATCTGGTTATCGACGACGGCGTGAACTTCGTCAATCAGACCACTGATACTTTCGATGTGATCATCTCCGACTGTACCGATCCGATCGGTCCCGGAGAAAGTCTGTTCACCTCGGCGTTCTACGAAGGCTGTGCCCGCTGTCTGAAGCCGGGCGGCATATTTGTGGCGCAAAACGGCGTCTGCTTCCTCCAGCAGGATGAAGCGGTCAACAGCCACACCAAACTGAGCCACTATTTCAGTGATGTCAGTTTCTATCAGGCCGCGATCCCGACCTATTACGGCGGCATCATGACCTTTGCCTGGGCGACAAACAGCCCGGAATATCGCCAGATTGACAGCCAGACCTTGCAGGCGCGTTTCGACGACGCAGGCATCACTTGCCGTTATTACAATCCGGCTATTCATCACGGCAGCTTTGCCCTGCCACAGTATTTACTGAATGCCCTGTCAGCTGCGCGCTGATACTGCATCCATGAGGGGGTGAACTAAATTGCAAAAACTGAAACTGCATGGCTTCAACAACCTGACCAAAAGCCTGAGTTTTTGTATCTACGATATCTGCTACGCCAAAACCGCAGACGATCGTGATGGCTACATTGCCTACATTGACAAAGAATATAACGCCAACCGGTTAACCGAGATCCTCACCGAAACCTGTTCGATCATCGGTGCAAATGTCCTTAACGTTGCGCGTCAGGATTACGAACCACAGGGCGCCAGCGTCACGATTTTAGTGAGCGAAGAGCCGGTCGATCCACGCGACGTGGACACCACCGAACATCCCGGCCCGCTGCCGAACTCCGTGGTCGCGCACCTGGATAAAAGCCACATCTGCGTGCACACCTATCCGGAAAGCCATCCCGAAGGCGGCCTGTGCACCTTCCGCGCGGATATTGAAGTCTCAACCTGCGGCGTGATTTCTCCGCTGAAAGCGTTGAACTATCTCATCCATCAGCTTGAATCTGACATCGTCACCATTGATTACCGCGTCCGCGGTTTCACCCGCGACGTCAACGGCGTGAAGCATTACATCGACCACTCTATTAACTCGATCCAAAATTTCATGTCTCAGGACATGAAAGCGTTGTACGACATGATGGACGTCAACGTGTATCAGGAAAATATCTTCCATACCAAGATGTTGCTGAAAGAATTCGATCTTAAGCATTATCTGTTCAATGCCAAACCGGAAGAGCTGAGCGCGCAGGAACGTAAAGAGATCACGGACTTGCTGTACAAAGAAATGCAGGAAATCTATTACGGTCGCAATCTGCCTGCGGTGTGATACCCGCAAACCCGTGGCAGAAATAACAAACCAAGGCCTGACATTCGCAAAAATGTCAGGCCTTTTCTTTATTTGAATAACAGAGAAATAATGATCAGGCTTTAAAACTCGATTAGCATTACTTAAGTAAAATAACCACGCAGGTTTAAATACCGGCTACACTCCTTAAGACAAATTAATATAAAATCATTCATCAAACTCTATTTTAAGTCAAATTATCAGATGAATGATCTCTCCGTTAAGCCAAATTATTAATACAACACGCATCCTTTAAATCAAATTATATTCCTATATGTTCATTAATTTGAGTTAGAGAAGATCAAAAGATCGCTATTTTCTGAAAAACAGATAAATCCCTTTATCTCTGCCCCTCCAGCCTTTAGCATCGCCCCATTGCTTACTAAGCAACCAGCTCCATCCACCTGCAAGTAGAAATAAAAAATGACAATGAGTAAATTAAAGACCGTATCCAGCCTGCTGGTCGCGAGTTCTTTATTGGTTTCCGGGGTTTCCCGGGCCGGGGAAAGTTTGTTAGGCAGCAATACTGAAGGGATGCGGCACTATGTGAGTTATGGTGCTGAATATTATAAGTGGGACGAATCCGTCGATAATATGGACGGTAAATATGTTGCTGAACATGGCCCGCGCCTGCGCGTTAATTTTGGATCCAATAATTATCTCGATCTCCAGAATGGCTTATTAAAAGCCTGGGACATGAGCGTGATGTTTGGGATCGTCAATTATAAAGGCAGCACGCTTGACGATCAGGCCAATGTGGCCAACGGAACGCTGAAAGGCAAAACTTACTACACCGGTTACAGTGCCGATTTGACACGCGGCTACCGTTATCGCGCGTCAGACAGCGTCTCTTTCGATATGAAAGGTGCGCTGGGCGGGCAAGTGTGGTTGCGTAACATCCGCTCCGACGATGTCTACATCGCGTCGGAAAACCGCACGCGGGATTACACGGCGCTGGAAGTGTCGTTGCAGCCGTATGCTAAAGCCTCATTGGGCGCGAACTGGCAGATGACCGCCGATTCACGGCTGAGTGTGGAAGGCGGTGCGCTGTATCCGATCAAAACCTGGACGCACAGCAATCAGGGTGATGTCTGGCTGGAGCCAAAATCGAAGCTCTCGCCGTTCACCAGCCTGACGTGGAACATCAACAAAGATGTGTTCGTCAAAGCCAGCTATGTGCACCAGAAATACGGTAAATCAGATGAGAAACAGGGTGATCTGAACGGACGTAACGTGGGCTATTACCAGCCTGCGACCACCACCTCAACACTGGGTCTGGAAGTCGGTTTCTATTTCTGATGACTCTTCTGAAAGTCTCTCTCAAGATGATTGTTGCGGTTTCTTCCACCGCAACAATCGCTTATCTTTAAGGCCTCCTTTCTCAGAGGCATACCCTTTAAATGGATCGTTTTGCTACGCTCTTTGGCGTCGTCGCCATTTTACTGTGGAGCATGAGCGTCGCGCTCACCCGCAGCCTGTCTGAATCTCTCGGCCCGTTCGGCGCTGCCGCCTCTATTTATACCGTCAGTGGGATCATGGTCTGGATGGCGGGCGGAAAACCCTCATTGCGTGGCGAATCCGCGGCTTACCTGATTATCTGCGGCATGTTGTTCATCTTCTATATGGTCGCGTTTTCACTGGCGATCGGTCTGGCACATAGCCGCCAGCAAACGCTGGAACTGGGGCTTATCAACTATCTGTGGCCTAGCCTGACGCTGTTATTTGCCGTGCCGTTGCTGAAGTTACGGGTACGCTGGTGGATCTGGCCGGGCGCGGTGCTGGCGTTTGCCGGCGTAATGTGGGCGATAAGCGGCGGTCACGGGCTGAATGTGCAACAGTTGCTGCGCAACGTACAGGGCAATCCGGTGGCCTACGGTCTGGCACTGGGTGCTGCGGTGTCGTGGGCGCTGTATTCCAATCTGGTGCGGGTCTTGTGCAAAGGCAAAGGCGTGCTGCCGCTGTTCCTGCTGGCGACCGGCGTGGTGCTGTGGGTGCTTTACTTCACGTATTCATCCAACCGTATCAGTCTGACGTTACCGGCGATCCTCGAACTGCTGGCGATGGGCGCAGTGACGGCTGTCTCCTATCAGTGCTGGGATCTGGCGATGAAAAAAGGCAATGCCACGCTGGTAGCGGCGCTGTCGTATTTCACGCCACTGTCATCGATCTTGATCGCCGGATTGTGGCTGCAAACGCTGCCGGGTGCCAGTTTCTGGCCGGGCGTGCTGATGGTGGTCGGCGGTTCTCTGTTGTGCTGGACCGCCGCGCGGGGAAAATGACCGCTTAGCGGTAGGTGTTGATAAAGGAACGGTACTTTTCGAGGACTTGCAAAAAGTCCTCGACGCCGCAAAACGCCAGACTTTCTTCGTCGTAATAGCTCATGCCTTCTTCAATCTCATCACCGTCGAAATCCAGCTGATTAGTGCGAACCATCACTTCATCGTCGGCTAACAGCAGCGTGTATTCGTGTCCGACGATCTGTGTGTCGCGCTCGCTGCCTTTAAGTTCCGCAATCGCCGCTTCGACTTTATCCAGCACGCTCAGATCGCCCTTTACTTCCTCATTCAGCCAGTGACCAATCACTTCGTGGCCCATCGAGAACCGCACTTTGACCTCTCCGGTGATGTCGCGCAAAAAGTCGTAGTCCATGATTCAGTCCTCTGGAAAATGAAAATAAAAAAGGGAGCCGAGGCTCCCTTTCAACACTGGCGCAAATATAACGATTTAGACTGCGGTTTGGAAGATCACGCCGTCAGCTTTGTCGGTATATTCACTCAGTTTGTCGAAGTTCAGATAGCGGTAAGTATCCACCGCGGTCTTATCCACTTCCGCCATATAGCCCAGATACTCTTCCGGCGTTGGCAAACGACCCAGCAGGGACGCGATCGCCGCCAGCTCCGCAGAGGCCAGATAGACGTTAGCGCCATTACCCAGACGGTTCGGGAAGTTACGGGTTGACGTGGATACCACGGTAGAACCGTCGGCCACGCGCGCCTGGTTACCCATGCACAGTGAACAGCCAGGAATTTCAACACGTGCACCGCTCTTACCAAAGACGCTGTAATAGCCCTCTTCCGTCAGCTGCGCCGCATCCATTTTAGTCGGTGGCGCAACCCACAAACGCGTTGGCAACGCGCCTTTGTGGCTGTCCAGCAGCTTGCCAGCCGCGCGGAAGTGACCGATGTTGGTCATGCACGAACCGATGAACACTTCGTCGATCTTGCTGTTCTGAACGGAAGACAGCAGGCGTGCATCGTCCGGATCGTTTGGCGCACAAAGAATCGGCTCTTTGATCTCGGCCAGATCGATTTCGATCACCGCTGCGTACTCGGCATCTGCGTCCGCTTCCAGCAGCGTTGGATTTGCCAGCCACTCTTCCATCCCTTTGATGCGGCGTTCGATGGTACGACGATCGCCGTAACCTTCGGAAATCATCCACTTCAGCAGCACGATGTTAGAGCTCAGGTATTCTTTGATCGGTGCCTGATCGAGTTTGATCGTACAACCTGCCGCTGAACGTTCTGCGGACGCATCCGCCAGTTCAAATGCCTGTTCTACTTTCAGCTCTGGTAAGCCTTCGATTTCCAGAATACGGCCGGAGAAGAGGTTTTTCTTACCCTTTTTCTCAACGGTCAGATGACCTTCTTTAATCGCGTAATAAGGGATCGCATGCACCAGATCACGCAGGGTGATCCCCGGCTGCATTTTGCCTTTGAAACGCACCAGAACGGATTCCGGCATATCGAGAGGCATCACGCCGGTTGCTGCAGCAAATGCCACCAGACCAGAACCCGCAGGGAAGGAAATTCCGATTGGGAAACGGGTATGGGAGTCACCGCCTGTACCGACGGTATCAGGCAGCAGCATACGGTTCAGCCATGAGTGGATGATACCGTCACCAGGGCGCAGCGAAACGCCGCCGCGGTTCATGATAAAATCTGGCAGCGTGTGGTGGGTGGTCACGTCAACCGGCTTTGGATAAGCCGCGGTATGACAGAATGACTGCATCACCAGATCCGCAGAGAAGCCCAGACAGGCCAGGTCTTTCAGTTCGTCACGGGTCATAGGACCGGTGGTGTCCTGAGAACCTACGGACGTCATTTTCGGTTCGCAATATTCATTTGGACGAACACCGGCAACGCCACAGGCGCGGCCAACCATTTTCTGTGCCAGCGAGAAGCCTTTATTGCTGGCAGCGACAGGTTTGGCAATGCGGAATACCTCGCTCTGAGGCAGCTTCAGTGATTCACGGGCTTTTGTGGTTAAACCACGTCCAATGATCAACGGAATACGGCCACCGGCGCGGACTTCGTCCAGCAGCACGTCGGTTTTCAGTTCGAACGTCGCAATGACTGCGCCAGTCTCGTGGTTACGCACTTCGCCAAGATACGGGAAGATGTCGATCACATCGCCCATATTCAGATCAGACACATCCACTTCGATCGGCAGCGCACCGGCATCTTCCATGGTGTTGAAGAAGATTGGCGCGATTTTTCCGCCCAGAACCACACCACCACCGCGTTTGTTTGGCACGTGCGGAATATCGTCGCCCATGTACCACAATACGGAGTTGGTGGCTGATTTACGCGAAGATCCGGTACCGACCACGTCACCGACATAGGCCAGCGGGAAGCCTTTTTTGTTCAGTTCTTCGATCTGTTTAATCGGCCCGATAGTGCCCGGTGCGTCAGGTACAATGCCTTCGCGTTCGTTTTTCAGCATCGCCAATGCGTGCAATGGAATATCTGGACGGGACCAGGCATCCGGTGCAGGTGACAGATCGTCAGTGTTGGTTTCGCCGGTGACTTTGAACACGGTCACGGTGATTTTTTCTGCCAGTTTCGGACGTGACAGATACCATTCGGCATCAGCCCACGACTGAAGAATTTTTTTTGCGTGCTCGTTGCCTGCGTGCGCTTTCTCTTCGACATCATAGAAGTTATCGAACATCAGCAGCGTATGAGACAGCGCTTTCGCGGCGATAGGCGCCAGCGTTTCGCTATCCAGCGCATCGATCAGCGGATGAATATTGTAGCCGCCCTGCATGGTGCCCAGCAGTTCGACAGCTTTTTCAGGGGTGACCAACGGGGAGGTGGTTTCGCCTTTGGCGACGGCAGCCAGGAATCCGGCTTTAACATAGGCGGCTTCGTCGACGCCCGGTGGAACACGGTTAATCAGCAGGTCTAACAGAGTATCTTCTTCGCCTTGTGGCGGATTTTTCAGGGACTCAACCAACGCTGCCATCTGTGAAGCATCAAGTGGCTTAGGGACGATGCCCTCTGCAGCACGCTCGGCTACGTGCTTACGGTATTCTTCTAGCACGACTTTCTCCTCGCTCTCATTGTCATTTATTATGCCTGGCTTCCATCATCAGACCTGCGTCAAACCTGTAGGGACAGGGGATTTAAAACTGCCTGATGAGTGGGGACACTGCGGGTATGCTGATAATATTGTCGCTCAGCAGTACATCCTGAACCTGAGCACAGTGGCCCTTTGCGCTGGGGCAGCATAGCAGGATTTTACCTGCTTGTTAATTCGTTCACATAAAAGCAACATTAAATCTTTGCTGAATCGTTGAGCACAGACGGATCGACTGTCCATCTCCATTCGTCCTCTAGATCATCACAACCCCCTAATTGGTACAAGGGAATAAATGGCTTAAAAGGTCTTTTGTACTGCCATTCAGCCACCACCAGGTGCTTGTTTCACCGTTGTTTTCCCGATGAAATTCCGGTGCTCGTGTTCGTTACAGGAATCACGCAATGAAAAGGACGTCACTTTGTATCCTGCTCATTGTACGGGGAAATGTGTTGGATACGGACAAAGGCGGGTGGTCAATTTCACACGTTAATGTTCATATCAACGCACTTTCTGCGGGGTAACTTTCAGACAAAAAAAAGCGGCCCCTCTCGGCGCCGCTTCTTAAACCTTTAAACCAGAATTATTTCTTCTTGGCTTTCGGGTTAGGCAGGTCAGTGATGCTGCCTTCGTAGATTTCTGCTGCCAGACCCACTGACTCGTGCAGAGTCGGGTGAGCATGGATGGTCAGCGCGATATCTTCTGCATCACAACCCATTTCGATGGCAAGGCCGATCTCGCCCAGCAGCTCGCCGCCGTTGGTACCGACAATTGCACCACCGATAACACGGTGAGTTTCTTTGTCGAAGATCAGTTTGGTCATGCCGTCTGCACAATCGGAAGCGATAGCACGGCCTGAAGCTGCCCACGGGAAGGTGGCGGTTTCGTAGCTGATGCCTTTTTCTTTCGCTTCTTTCTCGGTCAGGCCAACCCAGGCAACTTCTGGCTCAGTGTAGGCGATCGATGGAATCACTTTCGGATCGAAGTAATGTTTCTTGCCGGAGATAACTTCGGCAGCCACATGGCCTTCATGTACACCTTTGTGTGCCAGCATTGGCTGGCCGACGATGTCGCCGATAGCAAAGATGTGAGGCACGTTGGTACGCATTTGTTTGTCGACGTGGATGAAGCCACGATCGTCAACTTCGATGCCCGCCGCGCCCGCTTCCAGCAGTTTGCCATTTGGCACACGGCCAATCGCGACCAGCACCGCGTCATAACGCTGTGGTTCTGCAGGGGCTTTCTTGCCTTCCATCGTGACATAGATGCCGTCTTCTTTGGCTTCTACCGCTGTCACTTTGGTTTCCAGCATCAGGTTGAATTGCTTGCTGATTTTCTTGGTAAAGACTTTCACCACGTCTTTATCAGCGGCAGGGATCACCTGATCAAACATTTCTACCACGTCGATCTGTGAACCCAGCGCGTGGTAAACGGTGCCCATTTCCAGACCGATGATGCCACCGCCCATCACGAGCAGACGCTCAGGGACGGTTTTCAGTTCCAGTGCGTCAGTGGAATCCCACACGCGTGGATCATCATGAGGAATGAATGGCAGTTTGATTGGACGGGAACCCGCCGCAATGATCGCATTGTCGAAAGTGATGGTGGTTGGACCATTTTCGCCTTCAACAACCAGAGTATTCGCGCCAGTAAATTTGCCCAAGCCGTTCACGACTTTGACTTTACGGCCTTTCGCCATGCCTGCCAGACCACCGGTCAGCTGGTTGATGACTTTTTCTTTCCAGACGCGCACTTTGTCGATATCAGTTTTCGGCTCGCCGAAAACGATGCCGTGCTCGGCCAGGGCTTTTGCTTCAGAGATCACTTTCGCGACGTGCAGCAGAGCTTTTGAAGGGATACAACCTACGTTCAGGCACACGCCGCCGAGAGTGGCATAACGCTCAACCAGAACAGTTTCAAGACCTAAATCAGCGCAACGGAAAGCAGCAGAGTAACCTGCAGGGCCCGCCCCAAGTACGACGACCTGAGTTTTAATTTCAGTACTCATCATGACCTCTTAATTTATGTCCGGCGGGTCTGACGTCATTTTTATGTCGCAACGCCCATCATCCACCGGGTCGTTCTATCCGCCCGCAGTTTACAAAATTGTTAACAAATTTGAAACAACAAACGGCATACGATTCGTGTTTAGCGCAGGATAATCCCAAACAACATGATGAGATTATCAGAAAAAAGCCGGCCGTTTGGCCGGCTTTTCACTTACATCACCAGACGGCGAATGTCTGACAGTACGTTGTTGATGATGGTGATAAAGCGCGCACCATCGGCACCGTCAATTACACGGTGGTCGAAGGAGAGCGACATTGGCATCATCAGACGCGGTACGAACTCTTTACCGTTCCAGACAGGCTCCATCGCGGACTTGGAAACACCGAGGATAGCCACTTCCGGCGCATTGACGATTGGCGCAAAGTGGGTCGTCCCGATACCGCCAAGGCTGGAGATAGTGAAGCAACCGCCCTGCATTTCGCCGGCAGTCAGCTTACCATCACGCGCTTTCTTGGAGATCGCCATCAGTTCACGGGACAGCTCAGCGATGCCTTTCTTGTTCACGTCTTTGAAGACCGGAACAACCAGACCGTTAGGCGTGTCTACCGCAACACCGACGTTGATGTATTTTTTCAGCGTCAGTTTTTGACCATCTTCGGACAGAGAACTGTTGAAGCGTGGCATCTGCTCAAGCGCAGCCGCAACCGCTTTCATGATGAACACCACAGGGGTGAACTTCACGTCCAGCTTGCGTTTAGCCGCTTCATCATTCTGCTGTTTACGGAACGCTTCCAGCTCAGTGATATCCGTTTTGTCGAAGTGCGTAACGTGCGGGATCATTACCCAGTTACGGCTCAGGTTGGCGCCAGAGATTTTCTGGATGCGGCCCAATTCCACTTCTTCAATTTCACCAAACTTGCTGAAGTCGACTTTCGGCCAAGGCAGCATGCCCGGAATACCACCGCCAGTGGCAGCAGCCGGAGCGGCTTCAGCGCGTTTGACCGCGTCCTTCACGTAAGTCTGAACGTCTTCGCGCAGGATACGACCCTTACGGCCCGTCCCTTTCACTTTCGCCAGGTTAACGCCGAATTCACGAGCCAGACGACGGATAACCGGCGTGGCGTGAACGTAAGCGTCGTTCTCAGCGAAGTCGCCTTTGCTGGCGGCCGGAGCAGCCGGTGCGGCAGCTTTCTGTTCTTGTTTCGCAGGGGCTGCAGCTTCTTCTTTCTTCGCCGCCGGAGCAGCAGGTGCAGCGCCTTCTACTTCGAAGACCATGATCAGAGA
>NZ_JYDE01000017.1 GCF_003263515.1 Rahnella inusitata | reverse complement strand
GAAAATCGCCATGAAACAACATTGTCCGCACCCGGATTTACTTCAGGTGGAGCCGTTCGAGGCAATTATCGACGAAGAGCTGGAACCGGGCGATATCGTCTACATTCCACCGGGCTTCCCGCACGACGGTTACTCGCTGGAAAACTCGCTCAACTATTCGGTCGGTTTCCGCGCGCCGAACACCCGCGAGATGATAAGCGGCTTCGCAGACTACGTTCTTTCCCGTGAACTGGGCAGCCACCGCTATACGGATCCAGATCTGGTGGAACGCGATCATCCGGCTGAAATACAGCCTGCTGAACTGGATAAACTGCGTGGCATGATGCTTGATCTTATCGGCAATCCGGAGCATTTCAACAGCTGGTTTGGCGAATTCATTTCCCAGTCGCGCCACGAGCTGGATCTGGCACCGCCGGAGCCGCCATATCAGGCAGGCGAAATCTATGAGCTGATGGAGTCCGGCGAAACGCTGGAACGCGTTGGCGGTTTACGCGTCTTGCGCGTGGGCGATGTGTGCTACGTCAACGGCGAAGCGATAGCTTCCGAACAGACCGCCGCGGTAGACGCCATGGCACGCCATAAAACTGTGACCCGTGAAATGCTAGGCGATGCACTCGACGATCCGTCATTTCTTGCACTGCTGTCTGCACTGGTTAACAGCGGTTATTGGTACTTCAACGACTGAATCTAATAAACCACAAGGGCATCTGTATGCCCTTGTGGTTCCAACGTTTTATCCCTATTCCCGATCTTCACACTGGCCATTCTCTCTGTGGATATTTTCAAAAAATCCGCCGCATCTGAACTCATTAATAATTCTAATATTTTAGCCGTCAATAACTTGTATCGGATAATAAAAAAACAGCATTAGACACCCATTTTAATATCCAATATATTCCTGCTGTAACTATCCTATCTATTTTTAACGTTTTAAAGCCAGGAATACTCATGAGATTTACAGATTTATTCAGAACATCATCAAAAACACCTCCACCGCAATACAATAACTTAAATTCAAATATAAATCGCTCATCAGAATATATTTTTGATTTAAGTATTAACCAAGAAATTGAAAGAAAATTACTGAAAACGATCAATAATAACATATCATCGGATATCACTAAACATGGTTCATCAGTAATGAACCATAGTATGCAAGTGGATATACCCAGAATGAATTACTATATCAATGGCCAGAAAATTTCCGTTCCAGGCTCAGAACACGAATCAATAGTTAACTATTCAAATCTCATTATGAGGCCTGAAAACCAATGGATACAGGAAAATATCGGGGCATTATCTTCATTTATGCATCAGGGAATATTCCCTGATTTTTTCGGTGCTGTTGATTCGTGGACTGCAAGTAATGGTGAAATATGGAATATCGAAATGATTACATTAGATCGTAACCATACGGAAAACGACTTTTACATTTCCAACTCTGGCATTGTTAAAATAATGTCTCAGGCTAAAGTAAAAAATGTCATGTTAAAAGGCGGAGACTTTGTTTTAGCAGACGTTAATAATAGTCATTTCTCATTGCAACTTTCTTTCTGTGTCGTAAAGAACAACGGGAGATGCATGGTAACTCCATTAATGCAGGGGAGCGATCGTTGCCGACTTAAAGTTAAAAAAACGGGTATGATGTAATCGTTTTAAGATAATAGAAAACCCTCTAAAGAGACTATAGGGCAAGCCGTTACTCAGACACAATAGGGATGTTAAACTGACGGTGAAACTGCCCGGAGTAAGGCCGGGCATCTGAAAATAAAGCATGACGTGCAATTACATTTCAATCCTGACTATCTCAATCGAACTAACGTTTTTATAAACGTTTTTTTGCTTTCTCTTCCTGGAATTTTAATCTTTAAGGCGGAATTATTATCCCTTAAAAGATTGCAAATCACTGCAATTCTTTTCGGAGTCCAAATGAATTGGTCGCCATCAAACATACCGAAAACTTTATGCCGTAATTGTGAATGTTTCAACCCTGCCTTTAGCACACGCGAAACTACAACCGCACAATTCTTTGAAAGAGGAGAAAATGATGCTCCGCCTTTAGAGACGATATTCCGCCAGGCTGTCTCCATCTCCCTTACATCCAGCCCACGTAAACCATAAACCACATGAGGAGTATTTTCTTCAGAGTAACAATCGATAAAGTAATCACTGCTAGTGAATTCATGCTGGTGAGTAACCGGATTGAAAATCATTACTCTGGATGCAGGACTTTTTTTGTAAAAACCTGGCAGTCCATCTCTTGATTTTTTAGGCCACCAACTCACATAAGCACTTTCCGCATGAATATCACCAATCATCATTGCCACATGCCCATAACGGGTACCTTCAGGATACCAAACAAATACCCATGCATTTATTTCAGAAGCAAACATACAGCTTTGTGATTGCGCTGTGACAAATTCCTTAAGACGTTTAATATCCTTTAACATAAAATTTCTTATAATCTCCTTTTAATCTCAAGAAAAACATTAAGTTATTTAATAAATCGATTTTAATAATATATATAAAAAATAATTAGCGACTAAAATATAAAATATTTATATTAAAAACGCGTAGTCATTATTTATAATATTGATTTCATCATATCATTAATTGTTATTTTTATCTAATTTATAAAAAAAACCAGATAATATATTGAATATTATCTGGTTTTTTGGACGATATTAAATGAGTTTTATTTACAACTCTTTAGCCGTCAGCTCTGCTATGCGCATAATCACCGATACCGCTTTCTCCATTCCTTCCAGCGTGACAAATTCATGTTTACCATGGAAGTTATAGCCACCGGTGAAGATGTTAGGACAAGGCAAGCCGCGGAATGAAAGCTGTGCGCCATCGGTGCCGCCGCGAATAGGCTTCATGACCGGCTCAATATCGCAATCTTTCATCGCCTGCTGCGCCAGCGCAATAATGTGCGGATGCTGTGCTACTTTGTCGCGCATGTTGTAATAGTGATCATCGAGAGTCACTTCGATATAGCAGTCGCGGTGCAGACCCTTACCGACCAGATGTGCAATATCAATAATCTTTTGCTTACGAGCTTCGAACTGCGGCTTCTCGAAATCACGAATGATGTAATGCATTTCCGCGCGCTCAACGTTGCCCTTGATGGTCGTCAGGTGATAGAAACCCTCATAACCCTCCGTATGCTCAGGCGTTTCATCAGCGGGTAATTCGCTATGGAAACGGGTTGCCAGTGACAATGCGTTGACCATCACGCCTTTTGCGCTGCCCGGATGCACGTTATTACCGACGATTTTAATGGTCGCGGATGCTGCATTGAAGTTTTCAAACTCCAACTCCCCTACCCCGCCGCCGTCAACGGTGTAGGCCCATTCCGCGCCAAAACCCGGAATATCAAAACTCTGCGCACCTTTACCGATTTCTTCATCCGGCGTAAACGCGATACGGATCGGACCGTGCGGCACGTTGCTATTTTTAAGACGCACCATGGCGGTGATGATTTCCGCGATACCTGATTTGTCGTCCGAACCGAGCAACGTTTTGCCATCGGTGGTGATCAGTGTCTGACCGAGTAACTGATGCAGAACCGGGAACATCACCGGCGAAAGCACTTCATCACCGTTGCCCAGCGCAATATCGCCGCCACGGTAATTCTCAACAATCTGCGGATTGACGTGTTTTGCAGTGAAATCAGGGGCGGTATCGAGATGAGAAATAAAGCCGATGACCGGCACTTTCCAGGCAACGTTGCCCGGTAACGTCGCCATTACGCAGCCTTTGTCACTGAGAGTTACCTGTGAAAAACCCAGATCAATCAGTTCGTTACGCAGTGCCTGCGCCAGCCTGAGCTGTCCGTCAGTGCTGGGCGTATGTTTAACATTGGGCTTAGATTGGGTATCGAAAGAAACGTAGTGAAGAAAACGGTCAAGCAACTTATCCATTTGGGTATCCTCTGGCGGCTGGGTTTTATTATGCGCAGCATGAATACCGTGAATATTGCGTCAGGTCATTTTTCACCAAGTTTACGCAAAGAACTCTTAGGATCCGGCGCAATTTTGGGGATGTATGGCTAAAAAAGCCCGGTTACGACCAGGCTTCGTCTTTTTTAGTCAGGAACTTATGCACGAACTCAGGGACGACCTCGCTTGCCAGCCCGTAGTGTTTCATGTCGAATTCGCTTTCTACCTGGCTTGGCTCGAGATTCAGCTCGACCGCACAGGCTCCGCCGATACGCGCTTCGTGAACAAATCCGGCGGCCGGATATACATGACCGGACGTGCCAATCGCCACGAAGAAATCAGCTCTGGCCAGCGCATCGTAGATTTTATCCATACCCAGCGGCATTTCGCCAAACCACACAATGTGCGGGCGCAGCGGTGCCGGGAACTGACAGCAGTGACAGCGATCGTCAACGCTCAGGTCACCCGGCCAGTCCAGGATCTGCCCGGACTGGGTGCAGCGTACTTTCAGCAATTCACCGTGCATGTGCAGCACGCGCGAACTGCCTGCGCGCTCATGCAAATTGTCGATGTTCTGCGTGACCAGCAGGAAGTTATCCCCGAGTGCTTCCTCCAGCGTCGCCAGCGCGTAATGCGCGGCATTCGGTTTGAGGTCGTCCTGTTGCAGCTGGCGGCGGCGTTCGTTGTAAAAACGCTGCACCAGCTCAGGATCGCGGCGATACCCTTCCGGGGTCGCCACATCTTCCACGCGGTGCTCTTCCCACAGGCCATCGGCGGCCCGGAAGGTACGGATCCCTGATTCTGCGGAAATCCCCGCGCCAGTCAGTACCACCACAAACGGTTTCTTCAGTGACGCGGCGGCCATGGAATCACGGTGAAAGATATTCGACCGGAAACGCTGGTGGCGAATGCGTTTATTTTTGCGAAACCGACACAGACGATGACGTGTGCGCATGACGTGCTCCTTACTCTCTGTGTCTGAATTTAAATACTGTTTTTGAAGATTTGATTACTGACCTCCACTGAGAACCCGGGCCGGATCGATGCGGCTTGCACGACGCGCCGGATACCAGCTTGCCAGTAGACTCAGCACCAAAGCGGTAAATAATACGCCCGCAACGTCAATCCAGTGAACTTCAGATGGCAGGAAGTCGATGAAATAAATGTCACCCGACAGGAACTGATGCCCGGTCAGCTTCTGCAATCCGTTAATGATGTTGGTCAGCTGGAAGGCGGCAATGACACCGATCACCACACCGGTTACGCTGCCGACCAGCCCCGCCAGTAAACCGTACCAGATGAAGACCGCGCGGATAAGTCCGTCTTTCGCCCCCAGTGTGCGCAAAATCGCAATATCGCTGCTTTTATCTTTCACAGCCATGACCAGCGTCGACACGATGTTGAAACAGGCGACGCCGATCACCAGCACCATCGCCATATACATAATCGCGCGAACCATCTGGATGTCGCGATACATATAGCCGTAAGTGCCAATCCAGCTGCTGATATAGACGTAAGCCTGCGTCACTTCACCGGCGTCGTGCACCAGTTTCTGCGCGGCAAACACATCGTTCACTTTGATATCGATACCGGTGACGCTGGTGCCCATATCCTGATACTGCTGCGCATCCGCCAGCGGTACCATGCCAAGACTGTGATCAAGCTGGCCGCTGAGCTGCAAAATCCCGGTAACCTGCAAACGGATCCGCTTCGGCTGTAGCAGTTTCATCTCCGGGTCGCTGTTGGGGATCATCACCGTCACCCAGTCGCCCTGCTTCACGCCAACGGCGTCCGCTACGCCTTTGCCGAGGATCAGTTGTTGCTCACCGGCCTTGAAATTCTGCCATGCGTTATTCTGCACAAACTTCGGTGCGGCGCTGACGCGGGACTCGCTCTGCGGATCCACGCCTTTTAGCTGGATGGCACGCAGTTTTGCGCCGTGCTCAATCAGACCGTTGAACTGAATATAAGGTGCAGCGGCCACAATACCGGGCACTTTTTCGACGCGATCCAGCACACCCTGCCAGTCGTTGAACGGCTGATTCACCGGACGAATTTCACCGTGCGGTACTACCGCCAGCACGCGATCTTTCAGTTCACGCTCGAAGCCGTTCATCGCGCTCAGGCCGACGATCAGTACTGCCACGCCAAGTGCGATGCCCAACGTTGAGATCACCGAAATCAGCGACACCATGCCGCTGCGACGACGACCCCGGCTGAACCGCAGGCCGATCAATAAAGAAAACGGAATGCCTGACATTACTTCGCTCCCAGCAACATCGAGTCCGGCTGCAATCTGCCGTCACGCATTTCCAGCTGACGGGTCAGACGGCTTGCCAGTTTGAGGTCGTGAGTCACCACCAGAAACGCCGTGCCCTGACGTACATTCAGTTCGCCGAGCAATTCGAAAATGCTGTCGGCATTGCGCTGATCGAGGTTACCGGTCGGTTCGTCCGCCAGTACCAGCGAAGGATTGTTGACCAGTGCGCGGGCAATCGCCACACGCTGGCGCTCACCACCGGAAAGCTCGGAAGGACGGTGATTACTGCGGTGTTGCAGACCTACCGCTTCAAGCATCGCCAGCGCACGCTCCTGTACTTCGGCAGATTTCTTTTTACCGATCAGCAATGGCATCGCGACGTTTTCCAGCGCGGTGAAATCGGGCAGCAGGTGGTGGAACTGATAGATGAAGCCCAGCTCACGGTTGCGCAGTTCTGATTTCGCAGAAGAAGACATCGCATTGAGCGACTGGCCTTTAAAAATAACTTCGCCGGAGGTCGGAGAGTCCAGTCCACCCAGCAAATGCAGCAAAGTACTTTTGCCGGAACCTGACGTCCCGACGATCGCCATCATCTCACCCGGCTGCATGTCGAAGGTCACGTCACGCAGTACATCGGTGTGCATCTTCCCTTCCTGATAAGTCTTACAGAGGTTGTCACACTGCAATAATAACGAATTACTCATAACGTAAAGCCTCTGCGGGGTGGGTGGCAGCAGCGCGCCAGGAAGGATACAGCGTTGATAATAAAGCAATGACCATCGCGACCAACGCAATGACCACCACCTGAACCGGTTCAATATCGACCGGCAGCGACGCGCCATCGAGCATCAGCCCGATAGCCGGCATAATAGTATTGAGCTGCGTGGCGAGCACAACGCCGAGTATGGCACCGAGTAACGCGCCGATGACGCCTGCGCTCGCACCCTGCACCATAAACACCGCCATAATCTGACGGCGGCTGAGTCCCTGCGTTTGCAAGATAGCGACTTCGCCCTGTTTCTCCATCACCAGCAGACCCAGCGACGTAATGATATTGAATGCGGCAACCGCCACTATCAGGCTAAGCAGCAGCCCCATCATGTTTTTCTCCATGCGCACCGCCTGGAACAGCTCGCCGCGACGCTCGCGCCAGTCTTTCCAGCTGCTGCCTTCCGGCAACTTTTGCGCGCTCAGGCTGTCGACGTCCAGCGGTTTGTCAAGAAACAGTCGCCAGCCGGTGACGTTGCCTTTCGGATAGAGCATCAGACGTGACGCATCCTGAATGTTAACCAGCATCTGGTAACCATCGACTTCGCTGTTGGCTGAAAACGTGCCGATCACGTTAAACAGACGCTGGCTCGGCACACGCCCAACCGGCGTGAACTGGCTGACGCTGGTAACCATCAGACGCAGTTGATCGCCACGGCGTACCTTCAGCTGTTGTGCCAGCTGATCGCCAAGAATGACGTTATATTTGCCAGGTTGCAGTTCCTGTTGGGCCACGCCAATCATGTATTTCGCCAGCGGGTCCTGGTCTGCGGGATTAACGCCGAGCATCACGCCCACCGCCACGCTGCCAGGGCTTTGCAGCACCACGTCACCGGTGGTCACGGGCACGGCGCGGTTCACGCTTTTCAGCGCGGTGACTTGCTCGTGAGTAATTTTTTGAGGGTCCAGCGATCCAACCGGTGTGGTGATCAACGCCTGAGGCATCAGACCCAGAATGTTACCTTCCAGATCCTTCTCAAAACCGTTCATGACCGACAGCACCGTCACCAGCGCCATCACCCCGAGGGTGATACCAATGGTGGATAACCAGGAGACAAACCGCCCAAAGCGGTCCGAACCACGCCCGCGCATGTAGCGCAGGCCTATGAATAACGCGACAGGTTGATACATGACTTCCGTTTTAAGTGCTTGGCCGCAAATAAGTGCATGGCGCAGACTAAAGTGATCAAGGATAATAAAGGCTAGCACCGCTTTATGGAACCATTAACCCAAAGTAATCGGTTTAACCCCGGGGCTCTTTTGTCCTTTTTTATTGCAAAGCCGGGTTGACCCCGATTGTCTGCGCATCGCAAGATACGGTCTGCTAATTGGCCACCTGCTGCCGCCAAACGAGAACGCAAAACAGCCTATGTCTCAAGATTATCGTTATTCATTGCCTGAACGCCCCGGCGACACCCGTCTTTTAGGGCAGCTTACCGGCTCCGCCTGTGCACTCGAATGTGCACAAATCAGTGAGCGTCACGCAGGCCCCGTCATGCTGATAGCACCGGATATGCAAAATGCCCTGCGTTTGCGCGATGAAATTCAGCAGTTTACCGATCACAAAGTGCTGAGCATTTCTGACTGGGAAACACTGCCGTACGACAGTTTCTCGCCGCATCAGGAAATCATTTCTTCCCGTCTTTCCAGCCTTTATCAACTTCCCACGATGGAACGCGGCATCATTATTCTGCCGGTGAATACATTGATGCAACGTGTCTGCCCGCACGAGTTTTTGCACGGTCATGCGCTGGTGATGAAAAAAGGCCAGCTGCTGTCACGCGACAAACTGCGTGCTCAGCTGGAACAGGCCGGTTACCGCAGCGTCGATCAGGTCATGGAGCACGGTGAGTTTGCCACCCGTGGCGCCCTGCTCGACCTGTATCCGATGGGCAGCGACGAGCCTTTCCGTATAGATTTCTTCGATGATGAAATCGATAGCCTGCGCACCTTTGACGTCGATACGCAGCGTACGCTGAGCGAAGTCGATCAGATCAATTTGCTGCCCGCGCACGAATTCCCGACCGACAAAAATGCCATCGAACTTTTCCGCAGCCAGTGGCGCGAAAAGTTTGAAGTTCGCCGCGACGCTGAACACGTTTATCAGCAGGTGAGTAAAGGGACCTTCCCGGCTGGGATCGAATACTGGCAGCCGCTGTTTTTCAGTCAACCGCTGACCACGCTGTTCAGCTATCTGCCGGAAAATACGCTGGTGCTCAATACCGGCGATCTGGAAACCGCCGCCGAGCGTTTCTGGCAGGATGCCACTCAGCGCTACGAAAGCCGCCGCGTGGATCCGATGCGTCCGCTGCTTGAGCCGGAAAACCTGTGGCTGCGGGTCGATACGCTGTTCGCTGAACTCAAAGCCTGGCCACGCGTTCAGCTGCGCACTGACTCGCTGCCGAAGAAAGCTGCAAACACTAATCTCAGCTACGAAACCTTGCCGGATCTCTCCGTGCAGCCGCAAAACAAAGCGCCAATGGATAACCTGCGCCGCTTTAACGAATCCTTTGCAGGCAGTCTGGTGTTCTCGGTTGAAAGTGAAGGCCGTCGCGAAACGTTGCAGGATTTACTGGCGCGCATCAAATTGATGCCGACGCTCATTACCCGCATCGAAGAAGCCGAATTCGCCGGACGTTACATCATGATCGGCGCCTGTGAGCGCGGATTCCTTGATGCCGATAAACAGCTGGCTCTGATTTGCGAAAGCGATCTGCTGGGTGAGCGCGTGGCGCGTCGCCGTCAGGACAGTCGCCGCACCATTAATACCGACACGCTGATCCGTAATCTCGCCGAGCTGCGCCCCGGCCAGCCGGTGGTTCACGTCGAACACGGCGTTGGCCGCTATCTGGGCCTCACCACGCTCGAGACCGGTGGTATTAAAGCTGAGTACCTGATCCTGACCTACGCCGGTGAAGATAAACTTTATGTGCCGGTATCGTCACTGCATCTTATCAGCCGCTACGCCGGCGGTGCCGATGACAGCGCGCCGCTGCACAAACTCGGCGGTGAGGCATGGTCGAAAGCCCGTCAGAAAGCCGCTGAGAAGGTCCGCGACGTGGCCGCCGAGCTGCTGGATATTTACGCCCAGCGCGAAGCCAAAACCGGTTTTGCGTTTAAGCATGACAAAGAGCAATACCAGCTGTTCTGTCAGGCTTTCCCGTTTGAAACCACGCCGGATCAGGCGCAGGCCATCAATGCCGTACTGGCTGACATGACTCAACCGCTGGCGATGGACCGGCTGGTGTGTGGTGACGTTGGCTTTGGTAAAACCGAAGTGGCAATGCGCGCTGCGTTCCTTGCCGTCGCCAACAACAAACAGGTGGCGGTTCTGGTGCCAACCACTTTGCTGGCACAGCAGCATTTCGACAACTTCCGCGACCGTTTTGCCAGCTGGCCGGTGCGCATCGAAATGATGTCGCGTTTCCGCAGCGCCAAAGAGCAACAGGCGGTGATTGAGGAAGCGGTCGAAGGCAAAGTCGATATTATTATCGGCACACATAAACTGCTGCAAAGTGACCTGCGCTGGAAAGATCTCGGCCTGCTGATTGTCGATGAAGAACACCGTTTCGGCGTGCGTCATAAAGAGCGTATTAAAGCGATGCGCGCTGACGTGGATATCCTGACGCTGACCGCCACACCGATCCCGCGCACGCTGAATATGGCGATGAGCGGCATGCGCGACCTGTCGATTATCGCCACGCCGCCCGCACGCCGTATGGCGGTCAAAACCTTTGTCCGCGAATACGACAGCCTGGTGATACGCGAGGCCATCCTGCGTGAAATTCTGCGCGGCGGGCAGGTTTATTACCTATTCAACGATGTCGAAAACATCGAGAAAGCCACGCAGCGCCTGGCAGAGCTGGTGCCGGAGGCGCGTATTGCCATCGGCCACGGCCAGATGCGCGAGCGCGATCTTGAACGGGTGATGAATGATTTTCACCATCAGCGTTTTAACGTACTGGTGTGTACCACGATCATTGAAACCGGTATCGACATTCCGACGGCCAACACCATCATCATTGAGCGCGCCGATCACTTTGGTCTGGCGCAGTTGCACCAGCTGCGCGGTCGCGTCGGGCGTTCGCATCATCAGGCCTACGCTTATCTGCTGACGCCACCGCCGAAAGCCATGTCCGTCGATGCGCATAAACGCCTCGAAGCTATTGCTTCGCTCGAAGATCTGGGTGCCGGTTTCGCGCTGGCGACGCACGACCTTGAAATTCGTGGCGCAGGCGAACTGCTGGGCGAAGGCCAGAGCGGGCAGATGACCAGCATCGGTTTCACGCTGTATATGGAGCTGCTGGAAAACGCCGTCGAAGCGCTGAAAGAAGGTCGCGAGCCATCGCTTGAGGATCTGACCACCAGTCAGACCGAAGTCGAAATGCGCATGCCTGCCCTGCTGCCGGAAGAATTCATTCCTGACGTCAATACACGCCTGTCGCTGTATAAACGCATCGCCAGTGCGAAAAGCGAAAATGAGCTGGACGAGCTGCGCGTGGAGCTTATCGACCGCTTCGGATCGCTGCCGGACGGTGCGCGCAATCTGATTCAGATAGCCGTGCTGCGACTTAAGGCGAAGGAACTGGGCATCAAACGTATTGAAGGCAATGAGCGCGGCGGCTTTATCGAGTTCGGCGATAAAAATCGCGTCGATCCGGGCCACCTGATTGGTTTGCTGCAAAAACAGCCGCAGGTTTACCGCCTCGACGGCCCGACCAAACTCAAGTTCATGCTGGACCTGACCGATCGGCCAAAACGCCTGAAATTTGTCAGCGATATGTTGGCAGATTTTGCTGAGCATTTGATCTGAGGTCGTAAGCAGATCTGAAGTGGTAAGCACAAAAATAAAGCCCGGTGAATTCATCCCTCACCGGGCTTTTTTACATCGTGATGTCACTCAAACGATTATTTACGCAGCGCCTTCACCTGTTCAGGGGTGATATCCCCCGGCAGACCGGCGAAGGTGACACGCAGATAGTTCACCATATCGGCGATCTGGGCGTCATTCAGACGATCCGCAAATCCCGGCATGGACTGCATGCTTTCGCCATTGGGAAATGCCTGCGCCGGTAAACCATCGAGCACTGAGACGATGAGATTACGGCCATCGGGCTGGCGCAGCGTGGCGTTGTTTTGCATCGCCACAGCGACGTGCGGTTTACCAGATCCATCGGCCATATGACAGCCAGAACATTGATCCAGATAAGTGATCCGCCCCGCATCATTGCCGCCCTGCCCGATGCTCACCGGTACTGCCACGGGCGGTTTATCCCCCAGCAGATAGGTGACTATGGCACGGTGGTCGTCGTCGGTCAGATGACGGGTGCTGAGATCGATAACTTTGTGCATTTCGTCAAACGCCGATCCTTGCGGTGAAATGCCGGTAGCGAGGAAACGGCTCAGACTGGCCGGATCCCAGCCGCGCTGCGCCAGCGCCTGCGGGGAGATGTCCGGCGCGGTGATGCGCCCGAGCGTTCCGCCTTTCAGGTTGTTATCGGTATCCATCTGCCCCAGTTTGCCGCGCGGCGTATGGCATTCTCCGCAGTGGCCGAGCACGTCCGTCAGATACTGCCCGCGCTGCCAATCGGCAGAATTCCCCTGCGAGCTGGCGGGCATCGGATCGGCGTTGCGGAATAACAGATTCCAGCCGATCATCGCCATGCGCTGGTTAAACGGGAACGGCATCTCATTTTCCGGCACTGGCTGATTCACCGCCGGACGGGTCATCAGAAACGTGTACATGTCGTCCGAATCTTTCCGCGCCACACCTTTATAGGAGGTATACGGCATCGCCGGATACAGGTGACGCCCGCCCGGAGCCACACCCTGAGTCAGCGCCAGATAGAAATCATCCGACGTCCAGCGACCAATGCCGTCGTCGGCGGAAGGTGTAAGGTTGCTGCCGAATATTTTGCCGAACGGCGTTTCCAGCGGATAGCCGCCCGCTAACGGAGCACCGCCGGACGCGGTGTGGCACGCGGCGCAGTCAGATGCCTGTACCAGATAACGGCCCCGTTCAATCTGCGCGCTGTCCGCCGTGACTTTCTGTACCGGTGCGTCCAGTGTGCGGTTTTCCCGCCACCACAGTACGGCGATAATGATAATAATCACCACCAGCAGCGCGAGGAAAAGACGTTTTATCATCACGCGTGCTCCCTGATCAGACCCGGCGTTTTCATCACCACGTCACGCACCGCTTCGTAATAACGGACGTAACCGGTACAGCGGCAGATGTGATTCTCCAGCGCGCCTTCAATCGCACTTTCCAGATCGGCAAGCGCAATCGGATGTTTTTCCAGCCGCTCAAGCAGCAGCGTCGCGGCATTCACAAATCCCGGTGTGCAATAACCGCACTGGAAGCTGTAATGCTCCATAAACGCTTGCTGAACCGGCGACAGCCGGACTTCACCTTGGTCATCGGTTTTGGCGTGGCCTTCGACGGTGCGGACTTTCTTACCGTTGAAAAAATGTGCGCCGGTGATGCAGGTGCGCACTTCTTCGCTGGTGCCGCTGTCGTGATCGACAATTGCCACGCAGGCGTGACAGATGCCCTGCCCGCAACCGAGCCGCGAACCGGTCAGCGCCACGTATTCGTGCAGGAAATCGATCATCATCAGGCCTTCAGGCACATCCAGCGGGCCGTAATGTTGATTATTGATGGTCAGCTCTAACGGCTGTGTTTTGATGCTCATTGTAAAACCTCACGAATATTTTCAGCACGGACGGGCAAATCACGGAAACGGTGACCGGTGGCGTGGGCGATGGCGTTCACCAGCGCAGCGACGACCGGGATCATCACCACTTCGGCCATGCCTTTCGGCGGATCGGTTTCCGACAGCGCAGGCAGGATCTCGCTGGTCTGTTTCCAGACCGCCACGTCGCTGGCGCGCGGCAGGTGGTAACGGTTGAAGTTCCAGGTACCGTTACCCGGCCCGTCTTCGTACAGCGGTAAATATTCATGCAATGCGTGACCGATGCCCATCGCCAGCCCGCCCTGTAACTGTCCGGAGACCAGTTCAGGCACGATCAGATTGCCGCACTCCATAATCGAGTGGTGCGTGAGTAATTCGACGTTTCCGGTGGCGATATCCACCGCAATTTCAGCCAGCGTACCGACCGCACTGTAGTAGGTCACAGACGCGTTATTACGCTGCGTCGGCGGGTAATAGACCGCGTCACGCGCCAGCGTCTGGTATTCACCCGCGCCGGTACGCACTGACATGCCGTCAACCGGCACGCGCTGACGCGCATTGTTGAGCGTGAAATCGGCTTCAGCCCACTGCCAGCGGTTGAAGACGTGAACCGCCGCACCGGTCAGCCCCTGCATCTCATAAGCTTTTTTTGCCAGCGTCTCAAGACTGAGAATTTGCATCCCGTTGGCCGTCAGACCGCCTTCCACCCAGCGGGCATCCTCTTTGCGCACGATGTATGGCGCAGCCTGTCCGCCGCCAATGCCGGTTTTCCAGATAGCCATCGCCGCCGGCCACAGGCCGTGATCGAAGACCAGACGCGCCGCTTCGCGGGTGCTGTGTGAAAAGTAATAGGCTGAGTTACTGGCGCTCGACGGTGAGCAGTAGGAGGGCGACCAGCGCGGATTTTTTTGCAGCTTGTCCTGCTCTTCCTGCGACATAATGTACGGATCGCCGCTGGTCTCCACCGGCAGCACTGACCAGTCGGTCACCGAGAAATGCGCCTGCTCCGCCGGTTTACCCAGCCATTCGGCGCACAGCACGGACTGTGACGTGGACATGCCCGTCCCCATTTCCGCACCGCTGTGCCACAGGCTTATCTGCCCGTTTTCGCTGATTTCGACGCGGGCGAATGACGTTTCCGCACCAGTACCGAAATCTTTCTGCACGCAGCCAAACCCGACGCCGTAACGTTTACCCGGATTCTGGCTTTCATAGGCGGCCTTGCGTTTTTCACGCTCCGTCCACAACGGATGGACGGCGGCTTCTTCCAGCACTTCATCCGCACGAATCGCACCTGCCGGAATCGCCCCCTGGGTATTTTTCATACCGGATTTCAAAACGTTGCGCATCCGGAAGGCAATCGGATCCAGCTTCAGTTCGGCGGCCAGTTCATCCATCATCATTTCGGTGGCGGCCATACTTTGCAGCGTGCCGTAACCACGGGCGGAACCGGCATCCAGCGCACGTGATGCCAGCCCGACGGCGGATAAATCACTTTTCGGGAAGTAGTAAATCGACTGCGCAGCGGTTGCGCCAACCATCACCACCGACGGGGTAAAGTTACTTCGCCCGCCGCCGTCTGCGGTCATTGCCGCATGGAACGACTGCAACATCCCGGTTTCACGGTTGACCGCGATGTCGTAATTCATATCAAACGCGTGACGCTTGAGGGAGGACTGAAACTGCTCGAAGCGGTCATTAGCCAGGCGCACCGGAGTGCCGTCACCGTACATCGCCGCCACCGCGCCGTAATACGGGAAGTTATAGTGATCTTTCGACCCGTAACCGACGGTGTAGCAAGGATGCATAATCAGCGTTTTCACCGTGCGGTGGGCTTTGGCCATCATGCGCGGCATTTCATCTGCGACTTCCTGCGGTGACTGCGTCGGCACCACCATATGCAGCGTTTGCGTGGCGGCGTCATACCAGCCGTTGGCGTTGTCGGGTTCAAGCGCCGAGGTATCGACAGACTGCGTGGTGAAACGTCGCGACATCACCAGCCAGTCCTGCGGCGGGGATTTCATTTCGTCTGCCATTTCCCCGGCGTAGAACATGCCCTGCTCATCCAGCTTGCCGCCTTCACGCCCTTCCGGCCAGACCGGCAGATGCTTGCGCATACCGGTCGGAAATACCGGCATATCTTTCAGGCTGGAGAAACGATCGTCTTCAAACGCAGTTTCTCCCCCGACGCGCACAAAGCGGAAAGTGCCCCAGGGATCGCGTTCCAGCGGGCCGGTTTTGGCGCCGTAGCGCACCACACCGTCTTTGAATTTCAGTGCGTTTTTCGCAAAGCGGAATTTGGCAAAATCCTGATAGACCAGAATGGCCACCGCCTGACCGAGATACGCAGGCGTTTTGCCTTCCGGCAGCAGCATGTCTTCGCCGTAAAATGCCGGGAATGCCAGACCGTCTCGCGCCAGTACGTCGGCGGTGACCAGTTGGTCGGGTTGCAGATCCTCACCGAGTAACGATAAATCCAGTCCTGCATAAGTTCTGTCTGCCTGCGTCACGCGCAGGATAAAGGCGTGCGCCTGTTTCTGCGGCCAGTGCGGCATATCTTTGGCGCGGATATCGCGGGCAAACACTTTCTGCCCCATGACTTTGGCTTTTCCGTCAATACGGAAACGGACGCGTTTGTGTTGTGCGTCCCACTGCGGCGATTGCAGGATTTTTTCTTCGAAGAGTGCCGCATAAGCACGGCTGTGTAGCGGCGCGAGATACACGGAGACACCAGCGATTACAGCGCCTTTCACAAAGCGCCGCCTGGACGGGTTAAAGTTGCTCATAAATTTCCTTGCTTCTTATTGTCTTTCTTATAGTCCGGCACATTTACAATTTGTCATAAATTCTGCAAATACCGTTTAACGCGGGCGATTATAGGTAGATGAGTTACTGGAAGTCATGACAGAAAACACATTTTTAATATTTCGTTCACAAATTTGCGCAAAATAGTGGGATAATTAATTCTGTTGCGCAAACAATGTACAAAAGGGATCGGAGCAAGATGGCAGGTATTATTCTCCTCGCCGCAGGGCTGGGGAGCCGGTTTATCGCCGCAGGCGGCGAAGGAAACAAGCTGAATGCCACACTGTCGAAAACAGCAGAAAATGCTGCCAGTGTTTTTGATATTACGCTCGGTCATGCGCTGGAAAGCGGACTGCCGGTACACGTCGTGACGCGCGCCGGGAACCTGCAGGTGCAGGCCAGCTGCCGCCGCGCAGGTGTGCCGTTTACGCTGACGGAAAGCACGGGCACCGGTGGTTCCATTGCCGCAGGCGTGCGCGATACGCCGGAGTGGGACGGCTGGCTGGTTCATCTCGCCGATATGCCGTTCGTTACGCCGGATATTTTCTCCACCGTGGCCGATACCCTGCACCTCAAGCCGGTGGTGCGCCCTTTCTGGCAAAATGAGCCGGGGCATCCGGTCGGTTTTGCCCGCGAAATGGGCGACAAACTTTTGCAACTGCGTGGCGATCATGATGCCCGCGAGCTTATCCGCAGCCATGACCTGCTGCGCATTGATTTCAATACTTCGGGCGTGATCGCAGACATTGATTTGCCCGGGGATCTTGCTCTTTCCCCGCGGCTTTTGAACGGAAATCTCCATGCAGCATCTTGATAATCATGTTATTTCAAAGGCGCGGGAATGGCTGGCACAGCAGCCGGTGTGGCTTTGTACAGTGCTGACAACCTACGGCTCTTCTCCGCGCGCGCCGGGCGCGCTGATGGTGGCGACCCAGGATGGACGCTATTGCGGGTCGCTCTCCGGCGGCTGCGTCGAAGAAGATTTTTTACAGCGGATAGCCGCCGGTGATTATCAGCAAGCCAGCCAGATTGTGCGCTACGGAGACGGTGGATTAACGCCAAACATTGCGCTGCCCTGTGGCGGATCGCTCGATGTGCTGATCGAATATCTGCCCGCTACGCAGGGGAATCTTGAGTACCTGCAACGCATGGGAATGGCGCTGGCCGGGCATTATGCGCTGGATAAATCGCTCACCCTGCCCGCTGCCTGTGACCATCTGGCGCTGACGGAGTATCACAGCGCCACACAGGTAATGCGTGACGGCGACTGCGTGCATCTGCATCTGGCCGCGCCCCCGCGCTTACTGATTGCCGGACTCTCGAGCGTCGCGCTGTATTGCGCCGACTTTGCCTGTGCGCTGGGTTTTGACGTGGTGGTGTGCGAATGCCGTGAAGACGTGCTGGAAAACTTTCTGCCGTTACTGAAAGCGGAAATACGGCTGGAGAAAGCGTTCCCTGCGAAGTATCTCGAACGGGAAAGTTGCCACGCCAATACGGCGATTGTGGCGCTGACCCACGATCCGCGTATGGATGACCTGACGCTGATGGAGGCGGTGAATACGCCTGCGTTTTACATCGGCGCAATGGGCTCACAGCGCAACAGCGCACGACGTCGCGAACGCCTGCAAACCATCGCCGATTTCTCAGCCGATGATTTCGCCCGTCTTCATGCCCCGGTCGGTTTATCCATCGGCAGCAAAACGCCGGCAGAAATTGCACTGGCGGTGATGGCCGACATCGTTAAGCACAAAAATGGGTTGAAAACCCACGGCGTGGCTGCCTGACCAGCAGAAGTGCGAACATAAAAAAAGCCTGAGGTTTGCACCTCAGGCTTTTAGTTTGCGACTTACCTGTGGGTTATGAACGGGTAAGCTGCAACTGACCGCTTTTATCCAGCGGGATTTGCGTGCCCGGATCGTGGTCCATACGCACTTTGCCCTGCTGATCGCCTATTTTATAGGTGACATCATACCCGAGCATTTTATCTTCTTTGTCATACACGGTTTTACAGCGCTGCTGCTGTGTGGTGTAAGTGTCGTTATTCTGCATGCTGCTCTGTACACGGTTACCCGCGTAGCCGCCACCCAGCGCACCGGCAACTGTCGCGACATCGCGACCGCGTCCGCCACCGAACTGATGACCCAGCACACCACCCGCGACGGCACCCAGAACGGAACCGGCGATCTGATGCTCATCCTGTACAGGACGGCGGTGAGTCACAGTGACGTTACGGCATTCCTGACGTGGCGTTTTCGTGGTCTCTTTGATTGGCGTCGCGCTGACAACCTGCGCGTATTGCGGCTCAGATGAAAAGACATTCATGCTCGCCACACCGGCAATGCCCAATGCCGCAGCCACACCAATACCGACCCCAGCTAACATTGACTTGTTCACAGGACTTCCTCCGAAAATGTTACCACGCATATTGCACCTTACTCAGGGCACATTCCTCAGTGGAAAACTTCACATCCTGAGGTTCGGCGTGCGTGAATCGCCGGCTATGAACTTGTTAAAGTTTGTACTCTGAAGCGTTAAGGAACAATAAGACGAAGTCTGTAAGTGCAGGAATTGCGGGTGTAACGGGGTGTTTCAGAGCATTCTTAGCGGACAAAGCCGGGCTTTAAGTGTCTGCTTGCGCCTGAAAAGAAAAAAGCCTGTAGTAAACAGGCTTTTAGAATAGAAACGACGTTAAAACCATTCAGCCGACAGAGAAAAAAAGTCGGCCAGTTCGCATCAGTGCAGCTTCAGGCGCGGGCGGATCACGCGGTTGATTCCGCCAACCAGCATCATCAGGCCGGTTTTAGTGTAGCCATGCAGCGCAATCTGATGCATGCGGTACAGGGAAACGTAAACCAGTCGCGCCAGGCGCCCTTCTACCATCATCGAACCGCGCATCAGGTTACCCATCAGACTGCCGACGGTGCTGAAACGGGACAAAGAAACCAGTGAACCGTGGTCTTTATACACGTAAGGTTTCAGACTCTGCCCTTTGCGCTGCGCCATGATATTTGCGAAGCAGCGTGACGCCATCTGGTGCGCGGACTGCGCGCGTGGCGGTACGAAACCACCGGACGGCTGCGGGCAGGATGCGCAGTCTCCAATCGCGTAAATGTTTGGATCGCGCGTGGTTTGCAGCGTCGGTTCAACCACCAGCTGATTGATACGGTTGGTTTCCAGACCGGCAATCTCTTTCATGAAGTCGGGCGCTTTGATACCCGCTGCCCAGACCATCAGATCCGCATCAATGAATTCGCCGGATTTGGTGTTAAGACCGTTTTTATCAGCACTGGTCACCATGGTTTGCGTCAGAACGCGCACGCCGAGCTTGGTCAGTTCCTGATGGGCGGCCGCAGAAATACGCGGCGGCAGCGCAGGCAGAATACGTTCACCGGCTTCCACCAGCGTGACGTTCAGCGCTTCGCTGTCCAACCCTTCAAAACCGTAGCTGTGCAGCTGTTTCACCGCGTTGTGCAGTTCCGCAGACAGCTCAACGCCGGTAGCGCCGCCGCCGACAATCGCGATGTTCACTTTTTTCTGTTTATCCGCGCTGGCGGAGAATTTGAGGAACAAATTCAGCATTTCGTTATGGAAACGGTGCGCCTGATGCGGGTTATCGAGGAAGATACAGTGATCTTTTACACCCGGCGTCCCGAAGTCATTGGAGGTACTGCCCAGCGCCATAACCAGCTGGTCATAGGCAATATCGCGCACCGGCACCAGCATTTCGCCGTTTTCATCACGAATTTCAGCCAGTTTGATGGTCTGATTTTCACGATCAATATCGGTCAGGGAACCGATCTGGAAAGTGAAGCCGTGGTTGCGGGCATGCGCCAGATAGCTCAGCGCATCCACGCCGTCATCCAGGCTGCCGGTCGCCACTTCGTGCAACAGTGGTTTCCATAAATGGCTGTGATTACGGTCGACCAGAATGATCTCCGCTTTCTTTTTACGGCCAAGCTTATGCCCGAGGCTGGTTGCCAGCTCCAGTCCGCCAGCGCCGCCGCCAATTATCACAATTTTCTTGATTGGTGATGTCAAAATGACCCCCTAAATGTGAACCAATTGTTATATAAGAGTTAAAAAATAATCCTTATATTACATAGGGTTGCTTAAGTTAAATCGGTATCTGAGAGGGAGGATATCATGCGTGGTGATTTGGTCATACCAAAATTGATGCAGGTCAATTTAAATTGATTTGTCTGATTTCAGTTAATGATTTGGCATAGATTTTGACGATTTTAAATCAGCAAGTTAGCGACAACGCAGTGATAAAAGTGAACCACTGATGTATCTCAGCCATAAAAAACCACTGCGCAAGGCAGTGGTTTTGGTCTTCGGCAGTTTCTGTCAGACGATGTTTTTGAAGGCTTTAATGCGCTGCAAATGCGTCGAAATATCCTTGAATTTATGGCTCTGCTTTTCGTCCCATTCAACAGGATAATAATGATGCAGCTTCTCAGCGGTTTTACTGCTGTCCAGTACGCCATCTTCACGGGATAAAATCACCAGACAGCGGTCACGATTTTTCTCACGGAAATCACTGATGCATTTGGTGGCGATATCTTCGTACTCTTCAGGACGATCGATTTTTCCAGCCATATTGTCCTGCGGCGACAAATTCGGATTGAACATTACCTGACGAATGCCGCACAGGAAACCGATGCGCTCGGCCCAGAAACCGCCGAGGCCCACGCCGCAAATCAGCGGATGCGGATCGCTGGTTTCTTGCAGGACTTTATCGACTTCTTTCAGCAAGTGCTGCATGTCGTGGCGCGGATGTAGCGTGCTGTAACTGATAAAGCGTACGTCCGGGTCAATAAACTGTAACTGCAATACTTTCTCGTGGTTACCGGGACTGGTTGAATCGAAACCATGCAAATAGATAATCATCGTTTACCTCATCCTGAATCTGCGAGACACCCTCATACGGTTCGAAAACCGTTACCGGGCAGCCTGTTTGTGTTCCTGCCAGCGGGCATCCAGCGCCGTTAAATCACGGTTTGCCTGCTGCCAGCGGGTTGAATTGAGCAGGTCCTGACGGGCCTCTTTTCCCGTGTAGCGTCCGCGATGATACAGCTGCGCAACACGCTCTGCGTTGACCGGAGACAGGTTATCCAGCACGCTGACCGCGCCTTCACGATGGTTACACACCAGAATCATGTCGCATCCGGCATCCAGTGAAGCCTGACCGCGCTCGGCGTAACTGCCCATGATCGCCGCGCCCTCCATCGATAAATCGTCTGAGAAAATCACACCGTCAAAGCCCAGCTCTTTGCGAAGAATTTGTTGCAACCAGTAAGGCGAGCCGCTTGCCGGACGCGGATCGACCTGCGTGTAAATAACGTGCGCAGGCATGACAGCATCGAGCAACTTACGCTCATTGAGCTGGCGGAAAATGGCCATATCGTGCTCGCGGATAACCTCCAGCGGGCGATCGTCACGCGGCGTCTCTTTGTGGGAATCCGCACTGACCGCGCCGTGACCCGGAAAATGTTTACCAGTGGTTTTCATCCCCGCCGCATGCATGCCGCGAATGTAGTGTTCGGCCATCTCCAGCGCTTTTTGCGGTTCGGCGTGGAATGAACGCTCGCCGATAGCTGCGCTGATATGGCCGATATCCAGCACCGGCGCGAAGCTGATGTCGATATCCATTGCGATCATTTCAGAGGCCATCAGCCAGCCGCTTTCCTGCGCCAGCCGCCCCGCTTCGTGCGGTTCATTCAGTGCCACAAAAGATTGTGCGGCAGGCAGACGGGTAAACCCGTCGCGAAAACGCTGCACACGTCCACCTTCCTGATCGACGGCCAGCACCAGCCTGTCGTGTGATGCCGCACGGATCTGACGGATAAGCTCATGCAACTGCTCTACGTCATGATAGTTACGGGTGAACAAAATCAGTCCGCCCACCAGCGGGTGTTGCAAAATCTCACGTTCTTCGGCATCCAGCTCATAGCCAGCCACATCCAGCATTACAGGTCCCAACAAGATGAGCACTCCTTTTCAATCAGTTCAGCATTCAGTTAAGATTTCGCTATGGTCGCAGCGGTTGCGCCCATTCACAATATTTTAGCTCGCCGGTTTGCTGCCAGCGCACTTCAAACCACATCAGCATCAGGTAGTCGACCCAGGGTAACCAGCGGTTTACCTGCTGCTGTAAAAGGACGAGATCACGGTAACCGCCCGCATCGACGTAGCGCTGCACCAGCGCATGCTGCTGCACTGCATTCCAGCCATTACTGCGAACCATTGCCGCCAGTTCCAGCGCGATATCGCCATCCGCTGCATATTCCCAGTCAATCAGACGCAGGCCGTGCGGCGTTTCCAGCACATTACCGGCGTGAATATCCATGTGCACCAGCGACAATCGCAGCGGCGCAGGCGGCCTGCAACGCATCATTTTTTTATGCAGGCGCAACCAGGCCGGCGTCAGACGACGGCGGTCAATGTGCTGCCAGTAATGTGCGAACTGCTGCTGCAAATCCAGCCGGTAACCTGTAAGCGGCAGGTGATGCAATTTTACTAAAGACTGCGTCAGCACATCCTGAGCCGCACCTGCAAAGGCATCCTCCGCAAGCGGCGCGCCGTCAAGCCAGTCGACTAAGAGCCACGGCGAAGAATAAAGTCTGACACAGGGGCCAAGATTATGCCGCGCGATATGCCGCAAAATCGAATGCTCGCGTCGCCGGTCTGCCCCCGAAATCTGTCGGTCAGGTGAGTGAAAACGCGCCAGCATTTCGCCGGAAGACATGCTGACTCTCCAGCTCTCGCCGGTCAGCCCGGCAACCGGCGACAAATGAAAACCGGCGGTTTTCACCGCCGGATAATGTTGCTCAATCAGTTGCGCAAGCTGAGAATTAATTCTGAACGGCACCGCGGCCTGACCAGACAATTTCGCCGCTCGGTGCGGTAATAAGACGCATCGACATCGTCGGCGCTTTCACATCACCGCTCACCGTGCTGTAAAGGACGTATTGCGCTTTGACGATGTTCGCCAGACCGATGGCTTTGCTGACGGACGCCAGGCTGTCGTCAGGCGATAATCCCAAAGACTGTTTGGCAGAAGCCACCTGTTCGGCAGGGACAACCTGGAAAGTGGTGTTGTTGGCCAGCGCGTTGCGTAAAGCATCCGTCGCTTTGGCGGTTTGCAGCGAACCGTTGGTGCTGTTTTTCACGCTATCCACCAGCAGAACGCTGCCGGACTGCACGCCTTCAGCCTTGAGCATTTTTGTCAGCAACGGCGAAACGGTCGCAGTCCAGTCAATATTGGCAAATTTCGGCGGCTGAGGAACAGGCTGAACCGGTGGTTGCTCCGGCACTGGCGGATTCACCGGAGGCAGCGGCTCTTGCGGCTGCTGTGGTTGTTCCGGCTGTTGTGGCTGCTGCTGGTTTGGTAGCGAACAACCACCGAGGATCAGTGCGGCCATTGCCACAATGAGGAAATACTTTTTCATCAACCTGCTCCGTTATGGAAATTAGAGATAAAGGTAAAGGCGCACACTGTACGCATCAAGATTGCCGTTCAGCGAGTTGATTTCCACGCTGCTGTTGGCAGGCACGATGACCGTGCGCGCATCGGCGACGGGCAGTAAATCCAGCCCCTGTTTGTCATACCAGAAGAAACGATAATGCAGCGTCACAGCATGCGGCTGGTTGTTATTGAGCGTGCTGGTGGCTTGTTTTTGTCCACCGGTTTCACCCACGGCGGGGGAACTGGGAATGATTCCCGCGGTAAGAACAGGCGATTCCATCACAATCCTTTGCTGATTATTGAGCGCAATGCCCGGACGACTGCTGCATCCCATCAACAAAAGCACTGGCAATAATGCCATCAAAAATCGCATATTTTATCCTTACTGGCGCGACAGCAATGGGCCAAGCGCATGGCCACCGACAAGGTGCATGTGTATATGATAAACCTCCTGCCCGCCGTCACGGTTGCAGTTAACAATCAGACGGTAGCCGCTTTCGGCGATCCCTTCCTGTTCTGCGATTTTCGCCGCTACCGTCATCATGCGGCCGAGCGCAGCTTCGTGCGTGGCATCCACATCATTCATGGTGGGGATCAGAACGTTGGGAATAATCAGGATATGACTGGGTGCCTGAGGAGATATATCGCGAAATGCGGTGACGAGCTCGTCCTGATAAACCACATCTGCCGGAATTTCACGGCGTATAATTTTGCTGAAAATTGTCTCTTCGGCCATCTTAACTGTCCTTAACATAGTAAAAAGCGATGTACGCAGTATGGGTTAGAATTTCCATTCCTTTCAACCTGATTACGCTTTTAGCTGCTTAATTGCCGCAGAAAGCGCCAGCAAGTGCGTAATGGCAAATCGCAGGCATGAAAAAAGGAGGCCGAAGCCTCCTCTCTCAGAACTCATACTGCTCAGCATTAATGGCTGCGCATGTACTCGTCCATATCTGTTTTCAGGTTATCCGACTTGGTGCCGAAAATTGCCTGAACACCAGAACCTGCCACAACCACACCGGCTGCACCCAGTTTTTTCAGGCCAGCCTGATCAACTTTAGAGATATCAGCCACGCTGACACGCAGACGGGTGATACAGGCATCCAGGTTAGTGATGTTGTCTTTACCGCCGAAAGCCTGAACCAGAGACGCAGACATTTCTGAACCGCCCTGAGTTGTCGTTTCGCTGGCAGAGTCTTCACGACCCGGCGTTTTCAGATCCAGTTTGGCAATCAGGAAACGGAAGATGCTGTAGTAAACCACTGCATATACCGCACCCACCAGAGGGAACAGCCAGATACGGCTGCTGTTGCCACTCAGCACGATGAAGTCGATCAGACCGTGTGAGAAGCTGGTGCCATCACGCATACCCAACAGGATACAAATTGGGAACGCCAGACCTGCCAGAATTGCGTGGATCACGTACAGGATCGGCGCAACGAACATGAAGGAGAATTCGATTGGCTCGGTGATACCGGTCAGGAACGCGGTCAGCGCAGCGGAGATCATGATGCCGCCGACTTTCGCACGGTTCTCAGGTTTCGCTGAATGCCAGATAGCGACTGCAGCAGCTGGCAGACCGTACATTTTGAACAGGAAGCCACCTGACAGTTTACCCGCAGTCGGGTCACCGGCCATATAACGTGGGATGTCGCCGTGGAAGACCTGACCTGCGGAGTTCACGTATTCACCGATTTGCATCTGGAATGGAACGTTCCAGATATGATGCAGGCCAAACGGTACCAGCGCACGTTCAACCACACCGTAGATACCGAATGCCACAACCGGGTTCTGGTAAGCAGCCCATTGGGAGAAGGTTTGGATTGCGCTGCCGATTGGAGGCCAGATGAAGGACAGAACCACACCCAGGATGATAGCGGCCATACCGGAGATGATTGGCACAAAGCGTTTACCGGCGAAGAAGCCCAGATATTCTGGCAACTTGATACGGTAGAAACGGTTGAACATGTATGCCGCAATCGCACCCGAGATAATACCGCCGAGTACGCCGGTATCCGCCAGATGGCTGGCTGCGATTTCTTCAGCCGGCAAATGCAGAACCAGAGGTGCTACAACTGCCATGGTTTTAACCATGATGCCGTAAGCCACAACTGCCGCCAGTGCAGAAACACCGTCGTTGTTGGTAAAGCCTAATGCAACGCCGATAGCGAAGATCAAAGGCATGTTAGCGAAGACTGAACCACCGGCTTCGGCCATAACATGAGAAACGATCAGTGGCAGCCAGCTAAAGTTTGCGGAACCGACGCCAAGCAGGATACCTGCGATTGGCAATACGGAAACGGGCAACATTAGCGATTTACCGACCTTCTGAAGGTTTGCAAACGCGTTCTTAAACATAATTGAGTGTGCTCCTGAGTAATGATGCTTTTTGATACTTCATGCGGTTCGTCTGATAACTGACCGCTTTGTAAAACGCTCGTGGAGCCTTTTACAGTCGGGTGTCTGAGCACCCCTTTTAATTTTTACGCAGGGTAAAATAATTCCCATTGTTAATGTTTGATGGCAGTCACGTTTTTCTGAAAAATGCTGAAAAACTGGATTAAAAACCGTCACTTTGCAGCGTTAAATCCGAATGAGGCTCTCCTGACAACCGAAAAACGGTGCCAAGATACCTCATTCAGATGATTAATTACGAGGTGAAAAATAAATCCAGCGAATATGACTAAGCTACAGCCTAGATCAAGGAGGATGTGTCGACGTGAAATAATTGTGAAAAGTTTGCGGTAGTGGCTTCTGCGAGCTGTTCAACGCTGACGCCTTTGAGTACCGCCATATAATCGGCCACGTCGCGCACGTAAGCAGGCTGATTCTCTTTCCCACGGTGAGGGACCGGTGCCAGATACGGCGAATCAGTTTCCACCAACAGGCGGTCAAGCGGTACATAGCGCGCCACTTCGCGTAAGGCTTCAGCGTTTCGGAAAGTCACAATGCCGGAGAAAGAAATGTAGAAACCGAGATCCAACAGGAACTCAGCGGTGGGCAGATCTTCGGTAAAACAATGCAGAACGCCACCGCACTCCCCTGCATTTTCCTCTTTGAGGATATCCAGCGTATCCTGGCGCGCATCGCGGGTATGCACGATCACCGGTTTATTGAGCGCGCGGCCAATGCGGATGTGCTCGCGGAACGAATCCTGTTGCAACTTCAGCTGGTGCGCTTCTTTCTGATAGAAGTAATCCAGACCGGTTTCCCCCATCGCCACAACCTTCGGACTGGCTGCCAGACGGCGCAGTTCGGCAAATTCATAACCATCGTCAATGTTCAGCGGATGAACGCCGCAGGAAAACGCCACGTCCGGGCGATCGCCAATCAGTTGCGTCATCGCCTCATAGCCCGGCAATGTGGTTGCCACCGCCAGCATAAATTTCACGTCACGCTCGCGCGCCTTTTCCAGCACGTTATCCACGCCTGAATGAAGTTCGTTGTAATCCAGGCTGTCGAGGTGACAGTGGGAATCGACTAAAAACATAGTAGTTAACTCATTACGATTAAAGTGGGGTTCAGCGCATCATGCCTGAGCTGAAGTGGGAAGGAGACACGGCGCCCTGCAGCATTTGTTCCCATTCCAGCAGCTGTTCGGTGAGCAGCAGTTCGCGGTTCACACCCACGATAGACAGCAACTGCTGACGACACTGCATCCAGGCCGATACCGACTGTTGCAGCGAGGCGTTGGACTGCGCACTGGCCAGCAACGCGATAAGCGGCTGCTGATCATGATTGAGAATAAACTGCGCCGCGTGTTGCTGCCATTTGATGGCATCAAGCAGCAGCGAGGCCAGCCAGTAGATGCGGTCAGCGGCATCGTCATGGTTTAGCTGCGTCAGCAGCGACAACATATCCTGCTGCTGACACTGGATGTAAAGCTGCTGGCAAAGCGCCACGCGCTGTTTCCAGCGTTCCGGCTGCAACAGCTCTAGCGCAGAAAGCGGTGCACCGTTGGTCAGGCGTAATGCGGTTTTAACTGAAACCGGATCGGTGTTCATCTGGCGGTTGATCCACTGCACCGATAATGCTTCTTCAGGCACCGGCAGATGCCAGTAGAAACAGCGGCTGCGGATGGTCGCCAGTAAAGACGAAGGTTCCCGACAGCCCAGCAGGAAATAGGTCCCGGCGGGCGGTTCTTCCAGCGTTTTGAGCAAGGCATTGGCGGCGGCTTCCGTCAGCAATTCGGTCTGCGGGATCCACACCACTTTCGCCCCACCCTGCTGCGAATAGTTGTACAACGTTTCAATCAGCTGACGCACAGGGTCGATGCCCAGTGAGTTTTTACCTTTTTCCGGCTGCAACACGTGCCAGTCAGGGTGGTTTCCGGCAATCATCAACTGGCAGCTGTGGCATTTGCCGCAGCTCTTTTCGCCGTCTTTATGCTGACACAGTAACCAGCGGCTCAGACCGTAAACCAGCGCTTCATCACCCATGCCCGCAGCAACGTGCATCAGCACAGCGTGATGTCCGCGACCGGCCTGATATTGTCCGATCAGTTGGCGATAGGGGGCACTCAGCCACGGATACCAGCTCATAACGCGTGGCCTTGTGCAGCGACCTGCTGCTGATCGAACCAGTTTTTCAATGTCTGTTCGATGGACGCGGTCACCTGCTCAATGGTTTGCGACGCATCGATGGTTTTGATGCGGCTGTCTTCGGCGGCCAGTTCCAGATAGCGGGCACGCGTACGTTCGAAGAACGGCAGAGCTTCCTGCTCGATACGATCCAGCTCACCGCGCGCACGGGCGCGTTGCAGACCAATTGCCGGCGGCAGGTCGAGATACAACGTCAGATCCGGGCGGAAGTCGCCAAGCACGGTGTCGCGCAGCGAACTCATAAGTTTGGCGTCAATACCGCGACCACCGCCCTGATAGGCTTGCGAAGAGAGATCGTGACGATCGCCAACCACCCAGGCACCGCGCGCCAGCGCAGGCAGGATCACGGTTTCCACCAGTTGAACGCGCGCGGCGTACAGCATCAGCACTTCCGCTTTGACGGTCGGTTTTTCACCTTCCACGCCGCGCTTAAATAAATCCCGCAGCTTTTCTGCCAGCGGCGTACCGCCTGGCTCACGGGTGAAAATGATTTCTTCGACGCCATGCTGGCGCAATGCATTCACAACCACTTCATGAGCGGTCGTTTTGCCCGCCCCTTCAAGGCCTTCAATTACAATGAAGTTACTTTTCATTCTTATTCTTCAGAGCCTCTAAATACACGCGAACCGCCTTGTTATGATTCTCAAGGTTAGTGCTGAAAGTATGCCCGCCTTTGCCGTCAGCGACAAAATAAAGATAAGCCGTTTTTGCGGGATGCGCCGCAGCCTCAAGCGAAGCTTCACTTGGCATCGCGATTGGCGACGGTGGCAGACCGGATATCACGTAGGTATTGTACGGCGTTGGCGTCTCAAGATCTTTCTTGCGGATATTGCCGGTGTAGCTATCACCCATCCCATAAATGACCGTTGGATCGGTTTGCAGACGCATACCAATTCTCAACCGGTTAATGAAAACGGAAGCCACTTCCGCACGTTCGCCTTTAACCGCGGTTTCTTTTTCAATGATCGACGCCATGGTCATCATATCGGCCGGGGTCTTGTACGGCAGAGAATCTGCTCGCCCTTTCCAGATATCGGCAACGGTTTTTTCCATCCGCACGTGAGCACGTTTTAGCAGCGATAAATCCGTCATGCCGGCGGTGTAATGATAAGTATCAGGATACAGCCAGCCTTCCGCATTTTTGGTATCGGTCATGCCCAGCGCTGCTGCGATCTCTTCGCCGCTCTTACCTTTTAGCTCGTGTTTGATGAATTCCGAGCTATCGAGTACTTTCATCCAGTCACTCAGTTTGAATCCTTCCACGAAGCGGATGCTGAACTGCGCCTCTTTGCCACTTTTCAGCAGCACGAGCATCTGGCGAATCGTCATACCTTTCTCAAAGCGATAGGTGCCCGCTTTGAACTCACTTAATTCTGGTTCAAGACGCAAGAGCCACGGAAACCACGGGTTAGGTTTCATGAGCTTTTTATCGATCAGTAACGTTTCCAGCACCACACGGCCTGTGCCTGCTGGCAGGGTAAAGATGGTTTCACTGCTGACGTTAATCGGCCGGTCAGCAAACTGTTTCACTTTGTGATAGGCAAACGCCACTGCCCCGAGCAGGATCAGGACTATCAGGGCGAAGATTTTGGTCTTTTTGTTTGTCATTTTTTGTTCACTTATTAACAGCTATGGCGCAGAAAATCGTACAAATGACGCGAGGAGTAATGGCGCTTATCTACTTGCGTCACCGGTAATAATGGCATTAATGCATTACAAATCAGGACCTCATCGGCATCGGCCAGCGTCCCGGGTGCTTCGCTGACGATATCTACCGTCCATTCAGTGCTGGCATCCAGTTCGCGGATTAGGTGCTGACGCATAATGCCGTCAACGCCGGACTGCGATAAATCCGGGGTATAAACGCGGGTTCCCTTGCGCCAGAATAAATTGGCCGCACAGCATTCCACCAGGCAACCGGACGTGTCAACCACCAGCGCTTCATTGGCGTCCGTCTGGTCAAGATGCATGCGGATCATGACCTGTTCAAGCCGGTTAAGATGCTTGATACCCGCCAGCAGCGGATTTTTGCTCAGTGCTACCGGGCTTGAGCCCAGCGTCACGCCCTGCTTACGCCACTGATGATAATGCGCGGGATAATCTGACACAGTGACGATGCGCGTTGGCAGAGTGCAACCTGCGGCGCTGTAACCACGTCCACCCTGCCCGCGGGTGAGAATCACTTTGACCACGCCTTCTTCGCGTTCGGCAGCTGCCAGAATCATTTCAGCTTCCAGCGCCTGCCAGTCTGCATTGTCAATCATGAGGACGCTGGCAGCACGTTGCAGCCGGGAGATGTGCTGCGGCAAAAACTGAATATTGCCGTCAATCACCCGCGCGGTGGTAAAACATCCGTCGCCGAATTGCACAGCGCGGTCGCCTGCCAGCAATGTCTTCGTTGCCACACCGTTAATCCACATGGTTATACCCTCCGGGCGCACTATTCTGACAGCAGAGCCTGCGTGAGCAGACATAACGCAACAAGTGGAGCATTCCTACTTTATCGCACGAAAACGCTCAACGGGCCTGAACACGCATTCTGTTGAGCTGTCGTTTGAGACTTCAGCGCTTTTATGCAGACAGCAAAAAGGCCCGATTAACGGGCCTTTCATTTCAGCATCACTGACTGACTCAGACTTTACGGAACACCAGAGAACCGTTGGTGCCACCGAATCCGAACGAGTTACACAGTGTGTACTCCATCCCTTTGACCTGCCGCGCTTCGTGAGCCACGAAATCGAGATCGCAACCTTCATCTGGATTGTCCAGATTGATGGTTGGTGGAACTGCCTGATCACGCAAAGAGAGAACGGTGAAGATAGATTCCACTGCGCCCGCTGCACCTAACAGGTGGCCAGTCATCGACTTAGTGGAACTCACCAGAACTTTGTGCGCATCCGCACCAAAGACTGACTTCACAGCCTGTGCTTCGGCTTTATCGCCCGCTGCGGTAGATGTACCGTGTGCGTTGATATAACCAATGGCAGAAGCAGAGATGCCAGCATCGTTTAATGCGTTTTTCATCGCCAGAGCGGCACCAGCCCCGTCTTCAGGCGGCGAAGTCATGTGGTACGCATCGCTGCTCATCCCAAAACCGACGAGCTCAGCATAAATCTTTGCACCACGTTTGCGGGCGTGTTCGTACTCTTCCAGCACCATGATACCGGCGCCGTCACCAAGAACGAATCCGTCTCTCTCTTTATCCCATGGACGGCTCGCCGCCTGTGGATTGTCATTACGCGTTGATAACGCGCGGGCCGCGCCAAAACCACCGACACCCAGCGGGGTACTGGCTTTTTCTGCGCCGCCTGCCAGCATCACGTCTGCGTCATTATACGCAATGATACGTGCCGCATGGCCAATGTTGTGTACGCCAGAAGTACAGGCTGTTGCAATAGAAATACTCGGTCCACGTAATCCAAACATAATGCTCAAATGACCGGCAATCATGTTTACGATAGTTGATGGAACGAAGAAAGGACTAATTCTGCGCGGTCCGCCGTTAACCAATGAGGTGTGGTTTTCTTCTATCAGACCAAGCCCGCCGATGCCGGAACCGATCGCCGCACCAATGCGTGTCGCGTTCTCAGCGTTCACTTCAAGCCCTGAGTCTCGCATGGCTTGAATACCGGCAGTAATACCATACTGAATAAAGGCATCCATCTTGCGGGCATCTTTGCGCGAGATGAATTCTTCACAGTTAAAATCTTTTACTAAGCCAGCAAACCGTGTTGCATAGGCGCTAGTATCAAAATGGTCGATCAGGCTAATGCCACTCTGACCGGCAAGGAGAGCGTTCCAAGTGGACTCTACAGTATTGCCGACAGGAGAAAGCATGCCCAGTCCAGTCACTACAACTCGACGCTTAGACACGGGTGTCCTCCAGGGAGGGAAAAAAGTAGTAATACCGTGGGCTAAAAAAAACTTAGGCGGTCAAATGACCGCCTAACTATCTAAACTTAAAGCATGTACGCTTACTGTTGGCTAGCGTTGATAAAATCAATTGCTGCCTGAACAGTAGTGATTTTTTCAGCTTCTTCGTCAGGGATCTCGGTATCAAACTCTTCTTCCAGAGCCATAACCAGCTCAACGGTGTCGAGAGAATCAGCGCCAAGGTCGTCTACGAAAGATGCAGCATTCACTACTTCTTCCTGTTTAACACCCAGCTGTTCAACGATGATTTTCTTAACGCGTTCTTCGATAGTGCTCATACTCTTAAATTTCCTATCAAAACTCGCTTTCGCGATGGTTTTCGTAGTGTATAAAATGTTGAAAAAGATGCAACTAAATCCAGGCTATTCAAACCACGAATTTGCTCTATTTTGCGGTTTTTACCGCAAAAAACGCAAATAGTTTCGTAATTTTTAAATCATGTACATGCCGCCATTGACATGTAATGTTTCGCCCGTGATGTAGCTGGCCTCGTCAGAGGCTAAAAAAGCAACGGCGCTGGCAATTTCTTTGGCATCGCCCAACCGGTTGGCTGGAACTGATGACAAAATGCCTGCGCGTTGATCATCTGTCAACGCCCTTGTCATATCCGTCTCAATAAAGCCGGGAGCCACGACGTTGACAGTAATGCCACGTGAAGCAACTTCACGCGCCAAAGACTTACTAAAACCAATCAAGCCAGCTTTAGCCGCCGCGTAGTTCGCCTGCCCTGCGTTACCCATGGTGCCAACAACGGAACCAATTGTAATAATCCGTCCACACCGTTTCTTCATCATAGCCCGCATGACAGCTTTTGACAGCCGAAACACCGAAGTCAGATTCGTATCCAGGATATCCTGCCACTCATCATCCTTCATACGCATGAGAAGGTTATCACGGGTGATGCCGGCATTATTAACTAAAATGTCAATTTCGCCAAATTCAGCTCGAATCGTCGCCAATACTTGCTCAATAGATGCAGAATCAACCACATTGAGCATGATCCCTTTGCCATTTTCGCCTAAATATTCGCCGATCGCTTCCGCGCCTTTCTCGCTGGTCGCGGTGCCGATCACTTTCGCGCCGCCAGCAACCAGTTTTTCTGCGATAGCGCGGCCAATACCACGGCTGGCACCGGTAACCAGTGCAATTTTGCCTTCGAAGCTCATATTATCCTCTTTTATTGCTCAAGCGCCGCTGCCAGACTCGCCGTGTCATTCACTGCGGCAGCTGTCAGGGTGTCAACAATACGTTTAGTCAGACCAGTCAGTACTTTGCCCGGCCCTACTTCTAATAACTGCTCTACACCCTGTGCGGCCATGAATTCGACAGACTCAGTCCAGCGTACCGGGCTGTATAACTGACGAACCAACGCGCTGCGGATGGCTTCCGGCGAGGATTCTACTTTAACATCAACGTTGTTTACCACAGAGAACTGCGGTGCACTGAAGGTGATGTTTTCAAGCGCAACGGCCATTTTGTCTGCCGCTGGCTTCATTAAAGCACAGTGGGAAGGCACGCTGACAGGTAACGGTAACGCACGTTTTGCACCCGCAGCCTTACAGGCAGCACCAGCGCGCTCAACGGCTTCTTTGTTGCCCGCAATCACCACCTGACCCGGTGAATTGAAATTCACCGGAGAAACAACCTGACCCTGCGCGGACTCTTCACACGCTTTGGCGATCGCGTCGTTATCCAGACCGATGATGGCATACATAGCACCTGTTCCTGCAGGGACTGCTTCCTGCATCAGTTTGCCACGCAGTTCAACCAGCGAAATTGCCTGTTTGAAATCCAGCACACCGGCACAGACCAGCGCAGAATATTCCCCCAGGCTGTGGCCTGCCATCAGAACAGGCTGAGTGCCTTTCTGCTGCTGCCAGACGCGCCAGATAGCCACGGAGGCCGCCAGCAACGCAGGCTGTGTCTGCCAGGTTTTATTCAGTTCTTCAGCAGGCCCTTCTTGCACCAGCTGCCATAAATCGTACCCCAGCACCGAAGAAGCCTCGGCAAATGTTTCTTCAACAACTGGATGCGCAGCGGCTAAATCAGCCAGCATACCAAGCGTCTGAGAACCCTGACCAGGGAAAACAACTGCAATTTTTGTCATTTTTATGATCCTGTTAAATCAAAAACGTACCAGCGCCGAGCCCCAGGTAAAGCCACCGCCAAATGCTTCGAGCAATACTAATTGCCCGCGCTGAATTCTGCCATCACGCACTGCTTCGTCAAATGCCGCAGGCACCGAGGCCGCAGAGGTATTACCATGACGATCCAGCGTGACCACGACTTTTTCCATCCCCATGCCCAGCTTTTTCGCTGTGGCACTGATGATGCGCAGGTTCGCCTGATGCGGAACCAGCCAGTCAAGTTCGGAACGATCGAGATTATTCGCCGTCAGCGTTTCATCAACAATATGCGCCAGTTCAGTCACTGCGACTTTGAAGACTTCGTTACCGGCCATAGTAACGTAGGCAGGTTTTTCCGGCTCAGTCTGGCTTGGATACGGTAACGTCAGCAAATTGCCATAATGGCCGTCTGCGTGCATGTGAGTGGAAATAATACCCTGCTCTTCGGATGCACCAAGCAAAACTGCGCCCGCGCCATCGCCAAAGAGGATCACCGTACCGCGATCCTGAGGATCTAGTTTACGGGAAAGCACATCAGAACCGATCACCAGTGCATGTTTTACTGCACCGTTCTTGATGTATTGATCCGCCACGCTCAGCGCATAGGTAAACCCTGCGCAAGCAGCGGCCAGATCGAACGCTGCGCAATCCTTGATACCCAGCATATTCTGCAACTGGCAGGCTGAACTCGGGAAAGCATGTGAAGATGAGGTTGTTGCAACAATGATTAAACCTACGTCGCTTGCGCTGACGCCGGCCATTTCAAGTGCTTTTTCTGCTGCGTGCAGGCCCATTGTGGCCACAGTCTCATCCGGAGCAGCGATACGACGTTCACGAATACCTGTGCGGGTGACAATCCACTCGTCGGAGGTATCCACCATTTTTTCTAAGTCGGCATTAGACCGAACTTGCACGGGCAAATAGCTCCCCGTACCGAGAATCTTTGTATACATGTACGATCAGTCACTCTTGGGTAATACAGCTTCAAGGCGCGCGGCGATCCGCTGAGGGACCTGCCGCTGCACCGCCTGCACGGCCTGTTCGATAGCAACAGCAAACGCACGCTGATTTGCTCCACCGTGGCTTTTAATAACGATGCCGCGTAATCCTAACAAACATGCGCCATTATACTGGTCGGGGTTGAGATGGCTAAAACGCTTTAGCAATTTCTTCTGTAAAATCCGACCCAACCACTTCAACCACCAGGCCTTCTTGCCACCCTCTCCAGAGGATTTTAACAGTGACAAAAACATCCTTATTACACCTTCCATGGTTTTAAGCGTAACATTTCCGACGAAACCATCACACACCATCACATCGGTCTTGCCAGTCAGAAGGTCATTGCCTTCAAGATAGCCGATATAGTTGATAGCCGTGGTTTTTTTTAAAATAGCAGCGGCTTCGCGGATGTTATCGAGCCCTTTGCTTTCTTCTTCACCGATGTTCAGTAAGGCGACGCGAGGGTGAGTAATCCCCACCACCTGCTCCGCCATAACTGCACCCATCACGGCAAACTGAACCAGCATCGTGCTGTCACACTCAACATTCGCCCCCAGATCAAGCACCACCGTTTTACTACGCTGCTGATTGGGCAATACGCTCATCAGCGCCGGGCGCTCAATACCCTCTAAGGGTTTAACAACCAGCTTCGCTAATCCCATCAACGCGCCGGTATTTCCCGCGCTAACGCACGCCTGTGCATCACCACTTTTAATCAGTTCCAGCGCCACACGCATTGAGCTTCCTTTACTGGCGCGTATAGCTTGCGACGCTCGCATGTCGTTGGCTATGACGGACTCAGCAGGAATTATCCGAATTCGTTCTAACAAAGAAGGATCGGTTTTGGCTAAAAAAGGTGTGATGGCGTCGGGGATTCCGACCAAAAGAAGGTCTAATTCAGAATTAGAGATAAGTGCCTGCAATGAAGCAGGCACTGTGACGGATGGACCGAAGTCCCCGCCCATTACATCTAACGCGAGGGTTAGACGAGTCAAGGTATCGCCTTGCTAGCACTTATCACGTGAATAAGTAGCTGGCAAATATCAGCCGATAACCTTGCGACCGCGGTAGAAACCGTCGGCAGTGATGTGGTGACGCAGGTGAGTTTCACCAGAAGTCTTGTCCACAGACAGAGTGGAAGTGGTCAGAGCATCGTGTGAACGACGCATGCCACGTTTAGAACGGGTTGGTTTATTCTGTTGTACGGCCATGGACCTTACTCCTTAATTACTTTTCTTTAAACTCGCTAATACGGCAAATGGATTTGGTTTCTCCACCTCTGCAGGCAGTTTACCGAATACCATGTCCGCGTCGGACACTTCACAGTGTTCAGATTCATGTACCGGAACGACAGGCAGTGAAAGAATGATTTCGTCTTCAATCATCGCCAGCAGATCAACTTCGCCAAACTCATCGACTTCGATCGGCTCGTACGCTTCCGGTAATGCTTCAGCCTGTTCATCATTGCGGACAGGACTAAAACAATATGTTGCGTGAACCTGGTGCTCAAACGTCTTACCACATCTCTGGCATTCCAGAGTCACAGTAACATCAGACTGACCATTAATAACGGCCAGACGCAGATTGTCGATATCAAACGACAAAGAAGTTTGGACATCAGAATCAACGCTCACCACTGATGCCGCTAATCGTGTCACCTGACCAGGCGAATAGATACCGGAGTAGTCTAAACGCTTTTGGGCTGTACGAATCGCATCAACGGCTAAGGGTAATTTTACTTTTTGCATAGGGCGCGCATATTAACTTTGTAACGACATAGAGTCAAAGAAAAAGGCCTCAAAACCGCACCTTTCACCAATATTCGCTTCCACAGCGGCCAACAGTTTAAAATGTACGATTGAATAACGCTACGCTTTGTGAAAAAAATTATGACAACACTTCCTGCAAAACTGCTTTTGGCCTCTACGTCAGTCTACAGAAAGGCGCTGCTTGATAAGACCGGCCTCGCGTTTACCTGTGCTGCACCCGACATTGATGAAACGCCGCTGGAGGCTGAGAAACCAGAGGTTCTGGTGCAGCGACTGGCACAATCTAAAGCCTTCGCACTGAGCAACTCGCACCCCGAACATCTGATTATCGGGTCTGATCAGGTTTGCGTCATCGACGGCCACATCACCGGTAAACCCTATACATTCGAAAATGCTTTTCGTCAGCTGCGCGCTGCCAGCGGTAAAACCGTGACCTTTTATACCGGCCTCAGTCTGTTCGACGCGCGAACTTCACAAGCGCAGACATTGTGCGAAACCTTTGATGTCACGTTCAGGGCATTAACCGATGAGGAAATTTCCGGTTATCTGCACCGTGAGCAACCTTACGACTGCGCAGGCAGTTTCAAATGTGAAGGGTTAGGGATTACTTTATTTGAGAGCCTGACCGGTCGTGACCCAAACACCTTGATTGGTTTACCGCTGATTGCGCTTTTGGGCATGCTGCGCGGGCATAATGTTAATCCGCTGCTTTAGTTAGACGCACAAAAAAAAGGGCGCAATGTATGCGCCCTTTTCGCTCTAAAAATAGCTATAAGCATTCACTTATCGGGACGCGCTTTTTCCACGCAATACCTTGAGGCAGTTACGCAGTTTGGCGTCCATCGGAGCCTCAATGCGCATCGTCTCGCCGGTACTCGGATGCTCAAAACGCAGTGCTGCCGCGTGCAGGAACAGACGGTTCAGGCCGGTTCCAGACAATTTGGCATCGAATTCGCGCTCACCGTAGCGATCATCAAATGCGATTGGATGCCCCGCATGTAACGCATGAACGCGGATCTGATGCGTTCTGCCGGTCACCGGACTGGCCTTCACCAGCGTGGCAAACTCGTAGCGCTCTTCAATTTTGAATCGCGTTTCAGAAGGCTTACCTTCAGCATTCACACGAACAATCCGTTCGCCGCTTTGCAAAATATTTTTCAGCAAAGGTGCCTGTACGACTTTGCAATGGGAAGGCCATTCGCCCTGAACCAGTGCCAGATAGTCTTTCTGCATACTCTTGATACGCAACTGCTCATGTAATGAACGCAGCGCAGACCGCTTTTTGGCAACCAGCAGAACACCGGAAGTATCCCGATCCAGGCGGTGAACCAGCTCAAGGAAACGGGCTTCCGGGCGCAATGCCCGTAATCCTTCGATAACGCCAAAGCTCAGCCCGCTGCCGCCGTGTACCGCAGTACCGGAGGGCTTATTGAGGATCAGCAAATGATCGTCTTCATAAAGGATGCAATCTGTGAGTGCCGCGACTTTATCGAGTTTGGCCGAAACAGGCGCTTCATCTTTTTCCGCGATTCTCACCGGCGGAACACGAACGACATCCCCGTCTAATAATTTGTATTCTGGCTTAATACGTTTTTTATTAACCCTGACTTCACCCTTACGCACGATGCGATAAATCATGCTTTTCGGCACGCCTTTTAGGATTTTTAGCAAGAAGTTGTCAATACGCTGACCGGCTTCATCTTCAGAAATGGGGATTAATTGTACAGCTGGATTCTCAGTTTTCATGGCTCGGGATTCTAAATATCAGGCACGATTCGCGCCACAGATTTTTATGTGCTTAACTCATAGCTTACCAGCAACTACCGTGGAAAACCTGCAAGAAAACCAGATAAAAAGCACGAGCAATGTGCATTACCTCGCAGATGATTAAGATTCTTGGTCATAACGGGAAAAGTCACCTTGCTATCACAGTGCCTGCAATGGAATAATGAAGTCACTTTCCGCGTTGTTTCTCTTAAGTTAGGGAAAACGCAGGAATTATAGATTTGCCTGATCGCACAAAAACGCAGCAATGGCGTAAGACGTAATGTGAAATCAAGCAATTAGCGGGCTGCGGGTTGCAGCTTGGCCGGCAAACGGAATGAGATCTGTAAACTTAAATTCAGAAGCTATTCCCCTAATAAAAGTGCTGCTTTCACAACGCTGGTGTCTTTAATACAGCAAAAGCAGACTTACCGAAATAATGCGCCCCTATGCAAGCGACAGCCGTGAGGTTGACGATTTGCGAGAAGACTCGGGGCCAACGGTTTATCCGGTCATGACGTCATTTTGCCCGCAGCTCTGTCAATAATGGAAAAATAACGAGTAAGTTAAGATGAAAAGAATGTTGATTAACGCAACTCAGCAAGAAGAGTTGCGCGTTGCCCTTGTAGATGGACAGCGTCTGTATGATTTGGATATTGAAAGTCCGGGCCATGAGCAGAAAAAAGCGAATATTTACAAAGGTAAAATCACCCGCATTGAACCTAGTCTGGAAGCGGCATTCGTAGATTACGGCGCAGAACGACACGGTTTCCTTCCTCTGAAAGAAATTTCCCGCGAATATTTCCCTAGCAATTATTCCTCACATGGCCGCCCGAACATCAAAGATGTTTTGCGCGAAGGTCAGGAAGTGATCGTTCAGGTTGATAAAGAAGAACGCGGAAACAAAGGCGCAGCGCTGACGACGTTTATCAGCCTGGCCGGTAGCTATCTGGTTCTGATGCCAAATAATCCACGTGCTGGGGGTATTTCCCGCCGGATTGAAGGTGATGACCGCACTGAATTAAAAGAAGCGTTATCTTCTCTGCAATTGCCTGATGGCATGGGCCTGATTGTGCGTACTGCCGGCGTCGGTAAATCCGCAGAAGCCCTGCAGTGGGACCTGACCTTCCGCCTTAAGCATTGGGATGCCATCAAGAAAGCCGCAGAAGGCCGCCCAGCACCCTTCCTGATTCATCAGGAAAGTAACGTTATCGTTCGTGCGTTTCGTGATTACCTGCGCCCGGACATCGGTGAAATCCTCATCGATAACCCAAAAGTTCTCGAACTGGCGAAAGAGCACATTGCCGCTCTGGGCCGTCCGGACTTCAGCAGCAAAATTAAGCCTTATGTTGGCGAAATACCGCTGTTTAGCCATTACCAGATTGAATCCCAGATTGAATCTGCATTCCAGCGTGAAGTGCGTCTGCCTTCCGGTGGCTCGATTGTCATCGATAGCACTGAAGCTCTGACTGCTATCGACATCAACTCCGCGCGTGCAACCCGCGGCGGCGATATCGAAGAAACCGCTTTTAATACCAACCTGGAAGCCGCAGACGAAATTGCCCGCCAGTTACGCCTGCGTGACTTGGGTGGCCTGATCGTTATTGACTTCATCGATATGACACCTGTGCGTCATCAGCGTGAAGTTGAAAACCGTCTGCGTGATGCAGTTCGTCAGGACCGTGCACGTATTCAAATCGGCCGCATCTCCCGCTTTGGTCTGCTTGAAATGTCCCGTCAACGCCTCAGCCCGTCACTGGGTGAGTCAACGCACCATATCTGCCCACGCTGCGCCGGTACCGGTACAGTGCGCGATAACGAATCGCTGTCCCTGTCGATTCTGCGTCTGATTGAAGAAGAAGCGCTGAAAGAAAACACCAAAGAAGTCCATGCGATTGTGCCAGTACCTATTGCCTCTTACCTGCTGAACGAAAAACGTGAATCGGTGAATGCCATCGAAAAACGTCAGGGTGGCGTGCGCGCAGTGATCGTACCAAACGATCAGATGCAAACTCCGCACTACCACGTTCTGCGTGTACGCAAAGGCGAAGAAATTTCTGCACTGAGCTACCTGCTTCCGCAGATTCACGAAGCCGAAATGCTGCAACCTTCTGAGGAAGTGCCGTCTGAACGCCGTCGCCCTGAGCAACCGGCCCTCGCCGCGTTTGCCCTGCAAGGCGAAGCGCCACCATCAGGCTTTGAACAAACCTCTGCTCCTGAAGAGCCAGTTCAGACACGCACCACAACAGTCAATGCACCTGCTGCGCCTGTTGCTGAGAAACCAGGGTTTGTCAGCCGTCTGTTGAGCGGTCTGAAAGGCTTGTTCGCACCGGAACCTCAGCAGGAAGTTAAACCTGTTGAAGTGCCTAAAGCTGAAACAGAAACCACTGAAGCCGCGGAAACCCGTCGCAACAACGATCGCCGCAATCAGCGTCGTCAGGGCGGACGTCGTGATCGCAATGGCGAACGCGGTGAGCGCACCGATCGTGGTAATCGTGGTGAAGGCCGTGATAACAATCGTGACAATCGTGGCGAAAGCCGTGACACTCGCGAAAATAACCGCGAACCGCGTGAAGATCAACGCCGTAACCGTCGTAATCCGGAACTGGTTGTTGCTGAAGCCCGCATCGAAGAAGTTGAAACTGTCGCCCGTGATGAGCAGCAGCAACAACCTCGCCGTGAGCGCTCCCGTCGCCGTTCTGATGACAAACGCAGAACACAGCCGGAAGAGAAAGTTCAGGATGTTGTGGTTCAGGAAATTGCCGCGCCGGTGGTCTCCGCACCTGTTGTACAAGAAGATGCCGACCAGGAAGATCGTCAGCCTGCTCAACGCCGTCAGCGTCGCCAGTTAACGCAAAAAGTACGCTTCGAATCAGAAGAAGTGGATCACGAAGCTGAAGCTGCTGCGCAATTGCTGATTACCGGTAGTCGCCCGGCTGAACGCCCTGTTGAGCCTGCCTTCACTTCCCATGAAGAAGCCGGTGCTGAAACCAATTACTCAGCAGATAACGATGACAACCAGAATGACAACGCCCGTGAAAACGGTATGCCACGTCGTTCACGTCGTTCGCCGCGTCACCTGCGCGTCAGCGGTCAACGTCGTCGTCGCTACCGCGATGAGCGTTATCCGACCCAATCACCAATGCCAATGGCTGGTGCTTTCGTTTCTCCGGAAATGGCATCAGGTAAAGTCTGGATCACCTACCCGGTTGCTCAGGCTTATGAACAGCATGTGAATGAGACCGAAGCGCCAGAAGTGCTTGCTCAGCAAGTTGAAATCGCGCAGGAAAATACTCCTGTGTTGAATGAAACGACCGAAGCTGCACCTCAGACTGTTGTGGAAACGCCGGTTAATGAACCAGCGAAAGTTGAGCCAGAAGCTGTTGTTGCAGAATTTGCGCCGCAAGAAACACCTGTAGAAGCGGCACCTGAAGTTGCTGCACAGCCTGTTGCCGATGAGCCTGTTCTGGTTGAACCAGAAACAGCTGAACCGGTACAGGAAACCCCAGTGGTTGCTGTTGCACCGAAAGCGCAAGAGCCGATTGTTGTGGAACCTGTCACTGTTATCGCTGAACCAGAAATTCAGGTTCAGGCACCGGTAGCGGCTCCAGAGGCTGAAGTGAAGGCTGAACCTGTTGCACAAGTTCAACCGGTTGTGGAAGCTGCGTCAGTTGCGGAAACGGCGATCAGCACTGAAGCGGCTGCACCGCGCTTCAAACTGCATGCTACAGCACCGATGACCAAAGCACCTGCGCCAGCTTACGTGCAAGAGCCGGCTCGTCACAGCGACTGGGTTCGCCCTGAGTTTGACTTTGAGGGTAAAGGTTCTGCAGGTGGTCATGCCGCCGTCAGCACGGCTACCGCACCGGCAACAAAACCTGAAATGCCATCAGAGTAATACTCTGACAGACTGGTAACAGGTATAAAAAAACCCGCCTCGGCGGGTTTTTTATTGCCTGAAACTTCCGGCGCATAAGACAGTTAAAGGCTGCGGGTAATCAAGCCAGTGTTTTAAGGCGGCGGATAGTCAGCTCATCAAGCTTACCTTCCAGACTTGCGGCGAAGCGCTGGAAGTGTTCAGTTTTATTATGTTGGTTCAGCGCGTCTTCCGATTTCCAGCGTTCGTAAAAGACAAAAGCTCCTTCTTTGTCGAGATCCCGATGAAGCTCATACTGCAAGCAACCCACTTCTTGTCGGCTGGGTTCAATCACCTCAAGTAAAGCTTCAGTTACCTGTGCCTTAAACTCCGGTTTAGCAGCAATAGTGGCAACAACTCTGATTTCCATAGTAGTTCTCCTGTTATTTTTGTCTTGCTTGCGGGTAACTCCGGCAAGCCCGGCGACTCACATCTGTCCCTACTATGACCCCTACCCCGCATTGATTTCAATACGAAGTTTATTTAACAGATGCAACCCAACGGTTTTGCGCTTATTCTTGTTCCCCGCCGTTAATGCTCCCATTACCGCACCTGATCCCAACATCTTGTCTCTCAATGCCGGAGTTTTGCCTGATGAACGCTACACCGCAAGTTTTGAAAATCCGCCGCCCAGATGACTGGCATATTCACCTTCGTGACGATGATATGCTCAGTACAGTACTACCGTTCACCAGCGAAGTTTTTGGCCGTGCGATTGTTATGCCAAACCTGACGCCGCCAGTGACCACTGTGGAAGCTGCCCTGGCATATCGCGCGCGCATCATGGCCGCTGTGCCTGCAGGCCATCACTTCACACCGCTGCTGACCTGCTATCTGACCGACTCTCTGGATCCGGATGAAATCGCCCGCGGTTTTGAGCAAGGCGTATTCACCGCCGCAAAACTTTACCCGGCCAATGCCACGACCAACTCCCAGCATGGTGTTTCTGACGTCAAGACCATTTATCCGGTACTGGAACGTATGCAAAAAATCGGCATGCCACTGCTCATCCACGGCGAAGTAACGCACAGTCATGTAGATATCTTCGATCGTGAAGCGTATTTCATTGATGAAGTGATGGAGCCGGTTCGCCGTCAGTTCCCTGAACTTAAGATTGTATTCGAACACATCACTACCAAAGATGCGGCTGAGTATGTTCTCGAGGGCAATCAGTATCTTGGTGCTACCATTACGCCGCAGCACCTGATGTTTAACCGCAACCACATGCTGGTGGGCGGCGTGCGACCACACCTTTTCTGCCTGCCTATTCTTAAACGTAATATTCATCAGGAAGCGTTGCGTAACGTAATCGCCAGCGGCGCTGATCGCTTCTTCCTCGGTACCGATTCCGCTCCTCACACCAAAGGCCGCAAGGAATCGAGCTGCGGCTGCGCAGGTTGTTTCAATGCACCTCTGGCAATGCCTGCCTATGCTACGGTATTCGAAGAGATGAATGCGCTGCATCACCTGGAAGCATTCTGTTCACTGAACGGCCCGCGTTTCTACGGTTTGCCGGTGAATGAAGATTTCATCGAACTGACGCGTATGGCGGTCACTCAGCCGGAAGAAATCGCGCTGGGCGAAGACTGCGTTGTTCCATTCCTGGCAGGGCAGACACTGAACTGGAAAGTGACAGCCTGCTAAACGCAGTTCAGAGTTGATCGTCAGTAATCCACCGCGCGATTTTCTCTTCATCTCCTTGTTGCGTAAACAGCAGATTGACTGTATAAATATACAGTCAATCTATTCAGGAGGTCCTATGCGTGTTGAAATCACTATCGATAAAACCAAACCTCTGCCTGTCGGTGCGCTCGACGCGCTATCAGGTGAATTGAGTAAAAGAATTAACAAACAATTTTCAGACCGCGAAAACAATATTCAGGTCCGCTACGCCGGTGCAAATAGCCTGTCGGTTTTGGGTGGAGCAAAAACTGACCGTGATCTGATCGAAGAAATTCTGCAGGAAACCTGGGAAAGTGCCGATGACTGGTTTTCAAATCAGAACGATGAGTAACGCGATGAAACGCCTGAAAATCAACCTGGCTGCCATACCTTATTTATAATAATCAGGTTTATTAAAACCACGCCGAAAGGCTATTTCAGTATTTTACCGGGCGTCGCAGTCCGGTTTTTTATTCCTCTCGCCTGTATAGAAAACACTCAGCGTGAAAATAAAATTTCCGTTAATTCCCAGATAATTCTTACCCCTCATATATCAACACAATTTTTTTACAATTAAATTGATTCAAACTCTCCTCAAAACGATTTAACTGTTTATACTGAAATAGCTCACCTGATAATGAGCCGCATTGATCCTCAGATAGTCACTCACGTTAGTCACTACAAGATAAGGGGTCTATATGGACAGAAATGATGAAGTTATTCAGACACACCCGCTTGTTGGTTGGGATATCAGTACGGTCGACTCTTATGACGCCATGATGATACGTCTCCATTACCTGTCTTCAAAAGACCAGACTCCAGAAAATGCTCAGGTAGACAGAACCCTTTGGTTGACTACCGACGTTGCCCGGCAATTGATTCACATTCTCGAAGCCGGCATAGAAAAGATCGAATCGAATGAGTACGAATACAGTGATCACCGAAAACACTAATCTTTACCTGCCAGCCTGAGGCACCAGCGATTGACATCCTGGTGCCTTTTTCTTTGTTCCCGCCCTGCTTGCCTTCGCTGCCGTAAACTCTCTATCATGACCCTAGCCAGATTGTTAAAAATTTTCGTCAGAGGAGTCTGTGTAACATGGATTATGATCTCATCGTCGTCGGCAGTGGCTCAGTAGGCTCTGCGGCAGGTTATTACGCCACCCGCGCCGGGTTGAAAGTCCTGATGATCGACAGTGCGATGCCGCCGCACAATGCAGGCAGCCATCACGGAGAAACGCGTCTAATCCGTCACGCCTATGGTGAAGGCGCACGTTACGTACCGATGCTGTTAAGAGCGCAAACGCTTTGGGACGAACTTGCGGAGGTCAGCGAAGAGAAGGTCTTTCATCGCAGCGGTGTACTGAATGTCGGACCGGAAAACTCAGAGTTTATCGCCAATGTGAAAAACAGCGCTGAAACTTATGACCTGACGACTAAGAACATGGATGCCGAAGAGATCCGCACAAAGTGGCCGCTGTTCACCCTGCCAGACGGTTATTGCGGCGTTTTTGAACCCAATTCAGGTTACCTGCAAAGTGAAATTGCCATCTCCGCTTATATCCGTCTGGCACGGGAAGCGGGCTGCGCGCAATTGTTTAACTGTCCGGTAGACAGCATAGAATGGCTGGAAGATGGCGTAGAAGTTTCTACCGCCGATGGTGTGTACCGTGGCGCGAAGCTGGCCGTTACCGCCGGTACCTGGGTGACTAAAATTCTCCCCGAACTGCCAGTGAAACCCCTGCGAAAAGTATTTGCCTGGTTCCATGCCGATGGACGCTACAGCGAAGAGAATCATTTCCCGGCGTTCACGCTGGAGACGATGCAAGGTGAACAATATTACGGCTTCCCGTCGGTAAAAGACGCACTAAAACTCGGTAAGCATAATGGTGGCCAGTGGATCACTGAACCGCAAGAGCGTAAACCCTATGGTGGTTTTAGTCAGGACGGAACGGAATCGTTTAACTTTTTCCGCCACTTCCTGCCGGGGGTGGGCGTTAATCTTCGCGGCGCGTCGTGCACTTACGACATGACCGAAGATGAAGACTTCATCATCGATACGTTACCTGACCGGGAAAATACCCTGGTGATTTCCGGACTTAGCGGACATGGTTTCAAGTTCGCCAGTGTTTTGGGCGAAATTGTTGCTCAATTCGCTAACAATCTTCCTATCTCCTTTAATCTGAAGCCCTTTTCGCTTTCCCGCTTCAAGTAATGTAAAAAATCTCACCGTCGTCTATATTCTGCCGACGGTGTTTCTTTTTTCAGTGGCAATGGGTTAATTTCGCTTTGAACCAGATCAATAGACTGGTATTTCCGAATTGACAGCATTATAGAAAAAAACATATGCTAGCCTAAGAAATCACAGGAGTGCTTTCTATCGCGTAATGATACGCACAACAAGGATGTAATATGAAACTATCAATTATAGAACCCTGTGGATTCACACGCTTAGGCATCTATTCTTATCTTATTGAGAATAATAATCTCGACATTATAGATTCCGTGAATATACCCAAGTCACTAAAATCTCTTCATGAATTCCAACCTGATGTGATTCTCGTTAACATGACACAATATTGTCATAGCGCAGAATTATCTGAGGAGTTGAAAGCTTTCTTTGAATACCGCCACACAGCCCGTATTTACTGTTACATCGATGCCAACTATCCCGATTGCGAAGAGCCGATTTCGATTACCCGCGAGGTCTTTATTCTCAATAAACAATCACTGACGTCATTGTTGCAGAACATTGCATTAACACCTGAATCATACATGCCGGGAAATAATGCCGGGCTGCCGAGAATGTTGTTCAGCGATCAGGAAATTCTGGTGATGAACTACTGGATGTCTGAAATGCCCAACTATCGTATCGCCAGGAAATTGAATATCAGCAGCCGTACGGTGTATGTTCATAAACGACATCTGGCGCAGAAAATAAAAGTACGTAACCGGCTAGAGTTCTGTTTCATTTATAATTTGATCAAGTATCTTTTCTGGCCTATTGATGACATTTCTGCCACACCAATGAGTCGCCAAATAAAAGATGACCTTTTGATGATTTATAAGGCCCACATCTGAAAATGCCCTGATTGCTCAGGTTTTTTTTATTCGCAAACCCTTCTGCACTCTTCAACAACGGCTCTTCCGCCTCCTGCGGTTGCACTCTCAATCCAGAAGCCTACAATGACTTCACGATTACCAGCCTCATTTTGAGGAGCCTCATAAAATGAATGTAATTGATAGAAGCGAAGTATCCCCCACAGAAATCACGGAAACATTGCTCTCTGTGATTCGTCTCATGCGTAAGCAGGTCGATGCTGCGATGTCCGCTCAGGGACTTTCGCTTGCCCGTGGTAAGTTATTGACCGCCATCGCACACGAGGGAACCTGCCGTCCGGGTGAACTTGCGCATGTGCTCCAGCAATCACCGAGAACCATTACTGACGCCATTGATGCAATGGATCGGGACGGTCTGCTTATCCGTAAACGCCATCCCACTGACCGTCGTTCGCAGCTGCTTGAGCTTACCGAAGCCGGTAAACAGGCGCTGGAGCAGGTAAAAAAACCCAAACAGGCGGCAATCGACCGGTTGTTTGATGGCTTAGACTCTCATGCCCGCCAGCAGTTAATGGCCTCGCTACGCAGCATTGAAGCACTGGCGCAGGATATCGAAGAGCAGAACAAAGCCTAACGATGAGGCGTTCCATCGCCGAGCAGGATAGCAATTTTGTGCCCTGCTGCGGTGGGCTCCAGGGCGATTTTAAGCACAATCGTCAGAGGAACCGACAGTAACATGCCCACCGGCCCCATCAGCCATCCCCAGAATATCAGCGAAATAAACACCACCAGCGTCGATAACCCCAGCCCTCGCCCGAGAATTTTTGGGTCGATAATGCTGCCGAAAATCACGTTGATCAGGATATAACCGCCAGTCACCATTATTCCGTCACTCACGCCGTTAAACAGGAAGGTCTGAATAATTGGCGGAATGGCCGCAATGAATGAGCCTATGTTAGGAATGTAGTTCAGCGCGAAAGCCAGCATGCCCCACAGGAAGGCAAAACGGACGCCGATAAATGCCAGCAACGCCCATACGGCAAGCCCGGTGACGACACTTATCAGAGTTTTGATCACCAGATAGCGCGTAACGCTGTCCAGCGCGCGCTGAACGTTCGCCATCCCTTTTCCCGGATCGTCGGAGAGTTGCTCGATTTTGTACGGCAGTTGCGTGACCTCCAGCAGCATGAAGGCGACCGTCATCAGCAATAAAAACAACCCGGCCATGGCATTCGAGAGATAACTTATCAGCTTACTCACCAGATTCAGCGTCGCGGCCGGGTCGATATACCCGGCCAACTGTTCCGGCGTGAAGGTCAGTTCACCTTGTGGAAAATAGGCGTCGTACTGCCGCAATTTCTCAACGATGATGCCGCGATACTGCGGCAATGTGCGGGCAAATTCATTGAGCGTCACCAGCAACGTTGAGGTGAGAAACACCATCACGCAAATCACCACCGTCGCCACCAGCATCACCGCGAGTGCACGCGGCACTCGCACTTTCTCCAGTAAGACAATTAACGGATTCAGGACGAAAGCCAGAAACAGCGCCAGAATGAACGGAACGATAATGTCAGCGGCTGACTTGATACCCGCGAAAATAACGACCAGCATGGCCATCATCACCACGATTTTCAGTCCCTGATTAGTCACTATGGTCTTTCGCATGATTGTCTCCTGATGATGATCGCTGGCAGCAAATTAACGTGATTTCACCCATTCACGTAAACGCTGAATATGCACATACAGCGCCGGGATAAACAAGATCCCCGCCGTCGTTGACAGCAACATCCCGCTGAAGACCGTAACCCCGATGATGTGGCGGCTCATTGCGCCGGCACCGGAGGCCAGCACCAACGGCAGAACGCCAAGAATAAAGGAAATCGCCGTCATCATCACCGCACGAAAACGCTGCTTCGCGCCGTCCGCCGCCGCTTCACGGACCGACGCCCCTTCTTCACGTCGCGCTTTCGAGAATTCGACAATCAATATGGCATTCTTCGCCGCCAGCCCTATCAGCAACACCATGCCGATTTGTGCGTACACGTCGTTGCTCAGCCCGGCCAGATGCAATCCGCCGATTGCACCAAATACGGCGAAGATAACTGAAATCATCACCACCATCGGGATACTCCAGCTTTCGTATTGTGCTACCAGGAACAGATAAGCAAACAACAGCGCTGCGGCATATATCAGGATTGCCTGACCGCCAGCCTGAATTTCCTGTAACGACATTCCTGTCCATTCATAACCATAACCAGCCGGGAGTTTTTCGCTCAGAATATGTTCCATCTGAACCATCGCTTCACCGGAACTTACGCCCGGCGCCGCCGAACCGCTGATGGCCAGCGACGGGAACTGGTTGTATTGAGTGATAAACGGCGCGCCGAGCGATGGAGTGAGATCGACAAGTTTGCCCATGCTGACCAGCGAACCATTATCACTGCGCACACTGAGGGTTGAAATCTGATCCGCGCGCTGCCGATCTTCCATTTCATTTTGCATCTGCACATTGAACAGACGGTTATTGATGATGAAATCACTGACGTTCACGCCGCCCAGCGAAGTCTGCAACGTGCCGAAGATGCGGCTGACCGGCACCTGCAACTGTGCGGCACGGTCGCGATCGACGCTCAGGGCAATCTCCGGTACTGATGCGCTGAAGGTGGTGAATACGCGGCTCAGTTGCGGATCCTGATTGGCTGCCATAATCAGCGCCTGACCGGTTGCCGCCAGTTCCTGCGGGGATTGCCCCTGTAATGCCTGCAGGCGCAGATCAAGCCCGGAGGCAGTACCCAGCCCGGAAATAGCGGGCGGATTGATCGCCATGATCATCGCCGAAGGGATCCCGGCCATCGCCGGTTGCAGGCGACCAATCACCTGGTCCACGCTGCTGCGCTCCCCCCAGGGTTTCAGCAGCACAATCCCGAACGCCGAGTTTGGCGCACTGCCGCCGCTCAGCAGGCTGAAACCACTGATGGCAATCACGTCGTCAACCGCCGGATCGTTTTCCAGCAGCGTCTGCATTTGCCCGAGAACCGCATCAGTTCTCCCCAGTGATGCGCCATCAGGCAGTTGCACATTCACAAAGAAGTAGCCCTGATCTTCATCCGGCAGGAAAGATTTCGGCAAGCTCGAGTAGCCCCAGACGCATGCTCCCACGAGGGCTATAACAGTGATCACGCTGGTCAGTGCATGCTTGCCGAGGCCACGTGTGGCGGTCACATAGAGATCACGCACGGTATCCAGCCCGCGATTGAACGCGCTGAACACTCGCACAGGTTTTTCAGGACGAGGTTTCAATAAAGTCGCGCACAACGCGGGGGTCAGCGTTAATGCGTTGATGCTGGAGAGGATCACTGCCGCTGAGAGTGTGACGGCAAATTGACGGTATAATGCGCCGGTGATGCCCGGCAGTACGGCGATGGGAACGAAGACCGCCATTAACACTACGGTGGTGGCGATGACCGGCCCGGCGATTTGCTTCAGCGCCTTGCGGGTGGCGGCCACGCGCCCGAGTGACGGGTCTTCGGTCATCAGGCGCTCGACGTTTTCGACCACCACGATGGCATCATCGACCACGACCGTCAGCGCCAGAATAATCGCGAACAGACTCAGCGTATTGGCGGAATAACCGAACGCGTAGAGCACCGCAAAAGTGCCGAGCAAAGAAACGGGAATGGTCAGTGCGACGATAAACGTGGCGCGCGCACTTTGCAGAAACAGGAAAACAATTGTCAGAACGACCAGGAACGTCAGGGCAAGAGATACCACGATTTCATCCAGCGTGGCGCTGACGAACTGAGTCGAGTCGAACTTAATTTCGTAATTGAGATCGTCCGGGAAATAGCGCGCCTGACGCGTCATTTCTTCGCGTACGGCATTGGCCACGTTAAGCGCATTGGCGCCCGGCGCGGGATAGACCGAAAGAAACGCGGAAGGCGTCTGATTGAGCGTCGCGTTGACCTGATAATCCTGCGCCCCCAGTTCAATACGGGCGACGTCGCGCAGACGAACCGTGCCACCGTGCTCATTCTTACGCACGATGATGTTGGAGAACTCCTCGGGCGAGCTGAGACGTCCGGCACCACTGATGGTCAGGGTTTGCTGCTGCATCGACGGACTGGGTGATGCGCCGATTTGTCCGGCCGCCGCCTGCACGTTTTGGCTTTGGATCGCGGCACTGATCTCCGTGCTGCTGACATTTAGCGCTTCCATTTTTCGCGGATCAAGCCAGATACGCATGCTGTAGTCACGCGAACCAAAAACCTGTACGTCGCCTACCCCGTCAATACGCGCCAGCGCGTCACGTAGCTGGATGCTGGCAAAGTTGCTGATAAACAACATGTCGTGCGTATTTTTTGGCGAAAGCAGACTGATGCCCATCAAAATATTAGATGCCTGTTTACGCACAGATACGCCGGTGTTAAGCACCTCGGCAGGCAACTTCGCGCTAACCTGAGAAATACGGTTTTGCACTTCCACCGCAGCAGTATCCGGATCGGTGCCGCTGGCAAAGGTGATATTGAGGGAATAGCTGCCGTTATTGCCGCTGTTTGATGACATATACAGCATATTGCTGACACCGTTCACCTGCGCCTCAATCGGCGCGGCAACGGATTCCGCAACATCCCTCGCACTCGCGCCCGGATAAATCGCACTGACGGAAACCACCGGCGGCGTGATATCTGGATACTGTTCGACCGGGATGACTTTGAGCGCTACCGCACCAATCAGGGCGGTGACCAGCGCGATAACTATCGCAAAACGGGGTCGCTTGATAAATTGCTGGAGCATCGTCGTTCCTTAACGTTTTGTTGTCTGAGCCGTTGAAACGCCCTGTGCGTCCCGCGTCGTCACTTTCATTCCCGGCTGGATCCATTGCAGACCTTCCGTCACCACGAGATCTCCGCCCTTTAAACCTTCCAGCACGAAATAGCCCTGAGACGTTTGGCCCCCGAGGCGTACCGCCCGCGCTTCAACCTGCTGCTGTGCATTGACCAGCAGAACAAAGTGACCGGACTCATTTTGTTGTAACGCATTGGCTGGCACGACCGGAAGATGGGCATCAGAGCGCGGCTGCGCCAGCACATTGACGGTGCCGCCGGGCAGTAAGCGATGTTGTGGATTCGCCACCGTCAGCCTGACCGCCACGGTGCCGGTCTGCGCATCAATACGGTTACCCAGCGATTCAAACGCAGGCACAGTCATATAAGGCGACCCGTCTGATAAGCGCAAAGACAGCGCCATGTTTTTCTCAGACATCGCCTCTTCTAATGAACCGGTGTTCTGGCTGGCGCTGAGAAAATCGCGCTCATTGACGGAAATCACTACGCGAACCGGGTCAAGCTGAACGATTTCAGTCAGCGTACCGCTCGCCGGATTCACCAGACTGCCGGTGTGAAAATGGCTGACGCCGATGCGCCCGGAAATCGGCGCGGTGATGCGCGTATAGCTAAGCTGCAGCTCCTGCGTTTTCAGCGCGGCTTGCGCTTGTGCGACGGCTGCGCGGGCAGTGTCCCTCGCAGCGAGGGCGGCATCAACGTCAGACTGACTGACCGTACGGGCATCGCCCAGACGCTGGATGCGGTTCAGATGCGTTTGTGCGTGGCGTGCGGTCGCGTTTGCGCTGTCGAGTTGCGCTTTCGCCTGAGCAACAGCCGATTTATGCAAAGCAGGTTCGATTTCATACAGCAGGTCACCCGCATTAACAAACTGGCCTTCTTCAAAGGCGCGTCTTGCAATAAACCCTTCGGTGCGGCTGACCACATTGACCGACTGTACGGCTTCAAGTCGCCCAAGATAAGTGCGGCTGACGCCGTCAGTTTGGGTAGCAATGGTGACGGTGCCGACCGCAGGGACAGGCTGAGCAATCACGTCGTCTGAATAAAGCAGAACAAAAGCCAGTATTGCGGCAATAGCGTTAAAGCGGGTGCCCGTTGCCGGGCGGCGAAATGCGGGGATCATCATAGTGTCACTCTCCGTGTGATGTCGGATGCCTGCCCTGATGGAAAAGAGCGCGCAAGCAACGGCAGACATCGGATATAAGAATATAAAGAAATTCCTAACAGAATTTTCCCGCAAGTATAATTGCGGAAATATGCAGTAACCTGATCTCGATCACCTGAACCGCCACCCTTAATTTTCTTTACGTTTTATTTAGGAAATATTTAGACTTTAGGAATATCAGTAAACTTATATATAAGAATTTTCGCTCCTCTGAATCACAACGCAAAAAAATCATCGAAAATCATTAATCACAGATGAAACCACATTTATTTACTCAAATTTTTAGAACTGGAATCATCTTTACCCGCCATGACAAATACTTACAAACCCTTGCCAGCTCTGCGTTGCCAGTTATTACTTATATGATTTGCGGAATAAGACTAAATGACTGAACAAGCCAAGGTTATTATCATCAAATTTAATGAACAAGTGAAATTAATCGACACTTTTGAAAATTAAATATTGCCAAGATGTTTCAAAATGTTTAGCTTTCGAAAATATCTAATTGAGTGAGATGTCTTTTATGCTGTGGAAAAATACGCCTGTTCGCTTTGGCAATATTTCCGTTGTGATTCATTGGGCAGTCGCGCTGGCCGTTTACGGATTATTCGCGCTGGGCCTGTGGATGGTGGGATTAGGTTATTACGACACCTGGTATCACCGTGCGCCGGAATTACATAAAAGTATCGGCATATTGGTTTTCACCGCCATGGTATTCCGGCTGGCATGGCGGTTTATTTCCCCGCCGCCGAAACCGCTCAGCAGTTACAGCGCGAAAACCCGCCTCGGCGCGTGGCTGGCGCACCTGCTGCTGTTTGCCGGACTGTTCGGCATTTTGATCAGCGGCTATCTGATTTCCACGGCAGAGGGCCAGCCGGTAAGTGTGTTTGGCTGGTTTGATATCCCTGCCACGCTCTTCGGATTGAACCAGCAGGCGGACATTGCCGGAACAGTTCATTTATGGATGGCGTGGGGCATTGTGATCGTTTCCGCCTTACATGCGCTTGCGGCGCTTAAACATCATTTCATTGACCGGGACAGCACCCTGACACGCATGCTGGGTCGCTGATCCGTTTCACTTTCTGCTCTTCACTTTATGGACAATGGAGAATCATCATGTTGAAAAAAACCACACTGGGCCTGACGCTGGCATCGCTGTTACTGGCTGCCGGATCCGCCAGCGCAGCAAATTATAAAATCGACAAAGAGGGCCAGCACGCCTTTATCGAATTTCGTATCAAGCACTTAGGCTACAGCTGGCTGTACGGCAGCTTTAATGATTTCGACGGTGGTTTCACCTTTGATGAAAAAGATCCCTCTGCCGATAAAGTCAACGTCACCATTAACACCACCAGCGTATTTACCAATCACGCTGAGCGCGACAAACACCTGCGCAGCGCAGAATTCCTCAACGTCGGTAAACATCCGCAGGCCACTTTCACCTCGACATCTGTGAAAAAAGAGGGCGAGAACCTGGCAGTGACCGGAGATTTCACGCTAAACGGCGTCACCAAACCGCTGACGTTACAGGCGAAACTGCTGGGTCAGGGTAAAGATCCATGGGGCGGTTACCGTGCGGGCTTTGAAGCCGCTGGCACCATCGCGCTGAAAGATTACGGCATCACAACCGATTTGGGCCCGGCCTCTCAGGATGTTGAGCTGATCATTTCTGTTGAAGGCGTCCGGGAGAAGTAATTCCTGCCGGCAAAGAAAAAGCCCTGAATGGCGAGGCCAGTCAGGGCTTTTTTACATCCTGAAAACGGATCAGTCGTTTTCTGGCGCAGGAATATGCATGGTGGTTTGCAACAGGCCTTTGGACTTGTTGAAAATCTTGATACCATTTTCACGCCCGGCACGCAGCGCGCGCTGTTCTTCGACCGGCAGTTTCAGCTCTGTCATACAGATTTCACTGCAACAACCGTCAAACTTCGCCGCACAGCTTGGGCACTGAATAAACAACAAGTGGCAGCCGTCGTTTTTGCAGTTGGTATGGTTATCACACGCGGTGCCGCACTGGTGACAATGCGCGATCACGTCATCAGAAATACGTTCGCCCATGCGCTCATCAAAGACAAAATTCTTGCCTTTAAATTTAACCGGCAAACCTTGCTCTTTCGCCCGGCGCGCATATTCAATAATGCCGCCTTCGACGTGATACACATTTTTAAACCCGTTGTGCAGCATGTAAGCGCTGGCTTTTTCACAGCGGATCCCGCCAGTGCAGTACATGACAATTTTCTTTTCTTTGTCTTCTTTCAGCATATCAACGGCCATTGGCAGCTGATCGCGGAAAGTGTCCGATGGCACTTCGATCGCTTTGTCGAAATGCCCTACTTCGTATTCGTAGTGATTACGCATATCGACAAACAGCGTGTCCGGATCGTCAATCATCGCGTTGACCTGCTCAGCTTTCAGGTACTCACCGATATTGGACGGGTCAAAGCTTTCGTCGTCGATACCGTCCGCCACAATGCGGTCACGCACTTTCAGGCGCAGCACCCAGAACGATTTGCCATCGTCTTCAAGGGCAACGTTCAGACGAATTTGATCCAGCGCCGGATGGCTGGAAAATAGCTCAGTTTTGAACGCATCGAACCGGCTTTGCGGGACGCTTATCTGCGCGTTAATCCCTTCTTTCGCCACGTAAATTCTGCCAAACACGTTCAGACGCGTCAGGCTGATATAAAGGGCATCGCGGAAGGCTTTCGGATCTTCAATCTGGAAATACTTATAAAAAGAAACAGTGGTGCGCGGCTCAGTTTCGGCCAGCATGCGCTCCCTCAGTTCCTCATTAGAAATACGGTTATGTAACACTGGCATGGTGTACGTTCCTGTCTTTCGGGGAATTAAACTATCGGTCACTTTTAAGCGGCAAGATTATACATTAAAGCAACAATGAGGACATCTCCCGTTGCAAATTCGTCAACAGAAAAACACCTGCTGCTCCTTGCACCCAGGATATTTACGATAATCTATGCTTAGGTGTTATCCATTTTTCGGGATTTATTCACGATTCAACCCTTCGCAGGAGCAGGAAACATGAGCAAGCTTTTTGAACCGATTTCGCTGGGTCAGCTGACATTGCCAAACCGCATTGTGATCGCCCCAATGTGCCAGTACTCCTCAGATAACGGCAAAGCCACGTCCTGGCATCACGCTCATCTCGGCCAGTTATCCTTCTCGGGGGCAGGTTTGCTGATTCTGGAAGCCACCGCGGTGGAATCCGTCGGGCGCATTTCTGCCGAGGATTTAGGGCTATGGGATGATGAGACCGAGACCGCGCTGAAAGGTCTGGTTGATGGCCTGCGTGAAAACAGCGACATGGCACTCGGCCTGCAACTCGGCCATGCAGGCCGTAAAGCGTCGTGCGCAGCGCCATGGAATGGTGGCGCGCAAATCCCTCAGTCCGCCGGTGGCTGGCAAACCGTCGCGCCGTCTGCGCTGGCATTTGCAGAAGGTACCGAATCCCCCGAGGCGATGTCGCTTGAACGCATCGAAGACCTGAAAAAAGCTTACGTCGACAGCGTATTCCGCGCCGATCGTCTTGGGTTTGATCTGCTGGAATTACACGGTGCGCATGGTTATCTGCTACATCAGTTCCTCTCGCCGCTCTCCAACCAGCGTACCGATCAGTACGGCGGTTCGCTGGAGAACCGTATGCGCCTGCTGCTGGAAATCTTCGAAGAAATCCGCGCGGCCTTCCCGGCAGAAAAACCGGTGGGCGTGCGTATTTCCGCGACCGACTGGGTGGAAGGCGGCTGGGATCTGGAGCAATCCATCGAGCTGGCCAAAGCGCTGGATGCGCTGGGTTGTAGCTACATTCACGTCTCCAGCGGAGGCCTGAGCACAGAGCAAAAGATCGCCGTCGGCCCGAACTATCAGGTACCTTTCGCCGATGGCATTAAGCGTTACGTGAAAATGCCGGTGATCGCCGTTGGCCTGATTACCGAGCCTGAACAGGCTGAAGCGATTATCGGCACCGGTCAGGCGGATATGATCGCTTTGGCGCGCGGGATTCTGTACAACCCGCGCTGGCCGTGGCACGCCGCCGCCAAACTTGGCGCCAAAGTGACCGCACCGAAACAATACTGGCGCAGCGAGCCGCACAGCGTAAAAGGTTTATTCCTGCCAAAGTAATCTCTGTTTGTAAATTTACCCTCGGGCAGCCCATTTGGCTGCCCGTTTATTTGACAAAAACCGGTTCTCTGCTGATATTCAGTCGGAAAGAGAAAAGTCCACTCTGTAGCCTTTTATAGGCCGCCGTTCATAAAAAGAGCACATTGCTTTCCATTCAGGCAGTGAATACCAAAAAATGAGGTATTAGTGCCGACAACTTTCACCTCATACAAAAAAAGTGCCACAATATGTCACTTTGCTACAAGAAATTAACGCATAACACGCACTCCATATGGGGAGTGACCGTTTTTATGTAGCGGGCTGCTGCACTAGACAGAGCTTATATATTTTCTACATCAATATAATGACGCAGAGATTCTATGACTCAGGTACCAACATTTAACCGTTCGTTACTGCACCCACGTTACTGGCTCACCTGGATGGGTCTGGGTTTATTGTACGCGCTGGTCTTATTACCTTATCCGGTTATCTATCGTCTCGGCACCGGGCTCGGGCGTTTCTCCATGCGCTTTCTGAAACAACGCTACAAAATCGCGCAACGTAATCTCGAACTCTGTTTCCCCGATATGCACCCTGAACAGCGGGCAGATATGGTGGTGAAAAACTTTGAATCCGTTGGCATGGGGTTGTTTGAAACCGGCATGGCGTGGTTCTGGCCTGACTGGCGTATAGAGCGCTGGTTTCGCGTCAGCGGGCTTGAGCACATTCAGCGCGCCCGCGACAACCAGCAGGGCGTGTTATTGATCGGCGTTCACTTCCTGACGCTCGAACTGGGTGCGCGCATTTTCGGCATCCACAATCCGGGCGTGGGCGTTTATCGTCCGCACGACAATAAACTGATGGACTGGATCCAGACCAAAGGCCGTATGCGCTCAAACAAAGGCATGCTGGATCGCAAAGACCTTAAAGGGATGATCCGCAGCCTCAAGCAAGGCGACATCATCTGGTACGCCCCGGACCATGACTACGGTCCGCGTGCCAGCGTCTTTGTGCCGTTTTTTGCCGTTGACAAGGCTGCCACCACCACCGGCACTTATCTGCTGGCGCGTATGGGCAAACCGGCGATCATTCCGTTCACCCCACGACGTCTGGAAGGTGGCAAAGGCTATGAGATGATCATTCATCCTCAGGTCGCTGACTTCCCACTGGATGATGAAGTTGTAGCTGCCACCTACATGAACAAAGTGGTGGAAAACGAAATCCGTCAGGCTCCGGAACAATATATGTGGCTGCATCGCCGCTTCAAAACGCGTCCGCAGGGCGAGTCTTCACTGTATAAAAAACTAAAAGATTAAACAGCTTGCCGGTTCTCATTCACTGAACCGGCGTTTGTTTCTCTGTTTTTGATTTGCTTAAACAGTTTTTTTGACAGACTTCTTCAAAGTTATCAGATTTTATCTCTTCTCTTTTAGGCCAATACTCTCAGCATAATTTCCCCACGTGATTACCCCACCCTTTTTGGGGCCGCGTGACATCTGAGTCTCATTCGAAAGGAACGTATTATGCTGGCTAAACTGAACACTGCTTTTACCCGCGCCACCGACCATCCTGATTTCGGTAAGCTTTTGTTACGTCTCACTTTCGGTATTCTTATTCTGTTCCACGGCGTGGCAAAAATTGAGAACGGTGTCGGCTGGATCGCTAAAATGTTACAGGCTGATGGCTTGCCGGGTTTCATTGCCTACGGTGCCTATATCGGCGAAGTGATTGCCCCCGTTCTGATCATTTTGGGGATCTTCACCCGCCCTGCGGCGCTGGTGATGGCATTCAATATTCTTGTTGCCGTCTTCCTGGTGGTCGCGGGTAAATTCTTCACCGTCACTGACGTGGGAGCCTGGGGTCTGGAAGGCGAAGCGCTGTATTTCTTCGGCGGCCTGGTGATTATGTTCCTTGGCAGCGGCCGTTATTCTGTGATGAAAAATCCGGCGCTGCGTTAATTTCTACGGTGGTATTTATCTTTCTGAGTCTGTCGCGGCCAGCCTCCTTGCTGGCCGTTTTCTTGTGATCTATCCGCACTGATATTGATCTCCTGCATCCCCGCTTTTTTTTAATACCTGTATTTTAGTCCTCTTGTTACAGTTCATTAACATCATTGAAGTGGATGATAATTAGGCGCATAATTATCCATCTGACTGATTGTTACTTGTGCTCTGCCTTGTTTCTGTCTGCTATGACAGAGCGAATCGACCTTTATCTTTCGGTAATTTATGACCCCGGATCCTGAACCTGAAATAGCACCAGAACCCATTAACTGGAAACGTAATCTGTTTGTTGCCTGGATCGGCTGCTTTCTTACCGGTGCCGCTTTCAGCCTGATTATGCCTTTCCTGCCGCTGTACGTAGAAACTCTCGGCGTAACCGGCCATGAGTCCCTGAACATGTGGTCAGGGCTGGTCTTCAGTATCACCTTCCTGTTTTCCGCCATCGCATCCCCCTTCTGGGGTGGGCTTGCCGACCGCAAGGGACGCAAAATCATGTTGCTGCGCTCTGCACTCGGTATGTCGATCGTCATGGTGTTGATGGGATTCGCGCAAAACATCTGGCAATTCCTCGTTCTCCGCGCCCTGCTCGGCTTACTCGGCGGCTTCGTGCCCAACGCCAACGCGCTGATTGCCACTCAAATTCCCCGTAACAAAAGTGGCTGGGCACTGGGCACGCTTTCAACCGGTGGCGTCAGTGGCGCACTCCTCGGGCCGCTGGTCGGCGGTTTACTGGCGGACAGCTACGGGCTGCGTCCGGTCTTCTTCATCACTGCTGCGGTGCTGTTCCTGTGCTTTGTGATGACGCTGTACTGCATCCGCGAACAGTTCGTCCCGGTGAATAAAAAAGACATGCTTAACCGTAAGCAGGTGTTTGCTTCGCTTAAAAACCCGAAACTGGTCCTTTGCCTGTTCGTCACCACGATGATTATTCAGGTGGCGACCGGCTCGATTGCGCCCATCCTCACACTTTACGTGCGGGAGCTGGCGGGTAACACGCAGAATCTGGCGTTTATCAGCGGCATGATTGCATCAGTGCCGGGCGTGGCGGCTTTAATGAGTGCGCCACGGCTGGGTAAACTGGGGGACAGAATCGGACCGGAGCGCATTCTGGTGGCAATGATGGGGATATCAGTGCTGCTGCTCATCCCGATGGCATTTGTGCAAACGCCGTTGCAGTTGGGGATTCTGCGCTTCCTGCTCGGTGCCACCGACGGTGCGCTGCTTCCGGCGGTACAGACCCTGCTGATATACAACTGCACTAATCAGGTCGCAGGACGCGTGTTCAGCTACAACCAGTCATTCCGTGATGTCGGAAACGTCACCGGCCCGCTGCTGGGTGCAGCAGTCTCGGCCAGTTACGGGTTTCGTACAGTATTTTGCGTCACGGCGCTGGTGGTGCTGTTTAACGCCGTCTACTCCTGGTGGTGTCTGCAACATCGGCCGCGTCAGGCGATGGTCGATTAAACATGGCCGCCGGGACAGAAAGCCGCTTACTTCGCCATTTCCGGGCGGGGTGGCAGACCATCAGGGACTTCAACGACCGCCAGTCGGACCTCATAATGCTTACCGGCCGTGGTTGCCGGCAGCACCGATGTCAGGTTCTGGATAGTCTGAGTCGGATTATCACTGGCCACGCTGGCACAGAACAACTGCCCCGGATGACAGAACCCCATCATCAATGGCGGCGGCATGCCTTCTCCGTGGAATGGCGGTAAGCCCTGCAGTGGCTGAGGATGTACATTTTCAGCTGCTGTACTGGCAACGCTGAATAACACGCCGAGGCTGCACAGCGGCAGAAGTAACGCGCGGGAAATAATCTTCATAACAGTAACCTTATTGCTGAAAGTTTCATGGTCACTGTAATCCCCAATTTCACGCCGCGCAGACGGTTTGCTAAAACTTTACCCTCCCCCTTCAGAGCCTTTGCAAAGCAGGGAAAGTACTGACATTTGTGTCTAAACCGTCCAGTCACGAGAAGCCAAAACTACACGATATCCATCCACATCCTCAAACGTTTTGCCGTTCTCGTCCCAGTAGGGGTTAAACGACGCCACCTCTGTAAACCCGGCCAGGCGCATCGCTTCACATTGCGCATTCCATTGGTCGGACTCGGAAATATAAAAGACCAACAGGTTGTCCTGTGTCGGCGCACGGCCTGCGGTTGAAGCGTGATGATGCGTAAATTCCAGATGGTAATGATGATGCGGATGTCCTACCAGAACGCCGTCAAATCCCTGATGATCGCTGAAGCGGCCAATCACCTCGAATCCTAAACCGTGACAATACATTTGGGCTATTTGCCCAAGATTGTCAGTCGGGCGCGCCACCCGCAGCACTGCATTTCGTGAAATCATCGTAAATTCACTCCCTCACATCAGCGTTTATGACCAGGAAATTCAGAATAGCAGAAGAATGCCAGACTGTTTTTCATCTGAAAACTTGCACTCTGTGATTTATCGACAACAATCATTGAATCAGCGTTTTCACTGGCGGATGGTTGTTACCTGTTCATTCATAACGCTATTTACACCATAACTGTTTACCCGTTACCCCATTTCAACTCAGGAGACAACAATGAGCATGTACGTAACGCTTGAAGAAGCTATTGATGCCGCCCGCGAAGAATTTCTCGAAGCCGCACAGGACAGGGTCCAGGGCGATGAAGAGCCGCTTCCCGATCAGTTCAATTTGCAGAAATACATCATGCAGGATGGCGACATCATGTGGCAGGCGGAGTTTCTTAACGGCGAAGGGGAATCGATTGATGCGTTAACCTTCCGCAGCGGTGCTGCCGCTCAGGCCATTTTCGATGAAGACTATGACGTCATCGAGCTCGAAGAAGAGTGGCTGGAAGAAGCGACGCTGTACGAATGGGATGAAGGAGAATTCCAGCATGAGCCGCAGACCGACACCGAGGAAGGCGCTGCTGCTGCTGAAGAGTGGGATGATGAGGACGATTATCCGGGGCGTGATATTGACTAACGTCTAATCGTAAGGTCCGTGGCGGGCGTCAACCGGCAGCATGAAAGTGTCGACGATCATCGAAAGCGGTACGTCGATGACGGTAACAAAACGCCACGGGCTATCCCGCAGATCCCATTGCACGCCGGGATAATACTGATTGCCATGCCCCTGCCCCGGTACTGTCCGGCTGATGATACTGCCACAGCCCGTCAGCGTTCCAGCCAGTAATGCCAGTACACATCCGCGAAAAATTACCCGATTAATCACTCACACAACCTGTCGATTCGAATCAATGGAAGCACTCCGTGGAGCGCTAAATAGCGCTGTCAGCGTATCACGTCGCCATGCGCCACGATGTTAAGGTAAAGTAAAATTTTATACGCTGGCACCTAAAGAGTCACTGAACTTCCTGCCATAAAAAACGGGCAGTATGTTTTTCACATACTGCCCGTTAGCTTTACTGACTCTTCACATCAACTCAGGCGGGTGTAACTTCCAGCGTCTGGGTTTCAGGGAATGCCTCAACGTTACGCGGCAATTTACTGTAATGCTCACTCCACGCCTGCTGATCCGGTTGCGTCCAGACCGCAGAGTGTAAGCGCGCCATCAGTACCGGATCGCTCAAAAGGATCAGGCGATCGGCCTTACCTAAATCTTTCGGCCCGGTTTTCAACGCCTGCTCAAGGTGAGCACGACGGCCATTTTCAACCGCATCACGCATCAGGTGACGCGAAGTCGCCATAGCTGTCGCCAGCGCATTGAACGTCGGATCAAATACCGCATGCATGAAGCCGTTTTGCAACTTACGTTCACGGTTCAGTTTGAGATATTCATCAGTCGCCACCAGTTCACGCGGAGGATCGTACTCTTCCGGGATCAGGAACAGCTTGGCTCTCTTACTCTTAATCCCCAGCGTTGCACGGCTTGACAACACCGACACGATTGGCGAGAGGATAAGAGAAAAGACGATAGGCGCCAGCCACCACAGGAAGCGTAAGTCCAGCCACGCCATACCGGCGGCCCAGACAGCACCCAGCAACAGCTGAGAACCGTGACGCTTAAAGGCTTCGCCCCACGGCGTATCATCATCATCACGCTGCGGTGAATTCCAGACCACTTCCCAGCCCAGGAACGCGCTGACCACGAATACGGTGTGGAACAACATACGCACAGGTGCCAGCAGGACCGAGAAAAGCATTTCCAGCAACATGGAAAGCAGCAGACGCAGACCGCCGCCGAATTGCTTCGCACCTTTCGCCCAAATCAGGACGATACTCAGCAGTTTTGGCAGGAACAGCAGCACCATGGTGGTCGAAAACAGCGCGATGGCCAGCTCAGGACGCCACTGCGGCCACACCGGGAATAACTGGCGCGGTTGCAGGAAGTACTGCGGTTCCATCAGCGTATGCACTACCTGTAAAGCAGTAGACAGGGCCAGGAACGTAAACCACAGCGGAGCAGACAGATAAGACATCACGCCGGTCAGGAATACCGCACGGTGAACCGGGTGCATCCCTTTCACCAGGAACAGGCGGAAGTTCATCAGGTTACCGTGACACCAGCGGCGGTCGCGTTTCAGCTCATCCAGCAGGTTCGGCGGTAATTCCTCATAACTGCCCGGCAGATCATAAGCAATCCACACGCCCCAGCCCGCACGGCGCATCAGAGCTGCTTCCACGAAGTCATGCGACATGATGGAACCGGCAAACGAACCTTCACCCGGCAACGGTGCAAGCGCACAGTGCTCGATGAACGGTTTCACGCGGATGATAGCGTTATGACCCCAGTAGTGGGATTCGCCCAACTGCCAGAAGTGCAGACCGGCGGTAAACAGTGGCCCGTAGACGCGGGTGGCGAATTGCTGACAACGCGCATACAGCGTATCCATGCCTGACGCTTTCGGCGAAGACTGGATAATACCGGCGTTCGGGTTGGCATCCATCAGACGCGCCAGACCGGTCAGACATTCGCCACTCATGACGCTGTCGGCATCGAGAATAACCATGTAGGCATATTCTCCGCCCCAACGACGACACCAGTCATCGATGTTACCGCTTTTACGTTTCACACGGCGGCGGCGGCGGCGGTAGAAGATCCGACCATGACCATCAACGTCGCGGCAGACTTCCATCCAGGCTTTCTGTTCGGCTACGCAGATATCCGGGTCATAACTGTCGCTCAGGACATAGATATCGAACTGATCCAAATCACCCGTTGCTTTTACAGATTCATACGTTGCACGAAGACCCGCGAAAACGCGCTCCACGTCTTCATTACAAATCGGCATGATCAGCGCAGTGCGGTTATTCGGGTTCAGCGGCTCATCGCCTTTGGTCGAAGCCGTGATGCTGTATTTATCGCGACCGATGAGCAATTGTAAAAAGCCCATCAGTGCGGTCCAGAAACCGGCCGACACCCAACAGAAGAGGATGGCAAACAGCACCAGGATCCCCGTCTGCAACACATACGGCAGAAGTTGCAGCACCGACTGTAACCAGTCCTGATTCAGCATATCTGCGGGGTCAATCAGCGCCCAGCCCTGATAAGGCAGGATGGTTTTCATGTACCAGGTCGCGATCGCCGTTTGCACCAGCATCAGAGCCAGCAAGATATAACGTCGGACGGAACCTGCATGACGCCAGCGTTTTTCGGACTCCGGCATTTCTGAGGCACGATGACGTGAGGCCGCGCTGCGCCCCATCAGGTTGTCCCAAAAACGCCCTACCGGGTTGGTGCGCCAGACATCAGGGAACATGCTGGAACGTTTAACCGGAGGCATAGCGCTCGCGATGGTGCGGCCTTCGTTATCCACCTCATCCAGCGAGCCCTTCTCCAGTGCGTAAGGCCAGCCAGCACCGACGCGCGCTTTCACCGAGGCCAGAGGTGCATCGGTGTCCGCTGCGGCAGCAGCCGCTGAAGCCATGTCATCAGCGCCTAAGCGCCGATGCACGGTGGCAAAAGCTTCACCTTCAGCAGCCGGGAGCTGCTGAAGGAGTGCCGCTTTCTGTTCTTCAGGAAGCGGCAAAGCTTCTACATATTCATGAGTAGAGTGCGTTGACTTATTCATTTGCAGGCAGCTGATAGCTCCAGGTTTCACTCAGTGTTTTATCGCCATTGGCCAGAGAAGCGCGCATTTCGATCGCTTTCTTCGGATCTTTCACTTTCAGGCGCAGCGTCAGACGCCAGCCTTTAGTTACCGGATTATAGCGGACAGTGTTTTCAACCAGATCGCCGTTGTCGCCCACGCTGACCTGAGACGCCACCGGGGTGTCGCTTTTCAGGGCTTTCAGATTTGGACCGACAAAATCAACCAGGAAGGCAACGCTGCCGTCTGGCTCACGGATCAGATTTGACTGCTTCACATCACCGGTTGAGCGCATGGTACGTTCAACCCATGCCAGATCCGGTGAATGCAATTTGTCTTCTTCAATAGAGAAGTGCAGACGATAGTTCATAGACAGCGGTTTACCTGCATCAGGTAACTGATCCGGCGTCCAGAAGGCCACGATGTTGTCATTGGTTTCATCGGCGGTCGGAATTTCGACCAGCTCAACTTTCCCTTTACCCCAGTCGCCTTTGGTTTCTACCCAACCGCTTGGACGCAGATCATAACGATCGTCCAAATCTTCAAAGTTGGAGAAACTACGGCCGCGTTGCAGCAGACCGAACCCTTTCGGGTTTTCCATGGAGAACTGGCTGACGGCCAGATGTTTTGGATTGTTCAGCGGACGCCAGATCCATTCACCGTTACCTGCGTGGATAGACAGACCATTGGAATCATGCAGCGCCGGGCGATAGTTCATCACCGGAGAAGGCTGGTTCGCGCCGAACAGGAACATACTGGTCAATGGTGCAACGCCAAGTTTGCCCACTTTGTCACGCAGATAGACCTGAGACTGCACGTCGACAGTGGCTTCTTTACCCGGATATACATCCAGACGGTAAGCGCCGGTCGCACGCGGAGAATCCAGCAATGCGTAAATGACTAAGTGTTTTTCATCCGGATTAGGACGTTCAATCCAGAATTCGCGAAAGCGCGGGAATTCTTCGCCGGAAGCCAGCGCGGTGTCGATAGCCAAACCACGTGCAGACAAACCATAAACCTGGCCTTTACCGATGACACGGAAGTAGCTGGCACCCAGCACACTCATAATTTCATCATTTTTGTCTGCTTTATTGATTGGATAAAGCACTTTGAAACCGGCAAATCCGAGGTTCTTCACAGAGTCAGCGTCATGTTTGACGTTGCCAAAGTTGAAGTAATCCGGGCTGTATTTGATTTCTTTGACAGCGTTGGCCGTCACTTCATTGATTTTCACCGGAGTGTCGAAGTACATCCCCTGGTGGTAGAACTCAAGCTTGAAAGGCGTGTTCTGGTCTTTCCAGTACGCTTTGTCATGATTGAATTGAATTTGTTGGTAGTCTGCGAATTTGAGGTCGCGGAACTGGGACGGTAAATTGCTTTTTGGCGCTTCGTAGCCTTTGTCGGCTAATGCTTTCGCTTGTTTTGCAACATCGTCAATAGAAAAAGCCCAGGCAGATGAGGTGAACATGGCCATCAACACTGCGGCACTTAGCAAACGGACTTTGATCATACGTGACCCTATGGAAAAATTTTTATCCGACACCTTGTCTCCTTTAAGCGCGCTTAACACATTCGCTGTAGCAATTTTAAGGGAAGTGTCAGGTTTCCGACAACCTGAGCAGTCGATGGTTCATCCATTGATGAACCGTTTAAGCGCAACAGGGTACAAGGATATCAATTCGTTGAAACACAGGCTATGGAAACTTGTCCTATAACAAGGCCCGTTTTATCTTCGGAGTTATACTATTGTCAGCAACGTCCATTTCTGGTTACCTGAATGAATAACCCTAAAGACAAATTACGATCTAAAATTAGGATGAGCTGCATACAACGGGAACCTAATGAAACCACAAAAACCACAACGTGAGTTCTTTTTGGACTCCATACGCGCATATTTGATGCTGCTGGGTATTCCATTCCATATATCATTGATTTACTCCAGTCATATCTGGGCAGTAAACAGTGCCATACCCTCACACGGCCTGACTATCTTCAATGATGTCATCCACGCCTTCCGTATGCAGGTGTTCTTCGTCATATCAGGCTATTTCTCCTATATGCTGTACGAGCGCTATGAATCGCATCAGTGGCTGAAGGTGCGTTTGGAGCGGGTTGCCATCCCGCTGGCCGCGGCGTTTCCGCTTATCACGCTGCCACAGCTTTATTTCCTGATGAAATATACCAGCAAGTTTTCTGACTGGAGCACGATGGGCCTCTATCAGAAAATTAACATCACCGTCTGGGAATTAGTCTCTCATTTATGGTTCTTATTGACGTTGGTTATTCTCACCAGCATTTGTTTTTATCTCTTTAAATTTATAAAAGAAATTAAGACTAATCGCATTCAATTAATTAAAAACCGAACAAATAGTTTAGGAAAACTCTCAATACTCTTTTTGTTTATCGGTTTAATTTATGCCGCTTTTAACAGAGCGTTGTATCTTTTCGCGCCGGATTTACTTTCTAACGGGGCGTTTAATTTCATCGTGATGCAGACGTTGTTTTATCTGCCCTTTTTCATCATTGGCGCCTTTGCGTATAAATTCGCCTGGTTGAAAGAGCTGTTTATCAAGCCTTCTGCCACTGCGGGTGTGGTCAGCATCTTCCTGTTCGCTGCCTACATGTTCAATCAGCACGTGAATACACCGCAGCTTTACTCGATGGAGATTGATGCCATCATTACGACGCTGTTAGGCATTCTGATGGTTAACGTGGTGTTCTCCTTTAGCCATTACATGCTGAACTTCCAGGCACCGTGGATCACTTATCTGGTGAACTCATCCCTGTTCATCTATTTGATTCATCACCCATTAACGCTGATTTACGGTGCGTTCATCACGCCAAAAATTCACAGCGACTGGATGGGCTTCTGGCTGGGTCTGGTATTCGTATTCGGTATCGCCTTCATCCTTTATGAAGTGCATAAACGTATTCCGCTCCTGCGCTTCCTTTTCTCAGGCAAACCGCAGCAGTTGACCAAAAAGAATCCGTCCGGCCCTACCCCGCCGCAAAATCAGGCGTCTTAACCGCCCCTTAACTGCGCAGTACGTAAAAAGGCGACCATGCAATGAAGCATGGTCGCCTTTTTTGTATCGGTTTAAGTGACTGAAAACCTGATTTATCGCGATGCGGTATTGATAGTAGGGATCACAGACATGCCCACTTTAAGACGATTCGTATCGGTCTGATGAGGGTCAAGCACGATTTTTACTGCCAGACGTTGCACCACTTTAGTGTAATTGCCCGTCGCATTGTCCGCAGAGATCGGGGAAAACGTCACGCCGGTTGCGGGAGAAATACTGTCCACCTTCCCTTTGAGCACGACACCCGGAAGTGCATCGACTTTGATCTCTACGGCCTGATCGGGCTTCACATCGCCTAACTGTGTTTCAAGATAATTCGCCACAATGTAGGCATCGTGCAGCGGAACGACCGCCAAAACGCGCGTGCCGGCGCTAACATAACCGCCGATGCGCAGCGAACGTTGCCCGACAATACCGTCGACGGGCGCCGTGATTTCCGTGTAGGAGAGATTTAATTTAGCCTGCGCCAGCGCGGTCGCCGCTAAATCAATAGCAGCTTTCGCTTCGGCCTGCCCCGCTTTCAGCACGTCGACCTGTTTTTCAGCGGCCTGTGCTGCCGCCATATCGCTTTGCTGCGTAGCCAGTTTGGCCCGCAGATTCGCATCCGATTCATCGCGCGCATCGGCGGTGCCCGAACCGTTTTGCAGTAAACGCTTGTAGCGGTCAGCGCTCTGACGCGCATACGAAATACCCGCGCTGTCGGCATTCACCTGCGCCTGAGCCTGCAAAATGGTTTGCTGCTGTTTCGCCAGCTGCGCGGTGAGGCTCAGCATTTGCGCATTGGCCGTTTCCAGATTCGCTTCGGCCGTCAGAACTGCGTTGCGATAATCCCGGTCATCGATACGCGCCATTACCTCCCCGGCTTTAACCGGCTGATTGTCGCGCACGTACACCTCGGCAATAGTGCCGTAAATGCGCGGTGCCACCAGCGTGGAATCGGCGGACACAAAGGCATCATCCGTTTCTGGCTTAGTGCCTCCGGCCAAAATCCAGAAAGCGATAACAATCAGCAATATCACCACTACTGCGGCAATCAGCCAGCTTAGGCGGACGGGCGATGTTTTTATCATGGTTCTTTTCTCTCATTCTTTTTTATTGTGGCGTGCATTTGTTTGGGTGGAGCGTGCTTCAGTTGCGGTTAACCAGTGACTGCGGCGGATACGTGCGTTTGGGCAAAATTGCGGCCAGTAAGATCAGTACCAGCGCCAGACCGATAATCACCAGATAGGTATCCGCCAGCCCAAGCACCAGTGCCTGTTTTTTTACCAGCCTGGAAAACTGGGTGATCACTTCCGTTGAAATAGCCGAGCCATCGCTGTTAAGCGGCGCGAGAAAACTGCTGCCGCCCCCGTACGGCTGTGACAACAGATAGCTCACACTGCCTGCGTGATTGAGTAATACATTGGAATGGAACTGCTCGCGGTGACTGACGAAAACGCCCAGCATGGCGCTGCCCATCACGCTGCCCAGACCGCGCGTGGTATTAAACATTGCCGAGGCAAAAGGCCCTTCCGGCGGCTGCACTACGCTGGTCGCACTCATCAGGATCGGTAACACGGCCATCGGCTGACCGAACGCCTGCATAATCTGAATCAGGTAAAAATTGTCCCGTGCCCAGGCGCTGGTCAGGTGCGTTCCCCAGTAGCAGGAAAAACCGATCAGCCCCAGCCCGCAGGCCAGCACCCAGCGACTGTCGATCCAGCGCATGGTCAGTACAAAGGCCACCATAGGGGCCAGCAGGAGTTGCGGCAGGCCGATGGTCAGCGCCAGCGGCCCCACCTGAACCGCACGGAACCCGCCGACCTGCTCCATATAGCTCGACGGTAAAGCAGAGCCGGATAAGAAAAGGAACATCAGCGCAAACAGCGTGATTAAACCGTGAGCCAGATTGTGGCGCCTGAGCATCTGTAATTTGAATAACGGCAAAGGGTGATGCCATTCGTTGACCAGAAAAATTGTCAGCAACGCCAGCGCAGCAAAAAACATCATCGTGATCAGCGGAGAGTTAAACCAGTCCAAACGCTCCCCTTGTTGCAGGGACAGCACCAGCAGAGAAATACCGCTGCATCCTGTCAGCATCCCGACTTTATCCATCTGCTTAAAACGCTCAAAGCGCAACGGATCCTGCGGAATGCCGTAGCCGACCATCATGACCGCCAGTAAACAAGGCGGGATAACCTGCCAGAACACCCACTGCCAGCCTGCGTAATCTGTCCAGAGTGCTGCCAGCGACGTCGCCATATTCGGGCCGAAGGTGGCCGTCAGGGCGTAGGCACTCAGGCCATACAATTTGTAATGCGGCGGCATAAAGCGCAGCGCGGCGGTCATCAGCAAAGGTGGCAAAGCACCGCCGAAGATGCCCTGAACAGTACGCAACGCGATGAACACCGGCAAATTGGGCGCGAAAGGGAGGATCGCAGCCAGAAGTAAAAATCCGAAGGTGACGAAAAGAGTGAAACGGCGCAGTGAAAACGTCATTGCAAACCACGGTGCAATCATCATCGCCGCCACTTCCGCCGCCTGATAGACACCGATCAACCAGGATCCCTCGTCACTGCTGATACTTAGCGCACCGCGCACATCGGCCAATGCGATATCCGTTACCCGATCGTTCAGGCCGGAGCACAGTGAGGCGATCAATACGCCGATCAGCCCAATAATCAGCCGCAGATTAAAAGGCGGCGGAACGGGCATTGCAGCACCGTTCGCGGCAGGTGCCGTTGTGACTGAATGATTCATCTTGTCGCTCGTTAACTACGTCGCTTATAGGTGCGGCGATAGTGGAAAGGCAGGTGTGCGGGTAGAAATCGCAATGTGGCGATCGATATCACTTTTATTTCGATGCATTGCACCACATTGTGGTACAAGCGCAAATACTATAATACGGTGCACTGTATTGCAATGTGATTAAAAATTGTTTTTAGACCGTCCAGCTATTACATTGGCAGCATAGATTTCGGTAAGGATCACCCGTTGGTGACAAAGGAGAAGTGATGGCGCAGGACATTGCAGGAGACGAAGAACGCAGCGGTGGGATCCAGGTGATTTCGCGCGCCGCATCCATTCTTAATGCGCTGGGAAAACATCCTCAAGGAATGAGCCTCGGGGCGATCGCCCATGATGTCGACCTGCCGCGCTCCACCGTGCAGAGGATCGTGGCCGCACTTGCCGAAGAAGGTCTGGTGCGATCCGAAGGCAGCGGGGGTGTCAGGCTTGGTCCGACGCTGCTGAAACTGGTGTCCACGGTACACACCGATGTGATAGCCATCGCCTCCCCGTTCCTTCGCCAGCTGTGCGAATCCACTGACGAAACCGTCTCTCTCGGACGCGCCAGTGGCCGCCAGATAGCCAATATTCACAGCATCGTGGCGGAACGTGAGTTACGCGTAGTACCGAGAGTCGGCCTGAATCTGCCGATTTACAGTACCTCCGGTGGCCGCGCACTGCTATCGCTTAAAACCGATGACGAGATCCGCATTATTGTCGGCGAGGTGCTTGAACCCGCCACCGAACAGACGGTGCGTACGGTCGATTCCCTGCTAAACAAAATTGCCGACGTCCGCGAAAGCGGCATCTCCATGGAGAACGGTGAGACCGTGGACGGCGTGTCGACGCTGGCCGTTGCGATCGATACCATTCTGGGTCGCTACTCCGTTTCAGTGCTTTTTCCCACCTCGCGCCGGAAAGCCAAAGAAGCCCTAATTCGTGACGCGCTGCTCGAGTGTAAAAATGCGCTGATTGGCGAAATCGGTAAGCTCGGTCAGAACAACTAACCCAGGAGTGCACATGTTTGATGTTATTTTGCTGGCCGTAGATGGCTCAAAGCAGTCCCCTTTCGTCGTCGATCTTGCCCGGCAGCTGGCGAATGGTCATCCGTCAACAGTGTATGTCACCTGCTGCATTGATGAATCTTATGCGCTGGAAGAGAACGGCGATGTGCCTGGCGAAATCGTGGAGTATCCACCGGCGGAGGAAGAGCAAAACACCGCCCGCGCAGTGGTAGGCAATGCGCTGAAAACGCTGAATGAAGCGGGTATCCGCGCTAAAGGAAACCTGATCGTCGGTACTGCTGGCGAAGCGCTGGTGGCCGAGGCTGAAAAGATAAAAGCATCGGTCATCGTCATCGGTCACCGTCAGCTCTCGGCCTTTGGACGTATGATGAAAGGTTCAGTCAGCGCAGAAGTGATCGCCCATGCGCCCTGCCCGGTGTTAGTTGAAGTTCGCGGAAATTAATTCAGCGGATCTAAAAACAAAAAAAGCGCCTTGCCAGCGCTTTTTTAATACCTGAAGAATAAGGCTATTTACTGTTGATAAGCCCCATAGATGTTGCCCAGTCATTGATATTATTACGGTAAAAAAAAGCAATATCACTGTCCAGAGGATTGGTTTTAGACGGAGTCACCATACCAAGGCAAGGGTATTCCTGTGGACGCGATTCGAAAAGAAAATCATCCATTTCCTCATCGGTCAGAAGTGTGTCACCAAAAATATTATCCTGACGGAAATAGGCATCAAGCATCCAGGAACGGTATTCAAAATCGTTTTTAATCAAGTGCATAGGATTAACTCACAGTAAATAATGTCTAACGCACCTGATAAAAAATCTTCCTTAAATACTTAATATGAGATCAGGCACGCGTTGCGTTCGAGCCATCCATTGCTAATTTCACATAACAGAAAATTAACATATAAATTGAAGTTAGCAAATAGCAATTTCTCTCAAAACCTTATTTTCTGGGTTTATTCATTTTTTATTTAAAGGTAACCCCTTTATTCATAATAATAATGAATAAATTATGTATCCATATTCATTATAATAATTAATTACAGCAGTAACCATCAGGAGCGAAAGTACAAAACGCAAAAGGAACAGAACTGACATTGGGGATACTTTCGCATCACCACTGCCAACCCTGTTCCCAAAATTTTGATGATTCTCTTGAGCTAACTTACTGCGCTTTTATTACCAGCGTCCCGGAGGGGGCCCTTCCCGCCAGTGCCCCGGAGGGCCATCACGCCAGTACCCCGGCGGGGGTCCTTCGTGCCAGTGTTCATGATGCCAGTGACGCGGTGGCGGCGGTGGCTCGGGCTCGTAATAGACCCAGTGTCCCCGACCTTCATCACGGTAATGTTCATCCCACCAACCCGGCGGACGCCAGTCGCCTCCATCCCAATAATATCCACGGGGATCGCGGTCACCAATGTGCAGTGAAAGGCCCGGCATATTTACGCCCAGCTCGACGTTTGCCTGAGCCAGCGCGGGCACAGTGGAAAGCATAACGGCGAGAATCAGAATCAGTTTTTTCATTGGAAACCTCACGACCTGCTTATCAGGTGATGACAAATTACCGCCAGCTATCTTCCTGTTCTATAGGAATTTATCCCAAAAAAAATGTCCTTTCGCTATCCTTACATTTGCGTCAGAAACCGGTTTTACGTAATGCGTTGCAACGCTATGTCAGTAAAGGAGATTCAGACAAAAAATCGTTATTTCCCACAAACGTCAGACACAAAAAAACCGCCGAAGCGGTTTCTTTATTTACTGTACTTTGGGGCAAAATCAGATTTTGCAGCCTTCACAGTCACTTTCGTCCTGAACGGCTTCAGGCACTGCTGCTGCTTTTTCAGCCGCTTTTTCTTCTGCGGACACCAATGCAGCATCAATGTCAAAATCAAAAATATCGTCGCTCATTCTCATCACCTTAATTGTTCGAAACTGGCTCTAGTATAAACGAGACCGGCGTATATCTGACGCCTTTTTTGTGCCCTGATAACGCTTTTCCTGCCCCTGGAATTGGGACGAAAAGCCGCAGGATTTGCATAAACCGCTTATGGAAACCATAGTTATAGTGAATATAAAGGTGTCATGACGACATTTTTTACGAACTTATTTCATGAGATCCTACGAGGAAAACCGGATGACGACGTCAAATATCAAAGCCTGGGCCAACACGCGTGAAACCTCTCACGAAATAGCCGAAGCCATTTTTGAGCTGGCCAAAAATGATGAAACGCTGGCTCAGAAAATTTGGGAAGAAGGCAATGATGAAGTGCTGCCTATCGCCTTCGCAAAAACCAAGGAAGACCATCTTTTCTGGGGTGAAGAGAAAATCGACAGGAAAAATGTGTAAAAGCTTCCTGAGAAAGCCCTGAGCGACACTCAGGGCTGGCGTTGATTATTGCTGCGACAATTAGCTGTCGAAGCCAAAGCCCATCTTGTGCGCCCAGTCGAAAATCTGTTCTTTATACACGAAACGCGGTTCGCAAACGCCCGGCTCTCCCGGCGTCTGGATCATCACCGCCACGCACGGATACGCTACCGGCCTGGCATCGAAAATAAAATCATCCACTTCCTGATCGGCAAACTCAGAGGTTTCGCCTACCGCGCTCGCCTGGAAAATTTCATCCATTATCCATTTACGGTATTCAACTTCGTTGTTGATAAACTTCATCATTCACCTCTGCTCTGCGTTTACTCTCTGCATTTTCTTACCCGTGAAGTGCGTCCCCACCACAGCACGGACACACTTCTGCGCGGGAAACTGACATCTTTGCACTTCCGTCACAATCCCATTCCACCCGTAAAGGTTCACCGGTGTCATTATCGGCGTGAATGTAGCGATCAAAATGGATGGCCTGCCCGCTCATCGTCTCGGTCAGCAGCAGCTCTTCACCAGCATAAATGCGGGCGACGGCATGTGCATCCTGTTTTTCATCAGAAACGATTTTGTGCAGATGATGAATAGTCAGTTTGATTCGTTCCACAGCGGCTCCTGTAACGGCTCAACATACCTCGTGATTCGTTCGTCAGATGAACAACTCATTCACGTAATGTATGTCCAGCCGCTATTTTATCAGAGCATGCAGGGTGACGTCATGGACGAAAGCCATGTTGAAGGGGGAATTAGTGCGCTAACTGTACAGCATTCATCGAGGCCGGTTGCTGGTGTTCAAGGCGGGCCAGATCGTAAACATCGTAAAAATCGACAAAACCTTTGTTGCGTACAATCGACTCAATGCGATTTTTCACCCAACTACTTACGCTTTCGGCACTGAGAATCTGCTGTACGGCCTCTGCGGATAATTCACGGCTGAAATACCATTCGCCGTTATAGCAGACACGTAAATCCAGCACACCGATGTCTTCATAGCGATATACCGGTTTGATTTCTAGCAACAGCATCGCTGACATAAAGACCAAAAAGGCGGTGAAACCGATAAACCAGCCAATGCCCATGTATGGCGATACATACATCACGACGCCAACCGCAATATACCCGACCAGCATCGCCAGACACAGCCACGGATGATTCACAAAGAACTCAACGTTGATGCGAACCCTGCCATCACGGCCTTCCTGACGGTTGATCCGATCAATTTCACTATTTAATACATTTTTGATCACGTCCATCCCATAACCTCGCTGCAGTGACGACTATAATGCAATCTGATTACATTATTTTATCATGACAACTGTTATAGCGCGTAGAGCAGTTACCCGCTGCAAAACGGGGAACTGTTATAGCTGGCATCTGTACCGTTAGTATTATCATCATGGAACTATCTCAATTCATGTCAGATAAAAGGAGATCATCGTGGCACTATTAATCGTCGAAAGACCGGCAAAAAAACTGGTGAGCTACCGGGTTGTCGGGCCATATAAGGAGTCAATCCACAGCGGATTTCAGCAGCTGACGAAGTGGGTCGCACGACACCATCAGCCACATAACGAATGGCTGACGTGGTTTCATGATAACCCGGATACCACACCCGCTGAAGCGCTGCGCGCGGATCCTTCGGTTTGCGTCGCGGATAATTTCATTCTCGATGATGCGGACGGGCTGGCGCTGCAAACCCTGCCAGGTGGCACCTATGCGGCGTATCACACCACCATAACAGACGGAAATTTTGAACAAGCCTGGCGGGAGTTTTACAGCCAGCTGCTGGCCAGTAATCATTACCGGCCGGATGGAAAAGCCTGCTTTGAGCACTATCTGAGTGATGGCTCAAAAACCGGCATCTGGGAAGTGGTGTTTTATCAGTCGGTCGAGAAGATCCCGGCTATCCGCTGAAGGGGTCAGACGCTGAGTGTAATGTCAGCCTGCTGGCAAAAATCAAGGTAAGCCTGTGGCGGTTTGGCATCGCTGACCAGGGTGTTAAAACGGGCTAAAGGTGCGATTGCCGCCGGTCGCACCTGATCAAACTTACTGCTGTCGGCCACCAGAATACATTGCGCAGAGCGCTCCATCGCCTGATGCTTCATCAGCAATTCATCGAAATTAAAGCACGTTACCCCATGTTCAATGCTGACACCCGCGGCGGAAATAAACGCTTTTGCCGGGCGGATAAAATCGATTTCACAGCTTCGACCGATCGGCGTGAATATACTGTTGCTGGATTTAAACGCGCCGCCGCATAAAATGACATCGCAGTGCGGTTTCTCCTGAAGTGCCAGAAAAGTGTTAAGCGAATAGCAGATTGCAGTGAAAATCCTGGATTCGGGGATACTTTCAATCACATACGGCATGGTAGTGCCGCAATCGAAAAAGACGGTGTCATTATCGAGGATCAGGCTGGCGGCACATTTGGCCAGTCGGCGTTTTTCAGCGACCTGCTTCATTTTTTGTTCACTGACGAAATAGTGCGTCGCCGGGTTGTTCTTAGGATCCATCACAATATAACCGCCGAGCAGGATCACTGGCGCAGGCTCTGCATTCAGATCACGCCGAATCGTCATCTCGGAAACATCGAGCAGCAAAGACGCTTCTTTCAGGTGGATTTTGTCAGTCTTTTTTAGCGCCAGCAAAAGACGCTGGATCCTGTCTTCACGCTTAGTTTCCATGATGTTATCTCAGCTTTCCGGTTCGCAGCCGGTCACTATACCTTTGCCAGCAATCCACCGCAAACCCTCACCCTGTCTGATATTATTGCAACTGAAGTATGGTCAGACAACCGCCGAATACCGCGCCAGTATCAATGTAGTGTTGATTGGCAAATTGCATCACTTTTTCAACCGGCGTATGGCCGAAATAAAAAGCATCGGCACCGGCGACAGGCTGATAACGTCCGGCCAGCGCGTGATTGATTCGATCACGATTCCAGATGATTTCATAACTGTCCAGGAGCCTTCCAAATACATACTCATCTGAAACGTAGTCAGCGTGCGCCACCACGATGCGTTTTCCTTCGCGGGTCGTCAGCTCAATAACATGCGGTAAACTGTCAGCCTCCAGAATCAGTGCTTTCACCTGTTCCTGATCTTCGCTTTCCAGCGCATAAAACCAGTCACCACCGTTACGCAGCCATCGCGGAATATTTTGCTCGTTCACCGCATCAATCGCCATTTGCTCATGGTTGCCTCTCACGCAGCTAAACCAGGGCTGATGGATGAGTTGCAGGCAACCGACGCTGTTGGGCCCGCGATCGGCGAGATCGCCAACCGACAGCAACAGATCGAGGCTGGGGTTGAAAATCATTATATTCAGTTGCTCGTCAAGTAAGGACTTACAACCGTGCAGATCCCCCACGATATAAATGTGCCGGTAGTTTTTGCCATCAATACGTTTATACAAAGCAGGAATCATATTTGGATGAAATCCATTGTGACCAGGGATAGCTCAAGTGTATCTGATGAGGGGCATTAGAAAAGGATGTTCGAAGAGCAAACTAAGGGTTTCCTCGTGCGTTCAGGAAGTTGAGGCCTCTCTACACGTAGTCGCGGCTGAAATCCACTGATAAATTATTTATCATTAAGTAACTGGCGCCTTTTTGTGCTAGACTACTGGCCGCTCTAAGTAAAACCGGAGGTTTTATGAGTTCTACAGTTGTAAACGCTCAAGACGAGTGTCCGTTGTGTCAAAACACGAATAAGACGTCGGTAAATATGTCGGCGAAAATTGTTACTGTGACCTGCACTTCCTGTGGCCGTTACAGTATCTTCCGCAAAACCATGGAAGAGATTTCGATAGACCGGAAGAAACGCGTCGCCCTTCAGGCGTTTTTCACCAGCCAACCGAACTACCATCTGCCTTTATCGATCCGGGCACTGAGTAATACAGATTCATCGGGCGAGATTTAGCCCTAAAAAAGCCCTTCGGGGCTGTTTTAATCTGCCCTCAATCCGCCACTTTCACTGAACATCAGCACACACCCAGACCGGAAATTACCGTAAAGGGACTTTTTGCATTGCTGATATGATTTGGCGTTGCTGTAAAAGCATAAAGGCCACTCTTAGAAGTGGCCTTTATTATATGCAAACTGCAATATCGTGATGTCAGAAACACCCTTTCTTGATGCAAATTTCAGACATAAAAAAACCACCCGAAGGTGGCTATAACGACATTACTACACTATTGCTTTTGATTATTCTGCTAATTTTCCCATGGTACCCGGGACGAGACTTGAACTCGTACAGCCTAAGGCCGAGGGATTTTAAATCCCTTGTGTCTACCGATTCCACCACCCGGGCTCCGGGAAAATTGGAGGCGCGTTCCGGAGTCGAACCGGACTAGGCGGATTTGCAATCCGCTACATAACCGCTTTGTTAACGCGCCTTAAATCTTACTACTTGTCTTGCACTTAAATCGATTAAGAAATCAATTCAAGAAAATTTGGAGCGGGAAACGAGACTCGAACTCGCGACCCCGACCTTGGCAAGGTCGTGCTCTACCAACTGAGCTATTCCCGCTTTAATCAGAACGTACTGATTTTTTTAACTATCTTCTGGCGCATTGCTGTCTGCCTTCCGATGCGTTGCATTCTACTGACCTGAGAGAATGAGTCAATAAAATTATCTGGATCCTTCGCTCGTTTGACGTTTTTTACGTCAGTTTGATCAGGGTTCCAGCAAATCGTGGCGTGCAGCGTTCAAATACTGGAACATTGACCAGAAAGTCAGCACTGCGGCGATGTAAAGAGCTACAACACCGACACCCACGACAATGTTGTCAGGACGCCACAATAAGGCGACCAGAGATAACATCTGCGCCGTGGTTTTGACCTTACCAATCCAGGAAACGGCAACGCTGCTGCGTTTACCAATTTCAGCCATCCATTCGCGCAGCGCGGAAATGATAATTTCACGGGCGATCATGGTGGCAGCCGGTAATGTTATCCACCAGGAGTGGAAGTACTCTGCGACCAACACCAGGGCAATCGCCACCATCACCTTATCGGCCACCGGATCAAGGAATGCACCGAACCGCGTCGTTTGCTTCAGGCGCCGCGCTAAGTAGCCATCGAGCCAGTCAGTCATTGCCGCAAAAACGAAAATGAGCGCGCAAGCCATCGATGCCCATGGGTAAGGCAGATAGAAGGCGAGCACGAAGAAAGGGATCAGTGCAACGCGGAACAGGGTAAGGCACGTCGGTATATTAAATTGCATAGCGAAGGTAACTGTTTGTCCAGTTTAGATATTATGAGTATGTTGCTACAACGGCTTTAGTGTTTCAACGCATTATGAATCTTTTCTGCTAATGCGGTCGAAATACCTGGTACCTGTGCAATTTCCTCGACGCTGGCATTCAGTAATGGCTGAATGCCTCCCATATATTTCAGTAATACCTGACGTCGTTTCGGCCCGACGCCTTCAATCTCTTCGAGTGCACTGGTCGTGCGCACTTTGGCACGACGCTGACGGTGCCCGGTAATCGCATGATTATGCGAATCATCACGAATATGCTGGATAACGTGCAATGCCGGTGAATCCGCCGGCAAGGCAATCCCCTCACCTTCTGGCACAAAGAATAACGTTTCAAGCCCTGCTTTACGATCGGCACCTTTCGCAATACCGATCAGCAGAGGTTTAGATTTATCCCATGTCACATCCAGTGAATGAAACACATCCAGCGCCATCCCGAGCTGCCCTTTCCCGCCGTCGATAAAAATCACATCAGGAATTTTTTTCTCATCCAGCGATTTACTGTATCGACGCGTCAGAACCTGCTTCATGGCCGCATAATCATCCCCCGGCGTGATACCAGCAATGTTATAGCGACGATATTCAGAACGTACCGGCCCGTTATTGTCGAAGACCACACAGGAAGCGACCGTTTGCTCGCCCATAGTATGGCTGATGTCGAAGCATTCCATGCGGTTAATTTCCGCAAGATTAAGGGTTTTTGCCAGTTCTGCCAGACGCTGATGAATAGTCGACTGCTGCGCCAGTTTCGTGGTCAGGGCCGTGGAGGCATTCGTACGCGCCAGCTTCAAGTAGCGGGCACGGTCGCCGCGCGGCTTACTCTGAATCAGCACTTTGCGCCCGGCAATCTCACTGAGCGAATCAGCCAGCAGATCTTTTTCCGGCAGGCTGAAGTCCAGGAGGATTTCGCCAGGCAAGGTGCGCATCTGGCTGCCCTGTAAATAGAACTGCCCGACAAAAGTTTGCACCACTTCGCCAAGATCGGTGCCGCCCGGTACCTTCGGATAATAACTGCGGCTGCCCAACACTTTGCCCTGACGAATAAACAGAACGTGCAAGCACGCCATGCCGGATTCGAATGCCACCCCGATAACGTCGAGATCTTCACTGTTACCCGATACAAACTGGCGCTCAGTGACGCGACGGACGGCCTGGATTTGATCGCGTATGCGTCCGGCATCTTCAAAACGCAAATCCTTGCTGGCCTCTTCCATCCTGTTCACCAACTGCGTGACCACCTGCTGATCTTTCCCCTCGAGGAAAAGACGCACGTAATCCACCTGATCTTTGTAATCCTGTTCGCTGACCAACCCTTTCACGCATGGACCGAGACAACGCCCAATCTGATATTGCAGGCAAGGACGCGAGCGATTGCTGTAAACGCTGTTCTCACACTGGCGGATTGGGAAAAGTTTCTGCAACAGCGCCAGCGTTTCACGCACAGCATAGGAGTTGGGAAACGGCCCGAAGTATTCACCTTTAGCGTGCTTGGCGCCGCGATGCACGGTAATACGCGGATGATTATCGGCGCTGAGGAAAATCAGCGGATAGGATTTATCATCGCGCAACAACACGTTATAACGTGGCTGATACAACTTGATGTAGTTGTGTTCGAGGAGAAGCGCTTCGGTTTCCGTATGAGTTACGGTGACGTCGATTTGCGCAATATTTTTGACCAGTGTTTCCGTTTTACGGCTGGAAACCTGAACGCGAAAATAGCTGGCAAGACGCTTTTTAAGGTCTTTAGCTTTACCTACATAGATTACGGTGCCGCTGGCGTCATACATCCTGTAGACGCCCGGCTGGCTGGTGACCGTTTTCAGAAAGGCTTTTGGGTCGAAACGCTCATCATTCACTGCCTGATAAAGTCTCCGCGTTGAACAAACCGTGTCGGATTGCCAGATGAGTTAACTCGACATCGCCACTGATATTTAATTTACTAAACATTCTGTAACGATAACTGTTAACGGTCTTTGGGCTCAAGTTCAGTTGTTCTGAAATTTCATTCACTTTTTGCCCTTTAGTAATCATCAGCATGATTTGTAATTCACGCTCAGATAAGGAGTCAAAAGGCGTTTCAGACTGAGGCTCAATCTGGCTGAGTGCCATTTGCTGAGCGATGTCAGACGCGATATAGCGCTGACCCGAGTCAACCAAACGGATGGCGTTAACCACTTCCTGTGGTGCAGCACCTTTACTCAGATAACCGGAAGCCCCCGCCTGCATCACTTTTGCTGGCAGCGGGTTTTCAGTATAGATAGTTAACATGATGATCTTGATATCCGGCGAGAAACGCACGATTTTCTTCGTCGCTTCCAGGCCGCCAATACCCGGCATATTCATATCCATCAGGACAATATCAACATCATTGGTACGACACCACTTCACGGCGTCTTCGCCGCACTGAGCCTCACCAACGACTTTGATGCCTTTGATATCTTCGAGAATGCGTCGGATCCCTGCGCGCACTAATTCGTGGTCATCAACAAGAAGAACGCTTATCAAAGAGAATTCTCCAAAAAATAAGGGCGACGCACCGTCAGGGTCTTCGGGCTTGTCTTAACGCAATCATACACGTCAAACATTGATATCGTGCGCAGACAGCTTATAGAAGAGAAGGTGGCAATAAGAAGCCAACATCAACGAACTTACCTCACTACCGCACGTGGACAGTGTTTTTTAAATCAATAATTCAGAGTATTTATTATTGCCCGCACATTTTACTCTATCTGTGCAGCTTGACCAAGGAATGTCTGCAAAAAACTAGTTTGCTGAATGTAAATGAGAACTGCCATAACCTGTATTAATAATACAAAAAAAAAGCATTTTGAATCAAACAATAAGGTCTGTATCAAGCTACATCTTTTCTGCTGTAAAAATAACAATGTCGGTATTTTTCCCGTAAATTAACTGGCTTTCTGAAAAGGTGATTAAAACAGCAAATCATTACTCCCATATATCTATGATATACCCAATGATTATTTGCAATAGCAGGAATTGTCCCGGCATTTATAAGAATAACCTTAGTCATTTAAACGGAAAATGTCTGGTCACCTATTATGTTTAGTATTCTTTACTAACTTTCAAATCTGTTAACTCATCGGATTTCTTTTCTCTCTATGTCCGGAGCATTCAGCCCATTTTGATCGCACCCCGCGCACTACTGCACTAAAACCTGCCGACTATGCTAAAATGCGGTCACTTTGCACCTGGCCGTTTCGGGTGAGCCCGTTGATATACCCCCTTCTTTTTACTGTATAAAGTCGGGAGCGCTGCCTGGCAGCCTGCCTGAGGAGAAATAATGAGTAACTGCGATTTTACCACTGAAGCGAACGTTGAAACCCTGGCGACAGAAGTTGCCTGCCTGAAAGCCACCCTGACCCTGATCCTGAAAGCGATCGGTCAGGCGGATGCGGGTAAGGTCATGTTGAACATGGAAAAATATGCTGCCCAGATGGAAGATGAACAGCAGGCAGAAATCTTCAGGAACTCCCTGCAGCAAATCAAATTTGCCTACCGTCAGTAATGCTTTTTCGGAGTCTGTCGCCCGACGGACTCCCGCCTTTTCCCGCATCCTTACACGATTTCTGCTATAATTATCCCCTCTTCTTATTTCATCAGGACAACCGTAATGAGCGAAAATAATAAAGAAAACAAAAGTAAAGCAGACGACGTACATGTCAGCGACGGGCTGGCTGAATTGTTTGAAGTCTCTGAACAACTGACCGATGAAGAAATTCAAAAGGCGGCTGAAGAAGCCAAACAAGCCGTTGAAGATGCTAAAAATCAGCAACACCACTGAGTCATGCACTCTCCCTTTCTCGCACCTGATCAGGCCATTGCACCGCTGGCAATTGATTATCAGCACGGTGACAGCGAACCTGCACACAGCCACAGCTGTTCACAACTGATCCACACCCTGTGTGGCGTTGTCGAAGTTCATACCGCGCTCGGCACCTGGATGGTTCCGCCGGGGCGCGGCATCTGGTTACCTGCCTATGTCGAACACAGTCTGCGCTTTATCGGCGGCGTTAAAGCCCGCACCTTGTTTGTCGATCCTCTGGCACGTGCGGATTTACCTGCACAATGTCAGGTGGTACAAATTTCCCCGCTGCTGCGTGAACTCATTTTGGTTTCGCTGACGATCCCCGCCGGTTATTTGCCCGGTGGCCGTGACGAACGCATTATGGAATTACTGCTCGATGAATTGCGTCTGTTACCGACGTTGCCGTTGTATTTACCGGAGCCAAAAGAACCCGAACTTTTGATGCTTAGCCAACAGATTTGCCGTGATTTAAGTGCATCCTGGGAACTGGAGGAAGTCGCTGCGCGGCTGAATATCAGCAGCCGGACACTTTCCCGTCGCTTTCAGCGCGAGACCGGACTGCGTTTCAGTGACTGGGTCCGTCAGGCAAAATTGCTCGACGCTTTGCAGCAACTGGCGGCAGGAAATTCGGTGATTGATGTGGCGCTGGCACTCGGCTACGACAGCCCGAGTGCCTTCAGTGCGATGTTCCGCCGATCACTGGGCGTCTCGCCAAGTGAATATTTTAGTCAGTCAGAATTCCGCTCGCCGCATTAAACAACGCCTGCAACGAGGCGCTGGAGACATCACTGTCGATACCCACGCCGTAGCACGTTTCGCCCAATTTCCCCTGACAACTCACGTACGCGACTGCCCGGCTATGGCTCTGATGCCCCAGCGTGTGTTCATGATAGTCGCCGATTTCCAGCTGAACATCGTAACTGCGGCGCAACGCATCTACCGCGCCGGACAACAAACCGTTGCCGCTGCCGGTAATATGCTGCTCTTCATTGCGATAACGGATGCGCGCGTTGAAATGGCAGACATTCTGCTCGTCGCTGCGGATGTCGTAACTCAGCAGTTTCACCACCGGTTGCTCCGTCAGTCCGTAACGCTGACGAAACAGTCGCCAGATATCGCTGGTGCTCATTTCTTTGCCGTGAGAATCGGTGTCCCGCTGAACGGCTTTGCTGAAATCGATCTGCAAACCACGCGGCAGTTTCAGCCCATGATTCTGTTCCAGCAGCCATGCGGCACCGCTTTTTCCCGACTGGCTGTTCACCCGGATCACGGCTTCGTAGCTGCACCCCACATCGGCCGGATCCAGCGGCAGATAGGGCACGCGCCAGACAGCATTGTCTGAGGTTTTCTGTGCCGCGAACCCTTTCTTAATGGCATCCTGATGTGACCCTGAAAACGCGGTAAACACCAGTTCTCCTGCGTATGGATGACGCGGATGCACCGGTAGCTGGTTACATTCTTCTACCGCTTCGACGATGGCCTGCAGATTACTGAAATCCAGCTCAGGGGAAACGCCCTGCGTATACAGGTTCAGCGCCAGTGTCACAATATCCACATTACCGGTCCGCTCACCGTTGCCAAACAGACAGCCTTCCACCCGGTCGGCACCCGCCAGCATCGCCAGTTCAGCGCAAGCTACGCCGGTTCCGCGGTCATTATGCGGATGTACGCTGATGGAAACCTGTTCGCGGCGGCTGAAATGACGGCAGAACCATTCGATTTGATCGGCATAAATATTCGGTGTGCTGACTTCCACAGTCGCTGGCAAATTAATGATCATCGGGCGCGCATTGCCCGGCTCCCAGACAGCGGCGACCGCTTCGCACACTTCCAGTGCGAACTCCAGTTCAGTAAAACAGAAGGTTTCCGGTGAATACTCAAACGTCCACTGCGTCTGCGAATATTGTTCGCAAAGCTGACGGATCTGCTGCGCGCCGCGAACCGCCAGATCGCGCGTGGCATCTTTGTCCTGATTGAACACGACTTCACGAAATACCGGCGCCGTGGCGTTGTATAAATGTACGATGGCGCGTGGCACGTCTTTCAGCGCTTCAAAAGTGCGCGCGATTAAGTCCGGGCGCGAAGGCGTCAGCACCTGAATCACCACGTCATCAGGGATCAGGTTGTCGTCAATCAGACCGCGAACAAAATCAAAATCAGTTTGCGACGCCGAAGGGAAGGCCACCTCTATCTGCTTGAAACCACAGCGGATCAGCAAATCAAAAAACTGACGCTTACGGGCGTTGTCCATAGGCTCAGCCAGCGCCTGATTACCATCGCGCAGATCACTGGAACACCACTGCGGTGCCTTCGTCAGCACGTTTCCCGGCCACCGGCGGTCGGGTAAATTCACCGGCGGGAAGGGACGATATTTTTGCGATGGGTCGGTTAACATGGGTTTCTCCTTAGAATTCATCGTTGCAGGCTTTGCGTTGTGAAATACCTTTGCCTTGTAAAATACATAGTACGCAAACGATAACTTCCTGCGCCTTGCTAACTGACACTAACCCTCGCAAAACGGACAAAAAGAAAATGATAAACGAATCATACTCACGTTATAGTGCATAACTAAACGCGTCCAGGTTGGCGATCAGAGGTCGTACAGAATGAAAAGGGTTCTGAATCTAAACGAAAAAAAACGGCTTTCGGCGCTGCAAAAATTAAAAATTGCTGACAGCAATCCGGACGAAGTGCTTGATTTGATTACCCGCCTTACCCAGCAGATTTTTGATATCCCGGTGTGTTTAATTACTCTGGTGGATGAACATCGCCAGTGGTTTAAATCGAAGACGAATATGGCGATAAGCCAGACGGCGCGCGACATCGCCTTTTGCGACCATACGATTCGTTCCTCCTCAGTGATGCTCGTCCCCGATGCCGAACAGGATCCACGTTTTTGCAAAAATCCGCTGGTGACCGCCGATGAAGGGATGCGTTTTTATGCCGGTGCGCCGCTGATTACACGTGAAGGCTTTGCTGTCGGCAGTTTGTGTCTGATCGATCATCAGCCACGTGACTTTTCCGTGCAGGAAATCGAGATGCTGTCAGATCTCGCCGCTATCGTCATCGACATCATTGAGTCACGCAGCTCAGTCGGATTTGTCGATATCGTCACGCGCCTGCCGAACCGCCAGCGCCTGATGGAAGACATCGCCACGCTTATTAAAGCCCCAGACCACACGCCCTGTTTGCTGATTCTGATCGACACGCTCGATACACTTTATGCCTACGATATTGGCCGCGCGATCGGCATTCCCAAAGTCGAAAATATTCTGAAAGACGTGGGATCATTTTTACGCACGGAGCTTAAGGGTAATGACAAAGTCTATAGCCTGATGCTCGGGCGTTTCGCCATTATCAGGCCGCTCGACGAGCAGGAAGCGATTTTTAATCAGTTAGAAATCGCCGCCACTAAAATTTCGCAAAGCATTACCAGTGATATCCCAATTAACGTTCGTCTGCACGCCGGTTACACCGTCTTTTCTTCAACGTCGGAATGCGCTGAAACCATTATGCGCCAGGGCATGTCATCCCTGCACGAAGCCATCAGCCACAACCGGCTGGTGATGCCGTATCAGCAGGAGTCCGATGTTATCCAGCTGCGCGCCTTCAATCTGCTTAATGATTTAATGGCTACGGTGGCGTCCTGTGATGATTTTCATCTTCTTTATCAGCCAAAAATTCGTCTGGCCGATAAAAAATTTCACGGCGTTGAAGCGCTGATCCGCTGGCACCATCCGACGCTCGGCATCATTTCACCGTCTGAATTTATTCCTCTGGCGGAAAAAACGCCGCTGATAACGCCGCTGACCAACTGGGTTATCACGCAGGCGGTGATGCAGATTGCCGAATGGCAAAAACGCGGCGCACAGATTCAGGTGTCTATCAATCTGACCGCCAACAATCTGGTTGAACAGGATCTGGTACAGCGTATTCATACCGCACTTATCCTGCATCAGGTATCACCGTCGATGCTGGAGATTGAATGCCTGGAAACTCAGACGCTGATGAATAATCCTCACGCGGTGGCATCTCTGGATGCCCTGCGCCATATGGGGATCAGCATCGCGCTGGATGATTTCGGCTCCGGTTACAGCAATCTGAATTACCTGCAAAAGATCCCCGCCGATATCCTCAAGCTGGATCAGTCGCTGATTCAGGGCATCAGCAGTGACAATAAGAGCAAAGTGATTGTGAAATCGATGATTGATATGGCGCATGCGCTCAGCTATCACGTCGTCGCGGAAGGCGTTGAGGATAATGACACGCTGCGGTGTCTGGAAGAGTTGCAATGTGATTCTGTTCAGGGCTTCTACTTTTCGCGTCCGCTGCAACACGATCAGATTCTGGAATGGTCAAAGCCGTATATTTAAGTGCCTACGTGAGAAGCAAAAACAAAAAATCCGCCGAAGCGGATTTTTTTATGCCGGTTATTCGCCAGCTTTGGGGCGGATATGATATGTGCCAAAAATGTTGCGGTCGGTTTCGAGACTGATACTCTGCCCTTTCGCATCTACGGTGATAGAACCGGTGGTTTTGGTCAGCGCACAGGCAATACGGACATCAATTTTGCGCAAGCCATTAGGCACATTTAAATCTACGTACTGATTAAAATGCAGGGAAGCCACGGTCTGGCCGTCCAGAATCACAATCAGCGGACAGGTTTTCTCAAACGGCACCGTGGACCACTGATCGATACGATGCAACCTGATGTGTGTCTGCCCTTCCGGCGCCGTAGTGCTGGCGTTAGCGAAAGAGGATTTGACCTGAAGGGTCGGTTCATAAGGATTGCTTGCGCACCCGGCTAAAAGCAGAGCAGCCAAGGCCACCAGTGTTTTTTTCATCGTTATCTCCCTGAGTTTATGCACGAATGATAGCAGCGTGCGCGGCGCGGGCAACAAAAAACCGGTGAGAGTTACGTGTGGCCGAAAGGGAGACGACAAAAGCGGGACAAATCTGTGACGTTAGTATGAAAATCAGCCACCCGAATTGCTAATCGCCGTCCGCTGGTATTTGATACTCTTATTAGGATTTATCCGATGAGACGTTCAACCAGATTCAGGAAGCATCTATGTACAGCTACACACTTATCGCCCCCGCAGGGATCGTAAAGACCTATGAAGACGAGTTTCGCGAGAAAGGCATTGAGCTGCTGGTTGCCAAACAGAATCGCTCAGAAATGGTGGTTTTACGCAGCAGCCAGTTCACTGAAGAACGCGCCTTTATCACTCATGTCCATCTGCTCATTTTCAGCCTGTGCATGCAGGTACAAAAACAACTAAAAAACGGCAATAAACCGAATACCACCATTATGTATTAATTCTTCGCACTCGCTTAACCCTGTTCCGGCCTCATTCTGTGAGGCCAGACGCTCCGCCTTCATCTATTTCCCTTCTGCAAATAATTGCGATACCTAAAAATAATCTTACTTAGTGGCTCAGATATATGCAGGTTCCCCGACGTTATTTTCGTCAGAACATGGTCATTAATTTCGACTGAGGTTGAAATCAAATATTCATTATCAAGGAAAAACCGGAAGAGGCAGAACGACATCAGGCAAGGTAGAGATTATCACCTTGATTTATTGAATGTTGGTGGGTCGTGCTGGGTTCGAACCAGCGACCAATTGATTAAGAGTCAACGGCTCTACCAACTGAGCTAACGACCCAACGGGACGGATTATTCGCCTGTCGGCCGGTGATGTCAAACGCTTATCCCTACTTTTTTTACCGTTATTCAAATCGAGAATTGTGAAGCTCATCACAAGCAAACGCGGTATTATTCTCTGTCTACTCACGCTCACCTGATTAATTAACACGCAGTTATCCCCGATGTAAAAATTACGATACATTTTTCCGGTTGGCATTTTTCATGCCAGTTATAATAAATACGCAATTAACATTACTATTACATCAACAGATCGTCGCTGTCGTTCACCGTGCCGGTCAAAATAACCGCGTTTCAAATCTTAATTTGTTGAAATGAATGCGATATGGCGGAGTTCATACGCAAAAGCAAAAAAACAGGAATTAATACAACATGCAAGACGAGTCAAAAATCCTCACGCAGCCGGAGGAAGAGAACGCTGAAGGTCTGCGGCGCAATCTCTCCAACCGGCACATCCAGCTGATTGCGATTGGTGGTGCTATCGGCACGGGTCTGTTCATGGGATCCGGCAAAACCATCAGCCTGGCCGGTCCTTCTATCATCTTCGTGTACATGATCATCGGCTTTATGCTGTTTTTCGTGATGCGCGCGATGGGCGAACTCCTGCTGTCCAATCTCGAATACAAATCCTTCAGCGATTTCGCCGCCGACCTGCTCGGCCCGTGGGCGGGATATTTCACCGGCTGGACCTACTGGTTCTGCTGGGTCGTCACCGGAATTGCCGACGTTGTGGCCATCACCGCTTACGCCCAGTTCTGGTTCCCCGGACTCTCGCAGTGGATCGCCTCTTTGCTGTGCGTTTTACTGTTACTTAGCCTGAATCTCGCCACGGTAAAAATGTTTGGTGAGATGGAATTCTGGTTCGCGATGATCAAAATCGTCGCCATCGTCGGGCTAATCATTGCCGGGCTGGTGATGGTTCTGACCCACTTCCAGACGCCAACCGGTACCGTCGCCTCTTTCAGCAATCTGTGGAATGACGGCGGATTCTTCCCGAAAGGCGTCAGCGGCTTTTTTGCCGGTTTCCAGATAGCAGTGTTTGCATTCGTCGGTATCGAACTGGTCGGGACCACCGCGGCTGAGACCAAAGATCCGCAGAAATCCTTGCCGCGCGCCATCAACGCCATCCCGCTGCGCATCATCATGTTTTACGTTTTCTCGCTAATCATGATCATGTCGGTCACGCCGTGGAGCCACGTCGTCGCGGATAAAAGCCCGTTTGTTGAGCTATTTGTTCTCGCCGGTCTGCCGGCAGCGGCGAGTATCATTAACTTTGTGGTGCTGACATCGGCAGCGTCTTCTGCCAACAGCGGTGTTTTCTCCACCAGCCGCATGTTGTTCGGCCTGGCGCAGGAAGGTAATGCACCGAAAGCGTTCGGCAAACTCTCTTCACGCGCGGTGCCGTCAAACGGCCTGACCTTCTCCTGCATCTGCCTGCTCGGTGGCGTGGTGCTGATATACCTTATCCCGAACGTGATGACCGTCTTTACGCTGGTCACCACCGTGTCAGCCATCTTGTTTATGTTCGTCTGGACAATCATCCTCTGCTCGTATCTGGTATACCGCCGTAAACGCCCACAGCTGCACGAAGCATCTATCTATAAAATGCCGCTGGGTAAGCTGATGTGCTGGGTTTGTATGGCCTTCTTTGCCGGTGTACTGGTGCTGCTGACCTTGCAGGATGATACCCGTCAGGCACTTATCGTCACGCCGCTGTGGTTCGTTATTCTGGGGATTGGCTACTGGCTGCGTTGCCGTCACCGTACTGCCTGAGTCTGAAATCCGCACATTACAGATGAAAAAAAGGAGCCAAATTTGGCTCCTTTTCTTTATCTCACTCCACCTCTAACGCCTGCCTGAACTGTTCGAGCATTTTGGTCGCCGATGGCCTCGCCGAGGCGACTTTCACCGGCAACTCCGGTGGTGCGCCGGGTTTCATGTCGCCGAGATCGAACACAAAGCTATAGTCTGGCTCCTGCCCCATGCGTAAATCGCTGACCAGAATATGGCTACCCTGCTGTTTTACGCTGAAGAAGCCGTGGCTGAACCAGGCGACGCGGGCCAAAAAGGCGTTATCTTTGTGTGCTTCATATAACGCTTCTCCACGCGGATAAAAGCGGAAGCGGATCGGCGAATCAGGGTGCAGCAACGAGGTGAATCCTTCTCCGTAACTGTCTTTGGTCATCACCACTACACGCCAGACCAATGTATTGAGCGGCGTGGGTGTCACCAGAACCTGCGTACTTTCGATATTCTGGCGTTGAAGTTCGTCGCCGACGTGCGCCGTCACCTGATGCTGTTCCACCACGGTGCAGGCCAGATACAGGCAGCTGACGCCCAAAAGCACGTTGTTCCAGACGATACCGCGCTGACGTTCACGATACAGCGCCAGCCCGACGCCGATAATCAGCGGCAAGGTGTAGAGCGGATCGATGATGAAAATGCTGCCGACCGCAAAGGGCGTATTAGTGAACGGCAGGCCAAGCTGCGTACCGTAGACGGTCATCAGATCCAGCAACGGATGGGTGATCAGCGCAAGCCAGACCGAGCCCCACCAGTGCCGGAAATGCTGCCCGGCGCTGAACAGTCTGGCCATCAGCCAGGCTAACAGCGGTGACAGCAGCGTCAGATAAAACAGCGCGTGGCTCTCGGTGCGGTGCAGCGTCATATTGCTGATAGGATCACCGTGGTCATAAAACACGTCGAGATCCGGCAAGGTTCCGCACACCGCCCCCGCCAGCGCGGCTTTCCACACCGGCACGCGTTTACCCATCACCGCGATACCTACCGCAGCGCCCAAGACTAATTGTGATACCGAATCCATCCTGACCTCTTTAAGCCCGAAGCTGTATGCCTTCGGTAATAATGCGCTGTACGTTACTCACGGTCTGCTCGAAGAACTCAGGGTCGTTGAGCGTTTTGCCCGTGATGGCTTCGACCTGTACACCAAAATCCGCGTAATGCTGCGTCGTTGCCCACAGCATAAAAATCAGCTGCATCGGGTCAACCGGCGCGATTAATTGGTCTTTTATCCAGCCGCGGATCACGTCGGATTTATCTTCCACCAGTGTTTTCAGGCTGCCGCCGAGTTCCTGCCTGAGCAGCGGCGCGCCCTGCACCATCTCCAGACAGAACAGACGCGAAGCTTGCGGATGGTCGCGCGAAACACACAGCTTAAGGCGAATGTATTCGCGGATTGCTTCCAGCGGATGTTGATCCGACTGCAACGCTTTCAGCGGCGCCAGCCAGATATCGAGCAGGCCTTTCAGCACCGCGATGTACAAATCTTCCTTCGACGGAAAGTAGTACAGCAAATTGGTTTTCGAGACGTCGGCGCGCTCGGCGACCTGATCCAGGCTGGTGCCATGAATACCGTACAGCGAAAAAAATTCCAGCGCCGCCGCCATGATATTGCCACGCTTGGCGGCCACGGCGCGCGAGCGTCGCGTCGGGGCTTTCGCTGCGGCTTTGCGGGTGTGACTTCCCCCGTCGGCAGGCTGCGGATGTTCAACCATTGGCTTCACAATGTCTCCCTGAGACAAACGGCAAGGCGGAAATCATAACAAATGGGGATAGAAGCGACTATCGCTATGCATCTGCATGATGAAAGCAACATGTTATCCAACACTACATAACCACAAAGGATTATAAATTTAACAAATTTGCACCATTTCTGTTCAATCCTGCCTGATTAACGTGCAGTTTGTTTTGACCAAATGGTCTGAAACAGACCATTTGCTCCACCTGAAATCGAAATCATTTTTCAACCCACTGAATATCCTGGTGATTATAAAAGTGGCATCCCCTTTGCAATAGTCCTCACGTCAGGAAATTTCAGCCCGGTGCAATTCGGAACCCGCAGGACGCACTCAAGCCGCGCAAAGAATTTCGCAAGCCCTTGTTTTGATCTCTTATTTTCAAAAATCTGTCATGAGGTGAGCTATGAAAATCGGCGTCTTTATTCCTATCGGTAACAACGGCTGGTTGATTTCTGAAACCGCGCCGCAGTACAAACCGACTTTCGAACTGAACAAAACCATCGTGCAAAAAGCCGAGCACTACCATTTCGATTTCGCGCTGTCGATGATCAAACTGCGCGGCTTTGGCGGCAAAACCGAGTTCTGGGAACACAATATGGAGTCGTTCACGCTGATGGCCGGTCTGGCCGCCGTAACGTCCCGCATCCAGCTCTACGCCACCGCCGCGACGCTGGTGATGCCTCCGGCCATCGTGGCGCGCATGGCGGCGACTATTGACTCCATCTCCAATGGCCGTTTCGGCGTCAACGTGGTTACCGGCTGGCAGAAACCCGAATACGAGCAGATGGGCATGTGGCCGGGCGATGACTATTTCAGCCGCCGCTATGATTACCTGACCGAATACGTCAGCGTCCTGCGCGACCTGTGGGGCACCGGCCACTGCACGCTCGACGGCGAGTTCTTCAAGATGGACGACTGCCGCGTCAGCCCGCGTCCTCAGGCAGAAATGAAAGTCATCTGCGCCGGACAAAGCGACGCCGGCATGGCGTTCTCTGCTAAACACGCTGACTTCAACTTCTGCTTCGGCAAAGGCGTCAACACGCCGACCGCTTTCGCGCCGACCGCCGCACGTATGAAAACCGCCGCCGAAGCCGAAGGCCGGGACGTCTCGTCTTACGTGCTGTTTATGATTATCGCCGATGAAACCGACGCCGCCGCACGCGCCAAATGGGAGCTGTATAAATCCGGCGCCGATGCCGGTGCGCTGGCATGGCTCACCGATCAGAGCAGCAAAGACACCAAATCCGGTGCTGACACCAACGTCCGCCAGATGGCTGACCCGACCTCTGCGGTCAATATCAACATGGGTACGCTGGTGGGTTCTTACGCCAGCGTCGCCAAAATGCTCGATGAAATCGACACCGTGCCGGGCGCAGAAGGCATTCTGCTGACCTTCGATGATTTCGTCGAAGGCATTGAAAACTTTGGCCGCTACATTCAGCCATTAATGAAAACCCGTCAGCACATCGCGGCAGAACAGAAAGAGGTAGCGTAATGACTGTTTTTGAGAAACCTAAAGCGGTGGAAAATCAGAGTGTTGTCCGCCGCGAGCCGAAAAATAGCGGCGATGAAACCATTCTCACCGCCCGTCCGGAAGCCATCGCCTTCACGCCGCAGCAAACGGCGCTCATCGTCGTGGATATGCAGAATGCCTACGCCTCGCAGGGCGGCTATCTGGATCTGGCGGGTTTTGACGTTTCCGCCACTGCGCCGGTGATTGCCAACATCAAAGTGGCGATTGCCGCCGCGCGTGCCGCCGGCATCAAAGTGATTTTCTTCCAGAACGGTTGGGACAACCAGTACGTCGAAGCGGGCGGTGCCGGTTCACCGAACTTCCACAAATCCAACGCACTGAAAACCATGCGTAAGCGTCCGGAACTGATGGGCAAACTGCTGGCGAAAGGCGACTGGGATTACGATTTGGTGGATGAACTCCAGCCGCAGCCGGGCGATATCGTGCTGCCAAAACCGCGTTACAGCGGGTTCTTCAACACTCAGCTCGACAGCCTGCTGCGCAGCTACGGCATTCATCATCTGGTCTTCACCGGCATCGCCACCAACGTGTGCGTTGAGTCCACGCTGCGTGACGGTTTCTTCCTCGAGTATTTCGGCGTAGTGCTGGAAGACGCCACCCATCAGGCAGGCCCGGAATTCGCGCAAAAAGCGGCGATTTATAACATCGAAACTTTCTTCGGCTGGGTGTCTGACGTGCGCAGTTTCTGCGATGCGGTGGGTTATAAATCTGAACAAAACGCAGCCTGACCGACAGCCGATAAGGAAAATTTGTATGCCTAAAAGTGCAATTATCCCGGCCGGTACCGGCGTTCCGCTGGCGCCCTTTGTTCCGGGCACCCTGGCCGATGGCGTGGTGTATGTCTCCGGCACGCTGCCGTTCGATAAAGACAATAACGTCGTGCATCTGGGAGACGCCGCCGCGCAAACCCGCCATGTGCTGGAGATCATTAAAAGCGTGATTGAGACCGCTGGCGGCACGATGGATGACGTCACCATGAACTCGATTTTCATCACCGACTGGGCGAACTATGCGGCAGTGAATCTGGTTTACGCGGAGTATTTCCCCGGCGAAAAACCGGCGCGGTTCTGCATTCAGTGCGGGCTGGTCAAACCGGGCGCGCTGATTGAAATCGCGTCGATTGCCCATATCGGAAAGCCGTGAGGTAACCCTATGTATTACAAGGTGTCAGGTAAGAAAAATGCAGATGCCGAAACCGTGGTGCTCTCCTCCGGCCTCGGCGGTTCAGGCAGTTTCTGGCTGCCACAACTGTCAATGCTGAATGAGCATTTTCGCGTGGTAGTGTATGACCAGCACGGCACCGGCGTCAGTCAGGGCAGCGTCCCGGCGGGCTACCGCATGGAAGACATGGCGGACGAACTGGCCGGGCTGCTCAACGAGCTGGACGTCAGCCGCTGTCATCTGGTCGGTCACGCGCTCGGCGGCATTATCGGCCTGCACCTTGCCCTGCGTTATCCGGCGCTGCTGCAAAGCCTGGTGGTGATCAACGGCTGGACAAAACTCGACAGCCAGACCCGCCGCTGCTTTGAAGTACGCCAGAATCTGCTGCTCAACAGCGGCGTCGATGCCTACGTGCAGGCGCAGCCGCTGTTTTTGTATCCCGGCGACTGGCTTTCTGAAAACGAAGAATTGTTGCAAGAGGAGCGCCAGCACCAGGTAGCGCATTTTCAGGGGATGGAAAACCTGCTGCACCGCTTGCAGGCGCTGATGGCATCCGATCTGACCGATACGCTCGGGCAGGTGATCGCCCCGACGCTGGCGTTTAGCTGTAAAGATGATTTGCTGGTGCCGTGGATGCGTTCCGCCGATCTCGCCGCCCGGCTGCCCAACGGCGAACACACGCAAATGTTGTACGGCGGCCATGCGATGAGCGTGACCGATCCCGATACCTTTAACCCTATTTTACTGGACTGGCTGCTACGGCATTCATCGCAAAACACGGCCACCCCGTCCAGCCGCCTGCCCACGGAGACATCATGGCCGAAGCATTAACCGCCAGCGCACTGGCGACTTTATTCACCGAAGCCCGCACCCACAATGGCTGGCTGAATAAACCCGTCACCGGCGAAGAGCTGAAAACAATTTATGATCTGGCGCGCATGGGGCCGACCTCCGCCAACTGCAGCCCGCTGCGCATCGTATTTATTCAGAGTCAGGAAGCCAAAGAGAAACTGGCACCGGCGTTATCGGGCGGCAATCTGAAAAAAACCCTAACCGCGCCGGTTACAGCCATCGTCGCCTGGGATCCGGAGTTTTACGAGCTGCTGCCAGAGCTGTTTCCCTCCGGCGATGCCCGCTCGTGGTTCACCTCCAGCCCGCAGCTGGCGCATGATACCGCGTTTCGTAACAGCAGTTTGCAGGCGGCTTATCTGATCCTTGCCTGCCGCTCGCTGGGGCTCGATACCGGACCGATGTCTGGTTTTGACAATGCCAAAGTGGATGAAACTTTCCTGTCGGATACCGGCTGGAAATCCAATTTTCTAATAAACATCGGTTACGGCGATACCAGCAAAGTGTATCCGCGCGCACCGCGACTTGATTTCGACCGCGCCTGCCGCGTGCTGTAAGTCACTGACAGAACTCTGAGGACCCGATCATGCAAACCACCCTGAATGCCGTGGATTTACCCGTTGCACCTGCTGCGAACAACGCCGTTGAGGAAATCGCTGCCGTTGAGAAAAAAGAGTACCGCGATGCAATGGCGCACCTCGGTTCGGCCGTCAACATCATTACCACTGACGGCCCCGCAGGTCGTGCCGGATTCACCGCCTCTGCGGTGTGCAGCGTCACCGATTCCCCACCGACGCTGCTGGTATGCCTCAACCGCTCGGCCTCGGTGTACCCGGTGTTTAAGGAGAATCAGGTGCTGTGCGTGAATACGCTGGCAGATTGCCATGAGTCGTTGTCCAACCTGTTCGGCGGAAAAACTCCCATGGAGCAACGTTTTGCCGCTGCCGAATGGGCGCGTCTCGCCACCGGCTCCCCTGTCCTCACCGACGCACTGGTGTCGTTTGACTGCAAAGTCACGCAGGTCACCAGCGTTGGCACCCATGACATTCTTATCTGTGAAGCCGTCGCGCTGCGACGAAACGACGAACGCCACGGACTGGTGTATTTCGACCGCCGCTATCACCCGCTGATGCGTCAGTCTGCCTGTTAATTTAACCTGATTAGGGAACACAGCATGGCAAACACTTACTTTCCAACCTGGCGTAAAAGAGAAGGCAATTTAGATGGCGCAGTGATCGCCCCGGAGGAGCGGCTGCCGTTAGGGCCGACGCTGGTCATGGGGCTGCAGCATACGGTGGCGATGTTTGGTGCCACGGTACTGATGCCGCTGCTGATGGGCTTCGACGCCAATATGGCGATCCTGATGTCCGGTATCGGCACCCTGCTGTTCTTCCTGGTGGTCGGCGGACGTGTCCCCAGCTATCTCGGCTCCAGCGCGGCGTTTGTCGGGCTGGTGATCGCGGTGACCGGTTACAGCGGCCACGGCGCGAACCCCAATATCGGCGTGGCACTCGGCGGGATTATTGCCTGCGGCGTGGTCTATACGCTGATAGGCTTTGTGGTGATGGCCGTCGGGACGCGCTGGATTGAACGTCTGATGCCACCGGTGGTGACGGGTGCGGTAGTGATGGCGATTGGCCTGAACCTCGCGCCGATCGCCATCAACAGCGTATCAGCCTCTTCTTTTGACAGCTGGATGGCGGTGGTGACCGTGCTGTGCATCGGCTCTGTCGCGGTATTCACCCGCGGTCTGGTGCAACGCCTGTTGTTGCTGCTGGGCCTTATCGCTGCGTACCTGATTTACATGGTGGTGACTAACGGACTGGGGCTCGGCGCGCCGGTAGATTTCTCCGCCGTGGCGCAGGCGCCGTGGTTCGGCGTTCCGACCATCACCACGCCAGTCTTCAGCTCCCACGCCATGCTGATGATAGCGCCGGTGGCGGTGATTCTGGTGGCAGAAAACCTCGGCCACATTAAAGCAGTTGCAGGTATGACCGGCAAAAACCTCGACCCGTATATGGGCCGCGCGTTTGTCGGCGATGGTCTGGCGACGTTACTTTCTGCATCAGCAGGCGGCACGGGCGTCACTACCTACGCAGAAAACATTGGCGTCATGGCGGTCACCAAAATTTACTCCACGCTGATTTTCGTTGCGGCAGCCGTTGTTGCCATTGTGTTGGGCTTCTCGCCCAAATTTGGTGCACTGATCCACACCATTCCCGGCCCGGTGCTCGGCGGCGCATCAATTGTGGTGTTCGGTCTGATTGCGGTAGCCGGTGCGCGTATCTGGGTACAAAACCAGGTGGATCTGGGACTTAACGGCAATCTGATCATGGTCGCGGTGACGCTGGTACTGGGCGCAGGCAACTTCACCCTGAGCCTTGGCGGCTTCAGCATGGGCGGCATCGGCACGGCGACATTCGGCGCAATCTTGCTCAATGCCTTCCTGAGTCGCAGCAACAAAGAAAAAACGTTGCCTGTTTCAGAAACTGGCACAGAAGCTGCATTAAAAGATCACTGACGACCTCAGTTTCTCCTTAGCTCATCATTTTTGATGATCGCCAGCGGTTAGCCGGTCCACCCGTCCGGATTAGCCGCTGGTTTTTTTCTTTCTGCCCTCCCCATTCCTGTTTTGCAGCTAAGCAATGCAGATTTCCTTCGTTCACCTGCCCTTTAAATTGGTTTGTTATGGGTCCAGCAGTTTCGTTCTATACGCGCTGCGGGAGTCATTCACTTGCCAATAATAAAAAGGGTCGTCTTATGCAAAACATTCGCCGGAAAAGCGCCATCGCTCGCGCACTGGCTTTAGGGGTTATTCTCACCAGCACGTCCACCGTATTTGCCGCCGACGGCGCGCCGGTTCAGGGCGGAACACTGATTTATCTCGAACAGCAGGCACACACCAACCTTTATCCTCCAGCGGGCGGATTCTACCCGAATGGCGGCATCCTCAACCAAATCACCGATAAACTGACTTACCAGAACCCGCAGACGCTGGAAGTGGAACCCTGGATCGCCGAATCCTGGACGTTTAACGCTGACAAAACCGAGTACACCTTCAAACTGCGTCCGGGCGTGACCTTCTCCGACGGCACGCCGCTCGACGCCAATGCGGTGGCTAAAAACTTTGATACCTACGGTCTGGGCAACAAAGAGCATCATCTGCCGGTCTCTGAAGTCATCAACAACTACGACCACAGCGAAGTGATCGACCCGCTGACCGTGAAGTTCTATTTCAAAAAATCCTCTCCGGGCTTCCTGCAAGGGACGGCCACGATTGGCTCGGTGCTGGTTTCACTGAGCACGCTGAACCGCAATTTTGATGCGCTGGGTGATGCGACGCACATCATCGGCTCCGGCCCGTTTGTGGTCAGTAAAGAAACCCTCGGGCGCGAAGTCGATCTGACTGCGCGTAAAGAGTACAACTGGGGGCCGAAAAACCTCAAACAGCAGGGCCGCGCCAATCTTGACGGCATCAAAGTGATTGTCACCGGCGAAGACAGCGTGCGTATCGGCGCGCTGCTGGCAGGTCAGGCGGATTTCATCCGTCAGGTTCAGGCGTATGACGAAAAACAGGCCAAAGACCAGAACTTCCCGATTTATGCCGCGCCGACCAAAGGCGTGAACGACGGCATCGCCTTCCGCCCGGATAACGCGCTGGTGTCGGATCTCAAAGTGCGTCAGGCATTGCTGCATGCCACCAACAGCAAACAGGTGGTCGATACCCTCTTCTCGCCAAACTATCCGCAGGCCACTTCGGTCATCGCCAAAACGGCCGCCGGTTACGTCGATCTCAGCCACAAGCTGACCTATGACCCGACGCTCGCGAAAAAGCTGCTGGACGAAGCGGGCTGGAAACCGGGCGCAAATGGCATCCGTCAGAAAGACGGCAAAACGCTGGCGCTGACAATTTATGAATCCCTGCCGCAGCCGCAGAACAAAGAAGTGTTGCAGCTGGTTTCCCAGCAGTGGAGTCAGGTCGGCGCGAAGCTGAACATTCTGGCCGGTGACGCAGGCAGCCGCGTGGCGGATAACCTGGATCCGGAAAAAACGCCGGCTAACGTCGTCGAAGTTGGCCGCGCCGATCCTGACGTCATCAAAAGCTCGTTCTACCCGACCAACCGCGATGCGCTGCTGCAAAAAGGTGGGCTGAGCAGCAAAGTGAGAAGCTTCCGCGACGACAAGCTTAATGACCTGCTGACCGCTATTTCGGCAGAAGTGGATCCGAAAAAACGTCTGGCCCTGACGGCTGATGTGCAGAACTACCTGCTCGATCAGGCTTACATCATTCCAATTTTCGAAGAGCCGCAGGTCTTTGCCGGTGCGCCGTATCTGAAAGGCGTGAATTTCGAAGCCGTTGGCCGTCCGAGCTTCTACGGCGCATGGCTGGAAAAGCATTAACAGGCAGGAGTGAATGATGAACCGATACGTGAGCGGTCGTCTGGGTCAGGCTGTACTGGTGTTGTGGGCGGCGTTTACCGTCTCCTTCATCCTGTTGCAGGTGCTGCCGGGCGACGCGATTCTGATTAAATTCCAGAACCCGGATATGGGATTAAGCCCGGCGCAGATCGCCGATATGCGTGCGGCCTACGGTGCGGATGTGCCGCTGCCACAGCAGTATCTGCACACTCTGGGCAATTTTCTGCGCGGGGATTTGGGTTATTCGATTCAGGCTGGCGTACCGGTCACTGAATTACTCAGCACCAACTTCCCGCCGACGCTGCGGCTGGCGCTGATTGGCTTTGCACTGGCCGCCGTAGTGGCCTTTGCACTGGCGTTTCTCTCCAGCCTGCTGCACTTCGGCTGGCTAAAAAACCTGTTGCAGTCAGTGCCGTCGCTGTTTATTTCCATACCGACCTTCTGGCTGGGTATTGTGCTCATCCAGATTTTCTCCTTCCATCTGCGCTGGATCCCGGTGATTAACCCCGGCGAATGGGTCGGGCTGATTTTGCCGATCGCGACGCTGGCAGTGCCGATTTCCGCGCCACTGGCGCAAATCCTGATCCGCAGTATCGACCAGGTTCAGACACAACCGTTTGTCGCCGTCGCCCGTGCCAAAGGCGCGAGCCGCAGCGGCGTGCTGTGGCGTCACGTGGCGCGTAATGCCCTGCTTCCGGCGCTGACTATCGCCGGCCTGCTGTTTGGCGAACTGATCGCCGGGGCGCTTATCACCGAAACCGTGTTCGGTCTTAACGGTCTGGGTCAGCTGACGCAACAGGCGGTGAATAATCAGGACGTCGCTGTATTGCAGGCGATTGTAGTGATTTCCGCCGCCGCCTTTGTCGGCATCAATTTACTGGTCGATCTGCTCTATCCGCTGCTCGACCCACGTCTGAAAACATCCGCTAAACGTTCCGCCGGAGCCACCTCATGAGCAGTTTACCGCTTGGCAAAAGCGTCCTGTCTTTGCCCCTCACGCAGCGCCGCCGCTGGAAAACCGCCCGTCTGCAACCGGCGCTGATTTTAGCCTGGCTGGTGATGGCGACCGTCATTCTCTGGGCGATTGCGCCCGGCTGGTTTACCGATTACAGCGGCACCGAAGGCATCGCCGGTGCGCAACGTCTGGCGCCACAGGCCGGACACTGGCTCGGCACCGATCAGCTTGGCCGCGACGTCTACGCGCGCATTGTTTACGGCGCATCGCATTCGCTGTCCGGCGCGCTGGTCGCAGTGGCGCTGGGGCTGGTGTTCGGCACCGCCTTAGGGCTGGCGGCCGGTGCCAGCGGCGGCGTGATTGACGCCATCGTCATGCGTATTAATGACGTGCTTCTCTCGATTCCCGGCCTGTTGCTCTCGCTGAGCGTGATCATCCTGCTCGGCTTCGGCACGGTGCATGCGGCGATTGCCGTCGGCGTCACTTCGGTCGCCAACTTCGCCCGCCTTGCCCGCGCCGAAGTGGTGCTGGTGCGCCACAGCGATTACGTCGAAGCCGCCTATGGCAGCGGCGGCACATTCTTCTCGATTCTCTGGCGACATATTTTGCCTAACTCGCTGACCTCGGTAATCGCCTTCTCGGCGTTGCAGTTCGGCAGCGCGATACTGGCAATTTCCACCCTGAGTTTCCTCGGCTACGGCACACCACCGCCGACGCCGGAATGGGGTCTGCTGATAGCCGAAGGCCGTAACTACATTTCTACCGCCTGGTGGCTGACCACCTTTCCGGGCATCGTCGTGGTGCTGGTAGTGCTTTCCGCCAACCGCATCAGCCAGTCATTACGCAGGAGAACGCGATGAACGCTCAGGCCACGTTTAAACATGACGCCCCGCCCGTCCTCGAACTGGAAAATGTGTCGATTGCCTACGATGGCAAACCGGTGGTGCACAACGTGTCGTTTTCCATTCACGCCGGAGAAGTACTGGCGCTGGTGGGCGAATCGGGCTCCGGTAAAACCACCACTGCGCAGGCGATCATCGGCCTGCTGGCGGAAAACGGCCATATCGATCAGGGCGAAATCCGCCTCAACGGCACCGACATCAGCCAGTGGTCGCAGCGCCGTCTCGACGCTCTGCGCGGCGCACGCATCAGCCTGATCCCACAGGATCCGACCAGTTCACTCGATCCGGTGAAAACCATCGGCTCACAGGTGGCGGAAATTCTCGACATCCATCAGCGCCTGCCACGCAAACAGCGCGATGAGCGCGTGGTTGAACTGCTGAGCCGCGTTGGCCTTACGCACCCCGAACAACGCGCGAAGCAGTATCCGCACGAACTGTCCGGCGGCATGAAACAGCGCGTGCTGATTGCGATTGCCATCGCATTACAACCGGCGCTGATCATCGCGGATGAACCGACTAGCGCACTGGACGTGACGGTACAAAAGCGCATTCTGGACCTGATCGACGATCTGCGTCGCGAGTTCGGCACCGCCGTGTTGCTGGTCACGCACGATCTGGCGATCGCTGCCGAACGCGCCGACCGGCTGCTGGTTTTCCGTCATGGCAAAGTGCAGGAACAGGGCATCACCGCCGGGGTGCTGAGCGCACCGAAAAGCGACTACACCCGCCAGTTGTTTGCAGACGTTCCTGCCCTTTCAGGCCGCCACCGCGCACAAAGTAAAGCGAGCACCGAACCGGTATTAGTGGTCGAAGGCGTGACGCACGACTTCACACTGGGCGGTAAAAATCATGCCGCCTTTCGCGCGGTGGATAACGTCTCGTTCAGCATTCCGCGCGGGACGACGCATTCGCTGGTCGGCGAATCAGGCTCAGGAAAAACCACGCTGGCGCGCATTCTGCTCGGTTTTCAGAAACCGGATAAAGGCCGCGTGCTGATCGACGGCGAAGACATCACCCGCCTCAAAGGGGAACCGCTGCGCCAGCTGCGCAAGAAAATTCAGCTGGTGTATCAGAATCCGTTTGCTTCACTGGATCCGTCACAAACGCTATTCAGCGTGATCGAAGAGCCGTTGCTGAATTTCGAAAAAATTCCGTCCGCCGAACGCCGTCAGCGCGTGCTGGATATCGCCCGCCGCGTGGCGCTGCCGGAGGAATTGCTCAGCCGCAAACCGCGTGAACTGTCCGGCGGTCAGCGTCAGCGCGTGGCCATTGCGCGCGCCCTGATCCTCGAACCGAAGGTGCTGATCCTCGATGAAGCCACCTCGGCGCTTGATGTCACGGTACAGGCGCAGATCCTCACGCTGCTTTCACAACTTCAGGATTCGCTTGGCCTGACCTATTTATTTATCTCGCACGATCTGGCGACCGTCCGGCAAATCTCCCACAGCGTCTCGGTGTTAAACCGCGGGCAACAGGTGGATTCCGGCGAAGTGGAAGCAGTATTTGCGCTGCCATCCAGCGATTACACCCGCCAGCTGATTGATGCTATTCCTGGCCGCCATCGCGCCGCCTGAGAGGAAAATTATGAGCAGTAAACGTCTTGGATTTTTTACCCGCCTTTTGGACAACACCAGCGCACAGGAGCGCTACCGGCTGGCGACCGAGCAAATCATTCATGCCGAGCAGCTGGGTTTTGATTCCGCGTGGGTCGCGCAGCACCATTTCCACGAAGCCGAAGGCGGCCTGCCCGCGCCGCTGGTGTTTCTTGCGCAGGTGGCGGCAAATACCCGTTTTATTCGCCTCGGTACCGGCGTGATTACGCTGCCGATGGAGAATGCGCTGCGCGTGGCCGAAGACACCGCCGTGCTGGATTTGCTCAGTGGCGGGAGGCTGGAGATCGGTCTCGGTTCCGGCGGCACGCCAACGTCCTTCCCGCCGTTCGGGCTGGAAAGTCAGGATCGCGGCGCGGCGTTTGCCCGTAATCTGCACACCCTGCTCACCGCATGGCGCGGTGAAAAACTGGCGGGCACCGATAATCGCCTGTATCCGGCAGCACCTCATCTGGCGCACCGCGTCTGGCAGGCGACATTCTCCGTGGACGGTGGTGCGCGAGCGGGTAAATCCGGCGATGGCCTGATGCTGTCGCGCACCCAGCCACGACCGGCGGATGCACCGGATCTGCGCCTCGACGAACTGCAAAACCCGATCATTGATGCCTATCTCGACGCACTGCCTGACGGTGTTGCGCCCCGCATCATGGGATCGCGCACCGCGTTCGTCACCGGAAATGGCGAAGACGCCCGTGAGCTGGCGCAAAAAGGCCTGCGCCGTCAGGCCGAAAATCACCGTGCCAGCGGGCAAATCGTACAAGGCGATACGCTCGATGATTACATCCGCGCGTTCGACGTCCATCTCGGCACGGCAGCGCAGGTGACCGCCTCATTGCAGGCCGATACCGCGCTGGCCCGCGTCACCGATTTGGCGTTTCAGGTGCACTCCATCGATCCGCCACATCCGTACATTTTGCGTTCTATCGAACTGATCGCCCGTCACGTCGCACCGGCCCTCGGCTGGGTTCGCCGCACGCCGTCACGCGCCGTTTCCACGTTTTCCTCCGATACCACTTTCTCCAAGGAAATCCAATGACCGACTATTCGACCGACCTGCTGGAAAAACTGGCCGAGATCGCCCCGGCGTCTGAACTGAAACAGGCGCGCGACACGCGTGAGGCCGCCACCCGCCATGCGCAGGGCAGCTACGACGCGTTATTTACCGAACAGGATGGCGTGGATTTCACGCTGGCGGAGCGTCTGCGTTTGGCGCAAAACGTGGCGCGCTGGCACGGTGATTCCCAGCTGACTAATCACTATTCCGAGCGTTTGCAGGATTTGCCCGATATCGATGAAACCGCCCGCCTCGACGCGGCGCTGACGCACGGTGAACGTCTGAGTTTCAAACCCGCCAGTGCCACGCCCGCACATTTGCAGGCGCTGAGAAAAGCCGGATGGTCGGTGGATGCGATTGTCACGCTGTCGCAGCTGATTTCCTTCGTCAGTTTCCAGAGCCGCGCGTTGCGCAGCTACCGGCTGATCGGCGGTAAGCCGGTGGAAAACGGCAGCAATAAACCGGTCGGCGCGGCGTTCTGGCGCACCGATCCCAACACACATAATGGCCGTGACGCACCGCAAGCGTTCACCCAGGAAGAGCTCGGCTGGGAGCCGTGGATCCCGGCGAAAAAGCTGGAAGAATTTGATGAAGCCCAGCAGGCGATTTTGGCAAAATTCGGCCATACCGATTCCGACTATTTCCGTCTGTTAGGCCGCAATTTGCCGGTGCTGGAACAGCGCACTCTGACCGACAAAGGCATTTTCTTCACCTCCGGCGGCCTGCCGCGTAAAGAGCGTGAACTGGCCGCCACCGTGGCCAGTAAAATCAACGGCTGTATCTTCTGCGCGTCGGTGCATTCGCGCAAAGCCAGCCAGCTGTCAAAGCAAACCGACGATGTTCAGCGTCTGATCGACACCGCACCGGGTGGCATTCTCAGCAAAGACCAGTCCCCGCGCTGGCAGGCTGAAATCGACTTCGCCGCCGCGCTCTCCGCTACCCCGCCGGTCGCCACTGCTCAGCACATCGCCGCCCTGCGCGATCAGGGTCTGAGCGAACTGGAGATCGTCGATTTAGCGCAGTCCACGGCGTTTTTCGCCTGGGCAAACCGTCTGATGTTAACGCTGGGAGAACCGTTCAATGACTGAGTCTCTTCGCCCGCAGCTCGACCACGTGGTGATCAACGTCGCCGAACAGCTCAATCATTCCGAACAACAGTTCCGCCGGTTAGGATTTCATCTCACCGCGCGCGGCCACCACTCTCTGGGATCGAGCAATCACCTGGCGATTTTCGGCGAAAACTATCTCGAACTGCTCGGTTATGAGCCGGGTAATGCCCACACCCGCACCGACTTATGGCAGGCTCCGCTCGGTCTGACCGGTCTGGTGTGGAAAACGCAGAATTCAGCGGCGGTTTACCAGCATCTGCAAAATCAAAATATCGCCGGATCGCCTCCCGCTGAATTCTTCCGCCCGGTGGCACTCAACGACGGCACCTCGCCAAATGCGCGGTTCCGCACCGTTCCGCTGGCCGCCGATCGCGTACCCAATGGCCGCAGTTTCTTCTGTCATCACCTGACACCGGAGCTGGTATGGCGCAACGAATGGCAGCACCACCCTAATGGTGTCGCTGACATCACCGGCTTTGTGATTTCCGCCGCTGACCCGCAGGCTGCGGCAAGGGTGTACGAGGAGTTATTTGGTGCTGAAGCCTTACAAAGTGGTGCCGATGGCGTGATTCTGCGCGCCGGGCGCGCTGCCGTCCGGTTTGTGACACCAAAGCAGGCCACGGCAGAATTCGGCATTGTGCCCGAAGGTGATGGCGGCAGCGCGCGGATGGTCGGGTTGGAGTTTGCGACGCGGTCGCTTGAGGCAGTGCGTAATAGTTTGCGGGTGGGGGAAATACCGTTTAATGACTTAACCCGTCTGGTTTTGGTTCGCGCGGCGGACGCACTGGGCGTCGCGTTGGCGTTTCGGGAAGAATAAATTCAAGATCAGCCAAAATCTGGCCGGTTTGCTCCTCCCTCTGCGAAGGGGGAGAGCTGGCAATAAACGTGTTAAAGCACACTTTAAACTTTGGATTTAACGTTAATACCCCACGCAGAGGAAGGAGCAGTTCGCGGGAGTCCGCAGGGCGTGCGTTTAGGCGTACTCAAGGCCAACTTAAGTAGCAACTCAAAACCCCCTCATTGCATCAATCACTGCAATAAAAAAGGCGCGACATTTTCACGTCGCGCCTTTCAACAAGCTTAAACACTTTTAGATGACGGCTTTAGCCGCTACCGCCGCATCTGAACGTTTCAGAATCGCGTAAGCACCACCGGCCAGCACGGTACCCACAATGATCGAAATCAGATAACCGAGAACAGGTGTGATTGCGCCAGGGATCAGCAGAACGAACAGACCGCCGTGCGGTGCCATCAGCTGTGCGTGGAAGGCCATCGACAGAGCACCTGTTACGGCGCCCCCTACGATACAGCAAGGCAGTACGCGCATCGGGTCACGGGCGGCGAAAGGAATCGCACCTTCGGAGATAAAGCACAGGCCCAGAACCAGCGCCGCTTTACCGCCCTCACGTTCACTCTGCTCGAACTTATTACGCGCCAGCAGCGTTGCCAGACCCATCGCCAGCGGTGGCACCATACCGGCAGCCATGATGGCAGCCATTGGTGCGTAGACGGAAGAACTCAGCAGTGCCACGCCGAACGCGTAAGCGGCTTTGTTCACCGGGCCACCCATATCGGTACACATCATCGCACCCAGGATTGCACCCAGCAGTACCGCATTCGCTGTACCCAAAGATTGTAGCCAGGCAGTCAGACCCGCCATGATTTTAGCAACCGGCGTACCGACCACGTAAATCATGACCAGGCCGGTAATCAGACTCGCCACCAGCGGAATAATCAGGATAGGCTTCAGGGCTTCCATACTTTGCGGTAACTTCAGCTTGCCGCTGATGGCTTTCGCCACGTAACCCGCCAGGAAACCGGCAATGATACCGCCCAGGAAACCCGCACCGGTGCTGACAGCCAGCATACCGCCGATAAGACCCGGCGTCAGACCCGGACGGTCTGCGATGGAGAAAGCAATGAAACCAGCCAGAACCGGCACCATCAGCGCGAAGGCGGAAGCGCCACCGATTTGCATCAGTGCAGCCGCCAGCGTGCCCTTCACTTCAAAGGCTTTGATACCGAATACGAAGGAAAGCGCGATACACAGACCACCCGCAACAACCATCGGCAGCATGTAAGACACGCCGGTCAGGAGGTGACGGTATGGGCCTGAACCGCCCACTTCTTTCTTCTTCGTTGCTGAAGCTGCGCCCTGTGCGTTAGGGGCATACACTTCAGCTTCAACCAGCGCTTTATCCAGTTCCTGCTTGGTCTTTTTCAGTGCCAGACCCGTAGAGGTACGGTACATCGGCTTACCGGCAAATTTCGCCAGATCCACTTCGATGTCAGCCGCAACAATCACCAAATCGGCTGCTGCAACTTCTTCAGGCGTGATGGCGTTACCGGCACCCACGGAACCACGGGTTTCAACTTTCACCCCCCAGCCGCGTTTTTTAGCTTCACTTTCGATAGCTTCAGCCGCCATGAAAGTGTGCGCTACGCCGGTCGGGCACGCGGTGATCGCCACAATACGTTTTGGACCGTTAACAGCCGGTGCTGAAACAGCAGCCACCGCGGCGGGAGCAACGTAAGGTTTCGCTTCAGCCAGTGCGCGTTGCACGAAAGCTTCAGGTTCGCGAACCGCAGCAGCCACATCGCCGGTATAAATATTCTTGCCGGTCAGCGTCGCATCGTTTGGCACGGTTTCACCGGCGACGATCACGAGTTCAGCGTCAGCAGCCTGCTCAACCAGCTGGTGCCCGGCTTTCGCTACGGCAGCAGCGAGCAAATTTTTCGCCAGATGGCTGCGAGCCTGTCCCAGCGAACTGTCTATCATCAGCAGCGTTTTCATTCTGCCTCCTGCGGATTAAAAGGGTTTCAGATCAACACGGGCCATCATCGCCGCGAGCTGCGGACGATCGGTGACACCGACATTACTCTGGCTGACAGCCAGGGCGGCAACGGCGGTTGCCAGTCGTAGCGTATGTTCACTGGATTCACGCATCAGTAAACCGTAGATCAGGCCACCGACCATGGAGTCACCGGCACCGACGGTGCTGACAACTTCACAAGCTGGCGGTTTGGCGATCCACGCACCGGATGCGTTAACCCACAAGGCACCTTCTGCACCCAGAGAAATCACCACATGGGCGATACCCTGGTCACGCAAGGCGTGCGCGGCTTCTACCACGTCACTCAGTTCTGGCAATTTACGGCCAGCCCAAATTTCCAGCTCACGGCGGTTTGGTTTAACCAACCACGGCGCAGCTTTCAGGCCAGCAACCAGTGCTTCACGGCTGCTGTCGAAAATGATGCACGGGCACTGCGCGCGCAGACGTTTCATCCAGTCGGTGAATGCGTCAGGATCGACGCCGGCAGGCAGACTGCCGCTCACGCAGACCATGTCGAACTGGCCTAGCCATGACAGAGAATCCGTCACGAAACGTTCCCAGTCCGCAGGCGTCACGTTAAAACCGGAGAAATTGAAGTCGCTGACTTCGCCGTCTTTTTCGGTCAGTTTGACGTTGATGCGGGTACGGCCATTGACCACCTGAAAGCGGTTGGCGATGCCCAGATCGCTAAACAGCAGCTGGAAGCCGTCCTGATTTTCTTTACCGAGGAAACCACCCACAGTGACGTCGATGCCGAGATCTTTCAGCACTTTCGCAACGTTGATGCCTTTACCTGCAGCATGCAGGCCAGTGGTCTGCACCAGATTCACTTCACCGCGTTCGATTTCAGGCACATAGCCCACTAAATCGTACGCCGGGTTAAGGGTAATTGTGGCGACTCTGCGGCTCATGCGCCCTCCCCAAGACCTTCGGAAATGGCTTCACCGATGGTTTTCAATGCCAGTTCGGCATCTTCACCGCTGGCGGTAAAGCGCAGGTGATGACCTTTTTTCACGCCCAGCGCGACGACTTTCATCAGGCTGCGGCCATTGGCAGGTTTACCGCTGCCATCAAGATTGGTGACGGTGATTTCGCTGGTGAACTGTTTGATCACGTTGACCAGCGCCGTACCCGGACGCGCATGCAGACCGTGTTCGTTGCGGATCACGTATTCAGCCGTCAGCACGTTGGCTTCTTCTGCGACTTCACTGGTCAGCAAGGCCAGCACACCCACGGCGTCAGCCGTCAGCAGGCGTTCAGCTTTGTTGGCAATCAGCAGATCGCTTAAGTAGTTCAGCACGTTCAGAGGCTGATCGTCGGCGACGGAAATAGTCAGCAGCAACGCCACCTTCTCACCGTCCAGTTCGAAGGCCTGTTGAGCACGACTGACCGTCGCCGCGCTTTTCAGATTGCCTTCGGTGCTGTCGCTCAGCCAGATGCCCTGTCCCAGATTCAGCGGTTTACGGCTGATCACGTCACTGACGAAGGCCGTATCGACCGCGCCAACCTGTTGCAGACGACCGGCGTTCAGTGCCTGCAGGGTGATCAAATTTTCTGCCGCAACATCTACCGCAATCAATTGAGTATCAAACAAGAATTCAGCGGCGTTCTTCTCGCCCATCAGCAGACTGCGCAACTCTTCAGCTGAATCTGTTTTCGCCATGCGTTCTGCCACGCTGTCATCACTTAAGACGTGCGTCAGCTGACGCAGCAGGCTGAGGTGTTCATCAGAACGGGCTGCGATGCCAATAACGATGTAAGCGGTCTGATCTTCGCCCCAGGCAATGCCCTGTGGGAACTGATAAACCTGAACGCCAGTATCGAGCACCAGATCACGCGTATCGGTGGTGCCATGAGGGATAGCGATGCCATTACCGAGGTAAGTGGAAGTTTGCAGTTCACGGGCTAACATGCCGTCTACATAACCTTCGCTGACACGGCCAGCCTGAGTCAGCGCAGCGGCGACCTGACGAATGGCCTCCTGCTTGTCGCTGGCAGCTGCACCGAGGTGAATATCTTGCTGTGACAGTTGGAACATAATTCTCCTCTCCTGCTGAAATTGAATCGTTTCAGCTTTACTGAGAAAAAAGGAGCGTCACCAGATTTCGTTGTTGAAACTGATAACGCTGAAACGTTTCAGGAAGTCTTAATCGGCCTCGCTTTTAAAGCAAGTTTTCCCTGATTCTACGTGATGAATTTTTGATGCTACGCACAGTTTCCTTTATTCAGAACGTTCGGAACGAATCACTTAACACAAATGCTGAAGTCAGGCTGACGCGGTTGTATTGAGTCTTAAACGTCAAAAGCTGACGTCAGCTGACGGTTTCTGATGATGCTGTCGGGCACTGTCTTTCGGCTATTTTTAACACAAAGTGCGGTTTTATTATTCAGTATGGCAAATTCATCCGGGTTTACATTTTTGATGATCAAAACCTGTTTTTGTTTTTTTTAAACTGTCGTAACATTCGCGCAAATTTCGTCCCTTCCCTACTTCTGGCACAGTTATCTCAATGCGAACATCTACAGCGTCAGCCCGCCGCCTGCCCGACATGACCTCGACGGCCTTTCTGATCATCGCCTTTCTCACCGGCATCGCGGGCGCGTTACAAACGCCGACACTCAGCCTGTTTCTGACTTCTCAGGTTTACGTCAGCCCGTTCATGGTCGGCATCTTCTTTACCGGCAGCGCGGTGATCGGCATTTTTGTCAGCCAGCTGCTGGCAACGTGGTCGGATAAACGCGGCGATCGCAAAACGCTTATCCTCTATTGCTGCCTGCTCGGTGCGCTGGCGTGCGTGCTGTTCGCCTTCAACCGCAACTACTTTATTTTGCTGTTTATCGGTGTGTTGTTATCGAGCTTCGGCTCCACCGCCAACCCCCAGATGTTCGCGCTGGCGCGTGAACATGCTGAGAAAACCGGGCGTGAAGCGGTAATGTTCAGCTCTATTTTGCGCGCGCAGGTTTCTTTGGCTTGGGTCGTAGGCCCGCCGCTGGCGTTCGCGCTCTCCATGGGCTTTGGTTTTACCTTTATGTACTGCGCGGCGACGCTGGCATTTTTGGTGTGCGGCGTGATGGTGTACGTGTTTTTACCGTCAATGCCGAAAGCGCGGATGAAGACTTCAGCAACACTCGAAGCGCCGCGCCGTAACCGTCGTGACACGCTGATGCTGTTCATCGCATGCTCGCTGATGTGGGCGGCCAACAGTATTTATCTGATCAGTATGCCGTTGTACGTGGTGCGCGAGCTGGGTCTGCCGGAGAAGCTGGCGGGCGTGCTGATGGGCAGCGCAGCCTGTCTGGAAATCCCTACGATGCTGATTGCCGGTTATCTGGCAAGACAACTCGGTAAGCGCTTCCTGATGCGTCTGGCGGTTGTCGCCGGTGTGATTTTCTACGGGTGTCTGTTGTTCACTACCGGCGCGGTCATGCTGATTGCTTTACAGCTGCTGAACGCGGTTTTCATCGGCATTCTGGCCGGTATCGGGATGTTGTATTTTCAGGATCTGATGCCAGGTCAGGCGGGCGCGGCTACTACGCTGTTCACTAACTCCACGCGCGCGGGCTGGATCCTCGCTGGATCGCTGGCCGGAGTGATTGCACAGTTCTGGAATTATCATGCCGTGTTTTACGCCGCGCTGGTGATGGTGGTGGGCTCGCTGCTGTGTATCTGGAACGTGAAAAACGTGGAAAATCCGATCACGGAAACTGTCGCTCCGCAAGCTTAGGGGGCGGTGTCTGCTTCCAGTTTAATCAGATAGGTCAGGGCCTGATCGCGATGGGTGAAACACATCTCGCGGCTGGCCTGCAAACTGGCGCAAACTTTCGGGCGCAGCGGCGAGGTAAAAATCTTGCACAGGAAATTATCCGCCAGCTGAACGCAACGCGTATTCGCAGGCTTGCCGTCCGGCATTCCGGGGATCGGGCTGGAAATTGAAGGCGCTATGCAACAGGCTCCGCAATCAGTACGACAGTCCATCAACAGCCTCCTCAGGTCTGGTTTTGAGGCGCGACAATAGCAGGCGCTTTACTGCGCCACCAGCGAAATATTTACTACTCTTTAACACAGTTGACGGCCCATTTTTAACGTCAACGGGCTGGCCTGAAAAAATGCGTAATAATGCGGACTTTCCCGACTCTTTTTGCGCTATCTGCTTGCCTGAAACCGGCGCCGCGGGTAACGTGTCGCAAATTATTTTCCTCTTTATCTCGACAGGTATTTATATGGCTCGTGCTAACGAAATTAAACGCGGCTTCGTTGTGAACTACGACGGCAAATTGCTGCTGGTAAAAGATATTGATGTTCAAAGCCCAAGTGCCCGTGGTGCAAGCACCTTGTACAAAATGCGTTTCGCGGACGTGCGTACCGGTGGCAAAGTGGAAGAGCGCTTCAAGGGTGACGACATTCTCGATACCGTCAGCCTTACCCGCCGTAAGGTGAACTTCTCCTACGTCGACGGCGACGAATACATCTTTATGGATGACGAAGACTTCACGCCTTACACCTTCAATAAATCGCAGATCGAAGAAGAACTGCTGTTTATTCCAGAAGAAGGTTTGCAGGGTATGCAGGTTCTGACGCTGGACAGCCAGCTGCTGGCGCTGGAAATGCCGCAGACCGTCGATCTGGAAATTATGGAAACGGCACCGGGCATCAAAGGCGCGTCCGCCAGTTCACGCACGAAACCGGCTGTGATGGCCACCGGTCTGAACATTCAGGTGCCAGAATACCTGAGCACCGGCGATAAAATCCGCATCCATATCGCTGAACGTCGTTACATGGGACGCGCAGATTAATTCCTGCTCCCTCTGAAATTGAAGGAACGCTGCGGCGTTCCTTTTTTATTACCTAAACTTTGCCAGAAATGCGCCAGACTCTCGATCTACTTCACAAAACGAGAGGCCTTCCGGACTTACCAATTCCCCTTTCTATCATATGACTTTACACTCAAAGCCCTGATTTCGGCTTAAATCGTCGCTTTATCCAGCATGAAATTGAACTGACGGGTAAACAGCCCCTATTTGGCCTGACCAATTATTTATTTTCTGACTTGCCTGGAGTATTGCATGAAAACTATTGCCACAGCGTCCCTGCCCGCAGCCGTGTCATTGCCTGCTTACGATCGCGATGCATTGAAAAGCCGGATTGTTCACCTTGGATTTGGTGCCTTCCACCGCGCGCATCAGGCGCTGCTGACCAACCGGGTGTTGAATTTACAGGGCGGCGACTGGGGCATCTGTGAAATCAGCCTCTTCGGCAACGAGACGTTGATCAAAACGTTACGCGAGCAAAACCACCTTTTCACCGTGCTGGAAAAAGGCGCAGAGGGTAATCAGCCGATTATTGTCGGCTCGGCCCATGATTCGGTGCACGGCTTGATTGACGGGCTGGATGCGGTTCTCGAAAAACTGACCGAAGCGCAGGTGGCCATTGTCTCGCTGACCATCACTGAAAAAGGATATTGCATCGAGCCAGGCAGCGGTGAACTGGATCTGCAAAATCCGAAAATTCAGCAGGATCTGGCAGGCGGACAAGCGCCTTGCACCGCACCAGGCGTGCTGGTTGAAGCGCTACGCCTGCGCCATGAGCGCGGCCTGCCGGGCTTTACCGTGCTTTGCTGTGACAACATTCCAGAAAACGGTCGGGTGGTCAAAAACGCTGTTCTGGGGATGGCAAAAGCGCGTTCCGCAGAACTGACTCAGTGGATCACTGAAAACGTCTCCTTCCCGAGCACCATGGTGGATCGCATCGTTCCGGCAGCGACCGAAAATACGCTGGAAGAAATCACCCAGGCGCTGGGTGGCGTGGCTGACCCTTGCGGTATCGCCTGCGAACCGTTCATCCAGTGGGTGGTGGAAGACCACTTTGTCGCCGGTCGTCCGGACTGGGAAAAGGCCGGTGCGCAGATGGTTTCTGACGTTTTGCCTTTCGAGCAGATGAAACTGCGCATGCTCAACGGCAGCCATTCTTTCCTGGCCTATCTGGGCTATCTGGCGGGATATCAGCACATCAACGATTGCATGGAAGATGAGCATTACAAAACCGCCGCCCATCGTCTGATGCTGAAAGAACAAGCGCCGACGCTGAGCGTGGAAGGCGTAGATCTGAACGCCTACGCCGACAGTCTTATCGCACGCTACAGCAACCCGGCACTGAAACACCGCACCTGGCAAATCGCCATGGACGGCACGCAGAAGCTTCCGCAACGTATGCTGGATTCTATCCGCTGGCATGTGAAAAACGGCGGTTCTTATGAGCTGCTGGCGCTGGGTGTCGCGGGCTGGATGCGCTATATCGGTGGGAAAGATGATGCCGGTGAGCCAATTGAAATCAAAGATCCGATGGCTGAGCAGCTCGCTCAAATCGTGGCATCTACCGCAGACGGCGAAGAACGCGTAAAAGCCCTGCTGGCGCTCAATGCCGTATTTGGTGAGCAACTGCCGCACGAAGAGAAAGTAGTGCAGGCAATTCTGGCGGCATATTCAGATTTGCAACGCGTCGGCGCGAAGAAAGCGGTGGCGAAGTACGTCGGTTAACATTTGGCGTGATGAAATGAAAAGCAACGGCTGCTGCGGCAGCCGTTTTTGTTGGCACTGATTCATCAGTCATTGAGTTCAGAAGGCACTGAGGAAAATAAGAATCCATCAAATGAGGGATCATCCGCGTCCGACACCTGCAATAACATATCTTTGACGTTCTCCAGATGCTGCCACATCGCCAGCTTGGCTGCTTTCGGATCACGGCGCAGCACCGCCTGCAAAATGGTCTGATGATCCTGCAACCAGATCTGGCTGTGATTTTTATCGCCGACGTGCTGATGGATCCCCTGCCACATCGGGCTGCGCTGACGGATCACCCACAAATCATCCACCAGTTTGACCAGTACGCTGTTCTGCGACGCCTGCGCCAGCAAACCGTGGAAACGCTGATCCTCGGCGTCATCAGAAACGCCGCGCTCAATACAATCGCGCTGCGCGTCAATGGCGTCACGCATTTGCAGAATATCGGTTTTGGTGGCTTGCATCGCAGCAAAGGCGGCAACTTCGCTCTCCAGCAGCTGCCGCGCCTGAAGCAGTTCAAACGGGCCGTAACCGCTGTCGGCGCCTTCTGGCTGGCTATTTTCAGGCGGCGGCAGCACATACACGCCGGAGCCTTTGCGCACATCCACCACTTTTTCCAGTTCCAGCATGATCAGTGCTTCACGCACTACGCTGCGGCTTACGGAGAAAGATTCAGCGATATCGCGTTCCGGCGGCAAACGGTCACCGGGGGCATATTTTCCGCCATGTATATCACGACGTAAGTGCCCGCCAATCTCCTGATAAAGTCGCATAAGGTTGCCTCTGCCGTTCAATTGGTCTGACATCTGTAAGCGAGTGATTCGCTGACACGATGCCTGCATTAACAGGGGAAATTATAACATGCGGGGATAATCGTAAAAGAAGGAGAGCTGAAAACTGACGGTCCGATCAAAATTGGGCCAGCCAGTTTTCAGGTTGTCCGGCCAGAAATGCGAAAGGCGTCTCTGGCGGCAAAACTTCACAACAAAATATTAAGAAATATTTATCAATTTAGTTATACGTGACTGTCATCACCGCCAGATGCGGATCGTTGTTAACAGACTGTGTGGTGACAGTTCCAAGCGATAGCGGCAAATTAAATGCCTGCGGGTTTTGTGGGTCGACAGCGTGAACCTGTTTGACGCTCTTACTCCCCCGCTCGCAATTGCTGGTAACCTGCTTACTGCCGGTATCAAAGGTACATCCGCCGTCAACAATCGCACCGTAGAAGTGGATCGTCCCGGTGCTGCCGGCCGTCGCAAACTGGGTCATCCCTGAGGCTAACAATCCCAAAAACAGCACCCACATGATTCTGTTCATGGTTACACCCTCATATGAAAATAGATTTTTTAATATTTAGCTAACGTCAATTTAACATTAATACACCTAACCGAATTCGCACTGTGCGGGCGAAAAAAATTGGGGATAATGCACGTCAGATTCAAGCCTTCAGGAACAAACATCGGCACAGCGCTGGATTTTCTTTAATGCCCGTTGCACATTGTCGGGTGAATTTTTCAAATAAGGATAGGCAGTCATGACCAAAACTAACCTGATCACCGGCTTTCTCGGCAGCGGGAAAACCACCACGCTGCGCCATTTACTGGCTCAGAAGCCTGAAGGTGAGAAATGGGCAATTTTGGTCAATGAATTCGGCGAAATCGGTATTGATGGCGCCTTGCTGGCCGACAGCGGTGCAGTCCTCAAAGAAATACCCGGCGGATGCATGTGCTGTGTAAATGGTTTGCCGATGCAGGTGGGATTGAACATGCTGTTGCAGCAGGCAAAACCCGATCGCTTGCTGATCGAGCCAACCGGGCTCGGTCATCCGAAGCAAATTCTGTCCCTGTTGACGTCAGAGGTTTACCACAACTGGATAACGCTCAATGCCACGCTGTGTTTACTGGATCCACGCCAGCTCAGCGATCAACGCGTTATCGACAATGAAAACTTCCGCGACCAGCTGGCTTGTGCGGATGTGATCGTCGCCAATAAAGCCGACGTGGCACAGCCGCAGGATCAGCAGGCGCTGGAGACGTGGTATCGGCTGAACGGCGGCGGACGTCAGTTGGTGATTGCGTCACAGGGTGCTGTCGACCCTGCCCTGCTCGATTTGCCGCGCCTTAATCAGGCACAACTGCCGGATGGCAAACATCATCATGCACACGCGGAAAAACGCGGACTGGCAGCACTGAGCCTGCCGGGAACGCAGCGCTGGCGTCGCGCAGTGAATCAGGGTGACGGCTATACCAGCTGTGGCTGGATTTTTGATGGCGACACGCAGTTTGATACCGCAGGCATTCTCGACTGGGCGCGTATGGCACCGGTTGACCGGGTGAAAGGCATTTTGCGCATAAAGGAAGGGACGCTGTTGATTAACCGCCAGGGAAACGATCTGCATATTGAGACAAAACCGGTGGCACCCTTGGACAGCAGAATCGAGCTGATTACACGAGATGTTGCGCAATGGAATGAACTCCAATCACTCTTGTTGAAGGTTCGTTTAAGTTGTAAGGATTAAGTTAACGCTGACTAATTTATTCATTACCCTGCTAAGTATAGGTTTTCATTTATGTGGCGCCGAAATATACCCGCAATCCTAATACTCAATGTATTAGGCGTTGCCCTGTTTTTATCCTATTACCTGCCAGCGAATCACGGTTTCTGGTTCCCGATTGATAAGTCGATTTTCTTCTTCTTCAATCAGCATCTGGCAACGGACCACTGGTTCCTGCATCTGGTAGCCGTGACCAATAACCGGGCTTTTGACAGCATTTCACTGCTGGCGATGGGTGCGCTGTATTTGTGTTTCTTCCTCAAACAAGATTCGCTGGGGCGCCGTCGTCTGGTCATTATTGGTTTTGTCATGCTGCTGACCGCTGTGGTGCTTAACCAACTCGGCCATTTACTGCCCGTTAGTCATAAAAGCCCGTCGCTGAGTTTCCCGGATGTTAACCGCGTGAGTAAACTGACCGGCATTCCGACCAAAGATGCGTCTTCGGACAGTTTCCCAGGCGACCACGGCATGATGCTGATTATTTTCTCGTGCTTTATGCTGCGCTATTTAAGCAAAGGCGCGTTTGCCGTTGCGGTGCTTATTACGATTATCTTCTCGTTGCCACGCGTGATGATTGGTGCGCACTGGTTCACGGATATCGCGGTCGGTTCAATGTCCGTTGTGCTGGTCGGCGCCAGCTGGTGGCTGATGACACCCGCCAGCGACATGCTGATTAACTGGCTGGAAAGAAAATTACCCGGTAATAAAAATCCCATTCAGAAAGCGTGATCTACTGATACATATCATTTTATTATGACCCGTCGACGTTTTGCTGTCTGGCGGGTCTTTTTTTAAGACAAATCCCAGATATACTTAGCTGAAATGTTAATCAGAAACCCGCCTGCGATGCGGTTTTAATCCAAATTAGCATAAAAATAAACCATCTTTTTTACATCTTTACTTACATAAGCTTACATCACAATTTCTTATAAAAAATCTCATAATACCTCTCGCAATCCCCTATTCATTACGGTAATCTCCAATTCGCCTGCATAGAAATGTGGCAAAAACACCCGGTTTGACGATAAAAACGTGCTCTGACGCACATTTTATCATTCAGGTGTTTGTCCCAACTGTGCGCGGCGGGTAGTCTCGCTTCGTTTGGCAATTTTAGTAACGATTTCATCGTTAAGGACAGCAAGGGATAACAACAATAATGGTCAAGTCTCAACCGTTTCTGAGATATATCACGCGGATAATTCCCGCGATTGGCGCAGCAATTATTCTCACTGCGTGTAGTGGTACACATTCTTCGAACACAGAAAACGCGCAAACTGATATGCGTGCAGTAAATGACAAAGACGGTCTTCTACTGCAAGCCTCTCAGGATGAATTCGAAGCAATGGTTCGCAGCGTCAACGTAAAATCCAAAATTATGGATCAGTATGCTGACTGGAAAGGCGTTCGTTATCGTTTAGGTGGTGACAGCAAGCGTGGTATCGATTGCTCAGCCTTCGTTCAGGTAACATTCCGCGAACAATTTGGTATGGATTTGCCTCGTTCAACGTATGAACAGGAAGAAAAGGGCAAGAAAATCCAGCGCACGAAACTGCGTCCGGGTGATCTGGTTCTGTTCCGCGCCGGCTCAACAGGCCGTCACGTCGGCATTTATTTAGGTAACGATCAGTTTGTTCATGCCTCCACCAGCAATGGTGTGATGATTTCAAATCTGAAAGAAACTTACTGGAATGCACGTTATCGTGAAGCAAGACGCGTATTGGCTAACGGTTAACCGTTACCCCATGATTTAGCTCTTGTTGTTCTATGCCAAGCGAATAAAAAAACGTCATCTTCGGATGGCGTTTTTTTATGCTCCGATTTTCCCTTTATCACTGCCCGTAATAAAAGACTGATGTTTTTTTGGCTGAGTTATACTTTGATTTCATCAGTCAGATAAAGGTTAACTCCCATGGGTTTAAAAGCGGCGCTGACGCACAGCGTATTGCCCAAACGCCGTTATTTAAAAAGAAGCCTTTTTTTCTCCGTCTTATTTTTTATTTTATTTACCCTCATCACTCTCAGCGTCATCAAAGCCAATAATATCCGCGAACAAAATGAGATTGCTAAAAGAACAGAGCAATTCAGCGCCCGCTATTTTCATCAGTTAACCGACAGTATGCGCAGGCTGGGCTTGCTCACCGCCGAACCCTGCGCGTCCGTTGCCCGCGAAATTAACCGGGACGCAGCGTTCAGCGTCGGTGTGCGGGACTTCCAGCTGGTGCGTGATGGCATGGTGTTCTGCTCGTCAGCCTCAGGTAATCAGAACGTTCCAGCCAATACCACGCTGCGTGAAATAGATTTCACCCAACCGATGGCCGTCAGTTTGCAGATGGGGACGGCCGCGGTGCCGAACCGCCCGGTGATCATCGTCTGGCAACGTAATCCTGGCTCCCCTGACGACGGCGTGATCGCCACGCTCGAACTGACGTTATCGCCATACATGCTATTTTCCCAGCCCGGTACGGGATATCGCGGATTTGCCCTGCTGGTCGGCAACGCGGCGCTGTTATCGACAGAAGAAGGATTAGTCTCACTCAACGAGTTGCCGCGCAGCAATTACACCGAGATCAAAGCAGGCGACTATCCTTTTACCATCCGCCTCTACTCCCCTTCCCTCACCGCCGACAATCTTCGTTTTACGCTGCTGGGCGGTCTGCTGCTGAGCATATTCGTCTGCACGCTGATTTATCACAGTTACCTCAATCGCCACAACGTGGAAAAAGAGATCCTGCGCGGGCTGAAAAACAAAGAATTTTTTGTGGAATATCAGCCGGTGATTGAATCACGCAGCATGAAGATTACCGGCGTCGAGGCATTGTTACGCTGGCAGCATCCGATTGAAGGTCGCATTCCTCCTGACCTGTTTATTGCCTATGCGGAAACCCAGGGGCTGATAGTCCAGCTGACCCAACATATGATGGCGTTAGTGGCTGCCGATGCGCATGAGCTGCAACGCGCATTTTCCGATAAAGCCAAGCTGAGCATCAATATTTCCCCGCATCACATGAACAAAGTCAGCTTTCATGATGATGTCCTGAACTTTGTCGAAGCGCTGCCGGAAAACGCGTTTCAGGTGGTTTTCGAAATCACCGAACGGGGAATGATTGATACCGAGGCGGCGATACGCGAGTTTAACTGGCTGCGTCGGCATAAAATTGAAATCGCCATTGATGATTTTGGCACCGGCCACAGCGCGTTAATTTATCTGGAAAAATTCACGCTCGATTATCTCAAAATCGACCGGGGTTTCGTCATGTCGATTGACCAGAAAACCCTGATCGCACCCGTACTGGATACCGTTCTCAGGCTGACCGAAGAGCTGAAGCTGAAAACCGTGGCCGAAGGCGTGGAAACGCACCAACAGGCCGACTATCTGCGCAATCACGGCGTCACCTACCTCCAGGGTTTTTTGTACAGCAAACCGCTGGGCATCACCGTTCTGATGGACTTCATTCGCGACTTCAACGAAAAAGAGGCGTGCTATCACATCTGAGCCGCCAACTGCTGCCCTTTGCGGCGCTATTTTTCTTTTAGGCGTCTGCAGCTGAATATGATAAAAAGGCCGAAATCAGGGAAGTCGCCGAAAACGGGCGCGTTACAAGGCCTTAGCCATAATTTATTCATCACTGAACGACAGCCCGCGCCTAAGCCGCAACTTGCTGTTGTCATCACAGGAGTGCAGATTCAGGATGTTTTCTCGCGTGATTGCCGCAGCATTGTGCCTGCTGAGCCTCGGGGCTCAGGCTGAAGTTATTCAGGACAGCTATGCGTTCGCGATTTTAGGCGAACCGAAATACGTGTCCAACTTCAGTAGTTTTGACTACGTCAATCCTGCCGCGCCTAAGGGCGGCCAGGTGACTCTCGCGGCCATCGGCACCTATGACAACTTCAACCGCTTCGCCTCCCGCGGCAATCCGGCCGTGCGTAGCGGATCGCTCTACGACAGCCTTTTCACCACCTCCAGCGATGAGATTGGCAGTTATTATCCGCTGATCGCCGATTCTGCGCGTTACGACAGCCAGTACCGCTGGGTGGAAGTGGATATCAATCCGCGTGCCCGTTTTAACGACAACAGCCCGATCACCGCCAGCGATGTTGCCTTCTCGTTTAAAAAATTCATGACCGAAGGCGTATCGCAGTTTCGCGTGGTGTACAAAGGCGTCGAAGTGAAAGCCATTTCGCGCCTCACCGTGCGCATCGAACTGCCGAAGCCGGACAAAGACATGATGCTCGGGCTGCTCGGTTTGCCGATCCTGCCGCAGGCGTTTTGGGAAAAACACAAATTCAACGAACCGCTCAATACCCCACCGTTGGGCAGCGGGCCTTATCGCATCAGCGATTACAAACTTGGCCAGTACATTACCTATTCCCGCGTGCCCGATTACTGGGCAGCTAATTTGCCGGTCAACCGTGGCCGGTATAATTTCGATACCATCCGCTACGACTATTACCTCGACGACAATGTGGCGCTTGAAGCCTTTAAGTCCGGCGCGTTTGATTTCCGCATGGAAACCTCACCGAAGAACTGGTCAACGCAGTATCAGGGCGGTAATTTCAGCAAAAACTTTATTGTGAAGGCCGATGAGGAAAATCAGGCAGCACAGGATACCCGCTGGCTGGCGTTCAATTTGCATCGTCCGCAGTTTGCCGACCGCAAAGTCCGCGAGGCCATAACGCTGGCTTTCGATTTTGACTGGATGAACAAAGCACTCTATTTCGGCGCCTATCAGCGCGTTGACAGTTATTTCCAAAACACGCAGTACGCCGCGAAAGACTACCCTGACTCAGCCGAACTGGCGTGGCTGGGGCCGCTGAAAGGTAAAGTACCGGCTGAAGTGTTCAGCAAACTGTATCAGCCGCCGCGCTCCGACGGCAGCGGTAACGACCGGATTAATCTGTTAAAAGCGACGCAACTTCTCAAAGAAGCAGGCTGGGAAGTGAAAAATCAGGTGCTGGTGAACGGTAAAACCGGCAAGCCTTTTACCTTCGAACTGCTGCTACCCAGTGGTGGAAATTCGCAGTACGTTCTGCCGTTCCAGCATAATCTGCAACGTCTGGGCATTAAAATGTCGATTCGCGAAGTCGACAGTTCCCAGTTCGTACGCCGTATGCGCCAGCGCGATTACGACATGATCCCGGCTGTTTATCCTGCCAATTCTTATCCGAGCAGCGATTTACAGATTTACTGGAACACCAAATATCTCGATTCGACCTACAACAAATCGGGTATCAGCGATCCGGCCATCGACAAACTGACCGAAGAGATCGCCGCTAATCAGGGCAATCCTGATGCACTGCTTTCCCTTGGCCATGCGCTTGATCGCGTACTGACGTGGAATATGGTGATGATCCCGATGTGGTACACCAACCACGAGCGTTATGCTTATTGGGATAAATTCTCGATGCCTGCCGTTGCGCCGTCTAACGGGATGGAGCTGGATACCTGGTGGTATGACATGAACCGGGCCGCCCGCTTACCTGCGGAACGCCGCTGAGGAGAACGCCGTGGCCGCCTATTTATTACGACGACTGCTTCTGGTGATCCCGACCCTGTGGGCTATCATCACCATCAACTTTTTTATCGTGCAGATAGCACCCGGTGGCCCGGTTGATCAGGCCATTGCGGCCATTGAGATGGGACATTCCAGCGGCCTGCCCGGCGCGGGCGGTAACTCTGGTAACGGCAAAGCCTCGCCGGGCGTTGCACAGTTTGGTGAAGGCCAGTACCGCGGCGCTCGCGGCCTGGATCCGGAAGTCATTGCTGAAATAACCCATCGCTTCGGTTTCGATAAACCGCTCCACGTCCGCTATTTCGAGATGCTGTCGAGCTATGTGCGCTTTGATTTTGGCGACAGTCTGTTTCGTGGCTCGTCGGTGATGGGGCTGGTGAAAAGCGCGCTGCCGGTGTCGGTAAGCATCGGCTTATGGAGCACGCTTATCATCTATCTGGTGTCGATCCCACTGGGTATCCGCAAAGCGGTGCGAAACGGCACCAAATTTGATATGTGGAGCAGCACCTTCATCATTATCGGCTATGCCGTGCCGTCATTCCTGTTCGCCATTTTACTGATCGTGTTATTCACCGGCGGCAGCTACCTCGATTGGTTCCCGCTGCGCGGCCTCACATCACCCAATTTCGATACCCTGCCGTGGTACGGTAAAGTCACCGATTATCTCTGGCATATCACGCTGCCAGTGCTGGCCACGGTGATTGGCGGCTTCGCGACGCTCACCATGCTGACCAAAAACTCGTTTATGGATGAAGTCGGCAAACAGTACGTAGTGACGGCGCGCGCCAAAGGCCTCAACGAGAAACAGATTCTGTACCGCCACGTTTTCCGTAACGCCATGCTGTTGGTAATCGCCGGTTTTCCGGCCACGTTTATCAGCATGTTTTTCACCGGTTCGTTGCTGATTGAAGTGATGTTCTCCTTGCAGGGCCTGGGATTGCTAGGCTACGACGCCATTGTGCAGCGCGATTTCCCGGTGATGTTTGGCACGTTATATGTCTTCACGCTGATTGGCCTGCTGCTCAACATCATCAGCGATATCACCTACACGCTGGTTGACCCGCGTATCGACTTCGAGGGACGCCACTGATGCCCTTACTTAAAGTAAGCACTGTGAATCAGGCGCGCTGGGCGCGTTTTTGCCATAACCGGCGCGGTTTCTGGTCGCTGTGGATTTTCCTGGTGATCTTCGTTCTGGCGCTGCTCTCCAACGTACTGGCCAACGATAAGCCGATTCTGGCACGCTATCAGGGCCACTGGTTTGTGCCTTTCATGGTTAACTACAGCGAAACCACCTTTGGCGGCGAACTGGAAACGCCTGCCGATTATCAGGATCCCTTTGTGCTCAACCAGCTGGAAGACCACGGCTGGGTTCTTTGGGCACCGATTCGCAGCAGCTTTAACTCCATCAACTTTGCCACCACGCAGCCCTTCCCCTCTCCACCTTCCGCGCAAAACTGGCTGGGCACCGACAGCAACGGGCACGACGTGCTGGCACAAATCCTTTACGGCCTGCGGATCTCGCTGTTTTTCGGCATTTTGCTGACGTTATTCTCATCGCTGATTGGTGTGACGGCCGGTGCCGCGCAGGGCTATTACGGCGGGCGAATTGATCTCATTGGACAGCGCTTTATCGAAGTGTGGTCAGGCATGCCTACGCTGTTTCTCATCATCATGCTGGCGAGCGTCGTGCAGCCCAATTTCTGGTGGTTGTTGCTGATAAGCGTACTTTCCGGCTGGATGATTCTGGTCGGCGTGGTGCGCGCGGAGTTCCTGCGTACCCGAAACTTTGATTACATCCGCGCGGCGCAGGCAATGGGCGTCAGCGATCGCGCCATTATGCTGCGACATATGCTGCCGAACGCGATGGTCGCCACGCTGACCTATCTGCCGTTTATTTTGTGCGGCTCGATTACCACGCTTGCCTCGCTGGATTTCCTCGGCTTTGGACTGCCGCTCGGTTCGCCTTCGCTCGGCACGTTGCTGATGGAAGGTAAAAACAATTTGCAGGCGCCGTGGCTGGGCATCAGCGCCTTTGTGGTGCTGGCCTCGCTGCTGTCACTGCTGATTTTCATTGGTGAAGCGGTTCGCGACGCCTTTAATCCGTCGGCTCAACACCATGAGGCGCGCTGAAATGACAGACACTCCTCTTTTACAGATCAAAAATCTCAGCGTGGCTTTCCGCCAGGGAAATCAGCTGCGCGAGGTGGTGAGCGACGTCACGCTGGATATCCGCGCCGGGGAAACACTGGCGCTGGTGGGTGAATCCGGCTCAGGCAAAAGTGTCACCGCGCTGTCGGTGCTGCGCCTGCTGCCCTCGCCGCCGGTGAGTTATCCGCAGGGCGAAATTCTGTTCAACGGAAAATCCTTGCTGCACGCCGATGAAACCACGCTGCGCGGTATTCGCGGCAACCAGATTTCGATGATATTTCAGGAGCCGATGGTTTCACTGAACCCGCTGCACACTCTTGAAAAACAGCTGGCCGAAGTGCTGATGTTACACCGCGGTCTGCGCGGTGAGGCGGCGCGCGGCGAGATTATCCGCTGTCTCGATCGCGTGGGTATTCGCCAGGCTGCCGCGCGGCTGAAAGATTTTCCGCATCAGCTCTCCGGCGGAGAACGCCAGCGCGTGATGATCGCCATGGCCGTCCTGACCCAACCCAAACTGCTGATTGCCGACGAGCCTACCACCGCGCTGGATGTTTCAGTGCAGGCGCAGATCCTCTCCTTGCTCGACGAACTGAAGCAGGAGATGGGCATGGCAATGCTGTTTATCACTCACAACCTGCGCATCGTGCGCCGTCTGGCAGATAATGTCGCGGTGATGCAGCACGGGCGTCTGGTGGAGCAGCAACCGCGCACCACGCTGTTTAGCCAGCCGCAGCACCCGTATACGCGCCAGTTATTGCTGGCCGAGCCACAGGGGCGTCCGCAGCCGCTTACGGGCGAACCGCCGATATTGCTTGAAGTGAAGAATCTGAACGTCGGGTTTCCGGTCAGACGCGGCTTTCTGCGCCGCACGGTCAGCGTCAAACACGCGGTGAATCAGATGAGTTTCCAGCTGCGTCGCGGGGAAAGCCTCGGCGTGGTAGGGGAATCCGGTTCGGGGAAAAGCACTACCGGGCTGGCGTTGCTGCGCCTGCTGAAATCACAAGGCGAAATCTGGTTTGACGGCCAGCCGTTGCACACTTTTTCACGCCAGCAAATGCTGCCCTTCCGCAGCCGGATTCAGGTGGTGTTTCAGGATCCGTTCTCGGCGCTGAACCCGCGATTTACCGTCGAACAAATCATCGCCGAAGGCCTGCTGGTTCATCGTAAAGTGACGCAAAAAGAGCGCGAACAGGCGGTGATCCGCGCCATGCAGGACGTGGGGTTGGATCCGCAAACCCGGCAGCGTTATCCGACCGAGTTTTCAGGCGGCCAGCGTCAGCGCATCGCCATCGCCCGCGCCCTGATTTTAGAGCCGGAAATGCTGATCCTTGATGAGCCGACGTCGTCGCTGGATAAATCGGTGCAAGCGCAAATTCTGGCGATCCTGAGCGAACTGCAACAACGTCGCAGCCTGACCTATTTGTTTATCAGTCATGATTTGCACGTCGTGCGGGCGCTGTGCCACCAGCTGATGGTGTTACAAAACGGAGAAGTCGTTGAACAAGGGGATTGTGAGCAAATTTTCACCGCGCCGCAACAGGCTTACACCCGCGAATTACTGGCCGCGTCTGATGCATTTGATACGCAGAAGGAATGAAACGAGACGCCTGACGCAGTGATCGTCAGGCTGTCAGAACGGATAAAGCGCGGTGATCGATTCGGCAATGGCCGCCCCGATATTCTTCAGGCAGCAGAGCGTGGCGCTTTCATCTTCGCGACGCACAAACAGACAAGGCTCGCCGTCGATTTCGACGATCGCCGCTTTCACCTGGATATCTTCCAGCGCGTTGGTCAGCTGATGCATCACCTGCCAGGCAAACTCACCCTCATGGCTCAACAATTTCAGGCCAATCAGATTGTTATCTTCTTCGTTGCCAGGCAGCGGAATCGGTTCAACTTTGATACCGGCAAAACCTGACATCCAGCGATAACTTTGCGGCAAACGATGTACTACCGAAAGTTGGATATTATTCACGGGATTCCCCAGACAATGATTCAAACAAATCATCTACAAATTCGTTACATCTATACCAGTTATAGACGACGGAATGTGCTTTTCCCAATTTACGCTCAAATAATTAACATTAAATTAACGCAATCAGTCATACATCCGTAATCTGTAACCCTTTTTAGTCCGCTCCCAATGGTTCTGAGAGCCAGATCTCATTTTGGCTTCTTTGTAACCTTTTCAGCCTTATTTAACAACCATTTTCATCATTAGCGGCTACTTTTTAACTTCTATTTCTTTACAATTAATATACAAATTACAGGGGGGTGAAAAAACCTTCACACCTAAAAACCCATAAAAATCAGGAAAGTGCTCCTTTTAACCGACGGCATATCCCCTGACCGCGTCACTAATTTCATAGTGAAATGAACCGGTTGGTTACACTTTTTATCGCGCCGCATCATACGTTAAAATCTGGATCTAATGTTAATAAATCCGCACAATTTGTTTGCACAAAACCCTCATTTTTGGCTTATCATCCGCATCGTTATTACTGATATAACCTGTCAGGATGAAAGACACCCGCCTTAACCTTCTGATAAATATCATAATGAGTCGTTGAATTACGCATTCCTGAGTCATTTGGCTCACACCCAACCCAGCGAGAAATGAGATGGAAAACGATCCTTCAATCAATGGAAACAATGCGACCGCGAATGGAACCGGTTTCAGTCGTCGCGAACTGCTGAAAGGTTTAACCTCAGCGATGGTCGCCACCACCCTGCTCGGCTTTCCCTTCCTGAGTCAGGCCGAAAAAGAAACCGCCACGCAGTCGCCGGTGATCTTCGGGCAGTTCTATCTGGTCTCACAGGCCATCACCGAACATAAAAATATCAGCGAAGGCTCTTCAGCCCAGATTTTTAACGCATTCCACCGCTCGCAGCCGGATTTCGCCGCACAGGTCAGTAAACTCCACGCGCTGGTCAGGCCGGGGCAATCCGCCAAAGCCTTGCAGGAAGCCGCGAAGCAAAACGGCCTGGGTGAACTGGTGACCAGCATCGTCACCGCGTGGTACACCGGCACTGTCGGTCATGGTACCGATTCCATTCTAATTTCTTATAAAGATGCCCTGATGTACCGCCCGGTAAGCGACGGCCTGATTGTGCCGACCTACTGCGGCAACGGTCCGCTGTACTTCACCGCCGCGCCACCCGACGCCGCGATGCCTGAATCAATGAACGCTGACCGTTTCACCAATACTTCTGAATCTGCTGATGTGAGCAAAGCCTGATGAAAAAACCCGAATTTACCGCAGACGGCGATGCGTCTGCTGATGTGATCGTTGTCGGTTCCGGCGTCGTGGGCGGCATGATTGCCGATCAACTGGTCAGCCAGGGATATTCTGTATTGGTGCTGGAAGCAGGTTTGCGTATCGAACGCGCGCAGGCAGTAGAAAACTGGCGCAATATGCCGTTTGAAAACCGCGCCGGCTCTGATTTTCAGGGGCTTTATCCGCAGTCAGAGAACGCCCCCGCACCGTTGTACTTCCCTGAAAATAACTATGTGCATCTGACAGGCCCGAGCGCGAGCAGCTTTAAACAGGGTTATCTGCGCACCGTCGGCGGCACCACCTGGCACTGGGCGGCGTCCTGCTGGCGTCACGTCCCTAACGATTTCAAAATGAAGACGTTGTACGGCGTGGGTCGAGACTGGCCGATTTCCTACGAGGAACTCGAACCCTATTACTGTCGCGCGGAAGAAGAAATCGGCGTAGCAGGTCCGAACGATCCTGCATTGCAATCCCCCGTGGAGCGCAGCAAACCTTACCCGATGGAACAGGTGCCTTACGGTTACGGCGATACCCGCTTTGCCGAAATCGTTAACCCGCATGGTTACCGCTCGGTGCCGATCCCGCAGGGCCGCAGCACGCGTCCGTGGAACGGTCGCCCGACCTGTTGTGGTAACAATAACTGCCAGCCAATTTGCCCGATCGGTGCGATGTATAATGGTATCGCCCACGTCGAACGTGCCGAAAACAAAGGCGCCGTGGTACTGGCCGAAGCCGTGGTTTACAAGATTGATACCGACGAAAACAACAATGTGACGGCGGTTCACTGGCTGGATAATCAGAAGAAATCACATAAGGCGACCGGCAAAGTCTTTGCACTGGCCTGTAACGGCATCGAAACCCCGCGTCTGCTGCTAATGGCTGCTAACGAAAAGAACCCGAACGGTATCGCCAACTCATCCGATCACGTTGGCCGTAACATGATGGATCACTCCGGCTTTCACTGTACTTTCATCGCTAAAGAGCCGCTGTGGATTGGCCGTGGCCCGGCGCAGAGCAGCTGTCTGGTCGGCCCGCGCGACGGGGATTTCCGCAAGGATTATTCCGCCAACAAGATGATCCTCAACAACATAAGCCGCGTGATCCCGGCAACGTCCAAAGCGTTGCAGATGGGTCTGGTGGGCAAAGAGCTGGATGAAGAAATCCGCCGCCGTTCTATCTTCGGCGTGGATTTATCCATCAGCCTGGAGCCTTTGCCGGATCCAAACAACCGCCTGACGCTTAGCACCACGCGCAAAGATCCACACGGCCTGCCGTGCCCGGATATTCATTACGACGTCGGCGATTATGTACGTAAAGGTGCGGAAGCGGCGCACAAGCAGCTGGAACATATCGGCTCGCTGTTTATGGCAGAAGAATTCAACATCACCACCAGCCTGAACGCCAACAACCACATCATGGGCGGCACCATCATGGGCAATGATCCAAAGGATTCCGTGGTCAACGGCGAATGCCGTGCGCACGACCATGCCAACCTGTGGCTGCCGGGCGGCGGGGCGATCCCGTCCTCCAGCGTGGTGAACAGTACGCTGACCATGGCCGCGCTCGGTCTGAAAGCAGCGGATGATATGGCGAAAAAACTGGCGGGTGCAGCATGAAGAAAATCCTTGTTGCCTGCCTGTTAAGTGCCTCACTGAGCGGATTCGCACTCGCGCAGGATAATCAGGCGGAGCTTATCCGCCAAGGGCAAGAGGTGGCGACTGCGGCCGACTGTCAGGCCTGTCACACCGCGCCGGAAGGCGGTAAAGCCTTTGCCGGTGGGTATGAAATCCACTCTCCGATGGGCACGATTTACACCACCAATATCACGCCGTCGAAACAGTTTGGTATCGGTAACTACACCGAAGAGCAGTTTGTCCGTGCGGTGCGCGAAGGGGTGCGTCCGGACGGCGCAAACCTCTATCCTGCCATGCCTTACACCTCTTACAGCCATATGAGCGATGCCGACATGCATGCGCTCTATGTCTATTTCAAAGAAGGTGTGAAGCCGGTCGAGCAGCCAAATACTGAAACCGCCCTGCCGTTCCCGTTCAACATGCGTATTGCGATGGCCGGCTGGAACATGATGTATCTCGACAGCACGCCGTTTAAACCGGATCCGACCAAAAGCGAGCAATGGAACCGTGGTGCGTATCTGGTGAACGGCGCCGGTCACTGTGATACCTGCCACACTCCGCGTAACCTGATGATGGGTTCCGTGACGGATAAACCACTGGCGGGCGGCATGGTCGGTCCGTGGTATGCACCGAACATCAGTTCTGATCCGGTGAGCGGCATCGGTAACTGGTCGCAGCCGCAGCTGGTGGAATACCTGAAAACCGGCAAAACTGCCGGGAAAAATCAGGCCGCCGGTGGCATGGCAGAAGCCGTGCAAAACAGTCTGCAATATATGTCTGATACCGATCTCAATGCCATCGCCTTCTACCTGAAAAACAGCACGCCGGTACGTGACCCGCGTGATACGCAGGCAGCGGATACCTTTGGTAAACCGGTCAATGTGGAAGACGGTCTGCGCGGCGCGCATCCGTACAACGCCAATCACACCATTGATAACGGTGCCGCGTTGTTTAGCGGCTACTGCGCCAGTTGCCACCAGCCGGACGGCTCAGGCAGCAAAAATCAGGCGTATCCGTCGTTGTTCAACAACACCGCCACCGGCATGGGTAATGCCTCCAACCTGATTTCCGCCATCCTTTACGGCGTAGATCGTCAGGTCGGTGACCATCACGTGCTGATGCCGAAATTTGGTGTGGGTTCGTACGTCGGCCAGCTCGACGATCAGCAAATCGCTGACATCTCCAACTATGTGTTGAAGAATTACGGCAACCCGACCATTGAGGTCAACGCGCAGGATGTCGCGGTGTTACGTGCAGGGGGACCGGTCACCCTGCTGGCACAGCTGCAACCGTTCATGGCTCCGGCGATGGTCGCGGGCGTAGTGATTCTGTTGGTGCTGATTTTCTGGCTCGGCAGAAGGCGTAAACACAAAGCGGCGTAATCTTCCGCCGCTGTGAAATGCAATGCAAAACGGCCCTGTCTGGGCCGTTTTTCTTAGTTTTCTACGTTTATTCAAGATACTGAGTCACCTGACCACTAAAGGGGACTTCCAGGCCATCAATACTTATTGATTGATTAAACTCAAACGTCACTTCTTCAGTATTTTCAGGAATAGCAGACCAGATAATCTGGCCATTATTATATATCCCTCCATTACTGACAGAGGTGACAGGAATTGGCGAACCATCAACATTTATCACAGGATCATTAAGGGTAAGTGAACCGGTATTTGGCACAGGGTCTATCTGTACATCCTGTGAATTTACATCCAAAAATGTTAAAGACTTCATTCCAGATAATGCAGATAAATCACTAATGCCATTATCCGATAACTCAAGTTGCTCTAACTGCATAAGACCCGAAAAGTTCGATATATCTGTCATTCTCGAACCCTGAAGATATAGATTTTTTAAGATTACCAAATTTTCAATGCCGGGACATGTGCGGATATTATTACTGCTCAGATTAAGGCTTTCTAAAGAAGTCATTTCTGAAATGAAATCACCGTAGGTTAAACTATTATTATTCAGATCCAGATCGTTAAGATGAGTAAGATTTTTCAGAGGAGAGCCCGTGGTAATGTGGTTTCCTCCTGCAGCAAGGCGCGTAAGTTGCGTCATGTTCACCAAAGGCTGTAAAGACGTTAACTGATTATATTCAACATTTAAATAAGTGACATTAATAAGATTTTCTGCACCTGTAATATCCGCAATACCCATTTCCGCACAGCTAATCTGACCCGTTAAACCCGCGAGCTCGGTATCTGTCAGAGGCATAGCAGGGAGTTTACCAAGATGATCATTCAGGCAAGCACGAAATTTATCATCGGGGACATTCACCACTTCAGTGGCCAGACTCCAACATGAATACAGTGAACTGCTGATAGTTAAAAGTAAAAAAGGCAGTAGTTTATTTTTAATGAACATATTAACCCTCCGGTTGACTTAAGTTATTTCACATCTAACAGCGCGTTCTCTGTTAGATTTTCAAAGTAACATAATCAAAAAGAGGAATAATTAGGTCAGAGACGTGTCATTACTGAGACAAAACCATTTGAAATAAATATATTTTAATAATTTTCATTCATTCAATAAATATATAACTGAACGGGAATGATATATAAACCATCAATCCCCGTTTCCAGTCATTATCCCCGTCCGACCAGTGGCATGGCACTCGCCATTACGGTCATTGTCAGAACGTTGGTATCGAGCGGTAATCCGCCCATAAACGCCACCGCTTCCCCGACGCGTTCCACCGGGATCACCGGCTCCTCAGCGATTTGCCCGTCGGCCTGCATTCTGCCCGCCAACGCCTTGTTACCCATGTCAGTCGCCGCATTTCCCACGTCGATTTGACCGCAGGCGATATTAAACGCGCGGCCATCAAGCGCCGTGGATTTGGTCAAGCCAGTGATCGCATGTTTGCTGGCGGTGTATGGGGCAGAATTCGGGCGCGGAGACTGCGCCGAAATCGATCCATTATTGATAATGCGCCCTCCCTGCGGCGACTGCTGTTTCATCAGTTTTACCGCCGCCTGAGTACACAAAAAAGTGCCTGTCAGATTGGTATTAATCACTGACAGCCAGTCTTCTACCGCAAGCTCTTCGATTGGCACATCTTTCACGTTATTACCGGCGTTATTGAACAACAGATCCAGCCTGCCGAAAGTTTGCTGAATTTCCGTAAACAGCGCCGCCACGGACTGCGGGTTGGTAACGTCAAGCTGCCGCGCCACCGCCTGCCCTTGCGCGAACTGTGCGACGGCCTGCTCCAGTTTTTGGATATTCCGTCCGGCCAGGATCACTGTGAATCCGGTGGCGGCCAGCGCCTTCGCGGCGCTTAACCCGATGCCGCTGCCACCGCCGGTGATGAGTGCAGTCTTATTCATCGTAACTCCTTATTAAACAGCCGCTAACATGCCGCCATCAATGAAAAGAAGATGCCCATTGACGAAGTCCGAGGCCTTGGAAGACAGATACACCGCACCGCCTACCAGCTCTTCCGGATTTCCCCAGCGCGCAGCCGGCGTACGTTTGCACAGCCAGTCGGAGAACTCTTTGTTATCCACCAGCGCCTGCGTCATGTCGGTTTTGAAATAGCCCGGCGCAATGCCGTTCACCTGAATATTGTAGCGCGCCAGCTCCACGCACATCCCGCGCGTCAGCATTTTCACCGCGCCTTTAGACGCAGCGTAAGGCGTGATGGTGTCGCGGCCCAACTCACTTTGCATTGAACCGATGTTGATGATTTTGCCACGCTCACGTTGGATCATATACCGCGCCACGGCCTGCGAAACGAGGAACACTGATTTCTGGTTCACGGCGATCACGTCGTCCCAGTCTTTTTCCGGAAACTCGGTAAACTTGTGACGGCGCTGGATCCCGGCGTTATTAATCAGCACGTCAATCGGTCCGATTTTGCTTTCGATATGGTCAATCGCCTGATTTACCGCCTGACTGTTGGTGACATCAAACGAGACGGCGTGAGCGATAAATCCTTCGGCGCGCAGTGCTTCCGCCGCTTTCTGTGTAGATTCAGTCTGTGTGCCGTTGACGATAATTTCGGCACCGTGCTGCGCCAGCCCTTTCGCCAGCAGGAAACCCAGACCGCGCGTGGAGCCGGTAACCAGTATCTTTTTATTATCCAGTGAGAAGAGATTTGTCATAGCGTTGGCCTTATGAGGGAAGCGGTTCCAGGAAGTTAGCCACACTACAACGTTTTAGGCGCGGGCAAACCGTGATGCAGATCACTTTGAAGGATGTTAAAAAACCCTGTTACCCCTGATGTGATCATCATCATTTTGATAACAATCTCCGGCGCTTTCTGTTTCAATATTCAGGTAACGTTATTGAGCAAAGCAGTCAGGAAAACCAGGACAAAAAGCATGAGAAACCAGCGCGTGACACTACAGGACATCGCCCAACTGGCGGATGTTACCAAGATGACGGTCAGCCGTTTTCTGCGCACGCCGGAAAAAGTGTCTCCTGAAACCCGCGAACGCATCACCAAAGTCATGGAAGAAGTCGGGTATCCGCTGGAAGAAGCGCGCGGGCCTGCCAAAGCGCCGCGCATCGGCATCCTGGTACCCTCGTTCAATAACCAGATTTTTTCCGATTTGCTGGCCGGTATTGAATCCGTCACCGCCGCGCAGGGCTACCAGACGCTGGTCGTTAATTACGATTACAGTAAAGAGCGCGAAGAAGAACACATCATCAACCTGCTGGGTTATCAGCTGGCGGGGCTGATCCTCACCGATTGCGTCCACACGCTGAAAGCCGATAAATACCTCAATGCCGCCGAAATTCCCGTCGCGCAGGTGATGGATCTGGATGATACACATGGCCGCATCGCCGTCGGTTTTGACAATCAGCAGGCCGGTTACGATATGGCAAATACCCTGCTCGCCAGCGGCAAAGAACATGTGGTGTATTTCGGGTCGATGTCTGACGCGCGCGACCAGAAACGCTATCAGGGTTACCGCCGTGCGATGGATGAACGCGGACTCACGCCGCTGCACATCACACCCAATAAAGTCTCTTCAGTGTCGATTGGCGCAGGCATGTTAGCGATGGCGCGTCAGCTGGATCCGCAGACTAACGCGATTTTATGTACCAACGATGATATTGCGGTAGGCGTGTTACAGGAATGCCTAAAACTCGGGATCCGTGTCCCGCAGGATATGGCAATTTCCGGCTTCCACGGGCTGGATATCGGCCTGGCGACCACGCCACTGCTGGCCAGTGTTATTACCCCGCGCTTCGAAATGGGCAAAGTGGTGGCCGAGATATTGCTTAAGAAAATCAAAAACCTGCCGACCATCGAACGCGTCGATTTACATTACCGGATCTCTCTTGGCGGCACCATTTAACGCGGCCTGCGCCCTTCTCTTCAGGGGTAAACATCCCTTGTCCCCTGCCCGAAGTGTGGCGCAGGATCACGTTACGGGTAACACCTTTTCTTAACATAATTCAACGTGACTCATGTCACGAAATACTTTCCTCAAAATGCTTTTATTAGGTCATCGCCGGATACAAGTACACAGAGGAAAGAATATGAATAATAAGATTCCTAAGGCCCGCTGGTTACGCGTCATTGCTCCCATTCTTATCGCCTGCATTATTTCGTTCATGGACAGGGTGAATATTAGTTTCGCCATGCCCGGCGGAATGGATGCCGAATTAGGCATTACCGCCTCGATGGCCGGACTGGCTGCGGGTATTTTCTTTATCGGTTATTTATTCCTGCAAGTCCCCGGCGGCAGCCTCGCCGTTCACGGCAGCGGTCGCAAATTTATCGCCTGCTCGCTGATTGCCTGGGCAATCATTTCCATCCTCACCGGCTTTATCACTAACCAGTACCAGCTGCTGTTCCTGCGCTTTGCGCTGGGCGTGGCGGAAGGCGGGATGCTGCCGGTGGTGCTGACCATGGTCAGCAACTGGTTCCCGGACAAAGAACGTGGCCGCGCCAATGCCTATGTACTGATGTTCGCACCGTTGGGCGGGATGATCACGGCTCCGCTGTCTGGCCTGATTCTGGACACGCTCGACTGGCGCTGGTTATTCATCATCGAAGGAGCATTGTCCTTTGTAGTGATGCTGTTCTGGTGGTTCACCATCAGCGATCGTCCTGAAGAAGCCAAATGGCTGTCTGAACGCGAACGCGATTATCTGGTGACGGAGCTGAACCGCGAACGCGACGCCCTGCGCGCACTGGCGCCGGTGAATAATGCGCCGCTGAAAGAGGTATTTCGCAACGGTTCTATCGTCAAACTGATCATCATTAACTTCTTCTATCAGACCGGGATTTACGGCTACACGCTGTGGCTGCCCACCATCCTGAAAAACCTGACCGGCGGCGACATGAGTTCAGTCGGCATGCTGGCCATCATTCCTTACGTGGGCACGATGCTGGGGATCCTGGCGATGTCGGTGTTGTCCGATAAAACCGGTAAACGCCGCATGTTCATCGCCCTGCCGCTGTGTGGATTCGCGGCCTGTCTGGCGGCGTCGGTGGCTTTTGGCCACAACATCATGGCGGCCTACGGTTTCCTGGTCGGTGCCGGTTTCTTCCTGCAGGCCGCCACCAGCGCCTTCTGGACCATTCCGGGCAAAGTCACCACGCCGGAAGTGGCCGGCAGTGCGCGCGGTGTGATTAACGGTCTGGGAAATCTGGGCGGTTTCTGCGGCCCATATCTGGTCGGCGTGCTGGTCAGTCTGTACGGTCAGAGCACGGCGATTTACGCCCTGGTCGCCTCGCTGCTGATTGCAGCTGCGGTCACCACGCTACTGCCGAAAGAGTGTGATATGGCGCTGATCCCCGGCGCTAAAGCCAAAGCGATGGCCGATGAATATGCCAGAGCCAAAGCGGCACGCAGGGTTCAGGGAGTTAAAGCGGAGATAGTGGGTTAACTATTAACGCATCCCTCTGCGATGGGAGAGGTCGGGAGGGGCAGAGCAGGCAAAATCTGAGTTAACGCCCCTCCCCTTCGCAGGGAGGGGCTGTACGGGCTCAGTTAACCGTCACTTTCGCCGGACGGCTGGCATACAGATACAGCAAGGTGGCCGCAATCACGCAAAACGCCATCGAGCCCACCATCGGCCAGGCGCTTTTCGCGGTAAACAACGAGAGGATTGAACCGATCGCCGCACCTGTACCGAAACGAATCGTTCCCGCCAGCGACGCTGCGGTGCCTGCCATATGCGGGAAATCATCCATGATCACCGCCATCGCATTGGACGTCACCATCGCAATTACGCCGACGTAACCTGCCACGCCCATCACCATCGCCCAGAACGGTAACCCGAGCAAACAGACCACCACCAGCCAGATGCCCATCACCAGCTGTACGAACAGGCCGAAGCGGAACATTTTCACCGCGCCCGCGCGGCGGACGTTGCGGCTGTTTATGATAGTCAGGATAACCAGCGCCACGATGTTCAGCGCAAAGTAAAAGCCGAAGTGCTGCGGCGAAACACCGTTAAGTTCGATATACACGAACGGACCGGCGCTGAGGAAGGAGAACATCCCGGCGAACGAGAAACCACTCGCCAGCATATAACTCAGCACGCGCTTATGGCGAAACAGCGACACGAAGTTGCCGATACTGGTGCGCAGATGGAATTTTTGTCTTCGCTCTTTGGGCAACGTTTCTTTGATGTATACCGCCACCAACGTAGCGGCAATCAGGGCAGCAATGGCCATCGCCCAGAAAATCGCGTGCCAGCTAAACAGCACCATCAGCACGCCGCCCAGCATTGGAGCGAGCAACGGCGCGACGGTCATCACCAGCACCACGAAAGACATCATTCGCGAGAACTCGTCTTTGGTGAACATATCGCGCATCAGCGCGTTGATCACCACGCTGGCAGCCGCAGCAGCTAACCCGTGCAGGAAGCGCATCCAGACCAGTTGCTCGACCGACTGCGCCATCGCACAGGCACCGGCCGCTACCGCAAAGATCATTACGCCCCAGAAAATGACCGGCTTACGTCCGAGGCTGTCCGCCATCGGCCCGTAAAACAGCTGCCCTATCGCAAAACCCAGCACGTACGCGCTGAGGGTCATTTGCACACTGCCCGCCGGAACACCATATTCCTGCGCGATCACGGGCATACTTGGCAGATACATATCGATAGCTAAAGGCATCAGCATCGATATCAATCCCAGAATGAAAATCAATCCAATATGGGATACCGGTTTTTCCTGCACGTTCACCACCCAATTAATAAGACAAAGTAAAACTATCGCCCAGGCATGCCAACGCTGGCAATTTCCTGCTCAGTTAAACGACGGTACTGACCCGGCTCTAAATCTTCATCCATCACGATCTCGCCGATACGCTCACGATGCAGCGCCACCACGTGGTTGCCCACCGCAGCAAACATGCGTTTCACCTGATGGTAACGGCCTTCGCTGATGGTCAGTCGCACAACACGCTCATCGATTTGCTCGAGCTGCGCCGGTTTGGTCAGAGAATCTTCGTTGTGCAGTTGCACGCCCGCTTCGAACTGCGCGGCGGTGTCATCAGCCAGCGGATTCTCGAGCGTCACCAGATAGGTTTTTTCGCACTGATGGCGAGGCGAGGTAACACGGTGCGACCACTGGCCGTCGTCGGTCATCAACACCAGACCAGTGGTGTCGATATCCAGGCGTCCTGCCGCATGCAGTTTGTACGCTACTGGCTCTTCGAGAAAATACAGCACGGTCGGATGATCGGGATCGTCCGTAGAACATACGTAGCCCTGCGGTTTGTTGAGCATGAAATAACGTGGACCGGTGATTTGATCCAGCACATTGCCGTCGAAGGCGACGACCTGCTCGGGGCTGATTTTCATCGCGCCGGTTTTGACGATGTCACCGTCAACGGTGACACGTTTATTGCGAAGCTCGCGCAGCACGAGCGCGCGGCTTACACCTAATTGCTGAGATAGAAACTTGTCCAGACGCATTGGATCGGCTTGCCTTACATGGCGATCTGAGTGACCGCGTTACTGATAAAACACAAGACCCCGCCGCCGCATTTAAGCAACTGACAGGGTTCAGGGTTGTTCGGTTCGTAATACTTTCAATTCGCAATAACTGCAAAACGTGATTATTACTTCGAGGGGGCAGACGCACTGCCGCATTGAGACAGAGAGTATAGCCGCGCTTAGCGGAGCATCCTAGAAGGAAAACATAAAAATAAGCAGGCTAAACATTCACGTCGGGTGATTTGATTGCTCATCGCCATCCGGCGGATTTCTTGGCATACTTCACCACTGTGGTTATTTACAGGAAAAAACCAAAAGGTGACTGGTAAACCGTGACTGCTTTTACACTCCGCCCCTATCAGCAAGATGCCGTGGATGCCACGCTGCGTCATTTCCGTCAGCACGATGAACCGGCGGTGATTGTGCTGCCCACAGGCGCCGGAAAAAGTCTGGTGATTGCCGAACTGGCCCGCGTGGCGCGTGGCCGCGTGCTGGTGCTGGCGCACGTCAAAGAACTGGTCGCGCAAAATCACAGCAAATATCTTTCCTACGGTCTGGAGGCGGACATCTTCGCCGCCGGGCTGAATCTTAAACAAAGCAGCGGCAAAGTGGTGTTTGGTAGCGTGCAGTCCGTCGCCCCCAATCTGGCGGCATTCAGCGGCGAGTTTTCCCTGCTGATTGTCGATGAATGCCACCGGATTTCCGACGACGATACCAGCCAGTACCAGCAAATCATCACCCACCTGAAAGCGCAGAACCCGCGCCTGCGGCTGCTCGGGCTGACGGCCACGCCCTATCGTCTCGGCAAAGGCTGGATTTATCAGTATCACCATCAGGGCATTGTGCGCGGCGACGCCAACAGCCTGTTCCGCGACTGTATTTATGAACTCCCGCTGCGTTACATGATCAAAAATGGCTTTCTGGTGCCGCCGGAGCGGCTGGACATGCCGGTGGTCAGCTACGATTTCAGCCGTTTACAGGCCAACAACAACGGGCTGTTCAGTGAAGCGGATCTCAACAACGAACTGCGCCAGCAAAAACGCATCACGCCGCACATCATCAGCCAGATTGTCGAATTCTCGCAGGATCGCAAAGGCGTCATGATCTTTGCCTCCACTGTCGAACACGCAGGGGAGATTTTCGGTCTGCTGCCAAAAGGCGAAGCGGCGCTTATCAGCGCACAAACCCATGCGGTCGAGCGTGACCGGCTGATCACCGCCTTTAAACAGCAGCAGTTACGCTATCTGGTGAACGTTTCAGTGCTGACCACCGGCTTCGATGCGCCGCACGTCGACCTGATAGCCATTTTGCGGCCAACCGAATCCGTCAGCCTGTACCAGCAAATTGTCGGACGCGGGCTGCGTCTCGCGCCGGGAAAAACTGACTGTCTGATCCTCGATTACGCCGGAAATCCGCATGACCTCTTTACACCGGAAGTCGGCAGCCATAAGCCTGCGGGCGATAACAAACCGGTGCAGGTGTTCTGCCCGGCCTGCGGCTTCGCCAATATCTTTTGGGGGAAAACCACTGAAGACGGCACGATTATCGAGCATTTTGGCCGCCGCTGTCAGGGTGTGCTGGAAGATGACGACGGCAACCGCGAGCAGTGTGATTTCCGCTTTCGCTTCAAAAGCTGCCCGCACTGCGGCGCAGAGAACGACATCGCCGCGCGCCGCTGCCATCAGTGTCAGGAAATTCTGGTCGATCCTGACGATATGCTCAAAGCCGCACTGCGCCTGAAGGATGCACTGGTACTACGCTGCGGCGGCATGAATCTTGAACACGGGCGCGACGATAAAGGCGAATGGCTGAAAATCACCTACTACGATGAAGATGGCGCAGACGTGTCCGAACGTTACCGGCTTAGCACGCCTGCCCAGCGAATGGCGTTTTTGCATAATTTCCTGCGACCGCATCAGCGCGCGCCGGGTGTACCGCTCGAATGGAACACCGCGGCGGATATCGTCGCGCAGCTGGTTTTGTTGCGGCACCCGGATTTTGTGGTTGCACGCATGAAAGGTCAGTTCTGGCAGGTGCGGGAAAAGATGTTTGATTACGAGGGGCGATACCGGCGTGCCAACGAGCTGCGCGGATAATATCCAGATAGGACTTTTAGTCCCACGGGTATTCCGGTATCATACCGCCCGCTTTCGCCATGTGTGGGAGCAGCAATACTCAACTCGTCACTCGGTCGCAGGTGGCGGGGCAAATTTATAAAGAAGTATTTCTTATAGAGAAACATACAATGTTCACTATCAATGTTGAATTACGTCCAGAAGCAGAGCAGGGCAAAGGTGCGAGCCGCCGCCTGCGTACAGAAAACAAATTCCCAGCTATCGTTTACGGTGGCTCAGCTGCTCCAGTTTCCATCAAACTGGACCATGATTCTGTAAAGAACATGGAAGTTAAAGCGGAGTTCTACTCTGAAACTATTACTTTGGTTATCGACGGTAAAGATACCCTGGTTAAAGTTCAGGCTGTACAGCGTCACCCGTTCAAGCCAAAACTGGCTCACATCGACTTCGTTCGCGTTTAATCGCTGATCGGGTTGTTGCGCATCGGGACGCCGTGCGAGAACAAATAAAAAACACCGCCCAGGCGGTGTTTTTTATTGGCTGCGATCCAGGTTCGCGCTGTGCTCCTCCCCTTCGCAGAGGAGGGAGTCGACCTGGCTATTTTCTCATTATTTATTTGCCGGATTTTCGCTGCAACTGATCCCGCAGATTCGGCGGTGTGCCTTTGATGGTCAGTGTGTCGGTCGCCGGATCCCAGAAAATACGTTCGCCCATCAGCATCGCATCAAAGTTGATAGTAAGACCGCCGCCGCTGCCAGCGAATTTGGTCAGCTGACGCAGCGTACTGCGATCTGCCGGGAAAGTTTCTTCCAGCTGATAGCCCTGCTCCTGGGTAAATTCTTTGAATTTCTTGTCATTCCACGGCGGCAGTTCTTCAGACAAATCATCCAGCGCGATCTCTTCGCCCGCCTGCAACTGCTCGTTGCAATAGGTATAAACCTGCTGACGGTAATTCTGACGCTCGTTTTTATCGAGCTGCGCTTCCGTACAGAAATCATCGACCGCCTGCAATAAGCCACGGTTCTGCGCTTTGGTGTCAAGCCCGACCCCGGCGCCAAGGAAATCCATGAAGAAATCAGAGACCTTGCGCCCTACCCGGCCTTTCAGGAAGGTCAGATAGCGGGTGGATTCCGGATTGGTTTCCCATTCGGTCAAATCGATACGCGCCACGATATCCGCATGGTTGATGTCGAGATAATGAATGCTGCTAACGTCCAGCTGTTCGTTGACGCGCATACTGCTGCGGCTGCTGAGCACTGCGACCAGCAAATATTCAACGGCTAAGAAGCGATAATGGCAGAACAGCACCACGCCGCCTTCGGCGAACGGATACTTCGCCAGTTCATCACGCAGGCGGCCGGTGGCGGCGCGGCTGAATGACAGGAAATCATCGTCCCCTTTGCGGCAGCTGCGTAACGCCTCTTTCAGCTCGCTGTCTTCGTTGAACAGACCATAGGCTTTGCTTTTTGCGCTATAAACGCGGTGCAGTTCAGCCATCATTTCGTCAACGGCAGCATTAGGCGTCAAAAGCGTATCGCGCAGCACAACATCCAGCGTTTGCTCATCGCGCTTGTTCAACTGGTGCAGAGCGATCTGCTCGATATCCAGACTCATGGGGACTTTCTCCTGTTTGAAATGCAGCCGTGTAAGAGGGGTTTGCCTGCGGAGCGTATTCAAACACTGAAGCGCCAAAGCCGCAACCACTCCCACTGCGGAAATACCGATTAATAGATGCGATCAATAACGCAACGTTATCTTCGTTATAAAAATGCGGAAAATGGGGGCGCGTTACGTTAAGATATTGGACTTTGTCAGATCAAGAAGCACATTACTCTATGGCACAATCATCCCGTTACAGTGACGAACACGTTGAACAACTCCTTTCCGAGCTGGCAACTGTTCTGGAAAAGCACCGCGCCCCAACCGATCTTTCTTTGATGGTTCTGGGCAATATGGTGACTAACCTTATCAATACCAGCGTCGCTCCTGCACAGCGCAAAGCGTTATCTCAGTCTTTCGCCAGTGCTCTGCAAGCGTCGATAAGAGAAGATAAAGCCCATTAATCCTTTACTTGCCCAAACCCTCTCATGGTGACAAATAGTCAGCGCTATCGCGAAAAAGTTTCCCAGATGATCAGCTGGGGCCACTGGTTCGCCCTGTTTAATATCCTGCTCATTCTTGGGCTAGGCAGCCGCTACCTGTTTGTTTCTGACTGGCCTTCCTCGCTGCAAGGTCGCATTTACGCGTTCGTCAGCTGGCTTGGGCATTTCAGTTTTATCGGTTTCTCCGCCTATCTGCTGATCATCTTCCCACTGACCTTTGTGGTGATGTCGCAACGTTTGTTGCGATTCCTTTCAGCGATACTGGCAACCGCCGGGCTCACGCTCCTGCTGGTTGATACCGAAGTCTTTACCCGCTTCCACCTGCACATTAATCCTGTGGTGTGGGAGCTGGTCGTCAATCCCGGACAGGGTGAGATGGCGCGCGACTGGCAGCTGATGTTTATCGCCTTGCCGGTGATTTTCCTGCTTGAAATGCTCTTTGGTACCTGGGCGTGGCAGAAGTTGCGCAGCCTGAACCGCCGCAATTTCGCCAAACCCATCGTCGTACTGTTTATCGTCAGCTTCTTTGCTTCGCACCTGATGTATATCTGGGCGGATGCCAATTTTTATCGTCCGATCACCATGCAGCGCTCGAATCTGCCACTGTCTTATCCAATGACGGCGCGTAAATTCCTTGAGAAGCACGGTCTGCTAAATGCTGCGGAGTACCAGAAGCGTCTTGTTGAGCAAGGGAATCCGGAAGCACTGGCCGTAGAGTATCCGCTGAACAACATCACGTTCAACGCCACCGGTACCAAATACAACCTGCTGATGGTCGTACTCGACGGCGTTCACACGTCCACGCTAAACCAGGATATGCCTGCGCTGACAGAATTCGCCAGAGAGAATGTCCGTTTCGGCCAGCATTTCAGTTCCGGCAACCGTGAAGATACCGGCCAGTTTGGTCTGTTCTACGGTATATCTCCGACTTATATGCCGGGCATTCTGGCGGCGCGAAAACCTTCGGCGCTGGTCACTTCTCTGGAACATCAGGGCTACGAATTTGGTTTGTTTGCCTCTGACGGCTTTGATAATCCGCTGTATCGTCAGGCACTGCTGACCGACTTTACGCTGCCCGCACCGGTCAAACAGACTGATGAACAGACGGTCGCCCAGTGGAGGCAGTGGTTGAACGTACGCGGCAACGGCCCGTGGTTCTCTTACGTCAATCTCAACGGTATCAGTTCCGCGCTGCGTCAGAACGGCGACAGCGTTCCGGTGGGCAACACCTTTATTCATCGTTATCAGCGCGGCGCGCAAAACGTTGATCAGCAAATCACGACTATCCTGCAATCGCTGAAAGAGCGCGGAGAACTGGATAAAACCGTGGTGGTCATCACCGCCTCGCACGGCATTGAATTCAACGAGAACGGCACATGGGGTTCAGGCAACACAATGAACCGCCAGCAAATGCAGGTTCCGCTGATCATTCACTGGCCGGGCACCCCGGCGCAGAATATTGACAAGCTGACGGCGCATGCGGATGTGATGACCACGCTCATGCAACGCCTGCTCCACGTGACAACCTCCCCCGCAGATTACTCGCAGGGCGAAGATTTGTTTGCCGCCAAACGCCGTCACAACTGGGTCACCACCAGCGATGAGGGTACGCTGGTCATCACCACGCCAACTCAGACGCTGGAACTGGAAAGCGACGGCGATTACCGTGCGTTCGATGAGAACGGTAAGCGCATTAAAGATCAAAAACCTGAGCTGAGCCTTCTGCTTCAGGTGCTGACCGACGAGAAACGCTTCCTCGCCAACTGATTTTTTTGCATAAAGTACATCGTTAAAAAAGGCCTTCACCGATCTGTCAGTGAAGGCCTTTTTGTTTTGTCAGTATGTGGATTAGAACCCCGCCCACCACAGCCTGGCTTTCATCCCCCAGTACGATGTCCAGCCGGTGGTCGTGCTGACCACTCTGCCTTTATCAATAATGACGAACGTCGGCGTCACGCCAACGTCCCACTGGGCGGAAAGCTCGCCGAGCGGGTCATTCACCACCGGCATCGCGATATTTTTCGCCGCCAGATACTGCCGGATTTTCACTTCATCGCCAGAACGCAGCGCCACGGAGAGAACGTTACCACCCTCTTCTGCCAGCGCCGCCACGTCTGGCGTGGTCATTTTGCATACCCCGCACCACGTTGCCCAGAAGTACACCAGCAGCGGTCGCTGCTGGCTTTGTTCAAGCAAAGTGATTTTCTGACCTTCGAGTAATTGTAATGGCTGACTGCCGAAATTAGCCGGTGCCTGAGGTCCGCGCAGGAAATCCATGGCGAACATTACGGCCACAATAATCAGCACCAGAATGCCCAGCTCACGCGCCCAGCGTTTAAGCTTTGTCATGCTTCACCTTTGCCAGCTGCTCCTTCACAAGTTTATTGAGATCGTCCCAGCTGATCGCGCCTGCCACCAGCTGATCGCCAATAATGGTGGCCGGTGTGCCCTGAATACCCAGCACTTCGGCGATTTCCACATTGGTTTTCAGTTCAAGATAACTGGCGGGCGTGACCGTGATTGGCGCAAGTCCCACGCTTTTCACTGCTTCCACCGCGCTGGCCTCGTCATGTGGCCCCTTTTTGGACATAAGACGCTGATGCACCGCCTGAAACTTTTCGGGATGCTGCTCCCAGACGGTCATCGCCGCGCGACCGGCAATGATCGAACTGGCCCCGCGAAACGGCAGCAGTTTGATGACCACGGATACGTCCGGATTTTCCTTCACCACCCGCTCCAGCAGCGGGTCGAACTGTTTGCAATACGGGCAGTTATAATCGGTAAACGACACAATGGTCAGCCGCGGATTTTTCGCGCCAAAGTGCGGCGTAGCGGGGTTGTTGAACAGCGTTTCCTCCGGCGTCATCGCCAGCACAGCCGGGGAAATTACCATCATTAATATCAGCATTAACATTTTCATTATTCAGCTCCGCGGGCTTTTTTCAGCCCTTGTAAAACGGCTTCACGGGTCAGCAGTGGCGATAAAATTTCGCCTTCCGGCTGGGACGGGCCATAAATTTGATTGAAAGGCACAGCGACGCTGCCGCGTTTTTGCAGAAATTCGGTGATGTTTCTCGACGGCAAACTCCAGTCACCGCGCAGGGCGACAACGTGATTTTCCGTTAGCGCTTTTTGCACGTCTTCACGCATCAGAACGTTATATTTATTGGCTTTACAGGTGACACACCAGTCAGCGGTGACATCCACAAATACCACTTTGTTCTGCGCCAGCGCGTCCTCAATTGCCTGTTCGGACAACGGTTGCCAGCGAATTTCATCCCGGCCAGATGGCTTGCCTGAGCTGAAAGTCAGACCAAAGAAAATGATCACCGCGACAATAAGCCCGCCCCCGGTCACCGCGGCCGTGCTGCGCACACCGTAGTGACGGGCAGAAGCAACTGTCAGTACCAGCAATAATAAGGCGGCGATGATAATAACCGTCTGAACAGAAAGGTGATTTTGCATCAAGCTAAGCAACCACAGGCAGGCGGCGAGCATCAGGAACCCGAGCGTCAGCCGTAGTCGCAGCATCCAGCGGCCAGGGCGCGGCAGACGCAGCGCCAGACCCGGCCACAGCGCAATCATCAGCCACGGCAGGCTCATGCCTGCCCCTAACATCAGGAAGACGCCCCACAGCACCGGCAGTGAAGCCGCCAGCGCAAAGGCCACGGCGGTACCGAGAAACGGCGCAGAGCAGGGCGTCGCCAGCAGGGTCGCAAACGCGCCCTCGGCAAAGTGACCGGCTAATCCGCCGCGTTTTTGCGTCGCTAAGCGGGTAGTCATGCGAGAAGGCAGATTGATTTCAAACAGGCCAAGCAAATTGGCGGTAAACAGCGCGGTGACCAGCACCATCAGCCCGATAAACCACGGGTTCTGAAACTGAATTCCCCATCCCAGCGTCTGATGAGTCAGGCGTAATACCGTCATCAGCAAAGCCAGCGCGAGTAACGAGGTAATAATTCCGGCGGAAGATGCCAGAAATTGTACGCGGACGCGTTGCCGGTCACGCTCTGCCACCTGCAAAATACTACCAAGTTTCATACCCAGGACCGGCAGCACGCACGGCATCAGATTGAGAATAAATCCTCCCGCCAGCGCCATCAGCGCAACCTGCCACAACGCGATCCCCTTTACGGACTGCGCAGGAAGTGCGCCGACCTTCAGGCTCATCTGCTGCGCAAGACCATTGTCGCTCAGCACGACACTGACGGTTTTACCGCTGAGTTCACCGGCATCATCGCCCCACTCATCGGTCACCGGCAGCGTCACCCGCAGCTGCTCACCCTCAACCTTCACCACCGGTTTACCAAACGCGCTGCCTTCCAGCGTATCAATAAACAGTTCAGGTTTTTGCCAGCCCTGAGCGCGGTGAGCGTCAATCTGCAAACTTCCGCTGCGATAACCCGCTGAAGCCTTATCCGTCAGCCCCTGCGCAATCGGTACCTTGCCCATCGCCACAGCAAACTCACGGGAAAAATCCTCGCTTTCCGTGGATTTACGCAGATCCAGACTGAAAGGATAATCGGTCAGGATGCAGACGTTGCTGCACACCGGTAACGTCAGCGTGCCGGAGAGCGTTTCCGGCGTTTTACCAGCGAACACCAGCGGCAAACTCACTTCGTCGTGATAGCCCTGGGTGGTGATACCGGCGACATCAAACCGCGACGGCGTCGGCCAGAACCAGGTGGCTGATTTGCCCACGGCGGCATTCTGCCAGCTGATCGAGGGTGCAATACCGCCCTCGCCCGGCGATCGCCAGTAGGTTTTCCAGCCCTTTTCCAGACTGACAGACAGCAGCAGCCGGGTGTGTTGCGCATTAGCGTCCGCAGGCTGAGCCTGCAAACGCACCTTCGCATGGGTATTTTGCGGACTTTGCAGCCAGCCGGAATCGGCCGCTGTCCCGGTATTCAGCCAGAGCATCAGAAAGCAGCCGAACGCCGCCCTGAATAAACTTCGCATAGATTTTCTCCAAAAATAAAAGATCACGTCCTGTTGAACAACGCAGACGTATTTTTATTCCCGGAAAACGCACAGCCGCAGATGTACCCGCAATCGCGGTACAGGCACGGCCTCGGGCAGAAGACAGCGAATGGCCGCCATGTTGCCCCGTGACAAAAAGGCCAGCAGCAGGCTCAGCGCCAGAAATGCAAATTCTAAGAGTAATGGCGGCACAGACAGCAGCGATTTGCTGGCCAGTTCGCAGGGGGTGGGAATAGACGAGAGGTCAGAAGGCAGTTCATTGAGCGCGGGTGAACCTGATTGCGTCACAGCGTCCTGCTTCAAAATGGCAGTCAACGCGTTCAGCCCGGCGATGCGCTGCGTCATACAAGTTAGTATGACAAGACATGCCAGGCAGAAAAAAATCAGTGCTGAACGCCGTTGTGTATTCACAGTTCCCTCATCTATATCCGCGCCATTCTAACTGGCAACAAAACATTCACAAGAGCCAGGGGCCGCGAATTACATGAATTTACGCTCAAAAAGGTGAAACTGATTCCAGTCCATCGGTGAAAAACAGCTAGAGCGCCCCGGTCAGTTACTGTATATTTAGCCAGTTAATAACATTGATAATAACGAGGAAAGTTATGCGGGTTGAACTGATTTTTGACAAACGGAACGTGTCCGGCATCCCTAATGCCAGTGAAAAAATTGAAGCCGAGCTGGCCAAACGCGTTCACCGGATGTTCCCGGATGCTGACGTGAAAGTGAAGCCGATGCAGGCTAACGGGCTGAACACCCACGGTGCCAGCAAGCAGGAACGTTCACAATTAAACCAAATGCTAGAGGAAATGTTCGAAGAAGCCGACGAATGGCTGTCAGTCGAATAAAAAACGGCGTTGTGGTTGCACTTGCTTACAAAGCGCAATTGAAATAAACAATCCATAGCTTGGGCTTAATATAAGATATTGGTGATATACGAAATTCATTATCAATCAGAGCGATGAGTCGCAATATAATGGGTACACACTGGATTGATTTTGTCCGGTTTTAGTGTTCCCGCGCACCTTCGCTTTTCGCTTCAAATGCGTCAATGACTTTGCGAAACCGCCATGCCACCGAGCTCAAAAAAATCCAGCGCCCAACCCCATTTTTACGCCAAGCGCTTTGCGCTGATTTGCCTCGGCATTGTCTGTTGCATGGCGCTTTTGCTTGGCCGGGTGGGCTATTTGCAACTGCTCAATCAGCCGATGCTGGAAAAAGAAGCCGACTCGCGCTCGCTGCGTTCCAACGTTATTCCCGCCGTGCGCGGGACGATATCCGACCGTAACGGCCATCCGCTGGCGTTAAGCGTCGCTTCCAAAGATATTGTCGCCGACCCCTTTCGCATTCTCGAATTGCACAGCGATCTGAACAGCCCGAAATGGCAGTATCTGGCCTCCGCGCTAAATATGCCGCTGTCACAATTACAGCAAACCATTAACAGCGATCCGCAGCGCCGCTTTGTGTATCTGGGCCGAAAAATTGAAGAAGGCATTGCCGATGATATCGGTCAGTTGCATCTGGGTGGCATCAGCAGCATCCATGACGACAGCCGTTACTATCCGATGAGCGAAGCGGCGGCCAATCTGGTCGGCGTGGTGGGCACCGATAACGAAGGTCTGAACGGTATCGAAAAAGGCTTCAACGCGCTGCTAGAAGGTAAACCGGGCATGCGCGAATACCGTCAGGATCGCCACGGTAACGTCATCGGCGTATTGAAAGAAGTCGCGCCACAGCAGCCACCGACCATCAACCTGAGCATCGACAGCTTTATGCAGTACGTTTTGTACTCGCGACTGCGCACCGGCGTATTGCTCAATCAGGCTGAATCTGGCGCAGCGGTACTGGTGGATGTGAACACCGGTGAAATTTTAGGCATGGCGTCGTTCCCGTCCTATAACCCGAACAACTACGCTGGCGTGGCGGTCAAAGACATGCGCAACGTCGCCATCAGCGACAGCTTCGAGCCGGGTTCAACCGTGAAACCGCTGGTGGTGATGGCCGGTCTGGCACGTAAGATGATCCGTCCTGACTCCGTACTTGATACCCATCCGTACACCGTCAACGGGCACCTGATAAGAGACGTCGGCCACTGGCCTGCGTTAACCATCACCGGCATTTTGCAGAAATCCAGTGATATTGCCGTCTCGCACATCGCGCTGGCGATGCCAGCCAACGTGCTGGTGCAGCTCTATCAGTCCTTCGGTTTAGGCAAAGCCACAGATTTAGGCATCGGCGGCGAGAGCAGCGGTTACTTCCCGGCGCACCGTGAGCGCTGGGCGGATATCGAACGCGCCACGTTCTCCTTCGGCTACGGCCTGCGCGTCACGCCGCTGCAAATCGCCCGCGAATACGCCACCATCGGTTCTGAAGGTATTTATCGCCCGCTGTCGATCACCAAAGTGACGCCTCCGGTTCTCGGCACCCGCATTATGTCCGCTGATGTAGTGCGCACCGTGATTCACATGATGGAAAGTGACGCCCTGCCCGGCGGCTCTGGCCTGAGTGCGGCGGTTCCCGGTTATCGGCTGGCTATCAAAACCGGTACCGCAGAAAAAATGGGCGCCAGCGGCAAATACGACGGCGGTTATATCAACTACACGGCTGGCGTCGCACCGGCGAGTAATCCGCGCGTGGCGCTGGTGGTCATGGTCAACAATCCGCAGGCAGGTAAACACTTCGGTGGCTCGGTGGCAGGCCCTATCTTCGGACAAATCATGGGTGAAGTGCTCAACCACATGAACATCGCCCCTGACGCGCTGGTGCCTGAAACGCCGCCAACCACCATCATCAACGGCGGGCAGAAGACCGATCTGGTGAGGCGTCCGGCGACTGAAGGGTAGATCTGCGTCACAAGTTCACTGGATTTGTGGGGGAAATAGGGTTAACGTTCGCGTGATTTGATTCCTGAAACTCAGTTTCAGGAAACTTGCAGATGATTTCCCTATGCTGGAGGAAGAGCTCAGGCTCTGATAAAAAACAATGAAACGCCTTTTTATCGTTTTGCTGGTCTTTGTTGTGGTGTGTCTGGCTGTTATTGCACTGAATATGCAGGGCAGTGGCCCCTGGTAACTGAGGTAGCTTATGCCAACGCGTAAGAACTTTATCATTCTGATCGTTCTTATTCTCGCCGGAATGGTACTTCTGGACGATGGCATTGCCCGGTTAATTCACTGGATCCTGTTACGCTAAATCATGGCCCCCCAGGCTGCACGCGCAGTTCTGCTCTGCGGGCCATTTTGTTCCCCACTTTCCTGAGCAACACCTGCAACGCCATCAGAGCGAAGTCGTGTATAATAGCGATATTCGACATTAATACAGACTGGTTATGGCTCAAGACATTCATCTCGCAATCGTCAGCGCACTCAGCAAATGGATCGAAGGCCACCTTGGCCGCGTGATCCACCTCGAAGAACTGGCTGAGTACTCAGGCTATTCGCTCTGGCACATGCAAAAACTGTTCAAGGAATCGACAGGCATTTCTCTGGGGAAGTACATCAGAGAACGTCGTCTGGCGAGCGCTGTCTATCAGCTGAGCAGCAGTGAAACACCGATTTTTGATATTGCGATGGATTTCGGATTCGGCTCGCAGTCGCATTTCACCTACATGTTCCGCAAGCGTTTCAACATTACGCCCCATGAATTCCGCCAAAACCCCGACATCAAACTCGATGTTTCTCCCCCGCTGCATTTGATCCACCAGAAATCAGCCTGAGGCTGTCAGAACCCCATGTCACTCAGGCCGGGATGCGTATCCGGCCTGCGCCCCAGCGGCCAGTGGAACTGGCGTTCACTTTCCTGAATCGGTAAATCGTTGATACAGGCGTGACGCGCAAACATCTGCCCCTGTTCGTTAAACTCCCAGTTTTCGTTACCAAAGCTGCGGAACCAGTTGCCGGAATCATCTTTCCATTCATAGGCAAAGCGCACCGCAATCCGCGCGCCGTCAAAGGCCCAAAGTTCTTTAATCAAACGGTATTCCAGTTCTTTCGCCCATTTGCGTTGTAAAAATGCGACGACGGCTTCCTGCCCCTCAACGAATTCGCTGCGGTTGCGCCAGCGGGTATCGGCTGAATAAACCTGACTGACCCGCTGTGGATCGCGGCTGTTCCACGCATCTTCGGCCAGACGGATTTTTTCGATGGCGCTTTCGCGGGTGAATGGCGGTAACGGTGGTTTGATTGACATACTGACCTCGGCTGTAGAAGAAAATACTCCCGACACAATAGCGGCGTTTAGCGGGGTTCTCACGCCAAATCGTGCCCATAAAAAAACGCGGCCACTGATGGCCGCGCTCTTTTACTGCTCATTCTTTACTGCACAATTCTAAACGCATTCTGTGTCTGAGAAAGGCACGCTTAGAACTGGTAAACCAGACCCACCGCCGTCACGTCATCGGTATTGATACCAGCGTTGTCGGTGAAGGTGCTGCTGTCGATCAGGTTGATTTTGTAGTCAACGTAGGCCGACATGTTTTTGTTGAAGTAATAGGTCGCACCCAGATCGACGAATTTGACCAGATCCTGATCCTGGTAGTTATTACCCAGACGGTCTGTGCCTAAATCTTTACCGCGAGTCTGGTTATACGCCACGAACGGACGCAGACCGAAGTCGAACTGGTAGCTGGCGTAGGCTTCGAATGCCTGAGACTCATTCGCATAACCGTAAGCTTCTGAATCGGTAGAACCGAAGCGGGAAGCGTTGTACGCCTGAGTGAACATTGCGGCCAGATAGACGTTGTTGGCGTCATATTTCAGGCCACCGGTATAGCCTTCGGCTTTTTTGCCGTCGCCCATGATCCCCGGTGCAGAGTTTTGCTCGTCAGTACGGTCAGAGTTGAAGAAGGCACCCGCCACGCTGACGCCAGCGCCAATATCGTAGCTCAGGGACATCCCGTAACCATCACCGTTCTGGGTCAGCACATCACGCGTACCCGGTTCACCGCCGCCGCTGTCGTTTTTACCCTGATATTGCAGGGCAAAGTGCAGGCCATCAACCATGCCGAAGAAGTTATCGTTACGGTAGGTCGCTACGCCGTTGGTACGCTGGAAGAGGAACTGGTCCGCGCCATAAGTGGATCCATCGAACTCTGGCTGCATGTCGGTCCACGCCGCGACGTCGTACAGCACGCCGTTGTTACGACCATAGTCAAATGAGCCCATATCACCAAATTTCAGACCGGCAAACCCATAACGGGTGAAGGCGCGATCGCCGTCGTCAGAGCTCTCAGCCTGGTTGGCCTGAACCTGATATTCCCACTGTCCATAGCCGGTCAGTTGGTCGGTTATCTGCGTTTCACCTTTGAAACCTAAACGAATGTAGCTCTGATCGCCGTCAGAACCGGCGTTGTTGGAAAAATAGTGTAAACCGTCAACCAGACCGTAAAGGTCCAGTTTGTTGCCATCTTTATTATAGACTTCTGCCGCACTTGCTGAGCCCGCCACTACTAATGCTGGGATCATGAGCGAGAGAACACGGAGTTTCATTTTATTTATCCTCGATAGGTGTCGAGCCGTGCCACTGAATGTAAAGTATCTTTTTTACTTTTTTACTGAGGTAAAACTTTTTTAATTTTTGGCCCGACATGGCAAATTCATTCTCTGGTTATAATTACTATTAATCCAGAGAGAAAATGCTACCAAGTTAGTTAAGACATTTCCTATATACAGTAAGATGTAACAAGATATTTAAAAACAGTAAATTTACCTCTATTTATCTATGTTAAAATAAAGCACGCAAAGCTAATTTTATACAATTACGTTTAAAATCAATAAAATAACTCAGATAGTTACCGCACTAACTGATAAAGCAAATCCTCAGCATTAATATATACTTCATCTCGCTATCATCATTATTTGTTATTGAATTACCCTCATTCCCCGTTTTGTGGAAACAACAGCCGACCCATTGTGGTCGGTTTTTTTTTGCTTTTTAAAATATGATTACGACAGGTGATATTACTTCGCAGTGGTTATTACACATATCGACATTACTCCTCCACAATTAATTCACGCTTTCTCCTTATTTCACACCCGCATTTTATTAATATCTGATATCTAAATGGCGGAATTAGAAAGGAAATAAAGCCTGATTATTAACCGATAAATTATGCAGGGTTTGTTCGTCACTCAGGAACGGATCCGGTAGTATAAGCAAAGTCAGAGCAATCTCGCTGATCTGCGCACTCAACAACGTTAGACTGCGTTGCCACGTTATACCTTCATTATCCGACAGTTCAGGCTTCATAACCGTTCAGGGAAACTCATGCCACAACAGGATCAGTCCGACAACATATCCAAAGCCAGAATGCTGCTGGCAACCCGCCGTTTTCTAAAACTCGACGAGTGGCTGTTGTCACTGATGCGTGGCTGGCAGAACCAGACTGACGATCTCAGCGTTTACGGCCTGCTGATGCACCCGGCGACGCTGTTTACCGGTACCGAATCCCCTCCGCTCAATCCGCTGGAAATTCTCAGCGACTGGGCGCAGCAATGCCCGCAGAGTTATCACGCCCACGTCTTACTCGGTATGGTCTGGCATGAAAATGCATGGCTTATCCGCCAGACGCAGGCCGGTCGGGAAGTGGAGGATCACCAGTGGCTGGGCGCGCAGTTGTGCTGCGACTACGCCGTTCTGGCTTTTTTACGCGCAATTAAATTGCATCAGCGCCCGACACACGCCTACCGCCATATGATGAATCTCAGCGGCGGCTTCGGCGAACCCTACTGGCTGAAATCCCTGTTCGCCGGTGAAATCCCATTACCCTTGCATGAAAAGTTTTCGATTCAGGGCAGTGAAATCTGGCAGGCTGGTGTCGCTCACCTCCACGCCCTCGGGTTTGAACCCGCCACGCACTGGCCGCAAAACTTGCCCGCCGCTTTACACGATACCCGCAAAGCCGGTGAAGAAGCGGTGGATCACTGGCTGCGCATGGCGATGTCGGTACGTCATGCCGACGTCGGCACCATGGAATCCTATTTGTTGTTCCATTCCGCCTTCTGGGGCGGCAGCGACGAGCAACAGATGCTGATTATCGACAGCCCGCTGTGTGCGGAATTCAGCGAAGAAGAACGCAATCAGTTTCGCGCGAATGCCCTTTGCGATGCGCTGTCTGGCGATATTGCCGATCGTGAATCGCCGCGTGCCCTCGAATTACAACAACGTCTGGCTGATTTACTCTCGCAATCTCTCGACCCCGACACACGCATCCGTTTGCTGGATCTGGCAGGTATTTGCATCGCCTACTGGCAGGATGACGATCAGGCCGGATTAGCCGTTTATCACGATCTGTTTGCCGTTTCAGCGCAGGCCATGCCGGGGCATTTCGCCACGATGTTTATCTCCCGCGCGGTGCTGGCGAACGGTAATGAAGAAGGTTTGCCGGTTCTTACGCAGCTTCTCACCCGCGCGCTCAGTCAGGCCAATAACCCGACGCTGGTGGCCTTTGCCGCCGCTGCGCTTCACTCGGGTTTATATGGATTACCGGCAAAACCGGAGTTGTGCAGCGGATTGATGGATCACGCGTGGTCGCTGATGCAGCAATCCGGCGACGAAAAACCCGCTAAAGATCTGGTCACGCTGGCGCACGATATGGCGATCAATGACGATCTGGACGCTGCGCATTTTCTGATGACCGAGATGGCCCGCCACGGCAGCGCCATCCATTGTTATGAGCTGTACTTTTTCTACCGCAATACCTGGCATCAGGACGTTCCGGCTCAGTATCACAATGATAGCAATGCGATGGATTGCGTGCTGAGCGCCGCGCGCTCCGGAATGGTGCCGGCGATGTTCACCTGTGCCAACGCCCTGCGTGAAGGTCTTGGCGGAGAGCCAGATTACGAACAGGCGATGCAGTGGTATCAGCGCGCGATGGACGCAGGGCATTTATCCGCCGCCTACTGGCGCGCCAGCTGCGCGCTGGATAACGGATCTGACGCCGAAAAACGTCAGGCTGCCGAACACTGGCTGCCGGAGATTTTGCACAACGCCGAACATCCGGATCGCGCCGAAGCCGCCTACACGCTGGGCATGGCCTGGCTGACCGGCACCGGTGTGAAGAAAAACCGCTACATCGCAGATCAGTTTATGGCGTTCGTACTGGAAATGAATCCCGAATCGGAGGCGGCCAGAAAGGTTCATGAAGAGCTTAACGGGTCGCTGAGAGCGCGGATGAATTTGTGGCAGGATAAGAGAAAAAGTGAGGGAAGCGATCCCACTCAGGTGTTTCGGCAGGAGCTGCTGCACTAGCGGCTTTAAAATCGACTTCAAGGTCAAAACCTTGGGTTGCCACCCAAACCGGCCTTAAGGACGGCTTATCGCCGCCGCCCTTAAGAATCCCGGACTCTTCAAAACACGTGCCATGCATCCCGGCTCTGTTTCAGCAGCCACAGTCATTGCCGCAGGGTTTTGCGCCACACGCGGGAGCTACAGAACACGTCCTTCGTTCCAGCGGCAGTGCATGTTTTAAAACACGTGGAGATTCCAAAGAGGGCCCGTCCTGGCCCTCTTTGGGCGGTTTCAGCACAGTAGGGTAAGTGATCGCTGTTCGTGAGAAACCGAAATATTTTCGATCCGACTTAGGCATCCAGGGTGCAGCGTTCTGCTGCACTCAAATCAATACCTTATACATCACACTCGTTGACTCCAGAATTCCCCCGGTCGACATCGCGTAATGCGGAATCATGCCACTCAGCGTAAAACCCTGATTTTCATAAAGTGTCTGCGCAGGGCTGCCGGTGACCGTGTCCAGCACCAGCAGCGTTTTGCCTGCTTCGCGCGCCAGCGTTTCAACCCGCTCCATCAACAGACGGGCGATGCCTTTACGGCGGCCATCCGGGTGCACCATCAGTTTCACCACATCCCCGCGATGTTCACCGTTAGCAGGCTGATCGACCACCAGTTGCACCGTTCCCACGATAATCCCGTCAAGGCGCGCCACCAGCAAACGCCGTTCTCCGCGCTCGAAAGCGGGCAACAGCTTTTGCCAGAACGCCTGCGCCTGCACAAATCCAAACGGCAGCACGAAACCAATACTCGCACCCAGCGCGACTGACTGCATCAGCGTCTCCGCCAGGGCATCGAGATCGGCTGCCGGTAGCACACCGCCCTGCACTTCACTGATCACTATTTCACTGCCGCTTTGCATAGCGTTACACCTTATTTCTGACTGAGATTAAGGACGGGAGATGACGATCGCATAACGCGCATCGGCCGGGCCCGGAACATAAAAGGAGGATGCGCCGTGAAGATGAAATCGCAGGCAATCGCCCGGTTCGAGCCGATAACAGCGCGAATCCAGCGTGAAATCCAGCAGGCCTTCCAACATCCAGATGTGCTGCTCCAGGCCGACAACCGGCGGGGAATCATAAACAATGGTGGCACCGGCTTTTAACCGGCCGGAAATCAGTTCAGCGCGAAAACCCGGTGCAGGCGCGGATACCGAGCGACGTTCGAAACCGGTTTCGCGATCATGCCAGACCGGTTGCAGGGCGGCGCGAATCAGCTCCGGCGGATTGTCTTCCAGCGCCATCAGCAGTCTTGACGTGGTCAGGCCATACGTTGCGCTCAGCTTTCCCAGTACCGACGCGGTCGGGCTGGTTTCCGCCCGTTCGATGCGCGACAGCGTGGCCCGGCTGATGCCGGTCCGCTGCGCCAGCTGTTCAAGCGACCAACCCTGCCCAATGCGTAATTCCGCCAGCCGTTCTGCCAGCCGTAAATCGTGGCTGTCCTGTTCGTCTTCCATTCCCGTTCCCTTACCCGAATTCTCAATACAGGGAAATTATCTCTAATCAGGGAAACTGGCAAGTTAAAATAATGTAATCCGTTAGTATTAGCTAAGTTGTACAAAAATAATAAAGTTGTACAACTTTGAGCCAAGACGCTAGAGTTAACATTAGTCTTATGAATATTTGGGTAGCGAATGTCACTTTACAGCATCGGCGAGGTTGCTCGCATTTGTGGTATCAATCCGGTCACGCTCCGTGCGTGGCAACGCCGTTACGGCCTGCTTAAACCGCAGCGCACAGAAGGCGGCCACCGGCTGTTTAATGACGACGATCTCGACACCATCCGCACCATTCTTGGCTGGATAGAACGCGGTATCCCGGTCGGTCAGGTCAAATCGCTGCTCGAAGGCAAAGTCGAGGCATTATCCGGCGACTGGTCAGAATCCGAGCACCGGCTGCTGACCGCGCTGCAAAAAGGCCAGAATCAGAAAGTGCGTCAGGTGATAACCGAACTGGGTCGCGAATATCCGGCCGCAGCGCTGGTCGATAATGTCTTCCGCCCGCTGCGTGCGCGCCTTAACCCCGGCGATCACCGCCTGCGTACCTTGCGCAGCCTGTTCGATGGCCTGGTGATTGAGCACGCGGTGATGTGCATGAACGCCGCCCGCAAACGGCCTGGCCTTCGGGCTGTGGTGCTGGGCTGGGGCGTCATTGACACCGCCGAACTGTGGCTGGAAGCGATAGTTCGTTGTGAAGAAGGGATGCAGGTGGAAGTTCTGCCCGCGCCGCTCGAAGATCCACATTTAGAAAATCTGTTGTGCGATCGGATTTATGTCTGGGCGGAAGGAAAACTGACGCAGATTGAGCGTTTACGTATGGCTCAGTGGGTGGAGCAAGGGCTCACGATCATTTTGCTTGGCAGCGCCTCGGTGTTGCTGGCAGCGGAGGCAGGTAGTCACGAGGAGGCAGAAGACGTTCCTTTCGATGATCCGACCATCGTCCCGTTACACAAATTTAAGGAAAAATAATGATTAAACATTTTCCTGAACCTCCCCTGCCCGCCGACGTATTGACACGACTCTGTGACTTTTATCGTCATCTGGACATGAGCCTGCTCCCGCAGCTGTCGCGCATCTATCATCCGCACGTGGTGTTTATCGATCCGGTATCACATTACGACGGCGTCGACGCGCTGGAGCGTTACTTCGCGCAGCTGCTCAAAAAAGTTAACTACTGCCGCTTTGATATTCAGCCTGCGCTGGTTCAGGGCGATGAAGCATCGTTATTCTGGCGGATGGAGTATTCCCATCCGTCATTGAAAAAAGGCCACGCGATGTCACTTAACGGCGCCAGCCATTTACGTCTGGCGGAAAACCGTATCATCTACCAGCGTGATTATTACGATCTCGGCGCGATGATTTACGAGCACGTCCCGATGCTCGGCGGTGCCGTCCGCGCCATTAAAGCCAGGTTGAAATAATGCGCCGCGTACTGATTACCGGTGCCAGTTCGGGTATCGGTCAGCAACTGGCGCAGGATTACGCCGATGAAGGCTGGGAAGTGACCGCCTGCGGGCGCGACGCCGCCAAACTTGACGCCGTGGCCGCGCACAGTCCTTTGATTATTCCGCTGCGTTTTGATATTACGGATTTGGATGAAACACGTCAGGCATTGCAGGGCGTGACAGCAGATTTAGTCATCCTCTGCGCCGGAACCTGTGAGTATCTGGATAATGGCGTGGTTGAGGCTGAAAAAGTCGCGCGGGTCATTAGTACCAATTTTATGGGGCCGGTGAACTGTCTCGATGCCCTGCTGCCGGGTTTAGCGGCGGGCAGCCGCGTCGCGCTGGTCGGTTCCACCGCCTCCTTGCTGCCGTTCCCGCGCGCTGAAGCTTACGGGGCATCCAAAGCGGCGCTGGCGTATTTCGCCCGTTCGCTGTCGGTCGACCTGATAGCGCGGGACATCCACGTTTCGCTGATCCAGCCGGGCTTTGTCGATACGCCCCTCACTTCACGCAATGACTTCCCGATGCCGATGATGGTGACCGTCAATCAGGCCTCGGCACATATTCGTAAAAAGCTGGCGCACGGTGCCAGTGAAATTGCCTTCCCGCCACTTTTTGCCCGCTTACTGAAGGTCGCCTCGCTGCTGCCGGTCAGCATTCAAAAATGGTTAAGCCGAAAAATGGTGAGATAAGATGACAACAAAAGTGGCTATCGTCGGCAGCGGTATTTCCGGTCTGAGCTGTGCGTGGTTACTGGCACAACGCCAGCCTGATGCAGAAATTACCGTATTTGAATCTGCGGAGACGCTGGGCGGACATACCGCCACGCAGGACGTGGTTTGCGACGGTAAAACGTACGCCATCGACACCGGTTTTATTGTCTATAACACCCGCACCTATCCCGGTTTCATCGCGTTGCTCAAAGAGCTGGGCATTGAAGGCACGCCGACTGAAATGAGTTTCTCGGTGCGCAACCCGGTGAGCGGGCTGGAGTATAACGGCCACTCGCTCAACAGCCTGTTTGCTCAGCGACGTAATTTCTTCAAACCGCAGTTCTGGCGGTTTATTAGGGAAATTTTGCGCTTTAACAAACTGTGCAAAGCGCGTCTGCTCAATGCGCACAATGACGAAGATACGCTGGCCGATTTGCTCGATCAGAACGGTTTCACGCCGTTTTTCGCCCTGCACTATGTATTACCGATGGGTGCGGCGATCTGGTCTTCTTCCCTGAGCGATATGGCGAATTTCCCTCTGTCGATGTTTCTGCGATTTTTCGACAACCATGGTCTGCTCGATGTGACGAACCGTCCGCAGTGGATGGTGGTGCCCGGCGGCTCGCGGGAATACATTCGCAAGATGCAGGAAAAGTTGCCGCGCCGCGTGACGCTGCGCACTAACACGCCGGTGACCAACATCACCCGCACCGCCAGCAACGTGACGCTTCACTCCACCACGCGCGGCGACGAATCCTTTGATCAGGTGATTTTCGCCTGCCATTCCGATCAGGCGCTGGCGATTTTGGGCGACAGCGCCACGACGCAAGAACGTGCCGTTCTCGGCGCACTGCCGTATCAGGCCAACGACGTTATCCTGCATACCGACACCCGTCTGCTGCCGCGTGAAAAACGCGCGTGGGCGAGCTGGAATTATCAGTTGCCCAATTCGCTGAAATCTTCCTCCCGTGCCGATATGCGCGATACCAGCCCGGCGCACACCCGCCGCGCCAGCGTGACCTATAACATGAATATTTTGCAGGGGCTGGAAGCACCGCAAACGTTCTGCGTTTCGCTCAATCCGCTCTCGCCGATTGATGAAAGCAAAGTGCTGTTCCGCGCAACCTACATGCATCCGGTGCTGAATCTGGCCAGCCATCACGCGCAACAGCAGCGTTTTCGCATCAATGGCCATCACCGTACCTGGTTTTGCGGCGCGTACTGGTACAACGGTTTTCATGAGGATGGCGTGAACAGCGCCCGCGACGTGGTCGAACAACTGGATTTGCAGCTGCAACGCGAAGCTGAACAACACACGCCTGCTGCGCTGGAAATGTCATGAACAGCACGCTGTACGTCGGCACGGTGCGCCATCGCCGGTTTACGCCGGTTGAGCATCGCTTCGACTACGACATTTTTATGCCGCTGATTGATCTCGACGAACTGGAGCAGTTGCCCGCCGTTGGCATCAAACTGGAAAGATTTTCCGCCGCCAGCTTTCGCCGCAAAGATTATCTCGGCGGCGGCGACATCAAAACCAAAGCACAGAACAGAATTGCCGAACTGACCGGGGAACGCCCTGATGGCCGCGTGATGTTGCTGTGCCAGCTGTGTTATTTCGGCTGTTATTTCAATCCGGTTAATTTTTACTACCTTTATGATAAGACCGGAGTTTTGCGCTGGATGCTGGCCGAGGTGCGTAATACGCCCTGGAACGAACGCCACACTTACGCCGTCGTCCCCGACGGCTCGCAGCCGGTGCCGAAAGCCTTTCATGTGTCGCCCTTCAATCCGATGGACATGGTCTATCACTGGCGGCTGACACCTCCCGGAAAAGAGTTACACATCACTATCGAAAATCACCGCAAAGAACGTGAATTCGATGCCGCTCTGTCGCTGAAGTCGCTCCCGCTCACCCGCGAGGCGCTGCGCAAGCAATTGTGGCGACTGCCCCTGATGACCGCAAAAACCGCCCTGACCATTTACTGGCAGGCCGTGAAACTGTGGCTGAAACGGGCACCGATTTATTCGCATCCTCCTGTTGATAAGGACTGACCATGAGCCAACCCGAAGTGCAACTCGCCCGCGATGGGGCGACTAACCGGCGCAGCAAGGCTGCACGCGCACTGATTCTCGGCGTTTTAAAACAGCTGCATGGTGCCGGTCTGACCCTGCAGGAAGCCGGTGAAAATGCCGTCTTTTTTGGTGACCCGGCCGCGCCGTTGCAGGGCGAAATCGAGGTACACAATCTGCGCGCCTACCGTCGTGTGTTACTCGGCGGCAGCATCGCCGCCGGGGAAAGTTACATTGACGGCGACTGGACGACGCCCAATCTGACCACCGTGCTGCAACTGCTGGCGGAAAACCTCAAGCTGGTCGATAAGCTCGAAGCCCGTCTGAGCTGGGTCACCGCGCCGGTCAACAGCCTGATCCACTTCTTTCGCCGCAACAGCCCGTCGCAGGCGCGCAAAAACATTTCTGCGCACTACGATCTCGGCAACGATTTTTATCAGGGCTTTCTCGATGAGAAGATGCTCTATTCTTCCGCCTGGTATCAGGAACCGCAGATGACGCTGGAGCAGGCTCAGGAAGCGAAAATGCGCCGTCTGTGCGATCAGTTGCAACTGCATGCGGGCGATCATTTGCTGGAAATCGGTACCGGCTGGGGTGCGATGGCAGAGTTCGCCGCGCGCGAATACGGCTGCCAGGTCACCACCACCACCATTTCCCGCGAGCAGTACGACTTTGCCTGTCAGCGCATCGAAAAAGCCGGTTTAACCGACCGCGTTACCGTACTGTTCGAAGACTATCGCGCCCTGCGCGGACAGTTCGACAAGCTGGTCTCCATCGAGATGATCGAAGCGGTCGGCAAGCGTTATCTCAAAACCTTCTTCAAACGCTGCAACGCCCTGCTCAAACCCAACGGACGCATGGCGATTCAGGCCATCACCATTGCCGATCAGCGTTACGCCTCGTACAGCCGCAACGTCGATTTCATTCAACGCTACGTGTTTCCCGGCGGTTTTCTGCCTTCCATCACCGCCATGAATGACACCATGACCCGCTGCACCGGGCTGGTGGTGCGCGATCTGTTCGATATCGGTTTCGACTATGCCCGCACCTTGCACGAATGGCGCGAACGCGTGCAGCGCTACTGGAACGCACAGCTCGATGGCGCACAGGACGAGCGTTTCCGTCGCCTGTGGCTGTTTTACCTGTGCTACTGCGAGGCCGGATTCCGCGCCCGCACCATCAGCACCGTCCAGCTGATTGCCGAGCGACGCGCATGAATTCCCTGCGCTTCTGGCTGCTGACGCTGGGCTTTGATGCCTGGTGGACGCTGGCCGTATGGGGGCGCGAGCGATTTATTGTGCTGCTGCTGATCAGCAGTTTTCTGATGCTGGCATTTACGCCGTCGCGTCGCCGTTTGTGGGTGGCGGCAGTGTGTTCGCTGGGCATTATTTTGGATTCGCTGTGGTGCATTCTCGGGCTGTTTGAATTCACCGGTTCGACCGGCGTTCCGCCGTGGATGATGGCGCTGTGGCTGGGGTTCAGCGCGTGGTGGCTGTGGCTTCTCGGGCATCTTCGCCTGACGTGGTACTGGCTGATTCCTCTCGGCGCGGTCAGCGGTCCGCTGGCGTATTACCTTGGTATGCGGCTCGGCGCGATGAACCTTCTGGCTTCACCGTCTTACGTCTGGCTGCTGATGGCCGCAGGCTGGGCGATTTTCCTGCCGCTCATCAGCCTGCCGGTTTTGCTCAACAGGAGAAAGCAATGAAAAGATGGCTAACCGTCGCACTGGCGCTGATGTTTTCATTCTCCGCCTTCGCCTCAACGCCCTGGGCGCAGTGGCAACAGGTTGGCCGCGCCACCCTGAGCTGGGGACCGTTCGAGGTCTACCACTCCTCATTACTGACACCCGACGGGAAATATGAGGCGCAGAAATGGCCCCAGGCGCTGTCCATTGAATATTTGCGCAGCATCGACAGTCAGGAACTGACCAAAGCCACCGAAGAGCAGTGGCAGAAACTGGGCATGGAAAGTGACGCGCAGAAGAACGGCTGGCTGGAGGCCGTCGGAAAAACCTGGCCGGACGTCAGCAACGGCAGCGAAATCGTTTTTTTGGCGACAAAATCCGGCGGTCAGTTTTACAGCCGTGCGGCCAACAGCGCGATAATTGCGCCGGTCGGTGAATCCTTCAGCCCTGAATTCCGCGACGCTTTTCTGGCGATCTGGCTCTCGCCCGCCACGCAGTATCCTGATTTACGCAGCAAGCTGATCGGCGCATCGGCGTCAGATTAACGTTAATCCGACCGGAGGTTTTATGACAGTTTCACACTCTGTTTTACGCAAAGGTTTTCTCGGTCTGATGGCGGCCTGCGTGCTGTTACTCACCAGTTGCAGCGCCGACATTAAAGATTACGCACAGACGCAGCCAAAGCTGGATATTTTCGCCTATTTCAAAGGTGACAGCGTGGCCTACGGCATGGTGCAGGATTACACCCACAAACAAACGCGGCGCTTCGCAGTGAAAATTCGCGGTGACGTGGTGGCCGATACGCTGACCCTGCACGAAGATTTTGTGTATGACGACGGCGAAAAACAAACCCGCGTCTGGCACATCCGCAAACTCGCCGATGGCACCTACACCGGCACCGCAGGCGATATCATCGGCACGGCAAAAGGTCAGTCGGCAGGCAACGCGTTTAACTGGAACTACGTGATGGACGTCAAATCAGGCGGCAGTACCTACCGCCTGACTTTCGACGACTGGATTTATCAGCAGGACGAACAGCATCTGTTTAACGTCACGTCGCTTAAAAAATTCGGCGTCGAAGTGGCGCGGGTCACGCTGTTCTTTGAGAAGAAGTAAAAGCTTATACCTTCACCTCTTTAATCACCGTCTTCCTGCGCCCGAAGACGAATTTGCCCAGCGTGACCAAGAGCACTGCGCACAGGATAATCCCTAACGCCACCCATTCAACCGGTGAAAGGGATTCTCCGGCAAAGCCGATGCCGAGCAGCACCGCGACAATCGGGTTCACGTAGGCGTAGCTGGTGGCAATGGCCGGACGCACGGTTTTCAAGAGGAACATGTAGGCGCTGATGGCAATCATCGAGCCGAACACAATCAGATACCCCAGTGCCAGGAAGCCGTGCAGCGAAGGCGTAGCGGTCAGATGCTCGCCGTTCAGTTGGCTGGCGATAAGCAGTACAACGCCGGCGACGATCATTTCCGCCGCACCCGCCATCAGGCCGACCGGTAAGGTCAGGCGCGAACTCCACACCGAACCGAATGCCCAGCTGAGAGATGCCAGCAAAATCAGCGCGGCGCCCCACGGGTTTCCTTCCAGATTGCTGCCGGTATTTAGCAACACAATGCCGAACAGGCCGATACCGACGCCGGTCCATTCCAGACGGCTGTTTGGCATGCCCCACAGACGGCTAAAGCACAGCGTAAACAGCGGTACGGTCGCCACCATCACCGCGGCAATACCCGATGGCACCTGCATATGTTCGGCGACGGTCACCAGCCCATTGCCCACCGACAGCAGTAAAATCCCCACTGCGGCGGCAGAAAGCCACTGTTTCAGGCCGGGAAATTTATGCCCGCGCAGCATCAGAAACGTAAACAGTACACATCCGGCGACGAAGAAACGCAGACCGGCCATCATCAGCGGCGGCCAGCTTTCCACCCCTACGCGGATCACAAAATAGGTAGAGCCCCAGATAAAATACAGCGCAAATAATGCAGCGATTAACGGCAACAGGGAACGCGAAGCAAAAGGCATAGGAGTAACTTATTAGCGTGATAACGAAGGCAGACAGTTAACGCTATTGCTCTGATTAACGGCAAGGAATTCTGTGCGATCGCGCTAAAATGTTGTTAAAAAGTGTCTGCATATGACAAAAAATGAAGAGACGCTGGAGGATAAAGTAGTCATCGCATGAATAGTATGTTGCCCGTAGCCGCAAAGGACTTATAATTCGGGGCTGATATTTTTGAGGTACAACACATGAATTCGCTTGGCAAAAAATTATTTATCGCGCTGTTTGGTCTGATGGCGATTGGCGCGATTGGTGGTGTGATGGTCGCGGGTTACGCCGTCGTCATTCAGGATGACGCCAAACCGGCAAACGATAACGACGCCCCTTCCGTCGTCCCTGCGCCGTCATCTTCCGCTTCCGCCAACTGATCACTCCACCGACCGCTGCTGCCAGCGATGTAACCAGCGGCTCCAGCGTTCGAACAGCATATCCACGCAAATCGCCAGCAGCGCGACAATCACCGCGCCCTGCAATACATAGGCAGTATTAAAGCCGCTCAGGCCGATAATAATTGGCGAGCCCAGGCTGGATGTGCCGACCGTCGAAGCGATCGCCGCCGTACCGATATTGATGATAACCGAGGTGCGGATCCCGGCGATAATAACCGGTGCCGCCAGCGGGATTTCCACTTTACGCAGCATCTGCCAGCGGCTCATCCCAACGCCCTGCGCTATCTCACGCGCCGAGGGAGAGACCGATTCAATACCGGCAATCGTCCCCTGTAAAATCGGCAGCAAGCCGTACAGCACCAGCGCAATAATCGCCGGTTTTTCGCTAAATCCCATGACCGGCACCGCCACGGCAAGCACCGCGACCGGCGGAAAGGTCTGCCCCATCGCCACCAGCGTTTCGACCAGTGAACGAAACTCTTTCCCCGCAGGGCGCGTGACGCCAACGCCCGCCGCCACACCGATCACCACCGCAATCAAGCTCGAGACCCCGACCAGCAACAGATGCGCCTGCACCAGCGAGGCAAAGCTTTCCTGCTGATAAACCGGGCGACTGAGCTCAGGAAACATCCAGTGAAATACCCCGCCGAGCGACGTCATGCCAAAGATGAGCGCCAGCAACACGGCAAAAAGCCAGGGTAAGGGATCGGTGATAAGCCGTCGAAAACCGTGTTTCATGCCTCGCTCCTTTGTGCGGTCAGATCGGCAAAATGCAGCACGCCGAGCGGCTGCCCATCCTCATCGACTACAGGCAGTTGCTGAACCTGCTGCGCGACAAATTTCGACAACGCCTGACTCAGGCTCATCGACGCCACCAATGGTTTTTGGCTGCCGTCGTAAAGCTCACCGTGGCGCGTACGCGATCCCACTTCCTGCAATGACAGCAAACGGATGCCCATATCGCTGCCGCCAAAGAAATCACGCACAAACGGCGTCGCCGGTTTGGTCAGCAATTCCAGCGGTGTGCCCTGCTGCACCACCTGCCCGTCGTTGAGCAGCACGATGCGGTCGGCCAGCGCCAGTGCCTCGTCGATATCGTGCGTCACCAGCACAATAGTGCGATGCGTCATTTTATGGATCCGCGCGACCTCTTCCTGCAACGTCGCGCGGGTCACCGGATCGAGTGCGCCAAAAGGTTCATCCATCAGCAGCACTTCCGGATCAGACGCCAGCGCGCGCGCCACACCGACACGCTGCTGTTGCCCGCCGGAAAGCTGATGCGGATAGCGATGACGGAACTGTCTGGGATCGAGATTGAGCAACTCCAGCAGTTCGGTCACACGGTCGCGGATTTTCGTTTTCGGCCATTTCAACAGCTGCGGTACGGTGGCGATATTCTCTTCCACTGTCCAGTGCGGGAACAGGCCGATCGACTGGATCGCGTACCCCATCCGGCGGCGTAAATCCTGCGCACGGAATTTTTCGATAGGTTCACCGGCGAAGAGAATCTCCCCGCGATCGTGCTCCACCAGCCGGTTGATCATTTTCAACGTGGTGGATTTACCCGAGCCGGAGGTGCCGATCAGCACCGTAAATTCGCCTTTGGCCATTTCCAGCGTCAGGTCACGCACGACCGCTTTTCCGGCAAAGTGTTTGCTTACCTGCTTGAAATGAATCATCTGCGTGAGGTTTCCAGTATTGAGACTGCGAATTTAAAGACGCTGTCGACGACAACGGCCATCAACACCGCCGGGATAACACCGAGCAGCACCAGATCCAGCGCGCTGCTGAGTAATCCCTGAAACATGATGGCACCCAGACCGCCCGCGCCTATCAGCGCCGCGACCATCGCCATACCCACGGTTTGCACCGCCACGATACGGATACCGGTGAGGATGACCGGCAAGGCGATGGGCAGCTGCACGCGCAAAAAAATCTGCCCGCGGTTCATGCCCATGCCGCGCGCCGATTCGATCACCGCTTCCGGCACCGACTCGAGTCCGGCGATAACGCCGCGCACCAGCGGCAACAGGGAATACAGCACCAGCGCGATAATCGCCGGTGCAAGCCCGATGCCGCTAATCCCATGCTCCGCCAGCCACGGCAGCGCGCGGGCGAGCCCGGCCAGCGGCGCGAGCAGCAAACCAAACAGCGCAATCGACGGCACGGTCTGAATGATATTGAGCACCGACAGCACCGGCCCGCGCCAGCGCGCTTTGCGATGACACAGTAATCCGACCGGCAGGCCGATGAGTACCGCGGGCACCAGCGTGCCCAACAGAATGCCCAGATGCTGCCATACCGCGTCGTTAAACACGTCAGAACGGTTATCGTATTCTTTTAACAACGAAAGTTCGGCCAGCTGGCCGTAGGCCAATAGCACCACCACCGGCAAAATCATCTGCACGTTAAGCACGATGCGCAGGCTGTGATTGCGGGTAAACCGGGAGATGGCGTCGGAGGCTATCAGCAGGCACAGCGCCGCCGCCGCCCAGAAGCCGCCGCCGAGGGACGTGCGCGCAATGCTGTCTTCATCGCCGCCGGTCAGCTGGACCGCACTGTGCCCGGCCAGCCACACCAGCGCGGTCAGCAGGATTTCCGCCAGCAGCATCACCAGCAGATGATTTTTGCCATAGAGCCGGACGAAAGCCGCCGCCAGCAATAACAGAGCAGGCAGTAAAATCAGCGCAAAGTAGCCGTGCAGCAGCGTTAATAAAGGAATGCCCTGCCCCGAGACCAGCCGGTTGGGCGCATGGCTGAGAAATGCCAGACCGTAACCGGCCAGCAACAGCAGCAAAACCAGCGTCAGTAAGACACGGTTTTTGACGAATGAGTGATGAGTCAAAACAGTACCTGAGTCCGGTGAGCACGATCCGAAGATCGTGCTCAGGGCGTCACTGCCCGATTATTTTTTAACGAAACCCTTTTCCTGCAAATACTTCGCCGCAACTTTCTTCGCATCCTGGCCGCCGACTGCGATTTTCGCATTCAGCGTTTGCAGCGTTTTGGTATCCAGTGATGCAAAGACAGGTTTGAGCAGCGTTGGGATGTTCGGATGCGCTTTCAGCGCCGCTTCACGAATGATAGGCGCTGGCGCGTAGATAGGCTGAACGCCTTGCGGATCTTCCAGCGTTTGCAGGCCAAGCGCCGCCACCGGGCCGTCAGTCCCGTAGGCCATTGCCGCATTCACGCCGGACGTTTTCTCCGCCGCGGCTTTAATGGTCACCGCAGTATCGCCGCCTGCTAATGACAGCAGCTGTGCCTGATTGAGCTTGAAACCGTAGGCATTTTCAAACGCCGGTAATGCATCCGGACGTTCGATAAATTCCGCCGACGCGGCCAGTTTGAAATCGCCGCCAGTGCTGATGTATTTGCCTAAGTCGGCCAGGGATTTCAGGCCATGGGCGCTCGCCACGTCGTTACGCACCGCGATGGTCCAGGTGTTATTGGCCGGAGACGGATCGAGCCAGACGATTTTATTCTGGTCGTAATCAAGCTTTTTGACTTTATCAAAACCGGCTTGTGCATTTTTCCAGGCGGGATCTTTATCGTCCGAGAAGAAGAATGCGCCGTTACCGGTGTATTCTGGGTAGATATCAATCTCACCGGCAGTGATCGCCCCGCGCACGACCTTGGTCGTCCCCAGTTGCAGTTTATTGGTGGTCTTGATGCCGTTGGCTTCCAGCACCTGAATGATGATGTTACCGAGCAGCGAGCCTTCGGTATCAATTTTCGAGCCGACGCGAACCGTGTCATCCGCTGCGTGCGCGGTGAAGCTCATCGCCGACAGCGCCAGCATTGCTGCGGTCAGCACCCGCATACGCCCTGTTAATGCAGTCATGGTCAGTCCTCTTTTTGATTTTTTTCGATTTATGTCGCCGGGCGACGGTCTTTCAAACTCGCTTTCATCAGTGAAAACAGCGTGCTAACAAGGATAGTTCAATTTTAGGTAAGAAGTCTGATGGTCAGCTATAAAAGCAGGAGATGCGGGCGGTGGGAAATGCGGATATGTGCGGAGCTAATCTGCGAAATGGATAATGCGGGCAACGCTGCGGGCGTATATCGCGCCCGGTCTTAGATCGCTTTGTTTTAAGTTATAGCCATTTGATTTCATTTCTCAGGTAATCAGGACTTGTGACGGGCATCACGTCGCCTCTATGCTGGTTTTTTTGTCAAAAAGCGTAAACACAATAATGTCTGATTCTATTGCGGCCTCAAATGCTGCTTCTTCAGGGAGCTTCAGCGCGGCGGATGCGGCGTCTGATCAACCGGTGGTGATTCGTTCCGCCTCCGATATTACTCAGTTAGTGAACCGCGGCGCTGCCAAACTGAGCGACGCGCGTGTCGTTATCGCCATTGCGCTGGGAGGCGTTTTCCTCGACGCCTATGACCTCGGTGCGCTGGCCTTCGGGATGAAAGATATTACCCGCCAGTTCGGGTTATCTCCTTCCGGCGCAGGATTTGTGGCGTCGGCGATCACCTTCGGGGCGATTGTCGGGGCGTTGCTGGGAGGCTATCTGACCGACAAAATTGGCCGCTACCGCGTATTCATGGCCGATATGTTCTTCTTCGTGATCGCCGCGCTGGCGTGTGCGTTTGCGCCGAACGAATGGGTGCTCGGCGGGTCACGATTTGTGATGGGACTGGGCGTGGGGATCGACCTGCCGGTGGCGATGGCGTTTCTGGCCGAGTTTTCCAAACTTCAGGGGCGCGGCAATAAAGCATCGCGCGTGGCGATGTGGTGCCCGACATGGTACGCGGCAATCAGTATTTCTTATCTGCTGGTTCTGTTGCTGTACGCCGTGCTGCCCGCCACGCACACCGACTGGCTGTGGCGTCTGATCCTCGGTTTCGGTGCGGTACCGGCGATTCTGATCATCGCTATCCGCCATCGTTACATGAACGAATCTCCGGTCTGGGCTGCCAATCAGGGAGATTTGCAGGGCGCGGCGGCGATTCTGCGCAAGTCCTACAATATCAATGCAGTAGTCGCGGACGATGCCGATAAAACGCCGCAGGTGAAAGTGCGTAAAGCCGCATGGCGTAATTACGGCACGCTTTTACAGGGGGTCTATCTGCGCCGCACCGTGCTGGCAACCGTCACTGCCGTGGCGTCATCATTTGCCTATAACGCTGTGGCATTCGGGCTACCGGTTATCCTGTCGAGTTTCCTTCAGCAGTCGATGATCAGCACTATCCTGTTCTCACTCGGTCTGAACCTGTGCTTCGCCTTTGTCGGCGGGCTGATTGCAGTGCGCTACGTGTCTAAATTCGGCGCGTGGAAGATGACTTACGCCGGTTACGCCTGCCAGCTGGTTGCGATGATCGGTCTGGCGGTCGTGGGCCGCCCTGCCGATGGTGGTGAAGCAGCCATCTCCATCGCGATGCTGGCACTGTTCCTGTTCGGTCAGGGCTTTGGTCCGGGCTCGCACACCATGACGTTCGCGTCGCTCAGCTATCCGACGTCGCTGCGCGGTATGGGGGTGGGTTTCAACCAGACGCTGATGCGCAGCTCTTCCACCCTGTCGCTGTTCCTCTTCCCTGTTTTATCCGCTGCGCTGGGAACCGGGGTGTTTTGGGTTATTGCACTGGCGCCGCTGGCGGGCTTAATCGTGCTGACGGCGATACGGTGGGAACCCTCGGGGTATGATGTGGATGCTGAGGATTTTCAACAGGAAAATAAACCGGGGGCAGCGGTTTAATCGCTTACACAAGGGCACATTCTGTTGTTTTGGATGTGCGGCAAAATCTTATGCTTGCTCCTCCCCCTGCTAAGGGGGGAGGTCTGTTAGCGCACGATAACGCTTTGTTTGGACCTTAATACCCCACACCAATCCTGACTTTGTCGCATCACACCACTGCGCCACGCGGAGCAAACACATATCCCACGCCATTTTCAATCAGCGCCGCCACCAGCTCGATGCCTCCGTTAGGCCTGGCCTGTGAAAATGCCAGCTCACTGTCGAATACCGGTGACACCCAAAACTGATTCACCCGATCCCCATACACTTTAGGCAGACGCATTTTATCGGCAGGACCGCACAGGGCGGAAGAAATGACATGGCCTTCAAAGCCCAGCGGGGCCATCGGCGACATCAGCGTATGGCCTTCACCCAGCCAGCTCAGGGTGGTCCAGGGCACCTGTGCGTAACCTGAAAGCGCGCTGGCCATCTGCACCGCGTGCTCCTCGCTCACATATTCTTTGCCGACGGAAAACGCCAGTTCGATACGGCGATGTTTGTCGGCGTCATCATTAAAAATAATGTCGATTTGCGGCATCGGACGGATACTCATGCCGACGGTGAAGAAATAATAATTCTCTTCATCTTCATGCTGGGAAATTGCCATCGGCGGCCAGCTGCCCTGATTGATCAGATAATATTTCACCGACGGGCCGTAACGGTCTTCATACGATTCCAGCAGACTGCGCTGAATTTTCGGCCATGGATTGCTGAATTCATTTTGCCAGTCGCGCCAGAACAGACGCGTCTTTTCCGCCAGTTCGCACTGCGTGTTGGTCGAGGCGGAGCCCAGCGGAAAGGTCAGCGGATTTTCTTTGATACATCCGGCGGAATAACACACCGAGTGATCGATATACAAACTCCAGCCGGGAATGACCGCCAGCAGCAAGCCCTGATACCACAACGCCGCACCATCATCGCTTTCATTCCATAAGATCTGAATCTGCGACGGATCCAGCGGCGCTTCGCCTTCCAGATTTCGACAATACTGCGCGGCAAGCATCGGCGAGATGCCGTGCTCCATCGCTTCATTGTCATCATGCAACGGCGCGGGCACCAGATTACGCACCCAGCAGGCGCGCATTTTCGGAAAACGGTCGCGCAAATCCTCACGGGCGAATATGTAGAAATACACCACGCGGTTGTCCTGCTCGACCAGCGCGGTCAGGGTTTGTTTGTCGTTGCTGACTTCAGCAACAATATCGGACTGGCGCATATGACCTCGGCAATATTAGGAAGCTTATTATTCCCTGTGATGGCCAGTGTAGAACGTATAAGCAATGACGATAACGGGCAATATTCCCAAAAATCCCCGATAAATCATCTAAACGCGCGCTTTTTTAGCAAAACGATACCGTTATCGACAATACAGCCGGAACAGCTGCGCCAGATAAGCCGCCATCGGTGTCAGTGTGGTATCACGTCGCTGAATGAGATAGAAGGTTGCCGTGGGCAGGGGCAGATCGAGATCAAGTGCCACCAGGCTCTGACCGATCACCGGATCGTTAATGACATCCACCGACAATACGCTAAGAAAATCCGTTTTGGCGATGAGACTGGTGCAGGACATAAACGTCTCGCAAATCACGCTGATGTTGGGCTCGGCGTCCATGTCGCGGAACACTTCGCTGAGCAATTTGTAATAACTTCCGCGTGGCGTCGGCAGCGTCCAGTCACAGTGCAACAACTCTTTCATCGAGCGCGCATTTTCCATCGGGTGACCGCGCCTTGCGACTACTCGATATTCTTTATCCATAAGTTTTTCATATAACAGTTCGTTATCAAAGGGGCCCTGATAATACGTATTCACCGTAAAATCCAGCTCGCCCTGACGCAGTTCGGGGATCATCGAAACCAGCTGACCTTCGGCGATACGCACCTTCATATTGGGGAATTCGCGGTGAAAGCGGTCGATCACTTCCGGCATAATAGTGCGCGCGATGCTGGCACCCACACCGATATTTACCCTCCCGCTGGTGGCGCCGAGGCGCTGGGCAATATCCTCCTGCGCCACGCGCAACTCCTCCAAAATCAGGCTGGCACGCTTAAAAAACGCTTCGCCACAATCAGTTAGCGTCACGCCCTGACGGCGGCGGACGAACAATCTCGCGCCAAGACTTTCTTCCAGCTCTTTAATCGATTTGGTCAGCGCGGGCTGTGAAAGCGCCATCACCCGGCTGGCCGCGCGAATACTGCCATGTCGCGCCACGGAAACAAACGCCCGCAGCTGATGCATTTTTATTTGTGATGGCATAAGTCTCTTTGATAACCCCTGATTATCACTAAGAAGATTTTGGCATCTTATATGCCCTGATTGCTTTATGTACATTGAAAATCACATAAGGCCAGTCGAGCCCCTTCCAGAGTGAGGTTTCCTCATTTCTGCCTCCCCCGCAGAAAGCCTGCATATCTGTAAAAAAAAGAGAGTCCGTGATGGTAAATGAGATTTCTGAACGTGTTGAACAGCTGTTCCCTGCCCTGCAACAACAACGTCGTGACCTGCATAAATATGCCGAATCCGGCTGGCTGGAATTCCGTACCTCCACGCTGGTTGCTGACCGGCTGGAAAAACTCGGTTACACGCTGAAGCTGGGTAAAGACGTGATCGACGCCGGTTCACGAATGGGGCTGCCCTCTGCCGCCGTTCTGGCAGAGCAAGAACAGCGTGCGCTGGAACAGGGGGCGATTGCCCGCTGGATGCCGCATTTCTCGGGCGGTTTCACCGGTATTGTCGCCACGCTGGAAACCGGTCACCCCGGCCCGGTGATGGGGTTTCGTGTGGACATGGACGCACTGGATTTATTCGAAGTACTCGAAGAAGAGCATCGCCCGTTCCGCGAAGGGTTTGCCTCAACCAATAACGGCATGATGCACGCCTGCGGTCACGACGGACACACCACTATCGGGCTGGGTCTGGCGGAAGTGCTGATGCAAATGCGCGACCGGCTTTGCGGCACTATCAAACTGATTTTCCAGCCTGCCGAAGAGGGCACGCGCGGCGCCAAATCGATGGTCGCAGCGGGCGTGGTCGATGACGTCGATTTCTTCACGGCGGTACACATCGGCACCGGCGTTCCGGCTAATCACATTGTTTGCGGCAACGACACCTTTATGGCGACCACCAAACTGGATGTGCAATTCACCGGCGTGGCATCGCATGCGGGCGGCAAGCCGGAAGAGGGCCGTAACGCCCTGCTGGCCGTAGCGCAGGCAACGCTCGGTTTACATGCTATTGCGCGCCACAGCGGCGGCAGCTCAAGGGTCAACGTCGGCGTGTTGCAGGCCGGTACTGGCCGAAATGTGATCGCGTCCAGCGCGATGATGAAAGTCGAAACGCGTGGTTCGACCAATGAGGTCAACGAATTCATTTATCAGCAGGCGCTGAAGGTAATTTCCGGCGCAGCGGAAATGCATCAGGTGAAATTCGACATCAAACTGATGGGCGCGGCACAGAGCAGTACGCCTACGGCAGCCTGGGTGAAATACATCCACCGTCAGGCGGAAAAACTCGGTGAGTTCGACACCATCATCGACCGTCAGGAAGGCGCGGCGGGTTCCGAGGACGCGACCTACATGATGGAACGCGTCAAGGCGCGCGGCGGCGAAGCCTCTTACGTGATTTTCGGCACCGACCTTAGCGCGGGTCATCACAATGAGCTGTTTGATTTCGACGAAAAAGTGATGGCGCAGGGCATCAAAACGCTGGCCGCGCTGGTGTTAAACATCGCTGAATTCGAAGGAGAAAAATGATGGCAGATCAGCATATCGTTAATTTCATCAACGACTTTATGGATAACCAGCAGCCGTCGCTGGCGCAAATCAGTGATGCCATCTGGGACACCCCGGAAACGCGCTTCGCCGAATCCGTTTCCTCAGCCTTACTGGCCGACAAACTCGAAGCCAGCGGATTTACGCTGGAGCGCGGCGTCGGCGGCATGGACACAGCATTTATCGCCAGTTTCGGCAGCGGTAAACCGGTTATCGCTCTGCTCGGCGAATTCGATGCGCTGGCCGGGCTTAGCCAGAAAGCCGGATGCGACAGCCCGCAGCCGCTGGTGGAAAACGGCAACGGCCACGGCTGCGGCCATAATCTGCTCGGCACCGCGGCGGTCGGCGGCGCACTGGCGGTAAAAGCCTGGATGGAGCGCGAAAATCTTGCTGGCACGGTACGCTTTTACGGCTGTCCGGGCGAAGAAGGCGGGTCAGGCAAAACCTTTATGGCGCGCGAAGGCTTGTTTGATGACGTCGATGCCGCGCTGACCTGGCACCCGGAAACCTACAGCGGCATGTTCAGCAACCAGACGCTGGCCAACATTCAGGCATCGTTCAGCTTTAAAGGCGTGTCCTCACACGCCGCCGCTGCGCCGCATCTTGGACGCAGCGCGCTCGATGCCCTGACGCTGATGAACACCGGCGCTAACTTCCTGCGTGAGCACATCATTCAGGAAGCGCGGTTGCATTACGCCATCACCAACGCGGGCGGAATTTCGCCGAACGTCGTACAAGCCGATGCCGAGGTGCTGTATCTGGTGCGCGCACCGCAGATGGATCAGGCGCAGGCGATTTTTGACCGCGTGGTGGATATTGCCAAAGGCGCGGCACTGATGACCGGCACCACCATGTCGATGCGCTTTGATAAAGCCTGTTCGAATTATGTGCCGAACCGCACGCTGGAAAGCGCGATGTATCAGTACGTGCAGGCCTTCGGCACGCCGCAATATACCGACGAAGAGCGGACGTTTGCGGCCTCGATTCATGCCACGCTGACGGAACACGACATCGATAACAATCTGCTGAATATCTCGCGCACCAGCGGCGCGGAAGGCATGCCGTTCGCCGAAACGCTGCGCACCTCGGCACTGACCGATGCCGTCGCACCTTACGCGCCGAACAACAATATTTTGTACGGCTCAACGGACGTCGGCGATGTCAGTTGGCTGGTGCCGACGGCGCAATGTTTCAGCCCGTGCTTTGCGGTCGGTTCGCCGCTGCACACCTGGCAAATAGTCTCTCAGGGGCGCACGTCCATCGCCCACAAAGGCATGTGCCTGGCGGCCAAAGTCATGTCCTCCACCGCCATCGCCCTGTTCACTCAGCCGGATTTGCTCGCCGCGTGCCAGAAAGAGCGCGACGCGTTGCGCATCCGTCGCCCTTATCACTGCCCTATCCCGGCCGGGGTAAAACCTTCGCCGTTGAAATAAATCTTTGGTAAGTCCACCGCTCCTCCGCGCCCCGTTCCGGCGTGGAGGAGCGGAATAAATATAAAAAAAGTCAACACAACAGAGGGTAAAACGATGAGTGTAGATGCACAGGAAAGCGGCCAAAGCCCGGGGGGATTTCTTCAGTGGGTTGAGCGTGTGGGGAATAAAATTCCTAACCCATTTTTGCTGTTTGTTTATCTGATTGCGGTGCTGATGATCGCCAGTGCGGTGATTTCATGGCTGAATATTACGGCGGTGAACCCCAGCAACGGTGAAATCATTCACGTTAAAAATCTGCTGAGTGTGGAAGGTATTCAGTGGATTTTGCCGAACGTCATCAAGAACTTCAGCGGGTTTACGCCGCTCGGCTCAATTCTGGCGCTGGTGATTGGCGCAGGTCTGGCAGAGCGCGTCGGGCTGCTGCAAAGCCTGATGTACAAAATGGCCTCGAAAGTCAGCGCCCGCTACGCCAGTTATATGGTGATTTTTATCGCCTTCTTCAGCCATATATCATCCGATGCGGCGCTGGTGGTGATGCCGCCGCTGGGTGCGCTGATTTTTCTCGCGGTCGGGCGTCATCCGGTCGCCGGTTTATTGGCGGCTATTGCGGGCGTCGGTTGCGGTTTTACGGCTAATTTACTGATTGTTACCACCGACGTGCTGCTGTCTGGCCTGAGTACCGAAGCGGCGAAAGCAATCAATCCGGCGGTGCAGGTCAGCGTGATCGACAACTGGTACTTTATGGCTGCTTCGGTGATTTTGCTGACTATTGTCGGGGCCGTCCTTACCGATAAATTCGTAGAACCGCGCCTGCCGGTGTACCACGGCGAGCGCAACGACGAGATGAAAAAACTGACACCGCTGCAAAATCGCGGGCTGATGGCGAGCGGTATCGCGGCGCTGGTGTTCATCGGGCTGGTGGCTTTGCTGGTGGTGCCGGAAGCGGCGCCGCTGCGCAATCCAAAAACCGGCGGCATCATCCCCTCGCCGTTTATTCAGGGCATTGTCCCGCTGATCATTTTGTTCTTCTTCGTGATTTCGGTGCCTTACGGCATGGTGACAAAACAGATCCGCAGCGCCAGCGACGTGCCGGATTTGCTGGTCGACCCGATGAAATCAATGGCTGGCTTTATCGTGATGATTTTTCCTCTCTCCCAGTTTGTGGCGTTTTTTAACTGGAGCAATATGGGGAAATTTATGGCGATCGGGCTGACGGACGTGCTGGAAAATCTCGGCATGACCGGTATTCCGGCGTTCCTCGGACTGATTTTCCTGTCGGCATTGCTGTGTATGTTTATCGCCAGCGGCTCGGCGATCTGGTCGATTCTCGCGCCGATTTTTGTGCCGATGTTTATGCTGCTCGGCTTCCATCCGGCGTTCGCACAGATTGTTTTTCGCGTCGCCGATTCCTCGGTGATCCCGCTGGCGCCGATGTCGCCGTTTGTGCCGCTGTTCCTCGGTTTCCTCCAGAGGTACAACAAAGAGGCGAAGCTCGGCACCTATTATTCGCTGGTGCTGCCGTATCCAATTGTGTTTTTCGTGGTGTGGTTGCTGATGCTGGTGGGCTGGTATCTGCTGGGTTTGCCGATAGGACCCGGCGTCTATCCGCATTTGTAACTGAATTACAAACGGCCCATCCGGCGCATGGCGCGGTGCCATGATCCGTTACGCACCGCCCAGCGCAATAAGCGCGCGATGCGGCGGGTACCAAAACGGACTAATTGGCGTTTCAACGGGGAAAGGGAAATCCCCAGCTGTTTTGACGCCCACTCAGGCAGAAGATCGACGCCCGCCTGAATCAGCAGGCGACCTGCCGGTTTCGCCAGACGGCTTGGCGCGGGCGCGTTTTGCAATAATCTCACCACTTCCAGTGTGCGCTCGTCACAGCGCAGCTGCGCACGCATCGCCTGAAAATAGGCTTCGACCGCCTTTACGTTGTCCGGCACGTTGGCAGAACCAAGACTTTCCGCCACCCGTGCGAATTCCTGATAATAGCGGTTTTGATCCGCCAGACTCAGCGCCGGGTTGCGATAACGCAGATGGGATTGCAGAAAACTGTAGGCTTCGGTGACATGCACCCAGACCAGTAAGTCCGGATCGCTGGCGGCATATGGCGTGCCGTACGCATCGGTGCCGGTCACCCGCAAATGAATGGATTTTACTTTTTCGATTAACGCATTGGCGTCGTTTATCGGCGCAAAAGTCGTGCCGGAGACAAACTGGCTGGTGCGTCGCAGCCGTCCCAGCGTGTCTTCGCGAAATGAGGAGTGATCCCAGACACCGGCCAGCGCCAGCGGGTGAAGCATCTGCAACAGCAACGCACTCACGCCGCCGCACAGCATAGAAGTGAAATCACCGTGAACCCGCCAGGTCACGCTTTCCGGGCCAAACAGCCCCGGATCACCTGCCGGTTTCTCAAAGTCTATACCGCCCAACGCCAGGCCCGAAATACTCAGCACCTGGCGTTCAATTTTACTTCTTAACAATGTTTTAATGCTCAACATCCGTCAGTGCGCGGCAGTGCTGACAACCGTTGCTCTGCTCAGCTGCGGCCAGATTTTCATCACGACATCAATCAGCTGATTCAGCTCGGCGGCAGTAGCACCGTCACGAGCCTGGACCGAGAAGCCCTGAATGGTGCAGGCGAGGTATTTCGCCAGCAACGCGCTGTCGGTAACCGCTGTCAGTTCGCCTGACTGTTTTCTCTTCTCAAAGAACTCGAACAATGAGCGTTCCTGAGAAAGATGGCGTGCGCGCAGCATTTCTGCGATATCCGCGGAGGATGAAGACATCCCGGATGAGGCGCTGATCATAAAGCAACCGCTCGGCGTATCGCAGTCAGTAAACAGTTCTGCGATAGCGCGCAGATACTGACCGATGGTTTCCTCGACGGACAAATCTGTTTTGCTCAATAAACATGAGCTCTTTTCGTAAAAGTTAGTCAGATAATGTTCAACGGCTGCGCGAAATAACCCTTCTTTGTTGCCAAATTCAGCATACAGCGTGGGAGCCTTGGCACCTGTGGCTTCGACCAAATCCGCTAATGACGTGGCCTCATAGCCGTGGCGCCAGAATAAATTCAAGGCCTTGCTCAGAGCAGTTCCACGGTCAAACTGTTTTGGGCGACCGCGACTTTTCCGGACCAAAGCCGTCTGTTCAGTGCTCATACACCCTCCTTCCATCACCATTGTGATTATGGTTGTTAAAACTTTTCGTTATAAATTTTCATGACAAAAATAACTTAACGATCATTATTAAAAATAGTTGCGCATAAGTCCAGCGGAGATTATCATTTAATTATCGAGCGATAAGAAAATCACTCAAACCCGCAAAGCTGCACAAGCTATAAGCGTTTTTACACGGTACAAACCCAGGACGTAACATCATGAGTAATCTTAAAATCCTTCTTGCAGTTCTGGCGTTAACCGCTGTCCCGGTTGCCAATGTTGCCGCACAGCAGGTTATCATGATGCCTTTACTGAGTCAGGAAGTGGCGATGGTCAATGTGACCGGGGACAGTAATTTCTGTAAACCCGGTACCTATGTGACTAAAAAAGTCTCACAAGGCCGTATCCCGACGTCTCCGACTCAGCCACCTGCACCTTCAACTTCTGGTCATCAGCCCGCTTCCATTTACTACTAAGGAAGACGGCTACCTGACGGAAGAATGTCAGCGCAGGGATCACGATAAGGCGGCTCTGGTCGCCTTATCTTTTAACGCCACACCCTCTTCTCTCTCTCCTTTAAGAAGATGCCCCAGTTTTAACATCCCCGCCAGTCAGAGCCAATCATTAACTTAGCGATCATTAATGATTCATTCAGCACAAAATTGGATAAGCGATGTTTTATTGGTTAGAGCTAATCATTTTAAAAACACAAAATTAACAGAACCAAAACAAACTCCTCATTTCATGTGACTCACGTCACAGCACAATAAGTTAACGCTCATTAAAAAAACATCTTGCACAAACCGTCGCCAACCTCTAACATTTACTTATCGAACGTTAACTAATAAAAAACGTTCACCCGAAAACTGAGGCTTCTGCATCAGACGCCCCAAACAAAAATGAACGACAGGAACAGACATCATGAAAACCATCGCAATGACCATCGCAGCACTGACACTCGCCACCGCTTCTTTCTCTACTCTGGCCGCGACTGAAGTTCAGTCCGCCCCGGCAGGTCAGCAAGTTGTCGGCACCATCAGTGCTTCTTCTAACGGCAGCCTGAGCACTTTGCAGTCAAAACTGAATGCTAAAGCAACAGAAGCCGGTGCAAGCTCATACCGCATCATCGGTGCTTCAGGTGAAAACCATCTTTACGGTACGGCTGAGCTGTACAAATAAGTATGAAGAACACGTTAGCGAAAGGTTCCGCACAATTAGTTAACGATTAGTAAATAAATTAGTTGCACAGAATGTGATCCAGGTCTAAGATTTAATTATCGAACGTTAACAAATAACGTCGGACCTAAAAATCATCTGCTGATAAACAGAATTAAAAGGAAGAAATCATGAAAAACATCACTATGACATTCGCTGCAATCGCCCTTGCTACCGCATCATTCTCGACTCTGGCCGCGACAGAAGTTCAGTCCGCACCAGCCGGTCAGCAAGCCATCGGTGTGGTCAGCGCGACCTCCGGTAACAGCCTGACCAGCCTGCAGAACAAACTGAGTGCAAAAGCCAGTGAAGCCGGTGCAAGTTCTTACCGCATCATCGGTGCTTCCGGTGACAACCATCTGTACGGTACTGCTGAGCTGTACAAATAAGCACGCAGGACGTAGCAACAAGGGTAAACAGCATTTAATTTATCAATTAATAAATTAAATGTTTGATCGGACAGAAGACAGCTTTGCACATTAAATGAACGTTGATGACAACGCCTGGCAAAGCTTCAAAACACGAATTGAGGAAATTATCATGAAAAATATCACTATGACTCTCGCCGCTCTTGCACTGGCAACCGCTTCATTCTCGACTCTGGCCGCGACAGAAGTTCAGTCCGCACCAGCCGGTCAGCAAGCGATTGGTGTCGTCAGCGCAACATCAGGTAACAGCCTGACCAGCCTGCAGAACAAACTGAGTGCAAAAGCCAGTGAAGCCGGTGCAAGTTCTTACCGCATTATTGGTGCTTCCGGTGACAACCATCTGTACGGTACTGCTGAGCTGTACAAATAAGTCCGGTTGGCAGTTTAAAGTAGTAAGCAGAAGAGGCGGCGTTTGCCGCCTTTTTCGTGTCTGCTGTTTAGAAAAACATCGACAAACTCTCGCAACCTCTTCTGTTTATGCTACATTTTTGTCTTCTCTTTCTAAAAAAGCCCCTTTCCCAATGTAATGATCCTCATCACTGACAGTTTTCTTTCTCCCTGTTGCCTGTGTGCAATGCGGGGTTTCTGTTATTTAAGATGAGAATCTCTCTTCATGAACACGTTACTTATTGCGCTTTTACGCGCATTGCGAAGTCATCGCTGGCTGCGGCTGCTGGGCTGTGCGTTTATTTTGTCGTCTCTGGGAAATGGCCTGACGCAGGTGGTCGTTTTTGGTCAACTGTTACGCTGGAGCGCCTCACCAGCGACACTGACTCTGGCGTACATGCTGGCGATGCTCCCAGGTTTTCTGGGCAGTCTGTGGGGGGAAACCTTATGCCGGAAAATATCCCCAATGAAAATCCTTATCCTTACCGAAGTGCTCGGCCTGCTGGCGCTGGCCATGCCGCTGTACGGTCTTCTTTCGCATAACATTCCGGCATTACTGGCCGTGCAATCAGCAGAAGCGTTATTTAACGGAATGAGTTATCCCGCTCTGACGCTGATATTTAAACGCGGATTACGCCCTGACGAACTGCCCGCCGCCACCGCAATGGAAACGCTAATTTTTGCCTCACAGGTTTTGCTGGGTACCGGCGCAGGCGTTTTGCTGTTTGATGTCCTTTCCCCCCTGAGTTTGCTCGCAATAGATGCGCTGAGTTTTGCAACATCCGCCGGATTACTTTTATGCACTACCGCCGTTTTTAAAACTTTGCATCAGCCAGATGATGCTCAACCGGGGGACGAAAAACTGCGCTGGCAGAATTTATCGCCTTTGCAACGGCGCAGCATTCTGCTTTTACCGGCACTCGCCGCCGTAGGCTCTCCGGCAATGGCACTTTTACCGGCGCTGGCTCAGGAAATCCGACCCGGCGCCGCGCCCGGTTTGGCACTGCCACTGCTCTTTGCACGCAGTCTCGGACAACTTTGCGGCCCGCTAATGCTCAGCGCTGACAAGCTCCGGCATTATTCTGGGAGTAACTGGCGATTGTTGTTATGTCTTGGTATTTTTCTCGGATGCTACTTTCTTTTACCCCTGTTCGCAAACTGGCCGGGTATCGGGCTGACGTTAGTATTCAGCGCGCATCTGGCTTCCAATATCGTGTTCGCTCTGGGCACTTTCAGTGTGCTGCGATATTTCCCCGGCGGTCAGGTGGCAACGGCCAGCGCAATGGCCTGGCGGGGACAAGTGCTAATCGCCGCAGTTGCGACAGGACTCGCCGGTTTACTGGCGCAGAATCTGGGTGCAGCGATAGCCCTGTACGGAGTTTCCCTTATGAGCCTGATGGGTGTGGCGGTGGTTCTTTGGCGTTATCGCTGGTAATTGAATAAAAAAGGCAGGGATCACTCCCTGCCTTTCATTCATCTGAACCCAATCAGTTCGCCGAGCTTTTCAGCTGGTTATCCTGCTGATACTGCTCCAGCGCCAGTTCAATCAGGCGGGTGATGAGAGAGCTGTAACTCAGGCCGCTGGCTGCCCACAGTTTCGGGTACATGCTGATATTGGTGAAACCCGGCAAGGTGTTGATTTCGTTGATCACTACGTCACCCTCTTCGGTCAGGAAAACATCGACGCGCGCCATACCGCGACATTCCAGAACCTGGAATGCCTGCAGGGCGATAGCACGGATGCGGTCATGCGTTTCCTGTGGCAAATCCGCAGGCACCGCAATTGATGCGCCAGATTCGTTGATGTACTTGGTCTCGTAAGAATAAAACTCATCATGCAGGATCACCTCGCCACACACGCTGGCCTGCGGATTGCCATTGCCCAGTACTGCGCATTCAATTTCACGGCCTTTGATCGCCGATTCCACCAGCACTTTGTGATCGAAACTGAACGCTTCATCCAGCGCACGCTGGTAAGCCGCTTCGTCGCTCACTTTGCTGACGCCAACCGAAGAGCCCTGATTAGCAGGCTTGATAAACAGCGGAGTGCCGAGTTTTTGTGAGACTTCTGCAAAGGTGTTTTTCTGACGGTTAGTGCGCGTCAGGCAGACGAATGGCGCAACAGATAAACCGGCGTCGCGCAGCAAACGCTTGGTGACATCTTTATCCATGCTGACCGCCGAGCCGAGCACGCCGGAGCCGACAAACGCGATGTTCGCCATACGCAGCAAGCCTTGCAATGAGCCATCTTCGCCGAGCGTGCCGTGTACAATCGGGAAAATAACATCCACCTGAGACAAGGCGCTGGCGCTGTGGGTTTCGATCAGCTGATTTTCGGTCTGGCCGGGGATCAGTGCGACCTGATTATTCGAGAGGTTCAGGGCAATCAGCGACGGATTCTCAGCATTAATCAGGTAGTTGCTGGCATCATTAATGTGCCATTCGCCCTTCTTATCGATCCCTAACAGCGTGACATCGAACCGCTGTTTATCAATGGCATCGACGATATTTTTCGCCGACTGCAACGACACTTCATGCTCTGCTGATTTACCGCCAAAAATAATGCCTACCCGTAATTTACTCACCTGCTGCTCCTTGCCGCCAGCGTGACGGCTGTCGGCGAAATGTTTCTGTTAACAAGAGATCTAGTCGACGACAAATAATTTCGCGCCCACCGGCGTCGATGAACGATGCGCTTCGGCGTTGTCCGCTACCTGATAACTCATGCCCGGCGAAAGCGTAAAGGTACGCCCGTCCTCCAGACGCGTGTGCAATTCCCCTTCCATGCAAAACAGCACGTGGCCTTTGCTGCACCAGTGATCCGCTTCATAACCGGCGGAATACTCCACAATGCGCACGCGTATATCGCCAAACTTTTGGGTACGCCACAGCGCCATTCCCACATCACCCGGATGTTGAGTCGGCGTGACCTCGCTCCAGTCCGTGGTGCAAAACGGAATCGCATCAAGCTTCATGAGTTTCTCATTGTCGGAAAAGAAGGAAAGCCAGCATAAAAGTGACCGCTAAATTTATCAATCGCTTGCTCAAACAAAAGCGTTGGAAAGAAAACTGCTGGCAGACGAAAAGTTACGTAAAGACGATTAATCTCAGAGACAGGCCACAGCCCGCGCGCCCTGCGGCCTGTGCGCAAGTGATAAAATTGCAGCAAAAGACTGTGTTGCGGAAGGTGTCTGTGCGACAGACTTCACATTTTATCGACTATGCTTATTGTTCGAATGAGACAGCGGAAACAAAACGCAGTAAGGCGTACGCACCTCAATTCCAACGCGCGGCTGATTTTTGAAAGCGGCGCGCCACAAAACAAGGAGCAACACATGCCATATCAAACGATAAATCCGTTCAATAACAAACTCATTAAAGAATACCAGACGCACAACGATAAGCAGGTTGAAGAAGCGCTGGCGACCGCGCATGCCCTGTATAAATCAGACTGGGCGCAAGGTGATATTCAGCAGCGTGTGAAAGTGCTGCATAAGCTTTCAGACATCATGTCGTCGCGCGTCGATGAACTGGCCAAAGTGGTCAGCGTCGAGATGGGTAAACTCATCGAGCAAAGCCGTGGCGAAGTGCAGATTTGTGCTGATATTGCGAAATTCTACGCCGAAAAAGCGGAAGAATTCCTCAAACCGGTGCCGTATAAGTCAGACCTTGGTGAAGCCTGGGTTGAGCACCATCCCATTGGCGTGATCATGGCCGTTGAGCCGTGGAACTTCCCGTTCTACCAGCTGATGCGTGTACTGGCGCCAAATCTGGCTTCCGGTAACAGCGTGATTGTAAAACACGCCAGCATCGTGCCGCACTGCGCGGAAACGTTCGAGAAACTGGTCGCCGAAGCCGGTGCGCCAAAAGGCACGTATACCAACCTGTTTATTTCACAAGATCAGGTGGCCACCATCATTGATGATGACCGCGTTCAGGGTGTCGCGCTGACCGGTTCGGAAAAAGCCGGTGCGATCGTAGCCGCCCGCGCCGCCGGTAAGCTGAAAAAATCCACGCTGGAACTGGGCGGGAACGACGTGTTTGCCGTACTCGATGATGCGGATATCGACAAAGCGGCGAAAGCCGGTGCGCAGGCGCGAGTCTCCAACGCCGGTCAGGTGTGTACTGCCGCCAAACGTTTCATCATTCATGAAAAAGTGGCCGATGAATTCCTTAAAAAATTCACCGAACACTTCAGGGCACTGAAGATGGGCGATCCGCTGGATAAATCCACCACGCTGGGGCCGTTGTCCTCTGCCGATGCGGTGAAAACATTGAGCAAGCAGGTTGACGATGCCGTGAAACACGGTGCCAAACTGCACTTTGGCGGTAAGAAAGTCTCAGACAATCCGGGTAACTTCTTCGAACCGACGATCCTGACCCACATTACCCGCGATAATCCGGCCTATTTCGAAGAGTTCTTCGGCCCGGTTGCGCAGGTTTATGTGGTGAAAAATGATGAGGAACTGGTGAAACTTGCCAATGACTCACACTACGGCCTCGGTGGTTCGGTCTTCACCAAAGATATGAACCGCGCCCGTAAACTGGCAAGCCAGATTGAAACCGGCATGGTGTACGTCAATTCACCGACAGACACCGCCGCCGAGTTGCCGTTCGGTGGGGTGAAACGCTCCGGTTTTGGCCGTGAGCTGTCAGATTTGGGGATCAAAGAGTTCGTGAACCAAAAACTGGTCGTGCTGGCCGCGAAGTCTTAATCCTCCGCTTTACTCCTCCCCTTGCAAAGGAGGAGGCTGGGAGGGGGTATTCTTAATTGATCCCCCTCCTTCCCCCTCTGTCATTCGTTTTATCGTCACCTCATTCCCCAAGCCTTGATTCACAACAAAGCGGCAGGCCTGCGTCCCTCTCTATAATCGAGGCCGTTTGTCTTCCCACTGGTGAATCACATGGCATATGAACTCAATCTCGACTGGCCAGCGTTTTTAGAAAAATACTGGCAGAAACAACCTGTTATCATTAAAAAAGCGTTCACAAATTTTGTCGATCCGATAACTCCGGATGAGTTAGCAGGCCTGGCGATGGAACCTGAGGTGGACAGCCGTCTGGTCAGCCATGCGAACGGTCTGTGGCAGGCGAGTAACGGACCTTTTGAACATTTCGATAATCTCGGTGAAACCGGCTGGTCCCTGCTGGCTCAGGCCGTTAACCATTGGCATGCACCCTCTGCCGAACTGGTTCGCCCGTTCCGTGTGTTGCCGGACTGGCGTCTTGATGACCTGATGATCTCTTATTCCGTCCCTGGCGGCGGTGTAGGTCCGCACATCGATCAGTACGATGTGTTTATCATTCAGGGGATGGGCAGCCGTCGCTGGCGCGTGGGTGATAAATTGCCTCTCAGGCAGTTCTGCCCGCATCCGGCACTGCTGCACGTTGAACCCTTTACGCCAATCATCGATGAAGATCTTGAGCCGGGCGACATTCTGTATATTCCGCCGGGCTTCCCGCACGACGGGTTTACCCATGAAACAGCGATGAACTATTCCGTCGGTTTCCGTGGCCCGAATACCCGTGATTTCATCAGCAGCTTTGCAGACTATGCATTGGAAAACGATCTGGGTGGCGACCACTACAGCGATCCGGATCTGACGCTTCGCGATCACGTTGGCAAAGTGGAAGAGTATGAGCTTGAGCGCGTACGCAACATGATGCACGAGCTCATCAATCAGCCGGAAGAGTTCAAACAATGGTTTGGGCGTTTCGCCACCACGCCACGTCATGAACTGGATATCGCCCCTGCTGAGCCGCCGTTTGAAGCCCATGAAATCGTCGATGCGCTGATGCAGGGCGACAGCCTGACGCGGCTGAGCGGCCTGCGCGTGCTAAACGTCGGTGGCCGTTTCTTCGTCAACAGCGAAGCACTTGAGACTGAAAATATCGCCGCCGCGGATGCGCTGTGCCGTTACACCCTTATCGGCAAGAAAGAGCTGGGAAATGCGTTGCAGGACCCGGAATTCATCGCCGTGCTCACCGAACTGGTGAATCAGGGTTACTGGTTTTTTGACGATTAATATTCAGGTCTGTTGATAACAATAAAGGCGGCACCCGATGGACGCCGCCTTTTTACTTTCTCTTTTACTTTCTATTGTTCACTCAGGCCGGTAAAGCTCGACCGGCGTTTTCGATTTGCGTTCTTCTGGCTCGAACAAATCAATTTCTTCGCCGTGAATGTATTTTGCCCGCAGCATCGCGGAGATCTTATCCATGGTCATCACGATCACGACCAGAATCAACGTGATAAACATCACCACATCCCAATTCCACAACCGCATGTTCTCCGCGTACACCAGACCAATCCCTCCCGCGCCGACAAAACCGAGCACAGCCGCTGAACGGGTATTGGACTCAATCTGATACAGCGAAAGCGCGAGAAATGTCGGGAAGGACTGGGTGAAGATGCCGAAACGATGGGTTTGCAGCGGCGATGCGCCCAGCGCCCGCAGGCCGCGGCTCGGCGAGCGCTCAACGGCTTCATGACCCTCGGCAAACAGCTTGCCGAGCAGCCCTAAATCCTGCATCACAATTGCCAGCACGCCCGCCAGCGGCCCCATGCCGACGGCGCGGACAAAAATCAGCCCCCAGATCGCCATATCCAGCCCGCGCAAAACGTCCAAAAGTCGGCGGATAATCAGCGAAACGGGTTTCAGCAGCGGCGTTGACATGACGTTGCGCGCAGCCAGAAATGACAGCGGCAACGCCAGGAAAGACGCGGTGATGGTTCCGGCAAATACGATCGCCAGCGTAATGGCAATCTGCGAAAAGTAGTATTTAAAAGGCCATTCGGACACGTTATGCCATACGAACATGCGCAGGAAATAGCGCCCGACTTCACGGGTGCCGCGCACCATATCGTGCCACGGAATGCCGAAATAGCTGAAGAAGTAGACGTAATACAGCGCGATGCCAATGGCCAGTATCGCCAGATAACGCAGATAGCGGCGCTGTGCGGCAAACAGGTGCGCGTGCTGCTGTTTCAGGCTGTTGACGATATGAGGTTCGAGCGCGTCGGTCAGCATCAGAAAGTGCCCTCCACCACGCGTTTGCGCAGTTTGCCTGAAAGATAATCCATCGCCGATACCACCAGAATAATCAGCAGCAAGGTCATGCTGACCTGATCGTAACGATCGAGTTTAATAGACGTCATCAGTTCCTGCCCGATGCCGCCGGCACCCACCAGCCCGAGGATAGTCGACTGGCGGAAATTAATTTCCAGTCGCATAAAGCTGTAAGACAGAAAAATCGGTTTGACCTGGGGCCACATGGCAAAGCGCATCCGCTGGAGGCGCCCGGCGCCGCAAGCACGCAGTCCGCGCACCGGTTTGTCCGAGGCAGTTTCAATGGATTCGTAGAACAGCTTGGTGAGGCTGCCGACGGTGTGTAACGTGAGCGCGATAAAGCCCGGAATAGCCCCGACACCAAACGCCATCACGCACATTACCGCCCAGGCCAGCTCCGGCATGGTGCGCAAGAATGCGACAAAGGTGCGGATACTGAATTTCAGCCATTTTGGGGAATCGGTATTATTAGCCGCGAGAAAGGCCAGCAGTACAGCCAGCGCGGTGGATAAAATTGTCGAGGAAAGCGCCAGCTGAATAGTTTCCCAAATCAGCGGCAGCTGAATATTTAGCCTGTAGCCCCAATAGGCGAACGAACCTTCCGTATGCCCGTCGGCGAATAATAAAGACCAGTGCAATACCGGCACCGTTTCGCGAATATAATCTAAGAAACTCGGTGCAGAGACAATAATGGTTTTAAGATTCAGCTCGGAAACATTGCCAGACCACAGATACAAGATCAGCATAATCCCGGACCAGATCAGCGCTTCCCGCTTTTGCTTACCGCGTATCTGTTGATAATAACGATTAAAGTCTTTATTCAAAATAATATTTCCGGTTAACAGATTATCATTATTCCTCCCCTGCGAAGGGGAAAATCAGGAGGGGGTATTAAAAACGACAATAATGATAAAAGTATTTGTTTTCTGAAGCGCCATTAATACCCCACTCCATCCCTCCCCTTTGCAGGGGAGGGAGATAAGGCTTAACGACCGCCTTTCGTCAGTTCGCGTTTCATATCAATAATCTGCTGATATTCCGCCAGTGACGTTTCACCGATATGCTGTTTACCGCCGACTGCTTTAACGAAGCAGGCGTGGTCTTCTTTGTCCAATTTCTTAATGGCAGAGACCAGCTTGGCTTTAAAGGCAGGTGGCAGATCGCTGCGCACTAAAATCGGGCCGTTAGGGATCAGCGGTGATTCCCAGATAATACGGATTTTCTTCATCAGATCCGGATGGTCCATGCGGATCATGCGGTTGAATGCGCCGGAGGTATAACCGGTTTCACGATCGCCTATCATTGATGCCCAGGTCACCGCACCTTCGAACTGGCCGTTAAGCACGCCCAGGATATCCTGCTCATGGCCGCCGGAGAAGGTCACGCTGGAGAAGAAGTTGTTATATTTGTTGTCAGTGGTGCCGCCAAATTCTTTCTTGAAAGTCTGGTTCGGGATCAGGTAACCGGAAGTGGAATCCGGGTCAGCGAAGCCGAATGATTTACCTTTCAGGTCAGACAATTTCTGGTAAGGACTGTCGGCTTTAACGACAACAACGGAATGATAACCGCGGGATTTGTCCGTATCGTCGATAACAATACCGACCAGGTCTACGGCTTTCGGGTTATTAATATAGACAGAGGCGAAAGACGAAGGTGACATGCTTAATACCATATCCACTTTCTTACCTAATAGCCCCTGAATAACACCGGAGTAATCAGAGGAATTACGCAGTTTGGTATCGACATTTAATTCTTTATCGAAGAAATCTTTGACGCACTGATTATCACCGATTTGCTGAGTGGCATTTTGCCCACCCAAAATACCCATGTTTAATTCTTTCGGTGCCTCTTCTGCCATGCTGTGCATTGCGGTAAAAGAACCTGCTACAAAGACTGCCAGACGTAATAACTTCTTCATGTAATGGTGACCTTGTGTAGATTGAGAGAAAGTAGAAATAAGGACTGCAAAATGAATAACGTTATATTTTAACTGTTCACCGCTTCGTGCTCTTCACCGTATAACTGATGCAGGATCCCGTCAGTTAACTGATCCGGATGACCATCGAAAATAATCTGCCCTTTGGCAATGCCAATGACGCGGGTGCAATAATCTTTCACCAGTTCGACTGAATGCAAATTCACCATTACCGCGATATTTTCTTCGCTGACTTTCTTCAGCGCATTCATGATGCGCAGGGTATTTTTCGGATCGAGCGAGGCGACGGGCTCATCGGCCAGCAGAATTTTCGGGTTTTGCATCAGCGCACGGCAAATCGCCACGCGCTGCATCTGACCGCCGGAAAGGTTTTCCGCCCGCTGTAACGCATGCGGCAACATGTGTAACCATTCGAGCAGTGAAATCGCGCGGGCGCGGTCTTCGTCGTCGAACTGGTTAAAGAAAGATTTGAACGTGGATGTATGGCTGAGACGCCCGAGCAGTACGTTGGTCAGCACATCAAGACGCGGTACAAGACAGAAATCCTGAAAAATCATGCCGCAGCCTGAGCGCCAGCGGCGCAGCGCTTTACCGGTCAGCCCCGCCAGTTCCTGCTGTTCACCGTTTTCGTAATGACACACCACACTGCCGTCAGTTAACGGAATGGTACCGTTGAGGACGTGCAACAGCGTGGATTTCCCCGCGCCGGAACGGCCAATGACCGCGACAAATTCACCGGCATGGAGATCAAAATTAATGTCATTCAGGACGCGCTGACCGGATTTATAGGATTTCACCAGACCTTTGACGTCGAGTACTTTGTTCAGATGCTGCGGTCCGGCCTGAGGATATTCAGCCTGTGCCAGCTTAAGTTGTGCCTGCGCCATGATGCTGTCTCTCGGTTGCTTTCATTATCTGGCGTTCATTAAGCGCGAGTTTTATGACACATCAATGACGATTTAATGGACAGCGCGTGACAAAAAGAGACGAGATTAAGTCTATGATGGGAGGGGCGCCAAATGCGCATCACGTCAAAAAAGGAAGATGAAATGGATAATCAGACACTCATCGCCGCATTGAAAGAGATTGCCGGCAGCCGCCATGTTCTCACCGGAGACAGTAACACCGAGCGCTACCGAAAAGGTTTTCGCTCAGGCGGCGGTAAAGCGCTGGCGGTGGTTTTCCCGCAAACGTTGCTGCAGCAGTGGCAACTACTGAAAGCCTGCATCGCCGCGGACAAAATTGTCATTATGCAGGCCGCTAATACCGGTCTCACCGAGGGCTCAACGCCCAGTGGCGAGGATTACGATCGCGATATTGTGATTTTCAGCACCCTGAAGCTGGATCAGATCCAGTTGCTCGACGGCGGCCATCAGGTTGTAGGTTTCCCTGGCAGCACGCTCTACAAACTGGAAAAAATGCTCAAGCCGTATCACCGCGAACCGCACTCGGTGATCGGTTCTTCGTGCATTGGTGCGTCTGTCGTCGGCGGGATCTGCAATAACTCGGGCGGTTCGCTGGTTAAGCGCGGCCCTGCCTATACCGAAATGGCGCTTTATGCACAGATCGATGAGCACGGCGAACTGCGGCTGATTAATCATCTGGGCATTAATCTGGGCGACACGCCGGAAGAGATCCTTAACCGTCTGGAAAGAGCCGACTATCACGAGGCCGACATTCAGCACGATCAGCGGCTGGCATCCGATCACGATTATGCAGAACGCGTGCGCGAAGTGGATGCCGATACGCCATCACGCTTTAACGCCGATGAGCGCCGGTTGTTTGAGGCCTCAGGCTGTGCCGGAAGGCTGGCAGTATTTGCAGTGCGTCTGGACACTTTCCCGGCCGAATCCCAGCAGCAAGTGTTTTATATCGGCACCAACGACACCGCCGTCCTGACCGAACTGCGCCGTCAAATCCTGCGTGATTTCACCAATCTGCCGGTGGCGGGCGAATATATGCATCGCGATATTTTTGACATCACCGAAGTCTACGGCAAAGACACGTTCATGATGATCGACAAACTCGGCACCGATAAAATGCCGGATATGTTTACCGCCAAAGGCAAGTTTGACGCGCACATCAGCAAAGTCCCTTTCCTGCCGAAAAACTTCAGTGACCGCGTGATGCAGTGCCTGAGTAAGGCCCTGCCCAATCATCTCCCGCCACGTATGAAACAGTACCGCGACCGCTTCGAACATCATCTGTTGCTGAAAATGTCCGGTCCAGGCATCGATGAAGCGCTCAGTTTTCTCACCCGTTTCTTCAGCGATGGCCAGGGGGATTTCTTTATCTGTTCTGCCGACGAAGGCAAGAAAGCGTTCCTGCACCGCTTTGCCGCAGCCGGTGCTGCCGTGCGTTATCACGCTGTGCATGAAAAAGAGGTGGAAGATATTCTGGCATTGGACATCGCACTGCGCCGCAACGACCGCGACTGGTTTGAGACGTTGCCGGAGGAGATTGACAATCAGCTGGTGGCAAAACTCTATTACGGGCATTTCATGTGCCACGTTTTCCATCAGGATTACATCGTCAAAAAAGGCGCTGACAGCAAAGCCCTGAAACACCGGATGTTAGAACTGCTTGATGCCAAAGGGGCAGAATATCCCGCCGAGCACAACGTCGGGCATCTCTATCTGGCGAAACCTCATCTGAAGGAATTCTACCGGCAGGCCGATCCGACCAACAGCTTCAATCCGGGGATCGGCAAAACCAGTAAACTCAGAAACTGGCGGGAGTAATTCGCTGGCCGTAATTACATTACTTTTCTCCCTCCCCTGCGAAGGGGAGGGAGAAAAACGACTTCATCTGCTAAAAGTTAAAATAACTTCGTTCCATAACCCCACATCAATACCGTCAGCGCGAGCAATAATTCGAGAACCAGAACCCCCATCGCCAGCGTTGAGCTGGAGAACAGGAAGCCTTCACGGTGGTCAATATTGAGGAAGTTAGGAATGCCCAGATACAGCAGATAACCGCTGTAACACAGGCCGATAATCCCAACGAACAGGCATAACCAGACCATCGGATACAGCGCGACAATACCGCTGAGGAACATCGGTGTGGCAACGTAGCCGGCGAACACGATACAACTATTTAGTGTCGGGCGGCTGTCATAGCGACGCGCCATCCAGTAGATAATCCGCCCCATCAGAGCGACAGCGCCGAGCATCAGAACATAAAAAATAACGGCGATATAAGATGCGGTGAACATGGAAACCAGCAGTTTCTGTCCGTCACCGAAATTCCAGCCAAGCTGTGTTGTACCAATAAAGGAACAGACAACCGGGATAAGTGCCATCAGAAGCACATGGTGTGAATACACATGTGAAACGGTTTCCCGTTCACGCTGGATTTGTTGCAGTTCGGGACCCGGATGGGACATCAGCCCCCAGACATGATTAACCATGAAACACCCCCTTGTACGCCGAAAGCCGCCTGCGGCGTGCGAAGATAAGCCTTCGGTAATGCCCGGATATCTTGTCTCGCAGGGGCACAGAGAAGGTGGCGACCTGTCTATATTATAGCCGTTATTGAAGACTCTGCTGATACAGCCAATCCCCCACGCAGAAGGATTGGCCATTTTCGGGCCTGTGAGAAATTTAATGGATGTAACGGGCTGCGGTAAACGTGACGCCCACCAACACCACCATAAGACTGACAATCCACTGGATCACCCGAATTAAACTCTGATTTTGCTTCATCGCGTTTTCAGCAAATATCGCGGGGATTTTTGTCACGGCTACGTCAAGAGCATTGAACCTTTCATCCATTCTGGCGAAACGCTGATCGATCTTCTCGAAACGTTGATCAATCTTCTCGAAACGTTGATCGATTTTTTCAAAGCGCGCCTCCACACGAACATTCATCTCCGTCACCACTTCCTTGATATGACATACCTGTTGTTCAAGCTTTCCAACGCGCAGATTCGTGTCGGTGACGACGTCAGTCAGCTGACCGAGCTGCTGTTCGACCTTCCCCATTCTGAGATTCAGGCTGGCGATTTCCTCGCCGTGTTTGATCCCTTGTTTTTCGATATTATTGATCTGGTTTTGCATTAACTTTCTCCTTTGCATTTTTCCCTTAGGTTCTTCCGGACAGACTGGCGCGCCAGGCAAATAGAGCATCGGATTGACGGGCGAGATATCCATTGTTCTGATTTGATACATGCGTTGTTATCCCTCACGTAAATTTCCCTGTTCAGACATCCTTAATCTGCTTGCAGTTTGCACTGTACAAAAACCCACCTCAAATCAATTTATTGCTCGTTTAAGACACGAATATTTATGTATCTATACCTGCGAAACTTGCATTGACCAAACCAATAAATATCAAATAAAAGAGCCCCTTACGGGGCTCTTTTACAGCTTCAGTTTAACGGTGAAAGTAGTTTAGTGATGCTGCGGGTTCTGCAACGCCATTGCACCGCCCTGAGTTTTACGCGCCTGCTTAACCTCTTCCTCACTGACGGCCGGAGCCTGATTGCCCCACGCGTTACGGATGTAGGTACTCACATCCGCCATCTGCCTGTCGGTCAGTTTCCAGCCAAATTCAGGCATGTCGGCACTGGTCGGATTGCTGGCCGTTGCCGCTCCCTGCCCGCCGTTCATCAGTACGTGCAGGATGTTGGTCGGTGCGCTGGCTTGCACCCCGTTGTTACCCTTCAGCGCCGGTACCATGTTGCGTACGCCTTCACCGGAATTCTGGTGACAGGCCGCGCAGTTATCCGCGTAGAGGGCCTTGCCACTGGCCATCGCCGGGCTGACCGCCAGCGGCGTCGACGCATCTTTGCTGCCAGGTAAACTTTTCAGGTAAACCGCAATGGCGTGCAGATCGGCATCCGACAGATGCTGAAGCGAGTTGGTCACCGCTTCGGCCATCGGCCCGGAAGCCACGGTGCGAGCGTTAGCCCCGGTTTTCAGGTACTGAACCACCTCGTCTGTTCCCCAGTCGCCGATGCCCTGACGGGTATTGCCGGTAATTTCCGGGGCGAACCAGCCCTGCAATTCACCGCCCTGCAAATGCACACCAAAGTTATCGCCGCCCAGCGGATTTTTCGCCGTGTGACACGACGTACAATGCCCCAGCCCTTCCACCAGATACGCGCCACGGTTCCACTCCGCCGACTGGGCCGGATCCGCTTTAAACGGTGCGGTATCGAGGAACAACAGGTTCCAGCCGAACATCATCAGGCGAATGTTATACGGGAACGGCAGGTCAGTTTTCGGGCCATCGTAATGCACCGCTGGCACCTGGTCCAGGTAGGCTTTAATGTCTTTCAGATCCTGATCGCTGACTTTGGCGTAAACGTTGTAAGGCATTGCCGGATAGAGATTTTCGCCGTTGATGCCCTTACCATTTCGCACTGCATTAATAAACTGCTGATCGGTCCACCCACCGATACCGGTTTCTTTATCCGGTGTGATGTTGGTGGCGTAAATCGTGCCAAATGGCGTGTTCAGGCCGTAACCACCGGCGAAAGGTTTACCGTCGCCCGGCGCGGTATGACAGGCAACGCAGTCACCGGCGAGCGCCAGATATTTACCCCGTTCGATAGCGGTTTTACCGGTCATCGCCGCCGCAGCCGGTGCCTGAAATTCTCCGGACTGAATCGAATTGTGGCCGATTTTGTAACCGACAAAACCCAGACCGCCAAGGGCGACCACGCCCACAAGAACCGCTAATTTTTTCTTCACGCTCATGATTAAACCCTCACCAGCGGACCCGGAGATTTCAGATACTGGGTTTTGATGGCTTCCGCAGCCCACAGCGTCAGCGCGCCCACAGTACCGGTCGGGTTGTATCCGCCGTTATTGGCGAAGGCCGATGCACCACACACAAAGACGTTATGCACATCCCAGCTTTGCAGATAGCGGTTTACGGCACTGGTTTTGGGATTGTCGCCCATGCACGCACCCCCGGTGGTGTGCGAAGAAAGATTGTCCATCGGCGAGAACGGTTTTGCCGTCGGTTCCTGACGCACAACTGTTTTCGCGCCCATCGCGTGAGCAATTTCTTCCGAACGGTCGGCCATGAATTTGCCGGAGCGTTTATCGTTTTCGATCCAGTCGAAGGTCACACGCAGCAACGGCTGGCCGTGGCGGTCCTTATAGTCCGGATCGAGATCGAGGAACACGTCGCGGTGCGGGTAACTGTTCCCCATGCAATAAACGTTGTTGTAGTTCTGATAGCTGTGTTTGACCGCTTTTTTCCAGTCTGCACCCCAGCGCGGCGTGCCCGGCGGTACGTTATTGGAATAGCCAATCGGACGACCATTGGTGGAATGCACCAGCGCCACGCCACCGCCGATGAAATCGTGACCGGTGTGATCAAAGTTGTCGCCGTTGAAATCGTCAATGGCCTGCGACAATGCACCGGCACCGATGAACGGATTCATCATTTCATCTTCGAAGAAGAAACCCGCGCCGGACACGGTCTGATAGGCATAGTTACGCCCCACCACGCCTTCGCCGGTTTTGTGATCGTAAGGCTGACCAATGCCGGAAAGCAGCATCAGACGCACGTTGTCCATCTGGTAAGCAGATATCACCACGATATCTGCCGGTTGCTCCCACACCACGCCGTCGCTGCCGATGAAGGTCACGCCGGTGGCGGTTTTGCCGTCGGCGGCTTTATTGACGCGCAGGACTTCGGATTCCGTGATCACCGTGAAGTTAGGGCGCTGCATGACCGCAGGCAAAATGCAGGCATTCGGGCTGCTCTTTGACCAGTTACCGCAGCCGAAGAACTCGCAGTAGCCGCAGTAGGTGCACGGCGCCATATTCACTCCCAGCGGGTTGGTATACGCGCCGGAAGTGTTGCCCGCCGGTACAGCAAACGGGTGATAGCCCATCTCACGAGTGGCTTTATCGAAAATCATCGACAGTTCGGTGCGCTTGAGCGGCGGCAGCGGATAATCGCGGCTGCGCGGGCCTTCGAACACGTTACCGCCTTCGATCTTCTGCCCTTTGATATTGCCCGCTTTACCGGATGTCCCGGCGTAGCGTTCAAATTTGTCGTAGAAAGGTTCGATGTCGTCATAGGTAACGCCCCAGTCCTGCACCTGCATTCCGTCGAGGAATTTCTCTTTGCCGTAGCGCTCCACCGTCTGGCTGTAGCTTTGGAAATCGTACGGCAGAAAACGCCAGGTCATGCCGTTCCAGTGGGTGCCCGCGCCGCCGACGTTCATGCCGAACTGATAGGTGTTGAATTCGCGCAGCGGCAGCGCCTGCTGGATAGGATTGTTACGAAACGTCAGGGTTTCCACCGCCGTCGGCTGCATGATCGCGCGGCGGCTGACGAAACGCAGCTCGTCAGTATCAATGGTGGTCGGGAAATCATTACTGGTGTCTCGCCAAGAGCCACGCTCAATCGCCACGACATTCAGCCCCGCCAGCGTCAGCTCATTCGCCATCAGCGATCCGGCCCATCCGAGGCCGACGATCACTGCATCGACCTTCTCACGTTTATTGCTCATCTTTCTTGTGCTCCTGAGGATCTAAAAATGCCCGTGCCGTTTACGGACGGCTTTTTATGATTTTTCGTTTCGGGTCAGCATACTGACGGGTTCGATGTGGAGATCTTCGCCACGACGGTCGATCACATCGCGGAAGTCATATTTCGCACCGGGAAAACCCAGCATCTTCCAGCTCGCCATGTCCTTGTTGCCGCCGTAAAGCGGATCGGAGAAGAACCCTTCGCGCATGTTTTGCACCAGCATGTTAAAGAACAGCTGACCGTTTACGCCGCTGAGCGGGATCTCGCCGGACTCGATGCGGCGCAGTAAATCATCCTGCTCAACGCCGCTCAGTTCAGTGAAGTTTTTTCCGCTGTTGCGAGCTTTGGCGACGTCATTCAGTGCCGCCAGACCGAGTTTGTAGCGCTCGGCAGGTGTGTCTTTATACTGCGGTCCCGCCTGTGGCAGACCATCCTGAATCACCGGGCCGAGACGGTAGGTCGTCACCGCGTTGCCGTAATCGCCACTCAGCTGGCGGTCAAGAAACACTGCGCAACCGGCCTCTTTACCGCCGATGCTCAGCTCATCGGCTGGAATGATACGGTCAGCCAGGGTTTCAATCAGGCTGACCTCATCCGGCGTGAAGAAGGTCCATTCCCCTGCAACGACGGGTTCTGGCGGGCGTACCGAGTGAACAATCCACGGCATACCGCCGGAAAAGATTTTGGCTTTGACCTTCAGCGCGGTGCTGAACAACAGCACGGCCATCGAGGTCAGAAAATGTCTGCGTTTCACGATAATTCTCCTTGTTAACGCACTGTGGCGGGGCGTACCCACAAAAGGGACGTGGGCTTTGAATATGTGACGGAGATTATACGAAGATGTTAGATGAAAGTAAGATATTTCGAACCGCATGGTTCATATTTTATTTGATGAATATCAATGCATTATGATTTTCGTAGTGAGTTAGCACACTAAGTAACAAATATTTACAGGCAAAACGCCCTCCCCAACACCTCAACAAACCGTTAACGTAAGGGCGAAGACTTTCCCCCGGAGGCCACCATGCGCATCACCTGTTTACACACGGCAGACAGCAATATTGCCGTTTTCGACAACGCCGCCCGCCAGCTGGGGCTTATGCATCATGAAATTACGCATCTCTCGCGCCCCGATTTACTCGCCGCGGCGGAACGTGCCGGAGGGCTGACGGCTGAACTGCGCCAGCAGACAGCGGAGTTGCTGGTGAATCTGGCGGCAAACGCCGACCGGGTATTGCTGACCTGCTCGACGCTCGGCGCGGCGGCTACGCTTGCCAACGAAAGCAGCGCCGCGCCGGTCTTGCGCGTGGATCAGGCGCTGGCGGCACAGGCGATGCAGACGCCGGGAAACATCGTGGTGCTCTGTGCAGTGGAAACCACGCTCAGCCCAACACGCACGCTGTTTGAGCAGGCAGAAAAGCATCCGCAGGCGGCCCTTGAGGTGCGTCTGGTAAACGGCGCGTGGGAGAAATTCAAACAGGGAAATCTGGCGGGATATTTACAGACCGTTGCCGCCGCCGCTGACGCGGCTTATCGTCAGGGCGCAAACTGCGTGGTATTGGCGCAGGCGTCGATGGCCGGTGCCGCAGAGCTGACACAAACCGGCGTGCCGCTGACCAGCCCGGCATGTGGCCTGCGCGCAGTAGTTGCCAAACCGGAGGCATAAGTTGCAGGCATCGGGCAGGCGAAAATCACAAGAGTGTCTATACTCAAGGTGAAATATCATTGGCTTAGCTGCGCGGGTCGGTGAAGGCTTAGAGTGAATTAAGGAAAAAATATGAAAATTATTCTGTGGATTATCGCCATTATCTTTATCGTCGGCTTACTGACCCTGACAGGGGTGTTTAAACTGATTTTCTGATTGTTGCGTCTGAAAAACTTTCCCTGCATAAATGAAAAGTCCGGCCTCTGCGCCGGACTTTTTCGTTTTGATAATGAACCGCGAACTAGTCCTGCGCTTCTTCCACGCTTGGCTGGGTTTTCTGCTGATCTTTCTGCTTACGGTAATTTTTCGCAATCTGCGGAACAGGCACGGTTTTGCCGGTTTCCATCCAGGTGCGCAGACGGTTGGCATCCGCAAAGGCGGTGAATTTCCCGAAGGCGTCCATCACGACCAATGTCACCGGTTTGCCATTAATGGTGGCGCGCATCGCCAGACAGTGTCCGGCGTCATCGGTATAGCCAGTCTTGGTCAACTGAATGCTCCACGACGGGTTCATGATCAGATGATTGGTATTTCGAAACGGCAAGGCATAAGCAGGATGGCTGAACACCGCAGTTTTTTCCGAAGTGGTGCTCAGTTCGCCAATCAGCGGATAACGCTGGGAGGCCAGCAGCAGACGGGTCAAATCACGTGCCGTCGAAACGTTGCGCGGCGACAAACCGGTCGGTTCGACGTAGCGGGTACGTGTCATCCCCAGAGATTTGGCCTTGGCATTCATGGCCTTAATGAACGCTGAATATCCGCCCGGATAATGCGCAGCCAGGCTGGCCGCCGCACGATTTTCTGAGGACATTAACGCCAGCTGGATCATCTGACGGCGGGTAATTTCACTGTTGAGTTTCACACGGGAGAACACGCCGCGCATTTCAGGGGTATTACTGATATCGATATTGATGACTTCATCCAGCGGCAGCTTCGCATCCAGCGTTACCATGGCGGTCATCAGTTTGGTCAGGGAGGCAATCGGCCTCACCTCATCAGGATTTCGGGAGTAAATCACTTCGTGGCTTTTAAGATCCACTACCATAGCACTGCCGGAAGCAATTTGAACAATCGGGGCGACAGCCTGCTCTTGCCTGGCAGCAAAGGCGGCGGGGGCAGACAACATGCCGGTGTTTAACGCGAGTAAGCTCAGAACTAGAAGACGGATTTTCACATGCATTGCTCTGTATTTAAGAAAGTTGTCATAAATTCATGTCGAAACAGCCGCCGAATTATAAGTTAGGTGAATAGTCTTAGCACTCGCAATTTGCATATGTATTTGTCACAAAGTCTGTCACACAAGCCCCGCAGACTCGGGTTTGGCGAGTAAGCGAGCACTTGCGTGACGAAGAAAGCCATACTCAGAAATTTACAGCGCCGGTTTCAGCTGACGGCTGTAATTGGCTGCTGCCCAGCGATATCCCTCCACTTCTTTTTTCACATGACCGAATCCCGGAAAGGCAATGTGTGCGGCCGCAATCCAGTAGCCCTGCTGCGCGGCGTCAGCGAGTACCCGCTCACGCGTTTTCACTGCCTGTGCCTGATCGACATCGAAGTGGATCGCCACTCTCGGCTCCGGCATTTGTACCGCTTCGGCGTGAATAATATCCCCCCAGAACACCATTTTCTGCCCGTCGCTTTCAAGCACATACAGCACGCTGCCCGGCGTATGCCCGGCGGCCGGTAGCGCCTGAATATCAGCAGTGATGCGCGACGGCGCGGTAAACGCCTGCACCAGACCGGCTTTGATCGCCGGTTCCATCGTCTGCTGTGATTCTTTAAAGGTGTGGCGCTGACTCTCTTCGACGTCGTTCATATGTGCCGGATTGAGCCAGAAATCGACATCTTTCTTTTCGACAAACACTTTGGCGTTAGGAAACGACGGTTTTCCTTTGAGCGACACGCCGCCGGAGTGATCGGCGTGAATATGGGTCAGCAGGACTTTATCGATACTTTCCGGCGGATAGCCCGCCGCACGCAGATTCTCAATCAGATGGCCGCCTTTATCGCCGAACAACTCCCCTGCGCCGGTATCAATCAAAACTCGCTCTTTACCGTTGTTTACCACAAAAGCATTGATGGAGGTTTCCGCATCCGGTGTCATGGAGGCTTCCGCCATGCGCTGCGTGAGTGCTTCAGGGGTAATATTCGTGAGCAATTTCTTGAGCGGCACCACCACGGTGCCATCGGACACCGCCGTGACTTCCACCTTTCCGACCATCATGCGGTAATAGCCGGGTGCCTGTTGATAGGTAAATCCGTCAGCGAATGCGCTGGCGCTGAGGGAAAGCAAACTGAAGAGGAAGAGTGCCGTTTTCATAATGTATTCTCCGAAGGTATCGCCTTGATTGACGCTTGCCCGCAGTATCCTGCCAACGTTATTATCAATCCAATTGATTGGAGTGATGATGACTATCAGAGAAAATGATTTTAACCGCATCGACCTGAATTTGCTGGTGGTGCTGGTGGTGTTATTTCGCGAACGCAGCGTCTCGCTGGCGGCGGAAAAACTGCATCTTGGCCAGCCTGCCGTCAGCGGTGCGCTGGCACGCCTGCGGGAAATGTTTGATGATCCGCTGTTTGTCCGCTCGGCGCGGGAAATGACGCCGACCCCGCGCGCACAAGCGCTGATAGAGAGCCTGCTCCCGTTGATGGAAAGCCTGCAGACCACACTTTTCCAGTCACCGGCGTTTGACCCGGCCACCGCCAATCATACGTTCACACTCGGTATGGCCGACTGGATTGAAATGTGGCTGATGCCAGATCTTCTGGCACAGCTGCGCAGGATTGCGCCGGGCTTGCGCATTAACGTGGTCGCTACCGATCCGTTTGCCGATACCGCACGGCTGGAGAAAGATGACCTGGATCTGGCGCTGTCGGTGGCGAAAGAGCGTCCCGCCTGGTTGCATCATCAAACGCTGACGACAATGGAATTTCGCGCCGTCTGGCACCCTAATCAGTTAGCGCTGACGTCACCGCTGACGCTGGACGAGTACATCCGTCCGGAGCATTTGCTGGTGACCTACCGATCGGCGACCACCAGCCAGCTGGATGAGAAACTGGCGCAAGTAGGCTTGCAGCGCTCGGTTCGCTACACCTCGCCCCACTTTTCTTCCCTGCCCTTTATTCTGCACACCACCCCCGCCATCACTACCGTTCCCGCCGGTCTGGCCGCCAGCTGGCTGAACTATTACGATCTTCGCGTCAGCGTGCTGCCGCTGGAACTGCCCGCGTTTGATGTCTCGCTGCTTTGGCACCGTCGCCGTGAAAAAGACCCGGCGCTGCAATGGCTGATCGGGGTGATTTGTGAACAGGTGAAGGCGTCAGAAAAGGATAAAAAAGGGAAGCTTAAACCAGCTCCCCTGTGAATCTGCGACTGTGATTTACTGATTTTCAATCAGGTAACCGATCTCCTGCCCGTACGAAAGTTCGAGCGTATTGCCGTCGGGGTCATCGAGAAAAGCCCAGTAGCCGACGGGTGCGCCGGAGTCGGTGGGTTCCTGACGCAGAACGCCTGCGGTGCGGGCTTCGGCCAGTTTGGCGTCCATCGCTTCTTTCGAGGCGCAGGCCACGCCGAGGTGGCCGAACGGGCCGAGTTGGGTATCTCTGGTTTCAGGGTCTTCGGCAAGAACGATGGCGAAATGGCGGGTCATATCACTCAGCCACGCGACGGGTCTGGCGCCCGTGCCCCGCTCTCCTCGCCGGTGGATGACTTTCATGTTGGCGAATTGCTGATAAAACGCGATGCTGGCATCAAGATTTTTAACGGCAAATGCAATATGGCTCAGGCCGATATCGTTGTTTTCCATGATACTTCTCCATTTTTAAGCGTTGCAGCGTGGAGAAGTCAGGGAGGGAAATCACCGGTTAATGCGTTCGGCGATGTCCTTCGACGTATTCAACACGCGCACTTCAGTAAATAACTCTGTCGCTTCGGCGTACTCTTTACGCAAATAGCCCAGCCACTGTTTGATGCGAGCGACGTGATACAAACCGGTATCGCCCTGCTTTTCCAGACGGGTGTACTTCTGCAAAAGCGTCATTACTTCCGGCCACGGCATCCGCGGTGCGTTGTACTTCACCATCCGGCTGAGATTGGGAATATTCAGCGCGCCGCGCCCGAGCATCACCGCATCACACCCGGTAATTTGCATGCAGGCCTGCGCACTGGCGTAATCCCAGATTTCACCGTTGGCGATCACCGGAATGCTCAGACGCTGACGGATTTCGCCAATCGCCTGCCAGTTAATCCGCTCCGCCTTATATCCGTCTTCTTTGGTGCGCCCATGCACGGCAAGCTCCGTCGCGCCGGCCTGTTGCACCGCATCGGCAATCTCAAAACTGCGATCGAGAGAATCCCAGCCCAGACGCACTTTCACCGTTACCGGCAGATGCGCGGGCACGGCGGCGCGCATAGCTTTCGCCCCCTGATAAATCAGCTCCGGATCTTTAAGTAATGTCGCGCCACCGCCGCTGCCGTTGACCATTTTCGACGGACAACCGCAGTTGAGATCAACGCCGTAAGAACCCAGTTCGACGGCGCGGGCGGCATTTTCGGCCAGCCATTCGGGATATTGCCCGAGCAGCTGCACGCGAACCCGTGTTCCGGAAGGCGTACGGCTGTCGTGATGTAATTCGGGGCACAGGCGATGGAAGACTTTGGCGGGCAGCAGTTGATCGACCACACGCACAAACTCAGTGATGCACAAATCGTAGTCGTTCACTTCGGTCAGAAGTTCACGAACCAGGGGATCAAGCACACCTTCCATCGGAGCCAGTAATACGCGCATTGCAGTTCAACCCTTAAAAATGACGCGCAAGAGTACCGCAAGGCCCGTCTTCCGGCAATTACCCCTGTGACAAATCACGGCTTAATGGCTTTTGGGTGGCACGTTGCGACTGACGCGCTTTCACCGAACGCCACGCAATCCACATTGCCAGGAAGGCCGGGATGGCAAACAGCAGGAACATCCAGAACGCGGCGCTCGACGCACCGGCATCCCCCTGATTTACCCCGGCAAAGTTCGCTACGGTGCCCGCTAAAGCGGCGCCCAGTGCGGCGGCAAAGGATTGCACCACGGTAATCGACGCCCCGGCTTTTTCGCGGTCTTCTTCCGGAGCCTGTTGCAGCACGCGGGTCAGCAGATGCGGCCAGCCGAGGCCGATTCCGAAACCGGCCAGCGTCAGCCCGAGCACCACGCCGCTGATGTTCAGCCACGGCATCCCGAAAGCGACCGGCACGGTAAACAGCAGTAACAGCAGACCGGCGGCGAGGATCAGCGGCCCGAAAACAATGGCATTGTCCGCGCGACGGCCCGTCCAGCCGGAGCTGGCAACTTCGCTGAGCGTCCAGCCCGCGGCGGCGGCGGCCGTAATGTATCCGGCGGCCAGTGGCGTCTGACCATGCAGATGTTGCAGCAGATAAGGAACAAACAGCTCACAGCCGAGGCCGATAATCAGCAGCGTCATCACCAGATATAAACCGTACAGCGGCGATGACGTCCGCAGCGCATTACGCGGCAGCAGGCGTACATCGGCGGTAAATTCGCGATGACGTAAAATCAGCATCATCACTACTGCAATCCCAAAACCGAGCAGATTGACAAGACCGGAGGTGGACAAACTTCCCGCCGAGACGACCAGCACCGCACCGGTCAGCAACGCCAGTTGCATCAACGGCAGCGGCTCTTCCGGCTGCTTGTCGCGCTGGGATTTAGGCAGCAGGCGCCAGACCCAAAAGCAGAAGAATGCGGTGACGGGCAGCAGCAAACCGAACGCCCAGCGCCACGCATGAAGTTCGGCGAAGATACCGCCGACAGCCGGGCCTACCAGCGTCGCGATACCCCACATCGCCGAAATCAGCGCCATGGCACGCGGCCAGAGCGATTCTTTAAACAGCAGATTGATCATCGCGTAGGAAAGCGCAAACAGGAACCCGCCGCCCAGCCCCTGCAATGCCCGCCCGAGCAGCAGCACCGGCATACTTGGCGCCGCAGTACAAATGGCGGCACCGGCAATGAAAATAGCCGCGGCGGTGAGGTAGCTGCCGCGCGGTCCGGCGCTGCGCATCAGCCGTGCAGAAAGCGCGGAGCCAAGAATGGAACAGACCACGTACAACGTGGTGTTCCACGCATACCACGCCAGTCCGCCGATATCCTGCACCACCGACGGCAAAATCGTGATCACGATGTAACTGTTAGTGGCATATAGCGCGACACCGGCGCTCAGAGTGATCGCACTCCCCCGGTTTTCCGCGTTGAATAAATCCTTCCACCCGCTCTGACTTTCCGACATTTCTCTTCATCCCTTTGGTTTGTTCTTTCTACGCATTGAAGCATGTTGTGGTTATGGTATGATTAAAACAAGAAATAACTTGGAATATATTTTACGTAATCTAGAACCCGGCGAGGCAATATGTCAAGCAGTGACTTGGAAAATAACCATGATGTCAGACAAAGCGTCGCTGAACGTATTCTGACGTTGCTCAAAACCCGCGGGCAATTGCAGGCCAGCGACGCCGGTCATCTGCTGGGCACCACCGGCGAGGCGGCACGTCAGCAGTTTGTGAAGCTGGCGAAAGAAGGTCTGGTGGAAGCCAAATCCGTGTCACAGGGCGTCGGACGACCGGCACAATTCTGGCAGCTTACCCCGCAGGGCCACGCGCACTTCCCCGATGCGCATGCCGATCTGACTGTACAGCTATTACAACTGATCCGCACTTCTTTGGGGGATTCGGCGCTGGAACAACTCATCATCTCACGGGAAAGCCTGACGCTGGAAAATTACCGGCAGGCGATGACGGGAGCTGATTCGCTGGAAGAACGGTTGCAAAGGTTGACGGAAATCCGCACCCGCGAAGGTTATATGGCTGACTGGAAAGCACAGGAGGACGGCAGCTATCTGCTGGTGGAAAACCACTGCCCGATTTGTGCGGCGGCAGCGACCTGCCAGGGCTTCTGCCGTGCGGAACGCGATGTGTTCAGCAATGTGCTGGATGCCCGCGTCGAACGCACCGAGCACATTTTGCAGGGCGCGCGCCGCTGCGCTTATGTCATCAGTCTTGAACCGTAAAAATTAGGCGAAAAAAAACCGCCGGTAAAGGCGGTTTAGTCTGGGACCGGGGGAGCTTACTTGTTGCCGCTGCCCGCAGGACCGCTGCGACGCTGGCCTGCATGAGCAGGACGCGCGCGGGCTGGACGGTTTTCACCGGTACCACGGTTTTCAGAAGTCCCGCTGCGCGCTGCACTGCTGCCGCCCGGACGCGGAGCGCCAGAACGTGGAGCACCGGTGCGCGGTGCGCCCGGACGCTGGCCCTGACGTGGAGCACCACGACCGCCGCCGCCGCCGCTACCCTGACGACCATTGATAATAGGCTCTGCTTTGATGCTTGGATCTGGCTCGTAACCCGGCAATGCAACGCGTGGAATTTCACGCTTAAGCAGACGCTCGATGTCACGCAGCAGTTTGTGTTCATCTACGCACACCAGAGAAACCGCTTCACCGGTCGCTTCTGCACGGCCAGTACGGCCGATACGGTGAACGTAATCTTCCGGTACGTTTGGCAGTTCGTAGTTCACGACGTGCGGCAGCATATCGATATCCAGACCGCGCGCGGCAATATCGGTCGCAACCAGTACGCGGACTGAACCGGCTTTGAAATCGGCCAGTGCACGGGTACGCGCGCCCTGACTTTTATTGCCGTGAATAGCGGCGGCGGTGATGCCGTCTTTATTCAGCTGCTCAGCCAGATGGTTCGCGCCGTGTTTGGTACGGTTGAACACCAGCACCTGTTTCCAGTCGCCTTCACCGATCATCTGGGACAGCAGTTCTCTTTTACGTTTTTTATCAACAAAGTGAACGGTCTGATCAATTTGCTCAGACGCGGTGTTGCGACGCGCGACTTCCACAGAAGCCGGGTTAGTCAGCAACTTGCTCGCCAGACCTTTGATCTCATCAGAGAAGGTCGCGGAGAACAGCAGATTCTGACGCTTGGCAGGCAGTTTCGCCAGCACGCGACGGATGTCGTGGATGAAGCCCATGTCGAGCATGCGGTCAGCTTCATCAAGCACTAAAATTTCAACCTGGGATAAATCAACAGCACGCTGATGTTCCAGATCAAGCAAACGGCCAGGCGTTGCGATCAGGACATCCACACCACCGCGCAGTTTCAACATCTGCGGGTTGATGCTCACACCGCCAAACACCACCATCGAACGTAAGGTCAGGTACTTGCTGTAAGCCTGAACGTTTTCGCCGATTTGTGCCGCAAGTTCGCGGGTTGGGGTCAGGATCAGCGCACGAACCGGGCGACGTCCTTTGAATTGCGCATTGGTATGGCTGAGCATATTCAGCAGCGGCAGGGTAAAACCAGCGGTTTTACCGGTACCGGTCTGCGCGCTCGCCATCAGGTCACGACCTTGCAACACGACAGGGATTGCCTGGCGTTGGATAGGCGTAGGTTCGCGATAGCCCTGTTCTTCAACAGCACGCAAAATTTCGGCACTTAAGCCGAGGGAATCAAATGACATATAAGGAAAAGCTCCAGTCCACTCTAACCCGAACGGGGTTCGGTGCAGTTTCAAGAGTGGATGATCAGACGAGGCAAATGAGGCATTACCACGAGGATTCGGCACAAACTGCAGTGCGCCAGTTGGGGCGATAATAGCACAGAACGCCGCTACGCGTGAAATTATCTCCTGTTGCCCTGTAACCAGTGATGACAATCACAGACGCGGGCGAAAAATTGTGACCGGATAATCTGCGGTCATAGTCCGAAACCTTGATACAGGATAATCAATTATAAACCTGATCAATACGTTCCCACTTTTTGCGTCCCACTGTGTAGATTCGCTTGCTATGCTTGCGGCAGCTCCCTCTTCACTCCATTAAGGCCATACCGCAGCGACATGGAAACCTGGAAAATCAATTTAATCTCCGTCTGGCTGGGGTGTTTTTTCACCGGCATGGCGATGAGTCAAATCCTGCCTTTTTTGCCTCTTTATATCGAACAGCTGGGCGTCACCGACCACGCATCACTCAGTTTGTGGTCCGGTCTGGTCTTTAGCGGCACATTTCTGGTTTCCGCCATTGTCGCGCCGTTATGGGGCAGCCTCGCGGATCGCAAAGGCCGCAAGTTAATGCTGCTGCGCGCGGCGCTCGGCATGGCGATCGTCATGATGTTACAAGGCTTTGCCACCAACGTCTGGCAGCTGTTCATTCTGCGCACGCTGATGGGATTAACCTCTGGTTATATCCCGAATGCCATGGCGCTGGTTGCCTCGCAGGTGCCGCGTGATAAAAGCGGCTGGGCGCTCGGCACGCTCTCGACCGGTCAGGTATCAGGGGTAATCATCGGCCCGCTGCTGGGCGGGTTCATGGCCGATCATCTCGGCTTGCGCACGGTGTTTTTCGTCACCAGCGGTATGTTGTTTATCAGCTTCCTCATCACTTTATTTCTGATCAAAGAGCGCGTGGTACCCGTCACCAAAGCCAACCGGCTCAGCGGCAAAGCGGTTTTCACTACGCTGCCCTATCCGTGGCTTATCGTCAGCCTGTTCGTGACCACCATGATGATTCAGCTGGCCAATGGATCCATCAGCCCGATCCTTACACTGTTCATCCGCGAACTCTCTTCGGACACCAGTAATATCGCCTTTATCAGCGGTGTGATCGCCGCCGTACCGGGTGTCTCGGCGCTCATGGCTGCGCCGAAACTCGGCAAACTCGGGGACCGCATCGGTGCGCACCGTATCCTCATCGCCGCGCTGGTCTTTTGCTTCATCCTGTTCTGCCTGATGGCGCTCATCAACACCCCGACCCAGCTCGGCATACTGCGGTTCATGCTCGGCTTCGGCGACGGCGCGCTGATGCCTGCCGTGCAGGCATTGCTGGTGAAATACAGCAGCGATCAGGTCACAGGCCGGATATTTGGTTACAACCAGTCGTTTATGTATCTGGGGAATGTCATCGGGCCATTGATAGGCTCAAGCGCCTCGGCGATGCTGGGGTTCCGCTGGGTGTTTATCGTCACGGCGATACTGGTGTTGTTTAACACGGTGCAGGTGTGGTGGAGTTTCCGGCAGGTGCCGACGGGGCGAATCAGGATCCCGTAGGATTTAGATTTCAGGAGGTCGCCCCATGCCCGGTAATGGCATAAAAAAAGGGCGCCTCTCAGCGCCCCTTTCAAATTTGCCATCAAAAACCCATTAACGGCGGTTACCAAAGATGCGTAACAGCATCAGGAACAGGTTGATGAAGTCCAGATACAACGTCAGCGCGCCCACAATCGAATATTTGCGGAAATTATCGCGGTCATCCGCCGACAACTGCGCACCCATATTTTTCAGCTTCTGGGTGTCATACGCGGTCAGACCGACGAAGATCAGCACGCCAGCATAAGAAATAATGTTCGCGAGGCCAGAGCTTTTCAGCCACATGTTGACCAGTGAAGCCAACACCAGACCGATCAACGCCATGAACAACATGCTGCCGATGCCGGTTAAATCACGCTTGGTCACGTAACCGTAAACACTCATCGCGCCGAACATACCGGCTGCAACAATGAACGTCCCGAAGATCGAGTCGCCGGTGTAAACCAGGAAAATGCTGGAAAGCGTCAGGCCGGTCAGCGCCGAATAGAGCATGAACAGACCGGTCGCGACCGTGCCGCTCAGGCGATTCACCATGCCGGAAATCACGAAGACCAGCGCCAGCTGCGCAATGATCAAACCGAAGAACGTAATCTGGCTGGAGAACACAAAGCTCATGATTTTTTCAGAGCCGGAAGCATACCAGGCGACAAATGCGGTCAGCAGCAAACCACAGAACATCCAGCCATAGACTTGCGCCATGTAGGCCTGAATGCCGGTATTCGCGCGTTCAACAATTGAACCGTTACTGCGTGGATATCGATCCATGATGATTACCTTATGCATGTAGGAAAAATGAGGCTAAAACAGCCTCCCGATCTTCTAAGCGTATCACAGATAATGCAAAAAGCATGGGAGGCTTGCGTGCGGTTGAACTGCGATTTACCAGCGCGCTGCCGCGTCTTTATCGCTGTCACGGGCATCCACCCAGCGGTCGCCCTCTTCCGTCGCTTCGCGCTTCCAGAAAGGCGCACGGGTTTTGAGGTGATCCATAATGAATTCAGTCGCTTCAAACGCCATTCCCCGGTGCGCGCTGGTAACGCCTACAAACACAATTTCATCGCCCGGATACATCGGCCCGACGCGGTGATACACCGAAACCCGTTGCAGCGGCCAGCGGGTACGGGCGTCGGCGACAATTTCCGCCAGCGCTTTCTCGGTCATGCCCGGATAGTGCTCCAGCGTTAATGCGCTGACGTGATTACCCAGATTGTGATTGCGCACTTTGCCGGTGAAGGTCACCACCGCGCCGTCGGCGTCGGACTGCGCCAGCCAGTTGTATTCATCGCCAACGCTGAACGGCGCGGCATCAACAATAATTTTGGTCTGATCCATCTCAGCCTCCGGTGACCGGCGGGAAGAACGCCACTTCGTCCCCCGCTTTCAGCGGATGCGCCATATCGGTCAGCGTCTGATTTACCGCCACCAGCAATTTGCCGGATTCCAGCGCCAGCGCCCAGCGGTCGCCACGCGCCGTCAGGGCGTTACGCAGACAGTCGACGGTAGGGAATTGCGCCGGTAATTGCAGCGCCGAGGTGCCAATAATTTCACGCACCTGCGCGAAGAATAAAATCTCGATCATGCTTCCGCCTTAAAATCGCCGGATTTCCCGCCGCTTTTTTGCAGCAGGCGGATCGGGCCAATCACCATGTCTTTCTGCACCGCTTTGCACATGTCGTAAATCGTCAGCGCGGCGACAGATGCTGCGGTCAGCGCTTCCATCTCGACGCCGGTTTTACCGCTCAGGCGGCAGAGGGATTCAATACGTACACGATTAAATTCTGGCTGCGCTTCAAGATTCACTTCCACCTTGGTCAGCAACAGCGGATGACACAGCGGGATCAGATCCCAGGTTTTCTTCGCTGCCTGAATACCAGCAATCCGCGCGGTCGCGAACACGTCACCCTTATGGTGATTACCGCCGATGATCATCGCCAGCGTGCTTTCGGCCATTTCAACAAAGGCTTCGGCACGGGCTTCACGAACGGTGTCGTCTTTACCGGAGACGTCCACCATGTGGGCGTCGCCGGAAGCATTAATATGAGTAAGTTCTGACATGCTTATTTCTTCAGATGTGGAGTGAAATTGCACGGACCCTGGCGGGCGTCAAGCTGGGCTTCAATAATGTTTTCCCAGGCCGTCTGGCATGCACGGGTGGAACCCGGCATGGCGAAAATCACGGTCTGATTGGCGATGCCAGCGATGGCACGCGACTGAATAGTCGAGGTACCGATATCTTCAAACGACACCATACGGAACAGTTCGCCAAACCCTTCGATTTCGCGGTCAAACAGCGGCTTCAGGGCTTCCGGCGTGTTGTTGCCAGCGTTAAAACCGGTGCCGCCATTAATCAAAATCGCCTGAATCTTTTCATCTGCAATCCACGCGGAAACTACTGCACGGATGCTGTAAATGCTTTCTTTCACGATGTGCTGCGCGACGACATGATGCCCGGCTTCAGTCGCCGCCTCTTTCAAGTAATGCCCGGAGGTATCTTCCGCGTCGGTACGGCGATTGGACACCGTCATGACAGCCACGGATAACGGCAAAAATTCTTTGCTGGCCTTGCTCATCAGTTTGCTCCTTAAACTATTGGGTGCCGGTTTCAGCCGCCGATAAACGACAGGTTCTGAGTAATACCGGTATTGCCTTCATGCAAGAAGTGAGTCTGTTTTTTACGGCTGAGTCCGCCCTGAATACGATCCATCAGGTCTTCCTGCTGCATATCGTCAGCCAGTAAATCGCGTAAAGGGATCCCATGCTCGCCGAACAGACACAAATGCAGATTGCCGATCGCTGACACGCGCAGGCGGTTGCAACTGGCGCAAAAGTCTTTTTCATAAGGCATGATCAGGCCGATTTCGCCGAGATAATCCGGATGACTGAACACCTGTGCCGGACCGTCACTGCGCGAACGAGTCTGCAACTGCCAGCCCTGACGCAACACCTGTTCGCGCAATACTTCGCCGGAGACGTGATGCTTGCGGAACAGATCGCCGCCGTCACCGGTTTCCATCAGTTCGATGAAACGCAGCTGAATCGGGCGAGTTTTGATCCAGTCGAGGAACGTGCCGAGGCTGGCGTGATTGACGTCGCGCATCAGCACGGTATTGACTTTCACCTTGCTGAAACCAGCGTCAAAGGCGGCATCAATACCTTCCATGACTTCACGGAATTTGTCCTGCCCGGTGATGGCATGAAACTGGCGGGCATCGAGGCTGTCGACGCTGACGTTGATATTGGTCAGCCCGGCATCGCGCCATTTGCTGATATCACGCGCCATGCGATAACCATTGGTGGTCACCGCCAGCGTTTTGATGGAGGGGTTTTCGCGCACGGCGGCGATGATCTCGCAGAAGTCGCGGCGCAGCGACGGTTCGCCACCGGTCAGGCGCACTTTTTCCGTTCCTAACTGAGCGAACGCGCGGCTGACCCGACGGATTTCATCGAGCGAGAGAAAGCTTTTATTGCTGTGTCCGTGCGGCTTATAGCCATCCGGCAGACAATAGGTGCAACGAAAATTGCACACGTCAGTGATCGACAGCCGCAGGTAATAAAACTTGCGGGCAAAAGCATCAGTAAGTTGAAGCACCTTTACACCTTTCCAAATACGGGAGATGCGGGCATTTCTGCCATGCACCCTGGTGACGTTCGTCACGGCCAGAGCACCATATTGTTTCTGTGGGACTATCGTCAGAAAGCAACTTAGGCGCAAAGGCTAGGAGTTGATTCATTTCTTTCTTTGCAGAAGCCATGAATTCGGGTAACGGCGCATATTCTAACGCCGCAAAGTCCGGATCGCCAAGGTGGTTTTTCGTTATGCATTTTGATATATAACGATTTTTCGATGCAAAACGCAGCATTTTCAACGATAAACGCGGCGATGTAGAAAAACTGTTTCAGGAAGGCTAATTGATAACATCCTGTTGCAAAATTAGGTAAAATCCCCGGATAAAATTTCAGCCTCCCGTGCTCCCCCGTCTTACAAGGAAACTTATGCGCAATCGTACTCTCGCTGACCTCGATCGGGTGGTGGCACTCGGCGGAGGCCACGGGCTTGGCCGCGTGATGTCTTCGCTCTCTTCGCTCGGGCCGCGTCTGACAGGCATTGTAACAACGACGGATAATGGCGGTTCAACCGGCCGCATCCGCCGTTCGGTGGGCGGCATCGCGTGGGGTGATATGCGCAACTGCCTGAACCAGCTGATCACTGAACCGAGCCTGGCCTCGGCGATGTTTGAATATCGCTTCAGCGGTCAGGGGGAACTGGACGGACACAACCTCGGAAACCTGATGCTGCGCGCACTGGATCACCTGACCGTGCGCCCGCTGGAAGCGATCAACCTGGTGCGCAGTCTGCTGAAAGTGGACGCGGAGCTGATCCCGATGTCCGAAGATCCGGTCGATCTCACGGCGATTGATGCGGACGGCGAACGTGTGCACGGCGAAGTGAATGTCGATAAGTTGCAGAAAATACCGCGCGAACTGCTGCTGGAGCCGCAGGTGCCCGCCACCCGCGAGGCGATCCAGGCGATTGCCGAAGCCAACCTGATCCTGATTGGCCCCGGCAGTTTTTACACCAGCCTGATGCCGCTGTTGCTGATGAACGATCTCACCACTGCCCTGCGCCGCAGCCGCGCGCACATTGTGTACATTGGCAATCTGGGGAAAGAGCTGAGCGTCGCCGCCGCCTCGCTGACCCTGGACAACAAACTGGACATGATTGAGAAACGCATTGGCCGCCGTGCCGATGCGGCGATCGTCGGGCCAAAAGTACAGGTCGGCAACAGCGCTGCTGAACATCTGATTATTCAGAGCCCGCTGGAAGCCAGCGATATTCCTTACCGCCATGACCGCGAAATGTTACGCATGGCGCTGGAAGAAGCGCTGCAAAAGATGAAGTAACATTCTGCTTCAAAACCTGCTTCATAAAATGACAAAGGCCGCACAATGCGGCCTTTGTCATTTTTGCGGGCAATGGCTTAAAGCCAGTCCGCCAGAATCTGCGCGGTGGTTTTCACCGTCAGCGGATTGCCCGGCACCGACAGCCCTTCCCAGACTTCGTTATGATGAGCGATGAGCTGCTGCGCGGTCACGTGGGTGCGGTTACCGGTGGTATGCGCATCCGACGCCACCGTCACCGCGTAGCCTTTGCTGGCCGCGACTTTGATGGTGGTATCGACACAATAATCGGTGGCGCAGCCGCAAATCGTAAAACGCGCGGTATCCAGTTCTTTGAGAACAGATTCCAGTGTCGTGCGGTAGAAGGAATCACAGGCGGTTTTGGTGACAGAGATTGCGCCTTCCGGGCGATGCAGCTCCGGTAAAATATCCCACAGCGCGCTGCCTTCGGTCATTTCTCCTTCGGCATGCTGAATGAAAATGACGCGCCCTGCCCGGTCGATCAGCTGATTGATCAGTGCAGCACGTCCGACACGATCATACCGTTCGGATTCAAACACACCATTTTGCATATCAACCACAATCAGTACGTTTTGCTCTGCCACAATCCTTTCCCTCCAAAATCACATCCAAAGAATGAAAAAAGCCCCGCATCACTTTACACAATGCGGAGCTTTTTCACAGGCTGATAACAATGAATTTATCAGGATGGATCGTCTTGTTTTTTCATCAACGGATGATCGTTCCACGGACTGTCGGCAGCCGGTTTGGCGGTGCTGACTTTTGGCTTTTGCGCTTTGACTTCAGACAGCGGCGTGCGGCGTTTGCTGCGGCTCATGTCCGGTCGCAGATGGCCTTCGATGAAATCCAGATACAGCGTTTCGACTTCCTTGCGCGCCCAGGGCGTACGGCGCAGGAATTTCAGGCTGGATTTCACGCTTGGATCGCTTTTGAAACAGTTGATGTTCACCTGCGAAGCCAGCGCCGGCCAGCCGAAGTTGTCCACCAGCGTTGTCAGCAGTTTTTCCAGCGTGACGCCGTGCAACGGATCTTTCGCCGCACCGGGGTTTTGTGGTGTATCAGTCATCAGCAAGCTCGCTCAACAAAATTCAGGGCGCGCAGTCTAGCACTTTTGTTCGCTGCTGACACCGCGCGCCTGAGGGTTTACGACACGGCGATAAACTGTTCGCGCAGGGCATGCAGTTCGTCGCGGGTATTGGCCGCCTCTTCAAACTCCAGATTCTGCGCATGCGCATACATCTTGCTTTCCAGCTCCTTGATGCGTTGCTCCAGCGCTTTTGGCGTAAGGGATTTGAAGGTCTGCGCCGCTTCTGCATCGCGCTTGTCTTTGTTCTTTTTGGTCTTAGGCTGACCCAGTTGCAGAATGTCGGAAATCTTTTTGTTCAGCCCCATCGGCGTGATGCCATTTTCGAGGTTGTACTGTTCCTGTTTGGCGCGGCGACGCTCGGTCTCTTCGATGGCTTTCGCCATAGATTTGGTGATCCGATCGCCGTACAAAATGGCTTTACCGTTGAGGTTACGCGCCGCACGGCCAATGGTCTGGATGAGCGAGCGTTCAGAACGCAGGAAGCCTTCTTTGTCCGCATCAAGAATAGCCACCAGCGACACTTCCGGCATATCCAGCCCTTCCCTGAGCAAGTTGATGCCGACCAGCACGTCGAATTCGCCAAGACGCAAATCGCGAATGATCTCCACGCGCTCCACGGTATCGATGTCAGAGTGCAGGTAACGTACCTTCTCGCCGTGTTCTTCCAGATACTCGGTCAAATCCTCAGCCATACGTTTGGTCAGCGTGGTGACCAGCACACGCTCGTTCACGGCAACGCGTTTGCGTATCTCCGACAGCAGGTCATCAACCTGAGTGGTCACCGGACGCACTTCAATTAGCGGATCGAGCAGACCGGTCGGACGCACCACCTGTTCCACCACATCGCCACCGGATTTTTCCATCTCGTAGGTGCCTGGCGTGGCGGAGACGTAAATACTCTGCGGCGCGGCGGCTTCGAATTCTTCAAAGCGCATCGGACGGTTATCGAGCGCTGACGGCAAACGGAAACCGTATTCCACCAGCGTTTCTTTGCGCGAGCGGTCACCTTTGTACATCCCGCCGATTTGCGGAATGGTGACGTGGGATTCATCGACAATCAGCAGGCCGTCGGCTGGCAGATAGTCAAACAGCGTTGGCGGCGGCTGGCCAGGGCCACGTCCGGACAGGTAGCGCGAATAGTTTTCGATGCCGGAGCAATAGCCCAGCTCGTTCATCATTTCCAGATCAAACTGCGTGCGCTGGCTGATGCGCTGTTCTTCCAGCAGTTTGTTATTGTCGAGCAGCACTTTGCGACGGTCGGCCAGTTCCACCTTAATATCTTCCATCGCCTGCACGATACGTTCGCGCGGGGTAACGTAGTGTGTTTTCGGGTAGATGGTGAAACGCGGCACTTCATGCTGAACCTGACCGGTCAGCGGATCAAACAGCGATAGCCGCTCGACTTCCTGATCGAACAGCTCAATGCGCACCGCCAGATCGTCCGATTCCGCCGGGAAAACGTCGATCACTTCACCGCGCACGCGGAATGTACTGCGCTGGAAAGCCTGATCGTTGCGGGCATATTGCAGCTCGGCCAGACGGCGCAGGATCGAACGTTGATCGATGATCATGCCCTTGGTCAGGTGCAACATCATTTTGAGATACAAATCCGGATCACCCAGACCGTAAATCGCCGATACCGACGCCACCACGATCACATCGCGGCGTTCCAGCAGGGCTTTAGTGGCAGAAAGACGCATTTGCTCGATGTGTTCGTTCACCGAGGCATCTTTTTCGATAAAAGTGTCCGAGCTCGGGACATACGCCTCAGGCTGGTAGTAATCGTAGTAAGAAACGAAGTATTCAACGGCGTTTTCCGGGAAGAACTCTTTCATCTCGCCGTACAACTGCGCCGCCAGGGTTTTGTTGGGCGCCAGCACCATCGTCGGACGGTTGAGATCAGCGATGACGTTCGCCACGGTAAAGGTTTTGCCAGAGCCGGTCACCCCAAGCAACGTCTGGTGCGCCAGACCGTTCTCCAGCCCTTCTTCCAGACGACGGATCGCCTCAGGCTGATCGCCTGACGGTTTAAATTCGGAATGCAGTTTGAACACTTTACTCATGACGGGCTACCTGACTGAAGAAGAAAACGCAAAAGACCATTGGCAAAAACAGGACCTGGGGCGGAGGATCAGTATGGAAGACTCCGCGTTTTTGCCACTGCTGATTTTTACCGCCCCTATATTACTGTATATAAAACCAGCCTCCAATGACTATTCATCACACAGTGTTTAACCGGTTGGCGTACCTGCACTTTTTTAGGTTATCGGGAAAAGCTTATTTTCACCATCAGATGACATTTATCACCGAAATTTATCCTCTGTTAACTTACTGACCACAGGTTGACGAAAACTGACACTGTCAGTGCGAACGAATTGCGGCCATATTGCTTTTAACTAACCCGTTGATAAAAAAGAACATCGCTAAAAAGCCGCGAATTCGGGCAAACCGAGCACAACCCGCGTCCCGTCTCGTCTGTAGCATCTTTTCTCACTCTCATGCACAAGGTTATCCACAGGAATAGTGGATAACTCACAGCACGCCGCATACAGCGGGAGTTGGTAAAAAACATCATTCGGGCTCCCGGAGCGACTTAGTGGTCTTTTTTAGTTATTTTTTATCTTTTTTATCTCCTTATATATGCCTATTTTGCCTAGATTTCAGCGTGGATGTTCCTTGCAAAAATTAATAAGGCCGTTCTAAAGGATCTCTGAACATTCGCGCACCGGATCCTTTGCACCAAAATCAGGGGGACCGGCACTGGCAAAGTGCAGCGCTATTCTCCATATGCACCGTGAGCGATATCAAAACCTGAGCAACGCTTATGAATAATCCGAAATCCCTGCCCCGAGTCGCGTTAACAGCCTGTTAACTTCTCTTTTTGCTGCACTTTATGAAACTTGGCCTGAGAGTTGCAAATTCCCTGCTGTGAGAGATTTTATGAAGCATTCCCCTGCAGAAGGCGTGAACAGTGGAATAAAAATGTCAGAAAAATGACAGTGGCCGTCAAAGTGATGTTCAGCGGAACGCTCCGTGAGCGAGGGAGGTCTGATGTTAAGTGTAAAATCGGTTAATCAGTATTACGGTCAAAAACATATCTTGTGGGATATCAATCTCGAACTTTACCGCGGGCAATGCACCGGTTTAATCGGGCGAAACGGCGTCGGTAAAACGACGCTGATTAACTGCATCATGGGGCATCTTCCGGTCAAGAGTGGCGCGATTTTCTGGCAGTCCGCTAATGAAGAACCGCAAAGTTTGCTCAATTTGCCGGTAGAAAGCCGGGCGCAAATGGGGATTGGCTACGTGCCACAAGGGCGGCAGATCTTTTCGCAGATGAGCGTTGATGAAAATCTGCAAATTGCCATGATGTCCAGCCGCAATATGACGCGTCGCGTGCCTGAGCAGGTCTACGACCTTTTTCCGGTACTTAAGGAGATGGGTTCCCGCAAGGCGGGTGAGCTTGATGAGAGTCAGCAACAGCAACTGGCGATCAGCCGGGCGCTGGTTCAGCAGCCGGAACTGCTGATCCTTGATGAGCCGACCGAACACACCAGCGCGGCCATGGCGGCGAATATGGGGAACATCATTCACCGGCTTAATCGCGATCTCGGCCTGACGCTGCTGCTGGTCGGCCATAAGCTGCCGTTTATCCGCAGCGTCGCTGACCGGTTCTGTCTGGTGGATGGCGGGCGAAACGTCGCGCAGGGCACACTGGCGCAGCTCGACGATACGCTGGTCAAAAACTATCTGACCTTCTGATGCCTGTTTTTGACGGTTTTAGTGACTCAGGCGGCCGAGATCGAGATATTGCCCAAGATTGACGTCCGGCCCGGCACTCAGGTACGGGATCTCGCCCAGCAGTGGCGCAGGCAGCATACGCGTGAGCGTATCCATGTAGGCCTGATGATGCTTCCCCGTTTCCTGAACGTCGTTGGCAATCCATCCCGCCAGCTGTAATCCGCTCTGCGTGATGGCCTGCGCGGTCAGCACGGCGTGATTGATGCAGCCAAGGCGCATTCCGACCACCAGCACCACCGGTAACTGCTCGGCAACCACCCAGTCAGCAAAGGTGAATTCTGCGGTCAGCGGCGTATACCAGCCCCCCGCGCCTTCCACCACCACCCAGTCCGCCAGCGGTTCGAGATGCCGCAGCCCTGCCGATAATACCGCCGGGTCGATCGGGCATTTTTCCAGTTCGCTGACGATGTGCGGCGAGGTCGGTTCGATAAAGGTGCACGGATTCACTTCGTCATAGCGCAACCCTACGGTGCTGAACGCCTGCAATGCCAGCGCGTCGCTGTTGCGTGGCCCTTCGGCAGTCATTTCACTGCCGGATGCCACCGGTTTGTATCCGGCGGTGGTATGCCCGGCGCGCGCGGCAGCCTGTAAAAAAGCAGTGGTCGAGACGGTTTTACCGACTTCGGTATCGGTGCCGGTAATAAAATATTTTTTCATTTTTTGTCGTTAAGTGCCTGGTGTTGGTTTGGCCGCCTCCCCTGCGCAAGGAGTGGCGCTTTTTAACGCGGGATCAGTTCTTCCACCTGCAAAATGCCGTAGACCATCCGGTAGTTAAGCGGCAGGATGCCGTCGCGGCGGACGTAATGTTTTTCCAGCAATTGCAGGCGTTCGCGCCCGCCCAGTCCGCCGATGCGACCATTTTTAATGTGCGTTGCACCGATGCCTTTGAGGGATCGCATCAGCGACATCACGTCGGGGAATTCGGCGATGTGATCGCTGAAAGTGACTTCATGGCGATACGGCGCGCAGGCTTCGGCGATTTTGTCCGGCGTCAGGAATTTGTTCACGTGGCGGCGCCCGTCGACTTTCATCCAGGCGGCGGCCAGTTCGTTGAGCGAACCTTCAGCCAGCGTGGAGAAAATCACCAGCCCGCCGTTGCGGGTGACGCGGTGCATTTCTTCCAGCGCGCGCGGCAACGCATTGCACCACTGCACGGCCAGATTGCTGAAACAGATGTCGATGGAGTTGTCGGCGAACGGCAAACGCTCGATATCACCGGGCACATACTCGTCGGCAGAATCCAGCTCGCGGGCACGCGTTAACATGCCCTCGGAGAGATCCAGCGCGATGACATGATTGCCCTGCGCCCGCCAGTGACGGCTAAAATAGCCGGTGCCACAGCCCGCATCCACCACGGTGTTTTTCACGCCGTCAAGCTCATGCATTTTCAGATACGGCGCGGCGAGAGAGAGTAATTCCTCCCCGACATCGCGCTGCAATTGCGCGGCATTTTCATAACTGATGGCGGCGCGACTGAACGCATCGGCCACCGCTTGTTTATTCACTAATTCAGTGACTGCACCCATGAAGGGACTCCAGCAAAAAATCGATATCTTCCGGCCTGTGCGCTGCCGTCAGGGTGATACGCAACCGCGCACTGCCCGGCGGCACCGTCGGTGGACGGATGGCGCTGACCCACAACCCGCGTTCGCGCAACCTTGCCGCCAGATCCAACGCGGGCTGATTTTCACCCACAATAACGGGCTGGATCGCGGTCTGTGAACCGGTCAGCCGGTAAGGCAATCCGGCGGCACCCGCGCGAAAACGGGCAATATTGGCAGCCAGTTTATCACGCAGACCGTCGTCTTGCTGGATCCGCGCCAGCGAGGCCTGCAGGGCGCAGACCTGCGCGGCGGGCATCGCGGTGCTGTAAATCAGATGGCGGGCGAACTGCAATAAATAGTCGGCGGTTGCGTCATCGCACAACACCGCCGCTCCGCTGCATCCGAACGCTTTGCCAAACGTCACCACCAGCAGCTCCGGGCGGACGCCCTGCTGCCAGCAACTGCCGCGCCCCTGTTCACCCGTCACCCCGACGCCGTGGGCATCGTCGACCATCAGCCAGCTGCCGTGCGCCTGCGACAAACGGTGCAAATCGGCAAGCGGCGCGGCATCACCGTCCATGCTGAATACCCCTTCGGTCACGACCAGCGTCTCACCGGTCACCGGTTTTTCCAGCAGCCCTTGCAGAGAATCCGGCTGATTGTGATGAAAACGCCGCAGCTGCGACGGTGCGTGCGCAGCGGCTTCCAGCAAAGACGCGTGGCTGAGTTTATCCGCCAGCACGCGGTCTTCGCTTTGCATCAGCGCCGCCAGAATCGCCTGATTGGCCGCAAAGCCGGAGATAAACAGCAGCGCGCGCGGATATCCCTGCCACGCGGCCAGTTGCTCCTCAAACTCAGCGTGTGCATCGCTGTAACCGGTAACGTGCCCGGAACCGCCGCTGCCCACGCCATATTTTTGCGCGCCCTGCTGCCACGCGGCGATCACCGCAGCGTCCTGACTCAGGCCGAGATAATCGTTACCCGAAAAATTCAGATAACGCAGGTCGCCCTGAGTCAGAAAGCGCGCGCTGCCGCCACGGTTAGGCTGACGCACGCGAAACGCGGCGGCCTGTTTACGGGCGGAGATCGCGGCATCGATCCGCGTTTGCCAGCTCATCGGTCAGACGGCGGCGTTGTAGAATTGCGGCGTATCGGCGTGAACCAGCTGTTCGGCCAGCGCGGCCTGCTGCTGGTTATCGCCCATTTCCGTTTCGAACACCTGTGGATTGAGGCCGAGTTTGCCGAAAAGAATCAGATCTTTGTCTTCCGCCGGGTTGGGTGTGGTCAGCAGTTTGCAACCGTAGAAGATCGAGTTGGCACCGGCCATAAAGCACATCGCCTGGGTCTGCTCGCTCATCTGCTCGCGGCCTGCGGAGAGGCGCACGTAAGATTGCGGCATCATGATGCGCGCCACGGCAATGGTGCGGATAAAATCGAAAGGATCGACGTCGTCGTTATCCGCCAGCGGTGTGCCTTTGACCTTCACCAGCATGTTGATGGGCACGCTTTCCGGCGGCACCGGCAGATTCGCCAGCTGCATCAGTAAACCGGCACGGTCTTTGACCGTTTCGCCAAGGCCGACAATGCCGCCTGAGCAGACTTTAATGCCCGCGCCGCGCACCTCCGCCAGCGTATCGAGACGTTCCTGATAGCTGCGGGTGGTGATGATGCTGCCGTAAAATTCCGGCGAGGTATCGAGGTTATGGTTGTAGAAATCCAGCCCGGCGGAGGCCAGACGCTGCGCCTGCGTGGTGTTCAGTGAACCGAGCGTCATGCAGGTTTCCATTCCCATCTCTTTCACGCCCTGCACCATCTGCTCGAGGTAGGGCATGTCACGGTCATGCGGGTTTTTCCACGCCGCGCCCATGCAGAAACGGGTCGAACCGGCGGCTTTCGCCTGACGCGCCGATTCCAGCACCTGTTCAACTTCCATCAGACGTTCGGACTCCAGCCCGGTTTTGTAACGGGAACTCTGCGGGCAATATTTACAGTCTTCCGGACAGGCACCGGTTTTGATCGACAGCAGCGTACTGACCTGAACCTGGCGCGGATCAAAGTGCTGACGGTGGATCTGCTGAGCTTCGAACATCAGCTCAAGGAAAGGTTTGTTAAACAGTGCCTGAGTCTTCTCAAGCGTCCATTGGGTGCGGGTGGTCATCGCGACAACTCCAAAATAAATGTTTCGTGAACGTTTTTATGGTCGGTATACTGTCAACCATTCTCGATTCGTTTTAGTTTACGGTCAACGATAATTATATTTTTTAGTTTACAACTTTGCACCCGCAGGAATCTTTTATGACCCCCGCCGATCTCGAGTTCGACCAGCGCCATATCTGGCATCCCTACACCTCCATGACCAAACCGCTGCCCGCGTATCCGGTCGAATCGGCCTGTGGCGTGATGTTGCATCTCGCTGATGGCCGCCAGCTGGTGGACGGCATGTCCTCGTGGTGGGCGGCGATCCACGGTTACAACCACCCGCAGCTGAATCAGGCGGCGGTCGAGCAAATCGGCAAAATGTCGCACGTCATGTTCGGCGGGATCACCCATCCTTCGGCCATTGCGCTGTCACGACGTCTGGTGGAGATGACCCCTGCCGGGCTGGAATGCGTGTTTCTGGCTGATTCCGGTTCGGTCGCGGTGGAAGTCGCACTGAAAATGGCGATGCAGTACTGGCAGGCGCGCGGCGAGAAACGTCAGACGCTGCTGACGCTGCGCAACGGCTATCACGGCGATACCTTCGGCGCGATGTCGGTATGCGATCCGCAAAATTCGATGCACAGTTTGTATCAGGGCTATCTGCCGCAGCATCTGTTTGCCGATGCGCCGCAAAGCCGTTTCGGCGGGGGATGGGATGAAGCGGATATCGCGCCGTTCGCCCGCTTGCTGGAAGAGAATCACCGCAAAATTGCCGCCGTGATTTTAGAGCCCGTGGTGCAGGGCGCGGGCGGAATGCGGATTTATCATCCGACTTACCTCAAGCGGGTACGCGAGCTGTGCGATGACTTCGGTGTACTGCTGATTGCCGATGAAATCGCCACCGGATTTGGCCGCACCGGCAAGCTGTTTGCCTGCGACCATGCGGGAATTTCACCGGATATTCTCTGCCTCGGCAAGGCCCTGACCGGCGGCTACATGACGCTTTCCGCTACCCTGACCACCCGCCACGTGGCGGAAGTCATCAGCAACGGCGAGGCCGGATGCTTCATGCACGGGCCAACCTTTATGGGCAACCCGCTGGCCTGCGCGGTTGCCGACGCCAGCCTGCGCTTACTCTCGGAAAACCGCTGGCAGGCACAGGTGTTTAGCATCGAAAAGCAGCTGAAAACCGAACTGGAGCCGCTGGCGGAACACCCGGCGGTGGCGGACGTGCGCGTGCTGGGCGCGATTGGTGTGATGGAAATGCGTGAGCCGGTGAACATGGCGCAGTTGCAGAAACACTTCGTCGCCGAAGGCGTGTGGATCCGCCCGTTCGGCAAGCTGATTTATCTGATGCCGCCGTACATCATTTCGCCCGCCGAACTGAGCCAGTTGACCGGCGCGATGGCCAGTGCGCTCCGCGCGTTGTACTGATCCGGGCTTAATTACACCGCGCTGACCAGGCGATGTGACGTTGAAAGCAGCGCGCTCAGCTTTTCACGGCTGAGCCGCGCTTCTTCGGTGAGATAGTCAATTGCCACCGTCAGCGCGGGCGTCGGATTTTCCGGATACAACAGCGTATAAGCCGCGCCGCTGGCCACGCACAGCGGGAATGGCGCGATCACCCTCCCCGCCTGCAAATCATCTTCGATCAGTGTCAGATCGCCAATCGCCACGCCATAACCCTGCAACGCCGAGTTGATCGCCAGATCCAGCGTATCAAAATGCTGCGATTTGGCTGAAGGCAGGCTCTGCACGCCCTCTTCGCGCAACCACATCAGCCAGTCGCGGCGATCCCGCGTCGGGTGCAGCAGGGTTTTATCCGCTAACTCACTCACGTCCGTGCGCCCGTTGTGCCGAGGCAAAAAGTCCGGCGTACACACCGGCGTCAGCACTTCATCAAACAAATGATGCGCGCGCCGCTGGGATTCAGGGGGGCGACCAAAAATTACCGCCGCATCAAAATGCTCATTGCTGAAATCCACACCGTGCGCAATGGACGCCGTTAACTCGATGCGCATATCAGGCCGGTCGTTTTGCAGCTGGATAACCCGCGGCAACAGCCAGCGCATCGAACAGGTCGGGCATTTGATGCGCAGCGTGTCCGGGTGCGAACCGACGCGTTTTAGCGCCTCGCCCATCAGCGCCAGCGCCTGTTGCACCGGCGGTAACAGCTGTGCGCCTCGCGGAGTCAGGGTCAGCCCGCGAGCCTGGCGTAAAAACAACGGATAGCCCAGCGACATTTCCAGCCCGGTTATCTGCCGGCTGACCGCGCCCTGCGTGATGTGCAGCAGCGTCGCGGCGTGCGTCAGATTGAGCGTCTGCGCCACCACGGCAAAGGTTTTCAGCACATTGAGTGACGGTAAATTCAGGGCATTCAGATGGGACAACTCGGAAGAAAGGGCCACATTCACCTCGGTTAAATCGTCATTAAGCCATGACCTGTGATCATGCCGAGTATGACAAATTTTCTATTGTCGGCACAGGGGAACTGTTGCTTAATCGTTGAACACCCGTTTTAACCCGCTTATGGCCGTCTGGCCTGATTTATTGGGAAGCCTGCTATGAAAAGCGCACTGTTACCGCAGTCAAAATTACCCGACGTCGGCACCACGATTTTCACCGTGATTGGCCAGCTGAGCGCCGAGCACAATGCCCTGAACCTGTCACAGGGCGCGCCGAATTTCTCCTGTCAGCCGTCACTTATCGACAGCGTGACTAAAGCCATGCGCGAAGGTCATAACCAGTATGCGCCAATGAGCGGCGTGGCGGCACTGCGCCATGCGCTGTCGGCCAAAGTCGATGCGCTCTACGGCTGCCATTACGATGCCGACGCCGAAGTCACGGTGATGGCCAGCGCCAGCGAAGGGCTGTATTCCGCCATCAGCGCGCTGGTGCATCCGGGCGATGAGGTGATTTACTTCGAACCCTCGTTTGACAGCTACGCGCCGATTGTCCGCTTGCAGGGCGCGAAGCCGGTGGCGATTGCGCTGTCGATGGATGATTTCAGCATCGACTGGGATCAGGTGGCGAGCGCCATTAACAGCCGCACGCGGATGATCATCATCAACAGCCCGCACAACCCGACCGGCGCGATCTTTACCGATTTCGACATCGAACGTCTGACCGCGCTGACCGAAAACACCGACATCATCATTTTGTCCGATGAAGTGTACGAACACGTGGTGTTCGACGGCGAACGCCATGAGAGCATGGCCTGCCATCCGCAGCTGGCCGAGCGCAGCGTGATTGTGTCGTCATTTGGCAAAACCTATCACGTCACCGGCTGGCGCGTGGGTTACTGCCTTGCGCCCGCTGAACTGATGAGTGAAATCCGCAAAGTGCATCAGTTTATGATGTTCTCCGCCGATACGCCGATGCAGGTCGCCTTCGCCGAAGCGATGGCCGATCCGCAAAGTTATCTCGGCCTGGCGGATTTTTATCAGCAAAAACGTGATTTACTGGCCGATGCGCTCAGTGAATCCCGGTTTGAATTACTGCCCAGCCGTGGCAGCTTCTTTATGCTGGCGCGTTTTAGCCATTTCAGCCCGCTATCCGACGACGAATTTGTGCTGAGTCTGATCCGTGATCATCAGATAGCCACCATTCCGCTGTCGGCGTTTTACAGCAATAACAAACCTACAGGGCTTATCCGCCTGAGTTTCGCAAAAGATAACGACACGCTGTATGAAGGCGCCCGCCGTCTGTGTCGCGTCTGAGCCTTTTCACTGACTTTTATCTGTCAACATAACGCTGGGGAAGTGTGAATAATGAAAAAATTGAAAATCGCATTGCTGTTAGGCTGCGCTGTGGCCTCCTTTTCCGCACTGGCCGACGGTTCTGCGCTGAAGTTTGGTCTGGAAGCACAGTACCCGCCGTTTGAATCTAAGAGTGCCACCGGCGAATTACAGGGTTTTGATATCGATCTGGGCAATGCCGTCTGCGCCGCCGCCAGCCTGAAATGCGACTGGGTGGATACCTCATTCGACAGCCTGATTGCAGGATTGCAGGCACGTAAATTTGACGCCATTAACTCGGCCATGAACGTCACTGAGAAACGCCGTCAGGCGATTGATTTCACCGACGTGATTTACCGCGTCCCGAGCAAACTTATCGCCAAAAAAGATTCCGGCCTGCTGCCTGATGTGGCGTCGCTCAAAGGTAAACATATCGGCGTATTGCAAGGCTCGATTCAGGAAAGTTACGCCCAGGCCCACTGGGCACCGAAAGGCGTCGATGTCGTCTCGTATCAGGATCAAAACCAAGTCTATCTGGATCTCTCCTCCGGCCGCCTCGACGGTACTTTAGTGCTGGCACCGGCCGGTCAGACCGGTTTCCTGTCGCGGCCTGACGGTAAAGATTACGGATTTGTCGGCGACGCAGTGCGTGACGATAAAATCCTCGGCAGCGGCATCGCCTTCGGCCTGCGCAAAGGTGATACAGCCACCAAAGAAAAACTCGATAAAGCCATCGCGAAGGTTAAGCAGGAAGGCACCGTGAAAACGCTGTCGAAGAAATACTTCGGGGATATTGATGTGAGTGTGAAGTAAAAGATCGCGCCATCTCACCCTTTTTAAAGAAGTTACTGAGTTGGTTTGCTTTGCTCCTCCCCCTGCGAAGGGGGAGGAGCAAACCAGATACCCCTCAGCCGCAGATCTCAACGTTCCCTCAGTGATTCCTTCACCTTATTCAATGGTTTAATCAGATAATCCAGCACACTTTTCTGACCGGTTTTGATATCCACATTAGCCACCATCCCCGGTACGATCGGGAACTGACGACCGGCTTTGTTGGTCAGGAAGGCTTTGTCGGTGCGCACGTAAACCCGGTAATAGTACTGATCGCGCTTCACTTCATCCTGCAAAGTGTCCGGCGATACGCCTTCGACTTTGCCCTCGAGATCGCCATAAATCGACGAATCGTAGGCCGATATTTTCACCGTGGCCGGTAAACCCGGACGGATATAGGCAATGTCACGCGGGTTGATGCGGGTTTCGATCAGCAACTGGTCTTCGATAGGAACGATTTCCATCAGCTTGCCGCCAGGTTGTAACACGCCGCCGACGGTGGAGACCTGAATGTCTTTGACGATGCCATGCACCGGCGAATACAGCTCTGAGCGCGTCACCTGATCTTCCTTGCCGGCCATTACCTGCATTTCCGCATCCAGATCGGCGTTGTTTTTCACCTGCTCCTCGCGCGCGCGCACTGCATACTGGTTAATCGCATCGTCGATTTTTCCGCGCAGTTCGCTGGCCTGACGTTTCAGGCGGATCACTTCCACCTGCCCCGCCGCGCCTTTGGCCACCAGCGGCTGTGTCATATTGATTTCGTCGTTCACCAGTTTCAGTGACTGCTGGAGATTGCTGACTGTTTCATCGCGGTTCTGCTTGCGCGACAAATAGAGCTGACGCTCACGCGCCACCAGTTCCGGCGATTTCATGGTTTCCAGGCTAAATTTGAGCGGCGCGCCGGTCAGCTCGGCGCTCAGGCGCTCGGAGGAGGCGCGCAGCGTGCGCACCCGCGATGCCGCTTCACCGAAGTTGGACCGCGATCGGGTCGGATCAAGCTGCGCCAGCAGCTGTCCGCGATTGACCACCGAGCCTTCCTGTACCAGCAGTTTTAAAATCACGCCGCCGTCGAGGGAGTCTATCTGCTGCGCTTTGCTCGATGGCGTTACTTTGCCGGTACCGACCGTCACTTCATCGAGCACCGCGAACCGGGCCCAGATGAAGAAGATCAGCAGGCTGGCGAGCGATGCCCAGATAATCCACGAGACTTTGCGACCTTCGGCTTCCAGCTCATCATGCAATGTCAAATGTGCCATGCGGTGTCCTCAGCAGCTCAGGCTGCGCCTTGTCGGTTGTCAGTGGCTGCCGCAACGGCAGGTACAGGCGTATTGCTGGCGGCGGTCGCCAGAATTTTGTCGCGCGGCCCGTCGGCCACGACGCGACCGTTGTCCATCACCACAATTCTGTCCACCAGCTTGAGCAGCGCCGGACGGTGCGTCACGACGATGAGCGTCCGTCCCACCAGCCAGGTATGCAGCTGGCGGATCACGTACTCTTCCAGCGCTTCATCCATCGACGCCGTCGGTTCATCAAGCAGCACCACCTGCGGATTACGCAGGATCAAGCGGCTCAGCATCACCATTTGCCGCTGGCCGCCGGAAAGCCCGCGCCCGCCTTCATTAATCACTTTATCGAGGCTGGAGGCGTCGGCCTGCACCATCGACAGCGCGCCGCTGATGCGCAGCGCCTGCAACATTTCCTGATCGCTGGCGTGCGGATAACCGAGCATCAGGTTCTGCCGCAGCGTGCCGAAGAACAGGCGCGAATCCTGCGACAGATAGCCGAGCTGGCGGCGAATATCGGCCGGTTCGACTTTGGTCATGTCCACGCCGTCGATCAGGATTTTCCCCTGCGACGGGCTGGCCTGGCCTGAGAGCAGTTTCAGCAGCGTGGATTTCCCCGCGCCGACTTTGCCAAGGATCGCCACGCGCTCGCCGGGTTTGATCTCCAGCTGGCCGATGCCGAGCACGTTCGGCGCATTCTCCTTATCGTAGGTATATTGCAGATTGCGTACGTTGAAGTGGCCGCTCAGCGTCGGACAGTGCGACAACTCGGCATCTGCCGGGCGGTCGATGGGTTTTTTCAGCAATTCATCCAGCCCGTGCATGGCGCTTTTGGCGTGCTGCCAGCGCGAGAACACCATGGTCAGCTGCATCAGCGGCGCGATGGTGCGCGATGACAACATGCTGCAGGCCACCAGCGTACCGGTGGTGATATCGCCGCTCAGCACCAGATACACGCCGAACACCAGCATGCCGCCGTAGGTCAGCTGCTGCACCGTCGACGCCCAGCCGGTCAGGCGCGCGCCCCACAGACGCTGCTTCATGCCGACCGCTGCGCTCACTTCATGCGTTTGTTCCCACTGACGCTGAAAGTAGGCTTCAGCCTGTAACGCTTTGATGTCTTCGATTCCTTCGATCGTTTCCACCAGTACCGCATTGCGCAGCGCACTTTCACGCATCCCCTCTTTCGCCAGTTTGGCCATCGGCCACTGGATCAAAATGCCGGGAATGACGATCAGCGGGATGGCCAGCAGCGGGATGATCACCAGCGGGCCGCCGATAAAGAACATAATGCCAAGGAACAGCAGCACGAACGGCATGTCAGCGGCAGCGCTGACGGTGGTCGAGGTGAGGAGTTCGCGCACCTGATCGATTTCGCGCAGCTGAGAGATAAAGGAACCGGTGGATTTTGGCCGGTCATCATTTTTGATGTTCATCGCCCGCACAAAAAACAGCGAGGAAACTTTGAGATCGATGCGTTTACCCATCAGATCAGACACCAGCGTGCGCATCAGGCGGATGATATATTCCAGCCCCGCCGCCAGCACCACGCCGAAAAACAGCACCCACAACGTCGGGAAAGATTGCGCCGGAATAACGCGGTCGTAGACCTGCATCGAGAACAGAATGCCGGCCAGCGCCAGCACGTTACCAATGATTGAGGCCAGTGAGATTTCGGCGATTTTCCGCCCTGAACCACGGAAGTTTTCCCAGAACCAGTGTTTGCGGTGCGGTTGCACGAACTGGTCGATGCGCTGATCGCGCCCGCGCGGTGCCACGCCGACTAAGAAAACCGGGCCGGAGCTTTGTTCGAGCATCGTCGCCAGTTCCATCGAGCGCAGTAAATCGCCGCCGTCGCTCAGCCAGTAATCGACCGTGCCGTCATCATGCAGATTTTCCAGTACCGCAATGCCACCCTGTTTCAGCGTGACCACGGCGGGCAAGACTTCCTGGCGCCAGCGCACCTGACTCCAGCTGACCATGCCGACCTGTAAACCCATCAGACCGCTGAGGCGATCGAGCTGACGGCGCAATGGCTGATGTTCGAACCAGCGCATTTGCTGGCGAAGATAAAGCGGATCGGCTGGTTTACCGAAGGATTCGGCCACGCGCCCCATGGCGCTTATCCAGACGTCTATCGACAAAGGTGTTGCTGTCTCATTACTCATTTCAACCTCGTTATCGAATGCTTCTGGGTCATTCCCGTCGTGCCTGACCTTTACAGCGACGGGATGGTGTCACCGGTTTGTTTCTGGCGGTCGATGCCTAACATATCGACCAGATTGTCCACCGCTGCGGCGTAGCGCACCGTGGCGTCCCATCCGTCATACAGTGCGCCGATGCGCATGGTGTCAGCCTGAAAAACGTCTTGTTCGACGCTGAGTAAATCGTTCAGGCTGCGTTTGCTAAGTTTGTATTCGTCCTGATAGACACTGCGGGTGTGCGTGGCGCTGCCGTACTGTTCTTCGCCCGCCACCTGACGCTGCTGGCCGCCTATCATGTCGGCGTAGGCGGTCGAGGCTTTCTGGTTAATGTCGAGCTTGGCTTTTTCCACGTCCGCCTGCGCCGCCTGACGCTGGCCTTCCGCCGCGCGCACTTTGGCGCTCACCGCGCCGCCCTGATACACCGGCGCATCTACCGCCAGCTGCACCTGATCGTCCCAGTAGGAACCGCCACCGCCGGTATTTTCGTAACGGGTGCGACCGGCCTGAATTTTCAACGTCGGCCAGTGCTGCGCCTCGGTCTGATTGACCAGCTGGATCGCCGCCTGTTGCTTGGCCTGCGCCGCACGAACCAGCGTGCTGTTCTCATAGGGGATTTTGTCGAGGGTGACTTTCTGATCCAGCAGGCTTTGCGGCAGATCCGGCAGATTATCGGAGACCACGCCGGTCAGTACCGTCAGCTGCGCCTGCGCCGAGCGCTGCTGGGCGCGGTACTGTTCAACCGTGGCGCGCATCCCGGCGATGCGGGTTTCGGCCTGCAATACGTCGGACTGCGAACTCAGCCCGGCATCGGCGCGCAGTCTGGCGGTGTCTTTCACACGTTCGATAGAAACAATATTATCGCGGGCCGCGAGGCTGAGTGCCTGGTAGCGTTTGACAGACAGATAGGCCTGCATCGTGCTGAGCGCGACGTCGGTCATGGTGCTGTAGAGGGAATAGCGATAGGAGTCAGACAGGTATTCCTGCTGATCGATACTGCCGCCGGTGCGACCAAAGTCGTACAGCAACTGGCTCAGCTGGATCCCGGCGGAGGCGTTATTGCTCAGGCTGCCCGCCGAGTCCGTCTGGTGAGATTTGCCCGCGGTTCCCTGCAGGGAAATCTGCGGATACCACGCACTTTTGGCTTCATCAAGATTGCCGTTGCCGACGCGAATTTGCGCCGCCGCCTCGGCAATTTGCGGATTGCGCGCGAACGCCCGCAAAATCGCATCACGTAACGACAGGCTGGCGCGCATCTCTTCCGTCGGCGCTGCCTGCCAGTTAAATTCCGGCTGTTTGTCAGCCGCCCATACGTCGAAGTTCCCTGTTAAAGCCGTCAGGCACAAGGTGCCCAACAACACGGCTGCTCGCCGTTTCACAGTCTTATTTTTCATTACCGACACCACTTAATTACGCCGATAGATGGATTTGCTCCTTCCCCTATCGAGGGGAAGGTTGGGATGGGTGTGGGTTTGGCGACTCAGTCGCCAGCAATCCCCGTCCCCGCCTCCCCCTTCGCAGAGGGAGGAGCAAAGTCTTAGTTTTGTTGAACGTGTAAACCGTGCTGTACCAGTACGTCTCCCAACGTATTGGACGCGTCCATTGCCGCATTGTGATAAACGTCGAAGGTCAGGCCATCCACCGTGCGTTGCCCGGTTTCCGTCCATGCGCCGTCGGTGCCCATTTGCAGATTCACCAGACTGCCCTCGCCCCCTTTAATCACCACTTCATCGGTCGGATTATCTTTCACCGTCAGCGCTTCATGCAGGTTCAGCGAGATGCTGTTGGTGCCGGAGTTGCCCAGATCAAAGATTTCGATATGTTCAACTTTCAGCCCGAGCAACGTCAGATCCAAGTGCTGATTGGTGCCCGCCAGCAACAGGGTATCGGTGCCGGTGCCGCCGTCGATCAGGCCGAAGTCCAGCGTGTGCACAGAAATGGTGTCGTTGCCCGCGCCACCGATGGCCTCACCGTTGGTGGCGGTCAGGTCGATCGCCACACCGCCGATGGAGAACACCGTATCGGCGTGAGCGGTCGTTTCCGCTGCGGACGCCGTGGTAGTGGTCTCCGTTGTCGCCAGCGCAGAGACCAGCGTGCTCGCGGCATGCGTGGTATCGGTGGTGGACGTCGAATCGGCAGTGATACTTGCGCCCGCCAGTGCATGGCTATCGTCAGTGGTGGAGAGCAGGCTGGCCTGCGCTGCCAGTGTTTCCGGCGGCAGCGTCGAACCACCGGACAGCCCGACGTGAACGTCGAACCCGTTACCCGCCACGTCCGTGGCGCGCAGTTCCACCACGTCGCCGGTCAGTGCTGCCAGCAGCGCCGGGAGGTTCAGGATGCTGAAAGCATTGAACACCGCACTGCTGAATTTCACCGTCCATGTCCCGTCGGCCTGCACGATCCCGGACAACGTATTCCCCAGTAAGGTCACCAGCACCACACCGCCTGCGCCGATGTTGCGGCTCTTACCCGTGAGTGTCAGCCCCGAGCCCAAAATGCCGCCCAGCAAACCGGTCAGCGAACCGAGTGCGTCGAGAGACGCGACCGGCAACGCATGGGTTTTCACCGTCAGCGCCTGAGTCGTGTTGCTCACGTTGCCGAGCAAGTCGGTAATCGCGACCCCGACCTGGGTTGCACCGTCAGCAATGCCTTTCAGTTCTGCCGAGGTGAACGCCACATTCCAGGCACCGTTAGTGACCGTACCGGTATGCGTGATGCCGCCGACCGTAACGGACACCAGACTGCCGTTCGCCGCGTTGGTGGTTCCGCTCACGGTTTCGCTGCTGCTGGCTTCACTCAGGTTGAGGAAGCCATCGCCACCAAACAGGGATGGTAACGGGATGTTGATCGTCGGCAGATGCAATCCGACCGACGCCGAGCCCGTACCGGAGGTTGAGTGCCCGGCGGCATTGGTCAGGTTCGCACTGACGTTGAGCACGCCATCCGTCAGAGCCCCCAGTATTGACGCGCCGACGTTAGCAGAGAACGTGCCGTCCGCTTTCACCAACGCACTGACGGTAGAATTTCCGACCGTCAGCGTGACGGTCGACCCCACCGCATTGGTGGTGTGACCGGTGATGGTCTGGGTTAACAGCGCATCTGCGGCGTTCAGCAAACCGTCGCCGAAGATGCTGTCCAGCGTGATGGTTGGCAAAGACTGCGCGATAACGCTCAGCACGCCGGTTTGCGTTGCCTGGTTACCGACGCCATCCACGACTTTAGCCACCACGTCAAACGAGCCGTTAATCAGGCTGCCGAGATCCAGCGTTGGCACCGCCACGCTGAATGCGCCACCGATACCGACCGTCGCCAGATACGTTTTGCCCCCCAACGTCACCGTAACCTGCGTTCCCTGCGCCACATTGCTCGCCACGCCGCTGATGGTCTGCGCCGTGAGCAGATCCACCACGTTGAGAATGCCGTCGCCGAAGACAGGGTTAAGCACAATGCCCGGTGCAGCGTGAATACCGACCGTCACACCGGCATTGGTGGTCGCCGTGTTGCCGACCGTATCGGTCACGGTGACACCCAGCGTCAGGTTGCCGTCGAGCAGATTAGTCAGATTGGCGGCATTCAATGCAGCGCTGAATTTGCCGTCGGCACCGACCGTGGCGGTCAGGTTTAACACGCCCAGACTGATGGTGACGGTTTCCCCCTCACGACCGTTGATGACCGTACCGCTTATCACCGGAGACAGCAGGGATTCAGCCAGATTCAGGATACCGTCGCCACCAAACAGCGGATCGAGCACCACTTTCGGCAGAGAATGAATGATGACGTTTGCGGAAGCTGCGCCCGAACCAAGGTTGCCCACAGCGTTGGCGACAGATGCGCGGATGTCCAGCCTGCCGTCCTGGAACAGACTGAGGTCGCCCGGTTGCAGCGTGACGCTGAAATTACCGGCTGCATTAGTGGTCGTGCCCAGATAGGTTTTGCCGTTAACGACCACACTGACCGTCGAACCGGTCGCCACGCCGCTGGCGATCCCGCTGATGGTCTGCGTCAGCAGCGCATCCGCCGCACTCAGCAGGCCATCGGTGAACGGCGTATTGAGGGTTACGGTTGGCGCCGTGATATTGACGGTCGCCTCCGTAGTCAGGGTGCCGGTGTTGCCGTTGGTGGCATTCACATCCACTTTCACATCCAGCAATCCATTGAGCAGATTCGTCAGCAGATTGTTTGGCACGGTGACCGAGAAGTGTCCGCTGGCATCTACCGTGGCGTTAATCGCCGGGTTGTTGCCCACGGTGACAGCCACAGTAGAACCCGCCGCCACGTTCTTCACGGTTCCGGTGACTACCTGATTGAGCAGTAAATCCGCGGCGTTAAGCAGGCCATCACCGAACAGAGGATCCAGCACAATTTGCGGCAGGTTATTCACCGCAACGGTCAGGTTCCCCAGGGTCTGGGTGGTAATGTTGCCCGCGGCATCTGCCACGGAAAGCACTACCGGCACCACGCCGTCGGCCAGCGTATCCAGCGCATGCGCCGGTACGGCAATGGAGAACACGCCGTTAACGACGTTTCCGGTGAAGGTCAGCGCACCCACTTTCAGGGTGGCCAGTGTGCCGTTGACCGCCGTGGTGGTTCCGCTGACCACCTGTTCAACACCGGTTGTGGTGGTGTTGAGCAGGCTGGTGGTGCCCGCCAGCAGACCGCCGACGGTATCAATCACCGGTGCAAGGGAAGCCACCTCAATATTCAGCGGTTCGGAATGCACGTTGCCGTACTGATCGGTGATAGACAGCGTCAGGGCATTATTCCCCTGCAACAATCCCTGCAATACGTTTGGCAGCAGCGCCAGATTCCAGTTGCCGTCTGCGCCGACAACAGAACTCGCCAGCACGGTATCGCCCAGTTTGACGTTGACGGTAGATCCTGCACCGGCATCGGTTGTGCTGCCGCTCAGCACCTGATTGACCAGCAGCGCCGCGCCGTTAAGCACCGGCAGACCGGTCAGCAGGTTGACATCAAGCAGCTGATTGAACTGGAGATTCAGACCCAGATTCACATCCGTCGTGTTACCCGCCGAGTCAGCAACTGACGCAGAAACCAGATGTGTGCCGTCACCAAGAGCCAGTCCGGTTAACTGCTCTGGCAGCAGCGTCAGTTTCCAGGTGCCATCTCCCTGAACGTTAGCGGTACCCACGGTGACACCGGCAATTTTCACTGTGACCAATGAGTTGGTACCGGCATCGGAGGTGCCGCCGATCACGGTGCCCAGTAAGGCTTCGGTCAGGCTCAGGACGTTATCGACCAGATCGCCTCCGCCACTGGTCAAGCCCAGCGTCAGCAACGCGCCCACGGTATCGACCGTGAAGTTATGCGTGACGGTGGTGTTGTTACCGGCCAGATCGGTAAGCGATGCGGTATAGCTGTTATCGCCCTGTCCAAGTGCATTCCAGTCAGACGCCGGGACGCCAACACTCCAGCCGCCTCCGCCCTGCACCACGGCGGTGTAAGTTTTGCCGTTCATGGTGATGGTAACGGTACGCCCGACATCGCCCGTGTCTGCGGTGCCGCTGATGGCCTGATTCGCCGCGGCTTCGGTGGCATTAAGCACGTTGTTGTCTGCACTGATGTTGCCCGGTGTGAGTACCGGCGGCGTCAGATCGGTAAGTACGGTCTGGTTCGCTGTCGCAGTAAGCACCGTTGCTGTAATAACTGTGCTGCTGCCATCAGTAAATAAATTGGCTGGCACATTAACCGTCCATGTCCCGTCGGCCAGAACGGTCGCTGTAACTGGCGTTACCCCCACCAGAATAGCGACTTGTGAGACACCCGGAACTACACCAAGCCCGGCAGCGGCACCGGAAAGAGTGATGGTGCCGGTGTTGTGTTCAGCAAGGTTGATGTAGTTATCACCTGCGACCACGTTGAGGGAAATGGATGGCAGCGCTGGCACAGTCAGATCGACCCCAAAGTTCGGGAGAGTATCGGTCGCGGTATTGCCCGCGACATCCGTGACAGAAACGCTGATGGTGCTGTTGTCGGTGATCGCCTGAAGCTGCACGGGTGTCAGTGTCAGCGACCAGGAACCGCCCTCGCCGACGATGGCCGTTAACGGGCCCGCCACACCAGGAATAGTGATAGTGACCGTAGACCCGACCGCAATCTTGCTGGTGGTACCCGACAAGATTTGCGGTGAAAGACTCTCGGTGTAATTCAGGCCGTCGCCGCCGACAAAGGTATTGATGTCGATGGCAGGCAGACCTGCGCCGGAAGAGGCCACAATCACGCTGCCGGTTGCCGCACCTGGGTTACCGTTCTCGTCACTGACGGTCGCGGTGATGGCCAGACTGCCCTGTGCAACCGTAGAAAGCTGAGTATTATTCAGCGTCAGCGTCCAGTTTCCGCCTGCGTCCACGGTGGTGGTAAACGGACCGGCCGCACCGATATTCACGGAGACCGTGCTACCAAATGGCGCATCGGACGTCCCGGTGATCGCCGCGCCCGACAGCAGTTCACTCGCATTCAGGTAACCATCGGTAAACACGTCTGTAATCGTGATAGCCGGTGGCGTGAAGTCGGTAGTGAAGCTGAGCGTACTGCTGCCCGTATTACCGTTGGCATCGGTCACGTTAACGATGAAAGTATGATCCGTACCGGTCAGCGAACTGAGTACGCCTGCCGGAATACTGACCGTCCATTCACCCGTTGCCGGTATCACGGTGGCCGGATAGGTTTTGCCGCCCACATCAACGGTCAGGGTCACATTCTGGTTACCCAGCGCCCCTGATAATCCGCCAATCGACACCACACCCGCCGCTTCGGCAATGTTCAGCACAGGGCCGAAACTGTCGGTGATGGTCGGCGTCAGTTGCGTCACATCGGCGGTGAAGGTGGAACTCGCCGCCAGACTGGTGTTGCCGTACTGATCGGTAACCGTCGCCGTAATGGTGTGATCGCCGGTGGTGCCGAACTGCGCCAGTTGTGCCGGGGACAGTTCCAGGCTCCACGTGCCGTCAGCGGCTGGCGTCACGGTAAACGGACTGCCGGTGATCCCGGCGATTGTCACCTGAACGCTTTGATCGTTGCCGGTGATCCCCGTCGCGCCGGTGATCGTCTGCGCTGTCGCGGCTTCTGCGAAGTTCAGTACGCTGTCGCCAAACAGCTGATCGATAACCGGTGCCGCCGGAAGCGAAATCTGGACGCCCAGAATTTCGCTGTCAGTACTGGAGTTACCCACGGCATCAGTCACGGTGACGGTAACCGTCCAGTTACCGTTTGGCAGTGTTGCCAGCTGGGATGGCAGCAATGCCAGCTCCCACGTGCCCGTCGCCGCATCGACCGTGGCGGTGGTGTAGTCAGTGCCGTTGATGTTCACCACGACAGTTTGCCCGGCGGTGGTGGCACCGGTGAGGCCGCTCAGCGTCCCGCCCGCCTGCGCTTCTGCGTAGTTGATAAGACCGCCAAAACTGTCAGTCACGGTCGCCAGTGGCAGATCGTTCACGATAGTCGGCACATTAATGGCTGTGCTGTTGGAGTTACCGCCAACGTCTGTCACTACCACGGTAACCGGGGTACCGGCAGTGCTGTCAGGTAACGCAGAAAGCACGTCAGAAGGAATAGTTGCAGACCATGAGCCGTCCGGATTCACCGTGGCGATAATCTCGGTGGTACCCACGGTGACCAGCACCGATTTCACATCCGTGATACCGGTAGTGCCGCTGATAATTTGGTCTGCTGCCGCTTCAGCTGCGTTGAGTGCACCATCGCCAAACGGTTGATTAATCACCGGAGCAGGCACCGGCGTCAGGTCAACCGTCAGGCTGCCGCTGACAGAGGCGGTATTGCCGGTGACGGCGTCCACCGCTGTCACGGAAATATCCGCCGCGGAACCGAGCAGCACATTGAGCTGTCCGGCACCGACGTTCGCGGTCCAGACATTGCCGGTCACTGTGCCGTTGAACTGCACTGTACCGATGGTCAGAATAACCGCAGTGCCGTCCGGCAGATTGGACGCTGCCCCCGTGACGATAAAGCCTGCCGCTGATTCAGCAATATTGAGAATATTGTCTCCCGCCACTGGCCCAATCGTCAGCGTTGGCAGGGTGTTAATAGCCAGCGTGAAATCATCGGTCACCGTGTTGGTATTGCCATCAGCCCCCGTGACACTGACCTCGACGGTTTTCAGCCCGTCGGTGGTGATTCCCCGCAGGTCGAGCGTTGGAATGGTGACATTCCAGTTGCCGTCGTTATCAGAAACCGTGGTGTAGGTGATGCCGTTGAGTTTCACCGTGACGGTAACGTTGCTTTCCGTGATGCCGCTCACCGGCAGGCCGGTCAGCACTTCCGCAGCATTGAGGATATTATCCAGCCCGGTATCAACATCAACGGTCAGCAGCGTTGGCGTCGTGTGAACAGTAATGTCATGCGTAGCACTGGCCGGGTTACTCGCGATGTCTGTCGCCGTCGCAGTGATCAGATTGTCGCCTTCCGGTAACGCCTGAGTTTGCGCCACGGTGAGTGTGACGCTCCACGAGCCGTCAGACTGCACCAACGGCGAATAGGTGACGTTATTCAACGTGACGGTGATGATATTACCGGTCGGTACGTGGGTGGTGGTCCCGCTGAGGGTCAGCGGCTGGTTGTGCTCCTGCGAGTTAATAATGTCATCGCCGGACACCGTTTTGATGGTTACGGTCGGTAAATCACCCGCCTGGGCAATCACGGTCGCGTTGTGGGTGGTACTCGCCGGGTTGCCAGAGCTATCGAGCGAGCCCGCTGTCACGACCAGAGGCCCATCGGAAAGCCCCGTCAGGGCAGATGCCGGAATATTCACCGACCAGCTGCCATCAGTACCCACGGTGGTCGGATAGCTGACGTTATTGAACAGTACATTGACCGGCTGGTCAGCTTCGATATTGGTCGAGGTCCCGGTGATAGTGAAACCGTCGGTTTTTTCCGCCACGTTGATGTAATCATCGCCCGCGATATCGGTGATGGTCAGCGTAGGCAGAGTGGCCCTGGCGGCATCCACGGTGAAGCTGCGCGTTTCAGTCGTCATGTTACCCGCCGCATCCGTGAGGGTGGCGGTTAAGGAGTACGGGCCATCAGGAAGTTGTTGCACGACGTTACCCGGCAGCGTAAAGCTCCAGCTTCCGTCGTTTTGTACCAGCGCGGTGTAAGTCACACCGTTGAAATTCAGCACTACGGACACCGGTTGTCCGGCATCGGCGATGTCTGAGGTTCCGCTGATCACCACCTGTTGCAGGGCTTCAGCCGCGTTGATGATGTTGTCGCCCGCAACGGCGCCAATGACCAGCTCCGGCGCGGTGAAATCAACGGTTATCTGGTTGGTCGCCGTACCGGAATTGCCCGCCGCATCGGTGGCGGTGACCACCATCGGCAAGGTATCGTCGGTGAGGTTTTCCAGCACGGTGGACGCAATTGTGATCGACCATTGTCCCTGCGCATCCGCCGTGGTGTTGTAGGTCTCCCCGGCAAAGGTGACAGAAACAGTTTGCCCCGGTCCGGTCGCGCCTGTGCTGCCGGTGATGATTTGATCACTGCCCGCCTCAAGCGCATTAAGATAACCATCGCCAAACGGCGCGGTAATCGACGGTGTCGGTAAAGTGGTCGCAATGGCGATGGTCACCGGCAACGTAGTGGTGTTACCCGCCAGATCGGTCAGGCTGGCATTGAGAATGTAATTACCGTTCTGCAATCCGGTCAGATCTCCCGCCGGGATGTTGGTGGTCCATGAACCATCGGGCTGCACCTGCGCCGTATAGGTCACGTTATTGAACGTCAGCTGAACGAATTGGCCTGCATCCTCCGGACTCGCCGTACCGGTCAGTTCGACCGCACCGAGAATTTCGGTCGCATTGATCGCGTTATCACCGGACACCAGCGCCACACTGAGCGTCGGTGCGGTAAAGTCCACGGCGACTGAACCGTTGACGGTGCCGCCGTTACCGGCCGCATCCGTAACGGTGACCAGAATATTGTCCACATCCGCTGGCAGCGCTTTCAGCGAATCGGACGGGATGGTGACGGTCCATGTCCCGTCTGTGGCGACGGTGCCGGTGTAATTCTGTCCGGCAATGCTTACGGTGACCGTCTGGCCGTCACCGGTCAGACCCGTGGTACCGGTGAGCGTCTGGGCGGTTGCCGCTTCAGCGGTACTCAGACGTCCGTCACCAAAGGCCGGTTCAATAGTCGGCGTTGGCAGGGTGGTGTAAATACCCAGCGGTTGTTCGCTGGAGACCGGGCCATTGGCGGTGGTCACGGTGGTCACGACAACCGCCGAGGTACCTTCCGGTAATGTCGCCACCTGCTCTGGCGTCAGGGTATAACTCCAGGTGCCGTCGGCTGCGGTCTGTACCGTGACGTCAATCGTACCGATCACAATGCGCACGTCGGTTCCCTCAGGGACGTCAGAGGTGGTGCCGCTGACGATCACGCCGCTTGCCGCTTCCAAAGCATTGATTTTGTTGTCGCCCGCGATGATATCGATCCCCACACCGCCGAGCGTGGTATCCACGGTGAAGTTTTCAGACGCGCTGGCCGGGTTGCCCGCCAGATCGCTAACGGAGACATTGATGGTGACTGAACCATTCGCCAGAGCACCCAACGTGGCCGCCGGGACGGACACACTCCATGCGCCACTGGCTAACACGGTGGCAGTGAAGGTGGCATCACCAATCGTGATATTCACAATCTGACCGGCTTCCACGTTCGTGGTTGTACCGCTCAGGGTTTGCGCCACCTGACTTTCTGCCGCATCCAGCAGGTTATTGCCCGCGAAGTCGTTGATGTCGATGACGGGTTGTGCCGCCGGATTGGCAGCCAGGCTGACGTTTTCACTGACACTGGCAGTATTACCGGCGGCATCAGATAAGGACGCGGTCAGCGGATAAGAACCGTTAACGACGTTTGCCAGCACACCGGCCGGAATGGTCGCCGTCCAGGTGCCGTCCGCCTGAACCGTTGCGTTATAACTGAGCCCCGCAATGGTCACCGTCACAATGCCCCCGACTTCAGCGGCATCGGTTGAACCGGTGACCTGAATGTCGGCCGCCCCTTCAATGGCGTTCACACGTCCATCACCGGTCAGCGGATTTACCGTCAGGGCTGGCGGAGTGAGATCGAGCGTTATCTGGCTGGTGGTGGTCGTCGGGTTACCGGACGGATCACTGATCAGCGCCGACACGGTATAGCTGCCTGCCGGAAGTCCGGCCAGCGCGGTGGAAGGCACGGTTGTGCTCCACGAACCATCGGGAAGGACGAGCGCCGTAAAGAATTTATCGTTGAAGCTAATGGTCACCGTCTGACCGGCTTCGTCAGGCGACGTTGTACCGCTGAGCGTTATACCGGACGTCACTTCCGCCGCACTCACCAGACCGTCACCGCCGACTGGCGTAATGGTCAGAACCGGTCCGGTCTGATCCAGCGTGACCTGTCCGGTTGTGGTGGTGCTGTTGCCCGCCGCATCTTTGAGGGTCGCGGTCAGGGTGTAATCGCCGTCGGCCACACCGGTCAGCGTGCCGCCCGGAATACTGGTACTCCAGGTGCCGTTACCCTGTACCAGCGCGGTGTAGGTCTGGTTATTGAAAGTCAGCGTGACGGTTTGTCCCGCATCTTCTGGTGATGCCGTCCCGCTAAGGCTCAGACCGCTTGCGGCTTCAGCGGTGTTGATCACACCATCGGTCGCCACCGGATTGAGAAGCAGCGTTGGCGGCGTGAAATCAACATTCACGTTGCCGGTCAGCGTGCTGCTATTACCGGCTGCGTCTGTCACGGTCACGATAATTGGGTTATCCGTGGCTGGCAGGTTCTGCAAGTCAGCGGAAGGCACGGTCACGGTCCATGATCCGTCAGTCGCCACAGTGCCGGTGTAAGGAACGCCGTTAATTTCTACGGTGACAGTCTGACCATCGCCGGTCAGGCCCGTTTTACCGGTGAGCGTCTGATCGGTGGTGGCTTCGGTGGACCCTAACAGACCATCGCCAAATGGCGTATTCAGGGTCGGTTCCGGCAGTGTGGTGTAAATGCCCACGTCCTGCTGGCTGGTCACGGTGCCGTTGGCCGTGGTCACCGTCGAGACGATAACGTGACTGGTACCGTCGGCCAGATTGGCAATATCCCCTGCCGGAACGGTGTACGTCCAGTTACCGTCAACATCCGTGGTAGTGGTGTAGGTGATGCCGCCCAGTTTGATGGTGACCGTGGTGCCTTCCGGCACGTCTGCGGTCGTACCGCTGATGACAACCCCCTGCGCCGCTTCGCTGGCGTTGATGTTGTTATCACCGGCGATGGTATTGATGGCGATGCCGCCGAGGGTGGTATCGACCAGGAAGTCTGATGAGCCAGTCGCCGGATTACCGGCTTTATCGCTCACCGAGACGTTGACGGTCAGGTTGCCATTTTCCAGCGCATTTGCCGGAATGCTGACGCTCCATGCACCGCTGGCCTGAACAACAGCTTCGTAACTCAGTGGCCCGATAGTGACAGTGACAATCTGACCGGCTTCGACGTTGGACGTCGTACCGCTCAGGGTCTGCACAACCTGATTTTCAGCCGAATCCACCACGTTGTTACCCGCAAAGGTATTCACGCTGATGGTCGGCAACTGCGCCGGGTTCGCTGTGACGGTGACCGTTTCGCTGGCACTGCCGGTATTGCCTGCAGCGTCAGAGACGCTGGCGGTCAGGGTATAAGAACCGTTCGCCACGTTAATCAATGCATTGGCCGGAATGTTCACCGTCCAGCTGCCGTCATCCAAAACAGTGCCGGTGTAAGTGTGTCCGGCAATGGTCAGGGTCACCGTACGCCCGGCTTCCGCCACGCCCGCAGTCCCGGTGACAGGAATTAATGCGCCAGCTTCGGCGTTGTTAATGGTGCCATCAACGGCAACCGGATCCACCGTGACCACCGGCGCTACCGTATCAACAGTGACATTGGCGGTGATCAGGCTTTCGTTACCCACTTCATCTTTCGCAACGACCTGAACCGGTGCGTCACCCTGAGTAAGCGCGCCGAGATCGGCTGACGGTATGCTGACACTCCAGCTGCCATCAGCGCCGACTGTCGCCTGATAATCTTTACCGCCCAGCGTGACGGTGACTATTTGCCCGGTGCCACTGACGCCGGTTGAACCGCTCAGTGTTTGTACACTGCCCGCTTCGGTTGCATTTAACAGACCATCACCAAATGGCGTATTCAGCGTAACAGAAGGCAGGCTGTGGGTGATCGCGTCAAAGCTCAGGCTGCTGCTGACCGGATTACCGGCCGCATCGGTCGCTGATACATTGAGGGTATGCGTGCCGTCAGAGAGTAAAGCCAGATCGCCCGCCGGAAGCTGAACGCTCCAGCCACCGCCGACGCCCACGGTAGCGGTGTAGGTTTTACCGTTGAGCGTGAGAGTAACAACGCCGTTGACCGGTACGTTGGTCGAGGTGCCGGTGAGCGTTACGCCCGCCGCCGCTTCGGCGGCATTGAGCAGGTTATCGCCGGTCAGAGGTTCGACTGACAGGCCGCTCAGGGTGTTATCGACGGTGAGATTTGTAGTGCCGCTCGCCGGATTGCCCGCTTTGTCACTGACGGTCGCCGTCAGGGTCAGGGAACCGTTTTGCAGCGCCAGCAGGTCAGCCGAAGGAATGCTGACACTCCAGTTGCCGCCCGTCTGCACAGTGGCGGTGTAGGTCACATTGTTGAGCGTGACAGTCACTGTCTGACCGGCTTCAACCTGGCTGGTTGTGCCGCTGAGGATTTGCGCCGTCTGCTGTTCTGCGCCATCCACCACGTTGTTGCCCGCAAAGGTATTGAGCGTCAGGGTCGGCGCCGTTGCCGGATTGCCATCGAGCTGAACGGTTGAGGTGACGGTGGTGCTGTTGCCTGCTGCATCCGAAATTTCAACACTCAGCGGATATTGCCCGTCCGCGACCGCTGACAGCGCGCCCGCAGGAACGGTAATACTCCACTGGCCATTCGGCTGCACGGTACCGGTATAGGTTTCGCCATTGAGCGTCACAGATACCGTGCGCCCGGCTTCGGAAAGTGACGCGGTACCGGTGATAGCAATCGGGCCTGCCGCTTCGGCAATACTGACATAACCGTCGCCCGCAACAGGATTGACGGTCAGAACCGGAGCGGTGAAATCAGCATTTGCCGTGGAGACCACGGTCGCAGTATTTCCCGCCGCGTCGGCTGCTGTGACAGAAATTTGCAGTGGCCCCTGAGGCAATGCCTGCAAATCTGCCGCGGGGAGAGTCACCGTCCAGCTGCCATCTGCGGCAACAGTCGCCGTGTAGGTTTGCCCGCCAACGGTCACAGTCACCGTCTGGCCTTCGCCGCTTTTACCGGTGGTACCGCTGAGCGCCTGACCGGCTGCCGCTTCGGCGAGATTGAGGAAGCTGTCGCCAAACGGCGTATTCAACGTCGGCGTAGGATCAACGTTGTCGATCCCGACATTGACGCTGTTAGTCAGGACATCGCCATTGCTGCCGACAACCGAAGCGGATAACGAAGTGGTCGCGGTGTCGATCCCGGCGATATCAGACGAACTTATTAACAGACTCCATTTGCCGTTGGCGCCCACCAATGCATAACGAGTGAGTGCGCCAAATTTGACGGTGACCTGTGCGCCAACGTCAACACCATAAGTGGTACCGCTGATGGTGATCCCCGCTGCGGTTTCAACGGCGTTAATCACGTTATCGCCGGTGACAGGGTCAATCGCGATGCCGTCATCGGTGCTGATGACGGTGAAACCTTCGCTGCCGGTCGCCGGGTTACCGGCTTTATCAGCAACGCTGACGGTGATGGTTTGTGAGCCGTCAGCCAGTGCCACCATGTCAGCAGCCGGAATGATCACGCTCCATTTGCCGCTGGCCTGAACTTCGGCCTGATACTGTTGACCATTGAGGGTGATGGTGACGATTTGACCGGCTTCTACGCGGGTAGTGGTACCGCTCAGTACCTGGGCGGTTTTGACTTCAGCACCATCGACAGCGTTATCGCTGGCAAATATATCGACGGTGATTGCAGGCTGAAGCGTGGCATCGGCAGCAACGTGAATTGAACTGGTATTGGTGGTGGTGTTACCTGCGGCATCAGACAGTGTCGCAGTGACGGTGAAATCACCATTCAGGCCGCTGAGCGCGCCCGCCGGGATGGTAGTACTCCAGACGCCATTGTCGCCCACGACAGCGATAAAGTTGAGTCCACCGACGGTGAGGGTGACGGTCCGACCGGCTTCACTGACTGATGCCGTCCCCGAAAGGGTCAGCTCGCCTGCGGCTTCCGCCAGACTAATCTGCCCGTCTCCCGCCAGCGGGTTCACGGTCAGGGTTGGCGCAAGGGTATCGACAGACACCGTAGTATTGAGTGTGGTGTGGTTACCGGCGGTATCGGTGACGTTGATGACCACCGCGTTGTTGCCTTGCGGTAATGTTGCCAGCGCGGCAGCCGGAAGGCTCACACTGTAACTTCCGTCGGGTGCTACGGTACCGGTATAGGTTTGCCCGCCAATCACCACACTGACGGTTTGTCCGTCGCCTTTCAGGCCAGTATTCCCGGTGAGCGTCTGATCGCCGCCAGATTCCTGAGCATTGAGCGTGCCATCGCCAAATGGCGGAACCAGCGTCAGTTCGCCAGGATGCACGGCCACGTTAAAATCGGTTGTGGTGGATATCTGATTGCCGTCTGCATCTGTGGTGCTGACGGTGAGCGTTGTTGTGCCATCGGTCAGCGCCTGCAAAGCATCTGCCGGAACATTCACACTCCATGCACCATTTGGGCCCGTCGTGCCGGTGTACGTCTGACCATTTAAGGTCACGGTGATAACGGAGCCTTCCGGCACGTTGGTTGCGTTGCCGGAAATCACCAGCGGAGACTGCGCTTCGACAGCATTCAGCTGGCCATCACCGGAAACCGGGTTGATGGTCAGAATGCCAGCGTTGTCGTCTACCAAAAATTCAGCAGGCGTGGAGGTCTGGTTACCGGCCGCATCGGTCAGCGATGCCGTGAGGGTGTATTCGCCATTGGTCAGCGCCTGCACCGCATCGGCCGGGATGGTCACCGACCACTTGCCGTCCGCGCCAACGACTGCGCTGTATTCAACGCCGCCGAGAGTAACAACTACGGTGCGTCCGGCTTCAGAAATTGAGGCCGTACCGTTCACAGTCAGCGGTTGCTGATGCTCATCACCATTGAGGATATTATCGCTGGCAATCTGTTCGACAGTGACCACTGGCGGCGTTCTGTCCACCACAACAGTGACACCCTGTGTGACTGAATTACCGTCGGTGCCGGTCACGGTCACGGAGATGACATAGGTGCCGTCTGCCAGATTAGCCAAATCAGCCGGAGGCAGATTAATGTCCCATTTACCGTCTGCACCTACCGTGCTGGTATAGCTTTTACCGTTGACAGTCAGCGTGATGGTCTGGCCAGCGGCAACATTTCCCGCCGTCCCTGAGAAGATTTGCTCGAGGCGAGCTTCGGCCGCATTGAGAATGTTGTCACCGGCAAAAGCTCCCAGTGTCAGACTCGCAGCCTGACCGGTATTTCCGCCGTTATTGCCGCCGTTCTCTCCACCGGTTCCGCCATTGTTGCCGCCGTTCTCCCCGCCCGTACCGCCGTTGTTGCCCCCGTTATTACCGCCGTTATTGCCTCCCTGGCTTCCACCATTGTTACTGCTGCCACCACCGCCACCACCACCGCCGCCTGCGGCAATGGCAATGCCTGCGCCGAGGGCGACAACACCAAGGACAGCGCCGAGGATTGCAGGGTCAAAGTTGGAAGAGTCGAGCAGTAAGACACCGACGTCGGGGATGGTTTCATACGCGGGAACGACGGTGACCGCGCCTGCCGTCGCGCCGGTATCGACAAAAGCAGCGTGTTCAATCGGGTGAACACCGTCGTCAAAAATCAGCTCGCTGTGGTGGCCTTTGCCATCCGTATCGAAAAAGCTGTGATAGCGTACGGTACGGCCATCTTTCATGTGGATAACCAGATCGTTACCCACGCGTTCGTAGCTGGCGACCGCATCGCGCGTTGCGTGAACGCGCACGATGCTCAATTGGTTGAGGGTAACATCCTGACTGGCATCAGAAATCTGAGAGATTACTGCACCATCTTTACGAGCAAGAACATCAATAACTACGCCGCCGTTCTGAGCCATGTTGTACCCCTGTCTGAGTCCAGTTATTACTCAAATCCGCCACGAACAACCCCTCCCGTCAGAGAGGTGCTATCGCGCAAACGAGAAGACCATTAAAGCAATGGATTAACTTCCAACTGGTGATGGGTAAAACGAGCGACTGCAAAACGAGCAAAAGTTGATTTTAGTGATGCTTTTTATGTGTTTCTGTTATGTCGTTTAGGAATTTTTTTACTCTAAACTCCATAAGTTATATGCATGATTTGAGTTAAGTGTATTAAAAAAAAGTTATCTTTGTGATAAATTTTATTCATGAAAGTATTAAAAATTATAAGTTTGACGTGAGTAAAATCATGGCCTAGCGGAGGGGTTTTAGATCAATAGGTTGATTTGTAATAGTTTTAAATTCTGAACATCAATACTGATCGTGATCATCATTAAGAAAATCAAGGATTAGCATCGAGAAATGCACATCAAAATGACTTATCAATTTTGTGACTATCCATAAAGAATTTTGGGCTTAATGTATTGAGGCTAAAAATAATTAAGACTATGCGCAATCACTGAAACTTATCGTTTCTGATAAACTGTGCGGTCTGTTTAATGTCAGGTGTTTTTTCATGAAGGAAAAGACTCATCATCATGTCAGGTAAATATTTATCGCTGACCTCAACCAACATCACGCGTTTCTTTTGGTTGTTCATTTTGCTGCTGGCACTGGGGCTGGGTCTTTACGGGTATAACTACACCAATGCTTATCTGAACGATAAACTGCGCACGGTGCAATCCACCGCCGATCAGTTGCAAAAACGTATCGATAAGTATCGTTACATGACATATCAGATTTACGACAACTTCACCGGCCAGCCGCTGCCGCCGGATGTGGTCTCCGCGCAGGAAATCCGCCTGCGTCAGGACATGTTCTATGTCTCTAAGCCGCACAAGAAAACCGACGCACTGATTTTTGGGACGCATGACAGCTCGACGCTTGATCTGACACTGAAAATCTCGTCCTTCCTCGATGAACAATGGGGTGCCAAAACGCTGCCCTATTCGCTCTATTATCTGAACGGCCAGGACAACAGCATGGTGCTGGTGACCACGGTGCCGCTCGAGGAACAGGATTCCCGCCTCAAAGAAAACTATTTCACCAGTACGCTGCAATCACGCCGTGCTGAAATGCTGCAACAGGCCAATACGCTGGACGAGCGCGAAAGCTACTCCGCCCTGCGTAAATCGCGTCAGAGCAGCGACTACAACTTTACGCTACGCACCACGTTCAATAATCCCGGTCATCTGGCGACGGTGATCGCCTTTGATTTGCCGATGAGTGATCTCATCCCGCTGAACATGGCACGGGACAATTTCCAGCTCAACGGCAGTACAGCCGCGGTGAATGAAGGCGATCCGACCGACGACAACGCCGCCAGCAGCATTGCTGTTCAGGGCTGGTCACTGGTGTTCAGCGTGCCACTGAGTAACTCTCCACTGTCGCTGACCTACCATGTGCCGTTGTTCAGCCTGGTGGTGGATCTGTCACGTAATAACTTCTGGCTGATCCTCATCAATCTATTCCTGATCGGGCTGGCGATGACCAGCATTTACTTTATTCGTCATCAGTACATCCGCCCGAGCGAAAATATGGCGGCGCAGTTGCATATGCAGCAGGCGCTGAATCAGGAAATCATCTCCGGGTTACCACTCGGTCTGCTGGTTTATAACTTCAGCAACCACAGCGTGATCCTCAGTAATAAAATTGCCGACCAGCTGTTGCCGCATCTGAGCCTGAATAAAATCGCTAATATGGCCGAGCAGCACAACGGCTCGATTCAGGCTACGGTTAACAACGAAGTGTATGAAATCCGCATGATTCGCAGCCAGATTTCTCCGGAAACGTATCTGTTCCTGCTGCACGATCAGGACAAAGAAGTGATGGTCAACCGCACGCTGCAACAGGCTAAGCGTGAGTTCGAAAAGAACCTGCAGGCGCGCAAACTGATGCTGCACAATCTGGGCATCGAGCTGAATCAGCCGTTGCAGGAGCTTAACGGGCTGGTGGAATCATTGGTGGCGGTGGAAGATCTTCACGAACGCCAGACGCTTCAGGGCAAATTGCAGGTCGAATCGCGCAACGCACTGACGCTGGTGGATAACATCACCCTGCTGACCCGTCTGGAAACGCAGGACTGGCAGCCGGCCAGCCAGCCGTATGTCTTATCCGCTATGGTGGATGAACTCCTGCTTGAGGCCCTGCCCCGCCTCAGCCAGAAAGGCCTCGGTTTGCTGAATCATTTCCATATTGCACCGGAAGCGATGTTCGTCGGCGATATGCAGGCGGTGAAGAAAATTCTCTCGCTGCTGCTTGATTACGCCATTGTCACCACGTCGCTCGGCAAGGTCACACTGACCAGCGAACAAGACGAAGATCGCCCGGATCAGCTGGTTTTCCACATAACTGACACCGGCAGCGGAATTTCGAAGGAAGAATTGAGCAATCTGAATTATCCTTTCCTGAGCCAGACGTTGGTTGATCGCTTTAATCACGGCTCCGGCCTGACATTTTTCCTGTGCAATCAGCTGTGTAAAAAGCTGGGCGGACAGTTGGAGATCCGCAGTAAACTCGACATCGGCACGCGTTATACCGTCCGGGTGAAACAACGGCAGCAAACGCAGGAAGTGGAAGACGAGCACGAGAAGTTGCTGACGGATGTCACCGCGTTACTCGACATCACCTCTGACGAGGTGCGCGGTATTGTGACCCGGACAATGAATGCGTACGGCGCGGTGTGTATCGTGGCCGATGAGCGACAACTGACGCGTGAATACGATGTTCTGCTGACGGATAATCCCCAAAATAGTGACAAATTTACGCTGCTGCTGACCGACGATGAGTCCGGTTTCCAGTCGCTGGAAAAGCATTATATTCGCGTCAATTACAACATCAGCAGCGCGCTGATCGACGCAACCCTACTGTTAATTGAACAGCAATTTGCCGTTCCTGATGACAGTGTTTCATCCGAAGAACCCGGCGATGACTCTCTTGACCATTATGAAAAGCAGTTAAAATCAAGCGATTACTATCAGCTTTTTGTCGAGACAGTACCGGAAGATCTTGAGAAACTGTATAATGAAAACCAACGTCGTGATTTCACATCACTTTCCCAAACTGCACACCGCCTTAAGGGAGTGTTCGCTATGTTGAACCTGACCCCAGGCAAGCAAATGTGTGAAGAGTTAGAACAGTACATCGCAGATGGCGATGCATTACAGATTACTGAAACCATCAATCTTATTGATTCTTTTGTCTCCAGACTGCTCCAGCAAGGTAGCTAATCACATGAATACTATGAACGTAATTATTGCTGATGATCATCCTATCGTCCTTTTTGGCATTCGTAAGTCACTTGAACAAATCGAATGGGTGAATGTTGTCGGCGAGTTTGAAGACTCGACGGCTCTGGTCAACAGCTTAAGTAAACTCGACGCCCATGTATTGATTACTGACCTCTCTATGCCGGGCGATAAATTCGGCGACGGGATTACGCTTATCAAATACATCAAGCGCCACTATCCTCAGTTGTCGATCATTGTTCTGACCATGAACAATAATCCGGCGATCCTGAGCTCGGTGCTGGATCTGGATATCGAAGGCATTGTCCTCAAACAGGGCGCGCCAACGGACCTGCCAAAAGCGCTGGCCGCTTTGCAGAAAGGCAAGAAGTTCACGCCGGACAGCGTGGCCAAGCTGTTGGAAAAAATCAGCGCCAACGGTTACGGCGACAAACGCCTGTCACCAAAAGAGAGCGAAGTTCTGCGTTTGTTTGCAGAAGGCTTCCTGGTGACTGAGATTGCTAAAAAACTGAACCGCAGTATCAAAACCATCAGCAGCCAGAAGAAATCAGCAATGATGAAACTGGGTGTGGAAAACGATATTGCGTTGCTGAACTATTTGTCCTCCATCAGCTCCATGCCGGTCGACAAAGACTGAGTTTTCGCAAAGCAGTCTTCATGCAAAAAGACAAAAGGCACCTTCACGGTGCCTTTATTTTTGGGACAAAACCTTCAGCCAGAACGCCGCTTCAGTCTTCTTTTTTATAGCTCCCTTTGCGCACGCGTTCACTGTAATAGCTCAGCGTATCGCGCAGCGTTTCCAGCGTCACCGGCTTCGACAGACAGTTATCCATCCCCGCTTCCAGACACCGCTGACGTTGCTCGGCCAGCGCGTTGGCGGTCACGCCGATCACCGGCAGGATATGGCCCAGCTCGCGCAGTTTCTGCGTCAGGCCATAACCATCGAGGCGTGGCATGTTGACATCGCTTAACACGATATCAATCTCGTGCGCGCGCATGGCATCCAGCGCATCCATCCCGTCATTGGCGGTCACCACGATGTAACCCATGGTCCCCAGCTGATCGGCGAGCAGACGGCGGTTGATTGGATGATCATCGACCACCAACAGGGTGATATCACTGTAGTCCTGCGCGATAGCGGTTTCAGCCGCCTGGGCGTTCAGGCCGTCCTCATCCCCTGCCGTCTCAATCTGGTAAATCCGGTTGAGCAGCGCGGTGATTTCCAGCGGCGTCGAGGTGCCGTGTACCCAATATCCCGGTCTGGTTTCCACCGGCGGGCCGATATGATCTATCGAGAATTCAATCTGCGCGCGTAGCGTACCCATGTGAATAAACGGCTTATCGGTGATCAGCACATCCTCGGCGCCGGTCGCCTGCTCAGGTTCATAGCGCTGGATATTCGCGCCGTGGTGGCGCAGCAGCTGCATCAGGTAGCTTTCAAGATACGCATTGCGTACGTCAAGCCAGACGATTTTATCCTGCCAGTGATCCAGCGGTTCCTCAGACGGGAACACCGCGCTGTAAAGCGGAATACGTACGGTGAAAGAACTGCCGAGACCCGGCTCGGATTCCACGTCAATATCGCCATCCATCAGGTTGATTAGCTTTTCGCAGATCGCAAGCCCCAGGCCGGTACCCTGGAAATGACGCTGCACGCCGGTACCGACCTGGAAGAACGGGTCGAACAGACGGGTGATTTCGCGCTCAGGAATACCGACGCCGGTATCGCGCACCTGGAATTCCAGATAATTTCCGCAGGTTCTGACATTCAGCACGATACAGCCGGTATCGGTGAATTTAATCGCATTATTGAGAATATTTGAGATGACCTGTTGCAGACGCACCGGATCGCCGTTGAAAGACAGCGGTACGTTGTGCTCGATAAAGCAGTACAGCCCGAGGCGCTTTTTCACCACCAGCGGCAGATAGTTACCGGCAATGTGCGTGATCACTTCACGGCAGGAGAACTCCTGCGGCTCGATTTTCAGCTGTTCGGATTCGATTTTCGAGAAGTCGAGAATGTCGCTGATGATTTTCAGCAGCAGCGCTGAGGAGTTATTCATCGCCGTCACCAGTCGATCCACGCCCTGCGGCAGCCCCTGCGTTTGCAATAAGTCCAGATTACCGATAATACCGTACAGCGGCGTTCGCAGTTCGTGGCTGACCGTTGCCAGGAACATTGATTTCGACTGGCTGGCCTGCTCGGCGGCATTCGCCATCTCCTGCAACGACTCTTCCATCCGCACGCGCGCACTGACGTCGATCAGCACGCAAATCGCGACGTCTTCGTTGCGGTAACGTGAATGGACGAAGCTAAGCTGGATGTTATTGTTATTCTTAGTAATCACGTCAACAAAATTCACCTGCTGATCGCAGATGATACGCGTAATACGTTGACGGTCTTCCTGGGTCAGCATGCTGATGTAGTTGTGCGCCAGCTCGTTACTCAGGATATTCACGCCGTCGCTGATGCGCAGAATCGAGATCCCCACCGGCGCCGACGCGACAATTTTGTGGTTAAACTGCTCGTGCTCCTCGAGGCGGAAGGCGTTCTGCTCGGCCGGTAAAAACATCTTGCGTTCAAACACCCACGCCAGAATAAACAGCAACAGGCCGGAGAATATATTGAGCAGCACCGCGTTAAATATCATGATCTTGAACCGTTCAATGACAATATTGAACGGCATGGAATACACCACGCTCAGCGAAGACGGCGACAGCGGCTTTTTGTAGATCAAGTCTTTGTAGCCATTCATGTAACCGAAGTACGAGCTTTCCTGCGGATAATTTCCCAGCGCAGCGGTATAACGGTCGCCTTCTGAAAGGCTGAGCAGCGGCTGATCGTCCTCATCGAGCAACGTAACGCTGGTGTGTTGCGCGCTCGGCGTGACCAAATCTTCCAGACGCAGGTTTTGCTGAATCCCCATCAGCGCTTCCAGTTTGTTGCCGATATAAATCGGCGTCAGCACATACAGATAACCGGACTCCCGGTTATTGGACTGAGACACCCAGTACAGGCTGTTCTCTTTGTCCTGATTTTTACCGTTGCGGTATTGCAGGATTTTTTCATGCAACGATTTCAGCTGATCCTGACTTTCACGTTCAAACGGTTCGCTGCTGATGCCAAAATCCACCACACACAGGTTTTCGCCGCTGATAAAGAACACGCGATTAAGATCATAGGCATCAGAAAAATTGTCTTTCCAGTAATGAATCATGTTCCCCAGGGACGTCAGCGAGTTACGGTAACTGTCGCTGAGCTGGGAGCAATCCGAATCCGGGAAAAGGGAAAGGTAGGACGGTGGCGTATTCTTGCTGCTGATCATCCCGTTGATGATATCCAGCCCGTTCATTGAATCGCTCAGACGCTTTTCGGCCATAAACTTAATGCTGCGCATCACGTCATTGGAGTTTTTGACGTAGCTCTGCGCGAGATCGTAGTTGAGGTTATCCTCATCCCGGATCTCCGACTCTTTATTGTGGAAGATATTCAGCACATAAAAGGTGGTCAGCAGCACCCCTAACGTCCACAGCATCAGCGCCAGCACCCTGAACAGGTAGCGGGAGATTCTCAGCGTTGTTCGAAACGAAGCAAGATATTTCAAGGATTAACCATCGGTGTAACGGCTCAGTGAGCGGAATGTGAATCAGAATACACTATTGAGGGACTTTCTAAAAAACCCGGAATGAATAAAAAAGGCATAACACGTTGCCATGTTATGCCTTCCTTTCAACCGACTAAGAAAACTTATTCTTCTTCGTCGTCTGCTGGCTGATCGTCTTCACTTTCTGCTTCGTCTGGCAGATCGGCTGCTTGTGCCGCTTCCAGTTCGCCCGCTTCGGTGGCAACGCCATCCAGTTCTTCATCTTCTACCGGTTCCGCCACACGTTGAAGACCGACCACGTGTTCTTGCTCAGCGGTGCGGATAAGCGTAACACCCTGGGTGTTACGGCCAACGGTGCTCACTTCGGACACACGTGTACGCACCAGCGTACCAGCATCGGTGATCATCATGATCTGATCCGCTTCATCCACCTGGATAGCCCCTACTACCGGACCATTACGCTCGCTCACTTTGATCGAGATAACGCCCTGCGTTGCGCGGGATTTGGTTGGATATTCGGCAGATTCAGTACGTTTACCGAAACCATTCTGCGTCACGGTGAGGATACAACCGTCGCCGCGAGGAATGATCAGGGAGACGACGCTGTCGCCTTCGCCCAGACGGATACCGCGAACACCGGTCGCCGTACGGCCCATTGAACGCACCGCTTCTTCGGAGAAGCGCACCACTTTACCGGCTGCAGAGAACAGCATGACTTCGTTGTTACCGTCGGTCAGATCAACACCAATCAGCTCATCACCCTCATTGAGGTTGATGGCGATGATGCCGGCGCTGCGCGGACGGCTGAAATCGGTCAGTGCCGTTTTCTTCACGGTACCACTTGCCGTTGCCATGAACACATGACGGCCTTCTTCGTACTCGCGTACTGGCAGAATGGCGGTGATACGTTCGTTGGGTTCGAGCGGTAACAGGTTGACGATCGGACGGCCACGTGCGCCACGACTGGCTTCCGGCAACTGATAGACTTTCATCCAGTACAGACGTCCCCGGCTGGAGAACATCAAAATAGTGTCGTGGGTGTTGGCCACCAGCAGACGGTCGATGAAGTCTTCTTCTTTAATACGGGCTGCTGATTTACCTTTACCGCCGCGACGCTGCGCTTCGTAATCGGTCAGAGGCTGATACTTCACGTAGCCCTGATGCGACAAGGTCACCACAACGTCTTCCTGATTGATCAGGTCTTCGATGTTGATGTCAGATGAGTTCGCCGTGATTTCGGTACGACGCGGATCGTTATACTGATCGCGGATCGCTTCCAGCTCTTCACGAATGACTTCCATCAGACGATCCGGGTTGGACAGGATGTACATCAGCTCTGCGATTTGCACCAACAGCTCTTTGTACTCATCAAGCAGTTTTTCATGCTCGAGGCCGGTCAGTTTCTGCAAGCGCAGATCCAAAATAGCCTGTGCCTGTTGCTCGGTAAGGAAGTATTTACCTTCATGAATACCGAACTCTGGCTCCAGCCATTCAGGGCGTGCCGCGTCATCACCGGCGCTGGCCAGCATTGCCGCAACGTTGCCCAGATCCCATGAACGCGCAATCAGGCCCGCTTTCGCTTCGGCCGGAGATTGTGCAGCACGGATCAGTTCAATGATCGGGTCGATGTTAGCCAATGCGATCGCCAGTGCTTCAAGGATATGAGCACGGTCGCGGGCTTTACGCAGTTCGAAAATAGTACGGCGTGTTACCACTTCACGGCGGTGGCGAACAAACGCGGACAGAATCTCTTTCAGACCCAAAATTTTCGGCTGACCACGGTGTAATGCCACCATGTTGATACCGAAAGAGGTCTGCAGCTGCGTCAGTGAGTACAGGTTGTTCAGAACCACTTCACCGACGGCGTCGCGTTTGATTTCGATGACGATACGCATACCGTCTTTATCGGACTCATCACGCAGCGCACTGATACCTTCAACGCGTTTTTCTTTCACCAGCTCGGCAATCTTTTCGATCAGACGGGCTTTGTTCACCTGATACGGGATCTCGTGAACAATGATGGTTTCGCGACCGGTTTTGGCGTCCGCTTCAACTTCAGCGCGGGCACGGATCGAAATCTTGCCACGGCCAGTACGGTAAGCTTCTTCGATACCCCGACGACCGTTGATGATCGCCGCGGTCGGGAAATCTGGCCCCGGAATGTGTTCCATCAGCCCTTCGATGCTGATGTTCTCATCTTCAATGAAGGCCAGGCAGCCGTTGATAACCTCAGTGAGGTTATGCGGCGGAATGTTGGTCGCCATACCTACCGCGATACCTGACGAGCCGTTGACCAGCAGGTTAGGAATACGGGTTGGCATAACAGCAGGGATTTGCTCGGTGCCATCGTAGTTTGGCACGAAATCGACGGTGTCTTTTTCTAAGTCAGCCAGCAATTCGTGAGCAATTTTTGACATGCGAATTTCGGTATAACGCATGGCTGCGGCGGAGTCGCCATCCACTGACCCGAAGTTACCCTGCCCGTCCACCAGCATGTAGCGAAGTGAGAAAGGCTGAGCCATACGGACAATGGTGTCATAAACCGCGGTATCACCGTGTGGGTGATATTTACCGATAACGTCACCGACCACACGGGCCGATTTTTTATAGGCTTTATTCCAGTCGTTACCGAGGACGTTCATTGCGAAAAGTACGCGGCGGTGCACCGGTTTCAAACCATCACGCACATCTGGTAGCGCACGTCCGACAATCACGGACATCGCATAATCCAAATAAGAGTTTTTCAGCTCTTCTTCGATGTTAATCGGTGTGATTTCTCTGGCAAGGTCGCTCATGGAGCTGCTATCCCTCTACTGATTATTCATGGCCGCTGCCCACGTAGGCATATATAGCGCAAAGGTGTAAAACTATACCACAAACCAGCCAAACGTGGAAAACAACCGCCCCCTTTTGCCTACTATTATCCAACAGGTTTCAAACCTTTGCGCAAAGCGCCTCATTTCGTATAAAGATTCGCCATAACGACAAATCTGAACCAAAGCAGACGAAATAGGTATAATCGGCCACATCAAGATATAAGGAGTTCATCACGCTCATGACAACCACATCATCCACATCGGCTTCCGCTACGCCACAGAACATCGACCACGAAGAAATCGCCAAGTTTGAGGCGGTCGCATCACGCTGGTGGGATTTGGAAGGCGAATTCAAACCGCTGCACCGCATCAATCCGCTACGCCTGAACTACATTCTTGAGCGCGCTGATGGCCTGTTTGAGAAGAATGTTCTTGATGTCGGCTGCGGCGGCGGCATTCTTAGCGAAAGCATGGCCGTTGCCGGTGCGAAAGTGACCGGGCTGGACATGGGTGGCGAACCGTTACAGGTGGCGCGTCTGCATGCGCTGGAAAGCGGCGTGAAAGTCGATTACGTCCAGGAAACGGTTGAGGCACACGCCGATGCCCATCCGCAGCAATACGATGTGGTCACCTGCATGGAAATGCTCGAACATGTGCCGGATCCGGCTTCCGTCGTGGCTGCCTGTGCGCGTCTGGTGAAACCCGGCGGCCATGTGTTCTTCTCCACCATCAACCGTAATAACAAAGCCTGGCTGATGGCGATTTTCGGCGCAGAATACGTGCTGAAGATGGTGCCAAAGGGCACGCACGACATCAAAAAATTCATCAAACCGTCAGAGTTACTGGGCATGATCGACCGCACGTCACTGTCCGAGCGTCACATTATGGGTCTGCACTACAACCCGCTGACTGATCATTTTAAACTCGGGCCGAACGTGGACGTCAATTACATGATCCACACTCAGTCGGAAGAAAGTTCTGTCATCTGACCTGCTTTAAATACCCGGTACGTCAAGCCCGGAAGATGCCTTTCGGGCGGACTTAAACGCAATTCCCTCCGCTCTGCCCGCCGCTGCTTTTACTTAAACCTTAGTTTTTAGGGCGTTGGTGGAACCGGCCCCGGCAACATGATTTTTTAGAATAGTTATCCAGATCAATATAGCGTTTTTTTCTAACGTTTAATAAACCGGCAGTCGATCACCTTTCGTAAAAATATAAGAAAATCGTATCTCAGATATTGACAGGTTTGTCGCGCCAGCAACGGCGGACTCCTCAGGCATGGCCCGTAAATTTCTCCCCAAGTTATCCACAAATCTGACCGTTTTGTTCACTTGCCAAAGGGCCATTCAGTCACTATCTTGTCATCAGAAAATAACAAACCCACAATATATTGTGTTTATATCCTGACCAGCACACTAAAGTAGAGTGGTGCTGCCGTGCTGTTTTTCACGGTCAGGTCGGACCCTTTATAAACCTTTGAGGTATCGCCCCGAATGAACCAAAGTCTGCTTGTAACTAAACGTGATGGCCGCACAGAACGCATCAACCTTGATAAAATCCACCGTGTCATTGACTGGGCAGCGGAAGGTCTTCAAAACGTATCAGTTTCTCAAGTAGAACTTCGTTCACACATCCAGTTCTACGACGGGATCAAAACCGCTGATATTCATGAAACTATCATCAAAGCGGCAGCGGATCTGATCTCCAAAGATGCGCCGGATTACCAATATCTGGCCGCGCGTCTGGCGATTTTCCACCTGCGTAAAAAAGCTTACGGTCAGTTCGAGCCGCCTAAGCTGATTGATCAGGTGACCCGCATGGTCGAAATGGGCAAATACGACAAACATCTGCTGGAAGACTACACGGCTGAAGAGTTCGAGCAGATGGACAGTTTTATTGACCACTGGCGTGACATGAATTTCTCTTACGCCGCCGTGAAGCAGCTGGAAGGGAAATATCTGGCGCAGAACCGTGTGACTGGCGATATCTACGAGAGTGCGCAGTTCCTCTATATTCTGGTCGCGGCCTGCCTGTTCTCCGGCTATCCGCGCGACACCCGTCTGGACTACATCAAACGTTTCTACGACGCGATTTCCACCTTCAAAATTTCTCTGCCTACGCCAATTATGTCTGGCGTGCGGACTCCGACCCGTCAGTTCAGCTCCTGCGTACTGATCGAATGTGGCGACAGCCTGGACTCTATCAACGCGACCTCCAGCGCCATCGTGAAATACGTATCCCAGCGTGCCGGTATCGGCATCAACGCCGGTCGCATCCGTGCGCTGGGCAGCCCGATCCGTGGCGGTGAAGCGTTCCACACCGGTTGTATCCCGTTCTACAAGCATTTCCAGACCGCGGTGAAATCCTGCTCTCAGGGCGGCGTTCGTGGCGGTGCAGCGACATTGTTCTACCCGATGTGGCATCTGGAAGTGGAAAGCCTGCTGGTGCTGAAAAACAACCGTGGTGTTGAAGGCAACCGCGTCCGTCATATGGACTACGGCGTGCAAATCAACAAACTGATGTATCAGCGTCTGGTGAAAGGTGGCGACATCACGCTCTTCAGCCCGTCCGACGTACCTGGCCTGTATGATGCGTTCTTCGCCGATCAGGAGGAATTCGAGCGTCTGTATGAAAAATACGAGCAGGACGCGAGCATCCGTAAGCAGAAAGTGAAAGCCGTTGAGCTGTTCTCACTGATGATGCAGGAACGCGCATCCACTGGCCGTATCTATATTCAGCACGTTGACCATTGCAATACGCACAGCCCGTTTGATCCGTCCATCGCGCCGGTTCGCCAGTCTAACCTGTGTCTGGAAATCGCACTGCCAACCAAACCGCTGGACGACGTCAACGACGAAAACGGTGAAATTGCGCTGTGTACGCTGTCTGCCTTCAACCTCGGTGCTATCGAAAGCCTCGACGATCTGGAAGAACTGGCGGTGCTGGCCGTTCGCGCACTCGACGCCCTGCTCGATTATCAGGATTACCCAATCAAAGCCGCTAAACGTGGCGCGATGGGTCGTCGTACCCTGGGTATCGGCGTGATCAACTACGCTTATTATCTGGCGAAAAACGGCGTGCGTTATTCCGACGGCAGCGCCAACAACCTGACGCACAAGACGTTCGAAGCGATCCAGTATTACCTGCTGAAAGCTTCCAACGAACTTGCGAAAGAACAAGGCGCGTGCCAGTGGTTCAACGAAACCACTTATTCACAAGGCATCATGCCGGTGGATACTTACAAGAAAGATCTGGATGCGATTTGCAGCGAACCTCTGCATCTCAACTGGGATAAACTGCGTGAAGATATCAAAACGCACGGTCTGCGTAACTCCACGCTGTCCGCGCTGATGCCTTCTGAGACGTCTTCGCAGATCTCCAATGCCACCAACGGCATCGAGCCACCGCGCGGCCACATCAGCATCAAAGCGTCGAAAGACGGGATCCTGCGTCAGGTGGTGCCAGAGTATGAGCGTCTGAAAGATCAGTACGAACTGCTGTGGGATATGCCTAACAACGACGGTTACCTGCAACTGGTTGGCGTGATGCAAAAATTCATCGACCAGGCGATTTCGTCAAACACCAACTATGACCCGTCACGCTTCCCGAACAGCAAAGTGCCGATGAAGCAGTTGCTGAAAGACTTGCTGACAGCCTACAAATTCGGCGTCAAAACCTTGTACTATCAGAACACCCGCGACGGTGCTGATGATGTGCAGGAAGACATGAAAGCCGATGTGGCTGATGACTGCGAAAGCGGCGCCTGCAAAATCTAATCGTCTGTTTTGATTCATCATTTTAAACAAAGCCCCTTAACAGGGGCTTTTGTCCGAGGACAATATGGCTTATAGCACTTTCTCTCAGAACAAAAATAACCAGCTGCTGGAACCGATGTTTTTCGGTCAGTCCGTCAACGTTGCGCGTTTCGACCAGCAAAAACATGAGATTTTCGAAAAGCTGATCGAAAAGCAGCTGTCCTTTTTCTGGCGTCCGGAAGAGATTGATGTTTCCCGCGACCGTATCGATTTTCAGGCGCTGCCGGATCATGAAAAACACATCTTCCTCAGCAACCTAAAATACCAGACGCTGCTTGATTCCATTCAGGGACGCAGCCCGAACGTCGCGCTTTTACCGCTGATTTCTATTCCTGAGCTGGAAACATGGGTCGAAACCTGGGCCTTTTCAGAAACTATCCATTCACGTTCATACACACACATCATCCGTAACATCGTGAATGATCCGGCGATTGTGTTTGACGACATTGTCACCAACGAAGAGATCCTCAAGCGCGCGAAAGACATCTCCGGCTATTACGATACGTTGATCGAAATGACCAGCTATTACCATCTGCTGGGCGAAGGTACGCATACCGTGAACGGCAAGACCGTCGTGGTGAATCTGCGTGAGCTGAAGAAGAAGCTCTACATCTGTCTGATGAGCGTTAACGCACTTGAAGCCGTGCGTTTCTACGTGAGTTTCGCCTGCTCCTTTGCGTTCGCCGAACGTGAACTGATGGAAGGTAACGCGAAAATCATCAAGATGATTGCACGCGATGAAGCACTGCATCTGACGGGTACCCAGCACGCGCTGAACCTGCTGCGTTCAGGTCAGGATGACCCAGAAATGGTTGAGATCGCTAAAGAGTGCGAGCAGGAATGTCACGATTTGTTCGTGCTGGCGGCACAGCAGGAGAAAGATTGGGCAGAATATCTGTTCAAAGACGGATCGATGATCGGCCTGAACAAAGAAATTTTGTGCCAGTACGTTGAGTACATCACCAACATCCGTATGCAGGCCGTTGGCCTGACCGCACCATTCAAAACGCGCTCTAACCCGATCCCGTGGATTAACGCGTGGCTGGTTTCTGACAATGTGCAGGTCGCCCCGCAGGAAGTGGAAGTGAGTTCCTATCTTGTCGGTCAGATCGATTCAGAAGTTCACGCCGACGACCTGAGTGATTTCGAGCTTTAAATGACGGACAGAACCATCACACTTTCAGCCGATGGCACACAGCTGGTGTGCGAAAGCCGCCATCGCAATCTGCTGGAAGTGTTTGAACATCATAAAGTTGACGTCGAGTATCAGTGTCGTGAAGGCTATTGCGGATCCTGTCGCATGCGGCTGGTCAGCGGTGCGGTGGAGTATAGTGAAAAGCCCCTGGCGTTTATCGCACAGGGCGACGTCCTTCCCTGTTGTTGCCTGCCGGTGGGGGATATAGAAGTGGAGTTTTAGTGGGTTTCGGCACACTGACAGCTTTTACGGCCTGCTCTAAAAACTAATTCAATTTCAGGTAGCGGCGTCGCAAAACCCTGCCGGTTTGCTCCTCCCTCGGCGAGAGGGGGGAGCAAACCGGGCACTGGTTTTAAAGCATTTCAGGGCTTGATTTTGAAATGAGATAACTAGACCTTCTCGACCCGGTCCAGCCAGGGATATTCCGCTACCGGATCCCACCCGTTCAGATACCGCCGCAACATATCCATCCCCACCATCGCGATAGTCTCCTGTCTCAACGTCAACCCGTGCCGCGTCGCGGTATAGCGGATGGTTAACCCGCTGGTTCCTGACGGCGTATGCAGCGCCAGACTGAGCTTGTCGCCGGATAATGCCCCGACGGCCAGTGCCAGCTGTGCACCGCTGGTTTCGGCCAGCGTTTGCGCCCGTGCCAATAAGTTTTCGAGGGATTTTTCCGGGGACGCCTCATCATCTTGTGGCTGGAGTTCGCCGTTGGCAAGCGGAACGCCGGCGCTTTGCAGACGCCAGTTCAGCAGGCCGCCGGTATAACTTTCACTGACCGCCAGACGCAGATTTTGCGTCAGCAGACGTTCGGCCAGGCGATCAGGCAGGCTGCCGAAACCTTCGAAAATGGTACTCTCCCCCGCCACTTCGCGCACACGCTCGAAAATCCGATGCATCGCCACTTCCTGAGAACGCGGGCCAGTGACTTTCAGTTCAATGATCGGCGAAGACGAGCGGTAACCCATCACCACGCCTTCAGGCATCTCGATTTTATCCAGTTCAGTCGCCAGATCGCTTTCGCCACGCCCAAAGGTCGTCAGACGCAAACACAGCGGGGCTTCCAGCGCTGGGAACTGCTTTTGCAGGCGCGGAACGATTTGCTGTTCGACCATGACTTTAAATTCAGAAGGGACGCCCGGCGTGAAGAAAATCTGGCAACGGTTGAGCCTGACGCTGAAACCGCAGGCAGTGCCGACTGGATTGTCCAGCAATTCGGCGTTGGCCGGGATCTGCGCCTGTTTGCGGTTAGACTCGGCCATCGGACGACCGCGTTCGTTGAAGAAAGCCTGCATGGTGGCAATCCATCCGGCATCCTCTGTCAGTTCAACGCCACACGCCATGGCCGCCGCCTGCGCGCTGAGATCATCAGTGGTCGGGCCTAACCCGCCGTTAACGATCAGCACATCGGCAATATGGCTGCGCTCTTTCATGACGTTAACCAGCTCGTCCAGACTGTCACCCACCGTTTCACGGCTGGTCATCGGGAGGCCTTGATCGAACAGATAACTGGCCAGCCAGGCGGCGTTTGAATCCACAATTTGACCGTGAAGAACTTCCTCGCCGGTACTGAGCATCTCAACCCTAAGCATCACTTTCTCCTCTCGTTTTGTCCTTCCACTGTAGAAAGGCTGACGCCGAAACACAATCGCATAGGCACAAAGTGATAGTACAGACGAAAAAAAAGCCTGCTAAGCAGGCTTTATGATTCAGACGTAAACCTTAGAAATTCACTGCGCCGCCGACGTATGCGCCGTCCGCAACGATGTTATCGCGGTTGCCGTCTTTGCCGTCCAGCGCCATGTAGCGATAACCCACGCTCACGGTCACTAACGGAATAGCGGTCAGACGCACGCCCGCGTTCGCTTCTTTGTAGTTACCGATGCCGCTGGAAAGTGAATCCGGGGAATAGTAGTAGTCACCGTATAAGGTGAACATTTTGGCGATTGGGAGTTGCAGTCCGCCGCCAACGGCCGCTGCGTAACCTTCGTCACCGTCTTTCGGATTGGTGTACAAGCCTTTACCGCCAACGGTCGCCATGAAAGGACCCAGTGGAATGTTGTAGCCCAGACCCAGACCCGCAACGTCGCCGTCATCGTCGTTATGGGTGTAATCGCCGGTCAGCGCAAGACCTGGAGAAGTGGTGCCGAAACCGGCGCCCACATGAGTGTAGTGCTCGCCGACTTCACCGTTCACGCTGATAGCGCTCGCAGACGTTGCCGTCAGCAGCATGCCAAGGGCCGCGCCCGCTACAATAACTTTTTTCATCATCATTCCTGAACATTCATACAACAGTGGGGAAATATTTAGTGCGCAGTCTAAATTAATTTGCCGAAAGGTGACATCTTTCAGAGCTTTAAAAATCCCTTAGCTCGCAAATAAAATGTAAAGAAACACATTTATATTCACTATTTCTATTCTCTTAATCAGAACAATAAGCCTTACCTATTTGCCCATGATCAATGTAAGGGTAAACACTAGCCGTTAAGGTAAATTTTCCCATGGAAGGGGGAACGCATGCCTGGATGCAGAAAATTTGCTGTCAGAAGTGATCGTTGATTACGCAATTCACACCCGATCTACGCAATACAAGGAAATGAGGGTTATGGAAAAGAAAGGACTGACCACCGCTGCCGGCGCGCCCGTCGTCGACAATAATAATGTCATTACCGCAGGCCGTCGCGGACCGCTTTTACTCCAGGATGTCTGGTTTCTCGAAAAACTGGCTCACTTTGATCGTGAGGTAATTCCTGAACGTCGTATGCACGCAAAAGGTTCAGGTGCTTACGGGACTTTCACCGTGACCCACGACATTACGAAATACACCCGCGCGAAACTCTTCTCAGAAATCGGGAAGCAAACCGAAATGTTCATCCGTTTCTCCACCGTCGCCGGTGAGCGCGGTGCAGCCGATGCAGAACGTGACATCCGCGGTTTCTCCATGAAGTTCTATACCGAGCAAGGCAACTGGGATTTAGTCGGCAACAACACTCCGGTGTTTTATCTGCGCGATCCGCTGAAATTCCCTGACCTGAACCACGTGGTGAAACGCGACCCGCGCACCAACCTGCGTAACCCGGCCTATAAATGGGATTTCTTCTCGCACCTGCCTGAATCTCTGCATCAGTTGACCATCGACGTCAGCGACCGTGGCCTGCCGACCTCTTATCGTCACATCCACGGTTTTGGCAGTCACACGTTCAGCTTTATCAATGCTGAGAATGAGCGTTTCTGGGTGAAATTCCACTTCCGTTGCCAGCAGGGTATTGAAAACCTGATGGATGACGAAGCAGAGAAACTGGTGGGAACCGATCGTGAAAGTTCTCAGCGTGATTTGTATGACGCCATCGAGCGCGGTGATTTTCCCCGCTGGAAGTTATTCGTGCAAATTATGCCCGAGCATGAAGCCTCTGAACTGCCCTATAATCCGTTCGATCTGACCAAAGTCTGGTTAAAAAGTGATTATCCGCTGATCGAAGTCGGTGAGTTTGAACTGAACCGCAACCCGGAAAACTATTTTGCAGAAGTTGAACAGGTAGCAATGAGCCCGGCAAACGTGGTTCCCGGCATCGGTTTCTCACCTGACCGTATGTTGCAGGGGCGCCTGTTCTCCTACGGCGACGCGCACCGCTACCGTCTGGGCGTAAACCATCACCAGATCCCGGTGAACGCACCGAAATGCCCGTTCCATAACTATCATCGCGACGGCGCAATGCGTGTTGATGGCAACAGCGGCAACGGCGTGACCTACGAGCCAAACAGCGCCGGTCTGTTCCAGGAGCAACCTGATTTCAGCGAACCGCCATTGTCTGTCGAAGGCGCAGCGGATCACTGGAATCACCGCGAAGATGATGATTACTTCACTCAGCCACGTTTGCTGTTCAACCTGTTGTCTGATGAGGAACATCAGCGCATGTTTGGCCGTATTGCCGGTGAACTGAAGCACGCTTCGCCAGAAACACAGAGACGTCAGCTGGACTTGTTCTATAAAGTCGATCCGGCTTACGGAGCGGGCGTTGAGCAGGCGCTGAAAGGCTGATTATTACTGCAATAAACACATCAGGGCCGCATTGCGCGGCCTTTTTTATCTGCATGAAATGAATAATTTAATTCATCCTGCTGCTTTTAAAATGGGCTTATTGGGGGTTAATCCAGAGGGCAATGGCTTTTCTTGATACCTTAATGCCTCCGTTCGTCAGATGCTCAGGCAGCGCACAGTACTTTACTGGTTGCTGAAAACGCGCCAGTTTTTCCTGAATCCATTCAGTAAGGGTGTGAAAATCTAATGTTATTTCGGCATCAAGAACGGCGACGGGCCGCTGGCCGAACTCTTCATCATTCACGGGGATAATGAATGCCTGATGAATTTCAGGGTGTTGCAGCAATATACGTTCGATAGCTTCCGGCTGAATGTTCTCGCCTCCGCAGAAGAAGACGTTATCCAGACGCCCGCCAATATGCAGCTCTTCACCCTGCCATTCTCCACGGTCGCGGGTGCTGAACCAGCCCTCTGCGCCGGGCAATGGCGTGAGTTGGCCGGATTTCCAATACCCTGCCGCCAGACTGCGTGAACGGATCTGCACTTCATTTATCACCAGCCGTACGTCTTTACCTGTCAGCGCCTGTCCGACGCCCGGCGAACCGTCAGCGCGTTTGGCGGTTACCGTCGATGCAGCCTCGGTCATTCCATAACCGCACCAACAACGAATCCCCACGCGTTCAGCCTGTACAGTCAGTTCCTGTGGAATGTGCGCGCCGCCCAACAGGACGTCTTTCAGGCTTGCCGGTAATACAGGCTGCTGAAGCAATCGCCATAATTGTGTCGGCACCAGCGAGGCATGGCTGCACTCCGCCAGCGCGTCATCAAATGATTGCCCGTCGGCAACGACCACCGTGGCACCGGCAGACAGCCAGCGCCAGATAATCCCCTGCCCCGAAACGTGGAACAACGGCAGCGAAAGCAGCCACCGGTCAGCCTGCGTGAAGGGGATAAGCCCCAGTACGCCCTCTGCGCTGGCCAGATGCGCGGCTACGCTGTGCGCGGCGGCTTTCGGTAAGCCGCTCGAGCCTGAGGTCAGCGTCAGAGTAGCGATGCGAGCTGGCTGCCAGTCAGCAACAGGCTCTGAAAAAGCATGATGAAGTGCTAATAAGGGGATGTTAAGGGATAAAGGCACACCGGTAAGATCGACCATAAAATCGATATTCAGCTGTGGCAGCAGTTCATCAAACAGGGTTTGCGGCAGTTGCGGATTCAGCGGCAGCAGGCGCGCACCGGCCTGCAAGAGAGCCAGATAACAGAGCAACGCGTCGGGGGTATTTTTACTGCGCAGCACCACGCCTGAGCCTTCACGCACACCCTGCTGAATAAATCCGCCCGCCAGTAAATCAATGCGGTGGCGTAAATCGCGCCAGCACCAGCTGATTTCCCCTGCTTTAATGGCCACGGCGAACGGCGAACGCGCCGCCCATACGCGCCATGGCCAGTCCGACATCATTGGCTCTGCCACACCACCTCCAGATCAGGTTCGGCAATCACCGGTAATACAGAATCCGGCCAGCGTCGGATCAGCTGTGCCTGCATGAGATCCAGCGTATCCAGTCCCGGCACCGCATCCGGCGTCAGCCATTGTGCGATGCGCGCCAGCTGCGTCAGCCCGAGGCTGGATTCGATAGACGAGCTGATGACAGCCTCCAGCCCGGCGGCGTGCGCCTGAGAAATCAGCTGACGGCAGCGGTTCAGGCTGCCGGTGAGGGTCGGTTTGATGATAATCGCCGCCAGCCCGGTTTCGGCCTGCACGGTGAAACCGGCGTCACGCACGCTTTCGTCCCACGCAATCGCAATGCCGGTAGCGCGGGCAAACTCACGAGACTGTTCACGGGTCTGGCAGGGTTCTTCGATAAAGACAATGCGCGAACGCAGTTCTGGCGCGACGTGGCGGGCAAACCCTTCGGATTTCGCCAGCGTCCAGCTGCGGTTGGCATCGAGACGCAAACGCAGATCCGGCAGCGCTTCCAGCAACATACTGACGTTCAGTCCGTCGCCGACCGATTCGTACAATCCGACTTTCACTTTCGCCAGCTTATCACCCGGCAATGCGCCCAGACGCGCATACAGTTCATTCGGATCGCCATGACACAGCGGCGCACAGCGGGTGCTCAGCACGTCAGGCAGCTCACCGCGCAGCTCCGCATCGGCACAGCTCAGGCCGAATGCCACCGACGGCAAGGCGCTGAACGCTGAAGCAACCGCCGTCAGCGACGCGCCCTGCATCCACTGGCTCAGGCCGTGCTTTACCGCCTCCTGCGCCTGAGTGACATCTTCCGCGCTGAACCCCGGCAGAGGCGCAATTTCACCCCAGCCGGTTTTCTCGTCCTGCCACAGTGAAACCAGCAGCCCGTCGCGGGTTTTCAGTCGCTGATTGCGCAACACCACGCCCGCCTCCATTGGCAGGCTGTACCGGTACACCGTGGCGCGGCGCATTACGGATTCCGCTTAAATTTGCTGAAGTCAGGCTGGCGTTTTTCAACAAACGCGTTGCGGCCTTCCTGACCTTCGTCGGTCATATAGAACAACATCGTGGCGTTACCCGCCAGCTCCTGCAAACCGGCCTGGCCGTCGCAGTCAGCATTTAGCGCGGCCTTCAGGCAACGCAGCGCCATCGGGCTGTTTTCCAGCATCTCACGACACCAGCGTACGGTTTCTTTCTCCAGATCCGCCAGCGGAACCACGGTATTGACCAGCCCCATATCCAGTGCAGCGGCCGCATCGTACTGGCGGCACAGGAACCAGATTTCGCGGGCTTTTTTCTGGCCAACGATGCGTGCCATATACGACGCGCCCCAGCCGCCGTCGAACGAGCCGACTTTCGGGCCGGTCTGCCCAAAGATGGCGTTATCCGCAGCAATGGTCAGATCGCACATCATATGCAGCACATGCCCGCCGCCGATGGAGTAACCGGCGACCATCGCGACAACAGGTTTCGGACAGGTGCGGATCTGGCGCTGGAAATCCAGCACGTTGAGATGATGCACACCGCTGGCATCCTGATAGCCGCCGTAGTCGCCGCGCACTTTCTGATCGCCTCCTGCGCAGAAAGCTTTATCGCCTTCGCCGGTCAGCACGATCACGCCAATACCTTCGTCATAGCGGGCGTCATCAAGCGCGCGGATCATTTCTTTCACGGTCAGCGGACGGAAGGCATTGCGCACCTGAGGACGGTTGATGGTAATTTTAGCGATGCCGTCGGTGGATTTGTGATAGCGAATATCTTCAAAATCTCCGGTGCAATCACGCCATTCGACCGGCGCGTACAGTACTTTTTCATCAGAATAAATCATGCTCAACTTCCTTTAAAACAGGTGAAGTAATGAATGCCAGCGCCTGACGGGCAAATTCCGCCGGATTGTCACGATGGGCGTTATGCCCGGCATTGGCGACGGTGCGCAGTTCGAAACCCGACTGCTGCGCGAGGGTGATAAATTTGGTGTCGGCGCTGCCGCAAAGCCACGCCAGCGGCAGGGAAAGCTGATGCAGCTTCTGACGTAAATCTGGCTGAACCGACAACGACGTGGCGGCAAGCATGGCGGAGACAGTGTGGGGATTATTGTTTTCACGCAGCAGAATCAGCTTTTGGCGCTGCACATCGGTCAGGCTGGCAAACACCGGCTGGCGATACCAGGCGGTGAGCGCCTGCTTCCACGGCAACTGCACGAAGCGCGTTGCCCATTGCTGATCGTGATGACGGCGCTGCGCGCGCTCCGCCTGACAGATCAGCCCCGGATGTGCGCCTTCGACTATTACGCCCATCAGCCCTGCGCTGTCGCCCTGACTGGCGTGATAAAGGCTGATGCGTCCGCCGAGCGAATAGCCAATCAGCCAGTACGACGTAATTCCCTGCTGCTGCAACGTGTCGGTGAGCAGTTGGCTGACGTCGGCAAATCCCGCGGCGGTGAACTCTGCCGAACGGCCATGCCCCGGTAAATCCACCAGCAGACAAGGCCAGCCGGATAATTGTGCCAACAGCGGCTGCCAGTCATCGGCGCTGCCGAGCAGACCGTGCAGAAACACCAGCCACGGACGCCCTTTCACGTCGGTATTCAGGCGCGTACAGGCCAGCGTCATGACTGGCTCGCCTCGCTGACCAGACTGCGCAGACATTCCGCACCATCGGTTTCATTCACTTTCAACTCGACCAGTTTTACCCCACCGTGCTGCCAGCATTGCGTAACCGCATCATGCAGCTCAGTCATGGAGGTCGGGCTGGCGTAATCGAGCCCGAACATCGCCGCGGCGTGCTGAAAATCAACGTTCTGCGGCATGCAGTAGAACTGCTGACGCTCAGCCTCGGGCGTCGGCAGCAGAGAGAAAATCTGCCCCCCGTTGTTGTTCACCACGATGATCACCGTCGGCGCAGAGCACTGACGCATCAACGCCAGCGCGTTCAAATCGTAGAGTGCAGAGATATCGCCGAGCAGCACCAGCGTCGGTTTGCAGGTAGCCCGCTGAACGCCTGCCGCGGTAGAGAGCAGACCGTCGATACCGCTGGCGCCGCGATTGGCGAAAATCGGATACCCGGCGGGCAACTGCGCGAAGGCATCTGCCAGCCGGACGATCAGACTGTTACCGAGAAACAGCTGGCCGTGCTCCGGTAAAAGAGACGGTAATTGCCACGCGGCTGCGGCTTCGCCAAACGTACTTGCGAGATGTAATTCAATGGCGTGACCCGCACGCGCGGCGCACTCATCCAGCTCAGGCGCCCAGTCGGGCTGATGCTGCGCCGGATGCTGAAGCAGAAACGCCGGGACCGGAGTCTGAATACGACGACCGCGATGCTGTGCCGGATCCAGACGCCCCGGCAGTGCATCGATCAGCCAGTATTCTTCTGGCTGGCAGGCTGCCTGCCATTGCAATAACCGTTTACCGGTCAGCCCGCCACCGAACTGCACCACCAGCTGCGCGCGCTCAAGCACGCTTTTCGCCTGCGGTGATGCCAGCCATAAATCGGCGTACGGCAGCGGATTGCCGGTCGCAGCCTGTACGTCACTGATCAACGGCCAGCCGAGCTTATCAGCCCACTGCACCAGCAATTCACTTTCATGCGCGCAAATCCGCCCGGCGATAATCACGCCGCGTTTCTGTCGCCAGGATAACCAGTCTGGCTGCGCGGGAGAATTCTGCACCGGCGCGAAACTCAGCCACGGCTGATGCCCCTGCCACCAGTCGCCTAGCTGCTCCAGCCATTCGGTATATTCGCCGGTATCCTCGCCGTAAAGCGGTTCTGCGAACGGACAGTTAATGTGGACCGCGCCGTGGGTTTGCTGCGCCATCGCGTTGTCGATGGCCGACACCAGCCAGCGCGCGCTGATTTCAGGGGTCGGACGTGGTAAATCCAGCGCCTGCACCGGATAGCTGGCGAACATTCCAGGCTGGCGGATAGCCTGATTGGCGCCGCAGTCAATCAATTCCGGCGGACGGTCGGCGGTCAGCAGAACAAGTTTTTCGCCGGTCAGACTGGCTTCGATCAGTGCCGGATAGAGGTTCGCCACCGCCGTGCCGGAGGTCACTATCACCGCCACCGGCGTGCCGCTGGCTTTCGCCAGACCGAGTGCAAGATGACCGAGGCCGCGTTCGTCAAAATGGGTGTGGCAGATGAGATGCGGATGCGCTGCTGCCGCGAGCGTCAGCGCGGTGGAACGCGAACCCGGCGCAATGCAGACATGCTTAACCTGATGGCGTGTCAGCGACTCAAGGATCAGCGTCGCCCAGCGGCGATTGAAGACGGCAACGGACATGAATGACTCTCCCGGCAACGGATTATCCGGCCTGAACGACAGGCGTGTAGTGTTCTTCCAGTAAAGTCCGCAATCCTGCGGCTTTATTTTCGATCTCCTGCCATTCCTGTGCAGCATCGGAACCGGCGACAATTCCTGCGCCCGCGAAGAGTTCCAGATGATGTCCTTTCACCGCCGCTGAACGCAGCGCCACGGTAAATTCGCTTTGTTCATTGCTCAGATACCCGGCGGAACCGGCGTACCACTGGCGGTCAAAAGGTTCATGCTCGGCGATAAATTTACGCGCCGCCTGACGCGGTAATCCGGCCACGGCGGCGGTAGGTTGCAGACGTTGCAAACATCCCGCATCGTCTGCGTCAGTCAGTTCACCGTGGATGCTACGGCGCAGATGCTGCACTTTGCGCAGTCGCAGGATTTCAGCGGGCATCACATCCAGAGAGTGAGCCCCGCCCTGCAAACGCTGGCAAATATCATCGACCACCAGCAGGTTTTCACGCTGATTTTTTCCGTCGCTGAGCAGCCATTCGCCGAGTTCATGGGCTTTCTGATTATCAGAATGATTAGCTACCGTGCCGGCCAGCGCCTCGGTGAAAAGCTCGGTGTGATCGCGCAGAAAAAGACGTTCCGGGCTGGAACCAAGAAACGCCTGTTGCGGCGTGAAAGCCAGCATAAAATGATAGCAATGATGATTCACCGCGCGGCTTGCGGCGAGGAACGCGCAGGCATTCAGCGGCTGACTGAGCGTCAAAGTGGTTTTGCGCGCCAGCACGACTTTGTCAAACCTCTGCTGTTCGATACTTTTCAGTGCGCGGGTAATAAGCTGGTTCCATTGCGGCTCTGCGGGTAAATGCTGGTGCTGAACGACGCGGGAAGTGATGGGCGGTAACGCGCGACTGGCGACCAGCGAACGGAGGAACAATCGCGTGCGGTGCGCTTCTTCATGCAGCGAAACCGCGCTGAATAACGTGCAGCGCAGCCAGTAAGTGTTGCCAAGTCGGCAGAGTTCGATGCGCGGCAAAAACAGCGCATTTGCGGGGACGTCAGAAGAGTCAGCACCGTTGAAGGCATTGAGGCCCCAGATGTGCAGATCGGAAATGTCCTGATGCTGGCGGATAAATTCCTGAGCCCGCTGCATATCGCCGAAAGAACAGCAATCGCCGCAGACGGCGGCTTCTTCGTGGCCGTCGCGCTGTTGCCAATAGAATTTCGGGTAGCAGGGTTGCGCTGACAACCATTCAAGCAGACCCGTATCAGGCTGTTTTTGCAGGGAATAACTGAGCTGCCGGATGCCCGGCGCGTCAGGCCATTCGCCTGCGAGCGCTGTATCAAGCTGGTCAATGATTGCTGAGATTTGTTTCACCGCTACCTCGGGCCATACCGGATGTTTTGTGACGGGCAGAAATGCCCTTCTGGATCAAAAAACGGGTTGGATCAATTACGGATGAATTATGCGGCGTTACGAAAAATGAAAATATGCGACAGATCAAGCTGCAGTGAGTGCAGTCAGATAGGAAGGAGTATAGGAGGAGAAAAAAGGATTATCCAAGCGAGAAAAACGAAAAAAACAAGGGCAGCCATAAGCTGCCCTGCGGTATTGTTTTTACATGGTGCTATCTGGTAATCAGTCTGCGGTTTAGCGGCGCAACAACAGGCCGACAACTAAACCTACCGCAGCGCCGACACCCACGCCGTGCCACGGATTTTCACGCACATAGCTGTCGGTTTGCTCGGCAACGTCACGAGCTTTGCGGCAGTATGAACGGGCTTTCGGATCAAGACGGGATTTGATGTCTTTCAGCGCGTCTTCTGCGCGGGTCTTGATTTCAACGTATTTATCGTCAGCTTTATCACCGGAAGATTTCAGCACTTCTTCCAGCGTTTCAGTCAGCATGCGTAAATCGTCATCTAACGAATTCTGCTGTGCTTCAAATTGGTCAGCCATGGTTATCTCCTTATGATGTGATCGTTCACTTGCCTTTAACCCTAGCGCAGATCGGGATGAATTGCCTGTGAGATTTCACATAAACTTCCATAAAAACGGGGTTTTAAGAACCTTCCGAGCCTTTTGCCTGACCGAGTGCGTGCGTATTTTTCGCGTCCAGCAGCTGCTTCTCGCGCTGTTTCGCCAGCCATAATCCGCTGTTTTTCATCGCGTATCCGAAAACCAGTCCAACCAGCAATGAGATGACCACCAAACGCCAGTGGCCCTGTGCCGCAAATGTCGCACAAGCGCCAATGAATGTGCCAGGCACAAACGCCAGCCACTGCTGGCGTGCCTGAATGCACATCAGGAACGCCACGACGCCGGTCAGCATGTAACCCAGAATGCTCCACTCGGGTCGAATAGCGCTGCCCGCGATGATGACCACAGCCCAGAAGACGCCGCTCATGCAGGTCAGCGTGCTGATCGCCAGTCCGCGCAGGCCGCCCTGAGGGCAGGCGAAATAGGCCGTGCAACCGAGGAATCCCGCCCAGCCGATCAGACCCAGGCTGATAGCCACCCAGCCCCAGATACCAGAGAGGATCCCGGTAGTGATCGCGATCATTACTAAAACATTCATGGTTTAAAACCTGCGCAAATTTGGACAAGCGCGAAGTGTACTCATTGGCGGGAAGAATGGAATGGGCGAGATCACAAATTGAATGTAATTTTATGCTGAACGTACATATAAATGTGATTTAAGTCACACTAATGAGCATTATTGACTAAAAAAGCCGCTCAGGTGAGCGGCTTTATCATGCATTGCACTCTTGATCAGAGCATCGGTTGTGCCATCTGAACCAGCGTGATCAGCGGTTGCGGGAAGATACCCAGCAACAGCACGAGAATCGCGGAAATCAGTACCACGACGCCGCCAGCCGTTAACGCCCAGTTATTCGGTGTGTCACGAACCAGCGTTTCCGGCGCACTGAGGTACAGACTCACGGTCACACGCAGATAGTAGTAAAGACCAATAGCCGAACCTACGACGACTGCACCGGTCAGCCACCACAGATGCGCGGTCACACCGGTAGCAATCACGTAGAACTTACCAATAAAGCCAAGGGTCATCGGGATACCGGCCAGTGACAACATCATCACGGTCATGACCGCAGACAGAATCGGCTTGTGCCAGAACAGACCGCGGTAGGAGAACAGTGATTCTGCGTCCGGGCCTTTGTACGGGCTGGACATCAGACTGACCACACCGAACGCACCGAGGCTGCTGAACAGATAACCGGCCAGATACACACCGACGGTTTCCATCGACAGCTGATGGGTTTGCACCGCAATCAGCGCCACCAGCAAGTAGCCGAGGTGTGCGATGGAGGAGTAACCGAGCAGGCGTTTAATGTTGTTCTGACTGATCGCCATGATGTTACCGACCAGAATCGAGCAGAAGGCAATAATGCCCAGCACGATACGAATCGCTTCGCTGTCGGCCACCGGTGCGTACAGGAACAGACGCATGACCACGGCAAAGATGGCAATCTTGCTGGCGGTGGCCAGGAAGGTCGATACCGGTGCAGGTGCGCCCTGATACACATCGGGTGTCCACAGGTGGAATGGAACCAGCGACAGCTTGAAGCCCAGACCGACGATCATCATACCGAGGCCCGCCAGCAACAGCGGCTGGTGTAACATCACGCCATCTGCCAGGTTTTTACCCAGCGCCGCGAAGGACAAATCCCCTGACTGTGCGTACAGAAGCGCCATACCGAACAACAGGAAAGATGATGCGGCAGCAGACAGCAGCATGTATTTGATGGCTGCTTCCAGTGAGCGTTTCTGGCGGTAGGCATAACCAATCAGACCAAACAATGGCAGGGAAATCAGTTCGATTCCGAGGAACATTGACGCCAGATGGTTAGAGCATGCCAGCAGAATGCCGCCCATGGCCGCGATGAGCACTAACAGATAGAACTCTTCGCGGTTGTCCGGATAACCGGCCAGCCACGGGTAGGCAAATGTGCTGGTTGCCAGACTCGCCAGCAATACCAGCCCGATGTAAAACATCGAGTAACCGTCAATACGCAGCAGCGGCGTGACGTCCTGCGGCCCGGCCTGCCCGACGTAGTACAGGGAAAGTAAGGCAACGTTCAGCCCGATGACTGTCAGTGTGGCATTAAGAAAATGGTCGCGTCGCCACGCAATGGACAGCATCACCACCACCACCGTCAATCCGACGATCATCAGCGGTAATAGTGCGATCAGATTTTGAAGTGTAAATGTCATGGCGAGTTACGGCCTTGTCGTTGAAATAGTGGAAACTGATGACCCGAACCAGTGCTGAATGTTGGTCATCGCTGCACTTGAAGTATCGAGGATTGGCTGCGGATACAGACCCAACGCCACCAGCAATACAACGAGTAACAGAATGATCGACAATTCGCGTGCGGTCATGCCTGGCAGCGGCTGGTCAGACTTCGCTTTACCGTAGTAAGCGCGCTGCATCATCACCAGGGAATACACCGAGGCAAATACCAGACCGAAGGTCGAGATGACAGCGATCACCGGTACAACCGGGAAGCTGCCAAACAGGATCATGATTTCACCCACAAAGTTACCGGTACCCGGCATCCCTAAGGTCGCCACGGCAAAGAACAGTGACAACGCTGGCAGGTATTTTATGCGTCCCCACAGTCCGCCCATCTGGCGCATATCGCGGGTATGCAGACGCTCGTATAGCTGACCACAGATGATGAACATACCGGCTGCGGACAGACCGTGTGCAATCATTTGAATCACTGCGCCCTGGTACGCCAGCTGGCTGCCGGTGTAGATAGCAATCAACACGAAGCCCATGTGCGAGACAGACGTGTAAGCAATCAGACGTTTGATATCAGTCTGCGCAAAGGCCATCCACGCACCGTAGAAGATACCAATCACACCCAGCCACATAGCAATCGGGGCGAATTCATGCGAAGCGTTAGGGAACAGCGGCAGACAGAAACGCAACATCCCGTAAGCAGCGGTTTTCAGCAAAATACCCGCTAAGTCAACGGAACCTGCAGTTGGCGCCTGACTGTGCGCATCTGGCAACCAACCGTGCAACGGTACCACCGGCATTTTCACCGCAAAGGCGATGAAGAAGCCCAGCATCAGCAGATATTCAACATTATTCGACATCGGCGTTTTCAGCAGATCAGCGTAGTTGAATGTCCAGATACCGGTCGCGTTGTAGTGCACGAACACCAGACCGAGGATTGCAATCAGCATGACCAGACCGCTGGACTGCGTATAGATGAAGAACTTGGTTGCTGCGCTGATACGCGTTTTACCGTCTGACGCTTTGTGACCCCACAGAGCAATCAGGAAGTACATCGGCACCAACATCATTTCCCAGAAGAAGAAGAACAGGAACAAGTCGATGGCAAGGAACACGCCGATAACGCCGCCGAGGATCCACAGCAGGTTCAGGTGGAAGAAACCCTGATACTTCTGGATTTCACGCCACGAACAGAGGATCGCCAGTACGCCGAGCAAACCCGTCAGTACAACCATCAGCAGGGACAAACCGTCCAGTGCCAGATGGAAGCTGATACCAAAGCGAGGGATCCACGGCACCGAGTACTCGGATTGCCACTGTGGAATGCCCGCAGGTGATGTTAATGAGTATCCTCCCTGCAACCACAATTGCACGGAAAGAGCCAGCGTCAGCCCCATCGCAATCAACGCGATCCAGCGCGGTACTTTGCTCCCAAAGCGCTCAGTCTGCCAGCACAGCAGCCCGCCGATAAAGGGGATAAATATTAGCCAAGGTAATAGCATGGCGTGTCGTTCCCTTCTTTTATGCCCGTAGGCTATTTCACTTGCCGGCGGTCAGACAGACAAACCGGCATTGATAATGACACTCGTAAGACAGGCTTAAATCACCAGCAGCAGTGCAAGTACTACCACTGCACCCAGCCCCATCGACGCGACGTACCAGCGGACCATACCGTTTTCGCTGAGGGTCAGACCGCGGTTACCCAGACGGGTAAAGATCGCAGGCAGATTCATCATCGAGTTCAGCGGGTCACGCTGCAGGAGTTTCGCGATAGCCAGATACGGTTTCACGAAAATCATGTCGTACAGCCAGTCGAAGCCCCAGGCGTGGAACCACCAGGTCGTGAAGAAACGGCCCGGGGCACTTTTCGCGATGCTGTTGACCAGCGAGCGTTTACCCAGGTACAGGGCCGCCGCCAGCAGAATACCGGCAATCGCAATCACGCCTGACGTGATTTCCAGGGTCAGCACGCTGCCATGCGCCAGCTCAGTGGTTTCCGGCAGTACGCCTTGCAGTGGCGGAACAATCATTGCGCCAATGAAGGTGGACAGAACCAGTAACACCAGCAGCGGCAGGTGGTGAGTGATGCCTTTACCGGCATGAGCTTTGATTTTTTCTTCGCCGTGGAACACGATGAAAATCATGCGGAAGGTGTACAGCGAGGTCATAAACGCACCGACCAGACCGGCAACCATCAGATTGAGATGACCGTTAGCCAGCGCACCGGCAAGGATTTCATCTTTACTGAAGAAACCTGCGGTAATGATTGGCAAGGCAGACAACGCCGCACCACCGACCAGGAAGCAGACATACACCAGCGGAATGGATTTACGCAATCCACCCATCTTGAAGATGTTCTGTTCGTGGTGGCAGGCCAAAATGACCGAGCCGGAAGAAAGGAACAACAGTGCTTTAAAGAACGCGTGCGTCATCAGGTGGAAGATCGCTGCATCCCACGCCTGAACGCCCAACGCCAGGAACATGTAACCAATCTGGCTCATGGTCGAGTAAGCAAGTACGCGTTTGATGTCGGTTTGCACCAGCGCGGCAAAACCCGCCAGCACTAACGTAACGGCACCGATAATGCCCACCAGATGCAGTACTTCCGGCGCCATCAGGAACAGGCCGTGTGTACGTGCAATCAGATAAACACCGGCGGTCACCATGGTCGCGGCGTGGATCAGCGCGGAAACCGGTGTCGGACCGGCCATGGCGTCTGCCAGCCAGGTCTGCAACGGCAACTGTGCGGATTTACCCACTGCGCCACCCAGTAACATCAGGGTTGCCCAGGTAATTGCCGTATCGCCGACCGCCAGTTTCTGTGGTGCCAGCACCATCAGTTCACGAATGTTCAGCGTACCGAGCTCGCGGTAAAGGATGAACAGTGCGAACGCCAGGAACACGTCACCAACGCGAGTCACAATGAAGGCTTTCATTGCTGCCGCGCCGTTAGCCGGATTGGTGTAATAGAAACCGATCAGCAGGTAGCTGCACAGGCCTACACCTTCCCAACCGAGATACATCAGCAGTAAGTTGTCTGCCAGTACCAGAATCACCATGCTGGCGATAAACAGGTTGGTGTAAGCGAAGAAGCGAGAGTAGCCCTCTTCACCGCGCATGTACCAGGATGCGAACATGTGGATGAAGAAGCCGACGCCGGTAACCACGGAAAGCATGGTCATCGACAAACCGTCGAGGGTTAGCGTTGCGGAGATATTGAAATCCCCGACCTGCATCCAGTTCCACAATGTCTGGTTGAAAACCTCAACGCCCGCCGCTTTCTGGCTAAGGAAGTTGATGCCCACATACACGGTGGTCAATGCTGCAAGACCAATCGAACCCACGCCAACCGTAGCCGACGTATTTTCAGACCAGCGACCGCGTGAGAAGGCCAGTAACAGGAAGCCAATCAGCGGGAACAGAATAGTTAAATAGAGTAAGTTCATCCGCGCATCTCACTGACAGTATCAATATTCAGGGTGTGGCGACGGCGATACAGTTGCAGCAGCAACGCCAGACCAATACTGGCCTCCGCCGCAGCCAGGCTGATTGCCAGGATGTACATCACCTGACCGTCTGCCTGACCCCAATAGCTTCCTGCCACAATGAACGCCAGCGCCGCTGCATTGATCATCACTTCCAGACTGATCAGCATAAACAGCAGGTTACGACGAACAAGCAGTCCGGTCAGACCCAACACAAAGAGGATCGCGGCCAGGATCAGGCCATGTTGTAGAGGGATCATGCTCTCTCCTCCGTTTTTCTTTTCGCCATTTCCGTCGTGGCCGGTGCGTCACCAAAGACTTCACCCGCTTTATGTTCACGACCAATGTGGAACGCTACGACCAGACCGGCCAGCAGCAGCATTGACGCCAGTTCAACCGCCAGAACGTAAGGACCAAACAGCGCGATGCCGACCGCTTTCGCGTCAACCATGTCACCTTTGATACCGTGATCGTGCAGACCCACGATAGAGGCGATCATTACGCCCAGCAGCACCACGGCCAGAATCGATGGCCCGATCCAGGTCGAAGGCTGTAACCATGCGCGTTCCTGTTCCTGGACGTTGCCAAGGTTCAGCATCATCACCACGAACACAAACAGCACCATGATGGCCCCGGCGTAGACGATGATCTCCAGCGCACCGGCGAAATAGGCGCCGAGCGAGAAGAACACCGCCGCAATCGCCAGCAAAGAGACGATCAGATACAGCAGTGCATGTACCGGGTTGGTGTGCGTGATAACACGCAATGTCGCCAACACGGCCACCAGGGCTGCAATATAAAATGCAAATTCCATGCTTGCGGCTCCTTAGGGCAACAGACCTTTGACGTTGATCGGTTTGGCTTCGTTTTCCGCATCGCCTTTCGGCTTGCCGTCAACGGCCATACCGGACATCCGGTAGAAGTTATATTCCGGATACTTACCCGGTCCAGAGATCAACAAATCTTCTTTTTCGTACACCAGATCCTGGCGCTTGAATTCACCCATTTCGAAGTCCGGCGTCAGCTGAATCGCTGTTGTCGGGCAAGCTTCTTCACACAGACCGCAAAAGATGCAGCGTGAGAAGTTGATGCGGAAGAATTCCGGATACCAGCGGCCATCTTTATGTTCTGCTTTTTGCAGAGAAATACAGCCTACCGGACAGGCTACCGCACACAGGTTACAGGCAACGCAGCGCTCTTCACCGTCGGGGTCGCGCGTCAGCACGATACGACCACGGTAACGCGGAGGTGGATTGACCGGTACTTCCGGGTACATCTGGGTTTCGCGCTTGGCGAAGGCATGCAAGCCTATCATCCACAAGCTACGAACCTGGGTCCCGAACCCGACCACTAAGTCTTTCAATGTCATGGTTTCATCACCCCTTATTGCGCGTTGTACAAGATGACCGCAGCGGTCGCCAGCAGATTAAGCAAGGTCAGTGGCAGGCAAACTTTCCAGCCAAATGACATCACCTGGTCGTAGCGGGGACGCGGTAAAGCAGCACGGATCAAAATGAACATCACCATGAAGAACGCCGTTTTCAGCGCAAACCAGATCACCGGGTAAAGGAACGGACCCTGCCAGCCACCGAAGAACAAGGTGACGATGAGTGCAGAGACGGTCACGATACCGATGTATTCCCCCACGAAGAACAAACCGAATTTCATACCGGAATATTCAATGTGGTAACCATCGGCCAATTCCTGCTCGGCTTCCGGCTGGTCAAACGGGTGGCGGTGACAGACGGCCACGCCGGCAATCGCAAAGGTCACGAAGCCGAAGAATTGCGGAATGATATTCCACATGTGCGCCTGAGAGATGACGATGTCTTGCAGGTTGAAAGACCCTGCCTGCGCCACGACGCCCATCAACGACAGGCCGAGGAACACTTCGTAGCTCAGCGTCTGGGCGGATGCACGCATCGCACCCAGTAACGAGTATTTGTTGTTACTGGACCAGCCAGCGAACAACACCGCATAGACAGTCAGACCAGCCATCATCAGGAAGAACAAAATACCGATATTCAGATCTGCGGCGAACCAGGTCGGACTGACCGGAACGATCGCAAAGGAGATCAGCAGGGACGTAAACGCAATCATCGGAGCCAGTGTAAAGATGGCTTTGTCGGTGAATTTAGGTACCCAGTCTTCCTTGAAAAACATCTTGATCATGTCGGCAACCAGCTGCAGGGATCCGCCCCAGCCGACACGGTTTGGTCCGTAACGGTTCTGGAACAGACCGAGCAGACGGCGCTCACCGAAGCTCATGAAGGCCCCGCAGGTCACGACGACCAGCAGGATCACGATGGCTTTCAGGATAGCGATCAGCGAATCGATCACGACAGGTGTAAACCAGCTCATTGTGCTGCCTCCCGCAGATTTTCAACCGTAGTGCCTACCAGAATCGGTGGAATACCTGGCAGCCCCAGCGGCAGGCCAAGCTGGCCCTGATTCAGGGTTTCACTCAACCGCACCGGCAGTTTCAGCAACTGACCGGCGCAGGTGAATTCCACCTGAGAACCGGCGTTCACGCCTAACTGTGCGGCATCGGCCGGGTTAACCATCACATAAGGCGCTGGCATACGTTGCTGAATTACAGCAGAACGCTGCGTCATCTCTTCACTGCCGAACAGATGGTAATAAGGCGCGATACGCCAGTTCCCTTCGGTCGCGGTGAAGACGGCAGGGATCGTGGTGAAGTACTCGAGACTCCCCTCCCCTGCTTCGATAAGACGCACACCCGGATCACCATGACGAAGACTGCCGCCAACTTCGCTCTGGAATTTGTTCCAGGCTTGGGGTGAGTTCCAGCCTGGCGCCCAGGCGAATGGCACCTGGTTGCGGTTAGCTGTCGGGCTGTTGTTACCTTCCATCGAGAAGGCAAACATGGTGTCTTTGTCTTGCGGCTGACGCGGTTCGTGAACGCTGATGTTTGCGCGCATCGCCGTACGTCCACTGGAACGGTTCGGAGAACGCGCCAGTTTCTGTCCGCGAATGCGGAAGCTGGCGTTAGGTGCCGCTTCAACCATGCCTTTCAGCTGCGGCAGTGCCTCGACGCAGGCTTCGATTACGTGATCAAGCTGCGTCCAGTCCACATGACGGCTGTTGACGGTAGAATGCAGCGAGTGCATCCAGCGCCAGCTTTCCAGCATCGCGACGGTGGTGTCGTAGTAAGCCGGATCGTAAACCTGGAAGAAGCGCTGAGCGCGGCCTTCCTGATTCACCAGCGTGCCATCACTTTCTGCGAAACTCGCCGCAGGCAGGATCAGAGTGGCTTTATCCATAATGCGCGTGCGCTGATGGTCAACGACCAAAAGGTTCTGCACGTTGGCCAGCGCAGCATCCACTTTCGCTTCAGGTGCCTGACGATAAAGGTCGTTTTCCATCACGATGGCGCTGTCTGCGTCGCCCTGAGTCAGTAACTCAAGAGCTTCATCAAGCGATCCACCGCCGATCATCGACAGGCCGATGCTGTTGGCGGCCGAAGCTACGAAAGTAATGCCGACATCGCTGCCTGCCACTTTCAGTGCTTTGGCAATGTTTGCCGCCGCTTCAATGATAGCGTCAGAACCGGCGTTGGAACCGGTGATGATCAGTGGCTTGCGCGCACCGGTCAGTGCCTGCACGATCACGTCGATTTTCTTGTTCAGGCCATCGGCCAGATCGTTGACCGCCGGGGCTGAATTGTCCAGCGCGTGGGCGATAGCGAAGCCGAAACGGGCCTGCTCATCTACCGGCGCACGGTAATTGTAAGCCGCGATATCGTCGAGTTTGGTGTTGTCTACGTTGGTGATAAACAGCGGGTGTTTAGCATGCTGACCGATGTTTTGCACCGCAGCGATTTGCCAGTCAGCCACACGCTGAGCGGCGGCCATCGCGCGTGCTTTACCTTTTACTGCCTGACGAACAGACAGCGCGATACGTGCGCCGGTCTGCGTCAGGTCTTCGCCCAGCACCAGCACCGCATCGTACTCTTCAATTTCACGCAGCGCAGGTGTGTGAACACCGCTGTTGCGCAATACGTTGAGCATCAATTGCAGACGGCCCTGCTCTGCGGCATTAATACCGGTGTAGAAGTTTTCGGCTCCCACCAGTTCGCGCAGTGCAAAGTTGCTTTCAAGGCTGGCACGCGGAGAACCGATACCGATGGTTTTCTTCGCCTGACGGAGGATATCCGCCGCGCCCTGCATCGCCTGTTCGGCGTTAAGTTCGATCCAGTCGTTGCCACGTAACTGCAATGGCTTCTTAGGACGATCTTTCAGGTTGACGTAGCCATAACCGAAACGACCACGGTCGCAAAGGAAGTAGTGGTTTACGGTACCGTTGTAACGGTTTTCGATTCGACGCAATTCGCCATAACGCTCACCCGGGCTGGTGTTACAGCCAACGGAACATTGCTGGCAGATGCTTGGCGCAAACTGCATGTCCCATTTACGGTTGTAGCGTTCGGAGTGGGTCTTATCGGTAAACACACCGGTCGGACAGACTTCTACCAGGTTACCGGAGAACTCGCTTTCCAGCGGGCCATCTTCCGGGCGACCGAAGTAGACGTTGTCGTGCGCGCCATATACACCCAGATCGGTGCCGTCGGCGTAATCCTTGTAGTAACGGACACAACGGTAGCAGGCGATACAGCGGTTCATTTCGTGAGAGATGAACGGGCCGAGATCCTGGTTGTTATGGGTACGCTTGGTGAAGCGGTAACGGCGCATACTGTGGCCGGTCATCACTGTCATATCCTGCAGGTGACAGTTACCGCCTTCCTCACACACCGGGCAGTCATGCGGGTGGTTGGTCATCAGCCATTCCACAACGCTCTCACGAAACTCTTTCGCTTCGCCGTCGTCGATGGAAATGAAGGTGCCATCGGACGCTGGTGTCATACATGACATCACCAGACGACCGCGCGTATCTTCCGCGTTTTGGTATTGCTTAACCGCACATTGGCGGCAAGCGCCGACGCTTCCCAGCGCCGGATGCCAGCAAAAATAAGGAATATCGAGGCCGAGAGAGAGGCAAGCCTGCAACAGGTTGTCCGCTCCGTCTACATCGTATTCTTTGCCGTCTACATGAATCGTAGCCATAGTCAGCATGCTTCCACGTGGCCCACCTGACGGCGGGCGTTAATCAAAAATTCTTGCCGGGTTGGCGTCTATCAATCGACAGCGCGTCCCTTGTTTTGGGATTTCGCGCACAGCGGGCTCACGTCCGCTGCCTGTTGCCTTCACTACCAACGCTGTTTCAGCAGGTTGTTTGGCTGAATACCGCCAATCGCCCGCGCGTTGCTGTAATGCTGTTTGGCGATGCCCGCCTCGAACTCTTCCCGGAAATATTTAATCGCACTCTGCAATGGCTCCACGGCACCCGGCGCGTGTGCGCAGAAGGTTTTGCCCGGACCCAGTTGGCGGCAAAGCTGTTCGAGAGTTTCGATATCTCCCGGCTGGCCTTCACCACGCTCCAGCGCGCGCAGGATCTTCACACTCCACGGCAAACCATCGCGGCACGGGGTACACCAGCCACAAGATTCACGGGCGAAGAACTCTTCCAGGTTACGTACCAGCGGTACCATGCCTATTTCGTGATCGACGGCCATCGCCAGCGCAGTACCCAGACGACTACCGGCTTTGCCGATACTGGCGAAATCCATCGGCAGATCCAGATGATCAGCGGTCAGGAAGTCTGTCCCTGCGCCGCCCGGTTGCCAGGCTTTAAATTTCAGGCCATCGCGCATACCGCCGGCATAGTCTTCAAGAATTTCACGTGCAGTCGTTCCGAAAGGCAATTCCCAAACGCCCGGATTTTTCACCCGGCCGGAGAAGCCCATCAGTTTTGTACCCGCATCTTCGCTTTTGCCCGCTGACATGCCTTTGTACCAATCCACGCCGTGCTCCAAAATGGCAGGCACGTTGCACAGGGTTTCGACGTTGTTCACACAGGTCGGTTTCCCCCAGGCACCGGCAGAGGCCGGGAACGGTGGCTTGGAACGCGGGTTAGCGCGGCGGCCTTCGAGTGAGTTAATCAGCGCGGTTTCTTCACCGCAGATATAACGACCCGCACCGGTGTGGACGATAAGTTCAAAGTCAAAACCGGTACCGAGAATATTTTTACCCAACAGACCCGCTTCTGTGGCTTCCGCAATCGCGCGACGCAGATTCACAGCAGCTTCGATGTATTCACCACGCAGGAAGATGTAGCCACGGTAAGATTTCAGCGCGAAAGCCGAGATCAGCATGCCTTCAACCAGCAGGTGCGGCATTTGCTCCATCAGCATGCGGTCTTTGTACGTACCGGGTTCCATCTCATCGGCGTTACACAGCAGATAGCGGATATTCATGCTTTCGTCTTTTGGCATCAGGCTCCACTTCAGACCGGTGGAGAAACCTGCGCCGCCGCGCCCTTTCAGGCCAGCGTCTTTTACCAGATTGACTATCTCATCCTGCGCCATGCTTTTGAGCGCCTTCTCTGCGCCGACGTAACCGTTTTTACTGCGGTATTCGTCGAGCCAGACCGGCTGCTCATCGTCACGCATACGCCAGGTCAGCGGATGCATTTCCGGCGTGCGTTCAATGTGTCTTGGCGTATAACCGTTGATTGTCATACATAGCGCTCCAGTAGCTGGCCGATAGCTTCTGGTGTCAGGCGGCTGTGCGTGTCCTCATCGATCATCATCGACGGGCCTTTGTCACAGTTGCCAAGGCAACAGGTCGGCAGCAGAGTAAAACGTCCGTCTTCGGTCGTTTCACCCGGCTTGATGTGCAACTGTTGTTCCAGAGCGGCCTGGATCCCCTGATAACCGGTGATGTGGCACACCACGCTGTCACAGTAACGGATCACATGGCGACCTACCGGCTGGCGGAAGATTTGGCTGTAAAACGTTGCCACACCTTCCACGTCGCTGGCTGGAATGCCCAGAACATCGGAGATCGCGTAGATAGCGCCGTCAGGCACCCAGCCACGCGCTTTTTGCACGATCTTCAACGCTTCGATGGAGGCCGCACGGGCATCTTCGTAGTGATGTTTCTCGTGTTCAATCGCTTCACGTTCAGCATCACTCAGCTCAAATACCGGAGTAACCACCGGCTCGCTGATGTTGATGTACTGAACGCCTGAGTCTTTATTGATATCTGTCATCGTTAGCGGTCCACATCTGACATTACAAAATCGATACTGCCCAGATACACGATCAGGTCGGATACCAGGCTGCCACGGATTACGGACGGGATCTGCTGCAAATGCGGGAAGCTTGGCGTACGGACGCGCGTGCGGTAGCTCATGGTGCTGCCGTCACTGGTCAGGTAGTAGCTGTTGATCCCTTTGGTGGCTTCAACCATCTGGAAAGATTCTTGCGCAGGCATGATCGGACCCCACGACACTTGCAGGAAGTGAGTGATCAGGGTTTCGATGTGTTGCAGCGTACGCTCTTTCGGTGGCGGCGTGGTCAGCGGGTGATCCGCCTTGAACGGGCCTTCCGGCATGTTTTTGTAGCACTGTTCCAGAATGCGCAGGCTCTGACGAAGCTCTTCCACTTTTAGCATCACGCGGGAATAGCAATCACTGACGCCATCGCCGACCGGCACTTCAAAATCGAAGTTTTCGTAACCTGAATATGGACGCCATTTGCGGACATCGAAGTCGATCCCGGTCGCACGCAGGCCAGCACCGGTGGTGCCCCACGCCAGCGCATCATCGGCGTTGTATGCTGCTACGCCTTTGGAACGTCCAATCAGAATGGTGTTTTTCAGCGCTGCCTTGACGTAGGAATCCAGACGGGCTGGCATCCAGTCAAGGAATTCACGCAGCAGACGCTCCCAGCCTTTCGGCAGGTCGTGTGCAACGCCACCAATACGGAACCAGGCCGGGTGCATACGGAAACCGGTGATCGCTTCCACCAGATCGTAAATTTTCTGACGATCGGTAAAGGCGAAGAACACTGGCGTCATCGCGCCCACGTCCTGAATAAACGTAGAGATGTACAGCAGGTGGCTGTTGATACGGAACAGTTCAGACAGCATCACGCGGATGGTGTTAACGCGATCCGGCACGACGATACCCGCCAGTTTTTCAACAGCCAGTACGTATGGCATCTCGTTAACGCAACCGCCGAGGTATTCGATACGGTCCGTGTATGGAATGTAGCTGTGCCATGACTGGCGCTCGCCCATCTTCTCAGCACCACGGTGGTGGTAACCGACGTCCGGTACACAGTCGACAATTTCTTCGCCATCAAGCTGCAGGATGATGCGGAACGCACCGTGCGCAGACGGATGGTTAGGTCCGAGGTTGAGGAACATGAAGTCCTCGTTTTCGGTGCCGCGCTTCATTCCCCAGTCTTCCGGCTTGAAGGTCAGCGCTTCCATCTCGAGTTCTTCTTTTTGCTTGGTCAGCTCATAAGGATCGAACTCGGTGGCGCGTGCCGGATAGTCTTTACGCAACGGGTGCCCTTCCCACGTCTGCGGCATCATGATGCGCGTCAGGTGCGGGTGGCCATCGAAGGTAATACCAAACATTTCCCAGGTTTCGCGCTCGTACCAGTTAGCATTCGGGAATACTTTGGTCAGAGTCGGAACATGGAGATCGTTTTCAGCCAATGCCACCTTGAGCATGATGTCGCGATTACGCTCGACAGAGATCAGATGGTAGAAAACGGAAAAATCCGCGGCCGGTAAACCGTCGCGGTGGGTACGTAAACGCTCATCAACGCCATGCAGGTCGAACAGCATGACGTAAGGTTTTGGCTGTTTTCGTAAAAAGGTAATCGCTTCCAGGATCTGTTCACGTTTGAACCACACCACGGGAATTCCGGTGCGGGTCGGCTGAACAGTAAAGGCCTCGGGCCCAAAACGGTTACGCAACTCGCCAATCACCGGATCATCAAGATGATCACGGGTATGCCATGCTGGCAGGGCGGTATTTTGCGTCGTCAAATCTGTCATATTTTTTTCACCACACTAAATGGTCATTTATGCCGTAAGGGGTTTACCACCCCTCAGGGTTGACTCTCAGACCGCAGTGTTAAATCTCGTCCGGCGAACGCAGATTTGTCACGGCTATGCGTTCAGCACGTTTACGCTCTTTTTCAGACTGCATATTCGCGCGGTAAACACCCTGATCGCCGACGACCCATGACAATGGGCGGCGTTCTTTACCGATAGATTCCTGCAGCAGCAATAGCGCCTGCATGTAAGCCTCAGGACGCGGAGGGCATCCAGGGATATACACATCGACAGGCAGGAACTTATCCACGCCCTGCACCACTGAATAAATATCGTACATGCCGCCTGAGTTCGCACAGGCGCCCATCGAAATCACCCATTTCGGTTCGAGCATCTGGTCGTACAAACGTTGAATAACGGGGGCCATCTTGGTGAAGCAGGTGCCTGCAACCACCATGAAATCGGCCTGACGTGGCGAAGCACGCAAGACTTCTGCGCCAAAACGCGCAACGTCATGCACCGCAGTGAATGACGTCACCATTTCTACGTAGCAGCAGGAAAGGCCGAAGTTGTAAGGCCAGAGGGAGTTTTTGCGTCCCCAGTTCACCATGCCGTGCAGTGATTCCTGAAGGTTTCCCATGAAAACGCTGCGCTTAACCTGCTCCTGAAGAGGATCGCCGACGACCTCCTGATTCTGCAGGGGGTAACGGTCGTTCTCACCGTCCGGGTCTACGCGGGTGAGCGTATATTCCATCTTATTGCCTCGCTATGACTTACTGAGGGTGACTGTTGGTATTAATCGCCGGGCTTGGTTTAACAGGTCCTTTCGAACGTGTTGGTGTCCAGTCCAGTGCGCCAATACGCACCAGATAAAACAAACCAGCCAGCAGTACCAAAATGAAAATGGTGGCTTCTACGAATCCGGTCCAGCCGCTTTCGCGAATAGACGTTGACCATGCGTACAGATACAAGGCTTCAACGTCGAAAATGACGAAAAACATGGCGACCAGGTAGAACTTAGCGGAAAGACGCAGGCGGGCGGTGCCCACCGAGGCGATACCTGATTCAAAAGGCGTGTTTTTGTAGCGTGCTCTGGCTCTCCCGCCAAGGAACGCGGCGCCCAGTAACATCAGGCAACAAAGCCCAACGGCAACGACAAGAAAAACGGCGAACGCCCAGTGTTGAGCGATGACTTCAGTGGCTGTTGACATACGCATTGCTTACTCATCAAAAGTGGCACTCTGGCATCTGCTCTATGGGATCGGCAGTTTGCGTACCACATCGATTCAAGGGAAGGATTAATAACCACACAGTTCACGGCTCAATAAGGCATTAAGCCAGTGATTTGTTGTGGGCTTTTTACCCTTTTCTATAACCTTTTGTCAACTTTGACAAAAGTATCTCCACATTAGTTTACATGCTTATCATTTAATTAACATATCATGCGCCGACACTTAAGCTAAATCGTGTCAGTTAAATACCGTGATAAAGCATGAGCCTGTGACGGGAGTTATGACATCTTTCTCACTTTCCTATTGTCGCAGGAATAGACAGCGCTTCCACTCTCTTATTAGGGTTATTTTTTTGATCCAGGTCAGAGTTCTGTCAATTTCGACAGCAAAAAAGCCATATTTTTAACAAGTTTTGTTGAATTACAGAAAGCAGCAAGCGGATTACGGCAAAAAACACTGGTTATTGTTAATGTGAAAAAACGTCGATATTTAGGCAATTTAGTGAGGTGCTTATTGATGATGGAAACAGTCACAGCGTGGGATGAGACGGATTAACAGGGGAAAAAGGCACTTTGAGAGAAAATGGTAAACAAAACCACTAAAAGGAAAGGTTTTACTATCCAAAAGGAGTAGATGCCTTTACCTCCGCCCTTTACAACCATGGGCGGAAAGTAAAGCAGGCCAAATGTATTAACTTTTTGAATCAGCCACCAGCTCCTGATCGTCATCAACGACAGGACGAGGACCGTAGGCGCTCAGAGAATAGGGATCATTCCCCTGCTCTACCGCGTTAAAAATGGCCATGGCGAGTTCATTGGTGCAACGGGCATTTTTATACAATACGTATTGCGTATCCGGCAGACGCGGCAAGCCGTCCTGTTCACCCAACACACGCAATTCCGGGCTCATCATTTCGATAGGTCGTGCGGTCACGCCAAGCCCGGCACGCACGGCGGCGCGAATTGCAGACAAGGTAGATGCAACATAGGCAATGCGCCACGGGATACCAGCCTGATTGAGATACTCCGTTGCCATCTGACGGTAAGGGCTAGGCTCATCAAGCACCACCAGCGGCACGCTGTCGCCGGAAGGATAGGCAAAGTCAGCCGAGCAGTACCACAGCGTCGGTGAGGTTCTCAGTACAATATGCGGATGGTCGGTGCCCGTCATCGTGGTGATGGCCAGATCGATTTCTTCGCTTTCCAGCATGGATAACATAAACGGACTGCGTTTCACCCGAACGTCGATAGACAATTTTGGGTACACAGACGTCACGCGACTGAGCAGGAAAGGCAAAATAGTGTCGGCAGTATCATCGGATGCACCGATGGTGATCCCGCCCTGGACATTGCTGTACATCAAAGAGGTGCAGGCTTCATCGTTAAAACGAAGAATTTTCCGTGCATACCCCAATAACTGAATGCCGTGTTCAGTTAATAATTTATTACGTCCATGTCTGGCAAACAGTTCTTTTCCAACAAGTTGTTCAAGACGTTGCATTTGTTGACTGACCGCCGACTGAGTACGACACACGGCAGCAGCTGCTGCAGCGAACGTATTTAAATCCGCTACAGCTACAAATGTCCTCAACAGGTCAAGGTCGAGATTGAGGATTGGACGATTTGCATTTGTCATAGTTTTTCTTCGCTTTATAGAATCTAATAACAAGCTACCCTGATGATGCGTCAAAGTACCCGCAATAAGCAGAATACCAGATATGACAGATACTCACTCATTTGATAAGCAAGATTGAGAAATATTTGTGCATGAAAGTTTTCATTAAAGCCGTTTTCATCCCCTTAAATGCAGATGCAGAAATTCCACACAAAGGGTGAATGATTAGATAATCTTAATAAAAAAAGAATAGACCATTTTGACTAATTAACCGACATCTTTTCAGGCAACTTCCCTGCTGCCGCCTGCGATTGAGCGCTATCATCGCCCCAAAACCATAAGCAACATTAATTATTCACTTGTGATGTATAAAAATATACTTCAACAAATTCATTAACTCACGAGGATATCCATTACTCTTCGCAAAAAATCAGTTTAACTGACATTAAGATTTTTCTACACCCTGCCAAAATTCTTTATAGCCAATTGATCAAATATAGGTAAAGAACGTATTTATAAAACCTGACAAAATACATACGCCGACAGGCTTATCTTATGATCATTCATCCAGCGGTTATTAATAATCATTAGATAAATAAAACATATTCGTCTTCATGATTTGTGCCTGAATCTCAAAATCAGGGGATTTTTTTTCAGAATTTATCGAGGTTTAGTAAGTTTTAGTGATGTACTGTGCAAATTACCTACAAACTCCTGTCAGCTAATCACCTGTCAGGCAGTCAAAACAGTGAATTTTTCGGTCACAAATCAGGCGTTGGCAGAATTTAAAACTACCAATAACCTAATTGGCAAATTAACACACCAATTCAAAACCCCAAACGAAACAGAAATCCCCAACACCCGCGCTTTTCCTACTGTTTTTCACCAAAACGGTGCGCAGCCCTTCTCATGCCCGACTCTGGAGAGTAAATTGGCCGCTTCGCACTGTTCTACGGCGCTGTGCGCCAGGGAAGAACAGGCTTTACTGCAAAAGGCTCACATTTACATGTCCCCGATTGAAAAATCCCGCAAACTGGACAACGTCTGCTATGACATTCGCGGCCCGGTGCTCAAAGAAGCAAAACGTCTTGAAGAAGAAGGTAACAAAGTCCTCAAACTGAATATCGGCAATCCCGCGCCTTTTGGTTTCGATGCACCTGATGAAATTCTGGTAGACGTCATCCGCAACCTGCCGACCGCGCAAGGGTACTGTGACTCTAAAGGCCTGTTCTCCGCACGTAAAGCCATCATGCAGCACTATCAGGCACGCGACATGCGTGACATGACGGTGGAAGATATTTACATCGGTAACGGCGTTTCGGAGCTGATCGTTCAGTCAATGCAGGCGCTGCTTAATACCGGCGACGAAATGCTGGTACCGGCTCCCGATTACCCGTTATGGACTGCGGCAGTTTCTCTATCTGGCGGTAATGCGGTGCACTATCTGTGTGATGAAGGCGCCGACTGGTTCCCTGACATCGCCGATATTCGCGACAAAATCACCCCGCGCACCCGCGGTATCGTGATAATCAACCCGAATAACCCGACCGGTGCGGTTTACAGCAGAGAACTGCTGATGCAGATCGTGGATATCGCCCGCGAACACAACCTGATCATTTTCGCCGACGAAATCTACGACAAAATCCTGTACGACGAAGCCCAGCACATCTCTATTGCGTCACTGGCACCGGATTTGCTGACCGTCACTTTTAACGGGCTGTCGAAAACCTACCGCGTCGCCGGTTTTCGTCAGGGCTGGATGGTCCTGAACGGACCGAAGAAACACGCCAAGGGCTACATTGAAGGGCTGGAAATGTTGGCCTCCATGCGCCTTTGCGCCAACGTGCCGATGCAGCACGCGATTCAGACAGCGCTGGGCGGTTATCAGAGTATTAATGAATTTATTCAGCCGGGCGGTCGTCTGGTGGAACAGCGTGACCGCGCGTGGGAACTGATCAACCAAATCCCCGGCGTCTCCTGCGTGAAACCGAAAGGTGCGCTGTATATGTTCCCTCGTATCGACGCCAAACGTTTCAATATTCATGACGACCAGAAACTGGTGCTGGATTTGCTGTTACAGCAAAAAGTTCTGCTGGTGCAGGGGTCGGCGTTCAACTGGCCGTATCCGGATCACGTTCGTATCGTGACGCTGCCGCGCGTCGATGAGCTGGAAATGGCAATTAATAAACTGGGCCGGTTCCTAGAAACCTACCGTCAGTAATTCCCCAGGGCGCAGAATTCTGCGCCCTGTTTTATCTTTCTGATCACACTTGCCGATTGCCTTCACACTCCTCACAATGGACACTCATTTGCCGTTATTAATGAGAGTGCTATGAATCAGAGCCATTTCTTCGCCCACCTTTCCCGCCTGAAACTGATTAGCCGCTGGCCGCTGATGCGTAATGTACGCACCGAAAACGTCTCCGAGCATAGCTTGCAAGTCGCCTTCGTGGCTCACGCACTGGCCGTGATTAAAAACCGCAAATTTGATGGCAACCTGAACGTCGAACGCGTCGCCCTGCTCGCGATGTATCACGATGCCAGCGAAGTGCTGACCGGCGACATGCCGACACCTATCAAGTATTACAATCCGCAGATCGCGCATGAATACAAAAAGATCGAAAAGATTGCTCAGCAAAAGCTGATTGAGATGTTGCCTGAAGAATTGCAGGAGGATTTCCGCCCGCTGATCGATGAGCATTACTACAGCGATGACGAAAAACTGACTGTAAAACAGGCGGACGCGCTGTGCGCCTATCTGAAATGTCTGGAAGAGTTGTCGGCGGGTAACAACGAATTCACGCTGGCTAAGGCGCGTCTGGAAAAAACGCTGGCCGACCGTAAAAGCCCGGAGATGGATTACTTCATGGAGATCTTCGTCCCGAGCTTTAGCCTTTCCCTGGACGAAATCAGCCTCGATGAATCGCTCTGACCGTCATAGATGGTCAGCGCGATGGGCTTTCAACATGGCCGTGAATCAAAACGGATAGAGTACCGGCACCAGAAACACGCTGACGGCCATCACCAGCAACGTGAAAGGCACCCCGATACGCAGGAAATCACCAAAGCGGTAATTCCCCGGTACCATTACCAGCGTATTCACCGGAGATGACACCGGCGTCATAAATGCCGCCGAAGCCGCAATAGCGATAATCATCGTGAACGGGTATGGCGATACGCCCATCTGATGCGCCGCCGCGATAGCGATCGGCGCCATCAGTACCGCCGTCGCCGTATTGGAAATAAACAACCCGATGGTGGCGCAAAGGACAAACAAACTCAGCAGCATCATGTACGGTCCATAACCGCCACTCACCTGCATCAGACCTTCGACAATCAGGGCCACGCCGCCGGTTTTTTGCAGCGCCAGTGCGAACGGCATCATCCCGACGATCAGCAGCAAACTCGGCCAGTGAATGGCCCGATACGCACCTTCCATTGTGATACAGCGAAATTTTCCCATCAGCAGACAGGCGACGATTGCCGCAATGGCATTTGGCACGTCGTCGGTTAGCATCAGTGCGACCATCAGGGCCAGACAGAACAGCGCATGAGGTGCCTGGCTGAGTGCCGGAGCGACGTCATCCACTTCGGCGGGCAGGCTGAGCACAATGAAATCATGCATCTGCTGCTGAAGCTGGCGGATCAGTTTCCAGTCGCCAATCACCAGTAACATGTCGCCGAGCTGCAATTCCTCATCGACCAGTTTGCCCGGCAGCGCTTCGCCTTGTCGGCGGATGCCCACCACGTTCAGACCGTACGTGGAGCGAAACGCCACATCGCGTAAAGTTTTGCCCAACAACTCAGAATCAGGGATCAGCGACACTTCCGCCATCCCGACATCGCGGGACTGCTCGGCGAAATATTCGCCACGCAGCACCATGGGCTCCAGCATTTCATCGATACACATTTGTCTGACGGAAATATCGGGATCCGTCATATCGAGCAGAAGCACGTCGCGGGCGCACAATTCCGTGTTACCGGTCGCGCTGACCATCACGCGGCGGAACTTGCGCCAGCGCTCGATCCCCACCACGTTGGCGCCATAGCGGGAACGCAGATGCAGATCGTCGAGCGTGCGCCCCACCAGCGGTGAGCCGGGACGGATGGTCATCCTCCTCGCGCGTCCGTTGAGCTGATAATCGCGGATCAGATCGCGGAAAGTGCGGCGCTTCCAGCGCTGTTTATCCTGCGAGGCCTCTTCGGCAGACAACCACCGACGGGCGATCAGCATATATCCGATACCCATGACAAGCACCACAAGCCCTACCGGCGTGACGCCAAAGAAGCCAAAACCGTCAAATCCTTCCCGCAACAGCTCGCTGTTCACCACCATATTCGGCGGCGTGGCGACCAGCGTCATCATGCCGCTGATGAGACCGGCAAAACTCAGCGGCATCATCAGCCGCGCCGGCGAGGTTTTCATGCGGGCAGAAACGCTGATCACCACCGGAATAAAGATTGCTACCACGCCGGTGGAGCTCATAAATGCACCCAGCCCGGCGACAGTCAGCATCAGCAAAATCAGCATCCGGATTTCACTGTGACCGGCGACTTTCATTAGCCAGTCACCTACCTGATACGCCACGCCAGTTCGCACCAGTCCGTGACCGACGACAAACAAAGCAGCGATCAAAATCACGTTCGGATCGCTAAATCCGGCCAGCGCTTCGTTAAGAGTCAGCGTACCACTGAGCACAAAGGCAATAATGACCAGCAAAGCGACGATGTCCATGCGCAGCGTATTGCGCGCGAACAGCACCATCGCAATCAGCAGCAGAACCACAACCCAGATTAATTCACCGGTCAAAACAAACTCCTTTTGCGTTGAGTTGGAAAACTTAAAATCGGTTTTAGCATGGCATAAAAAAACCCCGCCGGAGCGAGGTTCAGGTCAATGAATGTGTACTTTTAATCAACAATATGAATTAACGCAGGCTCACTGTGACGCCCTGCTCTGTACTGTTCACCAGCAGAACTTCCAGCGTGGTGAGTTCGAAATCGACATTCTCGATCCCCGGCGTATCGTCGGGCGCATTCACCGCAATCACTTTGCAGCCTGCCGCCAGACCGGCCATTACGCCTGCCGCGGCATCTTCCACTACGACGCACTCATGCGGTGCCAGACCTAAACGCTCTGCGCCAAGTAAATAGGCATCTGGCTGAGGTTTGCCGTGTTTAACCTGCTCGGCGGTAATGAACACTTCCGACGCGGGCAGATGCGCCGCGGCATGGCGCGCACTGGCAACCGGCATTGAGCCTGATGTCACAATCGCCCATGGAATATTCTGGCGATTCAGTTCGCTTAACAATAAATGTGCACCCGGCAGCGCACAGACGCCTTCGGTGTCAGTGGCTTCGATTTTTTCCAGCTTCAGAAACTCTTTCTGAATCGTCTCCTCACTTTCACCGGTCATGAAGTGACGTAAAGAGGTGATCGCCTGTTTGCCGTGAATAAAGGCCAGAACGTCCTGCGGGCTGACTCCCCAACTGAGTGCCCAGTTAACCCATGCACGCTCAACGGCCGGTAATGAATCCACTAACGTTCCATCAAGGTCGAACAAAAAACCTTTACACTCCACAGGTCATTCCTCTTTAGTTAATTCAAATCAGGCATTAATAATTTGCGCTATCTCGACGGCGCTCAGATGATACTGACGCGGGCACGATTGCCAGACCGCCAACATACGCTGGTATTTATCCCACATTTTGGTCTGCGAGTTAAACCCATGGGTGCCAGCGTCAAAGTCAGTGTAACGTCCTTCGGTGTTCACCATAAAGCGAACATAGCTTAAAAAGCGGGATTCTGTGGCAGCGTCAAAGCCGAGAAAATCGATACGGCGGCGATCCAGACCCTGAGTGTCTTTCAGATTGGTCCAGGACACCTGCATCGCATGGTGCATTTCCATAATGTTAATCACGGTGCGGCAGGTTTCTTCCGGCAGTTCACCGAAGTCCCTGTCAAGCTCGCGCATTTGCAAGCCGAAACCGCGTTCGATCACCGTTTGCAAACGGCGATAGCGTTCGGCGTTATCGGGATCCAGCATGGTCATCATTTTGTATTGATTCGACAAGATCAGGCGTTGCGCGTTAGTCATTTCCATCGTGAAAATCCTCATGTCTGCATAATGAGCAAAGCATGGCATAGCGCAAACTTCTGCGAAATCGCAAGCACACCATTCTTTGATTTGGGTCTGGATCTCATGTGAAATAATCACCGGAGGAGACTTTCCTCCGGTCAATATGCACTGCAGCGAAGCTTAACAATTATGAAGCTGAGAACGTAAGCGGGGGGAGAAACGTCTTACAGATCGTCTAGAAAGGTTTTATCGAGCTGCTTGAACGCACGTTTCAGAACGTCCGCGAGTGCCTGATAGGTCGGGGTGCCTTCCACTGGTGCGAGGGCCTGACCGGCTTCGGCGAGTTTGTTGCGAACATCGTGGAACCAGCTCAGCAATGTTGGCGGCAACGGCGTCAGTGAACGGCGGCCGAGCCACCACAGTCCTTGCATTGGCAAACTACAGGCAAATATCGCCGTGGCGACCGCGGGGCCAAGCTGGCCGCCGAGGGCTATCTGCCAGGTCAGCGTGAAAATCGCGACCGGTGGCATAAAGCGCACCGCAAAACGGGTCGCTGTGGAGATCCGGTTTTCCGGAAATACCGGAGCCAGGCGCTTATCAGACGGCCATGTTTTCATATAATGCTGCCCACGCTGGAATACCTGGAACCAGCTTACAGAGCCTGTTGGCTTACTCGTCATAATTGCACCTCAACTTCACGTGTAATAATTAAAAAATATTTGTAAAACACAAACTGGAGTTTACCACGATAAAATATATTTTGTTTTTGCTGAAACGTGCCGGTATCCTGTCGCAGCATTTACACCCTCATCATTAAGCATAGTGCCTCGGGCTGAGGTGTTTTGTAATTACTAATTGTATTCTTTGTTAGGGTTTTTACTAACAGATAACATTCTAAAGACGTAAAACAGAGACATTTTGTGCACTGCGCCATCACTCTTCGGCGATGGATATGCACAAATAAAACCGGCGTCCTGCGATTCTTTAGCTTTTTCATTATCATGCCTGCTTTGGCTCTCTGGCATGATGTTAATCATAATTGTCACCGCCATTATGCGCTACGCTTGATGTCAGACTGACGATTTATTAACCATGTGTTTTGTTTTTTTCCTTAAACAGCACCAACAATAAATAGGTACTTCCATGTCGAGTAAGCTTGTACTGGTTCTTAACTGTGGTAGTTCTTCCCTTAAGTTCGCAATCATTGATGCTGTGAACGGCGAAGAGCACATTTCAGGTTTAGCCGAATGCTTCCACCTGCCAGAAGCGCGCATTAAGTGGAAAATGGACGGTGGCAAAGAAGAAGCCGCGTTGGGTGCGGGTGCCGCACACAGTGAAGCGCTGAAATTCATCGTTAACAAGATCCTGAGCAAAAAACCTGAGCTGTCCGCAGAGCTGGTTGCCATTGGCCACCGTATCGTTCATGGCGGCGAAAAGCTGACCAAGTCCATGCTGATCAACGATGCTGTTATCGAAGGCATCAAAGAATCTATCCCGTTTGCACCGCTGCACAACCCGGCTCACCTGATTGGTATCGACGAAGCGCTGAAATCTTTCCCTAAACTGGCTGACAAAAACGTTGCCGTTTTCGACACCGCTTTCCATCAGACCATGCCAGAAGAATCTTACCTGTACGCTCTCCCGTACAAGCTGTACCGCGATCATCACGTCCGTCGTTATGGCGCACACGGCACCAGCCACTTCTATGTGACGCAGGAAGCCGCGAAAATGCTGAATAAACCAGTGGAAGAAGTGAACCTGATCACTTGCCACCTGGGTAACGGCGGTTCCGTCAGCGCAATCCGTAACGGTAAATGCGTCGATACTTCCATGGGTCTGACCCCGCTGGAAGGTCTGGTGATGGGCACCCGCAGCGGTGACATCGACCCGGCGATCATTTTCCACCTGCACGACTCTCTGGGCATGAGCGTTGATCAAATCAACAAAATGCTGACCAAAGAATCTGGTCTGCTGGGCCTGACCGAAGTCACCAGCGACTGTCGTTACGTTGAAGACAACTACACCACCAAACCTGATGCCAAACGTGCAATGGACGTATTCTGCCACCGTCTGGCGAAATACATCGGTAGCTATACCTCACTGATGGAAGGTCGTCTGGACGCGGTAGTCTTCACCGGCGGTATCGGCGAAAACGCAGCCATGGTGCGCGAACTGTCTCTTGGAAAACTGGGCCTGTTAGGCTTTGAAGTTGACCACGAACGCAACCTTGCAGCACGCTTTGGCAAATCCGGTGCCATCAATAAAGAAGGCACCCGCACCGCTCTGGTTATCCCAACCAATGAAGAGCTGGTGATTGCGCAAGACGCCGCACGTCTGACCGCATAATCCGATTCAACACTGCCAGCGATTGCTGGCAGTGATTTTTTAACTCAAGGCAAACGCCGCCCGTTTGGACGCACCGCGCAGGATAATCATCGCGCTTATGCTGATCATTATCTCCTCTGCACAAACCTGCGACCGTCTCTGCCTGGCAACCGTTAAAGAGGTTTAGCCGTGTCCCGTACAATTATGTTGATCCCCACAGGCACCAGCGTTGGTCTGACCAGCGTCAGCCTCGGCGTGATCCGTGCAATGGAACAAAAAGGCGTCAGCCTGAGCATCTTCAAACCGATCGCACAGCCACGTGCCGGCGGCGATGCACCTGATCAAACCACCACCATCATTCGCGCTAACTCTTCCGTGACCGCAGCTGAACCGCTGAAAATGAGCCACGTTGAAGCGCTGCTCAGTTCAAACCAGCAAGACGTGCTGATGGAAGAAATCATCGCGCGTTATCACGAAAACACCAAAGACGCAGAAGTGGTGCTGGTGGAAGGTCTGGTCCCAACGCGTAAACATCAGTTTGCTAACGCGCTGAACTATGAAATCGCTAAAACCCTGAACGCAGAAATCGTCTTCGTTCTGGCGCTGGGCAACGATTCTCCGGCGCAGCTGAAAGAACGTATCGAACTGGCCCGTTCCAGCTTCGGCGGCAGTAAAAACACCAACATCACCGGCGTTATCATCAACAAACTGAATGCCCCGGTTGACGATCAGGGCCGCACACGTCCTGACCTTTCTGAAATCTTTGATGATTCCAACAAAGCCAGCGTGGCGAACATCGACCCGACTCAGCTGTTCGCTAACAGTCCGCTGCCGGTGCTGGGCTGCATTCCATGGAGCTTCGAGCTGATTGCCACCCGCGCAATCGACATGGCGAAACACCTGAATGCCCGCATCATCAACGAAGGCGACGTGCAAACCCGCCGCGTGAAATCCGTGACCTTCTGCGCACGCAGCATTCCACATATGCTGGAGCACTTCCGTCCAGGTTCATTGCTGGTGACCTCCGCTGACCGTCCAGACGTGCTGGTATCAGCTTGTCTGGCAGCAATGAACGGCGTGGAAATCGGCGCTATCCTGCTGACCGGTGGCTACGAAATTGACGAACGCATTAACAGCCTGTGCGAACGTGCTTTCCAGACTGGCCTGCCAGTGTTCATGGTAGACACCAACACCTGGCAGACGTCCCTGAGCCTGCAAAGCTTCAATCTGGAAGTCCCGGCGGACGACCATCAGCGCGTAGAGAAACTGCAACAGTATGTGGCTTCTCACATCAACGCGGACTGGATCGAGTCTCTGAGCGCTCACTCCGAGCGTTCACGCCGTCTCTCTCCGCCAGCGTTCCGTTATCAGCTGACCGAGCTGGCCCGTAAAGCCGGTAAACGTATCGTTCTGCCGGAAGGCGACGAGCCACGTACCGTAAAAGCGGCAGCACTTTGTGCTGAACGTGGTATCGCAGAATGCGTGCTGCTGGGTAATCCGGATGAGATCAAACGCGTTGCCGCGGCTCAGGGTGTGACTCTGGGTGCAGGCATCGAAATCATCGACCCGGTTGCCGTGCGTGAAGAATACGTGGCGCGTCTGGTTGAGCTGCGTAAAAGCAAAGGCATGACCGAAGTGGTTGCGCGCGAGCAGCTGGAAGATAACGTAGTTCTCGGCACCCTGATGCTGGAACAAGGCAAAGTTGACGGTCTGGTTTCCGGTGCCGTTCATACCACCGCTAACACCATCCGCCCACCGTTGCAGTTGATTAAAACCGCACCGGGCAGCTCCCTGGTGTCTTCTGTGTTCTTCATGCTGCTGCCTGACCAGGTTCTGGTTTACGGTGACTGCGCGATCAACCCGGATCCAACGGCTGAACAGCTGTCTGAAATCGCGATCCAGTCTGCGGATTCCGCTGCGGCATTCGGTATCGAACCGCGCGTGGCGATGATTTCCTACTCGACCGGTAATTCCGGCGCGGGCAGCGACGTTGAGAAAGTGCGTGAAGCGACCCGTCTGGCGCAGGAAAAACGCCCTGACCTGATCATCGATGGCCCTCTGCAATACGATGCCGCGATCATGGCTGACGTTGCTCTGTCCAAAGCACCGAATTCACCGGTTGCAGGTCAGGCGACCGTGTTCATCTTCCCGGATCTGAACACCGGTAACACCACCTACAAAGCGGTACAGCGTTCTGCGGATCTGGTCTCTATCGGGCCGATGCTGCAGGGTATGCGCAAACCGGTTAACGACCTGTCCCGTGGCGCACTGGTTGACGATATCGTCTACACCGTGGCACTGACTGCGATTCAGTCTGCTCAGGCAGAAGAGGCAGCAAAATAATTCCCTGAATTATTTTACGCCCGAATAACAGTATGCAAGACAGCAAAACGCCGACATCTCGTCGGCGTTTTTATTTTCTGATTTCCTCACTTCTCGCTCACAGCAACTGCTTTGCAGCCTCGAGAATATGTTCGGCGGTCAGCCCGTATTCCTGCTGTAAAAACTCCTGGGTTCCGACCTGTCCATAACGCTCCTTCACGCCAACGCGACGCATCGGCACCGGATGGTTTTCTACCAGCACTTCCGCGACTGCTGACCCCAGCCCGTTGTGAATACTGTGGTTTTCGCAGGTGATGATTTTGCCCGTTTTGGCGGCGTATTTAATGATGATGTCTTTATCAATCGGTTTGAGCGTAAACATGTCTATCACCGCCGCACTCACCCCCTCGCGCTCCAGCATCTCTGCCGCTTTCAGCGCTTCCGCCACCATGATGCCGTTGGCAATCAGCGTCACATCTTTCCCGTCGCGCAGCACATTCGCTTTACCGATGGTGAAGGTCGAACCTTCCTGATAAACCTGCGTCGCCTGTTTACGTATTGTCCGCACCCAGTAGAATCCTTTCAGATCCATCAGCTGTAACAGAATATCGCGGAACATCACGGCGTCGGTCACTTCCATCACTACCGAGTTCGCCAGCCCGCGCACGATGCCCATATCTTCAAAGGACATATGCGTACCGCCGTTGTGACAGGCGCTGACGCCAGCGTCGGATGCAATAATTTTGACGTTATTCTTCTGGTAATCCAACGACATAAACAGCTGATCGAAGCAGCGGCGGCTGGCAAAAGCGGTGAACGTATGCACAAACGGCACGCGGCCAGTAAGTGATAGTCCCGCGGCAACGCCGATCACGTTGGCCTCCATGATGCCGCAGTTAATGACATGGGAAGGATGGTCTTTATGCACGCCGTCCATCGCCATCGAGCTCATCAAATCCGCTTCCAGCGCGATGATCGGCGTGTTCTCAACAATCTTTTCGCGCACGGTATTGGCGTAAACCTTACGCATTTCCACCGCGTCTTTTTGTAATTCCAGAGAGACTTCAAACATGGGTGGCCTCCAGCTCAGCGATCGCATTTTCGATTTCCAGTTTCACATCCGGCGTTAAGCGCAAATGGTGGGAATTCGCCAGTTGCTCAAGATAGGTCACGCCCTGCCCTTTAATGCTGTCGAGGATCACGACCAGCGGACGCTGCTCGCCCTGACGCACCGGCGTGACTGCATTGCTGATTGCGACGACATCGTCGCCTTTGATGGTTTGCACATCAAAACCAAAGGCGCTGAATTTACCGGCCAGATCGAAAGGCCTGATCACTTCATCCAGCGTGCCGTCGAGCTGTTGTTTGTTGTAATCAATAAACAGCGTCAGGTTATGCAGATTATGGTGCGCGATAAACTGGAAGGCTTCCCAGCACTGGCCCTCGTTCAGTTCACCGTCGCCGAGAATGCAGAACACGCGGTTGGTACGGCCCGCCAGCTTGTGAGAAAGCGCCATACCGGCGGCAATAGACACGCCCTGCCCAAGCGAACCGGTGGTGGCATCGACGCCAGTCGTGCGCAGGCGATCGGGATGGCTTGGCAGTTTGGTGCCATTTTCATTCAGCGTTTTCAGTTCGCTGACCGGAAAATACCCTTTCAGCGCCAGCGTGGCGTACAACGCCGGACCGGCATGACCTTTGGAGAGCACAAAATAATCGCGCTCCTGCCAGTCAGGTTTTTTCGGGTCAATGCGCATGACATCGCCGTATAACACTGCCAGCGTTTCCACCACTGACATACTGCCGCCATAATGCCCGAATCCCAGACCGGTCAGCATTTTCAGCGTCTCGATGCGGATATGACGGGCCAGAGAACGAACCTCGTGGACATCTTTCATCTTTTTGAGTCCTTATTTTAGTGAGCACTTATCCAGACCTGCCATTGCTGGCAGGTCTGAACGGTGTTTCCCGGTGGGTGATAAGAGACGTAATGAGTGACTGAATTACTCTTCGCTGACTGCTTTCGCCGCAGCAGGTTTTTTACCGAGATAGTTGTAAGCGACGAGGACGGCAAAGATCCCGACGATCAGCGCCATAATGGCTTCTTTCGACATGAAGCGAGCCAGATTACCCAGCAGGATACCGATGACACCGAAGTCCGCGTCAGAGAACGTGGCGTTGGCAAAGCCCAGGGCACCGAGTACCGGCAGCAACAGAACCGGCAGGAAGGTGATCAGCACACCGTTGGCAAAGGCACCAAACATCGCGCCGCGGCGTCCGCCGGTGGCATTGCCGAATACGCCCGCTGTGGCACCGGTAAAGAAGTGCGGCACTACGCCTGGCAGGATCAGCACCATGTGCATCTGCCCCAGCAGGAACAGCCCGACCAGACCGCCGAGGAAGCTGAACAGGAAGCCAATCAGCACTGCGTTTGGCGCATACGGATACACCACCGGGCAGTCCAGTGCAGGACGCGCGTTCGGCACCAGTCGCTCGGAGAAACCGACGAACGCAGGAACGATTTCAGCCAGAATAAGGCGTACACCTTGCAGGATGATGAACACACCCGCGGCAAAGGTAATTGCCATAATGATGGAATACACCAGATAGTTCTGGCCTGCGCTGTAGGTTGCTTCAACGAAAATCTGTCCGGCGAAGACCGCCATAATCAGATAAATAATGATCATGGTTAGCGAGATGGAGATGGAGCTGTCGCGCAGGAAGCTGAGGTTTTTCGGCAGGTTCATCTCTTCGGTTGAGCGTGATCCTTTACCGACCTTACTGCCTATCCAGCCGGAAAGCACATAGCCGATGGTGCCGAAATGGCCGAAGGCGATATCATCGTTGCCGGTGATTTTACGCATATAACGCTGCGCCAGTGCCGGGAAGAACGCCATGATAAGGCCGAGTGTCAGGGAACCGGTAAAGACCAGCGCCACGCCCTCAAAACCGGCCACCGTCAGAATGACGCTGATCATACAGGCCATGTAGAACGTGTGGTGTCCGGTCAGGAAGACATATTTTAGGCGGGTGAAACGTGCCACGATAAGGTTCGCGACCATACCAAAGGCCATAATTAATGCGGTAGGGGCACCGAATTTTTCCATCGCGATTGAGACAATCGCTTCGTTATTGGGAATAATTCCCTGAATATTAAAGGCGTGTTCGAACATTCCGCCTAACGGATTTAACGAGCCGACTAATACCGTCGCACCGCCTGCTAATACGAGAAAACCCAGTATGGTTTTCACCGTACCTTTCACCACATCAGAAAAGTTTTTCTTTTGTGCGACCAGGCCGATTAATGCGATGAGCCCTACCAGAACTGCCGGGACTTTTAATATATCAACCACAAACTTGAGCGTTTCCTGGATAAACATATCCACCTCATACTTTATTAGTTTTATATGTAGGGTTTAGTGGCCGTCAGGACACCGGATGTTTTTCAAAATGGGCGACTAGTTTAGCTTCCAGCTCGTTGATATCCACAATATTAGTTATGACAACCAGCTGATTTTCCGGGATGTTAGCACTGGCAGCGATGTCCTTCGCCATGACGAACAGATCGGCCTCGCCGGGAATGGCCGACGACAAATCAGAGTGCTCAACGTCAGCCTGAATATTTAATTTTTTCAGCACTTTTTTAATGTTCATTTCGACCATAAAGCTGCTGCCTAAACCGGAACCGCAAATCGCCATGATTTTCATCTTATTCACCTGTGTTTTTAAAAGTTTGTAGGTTCTCGCATCAGAATGTTTTCTGATGTCATTACTGGTCACTACTTCCGTGATGAATTAACGTCATTCCATTAATGAAGAGTTCAGAGTCAGAATTTCGCGATGACATCCTGAATTGTTTTAATATCTGCCGCCTGATGTATTTTCTGCATCTCTTCATCGCTGGAGAATAACTCCGCCAGTTCAGAGATTAACTCGATATGACTGTGTTTATCCGGTGCCGATAACATCACCACCGTATACACCGGGTCATTATCTTCTGAATTAAATTTCACGCCGTGTGGTAGCGTGAGCAGCGACAGCCCTAATCCTTTCGCGCCCTCTTCCGGCCTGGCATGCGGCATCGCAATCCCCGGTGCCAGAACGAAGTACGGGCCCAACTTTTCCCGCTGGGCAAAAATCGCCGTCAGGTAATCAGGCGTGATAGTGCCATCTTTCAACAGTGGCTCAGCGCTGACTTCCACTGCCTGCCGCCAGTCCGTGATATCTGTTCTGATCTGAATCCTGTCAGACGTCAGCCAATCATTCAGCATAGGTAAAGCTCCGGTTTATTTTTTTATGAGCTGGCGTGCCGAATTCCCCCAGACAACACCAACGCCCTGACTCTACTCACCGGTAGCGTTAACATCTGTGATACATCTCACAAAGATAGCGCTACCAAGCTTCTATCATTGTGAAGTGTGATAGCGCTATCAAAAATAGTCACCTTCCGGTATCGCCGGACCGCAGTTCGCACAAATAACGGTATACTTTGTCGGGAAATCACCGATAATTTACCCAATTCTGCCGCAGAACCTTCGGGTATCACCCTGCTGTGGCTTGCTTTTTTCGCTATACCTGCGGGTGTAGGAGTCAGGATTGTGAATGTCCATTAACAAGAAAAGACGCAGTACCGGGAGGGTAACGCTGGCTGATGTGGCGCAGCTTGCGGGCGTGGGTAGCATGACCGTCTCCCGCGCATTGCGCACGCCAGAACAAGTCTCCGATAAGCTGCGTGAAAAGATTGAAGAAGCTGTCAGCCAGCTGGGTTATTTGCCCAACCAGGCCGCCAGTTCATTGGCCTCCGCCTCTTCTTATACCATCGCCATGATCGTCCCGAGCCTGTCAGAACCGGGCTGTGCCGAGATGTTTGCCGGGCTACAGAAAGTTCTGCAACCCGCCGGTTATCAGATAATGCTGGCTGAATCCCAGCACCGTATTGAGCGCGAAGAAAAGCTGCTCGAAACGCTGCTGTCATACAACCTGGCCGCAGCCATTTTGCTCTCCGTCGAGCACTCCGCCAATGTGCGGCAGTGGCTGGACAATCTGACTATTCCGGTGCTGGAAATCGGTGCGCTGACCGATTCCCCCATTGATATGAACATCGGCATTGATTATGTCGAAGCGATGTTTCAGCTCACGCAAACCGTGGTTGCCAAGGGATACCAGAACATCGGCATGCTGTGTGCCAATCAGGAGCAGTGGATTTTCCAGCAACATTTACAGGGCTGGCGCAAAGCGATGCTGAAAGCGCATATGTCACCGCACAGGGTGATCAACGCCGCCGAACCCGCCAGCTTCTCTACCGGTGCTCAGCAGTTACCGGAGTTTCTGCTGGCGTGGCCGGAGATCGACGCGCTGGTGTGCGTTTCAGACGATTTGGCATGCGGTGCGCTGTATGAGTGCCAGCGCAGGCATATCAAGGTGCCCGACAGTCTGGCAGTCGTTGGGTTTGGCAATGCCGACGTGAGCAAAGTCTGCCAGCCGCCGCTGACCACCATTGCCATTCCGCACAAAGAAATTGGCACCCGTGCAGCGCAGGCATTGCTGGCAAGAATCCATGATGAAGAGTGGGAAGAGGTGACGATCGCCTCGTCATTGTGTAAGCGGGAAAGCTGTTAAAGCGCGGGCTGAAAAGCAGCGGACGACGTGATATCGCCCGCATTTATCGGATAATCAGACAGAAGGACCCTGATTTTTTTCCTCATCATTCACATCGGTTGTTTCAACGTCTTGCGTTTCAACAACCGGCGCAGCCGTTTCGCGGGTTAACGGCTTGCCGTGTTCTTTCTCATTATTGCGTGTCATCCACAGCGACAGCGCTTTCAGAGAATCCGGCGTGAATTCGTCGCAGCGCGCGGTGATTTCTTCCGGCGTCATCCAGCGCACCGAATCAATCTCTTCTTCCTGTAGCGCGAACGGGCCGTGCGATACGCAGCTGAACAACGCGCCCCACACGCGGCATTTGTTCTCTTCTTCGAAGTAGAACTGGCCGTGTTCGGCAAAAGGCACACCGGCAATTCCTAACTCTTCTTCCGCTTCACGGCGGGCTGAATCAAGAATATTTTCGCCGCTTTGCACCACTCCACCTGCCGTTGCATCCAGCCAGCCAGGATAGAAGTCTTTGGTTTCTGTACGGCGCTGAACCAAAATATTTCCCATTCCGTCATGAACCACAATGTAGCTGGCACGGTGACGCAGGACCTGAGCACGCATTTGTTGTCGGCTGGCCTGGGCAATGACCTCGTTGTCTTCGTTGACGATATCAACCCATTCTTCCGTACTGATGTTTTGCTCTTGTTCTGACATCCGCTGAAACCTTCTGTTTTAAGCGCTGGTCTGTGCGCAATGGGTCTGTGCGCAGTAATTGGTGCAACACGTCGACAATGTCCGGAGATTCTATCTGGGTCTGCCACATGGCTTCAATAGCAATGGATGCGTTGGTGACAGGTAAAAGTTATGTTACCCCGCAAACTTCGCCATAAGACAACTCCGACAAAGGTCTGAGGCAGGCCGGTATTCATCGGCATTATGATACCCTACTCAATCACTTTAAAAACGTGTGATTGACGACTCCACATTGGCGTATCTCGTCCCGCAGCTCCCACAGAGTGATTAACATAACGCAGGAGGCAATATGATTGATCTTTATTACGCACCCACACCGAACGGCCACAAAATTACCCTCTTTTTGGAAGAAGCCGGATTGCCCTACCGCCTTCACCGAATTGATATCAGCGCAGGCGATCAGTTCAAACCCGAGTTTCTGGCCATCTCGCCTAACAATAAAATCCCGGCCATTGTCGACAGTCTGCCCGTAGACAACGGCGCACCGATAGGCGTATTTGAATCCGGCACAATCTTGCAGTATCTGGCGGAAAAAACCGGCAAGTTTCTCAGCAAGGAACTGCGCGAACGCACAACCACCCTGGAATGGTTAACATGGCAGGTGGCCGGACTGGGCCCGATGCTCGGACAGAATCATCATTTCACCCATTACGCCCCGCAGCCAGTCCCCTACGCCATCGAACGTTTTCAGCAGGAAACCAAACGTCTGTACGGCGTACTCAATACCCAACTGACCAAAAATGCCTACATCGCCGGGGACACTTATAGTATTGCAGATATTGCGACTTACCCGTGGATTGTGGCGCATGAGCGCCAGCGCATTGATCTGGCGGAGTATCCGGCGGTGCGTAACTGGTTCGAGCGCGTCAAAGCCCGTCCGGCGACGCAAAAAGCCTACGCACTGGCCGACACTACCCGCATCAACAATCAATAACCGCTCTATCCCCGGTGTCTGCCGGGGGTTCTTCTTTAAACTCCCGCTGTAAATAATTTCCACTAATTGTGCTCCATATCGCGCGTTAAGCGCGGCGACTCAACTATGATTACAAACAGTTCACTCGCATATTCAGACAGTTAAGGAACCTGACATGAAAATCCTGATCACTGGCGCTACCGGGCTCATTGGCCGCAGGCTCACCGAGAGACTTGTTGAGCAATCTCATCAGATTACCGCCCTCACCCGTGCTCCCGAACGCGCCGCAAAAATACTGGGTTCACAGGTTCAGCTCTGGGAAACGCTGGACGGCAAAACGTCGCTGGATGGTTTCGATGCAGTGATCAATCTTGCGGGCGAGCCGATTGCCGATAAGCGCTGGACGAAAGAGTACAAAGCCAAACTTTGCGAAAGCCGCTGGCAGTTAACCGAAAAACTGGCCCAGCTCATCAACGCCAGCCAGACGCCACCTTCAGTCTTTATTTCAGGTTCGGCAGTGGGTTATTACGGCGATCAGGGGCAGGCGTTAGTCCCCGAGGATGAACCGCCTAATAAGCAGTTTACCTGGCAACTTTGCGCCCGCTGGGAAGCGCTGGCGCTGACGGCCGAAAGCCCGCGCACCCGCGTGTGTCTGCTGCGAACCGGCATCGTGCTGGCGGCCAAAGGCGGGGCGCTGGCGAAAATCGTTCTGCCTTTCCGCGCAGGTCTCGGCGGCCCGATCGGCGATGGTCAGCAATACATGCCGTGGATCCACATCGACGACATGGTCAGCGGCATCATTTTCCTGCTGATGCATGAAACCCTCACCGGCCCGTTCAACATGGTCTCGCCGTATCCGGCGCGTAATGAACAGTTCAGTGCCCTGCTCGGTGAAGTTCTGCATCGTCCGGCGTTTATGCGGGCGCCTGCGGGCGTTGTAAGGTTGCTGATGGGAGAATCGTCGGTGCTGGTGCTTGGCGGCCAGCGGGCGGTACCGAAGCGGCTGGAGGCAGCCGGGTTTGCGTATCAGCACCAGGAGCTGAAGGGAGCCCTGGAGGATTTGTTGGGGTAATGGACTGCCAGCTTTTCAAACATGAGCCATGCATCTCGGCTATATTTCAGGTAGTTCTGCTATTGCCAGCCATACTCCTCCCCCTTCGCAGGGGGAGGAGCAAACCGGTTCAATTTTTATATTTAAATTCCGAAATGTAGATTCACTGTTCATTCGACTTACATAGCCAGTGGCCGCTTTCAAAAACGGCGTCGAATGAACGGCGAGAAACCGAAACCTTCCCGATCTAGGCCTTATTCCTTAATATCCACCTGATAAAAAACATGTTTCCCAAACGGATCAATCTCATACCCGCTCACTTCTTTGCGAACCGGTTCGAAAATCGTCGAGTGCGCAATCATCACCGCTGGAGCCTGATCGTGCATCATCTGCTGTGCCTGCTCGTAAAGCGCGACGCGTTTGGCGTGATCGGTGGTTTCTTTGGCTTCGGTAATCAACTGGTCAAAGGGTGCGTAACACCACTTGGCTGAGTTGGATCCACCCTTCGCGGCGTTGCAGGTAAACAACGGGCCAAAGAAGTTGTCCGGATCACCGTTGGCGGTGGTCCAACCCATCAGCGCAGCCATGTGCTCGCCATTGCGGATACGCGTCTGGTACTCGCCCCACTCATAGCTGACGATGTGCGCTTTCACGCCAATCTTCGCCCAGTCAGACTGAATCATCTCCGCCATACGTCGGGCGTTCGGGTTGTAAGGGCGCTGTACCGGCATCGCCCACAGGTCGATGTCAAAACCGTTCGGCATGCCCGCTTCCGCCAGCAAAGCTTTGGCTTTTTCCGGTGAATAATCGTAATCGGTTACCTTGTCGTTGTAACCCCAGACGCCGGTCGGCAACAGCGTTTTCGCCGCTGTGCCGGTGCCACGGAATACTGCCTCGATGATTTGCGGCTTGTTGATCGCCATGCTCAGTGCCTGACGCACTTTCACGTTATCCAGCGGTGGCTTCTGGGTATTGAAGGACAGGAAACCGGTATTCAGGCCAGATTTGCTCATCAGATTGATGTCTTTATTGGCGCGCATACGGTCAAGATCTGCCGGATTTGGGAACGGCATCACCTGACACTCATTTTTTTCCAGTTTTGCGAGACGCATCGAAGCATCCGGGGTGATGGTGTATACCAGACGATCGATTTTAGATTTGCCCTGCCAGTATTCCGGGAAGGCTTTGTACAGGAGACGCGTGTCTTTCTGGTACTGAACCAGCTCGAACGGACCGGTGCCCACCGGGTTGAGATCGAGTTTTTCCGGTGTACCGGCTTTCAGCATCTGATCGGCATATTCTGCCGAGAGGATAGACGCGAAATACCAGGCCAGATCGGCGACAAACGGCGCTTCCGGGCGGGTCAGATTGAAGCGCACCGTGTAGTCATCAACCTTATCAATGCTGCCAATCAAATCGCCCAGCTTCAGACTGTCGAAGTTCAGGTACGTGCCGCCGGAGACTTTATGGTACGGATTATTTTCATCTTTCTGGCGCATGAACGAGAAGATCACGTCATCGGCGTTGAAATCACGGCTCGGCTTGAACAGCTTGCTGCTCTGGAATTTCACGCCTTTGCGCAGGTGGAAGGTATAGGTTTTGCCGTCAGGGCTGACGTCCCAGCTTTCCGCCAGACTCGGCACCAGCTCAGTGCTGCCGGTTTTGAAATCGACCAGGCGGTTATAAATCGGTACCGCGCTGGCGTCCACCGAGGTTCCCGAGGTGTAAAGTTGCGGATTGAATTGCTCAGGTGAACCTTCAGAACAATAAACCAGCGTTTTGGCGGATACACCACCAGTGATTGCCAGAGCCAGTAACCCTGTGCTTATTTTGAGGATGTTGTGTTTCATTTTTTCCCTTTTTTCCCCGTCCGGAGAGTGTTTAAAAGTTCTTCATCATGGAACCCAAAGCAAAAACAGATTAACATCTGAATAACAACTAGTAATACTTTGTTATATATGAAAATCTTATAACAAGTAAACCCATTGGCGATCATTCAGAGGTCAAGATGTCGACAACTATCGCAAAACAGCTTACCGAACGTTTCTACCGCTATCTCTCCGTGACGTCACAAAGTGACGCCAGTGTGAACACCTTACCGAGCACGCCGGGTCAACATGACATGGCGCGTTTGCTGGCCGATGAGCTACATCAGCTCGGCTTAGAAAATATTCAGATTGATGAATATGCGACCGTCACGGCGGTTAAGCGCGGCACCAAACAGGGTGGCCCGCGCATTGGTTTTATTACGCATATTGATACCGTCGATGTCGGTCTTAGCGCTGATATTCACCCGCAGACGCTGCGTTTCACCGGCGGCGATGTGTGCCTGAACAAAGAAAAAGACATCTGGCTGCGCCCTTCCGAACGACCGGAAATCCTGCCCTATCAGGGCGAAGAGATCATTTTCAGCGACGGCACCAGCGTGCTGGGCGCCGATAACAAAGCTGCCGTGACCGTAGTGATGACCGTGCTGGAGAATCTCAAGGCCGATCAGGAATACGGCGATATCGTGGTAGCGTTTGTACCGGATGAAGAGATCGGACTGCGCGGCGCAAAAGCACTGGATTTGGCGCGCTTTGACGTGGATTTCGCCTACACCATCGACTGTTGTGAACTGGGCGAAGTGGTGTACGAAAACTTTAATGCGGCGGCGGTGGAAATCGACTTTACCGGCGTGACGGCACACCCGATGTCGGCCAAAGGCGTGCTGGTTAATCCGCTGCTGATGGCACAGGATTTCATCAGCCATTTTGATCGCGCAGAAACACCGGAAAACACCGAAGGTCGCGAAGGCTACGTCTGGTTCAACGGTATGAGCGCTACGCAACAGGGCGCGCAGCTGAAAGCGTCAATCCGTGATTTTGACAGTGCCAGCTTTGCGGCGCGTAAACAGAAAATTCAGGATGTGGCGAAGATCATTGCCGCTCAGTATCCGACGGCGAAGGTCTCGGTGGATATCAGCGATACCTACAGCAATATCAGCAGTGCGATCGGCGAAGATCGCCGGGCGATTGATCTGATTTTTGCCGGGCTGAAAGAGATCGGCGTTGAGCCGAAAGTGATCCCGATGCGCGGCGGCACCGACGGCGCGGCGCTGTCAGCCAAAGGTCTGCTGACCCCGAACTACTTCACCGGTGCGCACAATTTCCACTCAAAGTATGAGTTTCTGCCTGTGAATTCGTTTGTGAAATCTTACGAGCTGACCGTGCAGCTGTGCCTGCTGGCTGCGAAAAGCTAATGACTTAAGCACCTCCCCCAGCGAAGGGGGAGGTGGAGGGAATATAGCCGGCGAATAAACGCCATCCCGCTCTTCTCAGTGGCTTTCAATTACTTCAGCGCACCCGACAAAAACTGTTGCAGACGCGTACTTTTCGGATTGCTGAAGACTTCCGCCGGATTGCCCTGCTCTTCAATCACACCTTTGTGCAGGAAAATCACGTGATTTGACACATGACGGGCAAATTCCATTTCGTGTGTGACCACAACCATGGTTTTCCCCTCTTCCGCCAGCTTCTGCATGATGCGCAGCACTTCGCCAACCAGCTCAGGGTCGAGCGCGGAGGTCGGTTCATCGAATAACAGTACTTCGGGCTCCATCGCCAGCGCACGGGCGATAGACACGCGCTGCTGCTGGCCACCGGACAAGTTCACCGGATATTTTCCCTGAGCACGTGCGTCGATCCCGACTTTGTCGAGATACTTCACGGCACGTTCGCGCGCTTGCGCTTTGCTCAACCCCAGTACCTGCACCGGCGCTTCCATGACGTTTTCCAGCACCGTCATATGACTCCACAAGTTGAAATGCTGAAACACCATCGTCAGTTTGGTGCGCAACAGTTGCAGCTGCTTCTTGTCGAAGACTTTCAGCTGGCCGTCGGTGTCGCGCACCATACGGATGTCCTGATTATTGACGCTGATCGAGCCTTCACTTGGCTTCTCGAGAAAGTTAATACAGCGCAAAAAGGTACTTTTACCGGAGCCCGATGAGCCGATAATGCTGATCACATCTCCGGCGTTAGCCGTAAGCGACACGCCTTTCAGCACTTCATGGTCGCCGTAGCGCTTGTGTAAATCGAGAACAGCTAATTTGTTTTCTGACATAACGTTTCCCGCAATGGTGTCGATAGTTGGCTTTTTTTAATGAGCGGACTGAGGCTTAACGTGCGCCAGCCAGCGTTTTTCCGCCTTGCGGAACAGACCAATCAGAACAAAAGAAACACAAAGATAAATGACCGCCGCGATGCCGAAGGCGTAAAACGGCTGATAGGTCGCCGAGTTAATATCACGGGCAATCTTTAGCACATCCGGCACGGTGGCGGTAAAGGCCAGCGCGGTGGAGTGCAGCATCAGGATGACTTCGTTACTGTACGCAGGCAGCGCCGTGCGCAGTGCCGATGGCAAAATAATGCAGGTATAGAGTTTGAAGCGCGAAAATCCGTAGGCGTTCGCCGCTTCAATTTCACCGTGCGGCACCGAACGGATGGCACCGGCAAAAATCTCCGTAGTGTATGCGCAGGTGTTGAGCGTTAACGCCAGGATCGTACAGTTCAGACCGCTGCGAAAAAACGCATTCAGAAAATCCGTTCCGCGCACGATTTCCAGGCTGTACATCCCGGAATAAAACACCAGCAGCTGAACGTACAGCGGCGTGCCGCGAAAGATGTAGGTGTAGAGCCAAATAGGATAACGGATAAATTTATTGGAAGAGACGCGGCCCACCGCCATCGGTACGGCCAGCAATCCGCCAATGACGACGGAGCTGATCAGCAGCCACAGGGTGACAGCCAGACCGGTAAACCGGTAGCCATCGCTGTAGAGCAGCGACCAGCCATATTGTTGAAGAATGTCGATCATAGCTCAGCCCTCTTCACACCCAGCGAATAGCGGCGTTCAAGCCATAACAACACGCCGTTCGACAGCGTGGTAAAGATCAGATAAACCACACCCGCGACAATCGCAAAGTAGAACGGCTGATATGTGCCCTTGCCTGCCAGCTGCGTGGCTTTTACCACATCATTGAGGCCGAGCAATGACACCAGCGCGGTGGCTTTCAAAATCACCTGCCAGTTGTTGCCGATCCCGGGCAGCGCAAAGCGCATCATGGCCGGAAAGAGAATACGGCGGAAAATCTGTGAGCCGGAGAAACCAAAGGCGGTCGCCGCTTCGATCTGACCACGGGGAACGGCCATAAACGCGCCACGGAATGTCTCGGTGAAGTATGCTCCGTAGATAAAGCCGAGCGTAATGATACCGGCGCTCATCGGGTCGATATCAATTTGGGTCAATCCCAGGGATTCCGTTACGCTATTGAGCGCAATCTGCAAGCCGTAAAAAATCAATAACATCAATACCAGATCAGGTACGCCGCGGATAAGCGTGGTGTAACAACCAAAGAAACCAGAGATAACCCGGCTTTTTGACAGTTTCCCACCCGCTCCGATAAGCCCTATCACCAGCGCTAAAACCACTGACGAAATCGCCAGTTCCAGTGTCACCAACGTGCCCTGGATGATTACCTGGGAATACCCATACAGCATGGTTTTTTCCTGTCTCAGTGGATCCCGCCGCAGGCCAGCGAGCGCCCGCGCCAGAACCTCAGGGAGCGGCGCACCGCCCCCTGTGGCACATCACACAGCGGGCAATTAGCCGCCGTATACGTCAAAGTCGAAATATTTCTTCGCCAGCTTGTCGTAAGTCCCGTCTTTACGCATGCTGTCAAACGCCTTGTTCAGCGCGGCTTTCAGATCGGTATCGGTCTTGCGCAAACCCATGCCGGTACCCACGCCGAAGAATTTATCGTCTTTCACAGAAGGGCCCGCAAACGCGTAATCTTTACCGGCTGACTGTTTCAGGAAGCCTTCGCTACCTGCTACTTCATCCTGGAAAGCTGCGTCGAGACGGCCAGATGCCAGATCCGCATAAATCAGATCCTGGTTCTGGTAAGCCACCACGTTGATGCCTTTTGGCTGCCACATTGCGTTGGCATACGCTTCCTGAGTGGAACCCTGCAATACGCCGACGTTTTTGCCTTTCAGCGCATCCAGTTCAGGCAACACTTTTGAGCCTTTTGGCGCGATCAGACGGGCGTTGGCGGCGTACAGTTTCTCAGTGAAATCGATTTCCTGCTGACGCTTTTCAGTGATGGACAGTGAGGAAATGATCGCATCAATTTTTTTGGCTTTCAGGGAAGGGATCAGCGCATCGAAATCACTTTCAACGTAAGTACACTTGATGGCCGCACGCTTACACATTTCGTTAGCGAGATCGATATCAAAACCGACCAGCTTACCGCTGGAGTCTTTTGATTCAAATGGGGCGTAAGTCGGATCGGTGCCGATATTAATTGCTTTAGGCGCGGCAGCAAATGCACTGCCTGCACTGGCTAAGACCAGAACCAGCGGAAGAACCTTGAACAACTTTTTCATACATTAGCCTCAGTGATTATTCATCTGTTGTGGTTGTGTGTGCGTGAATGAACGTCTTTTTATAGTTTGCTGAACGAAGCAAATGGCTTTTTTGCCAGATTCTCTCATGCACTTTTCGTGCCGTTTCTCAGCAAGGACAATTTCCCTGCAAAGAGAGCGAAAACCGGTCAAAAAATCATCAGGAAGTTGAAAGTATTCAGAGGTCTGAAGAAAGGATAGCGTAAGGGGCGCTTAGCAATGCACCGCAATGAATCAATTTGTGATCACCGTTGGTGCAATGTTAGTTAAATGCTAGAAATGAGTGCGTAACAGGTGGGGAAAACTCAGTGGCTGCCCTGCCATCGAACAAATAAGTCCTGCGGCAGCTCAATATCAAACTGGTCAATTACGCGGTTAACGGTTTGATTGATGATATCGTCCACCGATTCCGGGCGATGATAGAATGCCGGCACCGGCGGCATGATAATCGCGCCAAGCTCAGCAGCCTGCGTCATCAGGCGCAGATGCCCGAGATGCAGCGGAGTTTCGCGCACGCACAGCACCAGACGGCGGCTTTCTTTTAGCACCACGTCTGCGGCGCGCGTCAGTAAACCGTCGGTGTAACTGTTCACAATGCCGGATAAGGTTTTAATCGAACACGGTAAAATCACCATACCGGTGGTTTTAAACGAGCCGGAAGAAATACTGGCAGCAATATCACGGGAATCATGCACCACATCAGCCAGTGCCTGAACGTCGCGCAGCGTCAGATCGGTTTCCAGAGTCAGCGTTTGCCGTGCGGCATTGCTCATCACCAGATGAGTTTCGATGTCGGGCACGCTTTGCAGCACCTGCAATAACCGGACACCATAAATTGCGCCACTGGCGCCTGAAATGCCGACAATAAGTCGTTTCATGAAAATGCCTTAGAAAAATGTTACCGGACCCGATGCTGCTAATACTGACATAAATTCAGGCATAAAAAAACGCGCCCGCCCGGCTGTTCACCGGAGGGGCGCGTTTAAGCGGATGTCAGCAACCGGCTAATCAGCCTTCGTTGTGCATCTCAAGGTTTTCAGCTTCCTGCTGGCCACGTAACGCCTGAGCGTCATCGTTGCGCAGGGCTTCGAGATATTCGAGGTAATTCTGATCAACGTCTTTGGTGACGTAAATACCGTCGAAAACCGAACACTCAAACTTCTCGATATCGCTGTTATCTTCTTTCACTGCGGCGATCAAATCGCTGAGATCCTGGAAGATTAACGCATCCGCACCGATGATCTGATTGATTTCGCTGACTTCACGACCGTGCGCAATCAGCTCGTTCGCGCTTGGCATATCGATGCCGTACACGTTCGGGAAACGAATTTCCGGTGCCGCAGAGGCCAGATAAACGCGTCTCGCCCCCGCTTCACGTGCCATCTCAACGATCTGCTGAGAAGTGGTGCCGCGCACGATAGAGTCATCAACCAGCAATACGTTCTTATCACGGAACTCAGCACGGTTAGCGTTCAGTTTACGACGCACCGATTTACGACGTTCCTGCTGACCCGGCATGATAAACGTACGGCCCACGTAGCGGTTTTTCACAAAACCCTGACGGTACGGTTTATTCAGGATGCGCGCAATTTCCAGCGCGATATCGCAAGAGGTTTCCGGGATCGGAATCACCACATCGATATCCAGATCTTCCCATTCACGGGCAATTTTCGCGCCCAGCTTTTCACCCATACGGACACGGGCGCTGTAAACGGAAATTTTGTCGATGAACGAGTCAGGACGTGCGAAATACACATACTCGAACAGGCATGGGTTGTACTGTGGATTCTCAGCACACATGCGGGTAAACAGCTGGCCTTTTTCGGTGATATACACCGCTTCGCCCGGCGCAACATCACGCAGGAATTCAAAGCCCAGCGTGTCTAACGCTACGCTTTCAGACGCCACCATGTACTCGTTGCGCTCGCCTTCCAGCGTACGTTTGCCGATCACCAGTGGACGGATGCCGTGCGGGTCACGGAATGCCAGCATGCCGTGGCCGATGATCATCGCTACGCAGGCATACGCACCACGGATTTTCAGATTCACCGCCGCAACGGCAGCGAAAATGTTGTCAGCTTCCAGCGGATAATGCTGGAAACGATCCAGCTCGCTGGCCAGGATATTCAGCAGAACTTCAGAATCGGAAGTCGTGTTGACGTGGCGACGCTGGCCTTCGAACAGGTTACTTCTCAGTTCATGGGCATTGGTCAGGTTACCGTTATGGGCCAGGGTGATGCCGAACGGAGAGTTGACGTAAAAGGGTTGAGCTTCTGAAGCGCTGGAACTGCCAGCCGTTGGGTAGCGAACATGGCCAATGCCCATGTTGCCTTGCAAGCGTTGCATATGGCGGGCTTCGAAAACATCCTTCACCAGGCCATTCGCTTTCCGTAAACGGAAGTTATTATTGGCGTCAATGGTGACGATGCCTGCGGCATCCTGCCCACGGTGTTGTAACACCGTTAACGCGTCATAAATCGACTGGTTTACCGGCATGAAACCGGCGATACCGACAATACCGCACATGTTGTCTTTTCCTCTTCAGCGCTGCCAAAACTAAAGATGTTTTGGCAAGAAACTCGACGTGCTCTGCAGGTAGTCAAAGAACCACCTGATGATATAACTGAACTGTGGGATCAACTGAGATTGTTTCCAGTCTTCACTTTGTGAGAAGCCGGTAAAGGTATCCAGGAAGAACAGCATCGCGGAGACAATCAACACACCGCGCAGTGCGCCAAAGCACACACCTAACACCCTGTCAGTGCCGGACAACCCGGTTCTTTCGACCAGCGAACCAATCACATAGTTGACAATTGCACCTACGATCAACGTCGCGATGAACAAGATGGCAATTGCGATCCCGTTTCGAACTAACTCATCTTCGAAACGCGTGAAGTAGATGGCGAGGTAAGGGTAATAATGGCTGGCAACGAAGAAGGCGCAAGCCCAGGTTACCAACGATAAAGCCTCACGAACAAAGCCACGAATCAAACTGACTAAGGCAGAAAATCCGATAACCGCAATGATGACGTAATCAATCCAGACCATTAACTATTCCAGTGTCTAATCCAGTCACGTCTACCCCGGCATCCAAATCGCTGCGAATTCTAACAGAAAAAGAAAACGTTTGCGTAGGGGAAATCTGCCGGTCAGACAAATTAATAATAGCGATTAAAAAAACCTCAATCGCAGCATAAACCTATAAAAATTCAGCGTACCTATTCTATAGAAAAAGGGCACAAATCGCTTGTGCCCTCATACAGATTAAATGAGTAGGTCTCACTCATCCCCCGGCGAAGGGAGAGGCCGTTTAATCAGCGCGCGCTGTAAGCGCGAACCTGCCCGCCCAGTCCACTCAGCTGTTGCAGCTGTGGCAATGACGCCTCGAGTTTTTGCTTCGACGCATCCGGGCCGACGTACAACCGCGTGATTTGTCCCTGCACCGGAGTGGAAGGCACCGTGAAGGCACGGAACCCTGACAACCGCAGATTCGCGACGATCTCATTGGCTTTGGCAGCATTTTTCAATGCCCCCAGTTGCACGACGTAAGACTGACCCGCTGGCGCTTTTTCTTCCGGCGCGGCTTTCGGCTGTTCGACCGCTTTCGGCTGCTCGACAGGTTTAGGCTGTTCGATCTGCTTCGGCTGTTCGACCGGCTTCTGTTTAACTATTGGCGGCGCTTCGACCATTGGTTTAGGTTCGATGGCCTTCGGTTTTTGCACCACCGGTTTTTGCTCAACCGGTTTCTGCTTCGCCGGCTCGGTCCGCGTTGGCGTCACGGCCTTCTTCTGCTCTGGCAACGTGGTGGACGGCGGCGTTTCCACCGTGGTATTGCCTGGTGCGACTGCGCCGCGATTGGCAGCTGTAGTATTGTTCGCAGAATGGTCCTCTTCAGGCGCGCCACTCATCGCCTGATTGGCACCTTCCGGTGCCTGCGCTGGCAGTGACTGCGTCACCGGCGGCACCGAGTCCTGTTCTTCAACATCACCCGCTTTTGGCACCAATGGGATAGACGCAAATTCGTCTTCGTAATGTTTTTTCTTGCCGTCGAGTAAACCGGGCAAAATGATGACGCCCAGCGCCACCAGAATGACCGTCCCGACCAGACGATTTTGAAACTTACTTGCCACTGGTTTTCCCCGTATCTAAAGCATCCATTACGTGAGCGACGGTATGAAACGAACCGCAGACGATCACAATATCCTGAGGAGCCGCCTCCTGCATAGCCTGCTTCCAGGCTGATCCGACATCCGCAAACTCACGCGCCGAAGGCAGGTGCGCCGTCAGCTCTTTTGCGCTGGCACCGCGCGGACCTTCGAGCGGTGCGCAATACCAAACATCGACCTGAGGCGACAGACATGCCAGCGTACCGGCAATATCTTTATCTGACAACATGCCGACCACCGCACGCACTTTCCCGTCCTGACGCGGCAACTGCGCCAGACGTCCGGCCAGATAAGCCGCGGCATGAGGATTGTGCGCAACGTCGAGGATCAGGCGTGGCGATTCACTTACCGTCTGAAAACGTCCCGGCAGCGCGGCGCGCTGCAACCCCGAACGTATGGCGTCAGCAGGAATATCCAGCGGTGAATAATGCAATGCAGCCAGCGCCGTGGCGGCATTCGCCAACGGAACGTTCGGCAGCGGCAGATTTTCCAGCGCACCGGTTTCTGCGCCGTTGTGCAACGCCGCCCAGCGCCAGCTCTGATCACTGGCGGTAAAATGCCAGTTCGTATCCCGACGGTACAAATCAGACTGTTTTTCCTGCGCGACGTCGGCAATCGACTGCGGCATATCCGGCTCACCGACGACTGCCGGTTTGCCCGCACGGAAAATACCGGCCTTTTCGCGGCCAATGCTTTCGCGGTCGGAGCCCAGCCAGTCGGTGTGATCCAACGCAATGCTGGTAACAACCGAAACGGCGGCATCCACGATATTCGTGGCATCCAGGCGCCCGCCCAGCCCCACTTCGAGAATAACCACGTCCAGCTTTGCCTGCTTAAACAGATGCAACGCCGACAAGGTGCTGTATTCGAAATAGGTCAGTGAAATATCACCGCGTCCGGCTTCCAGCAGCGCGAAAGACTCACAGTGCGCCGATTCCGGCAGCTCTTCGCCCTGAATGCGCACGCGCTCGGTGTAACGCACAAGATGGGGAGAGCTGTAGACGCCGACGCGATAACCGGCGGCCATCAGAATCGATTCGAGTGTGGCGCAGGTGGTGCCTTTACCATTGGTGCCCGCGACGGTAAAGACCAGCGGTGCGGGCGTCAGCAAATCGAGTTTTGCAGCAACCGCGCTGACCCGTGTAAGGCCCAGCTCAATCGCCTGAGAATGGAGGTGTTCGAGATAATAAAGCCACGTGGCTAAAGGCGACGTGGCTTGAGGGATATGTTGATTTTGCATGAGCCCGTTCAACCTGTTCAGGTTCGCTTCGACACGGCATCACCAGACTGAGACAGCAGGCAATGCCCTCTTTGTCAGATACCACTAACAGAGTAAAAGCACGGCCTGCCAGTCCTGAGCGATAACAGCTTGAGGCGACAGTTTGGGCGGCACAACGATGAGTGGCCGCCCTGAACAACTGACCGGCTTTTACTCTGATCGATCAGGCATCCTGATGATGGTCATCGGCAGAACCGTTGACAGCAGCCGGAACCTCGGCCACTTTTGGCTCCGGTTTCCCGGTCAGTTTCGCCAGAACGCTGCCTAACTTGGCACGCAGATCCGGACGACGGACGATCATATCGATCGCGCCTTTTTCGATCAGGAACTCACTGCGCTGGAAACCAGCAGGCAGTTTTTCACGCACGGTTTGCTCGATAACACGCGGTCCGGCAAAACCAATCAGGGCTTTTGGCTCAGCCACGTTGATATCACCCAGCATCGCCAGGCTGGCTGAAACACCGCCCATCGTCGGGTCAGTCAGTACAGAAATGTACGGCAAGCCGCGTTCCTGTAACTTCGCCAACGCCGCACTGGTTTTCGCCATCTGCATCAGCGACATCAGTGCTTCCTGCATACGTGCGCCGCCACTGGCTGAGAAACACACCAGCGGGCAGTTATCTTCCATTGCCTGTTCAACGGCACGCACGAAACGCGCGCCCACCACGGAGGCCATGGAACCGCCCATGAAAGCAAACTCAAACGACGCGACCACAATCGGCATACCAAACAGCGTGCCTTTCATGACAACCATGGCGTCTTTTTCGTTGGTTTCTTTCTGCGCAGCCACCAGACGATCTTTGTATTTTTTGGAATCTTTAAACTTCAGAACATCTTTAGGCTCAAGCTCGCTACCTAATTCAACCTCACTCCCTTCGTCCATGAAAGAGGCCAGACGCATACGCGCAGAAAGACGCATATGGTGGTCACACTTAGGGCAAACCATGAGATTGCGCTCGAGCTCGGCGCGGTAAAGTACCTGTCCGCAGCTGTCACATTTAGTCCAGACGCCCTCAGGAATGCTTGCCTTACGGGTTTGCGAGTCAGTGCTCTTACTAAGAATTCGTTCAATCCAGCTCATCGATAACCTTTCTGTTTGAACCCGGCCAAAGCCAGTCCGCTGTTCATGCTGTAACAAGTCCCCTGAAACCTACCCAAAAACGTCTGCCCGCGAGGTGATAAAAAAACTCACACGCCGCATCACAGAAGGGTTGTTCGCAGGAACAGACCATAAATTGTCGCTCATTAAACCATAACAGCCAGAGACTGTGGATAAAAAACTGGTGAGTCTGCGGGTTTAATGACCGTCAATATCCTGTTAATTCATAAAAATCGTCACGGGATTAACCCTGATGACGTTTCTCTTTCGCCGCCGCACGTTTGTGCCGCCAGATTTCAATCACACCCGGCAGGACCGAAACCACGATGATGCCGACGATCAGTAATTTCAGATTTTCCTGAACAATCGGAAGATCGCCGAAAAGGTAGCCTGCGTAAGTAAACAGCAGCACCCAAATTAACGCACCAATCACGTTATACGCAGCAAAGTGACGATAAGACATGTGTCCCATACCGGCGACAAACGGCGCAAATGTCCGGACGATCGGCACGAAGCGCGCAAGAATAATCGTTTTGCCGCCATGTTTCTCGTAAAACTTATGCGTCTTGTCCAAATAACTGCGACGGAAAATCTTCGAATTCGGGTTGCTGAACAAGCGCTCACCGAAGACCCGCCCGATGGTGTAGTTCACGGCGTCTCCCACAATGGCAGCAATTGCCATCAGAAACACCATCAGATGCACATTAAGATCGTTGGTCGGCAACGCGGCCAGTGCCCCCGCGACGAACAGCAACGAATCCCCTGGCAGGAAAGGCGTCACCACCAGCCCGGTTTCACAAAACAGGATCAGGAACAAAATTCCGTAAACCCAGGCGCCATACTGTGCAACCAGTTCTGCCAAATGCACGTCAATATGTAGAATAAAATCGATCACAAACTGGATGAAACCCATTTGATTTTCCGTCCTTTCTTACATCTTCAGAGGTTCTTAATCTTCTAAGAACAGCGGCCCCATATTGACCTGAGGTAATGCAAATTTCTCGGGGTAATCCACAGAGACCAGATACAGCCCTTCGGCTTTACCGGTCGCCGCCGCCAGATTGCGATCTTTCGCCGCCAGCAGTTCGGCCATCCAGTTCACCGGCTGATTCCCCGCACCAATTTCCACCAGACTGCCAACGATGTTACGCACCATATGATGCACAAACGCGTTAGCCTTGATATCCACCACAACATAATTGCCGTGACGGGTGACGTTCAGATGCATCATGTAGCGCCAGGGCGTGCGTGACTGACATTGCGACGCGCGAAACGACGTGAAATCGTTCTCGCCCAGCAACGCCTGACCGGCCAGCTGCATTTTTTCCACATCCAGCGGCATATGCACGTGCGTCACGCCGGTATGTAAAATCGCCGAACGGTAGCGATGATTGTAGATGACGTAGCGATAACGGCGGGCTGTGGCACTGAAGCGCGCGTGGAAATCTTCCCCGACGTTCGCACACCAGCGCACAGCAATATCTTTCGGCAGATGAGTATTCACACCCATCGTCCAGGCCGCGTCATTACGCATCACCGGCGTATCAAAATGCACCACCTGACCGGTGGCACTGACGCCTGCATCAGTGCGACCAGCGCAGAACACCACAATTGGCGTATCTGCCACGCGGCTAAGCGATTTCTCCAGGCACTCCTGAACACTGGCAGCACCCTGCTGACGCTGCCACCCATAATAAGCGCTGCCGTTGTACTCAATACCTAACGCAATGCGTCCCACGACAGGTGCAGCACTGACGTCAGCAATAACTTGGTCGGACATAATCAGTACCAGTACTCATTAATCAGTTTTTCTGCGGTTTCCACCGCCATCAGGGCACCGCCAAAACGCACGTTATCTGCCACTGACCAGAACTGCAATAACTCAGGCACGCCGTAATCGTTACGCAGACAGCCAATGCTCAGATTGGCATTGCCGGAAGCATCGCTCACCTGAGTCGGAAAATCGTCTTCGTCACTCAGGGAAATATCGTCAATACGTTCCAGTTCCGTGCGCGCTTCTTCCGCAGACAGCGGACGCAAACCTTCCAAATGCACAACCTGCGCATGGCCGTAGAAAACCGGCGACTGCACGCAGCTGACAGAAATTGGCAGGCCATCGTCCTGTAACACCTTACGCACCTGATCCACCAGACGACGTTCCTGCAGCACGCTGCCCTCTTCGTCGCTTACCAGCGGCAACATGTTGAACGCCAGCTGCTTGCTGAACAGACCGCCCTCTTCAGCCGGAATGCCGTTCAGCAGGCGCGCACTTTGCCCGGCTAAATCATCCACCGCGACTTTACCCAGCGCGGAAACGGACAGCAGTGAGGTGACATGCAGACGCGACAAACCGGCCTGTTCGGTCAGCGGTTTGATGGCGGTCAGCAGCTGACTGGTCAGGCTGTCAGCGACGGCGACGATATTGCGGTTGCGATAATGAGACAGCGCATCAGGATTCACGCCCGGTACCACCAGCGGAATGTCGTGCTCGAGCGAGAACAGACCACTGCTGTCGATCACCAGGCAGCCCTGATTGGCAGCTTCTTCGGCATACAGTGCAGAGGCTTCGCTGCCCGCTACAAAGAACGCCAGCTGAACCTGCGACCAGTCAAATTCGGACGCCAGCTGTACGCGCAGGCTTTTGCCATTAAAACGCACGGTCTGGCCGGCGCTGCGCTCACTCGCCAGCGGGAAGAGCTCACCAACCGGGAACTGACGCTCGGCCAGTAAATCCAGTAACGCATCACCGACTGCGCCCGTTGCGCCAAGCAGCGCAATATTCCAGCCATCAGACATGTTGGTTTTCTCCAGAAATAAAAGTGCAAAATACAAAGGGGCGATGAATGATCACCGCCCTGTTTTCGAAATCGTTATCACATCACTGTATGCGCAAAAGCTTAAGGGCGCGTTAAGGCTCAGCCCATCACGCTGTTAAATCCCAGCTTTTTCAGCACATCGGCGGTCGCCGGATCGTCACAGACCACCCGCAAAGATGACCACTCGCGACGCTCTTCATAGAACTTACGCAGCTTGTCGAATTCACCCGGTTTTCCGGCGACACGGCGCAAAGGCCGGTCATCGCGGCGCACATCATACACTAAGTGAATAAGTCGCAGCAGTTTGGCTTCACTCAGCGCACCGCGCAGCGTTACTTCGGCAAATTCAGGCGCAGGCAACAGTGATTCCAGCGGCACGGTTTGCGGCTGACCGATAAACTGGCTGAATGCCTCAAACACCTGCGTGGTACCGCGCGCTTTGCCTTCCAGGCTGTAGCCCGCAATATGCGCGGTGCCAATGGCCACTTTATCGAGCAGCGCCAATGACAGATCAGGCTCCGGCTCCCAGACATCCAGCACGGCGGTGAGTTTTTTGGTGCCGTTTAGCGCCTCGAGCAAGGCAGCGTTATCCACCACTTCGCCTCGACAGGCGTTGATCAAAATACGGTCAGCAGGCAGTTGCGCCAGCAAATCAGCGTCCACCAGATGATGGGTGGCATAAGGGCCGGACATATTCAGCGGCGTGTGGAAGGTCAGAATATCGGCTTCAGCGACCAGTTTTTCCAGCGGCCAGAATTCACCGGCGTCGCCGCGATCGGCACGCGGCGGATCGCATAACAGCGTACGTATACCCAGCGCTTCAAGGCGGGCATTGAGTCGCGAACCGACGTTACCGACGCCGATAATGCCCACGGTTTTGTCACGCAGCTGGAAGCCATCACGCTGGGCGATAATCAGCAGCGAGGAGAAAACGTACTCAACCACGGCAATGGCATTGCAGCCCGGCGCGGCGGAAAAGCCGATGCCTTGCGTCGCCAGCCACGCGTCATCCACATGGTCAGTGCCCGCCGTGGCTGTACCGACAAATTTCACCGGTTTTCCCGTCAGTAAACCTTCGTTCACCTTAGTCACAGAACGTACCATCAGCGCATCGGCGTCATTCAGGGCGTCTTGCGGGATCGGACGGCCGGGAACGGACTGTACAGTGCCCAGCCGGCTGAACAGCTCGACGGCGTAAGGCATATTTTCATCAACCAGGATTTTCACGTTTGTCTCCGGCAGCATGGCCTAAGAAAGAATAGAAAATAAAGAAGAGTGGGATTTTGCCACGTTCGCCGCGCCGATCCCAACTTTCAGGGCACAACTTTACCTGTCGTTACGAAAACGCTGCGGCGTGGTGCCGGAAATCTGCTGAAACATGGTGATAAACGCCGACGACGAGCTGTAGCCCACTTCGTGCGCGACGTCCTGCACATTTTTGCCCTGCTCGAGCAGCGAGATGGCGTGTAAAAAACGCAGCCGCTGACGCCACTCAGAAAAGCTCATGCCCAGTTCCTGCTGGCATCGGCGCGATAGCGTGCGCTCGGTGGTGTAAATTTTCGCTGCCCATTGCGCCAGCGGGGTGCTGTCCGCCGGATTCTTTTCCAGTCCGGTCAGCACCTGCGATAACAGCTTATCTTCCGACGTCGGGAGGTAAGTGTTCTGACGCGGTGCCAGACTGATTTGATCGAGCAATACGCGGCACATGCGCAGATCGGCCTCGGTTTGCGGCTCGGTCAGCTTGCGCGAAAAGCAATCGTCGGCGATGGCATTGAAAATCCCCGTTGGCGTAAGCAGGCACGGCGCAGCAGGCAGGTTTTGACTCATCTGTGGCGCGATATCAATTGCGCAAAACCGCGTGGTCTTACGGTTATAACTTGAATGCTCGGTGCCCGCCGGCAACCAGACGGCAAACTCACGCGGCGCCAGATAACGCTGTCCGGCGACCAGCATGGCAAGAACACCGGACTTCACGCAGATAATCTGGCTCCACGGATGCGAATGCCGCACATATTCGGAATTCCCTTCAATAATTTCACCACGAAATAACAGCGTCGTCGGGGTCTTTTCCGGTAACGGTGGATAATAGCGCGGGAGCGGTGATGTCCGGCGAGTCGGCATAAAAACCTTTTGTCTGTGACGGCGCAGGTTGTCTGAATTACAGAAAGGGTTGTCTGATTATCGTTATATATAACAAATAAGACAATCGTACACTTGCGGAACGATTTACTTAGGGATGATTTGCAATGAATGTACTTTTTCCGCTGCTGGCCGTTTTAATCTGGTCGCTCAATGCTGTAGTCAGCAAGGTGTCCGCGACCGCCATTGATCCCGCAGCGATCTCTTTCTACCGCTGGCTGCTGGCCTTACTGACGCTGACCCCGTTTATTTTGCCGGGCGTACTGCGCAATCTGCAGGCGGTGAAGCAATACTGGTGGAAGCTGTTGATCCTCGGCCTGCTGGGCATGGTCTTGTATCAGAGTCTGGCCTATTACGCCGCACACAGCGTCAGCGCGCTGTTTATGGGGATCCTGAACTCACTGATCCCGCTGCTGACGGTGGTGATAAGCCTGTTCCTGCTGAGCGTGGTGCCAACCGTCGGTATCGCGCTGGGTTGTGTGATTTCCTTCGCCGGGCTGGTATGGCTGGTCAGCGCTGGCGACCCTGCGCAACTGCTGCAACACGGGATTGGCAAAGGTGAGCTGATGATGTTTGCGGCGTCGGCGTCCTATGCGCTGTATGGCGTACTGACCAAACGCTGGGCGATCCCGCTGCCTAACTGGCAGTCGCTGTATGTGCAGATCATTTTTGGTGTGCTGCTGCTGCTGCCAAACTTCCTGCTGGCGAGCGACGTCAGCCTGACTGTGCACAATATTCCACTGGTGTTGTTCGCAGGGATCCCGGCCTCGATCATCGCGCCGTTTTTGTGGATCCAGGGTGTTATCCGCCTCGGTGCTAACAAAGCGTCTATTTTCATGAACCTGTCACCGATTTTTACCGCCATTATCGCGGTGTTGTTCCTGCACGAACAGCTGCACAGTTACCATATTATAGGCGGCGGCATTACGCTGGCCGGGGTGGCTCTCGCCCAACGTTTGCGTAAACCCCTGTTTGGCCGCTCGTCGGTAACCACGCAAAAATAACCGCTCAAAACCTCACTGCTCTGTGCGTAAACATGCCGGGCAGTGAGCCATTTTTCGCTTTCGCGCCCCGCCGAACGTTTTTAACGTCCGTTTTGATAAATAATATTCCTAAGAATCTTAATCGGCCTGCCATTCCCGGTGTTGATTAATAAACTTTGCAGGTATGATGAGGCGCTTCTGCGCTCTTGCGCCGCGCTTTTCCAATCAAGCGACGATTTAATTTCCAGCGAAGGACGGTGATATGCAACCTTTGAGCGGCCCGGGCATGCCGGTTGGCGACAACAGAACACAGCCTCAGGGTCAGACCGTTCCTGCTCAACCGGGTGGCGAACTGCCGTTAACCCCGGCGCAGCGAACCACGCTGGAGAAGCTGATCGTCAAGCTGATGGCGCTGACCCCGATAAAATCTGCGGAGATCTGGGCAAACCTGCGCCACGATCTTTCTTTGCCGCACGGCGCAGAAATCACGTCATCGCAATTTCCTCAGGCGCAGACTCTGCTTCAGGGGAAACTGACGCAGGCGCAGGATAGCCACGCCTCGCGCCAGTTGATGTTGCAGCTAACCGAGCTGTTGCCACAGGGCAACAACCGCCAGGCCGTCAGCGACTTTATCCGCCAGAATTTTGGCCATACCGTGCTGAGCCAGCTGACTCACCCGCAGCTGCAACAAGTGCTGGACTTGATCCAGACGCGCCAGATGAATATCCCGCAGCCACAACAAACTCCGGTAACCGATCGCCCTTTGCTGCCTGCCGAACACAACAACCTGCAGCAGCTGGTTACGCGTCTCAGTGCAGCCACTGGCGAAGCACCGGTCAAAGTGTGGCAGGAGTTGTTTACTCTGGTGGGCGTAAAAGTCGGTGATTCTATTCCGGCAAAACACTTCCAGTTACTCAGCCAGTTTATGCAGGTTAAAGCCTCACTCAGCCAGCAGACCACGCCACCGACGCTGACCACTCTGCTGAGCGTGCTCAAACAGCCTGCCAGCACCCAGGAAATCCGTCAGTTGACCGAATATGTGGAAAACCGGTTCAATGCGACTTTGTCTACGCCGTTGACGCCGGTGCAGGTGAATGACCTGATTGGCGTATTGTTCAGCCAGCGCGTGGACCGCACACCACGCAGCGAAGAGGTGGATGACCACTTCTCCACCACGACGCGTACGGATCCGCAGCCGATCATGAATCCGTTTGTCGCGATGCTGCCACCTTCCATGCAGGCGCTCGGCGGAAAACCGCTGCTGTTTATCGCCTTTGTGGTGGTCGTGCTTCTGCTTTGGGCACTGTTTTAAACGCAGGTTCAGGCACAACCGCAGTCATCGGGGGCGAGGCTCAGGGAATAGTTTCCCCGTTCTTCGCCCGTGGCTAATGGATGATTATCGCGGATCCAAAAATCCAGCCCGCCAATCATTTCCTTCACATGAAATCCCAGCTTTGCCAGCTTGTACGCCCCCTGCGTCGAGCCGTTACAGCCAATCCCGTCACAGTACGTCACGTAAACCACCTCTTTGCTCAGCGCCAACGTGCTTTCTGCCGTCATCAGTTTATGCGGAAAACTTACTGCGCCCGGCACATGCCCGCGCACATAATATTCAGCAGAACGGGTATCAATAACCACAATGCGGGTAATGCCGTTCTGCAGGTCCGCCGCCACGTCGGCAGCATCGGTATAAAAGCTCAGTTTCGAGTGCAGATACGCGGCGCTGACCTCCGGTGACGGCGGTGCGAAAGCCAGAACATAAGATGAGTGCGACATAACTTCTCCTGTGAAATTTTCTCTGTTGAAAGCCGTTCCATCATCGCTGTTTTTGGTCTTATTATTGATACCAATTCTTCGCCAATGATGAGACCCATTATGCCCGGTCCGGCTCAGCCCTCTGCGTTAATTACGCTGTTCGAAAATACAGGTGCGCAGGAAGGCGCAGCGACCACCGGCCTGCGTGACCGGCTGTGTGCCGCATTGCGCAAAGCAATTAACACCGGCGCGCTGACTGCCGGGCAAAGGCTGCCATCTTCACGCATGCTGGCTGCTGATTTGAAAGTGTCGCGTATTACCGTGGAAGCGGCATATGCGCAGACTGAAGCCGAGGGCTATTTGCGACGTCATACCGGCAAGGGAACATTTGTCAGCACATCACTTTCCCTCCCCTCAGCACCGCGTAAAGGCACCACGACTGCCCCCAGCCTCTCAAGACTGTCCTTACGCGGGCAAAAAATTGTCGCGACTGGCGGATGTCGTGATCCACAGTTTCCCGTGGCTTTCGCAGCGGGATCACCGGATCTGCGTGCCTTCCCGCTAAAAACGTGGAAACAGCTGACGGCCAGAGAGCTGCGCATTCACGGCGAGCACCTGCTGGGATATGGTGATCCGCAAGGCTATTTACCTTTGCGTGAAGCTATCGCCAGTTATCTGCAACAGTCCCGTGGTGTCGTGTGCTCCGCCGGGCAAATCATGATCACCACCAGCTCGCAGCAGGCGCTGCAACTACTGGCGATGCTGCTTATCGACCCTGCTGATAAGGTCTGGCTGGAACAGCCCGGCTATCTGGGCGCACGCAACGCTTTTGCCAGCGCCGGTGCAGATATTTGCGCTATCCCGGTCGACTGCGAAGGAGTTAACCCGACGCCGGATTTCCCCACACCTCGTCTGATGTATCTGACGCCTTCACATCATTATCCGACCGGCGTCAGCCTGAGTTTACCGCGCCGCCTGCATCTGCTCGATTATGCAAAACGCCACGGCAGCTGGATCATCGAGGACGATTACGATAGCGAACTGCATTATGACGGCAGACCTCTTCCGGCGATGCAGGGGCTGGATAAACATCAGCAGGTAATCTATCTCGGCACCTTTTCGAAAGTCCTGTTTCCGTCACTGCGTCTGGCTTATGCCGTTTTACCCCCCGCATTGGTTGCGCCGATGGTTACGTTGCGCACCGTCAGCGACGGGCACTCTTCTCAGCTGATGCAGGCAGTGACCGCTGAATTCATGCATGCCGGGCATTTCGCCGCTCACCTGCGCTTTTCCCGTCAGCTGTATCACAGCCGTCGCGACCATCTGTTGCACCAGATTAAGCAAAAAATTAGCTGGCTGACCCCGCAGGTTGCCGCGGGTGGTTTGCAGCTCGCGGCTCACTTACCCGCCGGGCAGGAAGCCTATTTAAGCACGCTGGCAGCACAGGCCGGGGTGGAAACGCCGCGCCTGTCGCCGTTATTTTTCACTGAGGCAGGCGCTACCAGTCAGCATCAGGACGGCTGGATGTTAGGATTTTCCGCCCTGACACCAGCGGAAATCACCGCCGCCGTCAACCGGTTGGCGTCTCTTAACGTGCAGGCTACTTCACCACCAGGGGTAACAGAAACCAGCCTGCCAGCCCGCTGAACAGCAGGAACGGGAATGAATAGGCGTGGAATTTGAGCCAGATCTTTTTGTCATTTGCCATGCGCAGAGCAATCAGGTTAGCAAGCGAACCAATCGCCAGCCCGAAGCCACCAGCATTCACGGCGTAGGCCAGCAGCGCGCCCGAAGGCAAATAGTTGATCATCAGGATGGTTGCGGGCACGTTACTGATCACCTGAGAAAGCCCGATGCTGAGCAGGTAATGTCCGTAATCCGGCAGACCGGCAATATGCGCAAAGGCAGGTTGCAATATATCCAGTCCGACAATCAGTCGCACATCGATAAACATCACGATGAAGACCAAAATCAGCGGCCAGTCGATGCGCAGCAGCACCTGCCGTGCCAGCCAGATAAAGCACAGAATGACCGCCAGTAAGCCGTAGATCGCCAGCCCCAGATCCACACAGGCAATAAACGCTACATACAGCAGCACGGAGCTGAACAGCAGACGTTTCTGGAAGGGATAACCTTCGTTACTCTCCAGCTTTTTAAGGCTGTGAGATGGAAAACAGAACCAGGTAACCAGCAGCAATGCGGCCAGCGTAATTATCGCCAGCGGTGCCATCTGAGCAATAAATTGCAGGAACGACAGACCGGATTTATTCCATAACAGAATATTTTGCGGATTACCGATGGGCGTCAGCAGAGATCCGGCATTTACCGCCAGCGCTTCAAAAATGATGAGCCGGGTGACCGGCAGCGACGTCAGTTTTTTCAGCGTAATGGTCAGGGGGATAACGATAAACAACGCCACATCGTTGGTCATAAAGGTAGAAAGCACCGCCGCCGCCATCACCAGAAACAGCGCCAGCCAACGTTCGTTATCGATGGCGTTAATCATCTTACGGCCAACAAAATCGAAATAGCCGCTGACTTCCACACCCTTGGTCAGCATCAGCAAACCTAACAGTGTAACGATGGTGTCCCAGTCAACAAACTGCGGGAACTGGACAATTTTGGCAGGCTGAAAGCAGGTCAGCACAATGCCAAGCAGCACTAAAAGATGCAAAAAACGATCGCGTAAGAAAGGTTTAAGTAATGTGCCCATGACTGTTTTGAACATAAGTTTTCTGCATTAATAAGCCGGTTATCTGATGCGCTGACGTTACCCGAAGAAATTTCCCTCTGCCACTGCAATTACTCACTTCCCGCGATATCACGCAAAAAAAACGAGGCTCATACAGAGCCCCGTCAGCGGATTGCGAGATGTGCCGCAACCCTTTCATTTGCCCTCTCTATCATCTTGCAAACCGCAAAACGGGGAGGCAGACTCGCCGCTAGTTTTTCAGGACCCAGATGTGATACTGCCCGTCCTTAAACTCTGCGCCTTCGAGCTCTTTTTCGAAGCCGGGGAATTTCTCGCCCCACTGCGCAATGCTGCGGATATAGCTGAGCCACGGATCGTTTTTGGCGCCAAAGCTTTCGCCAGGCATGACGATAGGAATGCCCGGTGGATAAGGGATCACGCCCACCGCAGAGACCCGCCCGGCCAGCTTGTCCAGCGTCAGGTGTTCACAGCGTCCGGCCATGTGATCCTGAAACGCGGCGCGCGGCAGCTTGACCGGCATCGGGATTTTGCCAAAGGCCTCGGACTGGAGTTTATCCATCTGGCTGGTTTTCATGTAGGCGAACATTTCGTCGCAGAGATCCTTCAGCCCCATACCGGCATAGCGCGCAGCGTTAGAGGAAGCCAGATCTGGCAGGCACAGCGTCAGCGGGCTGTTGTCATCGTAATGCTGTTTAAATTCCAGCAGCACGTTGATGAGCGTCCCCCACTTACCCTTGGTGACGCCGACCGAGAACAGGCACAGCACCATGAAATCGGTAGTGCGAGAAGGCACGATCCCATGCTGAGAAAGGAACGCGGTGACCATCGCCGCCGGGATGCCATTTTCCAGCATTTTACCGTCATCCCCCATACCCGGTGCCAGAATACCGGCTTTGATGGGGTCGAGCATGCACCAGTCATCGTCGAGCTGGTCGAAACCATGCCAGCTTTCCCCCGGCCTGAGCACCCAGCAGCTCGGGTCGGTGGTGAGTTGTTCTTTGGAGGCATTAATGAACGGAATTTTTTTACCGGTTTTGACATCCACAACATCCGGCGCATTCCACGGCGAAAAGAACCATTCTCCCTGAGCGGAAAACGCCGCATGCACTTTGGCGAGCGCCATGCGGAAATCCACCGCTTCGTTGATGACTTCCTGCGTCAGTGATTCGCCCTGCTTGCCGTCCATCATCGCCGCGCCCACTTCATTGGCGGCAATAATGGCATACAGCGGCGAGGTCGTTGCCTGCAACATGTAGGACTCGTTGAAGCGGGAATGCTCCACGGGTTTTTTACCGTTGCGGATGTGAATGTAAGATGCCTGGGAGAGCGCGGCCAGCAGCTTGTGCGTGGAATGCGTGGCGAAAACGGTCGGGCCTTCAGGATCATGATCCGCCGGATTGCCGCGCATGGCATAACGATCGCGGTAGAACGGGTTAAAACGCGCGTAGGCGTACCAGGCTTCATCAAAGTGAATATTATCAACGCTTTTCGCCAGCAAATCCTGCGCCTGTTTCGCGTTGTAGCACATGCCGTCGTAGGTACAGTTGGTAACCACGGCGTAAATAGGTTTCGGATCGGTGGCGAGTTTTTTCAGCGGATGTTCGTCGATCTTCTGCTGAATGGACTCGGCCATAAACTGTGATTTAGGGATCGGACCGATGATGCCAAAACGGTTGCGCGTTGGAATGAAGAAGACAGGAATGCCGCCTGTCATCACCAGCCCCTGTTCGATCGATTTATGGCAATTACGGTCGCAAAGCGCGAACTGACCGTCGCCGACGACCGCCGTCATGATTGCGCGGTTGGAGCCGGAGGTGCCATTAAGCACCGAATAACTCTGGTGTGAGCCGAAGACCCGTGCGGCATAAGTTTCTGACTCTTTAATGGGTCCGCTGTGATCGAGCAATGAGCCCAGCGCACCACGCTCAATGCCGGTATCGGTACGAAAGAGATTTTCACCGAAGAAATCGAGAAACTCGCGCCCCACCGCCGTTTTGGTGAATGCGACGCCGCCCTGATGTCCGGGTGCAGCCCATGAATATTCCGGTGAATATTTGGTGTAGTTAAACAGTGCCTTGGTGAACGGCGGCAGCAGCTGATCGTAATATTTGTCGATCAGTGCGACAGAGCGTGCGGCGATAAACTCGGCGGTATCTTCATGCATCCACACGAATTCGTTGACCATCTTCATAGTGTCCAGCGTCAACGTGTCGATACAGGAGTGCTCTGCCATCAGCAGCACGGGCACGCCTTTATTTCGACGGCGGATCTCCTTTAGCAGCGCAAATGCCTGACTGTGCGAGGCGTCGTCGTTGCCACCGGAAGTCCAGTCGACAAACACGCAGCAGATGGAAGCATCTGAGGTGATAGTTGCAATGCCGTCTTCGAAGGTGACCGCCGGGATCACTGTCAGGTTAGTGTCTTCCAGCGCTTCGATAAGCTCCCGCACGGCGCGCCCGTTGGCGGTGTTTACATCCGTAATATTGCTGTCAACAACCAGCACTTTACGTTTTTTATGGCGACTTAAATCGATCATAACCTTTCCTTTTCGTCTTGAATTTAAAAATCCGGGAGTTAAAAAACGGTCAGTCCAGTTCAAGCGGTTTACCCAACGGGTACGGGTTTTTATGACGACGGTTATAGTTGAAACTGTACATGGCGGTAATCACCATCAGCGCGATAAATGACCACATCACCTCTTCCGCGCCGGAGCCGACCACAGCCCAGATGCAGTACACAAAGGCAATCAGCACAATGAAACTATACATCCCGGTACGATTGCCCAGGTGCCCATGCCCGACCAGCAGTAATGCGGCGCAGGTATAGAGGTACGGCACTAAGGTGAAAATGACCGAGACCGAAGAGACCAGCGCGAACTGCGCCGTGGCGTCGGGAGATATGGTGGAAATCTGGAAGATGGTCATCAGGATACCGAGCACGATAAGTCCTTTCACCGGCACGCCCTCCTTGTTGACCTTGGCAAATATTGGCGGAAATAATCCGTCATCGGCTGCCGCTTTCGCCGTCTGGCTGGCCAGTAACGTCCAGCCGCCGAGTGATCCCAGACAACCGGCCGCCGCGCAGAAGGTGACTATCGCCCCTGCCGTATCGCCCATCGCCATTCTTGCAGCATCACCGAACGGCGAAGTGGAAAGACGAAGCGCCGCATTGGGGATCATTCCCATGATGGCGGTGGTTGAAAGCACATAACAGATGGCAGCGATCAGCACGCCGCCAATAGTGGCAATCGGCACGTTGCGTTTCGGGTTCTTCACCACCGCAGCAGCGACCGAGGCGCTCTCTACGCCGATAAACGACCACAGCGTTACGCTCAGCGTGCTTTGAATAGCACCGAAGGTGCTTTTCCCACTGACATTCCAGGCCTCCATGTAGGTATCACTTTTGAACCAGAACCAGCCAAAAATGGCAATCGCCAGTATTGGGATCAGCGCAAGCACCGTCGCGACGGCCTGAACGCGGGTGATCATCTTCGCCCCGACAATGTTCAGGATGACGAATAACCACAACACCGCGACGCAGGTGAAGGTCAGTACCAGAGGTTCTTTTAAAATCGGGAAGAAATAACTGAGATAGCCGACGCCGATCACCACCATCGCGATATTACCGACCCAGCAGGCCAGCCAGTAAAGCAGGTTGGTTTGATAGCCGAGATACGGGCCAAACGCTCTTCGTGCGTAGGCATACGAACCACCGGCACTGTCATCAAGAGAGGACATTTTGGCGTACACCATCGACAGCGCCAGCGCGCCAATAATGGTCACCAGCCAGCCGTAGATCGCTACCCCGCCGGTGGAGGCCAGGTTTGCCGGTAAGAGGAAAACTCCCGAGCCCATAATATTCCCGGACACCATCAGCGTGACCGGAATTAACCCTACTTTATGATCGTCTGATTCAATAGCCATAAACTAACCCCTACAAAAAGTAATGCATTAATTTTCAAAGGAAATATTGAATAAATCAAAGACAGACTTAGGACTAATCTGATGCAAAGATAAGACTAGTAGAGTTTTATAGTGGGCGTGATAAATCGCGAGATAACTTAAAAAAATGGTTAATCATCACAAACATAAAAAGTCTGTTTATCAGGTTGATAAATGAAATTGTGAATGTGAGATTCAGCAGAAGGACAGTAAAACCGGCAGCGCGGCGCTTTCGCACCACCGGTCAGGGCGTTGAAATCTTAGTCTGACGTTCGGGCAGTCTGCAAAGCGCGTTCAGAACGAGCCCAGCGGACGATATCAATCAGCATAAAAATGACCAGACTGACGCCCATTACCGGCAAAGAAATTGCCAGCCCCAGCGTTATCAAAAATATCGGGCATTGCAGAGTGAAAGGGGCTGATTTCCAAGTCTTCATCAGCGTTATCACCGGATTCACCCCGTCAGTGTTAACGCTTCTGCGCAACCACCAAAGGCGATATCCCCAGGCAATCATCACGCAAAGACCGATGCCAAACACCGCCAGAATCACCTGATTCCACAAACCAAATAAAATCCCCATGTGGGCGTCGACGCCCCAACGAGTGAGTTTAGCCAGCAGAGGGAAATCAGCAAAATAGACGTGATCGACAATCCGCATTGTTGCCGGATCGACCGACACCGCATCGACCTGCGTCGGCCAGCTGCGATCCACTTCGGTCACCGTCCAGGCTTTATCGGGTATATAGGCCGGGCGAATTTCGATTTTGTTCGCCTCAATCCCCGACGCCCGCGCTGCCGCAACGACCGTATCAAAAGTGTGCGCCATGACCGGCACCGCTTTCGGTTGCTCGTGCATCGCATGCGTGGACATATCCATGCCCGGCATATCAGGCATGTCGGCCATTGCAGCGTGATGTTCTGCGTGTTCGTCCGCAGGCGCCGCCGCCACTTGCGCATCCAGATTGGTGTTCACCGCAGGGGTCAGCCAGCCCATATAGGCGCGCAGCACGCCAATGTTGTCCCCTGCCCACTGTGACCACGTCAGACCGGTGGCGGAGAAGAACAACAGCCCGGCCATCAGCGCCAGTCCGATGGTGCTGTGCCAGCGGCGACTGCGATGCTGTTTTTCGGTTTTCTCGCTGAGCTTACGCGGCATGCGAGTTTTCCGGCGCCCGGTAAGCCACAGGATCACGCCCCCCAGCGCGGCAACCCACAGCCAGGATGCGGCCAGTTCGCTGTAAATCCGCCCCGCGTCGCCCAGCAGCAGGCCACGATGTAAATCATCCAGCCACGTACGAAACGGCAAAATACCGCTGGTGCCGTACACCGTCATATCCCCTTTCACCGCCAGCGTGGCAGGGTCGATAAAGATAGCGCGGCTTTTTGATGCGCCTAATAGCGGATCGGAAAACATTACCCGCGTTGTATCGCCCGTATGAGGTGCGGGGCGAACGGCATAAATCTTAGGATTTGTGCCCGCGGCGTTTACTGCAGCATCAATCTGGCGTGACAACGGCTGCGCCTGGCCTTTCGACGATGTGAACAGGGCATCGGCGTACAGATAATTTTCAAACTGTGGCGTAAGGACGTACAACGTGCCGGTCAGCGCGGCGATAAAAATAAACGGACCGACAAACAGGCCAATATAAAAGTGAATGCGCTTAAGCAGCGCAAGGGATGCGGCTTTGACCGTCATTTTGTGAGAAACAGCAGGCTGGCTCATCAATCAAATTTCCTGAATTTTCCATAGCATATGCATAACGGCTACGCGGGCTAGGCGCCGTTATGACGATAATTTTTTTAAGAGAAAAGTGACTTCAGGAGATGACAGGCGGCGCGCGGGGCTGGGAATCGGTATAGAACTGTGACGGGATATGACGTTGAATGATCGAACGCGCAGGTGCGCGGGCGGAGAAACCCGGCCACCACAGCATCGGCATGGCCTGCAAATCGAGCATCGGCAAATGCACCAGCAACACGCAATAACCGCAGGCGGCATCGCTCATGTCACCGAACATCATCATTTTAGCGATGTCCTGTGGTACCGACTGGCAGGTTGGCTTCTGGCAATGTGCCGCAGAGGCGTCGTGGTCTGACATATCCATGTCAGCCATTTCACCCTCAGGCATGTCCATATCGGACATTACCATGCCGGACATCATCACATGCTGCGCACCCTCCGCCACCAGTGATTTTGAAACCACCGGTGCAATAAACAACATCAGTATCGCCAGGATCCCAAGCCATGCCGGGAAGCGCAGATGCCGATGATTGATTTGTCGCAGTGAGAGCATCATGTCAACAAAATGAGAGGAAAAAGTGGCTAAATTGTACCTGAATCGTTGAAATATGACAGAAACTACAAATCACAAATATAAAAAAACCCGCTAAAAAGCGGGTTTTTTTATCACACTGAGCGACGCGAATTATTTGTCGTTTTTCAGTTTACGCATGACCAGCGTGGCGTTAGTACCGCCGAAGCCGAAGCTGTTGGACATTACTGTCGTCAGCTCGCGCTGTGTCGGTTTGGTGATGATATCCATCCCTTCTGCTTGCGCATCGAGTTCTTCGATGTTGATGCTTGGTGCGATAAAACCGTTTTCAACCATCAGCAGGGTGTAAATCGCTTCCTGAACGCCTGCGGCACCCAGAGAGTGGCCGGTCATGGCTTTAGTAGAAGACAGGGCTGGCGTTTTGTCGCCAAACACTTCACGGATAGCACCCAGCTCTTTAACGTCACCGACCGGAGTAGAAGTCCCGTGCACGTTAACGTAGTCGATTGGGGTATCAACGCCATTCATTGCCATTCTCATGCAACGCACTGCGCCTTCACCCGATGGAGCCACCATGTCAGCGCCGTCAGACGTTGCGCCGTAGCCAACGATTTCAGCGTAGATGCGCGCGCCACGTGCCAGAGCGTGTTCCAGCTCTTCAACAACCACAATACCGCCACCACCAGCGATGACGAAGCCGTCACGTTCCTGATCGTAAGTACGGGACGCTTTTTCTGGGGTTTCGTTGTACTTGGTAGACAACGCGCCCATAGCATCGAATTCGCAAGCCATTTCCCAGCACAGTTCTTCGCCGCCGCCGGCAAAGACCACGTCCTGTTTGCCCAGCTGGATCATTTCTACCGCGTTGCCGATGCAGTGTGCTGAAGTAGCGCAGGCAGAACTGATGGAATAGTTAACACCGCGAATTTTGAACGGCGTTGCCAGACAGGCAGAAACACCTGAAGCCATCGCTTTGGTCACCATGAATGGACCCACGCCGCGCAAACCTTTTTCACGCATACCGTCGGATCCCGCAACCTGGTTGCGCGGAGAGCCGCCACCGGAACCGGCAATCAGACCGGTACGGTCGTTGGATACCATTTCTGGCGTCAAACCGGAATCTTCAATAGCCTGCTGCATAGAGAGATAAGCGTAGATAGAAGCATCGCTCATGAAACGCACAACCCTGCGGTCGATAAGCCCTTCGGTGTCTAATTTCACATCACCCCAGACGTGACTACGCATGCCGGAATCTTTCAGCTCTTGCGAGAAGGTGATCCCTGAGCGACCCTCTTGCAGAGATGCAAGAACTTCCTGCTTGTTGTTACCGATGCTCGAGATGATACCCAGGCCAGTAATCACTGCACGTTTCATTTAATACCTCTTGTACTATTAATAACTATTCGGGATTTCGTCACGCACTCTAGCGTACAGTTGTACGCCGAACAAGTCCGATCAGCAATTCGTTGTGTAAATCGTGGTAAATTTGCGCAGGGTCAAACGCAGGCGTAAACTCCGGCATCGCCTTGAACTGAGAGAGTTTCACGTGAGCCATAACCCGATCACACCCGCTGAATTAAGCTGGAACGAACAGGGTACACCTGTTTCCCGACATTTTGATGACGTCTACTTTTCCAACCAGGACGGCTTACTGGAAACGCGTCATGTCTTCCTGAATGGCAACCATTTCCCGGCCCGTTTTGCCGACCACCCTCGCCCGCTTTGCATCATTGCGGAAACCGGTTTTGGTACCGGACTGAATTTCCTGACGTTGTGGCAGACCTTCGAGAGGTTCCACAATGAGAACCCCGACGCCATCCTGCAACGGCTGCATTTCATCAGCTATGAAAAATTTCCGCTGTCTGCGCAAGATCTCGCCGCTGCCCATGCGCAGTGGCCGGAGCTGGCCTCCTGGTCCGCCGAGCTTTGCGAGCAATGGCCGATGCCCTTTGCCGGTTGCCATCGCCTGCTTTTAGCTGACGGGCGCATTATGCTCGACCTGTGGTTTGGCGACGTGACTACCCTGCTTCCGGCATGTGACACCAGTATGAATCAGCAGGTGGATGCCTGGTTCCTCGACGGTTTTGCGCCGTCGAAAAATCCGGACATGTGGACACCCGATCTTTTCAATGCCATGGCGAAAATGACCCGCCCGCAAGGCACCTTTGCGACCTTCACCGTGGCCGGCGTCGTCCGTCGCGGCTTGCAGGATGCCGGTTTTGAGATCGAAAAAGTGCCTGGCTTCGGTGAAAAGCGCCATATGTTATCCGGCGTTTTACCTTCAAAAATTGATGTTCCTCATCCTGCCCCCTGGTATTTTCGCCCGGCGGCACAAAATGCAACAGAGTTTGCAATTTTAGGCGGCGGCGTGGCAAGTGCGGTATTGGCGCTGGCGCTATTGCGCCGTGGCTATGCGGTGACGCTGTACTGTGCCGATGAAAAACCGGCGCTCGGCGCGTCGGGCAACCGTCAGGGCGCGGTGTATCCGCTGCTCAACGGACGCGGTGATACGCTGGAGCGTTTTTTCGCTCATGCCTTCACCTTCGCCCGCCGCCAGTATGCGCAACTGGAAAAACAAGGTGTGCCTTTTGATCATCAGTGGTCTGGCGTGACACAGTTGGGTTACGACGAAAAGAGTCAGGGGAAGATCGACGGGATCGTGAACGGCGGCTGGCCTGAAGGTCTGGCGGCGGCGCTGACAGAAGAACAAGCGGAAGCCTTGTGCGGCGTGCCCTGTGGCAGCGGCGGCGTCACGTATCCGCTCGGGGCATGGCTGTGTCCGGCAGAGCTGACGGCGTCGCTGATTACCCTTGCGCAAACGCAGGGCTTAACCGTGCATTACCGCCAGCGGGTGACGAACTTACGTCAGGTTACCGGTTCACAATGGACGCTGACCTTCGCCGACGGCCACGAGGCCGTTCATCAGGCCATCGTGCTGGCAAACGGCGCGGACATCACGGATTTCGCCCAAAGCGAGAAGCTGCCGGTTTATGCGGTCAGCGGTCAGGTTTCGCATATTCCGACCACGCCTGAACTGAGCAAACTCAAACAAGTGTTGTGCTATGACGGCTATCTGACCCCGGTGAGTCCGCTCAATCAGCATCACTGCATCGGCGCCAGCTACCATCGTGCGGATAAATGTACCGATTACCGTGACGACGATCAGCAGCAAAACCGTCAGCGCCTGATCGATTGCCTGCCCAAGCAACAGTGGCCGCAAGACGTTGACGTCAGCGGTGGCGAAGCGCGTAACGGCGTGCGCTGCGCGACCCGCGATCACCTGCCGATGATCGGTTCAGTTTCTGATTACGATGCACTGCTGAAAAGCTACAAGGCATTGGATCTCGACGTGAAACGTCATCGGCCAGTCGCGCCTGCGCCAGTGCATGAGAATCTGTTTCTGTTTGGCGCCCTCGGCTCGCGCGGCCTGAGCTCCGCTCCGCTGGGTGCGGAAATTCTGGCCGCGCAGATTGCCGGTGAGCCGTTACCGCTGGACAGCGAAACGCTGGCGGCACTGAACCCGAACCGTATGTGGGTGAGAAAATTACTGAAAGGCCGCCCGGTCGAATCGCATTGATTCAGAATCGTCAGGCAATAAAAAAGCGCAGCCGGATAAACCGTAACTGCGCTTTTTTTTACTGAAGAGATTACTGAGGAAGGGATGCCTGATAGAGATTTTCCCACATGCCCTGCACCAGCGCCTGATCGCGTGGGGATAATTCACCTGCGTGGATAGCTTTATCCAGACCTTCCTGAACGAGAATTTTCAACGCTTCAGGGGTGTGCTCACCGTTCTCTTCCGCTTCTGCGACAGCAACAGTCAGATGACCACGCAGATAGCCGCTGGCAAACAGTTCGTCGTCGCTGGCGCTTTCGACCATGTCGTCAATCAGCGTTAAAATCCGCGTTTCAAATTCTGCGATCATTACTCTTCCTCTCGTATCCGGAACTCAGTTTTTTATTACAGCGGCTGCAACGCAGGGAAGTCTGCAGGCGTCAAAGGGGCGGTATTGTAAAACGATTGTAACGCTTTAATAAAGCGCAAAGGTCTTGGGGGAATACCCTGCTCCAGCATGCGCAGCACTTCTTCGCGCACTTTGTTCTGGAATCCGACACGGTCTGGCTCACAATCGCCGCTCAGGTTGTCACAGCTGACGTTGAAAGCAAATCCCGCCGCCGCACAGAACAGCCACTCATAAGACTGCGGTTTGATTTCCACTTTCTCGAACTCGCTTTGCGTCTGGGCATCGCGACCGTCCGGACAATACCAGTAACCGAAATCCACCTGTTTATGCCGTTCGGCACCGGCGACGCACCAGTGGGAGATTTCATGCATTCCGCTGGCGTAATAACCGTGGGCAAACACGATACGGTTAAACGGCACAACTTCGTCCGCCGGCAGGTAGATCGGCTCGTCGTCGCCTTTGATCAGGCGCACGTTGAATTCCTCAAAGAAACAGGAATCAAAAATGTCGATCAATTGATGGTAGTTATGTGTTGCGGTCGAATCAGACATATTTGCTGTGAAACTCTGTAAGTAAGATCAGGGGCGACAATATAACCCTGTTTAATCGCGCGTTTTTATGACCTCGGGCAAGCCGGGGAACGATATCCGGCTTGCCTGAAAGATTATAAATGCAGGCTCAGCCAGTGGTGAATATCTGCTCCGTGATTGTCATAAATCAGCTTGCAGCTCATCACCACAGACACGACCACCACCATCGGGCGGATCATCCTCTGGCCTTTACTCAGCACCATCCGCGCTCCGAGTCTCGCTCCGATAAACTGCCCGGTCATCATCACGAAACCCAATCCCCACACCACTTTTCCGCCGAGGATAAAGAACAGCAGGCCGCCGAAGTTGGAGGTAAAGTTCAGGACTTTAGCGTGTGCCGTGGCTTTTGCGAGGTTAAACCCGCATAAGGTCACAAAGCCTAAAGCATAGAAGGAACCTGCGCCGGGGCCAAAAAAGCCGTCATAAAATCCGACGCAACCTCCGCCGACCAGCGCATACGGCAAGGCTGACAGGCGACGCTGACGATCGCTTTCGCCAAGTTTTGGCGTCAGCAGGAAATACAGCCCGATGCAGATGATCAACAGCGGCAAGACCTGTCGCAGCATATCCGCCTGCAACCGCTGAATTAAAATCGCGCCCAGCACCGCCCCCACAAAAGTACAGGCGATATTGAGCTTCTGATCGTTAAGATTGACCACGCCCCGCCGCACAAAGTACAGGCTGGCGGAGAACGAACCGCCCACAGCCGATAGCTTATTGGTGGCGATCGCCTGTGCCGGAGAAACCCCGGCGGCCAGCAGCGCTGGCAGGCTGATAAGGCCACCGCCGCCTGCGATTGAATCAATAAATCCCGCCACGACAGCCACTAAAAACAGAACGCCTACTACCCAAGGGGCAACAATCAACCAGTCCATTTTCTATCAGTCCCGCTTTACGTGGCGAAGAATTATTGAAGTATTCATGCGTGATTAAAGAACGTGCTTGTCCAGCAGCGCCTGACAGGTCGGCGGCAACGGAGGTGGCTCGCTTTTGACTGACCCGCTACCCGGTTTCGGCGGCAGGAACCAGCTTTGCAGCTCAGCACCACAGCCATCGCCCGGCGGAGGCGGCGCCTGATTTTCACATTCCAGACTCCCGACCGGACAGCTCAGACGAACATGCATGTGGGCACGATGACCAAACCATGGACGCACTTTATGCAGCCATTCGCGGTCGGTTCCTGCGTCCAGACAAAGTTGTTGCTTGATAGCCGGATTAACGAAAATCCTCACCACTTCTTTATCCTGCGCGGCCATTTTGATCAGCGTTTCAATGCGCGGCTGCCACTGGCCCGGCACGACGTTTTTACCATTAGCACTGACCAGATCAATAGGCTGCGGTTTGAGCAGCATTTGCTCGCTCCAGCGCTGACGCGGCAGTTGCAGCCAGATATCCACGTCCAGCCCGGACTGATGGCTGGCGTGACCACTGCTAAAGCGCCCGCCGGCAGGCATCGCCATATCACCGACCAGCATGGTACCCAGCCCTTTTTCACGCGCCTGCGTACCAAGACGGGTAATAAAGGCCAGCAAATCCGGCTGACCGAAATAACGGCGCTGATCGGTACGCATCACCTGATAATCCGGTGAATTGAGCGGCAGCGGCTGTGCGCCAATCTGACAGCCGTTGGCATAGCCACCCACGGCTTGTGGGGTACCGGAAATCGGTTGAGTAATTTTCTGCCACGGCGTCGCCGCCATAGCGGGTGCGCAGAGCGCAAGCGCCAGAAGACTGGCGCAGGCCGCTTTCAATGCAGGGATTTCGCGTAAGGATTTCATCAAAGGCTTACCAGCGTGGCACGGTAGAATGGACGTCGCCGTTCTGAGCGCGCTGTCGCAGTAAATGATCCATCAGCACAATTGCCATCATCGCTTCGGCAATCGGCACCGCACGGATACCGACGCAAGGATCGTGACGGCCTTTGGTGATCATCTCTACCTGTTCGCCTTCACGGTTGATGGTGCGCCCCGGTACGGTGATGCTGGAAGTCGGCTTCAGCGCCAGATGCGCGATCACCGGCTGGCCGCTGCTGATCCCCCCGAGGATCCCGCCTGCGTGGTTACTATCAAAACCGTTTGGTGTGATTTCGTCACGATTCTCGCTGCCGCGTTTGGCGACAACCGCAAAACCGTCACCGATTTCCACGCCTTTCACCGCATTGATGCTCATCAGCGCATGCGCCAGATCGGCATCCAGACGGTCAAAGACGGGTTCACCAAGGCCGACCGGTACGTGATCCGCCACGACGGTGATTTTGGCACCAATCGAATCGCCTTCTTTTTTCAGCGCTCGCATCAGTTCATCCAGCGCTTCCAGCTTACTTTCATCCGGGCAGAAGAACGGGTTGGTTTCGACCAGGTCCCAGTCTTTAAGCTCGCAGGTGATATCGCCCATCTGGGACATATAACCGCGTACTTTAACGCCGAATTTTTCCAGCAGATATTTTTTGGCCACGGCGCCTGCGGCTACACGCATCGCTGTTTCGCGGGCTGACGAACGGCCACCGCCGCGATAATCACGCACGCCGTATTTCTGTTCGTAAGTGTAATCCGCGTGCCCCGGACGGAACACGTCTTTGATAGCACTGTAATCCTGCGAGCGCTGATCGGTATTCTGGATGATCAGACCAATGCTGGTGCCGGTGGTCACGCCTTCGAACACGCCAGACAAGATCTTCACTTCGTCGGCTTCACGGCGCTGCGTGGTGTAGCGCGAGGTCCCCGGACGGCGACGGTCGAGATCGTGTTGCAGGTCTGCTTCGGTCAGCGCAATACCCGGCGGCACGCCGTCAATAATACAGCCCAGTGCCACACCGTGGGATTCGCCAAACGTGGTGACGCGGAAAAACTGCCCAATACTGTTCCCTGCCATCACGGCTCCTTAACCATTATGTTGATGTTTTATTCTGGAATGGCCGGTGATATATCGGCCATGAAATAGTTATACCCTTAAGAATTCGCGCTCCAGGAAGGCGGCAAATTCATGAATCCCCGGCAGCATGGCCGTACCATGTGACCGGGGTGAATGAACGCAGCCAACGCATTTGCAGCGTGAAGTATGACGGGTATTTTAGTCGCGGTAGCCGGTGAAGTACTCGGCACATTCCACAAGCTGCTGTTTGGTCAACATAAAGACACCGTCACCGCCGTTTTCAAACTCCAGCCAGGTGAACGGGATCTCAGGATATTGTTCCATCAGATGTACCATGCTGTTGCCCACTTCACAAATCAGCACGCCGTCGTCGGTCAGATAATCCGGCGCACAGGCCAGAATGCGGCGGGTCAGTTTCAGACCGTCTGTGCCGGAAGCCAGACCAAGCACCGGTTCGTGGCGATATTCCTGCGGCAAATCAGACATGTCTTCTTCATCCACATACGGCGGATTGGTGACGATCAGGTCGTATTGCAGCGGCGGCAGTTCGCGGAACAAGTCGGAGCGGATTGGCGTAACCCAGTTCTCGATCCCGTGCGTGTCGATATTGCGCTCAGCCACGGCCAGCGCATCCGCAGAGATGTCGACAGCGTCGACTTCGGTTTCAGGGAACGCGTAGGCACAGGCAATCGCAATACAGCCGCTGCCGGTACACATGTCGAGAATATGCTCAGGCTGATTGTGCAGAATGCCGGAGAAACGGTTGGTGATCAGTTCACCGATCGGTGAACGCGGCACCAGCACACGTTCATCGACGTAAAACTCCATGTCGCAGAACCAGGCTTTATTGGTCAGATAAGCCACCGGCACGCGCTCGTTGACGCGGCGGATCACGCGCTCAACGATGCGGTGACGCTCGCTGGAGGTCAGGCGCGCCGTGTGCATATCTTCGGGAATATCCAGCGGCAAAAACACGCTTGGTAACACCAGCTGCACTGCTTCGTCCCACGGGTTATCGGTGCCGTGACCGTAATAGACATTGGCCGCGTTCAGGCGGCTGACGGTCCAGCGCAGCATATCCTGAATGGTATGCAGTTCACTGACAGCTTCGTCGACGAAAATTTTGTCCAATTTTATTCTCCAGGCAGTGCACGGGTTTTTAACAGACGTTTAACCCATAATTTGCCGCATAGTTTGCCACGAAGCCCGTCACAAATCAGCAGCTAGTCAACGCACTTGCGCGATGTCTCGAAGAATTTAACCCTGAGTTTTCTTTAAACCACAGGGTCCCCGCAGGTACACTGTCCGCATTGTGCGAAAAAGACGACCAGAAGATGAAGAAAAAGCACCTGCTCAGCCCGGAAGAAGCAGCGATATTTCGCGAGGCTGTGCCGGGCGTCAAGCGCCTGAAAAATGACACTATTACTCACCGCCCGCCGCGTAAAAAAGCCATGCAACTGTCGCCTAAAAAGCTGATTCAGGAGCAGGTGGATGCGAGTTATTATTTTTCTGACGAGTTCCAGCCGATGTTGCAGGAAGAAGGCCCGGTGCGCCATGTGCGGCCTGACGTCAGCCATTTTGAATTGAAAAAATTGCGCCGCGGGGATTACTCACCCGAGCTGTTTCTCGATTTGCACGGATTAACGCAACTTGAGGCCAAGCAGGAACTCGGTGCGTTGATCGCCGCCTGCCGCCGCGAACATGTGCACTGCGCCTGCGTAATGCACGGCCACGGCAAGCATGTTCTCAAGCAGCAAACCCCGCTGTGGCTGGCGCAGCATCCCGACGTCGAAGCTTTTCATCAGGCACCGAAAGAGTTCGGCGGCACCGCCTCGCTGCTGGTACTCATCGAGCTGGACGACAAAATCAGTTAACCGCCGTTTCCAAACAGCGGAAAGCAGAAAGGCACAGCGAGTACGTACGCGCTGTGCCTTTCTTTTGTTTAATCTTCCCGTCCCGGAAAAATTAAACTTTAGCCATAACCTGGCACGGACTGAACTGCCAGTCAAAGCTGCCCTGCCCGGTTTCGCCGTTCAGTTCCACACTGGCCATCGCGGAAGTGGCAAACATCGGCGGACACATGCCCGGACACAGCTCGGCAATTAGATAACCCACCAGCGGCAGATGAGACACCACCAGCACGGCTTTCGCGCCGGTCAGCGCCAGATGTTGCAGCTCGCTGGCCACCAGAGCAGGATCGCCGCCCGGCGTCAGTTCTTTCAGAGTATCAATTTCAACGTTTTCAGGCAGTGACAGGTTCTGCCGCACTTTTTCAAGTGTCTGCTGCGCACGCAGGTACGGACTGACCAGAACGTGGTCAATTTTAACGCCACGGCCATTCAGCCAGGCTGCCATATGTACTGATTCGTCACATCCGCATTCGCTCAATGGGCGAACCGAGTCGCTTGCAGCTTCAAGAACCGCATCACCGTGACGCATAATTACAACTTGCATATTGCACCGCTTTTGTTAACAAAAATAGCGCTATACAGAAACGCTTTGCGTGCTGTATCACCCATTGCCCAGCATTTTTTCATCGTCGTATTAACAGTAAAAAAGCTGAAAGGCAGTACATCCACTTAACCCACCGAGCCCACATGCTTTGCATGGTAAGCATCAGCGGTCGGGCATTTTGCCTGAAAGTTCGCGTAAAGAAAACGCTGTTTTTTACACCAACCCATACCGCATGTAAATCACTACGGCTGATTTTTAACCACTCGGGTTGTAGATCAATCGTTTGGGTTTGTTCTTGTACAAAACGGGCCTCAACTTAAAAAAGATCCCGCAGGCTTAAGTATGGCTGCAAGCAGGATCTGTTCCAGATTCTCGCGAAATTCATTACCACGCAGTGATAGAGGTCACACTACGTCGGCAATTTCCTTCGTTTCCCCTTGCGGATAGAACAGCGCGTGGCTCTCTGCGCGGCGCAACAAACCTTCGCAGGGGGTGAAATGCTCACCGTAACGCTGCGCCAGCTGCTGCAGCGTTTTCACCACGTTGGCTGCGCCCAGCGTATCGATATAGCGGAACGGGCCGCCGCGAAACGGCGGGAAACCGATGCCGAACACCGCGCCCAGATCGCCATCGCGGGCGCTGCGGATGACTTTTTCATCCAGACACCGCACCGCCTCGTTGAGCATCAGCATCACACAGCGCTGCGCCAGTTCCGTTTCTGATTGCTGCGCTTTTGGCGTGACGTTCAGTAAGCGATAGATGGCCGGATCGACCTGTTTTTTCTTCGCAGACCGCCCTTTCTGGCCGTAGAGATAGAAACCTTTGCCGTTTTTACGACCTTTGCGATCGTCTTTCAGCACCGCGTCAAAACCGGCGGGCGCCGCAAAGCGTTGTCCAAACGCCTCTACCAGAATCGGGCTGATTTTTGTCCCGACGTCGATCCCCACCTCATCCAGCAACTGGACAGGCCCGACCGGGAAGCCAAAATGCACCAGCGCTTTGTCAATGTGGTCGATAGGTTCCCCGGCCAGCAAACAGCGCGCCGCTTCGTTGATGTAGGGCGCAAGAACGCGGTTTACGAAGAACCCGGCGCTGTCGCCGACCACGATCGCCGTTTTACCCTGTTTCTTCGCCAGCGCCACCGTAGTGGATATGGTCTGTGCGCTGGTGCCTGCGTGCGGGATCACTTCCACCAGCGGCATTTTATCCACCGGACTGAAATAGTGCAGACCGATGACCTGCTCCGGGCGGGTGGCCAGCCCGGCAATCTGATGAATCGGTAAAGAAGAAGTGTTTGAGGCGAAAATGGTGCGCGGTGCGGCGTTTTTCTCGATCTCCGCCACCATACTTTGTTTGAGGGCTAAGTCTTCAAACACCGCTTCGACGACCAGATCCACCTGCGCAAAACCGCTGTAATCGGTGGTGCCGGAGATAAGCATCATCTGCCGCTGTTGTTCGTTACGGGTCAGCCTGCGGCTGCGAACTTTTTTCTCCAGCAAATCCCAGCTGTATTTCAGCGCATGGCGGATGCCTTCGTGATTGACGTCTTTAATGCGCACCGGCAGCCCGGCTCGGGTCGCGGTGACGTTTGCGATCCCCCCTCCCATCAGACCGCCACCCAATATACCCACGCGACGAACCGTCAACGGTTCGGCATCCGCACCCTTTTCTTTTTTCAGTGCCGTGGAAGCGAAGAATAACCCGCGCAGCGCGGCGGATTCCGGCGTCATGACCAGTTCGCCAAATGCATTGGCTTCCGCCTGATAACCATTGCCACTGCCCTGATCCAGGCCGGTTTTTACCACATCCAAGATTTTTTCGGTGGCCGGATAATTACCGTGGGTTTTTGCACGCGTTTGCTTGCGCACAAAATGGAATAGCAAACTTTTGCCAAGCGGGCCGCCCGCCAGTCGCGCCTGCCAGGGTAACGGCGGACGCGCTTTACGGCCTTTCGCGACGCGCTCAAGTGCGGTTTGCAACAGAATAGAATAAGGTACGGCGTCATCCACCAGCCCCAGCTTTAGCGCCTGCTTCGCCCGCAAACTGCGGCCGGTCAGCATCAGCTCGAGCGCTTTCGGTGCGCCGATCAGGCGTGGAAGACGCTGCGTACCACCGGACCCCGGCAGCAGGCCAAGCTGAACTTCCGGCAGACCGAGCTGGGTTTTATCATCCAGTGAACAGATACGGGCATGACACGCCAGCGCCAGCTCAAGACCCCCGCCGAGGCAGGCACCGTGAATAGCCGCCACAACTGGCACCGGAAATGAGGCAATTTGCGACATCACCGTCTGGCCTTTCACCGCAAGCTGGCTGGCCTCTGCGGCGGTTTTGCAGCCAGCAATCATAGTAATATCAGCGCCGGCGATGAAGGAGTCGGGTTTGCCAGAAATAAGCACCAGACCTTTCAGATTTGGATATTGCTGCGCTTTATGCAAAATAGAGGAAATTTGTTCAGCAAATTCAGCCTTTAAGGTATTCACTTTTTCACCGGGAACGTCAATGGTGATAATGCCGACGTGTTCCGTCGTAAACATCAGTGAAAACGCGGAATCCGGCGTTGTGGTTGGATTTTCCATATTGTCCCTCATTGTGCCGCCTCCAGAATCATTGCCGCGCCCAGCCCACCGGCGGCACAGGCCGTCGTCAGACCGTATTTTCCGCCACGGCGGCGCAATTCGTGCAATGTCTGGGTGATCATTCGTGCGCCGGTGGCGGCGAACGGGTGCCCGTATGCCAGAGATCCGCCCAGTACGTTAAATTTATCCCAGTCGATTTGGCCGACGGCCTCGCTGCGCCCCAGCTTTTCACGGGCAAACTGCTCACTGCCAAGCATTTTAATGTTCGCCAGCGTCTGCGCCGCAAAGGCTTCATGCATGTCGATCAAATCAAGGTCGGCAAACGTCAGCCCGGCGCGATCGAGCGCGACAGGCGTGGCATAGGCCGGGCCCAGCAACATATCTTCCCAGACGTCGATAGCGGCAAAGGCAAAACTTTTAAGGTAACCCAGCGGCTGCAACCCAAGTTCGCGGGCGCGGGATTCGCTCATCATCAATACCGCTGCCGCACCGTCGGTCAGCGGCGTACTGGTGGCCGCCGTCACCGTGCCGTGTTTGCGATCAAACGCCGGACGAAGCCGGGCATACTGCGCGATTTCGGAATTCAGGCGAATGTTGTTGTCTTTTTGCAGCGCCTCGCGGTACGGCGGGATCTGCGCAGTCATCACCTGACTGTTCAGATAGCCCTGCTCCCAGGCCTGCGCGGCCAGCGTATGCGAGCGGTGCGCCAGCTCGTCCTGCTGTTCGCGGGTAATGCCGTGACTTTTCGCCATCTGCTCGGCGGTGTCGCCCATACGCAGGCCGGTCGAATACTCCGCCACAGCAGGAGGCACTGGCATCAGGTCGCGCAGTCTGAGTTTGCTGAATAAAGACAGGCGTTGCGAGAGCGTGCGGGCTTTGCTGACGTCCACCAGCGTACGGGCGAGGCGTTTGCTGACGCCAATCGGCAGCACCGAAGAGGAATCCGCGCCACCGGCAATCCCGACGCTCACGGTGCCACTGAGAATACTTTCCGCGACGTTGGCCACCGCCTGAAAGCTGGTGGCGCAGGCGCGCGAGACGCTGTAGGCATCCGTCGATACATTCATGCCGGTGCCAAGTACGATTTCGCGGGCAATGTTGGGTGCTTCCGGCATCTGTACCACCTGCCCGAACACCAGCTGGTCAATGACTTTCGGGTCGATCCCACTTTTTGCCAGCAACTCGCTGACCACCATTTTGCCCAGATCAACGGCGGGGATGCCGTGGTAGGCGGTAGCCTGTTTCGCGAATGGCGTGCGTAAACCATCGACAATCGCAATGCGATCGCCTTCACGCGTGACCAGTGGAATGACGTTGTTCATACAAGCTCCTGAGTAAAGAGGGTCTTAAGAGGTCTGACCTGATAACTCAGTTTTAACCATGTATTTACATTTGGCAAAGCGAAACCCGCCGAAGTGCGAGCAACAGCAAATTTTTCTGAAAATAGAATGAGAAGGAATGCTGGCGGGGAAAGATGACAGACAAAAAAATACCGCTGCATTTGGGCAGCGGTATTTTGAAATCGATAAAAGAAATTATCTGAGAGCCAGTTGGAAGATCATGGTCTCGGCCTGGCAAGAGAACGTGAAGTCGATGTTCAGCTCTACGCCACCTTCGACTTTCTCAATGCGGCTGGTTATTTCGCACGGTTCGGATTCAACGCCGCGCGCGCGTTCAGTCAGTGCCTGCAACATCTCTTTGGCCTGCGCTTCGGTTTCGAAAACGTGGCTGTAAGTGGCGGTGCAGTCGGTGTTATCCATGATGGTACCCACATCAACACAACAGCAGGCGGCGGTTTCTTCTGCGCCGCATTTGTTGATGGAATGCAGAGGTTGGGTGGATTTGGAGGACATGGTTACGTCAGACATAATTTTCTCCCCGGCACCAACGGCAACGTCCACCGTCTGGCCTTTAAGCGAATTTAAGATTTATTTTCCGTGGGTATTTTACGCCACCCCTTACGCTTCGACTAGCACTTACTTTTTATGGGTGTTTAAAGTGATCTGCATCACGATTTCGTGAACAACAGATTAAAATTAAGCCGCTCTTCTCACTTTAGCGTTTCTAAATTGAACTTTTATTGTTGGTTTTTTGTTAAGCAGATCCAATTTCTTGCATCAAATAAGAAATATCAATGAAACATCATTGCAACTACACCACAGGTCAGACCTATACTTCGCTCACTGGTCTGATTTGTCAGACTGATAACGGACCCTACAATCCCGCGCTCATTGTTACCTTGTGTAACATTGTTTGATAAAAAACATAAAATTGAGGTTTTGGTCATGAACCAGAAAAACCTGTTAAAAAAATCAGCTCTGGCAGCTGCAGTGGCAATTGTTTCTTCTAACGTATACGCGGCAGGTTTTCAGCTCAACGAATATACCGCTGCGGGTTTAGGTCGTTCCTTCTCTGGTGAAGGTGCGATTGCGGACACCGCGGCTTCCGGCAGCCGTAACCCGGCTACGATGACGATGTTTGATCGTCCGGCATTTTCTATCGGTGCAGTTTACGTTGACCCGGACGTAAGCGTGACCGGTAAATCCCCTGTCACCGGCGCCAGCACAGACGCAGGCAATATCGCGCCGAACCAGTGGGTTCCGAACATCCACTTTATTATGCCGCTGAACGATCAGTGGGCACTCGGTGCGTCAGCCACCTCCAACTACGGTCTGGCGACAGAGTTTAACGATAATTATCCTGCGGGTCCTATCGGTGGCGAAACCGATCTGATGACCATCAACAACAACATTAGCGCGGCTTATCGTTTTAACGAACACTTCAGCTTCGGCGTAGGCTTTGATGCCGTTTATGCCAAAGCCAAAATCCGTCGCACCGCCGGTGAACTTGCACCGCTGAAAACCGGCGGATTGATCGCCGAGGATACCGAAGCGGCGAAGCTTAAAGGCAACGAATGGGGTTACGGCTGGAACGCCGGTATCCTGTATGAAGTTGATGACAACAACCGCTACGGTTTCACGTACCGTTCAGAAGTGAAAATTGATTTCGACGGCGAATACCGTAACGGCATTCCTCGCGCATTGGGCGGTACCGGCGGTCAGACCGTGCCGGGTTCACTGACCCTGAACTTGCCGGAAATGTGGGAAGTCTCAGGTTATAACCGCGTTGCGCCGAAATGGGCTGTTCACTACAGCCTGGCCTACACCAGCTGGAGCCAGTTCCAGGAGCTGAAAGCGACCGGATCTAACGGCCAGACGCTGTTCCAGAAAGAAGAAGGCTACCACGATGCTTATCGCATCGCGCTCGGTACAACGTATTACTACGACGAGAACTGGACCTTCCGTACCGGTGTGGCATTCGATGACAGCCCGGTTCCGGCGGATAACCGCACCATCTCTATTCCGGATCAGGACCGTTTCTGGGTTTCAGCCGGTACAACTTACGCGTTCAATAAAGATGCGTCAGTGGATGTCGGTGTTTCCTATATGCACGGTCAGACCGTCAATATCAGCGAAGAAGTGGCTGCCGGCGCACCTAAATATGAATTCCAGGCTAAAGGCACCGCCATGCTGTACGGCGCGAACTTTAACTACAGCTTCTGATCACTCTTTCAGAAATGAAAAAAGCGCCGGGAGGCGCTTTTTTTTGCTTTCTGTTTATATGCAGATAGCGCGTTGCCGATATTATTCGGAATCGATATCTTTCAGATCGCCCTGAATCAGTGCCGCATTCGGGTTCAACTGTGGCGTCAGCTGACCGCCCTTCGCTAAGAAATCGTGACGCTGGAAATACGCTTCACGCATCATCAGGTAAGGATCGGAAGAGTTACGCAGAATGCCGTCAGAATCGAGCAATTCGGCACGGGTTTCGATGCCCTGAAGCGCCCACTTACCGGCTGACATCCAGAAGGTCAGGTAGCTCAACATTGGGTAGAGGGTATCGACAAAATCGCCACCCTCGTCACGCACGGTGAAGCTGCCATACGCCGGTAACTGGACATACGGACCGTAACCGACGCCGTAATGGCCGAGCGTGCTGCCGAAGCCCTGCGGTTCTTCGCGCGCCAGTTTCGGGTTCGCCATGGAAGCCACGTCAATCAGGCCGCCCATCCCCAGCAAGGTATTGAGGAAGAAACGGTTGAAGTGGATCGCCGCACGGTACGGATCGCCTTTTAGCAGGGAGTTCACCATGCTGGCCGGTTCGTCTAAGTTGCTCATAAAGTTGCTGGTGCCGTTACGCGCCGGTTGCGGCACGTAATCACGCCATGCCACGGCGACCGGACGCAGAACGTACGGATCAACGTAGTTGTAGTTGAAGTTGAACATCGTCCGGTTGAAACCTTCCAGCGGATCAGACCGTCCCTGCGGTTCGCTGTCCGAGGATCCGGACGTGCCGGCACAACCGACCAGCATAACTGATGCAAACGCCAGCCCAGTCAGGCGTAAGTTCATGGATATCTCCCTGTTATTGATCTTCGGCTCTCTGATTACGGAACCTGCTGATTAATCTCAATGCTGACCTGACCGTTACCGGCAAAATCTGTCAGCGGACTGTCGCCGTACCAGTCACCGGTGGCTGGTGTTGCCAGACCATTTCGTGAAATACGAACGCGTACTTTTAATTTTTGCAGCGAAGAAAGCAAGCGTTCCGGCATCATTGCGTTGCTGTCATCTACCGTGATTGCCAGCGGGAAGCGACTCAGCGGCAGTTTTTTCACTGCCACCGGAACCGGGCTGCTGCCATCTGTCACGGAAATAAAGACCGTGCCATCCGGCGGAATATGTTTCGCCGCGTCCTCTGACAGCGAAACATTCACCGCCAGTTTGGCCTGATCGGCACCGGACTTTTGTTTCGCCTGTTGGATACTGGCCTGCACCATCTCAACACGCTTGTCACCGGCAGGCAGAATTTTCAGCATAACTTCCCACGCGCCAATCGCTTGCGGATAGTGACCTTGCTCATATTCATTATAGGCCAGCAGGCTTAATACACGCAGGTCGCCCTGAGATTTTTCCAGCATACCGCGCAGGAGATTTCCGCCGGTAAGGTTATCCTGCGGATCCGCTGAGCGGGTTAACACTTCGGCATAACCCAGTTTTACCGCCACATCATCCGGCGAAAGTTCCCAGGCATGAGCGTAGGCCTGCGTTGCCGTCGCGCCATTATTGAGCGCCATACCGACGCGGCCCAGCATCACCCAGTCCTGCACATTTTTCGGATCCGCCTGTAAATCGGTGCGCAGCCCCAGACCTAAATCCTGCACATCCATTGCAGTCAGCGGCGCGCCCTTGTCGCTGGCAATGCGTTGGCGCAAATCGGGCATACGTTCCATGACCTGATTCCATGCGCTGACCTGCCCCAGACCACCGGCGTACAGATAAACGCCGAGCGTGATAACCACCAGCAAAATCGCGCCCGGTACCAGCGTCCAGCGGCCAATCGGCTGCACCGGCGCGGGCGTTTGTCCGGCCGGAATATCGGTCAGCAAGTTTTCCTGCAATTCCTGAATATGTGCCGGACGCTCATCCACCACGCCCTGCGCTTCGTCGTCTTCCAGCTCACTCAAACGGTGATGATAAAACGCCTTATTTAGCGCATCCCGCGACGTGTGTTCGCTGCGGTCACCGCGGATCACCGGCACGATAAACAGCGCCAGTGCGATAACCAGCATCACCCCAATACACAGCCAAAAAATACTCATGATCCTTTCCTGTCGCTGTCTTTAAGTAACTGCGCCAGGCGCTGTTTTTCTTGTTCTGACATTTCTTCTGCGGCGGTTTTGGTGTTTACAGACCCGCGGCGCGAACGCATGAAAATCATTCCACCGCCGATAATCACCACCAGCACCGGTCCCAGCCAAAGAATCAGGGTAGATGGCGTAACCGGCGGTTCGTACGTCACGAAATTACCGTAACGTGCCACCATATAGGCGACGATCTGCTGGCGATTTTGTCCTTCATTAAGCAGCTGAAATACCTTGGTGCGCATGTCAGCGGCGATGATCGAATCCGACGCCGCAATATTGGTGTTCTGGCATTTCGGACAACGCAGCTGCGCGGTAATGTCGCGGTATGCCTGTTCCTGCTCCGGCGATTTGAACTGATAAGTGTCGATGGCTGCAAATGCGCTGACGCTCAGCAACATGCCGAGCAGTAACGCGGGCAGTGACGAAAACAGTCTCATGCGCCACCTCCGTATTTCTTGTACAGCGGCAAGACTTCGGTTTGCCAGACTTTCTCATTTAAGTCACCGGCATGGCGATAGCGAATGATGCCCTGCCCGTCGATCAGGAAGGTTTCCGGTGCGCCGTACACTCCGAGATCTAATCCAAGCATGCCGTCGCCGTCGTACAAACTCAGCATGTAAGGATTGCCCAGCGTGTTCAGCCAGTTCACCGCTTTCTGGCGATCGTCTTTGTAATTAAGCCCGACCACGCGCACACCGGTGGCGGCAAGCCGGTTCAGATAATCATGCTCGGCGCGGCAGGTCGGGCACCACGTCGCCCAGACGTTGAGCAGCAGCGGTTTACCGTCGCGCAGCACCGACTGATCGTAGGTTTTCCCGGCTTCGGCCAGCGATTCGAGCTTAAACACCGGCACCGGTTTACCGATCAAGGCTGATTCGAGCAGCGTCGGATCATCGCCGTTGGCGTTTCGCGTCAGCTGAACTAAAAAAGCTGCCGCCAGCGCCAGAAACAGGAACAGCGGAATAAAGAGGAGTTTACGGTTCATACTTCAGCCTCCGCTTTACCTTGTTTCTTGAGTTTCTTGCTCATCCGGTAGCGCGGATCGAGAATACAGAGCACGCCGCCGACCGCCATGAAGATGCCGCCCAGCCAGATCCAGCGCACGAACGGTTTGTAGTACAAACGCACTGCCCACGAACCATCGTCCATCTCTTCACCCAGCGCCGCATACAGATCCCGTGCCAGATTGCCGTCGATCGCCGCTTCGGTCATCATGCTGCGCGCCACGCTGTAGAAGCGTTTTTCGGCGTGCAGCGTGGTGATTTTTTTGCCGTTTTGTTCGACATCGATATTGGCTTCGCCGCCGGTGTAATTCGGGCCAGTAATGTCGCGAACGTCGCGGAAGATAAAGTGATAATCATGGATATCCACCGTATCGCCGGCTTTCATACGCACATCACGCTCAACGCTGTAGTTCTGGCTAAATGCGATTCCAATTACCGTCACCGCCACGCCGAGATGTCCGAGCACCATGCCCCAGTGGCTGCGCGACAGTTTGGTCAGGCCGCGCCAGAAAGTATGGCGATGCGTGGCGCGCTCATGTAATTCCATCAGCGTCAGCACAATCACCCACACTGACATCAGCAGGCCAACAACGGTCATCCCAACGATTTTGTCCTGCAACAGCCACGGCAGCAGAATCGACAGGATCAGCGTAATCACCAGCGCCACGCCCAGACGACGCCACAGCTTGCTTGGCTCATCGCGACGCCAACGCACCAGCGGACCGATACCCAGCAGCAGCGCCAGCGGCGCCATCAGCCAGGTAAACATCGTATTGAAGAAAGGTTCACCGATGGAAATACTGCCCATGCCCAGTTGCTTATGAATAAGCGGCAGCAGCGTGCCGAGCAACACCACCAGCATGGCGGCAACCAGCAGCACGTTGTTGCTGAGCAAGTAGCTTTCACGCGAATGTAGCTCGTGACGGCTTGGTGCCCGCACCGAATTCCCTTTAATGGCATACAGCAGCAGCGAGCCGCCGATGACGATCACCAGATACGCCAGAATAAACATGCCGCGCGCCGGATCGGAGGCAAACGAGTGAACCGACACCAGCACGCCGGAGCGTACGAGGAACGTGCCGAGCAGGCACAGCGAGAAGGCGGTGATCGCGAGCAGTACCGTCCAGGCTTTGAACGTACCGCGTTTTTCGGTCACGGCGAGGGAGTGGATCAACGCCGTTCCTGCCAGCCACGGCATAAAGGAAGCATTTTCCACCGGATCCCAGAACCACCAGCCGCCCCAGCCTAATTCGTAATACGCCCAGGCAGAACCCAGCACGATGCCGATAGTCAGGAACACCCATGCGGCCTGCGTCCACGGACGCGACCAGCGCGCCCACGCGGTATCGAGACGTCCGGCCATCAGCGAGGCAATCGCAAACGCGAAGGCAACGGAGAAACCGACATATCCCATGTACAGCAATGGCGGATGAAAAATCAGGCCAATATCTTGCAAGACCGGGTTGAGATCACTCCCGTCGACCGGGAAATTCGGCAAAGAGCGGATAAACGGATTGGACGTCAGCAGGATAAACAGCAGGAAGCCGCCGGTGATCATGCCCATCACCGCCAGCACGCGCGCGATGGCATCCTGCGGCATCTGTCGGCTGAACAGCGCAACGGCAAGCGTCCAGCAACTCAGCAACAACACCCACAGCAGCAAGGAACCTTCGTGCGCCCCCCACGTTGCCGCCACGCGGTAATACACCGGCAAGTGGGTATTGGAATTGTTAGCCACGTAAGCGACGGTAAAATCATTCACCACAAATGCGTGAACCAGAATAATGAACGCCAGCGCGATACAGGCGAACATGCCGTAAGCCAGCGGGCGCGCCATCGCCATCATCCGGCTGTCCTGCCGCGCGGCCCCCCACTGCGGATAAATACTCAGCAACACCGCCAGACCTAACGCCAGACAAAGTGCAAATGTTCCCAGTTCCGGCATCATGAGCGATCGTTTCCTTTATCATTACCCACGTAGGCCGACGCCGGTCCTTTGTGGTTTTCTTTCATGGCGTCGGCAACTTCCGGCGGCACATATTTTTCATCGTGTTTTGCCAGCACCTGAATGGCGTTGACCACGTTGCCCGGCTCCATCACGCCCTGCGCCACCACGCCCTGCCCTTCACGGAACAGGTCCGGCAGAATGCCGTTGTAGGTCACCGCAATCGCGCCGCGCGCATCGTAAATTTTAAAACTCACCTGCAAACTTTTCGGGTCACGTTTCACCGAACCCGGCATCACCATGCCGCCGATACGCAGCCGCTGGCCAACTTCCGGCATTTCGTGGTTTTCACCTTTACCTTGCAGAATTTCACTCGGGGTGTAGAACAAATCAATATTGGAGCGCAGCGCGTACATCACCAGCGTGATGCTCAGGCCGAGACCGGCCAGCACCAGCAGCGCCAGCGTCAGGCGCTTTTTACGACGTGGATTCACAATAACTTCTCCGGGGAGGTGTCCGGTTCCAGCGCTGACGTCTGGGCGCCTTGCTGTTTTTTAGACTGAGACTGAATAATGCGTTTTTCGCGCGCCTGACGACGGCGGACTTCACCGAGGATCTGCCGATGCTGCACAAATGTGTGCGCCACCAGCGCGAGCAGCGAAATCAGGGTGACGGCCACGGAGAGCCAGACGTAAAACGCATAGCCGCCCATCGCAAAGAAATCGTGCCAGCTTGAGAATGCAGGGCTCATCCGCGGCGCTCCTTATTCAGCAGGCCAGCTACCCACGGACGCAGACGTTCCTGAACGAGGATCAGGTTACGTAAACGCATCAGCGTCAGGGTAATGAAGAAGAACAGATAACCGAAAATCGCCCAGCGGAGCGGATAGCGCATACTCGGATCGATGGTTTGCTGCATGTTGGTGGACCCCTGATGCAGGGTGTTCCACCACTGTACGGAGTAATGAATGATAGGAATATTCACCACGCCGACCATCACCAGAATACCGGCCGCGCGACCGGCTAGACGGCGGTCATCAAACGCGTTATACAGGGCGATCACGCCGAGATAGAGAAACAGCAACACCAGTTCAGACGTCAGACGCGCGTCCCACACCCACCAGGTTCCCCACATCGGTTTGCCCCAGGCGGAGCCGGTAACCAGCGCGATAAAGGTGAAGACCGCCCCGACCGGCGCCATCGCCGCCACCGCCAGATCGGACATTTTCATCTGCCATATCAGGCCGATAAATGCCGCGACCGCCATCGCGCTGTAAATGCCCATCGACCAGATCGCCGCCGGGACATGAATATACATAATCCGGTAACTGTTACCCTGTTGGTAATCCGGCGGCGCATAGCCAAATCCCCAGACCCAGCCAATCAGCAGGCAGGCGAGACCGAGCAGCCCGAGCCACGGAATAAATCGCCCGCAGACGTGGTAAAGCCGTTCCGGCCTTGCGAGTTGATGTAACCATTTCCACATTGTTATCGTTGCTCACTCTAAAATGTCACTGTGTGGGTTGCCGTGGAGCCTCATCGGGCTCTTGCGCGGTCAGACACGAATCTTCCGCACTTACTTAGCAATCTCTCTATTTTTACGCATAGAGAAATGTGATGTTAGTCAAAGGTTGCGATTTTTCTTCCGTATTGTAACGACAGGTAAAATAATTACGCTCTGCGCGGCAAACTGACACATTTGTCAGTGGACGCTCACTCTTAACGCCACCGCCGTGGCAAAGGGCGCTAACGTCGCACTGCCCGCCAGCATTGCGCCCAGAATAGCCAGATAGCCATCAATAGGCATCGACATCGACGCCGCATCAATTGCGCCGGTGGCAAAAATCAGCACCGGAATATACAGCGGCAGCACCAGCAGGCTCAGCAACACGCCGCCCTTGCGCAGCCCGACGGTCAGCGCCACGCCAATCGCACCGATAAAACTCAGCGTCGGCGTACCCAATAAAAGGGTCAGTGCCACGGCTTTCCACGTTTCAAAATCCAGTGAAAGCAGTAACGCGATGAGCGGCGAGAGGACAAGCAACGGCAAACCGGTCACCACCCAGTGAGCACACACTTTCCCCAGAACCGTGAGTGCCAGCGGCGAAGGCAATAACAGCAGCTGTTCGAGCGTGCCGTCGAGATAGTCATCGCGGAATAACCTTTCCAGCGCCAGCAGCGAAGACAGCAGTGCAGCGACCCAGACAATCCCCGGCGCGATGCGCGCCAGCAGTTTGGGTTCCGGGCCAATGCCTAACGGAAACAGGGTAATAACAATCAGGAAAAACCACAGCGGGTTAATAATTTCGGCGCTTTTGCGAAAGGCAATTTTTAGCTCGCGGCGCAGGACTTTAGTCAACATTCCGTCTCATTTCCTTTCACGTCACGCCAGCGCTTCACTGGTCAGACGGAGTTTTCGCACGTCGCGGCTCATGCCCTGCAAATCCTGATGCGTGGTCAGCAGCACCATACCGCCCTGCTGTGTGTGCTGTTCAAACAGCGCAATCAGTGTCGCCACGCCTTCTTTATCTATCGCGGTCAGCGGCTCGTCGAGGATCCACAACGGCGCATCGCTCAGCCACAAACGCGCCAGCGCCACACGTCGCTGCTGCCCGGCGGACATCTGTGCGACCGTGACATCCTCGTAACCCGGCAATCCGACATTTTCCAGCGCCTGATAGATGGCATCAGCGTCACCTTTGCGGTTAACGGACTGGCGGTTCACAGACTGATAGAAAGCAAGGTTCTCAAACGCAGTAAGTACTGACTTTACGCCGGGCTGATGGCCGAGATACAGAAGCTGCTGATGAAAAACATCACGCTGGCGGCGGGTGTTCACGCCCTGCCAGCGAACTTCACCGCCGTCCGGTGAGGAAAGGCCGGCGAGAATGCGTAATAAGCTGGTTTTACCGGCGCCGTTGCGGCCCTCAATTTGCACCATTTCAGCCGGTTCGACAGTGAAACTTAAGCCACTGAACAGGGTTCGCTCATCGCGAACGCAACTCAGATTTAGGGCTTCAAACATGAGGATGTCTCTTATTTTTCACAAGTGCGCATCATATCACAGGCGTCAGGCGCGACGCAGCGCAAGGTGCCACAGTTTACATGGCTGAAATCCCTGAAATCCAGCAGCTATTCTTCAAAATGACCCATAAGGTTCATGGGTTAATGATTTGTAACTTTTCGGTATACCTCTTCATAAATCCCACGCCTCGCCTATGCTTATCCGTGAACACTTTAAAAGCCGCCTTGCGGCACACCGAAGGATTACCCATGAACGAAGAAAAGAAAAAACAGGACACCAGCGACGTCGACAGCGACGAGCACTCACAAGGCAAAGAGATCGAGACCGGTGAGGAAAATTTACCCTCCAAAGCCGCAGCCGTGCATGAAGTTATCCGCATGGAAGGTGAAAAAGAGCTGGATCGTGACGGACAGGCTTTACTGTGGTCAGCCATTGCCGCCGGGCTTTCGATCAGCGCGTCGTTGATGGCGAAAGGCATCCTGCACGCCCGTCTGCCCGACACGCCGGAGCGATTTTTCATCGAGAACATTGGTTATACCGTCGGGTTCATAATTGTCATCATGGCGCGTCAGCAACTGTTTACCGAGAACACTGTCACTGCCGTATTGCCGGTAATGCAAAAACTGACCGGTAAGAACATCCTGCTTCTCTTGCGGCTATGGGGATTAGTGCTTGGGGGAAATATCATCGGCTGCGGGATTGCAGCGCTGGCTTTCCATCTGGTGCCGTTCTTTGATTCGGACACTGACAAAGCGTTTCGCACCATCAGCATGGAGATCATGGAGAAAGGGCCGGGAGCGATGTTCGTTGGCGGCATGGTTTCCGGGTGGCTAATCGCCACGATGGTCTGGATGATCCCGTCAGCCGGTACGGCCAAACTGTGGGTGATCATGCTGATGACCTATATGGTGGCGATCGGTGACCTGACGCACATCGTGGTCGGCTCGGTGGAAGTTCTCTATCTGGTCTTCTCCGGCGCAATTCCCTGGTATGAATTCATCTGGCCGTTTGCCCTGCCGACGCTGGCAGGCAACATCGCCGGCGGGACCTTTATCTTCGCGCTGATAAGTCACGCGCAGATCCGCAACGACATGAGCAACCAGAAGAAAGCCAAAGCCAAAAAAGAGGAACAGGAAGCCGCAAAGAAAGAGGCCGCGAAGCCTTAGAAACCGGTAAAACGGCAAGACTGGCGAGGAAACGACCAAACGGCAGTCTAACGCCTTATTATTGAGAGAAAAACGAGTATACTACGCGGGCGCTTTCCACAGGCGCCCGTGTCTCCTTAGTTAAACGGATATAACAAGCCCCTCCTAAGGGCTAGTTACAGGTTCGATTCCTGTAGGGGACACCATAACCACTTTCCACGACATCCCGCCAAGTACAAAAACCTAGTAAAATCAGAAAGTAAAATAGAAACATCATCCCATTCAATCCCATATAAACCCACTACAGCCCATTTTTTCTTGGGTATAAATACGGGTATAATTGGTTCGATAAAATTTGTACCCGTCGAACTAAGGAAATTTCATGCCATTAACTGATACAGGCATCAGGAGCTCGAAGCCAAAAGATAAACCTTATAAACTCAGTGATTCCAATGGGTTATATCTTCTGGTGCATTCTAATGGTTCGAAGTATTGGCGCTTCAGACGCACTATTAACGGGAAGGACACCACTCGAGCTTTAGGCATGTACCCAATAATGACACTTGCAGAAGCAAGGAAAGCTCGGGATGAATTTCTGAAAAGTTTGTCTCAAGGGATCGATCCTTTGCATGCAGAAAAAGAAGAAATCGCCTCGTTTGAAGAGATTGCGCGGCAGTGGCATGCCAGAAAGAAAACTTGGTCTTCCCTACACTCTCTTAATGTCATGCGAGCCTTCGAGACTCATCTTTTCCCTGAAATCGGCAGTAAAGCGATAGATCTGTTAACCACTCAAGACCTTTTAGCTCCTCTCAGAGCAATTGAAGAAACTGGGAAACATGAATTAGCCTCTCGTTTACAGCAACGCACGACTTCAATAATGAGATATGCAGTACAGAGTGGTCTTATTAAATACAATCCGGCACAAGAGCTGACTGGAGCGATTGAAACCCATAAGTCGCAGCACCGGCCTGCTTTGCCACTTGAAAGAATCCCTGAACTATTGCAAAAAATCGACAGTTATAGTGGCCGTAATTTGACCAAAATTGCCGTTAAATTAAACCTGCTGATTTTCATTCGCTCAAGCGAACTAAGATTTTCGAGATGGGCTGAAATTAACAAAGAGCATCGTATATGGGAAATTCCAGCGAACCGTGAAGAATTGGAAAAAGTGCGCTTCTCTTATCGTGGAAGCAAAATGAAAATGCCTCACTTAATTCCTCTTTCAAGTCAGGCTCTGATGCTTATAGAAGAGCTTGAGGCAATCTCTGGTGATGAAGTGTTAATGTTTCCCGGAGATCATTACCAACATAAGCCTATGAGCGAGAATACGATTAATAAAGCTTTACGCACGATGGGTTTCGATACAAAAATAGAAATTTGTGGTCATGGATTCAGGGCAATGGCATGTAGCGCATTGATTGAATCAGGCAGATGGTCGCGCGACGCCGTGGAACGTCAAATGAGCCATCAGGAAAGGAACAGCGTCCGAGCTGCTTACATTCATAAAGCGGAGCATATGGAAGAACGTAGGCCAATGCTGCAATGGTGGGCAGATTACCTTGATGCATGTAGAGAGGAGTTTATCCCCCCCTATGCATTTGTATGGGGAAGAAAATAGCAGCTTTAAGGCGTGGACATTATGTGGACACGTTTTTAAAATTCTCTATTAAAAACAGATATTTATCTTATTTATTTTTTACACTAGGAGCCTTTAAGCCATAACCGATTGAAAATTAATATAAAAATTTAAAGCAGCGTCTACTTAAGTTATAGACTCAAAATAATCGCCACAATTTTGTGATCGACATCACAAAATTAACCATTAATTATCACTTGCCATCACCCATTTGCTCATATTAAAGCCAGTCCCCCCTCTTTTCCTTGTTCACAACTATCCAATTCATTTTTTTCGAAACCGCTCTAAAACCTTCTAGAACCATCTAGCTGCTTACAGTGGCTTATTTTCTGACTTTGTTTATTAATAACATTTGTCAACTCTGTCTTTTTATCAGCAATTTTACAAACTAGCCCTAATTTGTTTATTATTTTTACGTCCCGTAAGCAACCGTAGCTTACCAAACATGAATAAATTAATAGCAGAAATTTGGAGATTGATCATGTACACACAACCTCAAACCGACTTTCCGAGCAAACTGATTCGCTTACCCAAAGTGATCGAAAGAACAGGTAAATCAAGAACACGTATATACGAGGACATAAAATGCAATCTATTCCCAAAACAAATTAAAACAGGGATACGTACTGTGGCATGGATTGAGAAAGAAATAGATGAGTGGATTGAAAATCAAAAAATGCAGCGTTACATGTAAAAAACCTCCCTACAAATTAAATCGAGAGGTATTTAAAAATCAGAGCTTAACTGAAAAAATTAAAATTCAGAATAGTATTTCTATGAAAAGTACTTGATTAAATCATTAACATTGAATTACTGGTTGTTTTTACTTAGCTCTATTTTAAGCTTTCGCTCACAAGCGTCTAAAACCCAAGATGAAAAATTAGCACTGGGATTTTTATTTTTTTCTCGCTCGACACTTGCATCAACTTCTTCAATCAATTCGTGGGGAAAACGAATGTTCTTTTTGGCTGATTTATTGTTGGTGTTACCACTAGACACTTATGCACCTCAAAATAGTGATATTCATGTGCGCACACAATACAACAAAGAAAGTCAAAATGTAAGAGTTGACATGTGCGCACACATGGAAACATACTGTGCGCACAGTATCGTTATCCGGTACTACAACGAGCGACGCCCCGATGTGCTTGCAACCACTATCGAGGCGTCTAATCAAAACGTAATCGAGATTTACGCTATGACTACTATGAATACTAACACACACTCACCAGCTATCTATTATTGGCTGTTTCTTGCAGTTAGCCGCTCTGACAGTAATGATCGCCCACATCGCGAAGCTGTTACGGCACCCGATGAGCGTACTGCTCGTCAAATACTGACTCGTCAATTCGTTTTGTCTTTCGCTGGCCGCCTGCCCGTACAGGAGGCAAAACATGCATAAACAAACGCAGACTAAATCCCCTGCTTGCACTGTTTCTGTACGCCGCCGTAGTCGTAAAATGCCAAAGGAACATCTGAGCCTTGAGGCCTATCACAAGCTAAGCCGTTCTCAGGCTGTATCGAATTATATCGGTGGGGACTTAATGCATCGGGAGCTTAATGGCCTTCACCAACTTTATATCCCGCATATTTTAAGCTATCTGAATGAAGATATCAGTTTCGTACTGGAAGAGTTAAAAGCCAAAGGGCTGTGCACAGACTTCCTGCATAACTAATTTATTTAATTCGCACCGTATTCATTACTAACTTTCTTGTTCTGATAACAAGCAGGGAGATACTCCATGTTCGATTTTCCACAGCCTGATGAAAAATGTTGCCTGAATAATATCGTTGTGTCCGTTATTGGTATTTTGCAGGATGGTATTCCTCACGAAACACCCTACCGCTGTCCGGGTCTCGTCTGGAACCCGAGCAACCTCCGTTATACTATCGTTATTCGTATTGAGCACGATGGGCGCGTAATTAAGTTGCCGCTGGGTCGTTTTATAAATGAATTCACCTGTATCAAGGTTGATACATTTAAACGCGATCCTGCTAACCGGCACGTCGTGCTAAAAGAAATAATGAATAACGTCATTTTGCAGGCGTACCGCAAGGAGAATATTGATGTGTATCCAAAAGAGAACTACGTCTATTTAAGCAAAAGCAAAGTCGGGCGGACGAGAAGGCATACCGGCTGGTTCTCTCACTGGACGGCAATGCGGGAAAATAACGACAGTCAGCATTACCTAAACTTCCTTTAACCCTCATAAACGCAACAGGAAGCCAATACTGGAATATTTTTCTCGGGTATATCTGCGCCTCTTTTTTGAAAATTAGCAATAAAAAAGCGCCGTATGCGCGGCGCTTAATATATTTACACGGTGCTGTAGAGCAACGTCATTACTATAAGGGATACGTGATGAAACACCAACCCATCGGTCAGGTTATTAAGGGCGCTAACGGGCGCTGGGCGACGCTATTACCATCACTGGGTATCAAGGTTCCCGCTGGCGGTCATCATGGCGCCTGCCCTTCCTGCGGGGGAAAAGACCGTTTCCGTTTCGACGATAAAGGCGGGCGTGGCACATGGTTTTGTAATCACTGCGGCAGCGGTGACGGCTTCGATTTAGCCTGTCTGGTCTCAGGGCAGGATAAAACGGCGACCGCAGCCGAAATCACCAAAATTCTCGGCACGGCTCCCGCCGAAAATATGCCTGCCAGAAAAGAATCCTCGGACGCCCAAAAGCGCGTGCAGCTTGAGAAAGCTTATCAGTCATTAGCCGGTCAGTCCTCGCTGGGTGAAAGCCTGTACCTCAAAAATAAAGGGCTTATCGGTCATACATACCCACTGACGGCCAAACCCTTCTCCATGGCCGGTATGACCTTTCCAGAGGGCTCTTTGCTGTTACCTCTGGTCACGCTGGATAACCAGACCACCGGCGCGCAGCTTATCAGCCCTGCGGGGGATAAATGCCTGCTCTCCGGCTCTAAAATGGCGGGCTCATTTTTGGCCGTCACGCCGATGCCCGACGAGTATCCAGAGCGCGTGATCATCACCGAGGGCTTCGCCACGGCCGTGACCGTTTCCGGTCTGAGCGACGGCTGGTGCGTGGCCGCGGTGTCAGCCAACAACCTGCTGAACGTTGCCAAGGTCATGCGGGACAAATGGCCGGATGCCCGTCTGGTTATCGCCGGTGATAACGACTTCGCCGACGGCAAGGATAATCCGGGCCGAGAGAAAGCATTTCAGGCGGCGCAGGCGGTTAACGGCTGGGTCACTATCCCGTCAGGACAATTTAAAGCCGACTGGGATGATTTTCGCCGTGAATTTGGCATCCAGCGCGCCCGTGACGCCTTTACCGACGAAATGGTGAACACTAACGACACGGCAACCCGTCTGCCCCATGGCTTTCGTCTGACAAAGGATTTTCTGTGGTTCGACAAGCCGGTCAATGACGACGGTGACAGCGGTCAGGTCAGGCAAATCAAAATTTGCAGCCCGCTGAGGGTCACGGCTATCAGTTGCGATGCCGACGGAGGGAAGTTTGGCCGCCTGCTGGAATGGGAGGATTCCAACGGCATCAATCATCAGTGGGCAATGCCGATGACGGTGCTTGCCGGCAGCGGTCAGGAGCTGCGGGAGGTTCTGCTTGAAAACGGTTTACATTTTATCAGCGTCAACGGTTCGGCCCGCGGGTTTCTGATGGAGTACATCTCCACCTGTCGCCCCGTGCGCAAGGTCACCTGTGTGAATAAAACCGGCTGGCACGGCTCCGTGTACGTCCTGCAGGACGAGGTGATAGGTAACGGGGCGGAGTCCGTGATTTTACAGTCGGCCTATTCCTCAAAGAATGATTTCAGGGTGGCGGGCAGCACGGCGGATTGGGTCGAACAGATTGGCCGCTACTGTGTTAATAATTCACGCCTGACATTCTGTGTCAGTCTGGCGCTGGCCGCTCCCCTGCTCCACCTTATCGGCGCAGGCGGCGGCGGTTATCACCTCAAGGGCGAATCCACCGACGGCAAAACCACCACCATGAAGGTGGCCGCATCGCTGTGCGGCAGCCCCGACTTCTGGAAAACGTGGCGAGCCACCGGTAACGCGCTGGAGGGTATCGCCCTGCGGCGCAACGATGCAGCCCTGATGCTGGATGAGATAAGCGAGGTGGACGGTAAAGAGGCCAGCCGCATCGCCTACATGCTGGGAAACGGTCAGGGTAAGGCTCGTAGCCGCGTCGACGGTAGCGTACGGGATCCGGTGACGTGGTCGATGCTTTACATGTCCACCGGCGAGGTTTCCATCATGGAGCACGCCGCCGAGGCCGGAGAAAAACGCACCGGCGCAGGCGTCGGTGTTCGTATGGTGCAAATTCCCAGCGATACCGGCGTACACGGTGCCTTTGAAACCCTGCACGCCTTCGACAACGGCAAAGACTTTGCCGAACATCTTGAACAGGCCACCAAGCAGTATCACGGCGCACCGTTCCGCGACTGGATACGCTATCTGGCCGCTAACCTTCAGGACGTGACGAACCGCGCCAAAACGCTGAAAAAGGAGTATGAGCGCGCCCTGCTTCCTGCGGATTCCGGTAAACAGGTTGGGCGCATCGTTGACCGCTTTGCCCTGCTGGCCGTGGCGGGAGAGTTGGCATCGGCGGCGGGGATAACGGGCTGGCCAGCCGGTGAGGCATTACGCGCCGCCAGAGCCTGTCTCGATGCATGGCTGAAAGACCGTGGGCATTCTGCCAATCAGGAAGAAGCGGACGCGCTGGAGCGCATAAGGCGCTTCGTCACGGCCAATCAGTTCACCCGTTTTGCCGACTGGGACGATGACAAAAACCGGCCTGCAAACATGGTGGGATATCGCCGCGTGATAAGGGGGAATAATATCAGTGACGCAGTGACCACGTTTTACGTGTTGCCGAGCGGCTGGAAGGAGATTTGTGGTACGTCAGACCAGAAGAAAACCGCCCTGCTGTGTCGTGAAACCGGCTGGATAACAGAAACCAGCGAAAGCCGGATACAAAAACAAATTCGCCTGCCAGAAATAGGGCCTAAATTCGTTTACGTGCTTAACCAAGAAGTTATCGGCTAAGGCAGCGCCTCACGTATCTTATTTAATTACTAATACATGTAGTACATGTAGTACAGCGCGTACAAGCATTGATATTTAAAGGGATTTTTCTGTACTACATCAAAGGTGGCGTGTAGTACATGTAGTACAGCGTTGATTTATAAGTGTAAAACCTTTTTCTGTACTACATGTACGCGGTGCAATACCGGCATGTAGTACGGATTTTCTCTTTTAAAATCATTCCTGTACGCGGTTGTACTACATGTACGCGCTGAAAAAGACATAACAGTATTTAAAATCAGAAGCCTTTCCTTCTGGCAGGCGCTTTTTAAGCCTCACGTTTCCTAAATAAAAAACCTAACAAATAGCCAGTAACAGGCTCTCCGTTGAGGATTTCCCCTCATCCTTTAACCATGTCGTATTCCCTGTCAGCGTGGTTTTCTAATGACTCAGCTTCAGTGTGATCACAATATATTATCCACTCAATTTTTTGACCCAGTCGGCATACATAGATTACACCGCTGAAAAATTAATGAGATAAGCCCCCGTTCTGCTATCCATTGCACGTCCCGACTCAATAGTGCGGGTCGCCGGTACAACACATAATGTTTGACATCAAATCACTCCCAGCACCGAGGTCACGATGAAAGAACAAGCCCCCCAGACCACCATCGCCGTTCAAAAAGCGATTAATCACTTCCAGAATGCACGGCATTCGCAGCGGGCGGACGTAGAGAAAATGGAGGAAATCACTGGCGATATTCTCCGCTGCCAGCAGCAAAAGCAGGACGCCGAAGCCCGAAGCGAACAGGCCGGAAATCAGTGGCGCGAAATGTTTCGCAAACTGCGCGGGCAGATCAGCCCTGAGATAAAGCAGCAGCACTTACAGCGGATGGCTGAGCAGGAAATGGCACGCGAGCTGGGAGAGCTGCTTGATTCTCTGAATATTCAAAAAGAGCGTCAGGAAGTGAAGTGCTCAACGTCGGGTGAGGCGATGCGCAGGAACCATGGCCTTGCACTGATGGACTATGGCACTCAGGAGCTAACGCACGCGCTCTCTAACGCCATCACCCCGCTAGTCCGCGCAATGGCTGTCAAATACCGGGCGCTGGCCATTGAGCAATCTTTTGTGACCCAAAACGGCCATTTCAATGAGTACGCTCACCCGCCACTGGACGCAGTCGTGAGTGAAGTGAATGAATATCTTAAAGCCGCAGTGTCCGGTTATGCCTTCAATATGCATAATGAGCCTGTACTGTCGCAGATTGGCCTTAGCAGTCCTGAGGCAAAATACCTTAACCCTAAATTGACAAGCGTGGGCGGGCGCACAATGGCGCTAACAATGATCAAGCGAAAAGAAGCACAGCTTGGTATTGGAGGACAGGCATCATGATGTATTGCCCACTTTGTCTCAAACCTGCCCATATGCGAAAAGTGAATGATTTGGAAGACGGGAGCAAAGAGACATTCCATCAATGTCAGAACCTTGAATGTTCCACGACCTTCGTCTCCAGGGAAACCTTTGGCCACATTATCAAAAACTCAAAAATCACGGTTGGCGAGGATGCGAAAGGCAGAAATAAGGGGGTTGAATGAGCGTAAGCCCAACTTATACAGAGTTGAAATGCCCCGTCTGCAAGAAAGCAGCCGTAAGGTTGACTGCAAAGCGCATAACCCCCTTTACCGTGCTTCGGTATTGCAAATGCAAACACGCATACTGTGCAGTGAGTTTTACTAATTATGAGGTCATAACGCGAATAATTCGCATACCGGAAAATAAAATAGGCACCGTTAATGCTTAAATGTCCGCATTGCAGAAGTAGCAGCAAAAAAAGGTCAACTCGCGCTTATTCTGCCACGTCGAAACTAGCCTATAGCGTATGCGTTAATGACCAGTGTCAGTGCGTATTCACCACTTTCGAAACGTTTGAGCGCTTTATCACTAAAACCGTCGACCCCGCGCATTTGCCAGCACCAGTGGAGGAACTCATTAATGCGCCTCGACCTGTAACGCCCGCCTATGCCGTGCGATTAGAGTGATAATTCCGGCGTATCTTTGTGCCATTCCATCACTGAGATACGCTTTTTATTATGTGTACCCCTCCATCTGATGATCAACCCGCCCGCCGACAGAATTCATTCCAAAACGTGCAAAACTCCCCAAAATGGGTGATATTAAGTCTGCATTCTGACTGCATGGATTTGCATTCAATTATGCCTATTTTTCAGCAGCATTCCCGCCAGCAATGACGCGGAATGAAGGGCATCAGGCAACTGCATTAAAACCAATACATAAAGCGGGCAGGCGTGGCGGGGATAGCATTGCGCGCGGGACACCAACTATTCTTTTGCCCTGTTTAGTTATCTACAACGTTATGAACACTAAACCATCTTACGTCTAGGCTTGATTGAAGATGGTATAGGCAATATGATGTCGCTACTCTTTACGCGTTAGAAGCGTGTGGCTATTGCTTCATCTGGTGTATCACCGGAGCTTTGTTATTGTGGTCAATTCAGCCACGGTCACCGCAAAAATCTGCGATTTTTACGCCGACCGTGCCTATTCTGGTAAAGAGGCAGTAGCCCCAGTATCTACTGGGGCTATTTCTATAAAAAATCATGGTTACATATAATGGATGATATTAGAGATAATTTTTTACTTTGTATTGATACTAAAAAATTACGTGTAAAGAATTTGCCTAATTTTATTTTCATATGTGGCGGTCTTATAGCTGACTTAGGCGATCATGAACCTGATGCCCCTCCCCCTTTGCCTAAATCAATGAGAGACGCTCTAATGCGGCGTATACCTGAGATGCGGCATATACCTCTCAATAAACGCATTACCCCTGATAAAATAATACTTGCAGAAGAATTTCAGGACTGGCTTGAGCACTCTATTGTCGAAAATCTTATTGACTTTGAAATAGTCCTTGCAGACTTAGCTAGTGCAGTTATTCTTGTAGTTGAGGGTTTGGGTGCTTATGCAGAATTAGGGTCGTTTAGCATCATTGAGTCAATATCTGAAAAATTAATAACAGTTGTTAATACCAATACAACTGTCCAAAGATCATTCATTAACCTAGGGCTGTTGAAATATCTAGAGGATAACAATAGAACCTTACTCAAATATCGATGGGGTGTTAGATATTCCGTCTCAGCACGTGAAGAAACACGAGTAAATCTTTCATTAACGGGAAGTCATGAGGAAATAAATCAAATAGCAGATGTTATCTTGGAAAGATTAACGACTGAAGTAGAAATAAAAACTCAACAATCTGTTAATTTCAACAGTCAAGCCAAGGGACATGTGTGCCTTTTGATTGGCGATCTTATATATATTTTCTCGGCCTTAAAAGTTAGTGAGATTAGAAAGTGTCTAAATGATGGGTTTGGTATAAATATCACATTAAAAAAAATAAAAGAATATATTTACACATTAGAAAAACTTGGTTATGTGGATATTGAACATTCAGGTGACACATATTATATAGCAACCGCGAAAAACCTAGGGTTTATAAAATATCGATACGTACCAGACAAAGATACCATCTATGAATTTAGTGATGTTAATGATATAAAAGCAAATGCTCTTCTCTATTATAGAGAGCACGACAATGCAAGACTAGCAGTAATTAGAGGATGAGGAGACACTATGAGTTACTTAGATGAAATAGCAAATTACCTAGACAAATCAGTTCCTTATCTGATCAAAAATTACATCTCCGCACCACGCGAATACAAAGTTTTTTATATTAATAAAAAAAACAGTTCTGAAAAAAGAGAAGTAGCTCAACCATCAAAAGAAATAAAAGAAATTCAACGGGCTATAGTTAAAACTCTTTTGGAAACCATCCCCATTCATAGCTGTGCAAAAGCATATATGAAAAACTCATCCATTTATGATAATGCATTGCCCCATAAAGATAACGCATTTTTATTAAAAATGGACTTCAGGAATTTTTTCCCTTCGATTAAGCCTTCCGATTTCCTATATTTCCTTGAAAAAAACGGATTGGTATTTGGGGCATTTGAAAGCACGATAATAACTAACTATTTATTCTGGCGAAGAAAAGGAGAAAGAAAACTTAGCCTTTGCATTGGTGCCCCTTCTTCACCAATAATTTCAAATATAGTCATGCATGATGTTGATAGCGAAATAAATTCATATTGCGAAAAAGAAGGTATTTTATATACTCGTTACGCAGATGATTTAACATTTTCCGCAGATAACATAGAAAAGCTTGAGATGATTCACTCTTTTATTTCCACTCTCATCAACAAAACTGAAAATCCGAAACTACTCATCAACAAAGAGAAAACCAGATATATTGGCAAAGGACGTTCCAAGCGAGTAACTGGAGTGGTAATTACTCACGAAGGCGAACTGGGTGTAGGTCGTTACCTGAGAAAAAAAATAAGAGCCATGATCTATCTTTATAGCCAAAATAAACTAAAAAGGGAGGATATTCCTTATTTACATGGAATGCTGTCACATATTAATAACATTGAACATGATTATTATATTAAGCTAAAATATCAGTATGGTTCTGAGATGTTTAAAGTTCTTTATCAAGAATCCTTGTGCATTTCAAAAGAAATAAAATCAGCTAACTTTAAATAAAAACATAAATTTAGTCAGACTTGCCACTTCTATGGGCTTAAAGGTATTTTATGTAATGGTCAGATTTTTCATCTCCATTCGATAGCATATCTTTGAGCTATGAAACTCTTACGTTTGTAGGACAAGCTAAATAGCGGGTACAAAAGCGGGTACAAAAACAACATAAAAGTAAAAATAACAATAAAATCAATGCAATAAAAGTAAATACGATTCCTGTAGGGGACACCATTAAGTCATTTCACGCCACTTCAAAAACCCAGCAATACCAAGCCTCTCGGCAAATTTAAGCTTTAAATAGCTTTCATATCTCTTCATGACATCACAGCATCATTGCGCGAACGCTTAGCAAAATTTTATAGACTAAGTCCCATCATCCCCCACGCATCTTTCCAGTCAGTGATGCGTTTTACTGAAATAGCATGATGAGTCGACTCATCATTTTGCGCGCGGTGTCCACCGTGTTTCTGCAGATAATCCATATATGCCTCATAAATATCATTCCTGATCCAAGATAACGGCGTGATATAGAAACTATTCGGTTCTCGACCAAGATCGATAAATACCCAAAACTCATTGTCATTTTTATCAAGGGTACAATGGGCAGCATAGTTTGTTGAGGTTTGCCAGGTCCCTGACGTTTTCGCTCTGGTTGTGACTTTATACGTTTTACCATTTGGGGCATCAAATGTGATGAATGATCTGTTGCCTTTTTTCTGGACGATGGCGTTTCTGGCCCCAAAGCTCATTAGTTTCTGCAATACCCTTAACTGCCCTAATTCTGCTGTAGTCATACTTCCCCCAGATCGATTTAAACATTTTCAACAACCACTGCAAATTTGAGGCGATGAAATAATTCCATGAAAAGTAGCAAAACAACGCCCGATACCTACTAAATAAAACATCAAAAGGAACGCGGTGAAATCGACCAAACAGTTTGCTGCCAGGTTAACCGCTGTTGCAGTTGTGGGATGAACTCATTAAGCCAAAACAGGGAAGCAACAAAACCTGAAGATCCACCACCACGACTGAATCGCTCAACGTAAAAGTCGTTGCCGCCCACCCGATTGATTAACGACTTCCCCGTCAGTGACTGAAATGCTGCCGAAATGATATCGCCCAATTCATTTTTATCTTCAGGAATACTGACCTGACATAAAGCCTGCCGCATCTCCAGCCACAAGAACAAACTCCCTCTCAATCCCCATTGCGTCGGAGCAGGATCAAATAAGTCGGATACAACGGCCCATTCACTTTCCAGATAGCTAATCTTTTTTACCGCAACTTGATGTACCAACGGGAAAAATATCAGCCTGAAAAACTCAGCCTCTACCGTAAATGTAAAACCTTCACCTACATCAAAGTGAATGGTGTCAGCCGTTGATATCGCTTTCCCCGTCAACGCAAAAAAGAGGTGACTTAGCCTGGTATCCAGTTCGTTAAGGTCATCAGGGCATTGCTCAACACCGGAAGCCGCAATCATTTTATCGACCAAAATTTGGTTGCCATCATAATCAGTGAACAATTGCCGCTCAGTGGAAACCACTTTTCTGAGAATTTGTCCGATGGTCAATTTTTGCGGGAACAGAAGATATTGCAGATCAGGCCGTTTGTGCTTTTCAACCACGATGTCATAAGCAGTCTGCCGCTTAGCATTCGTTGTCGCACTTCGGTCAGCGCCAATAGATAACAGTTCTCCCATTACCGACAAATTCGCTCCATGCCATGCAGCCTGATGCAGCGGGGTATAACCTTTAGGTTCACTGGGGTGATTTACCAGATCAGGATAACCACGAAGAATAGGTAAAAGCGTATTCCATTCCCCCTGGAAGGCGAGTTTCAATACCTTATCGCTAACAGACATCATCCCAGCCTCTCTTATTCTGCCCGTTCAGTGTCCCAGCGTAAAAACATACGCTTTAGCTTATCGACTGTGTGCCGCCATTTTGGTGTGGTCGGTTTGCAGACCGTATTCTGGTTGCCAAAGAAACCAACCTCATTCACAGCTTCATGTTCGCTGCGGGTTTCAAGCCATTTCACCGGCACAAAATACTCTGATTTATCGGGATCATCGGCATTCTGGCGATACAGTTCGCCATGCTTCAGCACGTCCATCGCGAGTTTTTCGCCGTCTTCAGTGTTGAGCGTAAAACTGCTGGCAGGCTCAACGGCGCTCTGCACAATGCCGACGCCGACATAACCCGTTGCCGGAATTTTTACCCAAACGCGATCGCCTGGCTGAAGCTGCTTTAACGTCTGGCTGTACCAGCTTCCACCGCCTGCACTGATGAAACCATAGCGGCGGGCCTCTTCCCAGTTACGGCTGCTTGGGTCGCCAAACGAGACATAGAACTCCCCGTTCCAGGGTTCCTTCGCTTTGGCACTGGCACCTGCGGTGGCTTGTGCGGCGTTAGTTTGCGTTTCGCTTGGGTCAATAAGCCAGGCACGGCTTAGGAACTGCTCTTCGCCGTGCTGGAACACCTTAAAGAACAGAACGTTTATAGAGATACCATTCTTACTCAGATAGTCCACGATGCGCTCAGTCGACGGATCCAGCTCCGCTGCCACAATGATGATTTGATGCGACTGGTTGATGGATTCTTCTTCCAACTCAGTATTGAAACGTTGCTGAAACGCGTCACCCAGATTGCCGCCACCGGAGAATTTCTCATAAATCTGTGAGAGACGGTCTGCGGTTAAATCATCCACCCACGAAGCGTAATCCAGCGCCTGCGCCACCACTTCACGCGGTGTACGGTCGCGTTTAAGCTCAATTAATATCAGCGAGGCATCCGGCGCAATCGCCAGCAGATCAATGCGCCCTTTATCGAGCGTATTTTCCTGATGACCGATAATCATCCACTGGTCAGAGAGGATGGTAGGATCGTTTAATATCATCTTCTCCAGCAACTGCTCGCTAGAAAGTTTACTGATGATCAGCGGCTGAGGGTTCTCCCCCACCCGCCAGATAGCATGATGAACCGGCATAAACTGCTCCTTAGTTTAACGCTGCATCTGTGAGAGCATCCGCCAGATGGAGTTGGGTTTGTTGGGCAGATAGAATATTGCTCTTTAATGATTCACATATTTCGAATAATCTTTGAACTTCATTATATATTCTCGATTGCTCTTCTAACGGCGGGCAAGGGAAGGCATATAACATTACACTGTTAGCAGATAAATTTGGTTGTGCTGAGCCATTGTCAAAACGAAATATTTGCGACTTACCAAATGGGCTTGTGAGGTAATTGTAAAAAAAAGCTCCGACTTGAATAATAAATGGGCGAATAATCATTAGAGATGAAGCAATGGCTCCTACCTTGTATGGAGTTACAAAGGCTGTTTTACCAAACGTTGCACCACGTAAACAATATACCAGATCTCCATCCTTTATTTTCCCACCTCGAAGTTCATCGAATTTTTTTTGCGTAATATAGTTCATAAATTCAACGGATAGAGTCCCATCTTTCTCAATATGCCCAGTATTTATCCAAGGAACACCGCTATCAACATATTCGTTTTTATTGGGATAATTACTGCCTCGATCACCATTTATAAATTCGGATAAAAGACCAAACTTGCACCATTCCCACCCCACTGGCAACTCAAACGGTTTTTCCTCTTCACTAATCGGCGGCAAAGGTTTTTGTTTTTTAATTTTCCCTTCTTTCACCAGTTGCGCTTTTTCCTGCTCAATACGATTTAGCAGTTCAGAGGCTGGTTCATCGTTAGGGTCTTGCGGCACCAGTTTCCCCATTACAGCCAGTTGCAGAATAGTTTGCTTAAGCGCATCTATACTCGCTTCGGTGGTAAACAGCGTGTCGAAATGTTGGCTGATTCGCGCCCAGTTTTCGGCCAATTCCTGGGAGTTTTGGCTGGCGGTAAGCGTGGAAAGCAGCGTTTCAACCAGCTGTGAATGCGCCTCCAGACTGGTCAGGGATTGCTGTTCCAGTTGATCGCAGAGGGACATGAGCTCTTTAACTTTAGAGATAATATTATTTTGTTCATCAATAGACGCTACAGGTAATATTATTGCCTTTAAGGTATTACCATTTACATTTGGTTGCCCTGTGCCGGATGTTCCATCATAAAGTTGCTTCCAGTACAACTGACTACCCAAGAATATTTTTGTGAATTGTGCTTGCATAGGGGGAAGGTATTTCAACCTTATTAAATAGGATGCAAATACTGATGGAACATTTATATTCTCAACTAAATATGACTTCCCTACAGTCCCACCAGTTCGAGCAATAACAATATCATTATCTTTCAGCTTATATTGCTCAGCCATTTTTTCACTGATATCACAACCAGGCACTGTTGCCCAGTTTACTTTGTCATCTTGGATATCAGTTATCCTTAATAATTTTATTTTTTTTGTTTCATCAGCAGAAGCTGTATACCCATAATGAATATCCGCCATAATGTCGTTGAGTCTCACCCACTCCCAACCCACCGGCAATTCAAATGGTTTTTCATCTTCACTAATTTCCGGCAAAGGCTTCTGCTTTTTAATCTTCCCCTGCTTCACCAGCTCCGCTTTTTCAGCCGCAATGTGTTTGAGCAATTCAGACGCCGGTTTATCATTCGGATCCTGTGGTACCAGTTTGCCGCGCACCGCCAGTTCGAGGATCAGTTCGCGCAGCTTTTTGATGCCGTACAGATCAATCTTGCCAGAGGTTCCGCGTCCGGCGGTGGAACGGGTGCGCAGGGCGGACGTCCAGGTATCGATATGCTGGGTGATCAGTTGTTCGACAGCCATCAGTTCGCTCCTTTACCGGCCAGCGCAGCACCGAGGATGTCGCGCAGCTGGTTGCGCAGTTCGCTGATTTCTGTTTGCTGCTGCTGATACTGACTTAACAGTTCATCCGGATCGTGGCTGATGGTTTCGCCCTGATACGGGTTTTTAATATCGAGGTTGAAGTTGCGGGCAATGATCTCGTCGATGCCCACTTTCCAGGCCTGATGGCTTTCTTCGCGGCTGGAGAAACCATCGGCTTCATCGCCCCACCAGTCGATTTCTGTCTGGAATTCTTCGAACTTCATCGGGCGGGTTTTGTTGTAGTTCTTCACGCCTGCCGGATACGGATGTTCGTAGAACCAGATGTCTTGGGTCGGCTGGCCTTTGGTGAAGAACAGGATATTGGTTTTGATGCCGGTGTACGGGCTAAACACGCCGTTCGGCAGGCGCACGATGGTGTGCAGGTTGCACTCTTCAGTCAGCATCTTTTTGATTTTGGTTTTTACGCCTTCACCAAATAAGGTGCCGTCCGGCAGCACCACGGCGGCGCGGCCTTTATCAGCCAGCACTTCGACGATCAGTTGCAGGAACAGATCGGCAGTCTCGCGGGTCTGCATTTCGGCCGGGAAATTCTTCTCAATGCCATCTTCTTCGGTGCCACCAAACGGCGGGTTGGTGACAATCACGTCAAGCTGCTCATCCCATGAGGAGAGCGGTTTGTTCAGCGTGTTGTCGTGGCGGATTTGCACCGGTACTTCAATGCCGTGCAGCAGCATGTTGGTGGTACACAACAGATGTGGAAGCTGCTTTTTTTCGACGCCGAAAATCTGCTTTTGCAGTATCTGATGGTCTTCGGTGGTGTTGACGTAATGCTCTTTGACGTGGTCAAAGGCACAGGCCAGAAAACCGCCGGTACCGCAGGCCGGGTCCATAATCGATTCGCCCAGTTTCGGGTCGATACGGTTGACCATAAAACGTGTTACGGCGCGCGGGGTATAGAACTCACCGGCGTTACCGGCGCTTTGTAAATCACGCAGGATCTGTTCGTAGATATCACCAAACAGGTGGCGTTCATTGCTGTTGCTGAAATCAATTTCGTTCAGCTTGTTGATCACCTGACGCAGCAAAGTACCGTTCTTCATGTAGTTGTAGGCATCGCTGAAGGCCTGCTTCACCACAAAACCGCGCGGATTAATATCAAACGGCGCAGTCAGGTTTTTCAGTGCCGGGAACAGGTCGTCGTTAACAAACTCCATCAACGCATCGCCGGTGATCCCTTCATTATTGGCCGCCCAGGTGCGCCACAGATAACGCTGCGGGATCGGCAGACGGTAATCATCCTGCTCCAGTTCCAGCTCTTCTTCCTGCGTATCGAAAATCTTCAGGAACAGCAGCCATGAAAGCTGACCAAGACGTTGGGCATCACCATCGACACCGGCGTCTTTACGCATGATGTCCTGCAGGGATTTAATGACGGAGCTAATAGACATAGTGGTTTCCATACTTCAAAAAATGATGCCACCGGAATCAAAAGCTACCGGTGGCAGAAAAGTGTCGTGCAGTCAGGCGGAGCGTGGCGATGGCTGGTAGATTTCGTTTTCCAATTCGTTCACGGCGTTCTCATAGGATTTTTTATCGCCAAAGCTGTTTTTGATGATTTCTAACGGGCGGCCAAGGGTATCGAAAGGTTTCAGTTTTAGCACCTGAATATCTTCAATTTCGTGCACACCCTGATCGGCATATTTGTCCAGCAGCGTATTCAAAACGTTCTGTGCGGGCGCGGAATATTTGGTGAAGTAATTACGCTTACGCACGTTGTCCGCGCGTTCACGACGCGTCAGCGGTGGCTGGCCGTAAACGACGTGGCAGAGCAGATCAAACGGGTCGAGATCTTTACCCACTTCTTCCGCCAGCACTTCCCACAAAATACCCAGTTCCTTTAGTTCATCAATGATCACCTGTTTGCGGGTGGCAGACTGCCACTTACGGGTAAAATCATCAAGCGATGCGTAGTCTTTGTCTTTCAGCAGGGTTTTGCGGGTGTAATCCTGGAAGGATTCTGTCACCAGTTTCCCGTCCGCATCGTAATACTGAACGCGTTTTGCCAGCACTTTCACCGGCACGCCGTTCACGTAGAATTTACGGATTGGACGCTCTTCATCTTCTTCAAAAGGCGCGAAATCCGGATCGGGCGTAACGTTATATTCCCCCGGTGTTTCGTGAACGGCTAAGGTATCAGGATCCGCTATTTCATCCGTAGATTCATCTTCCAGCATTTCATCAAACTCAGAATCCGGATCGGAAATGTCCTCCGGCGTGGTGCGGATCACTTTTTCCGGCACGCCATCAAAACGTTCATCGGCGAACAGTTCGGTGGCTTTTTTGAAGTCGAGAATGGTGAACCACAGTTTGCCAAATTTCTCGTTGATACGCGTACCGCGCCCGATGATCTGTTTAAACTTGGTGATCGACTGGATATTTTGATCAAGCACCACCAGTTTGCAGGTTTGGGCATCGACCCCAGTACTCATCAGCTCGGAGGTAGTGGCGATAACCGGATACGGCTTTTTCGGATTGATGAAATTATCCAGTTGCGCCTTGCCGATATCGTCATCACCGGTAATTTTCATCACATACTTTTCATTCTTCACGACCTGCTCTGGGTTCAGATTCACCAGCGCCCGGCGCATACGTTCTGCATGATCGATGTCGTTACAGAAGACGATGGTTTTATCCATCGGATTAGTGCGTTTTAAATAATCGGTGATGGTCTGTGCCACCAGTTGAGTACGTTCATCAATCACCAGCGTGCGGTCAAAATCTTTCTGGTTATAGATGCGGTCATCCACCAGCTCACCGTTTTTATCCATCTGCCCGATAGTAGGACGCCAACCTTGCAGATCAACGTCGATATCTACGCGGACGACTTTATAAGGTGCGAGAAAGCCGTCTTCAATCCCTTCTTTCAGCGAATAGGTATAAACCGGCTCACCGAAGTAATCGGTATTGGACACGTCGTCAGTTTCTTTCGGGGTTGCCGTCAGGCCGATCTGCGTGGCGCTGCTGAAATAATCAAGAATTTCGCGCCAGGCGCTGTCTTCCGACGCGCTGCCGCGATGGCATTCGTCAATTACAATCAAATCGAAGAAATCAGGAGCGACTTGTTTGTAAGCTTTCTGATGTTCTTCCGGCCCGGTGATGGCCTGATAAAGCGCCAGCTGAATTTCATATGCCGGATCGATATTCCTTCCGGTAACTTTTGCCATCGCGGTGCCAAAAGGCTGGAAATCATTATTCTTTGACTGATCGACGAGGATATTGCGGTCAGCAAGAAACAGAATGCGTTTCTTATTTTTCGCTTTCCACAACCGCCAGATTATCTGGAAGGCGGTATAGGTTTTACCGGTGCCTGTGGCCATCACCAGAAGCACGCGTTTTTGCCCGGCTGAAACAGCGGCTATGGTTTTGTTAATCGCCTGCAACTGGTAATAACGCGGGGATTTACCGGTGCTGTCATCGTAATAATCCTGACTGATGACCGGCAGCTGCTCAGCGGTAAATCCTTTCCAGACGCAATATTTTTCCCAAAGCTGTTGCGGTGTCGGGAAATCGGCAAGTGATATTTCTGATTCGAGTTGTGAGGGATTGGTTTTGTCGTGAAATATAAAACCATCGCCATTGGAAGCAAACACAAAAGGCACATCAAGCAAACGAGCGTAATCCAACCCTTGCTGCATACCTTTGCCGATCTCATGCTTATTGGCTTTCGCTTCTATCACTGCGAGTGGTAATCCCGGCTTATGGTAAAGCACGATATCAGCGGACTTCACCGTCAGGCGTGCCGCTAGCTTTCCTCGCACTACAACCTTGCCATCGCGGAGTTTTACCTCCTGGCGAATCTGCGTCATCACATCCCAACCCGCCTCTTTAATTGCAGGCAGGATGAATTTTGTGATGATGTCCGTTTCGGTCAGATGAGTTTTGTTAACGCCAGCCATAGCAGAGATCTCAACGATATTGGGTTAATTCTGATTTTACACAGGTTAGTGCGTCAAGTAATGACATGAAACGTTGTTTTGAGCCATTGGCACCCGGCAAACGAAATCAAAGACCGCATCAAAATTGCAGCGACTTCTTTTTTGCAGCATGTTGTGGGCTAAAAGGACTTTTTACTCTGTGACTTGGTTCGTGTGAACAGGAGCGTAATGATTCCCGTGTTCTATTCTCGTCAGACTTAAATTGGGGCTACTCATGAACGATTAATGGGATCTGTGATTTTACGTGGCAGTAATTAACCAGACGGCTAATTTATTATCAACACCTTACAGATGGATTCGATTCCTGCAGGGGACACCATAACGTTGCAACTTCCTTTTAAATTTCTCCGCTGTCTCGACGAATACGCTGACGCCCTATTGATCTTGTTCGTCTGTCATTAATTCTCTGATTCATCACGTCGCAATCGAACATCCGGACACTGGTTAAATATCAGCATTGTTTGTGAGGTTATTAGGAGTACTCTCGTCGCCACCTCAACTGGACAAAAGTACTCATCACAAGGATGCAGTAAGATCATGCGTTTGCCTGGACTTATCTTTTTCGCAGTGACGCTTCTATTCAATACAGCCATTGCAAAGCAGCACACCCCGTCAGTCTCTCAGGATAATGAGCTCATTGAGCAAGGGGATTACATTAACTCGGACGGGCAGGATGTTCACAGTCCGGCACATACCCGATCGGGAAATGCACCTGACGGCGCATCCGCTAAGTGCAGGGATGGCACGTACAGTTTCAGCCAGCACCGTCGGGGAACCTGTTCAAGACACGGTGGTGTAGCGGAATGGCTTAATTAAAAGCATCTCCACAAATTCCAAATTCTGAGACCTCACGCAAACTTTTCTGCAAAAAATTTGTTTTACTTGCACATGTTAAGAAATGTTACGGAAATGAGTTCGTAATGACATCTAAGACGTAAGTAAGGAAACTTTTAATGAAGACTTTGACCACTTTTTGCCTCGCCAGCCTTTTCTCTGTCAATGCATTCGCCCTTACCGGCAACGATGCGACCACCAAACCAGACCTTTATTATCTGAAAAATGATCAGGCCATCAACAGTCTGACACTGCTTCCGCCGCCTCCGGCCGTGGGCAGCATTGCATTTTTGAACGATCAGGCGATGTATGAACAGGGCCGTCTGCTGCGATCCACCGAACGTGGTAAGCAGGCTGCTGAAGATGCAAACCTGAGCGGTGGCGGCGTGGCGAATGCCTTCTCCGGTGCGTTCGGTTCACCGATCACGGCCAAAGATACGCCGGAGCTGCACAAGCTTCTGACCAATATGATTGAAGATGCTGGCGATCTGGCGACGCGCTCTGCCAAAGAGAAGTACATGCGCATTCGTCCGTTTGCGTTTTACGGCGTCCCGACCTGCAACACTACCGAGCAGGATAAGCTGTCGAAGAATGGATCTTATCCTTCAGGCCACACCTCTATCGGCTGGGCGACCGCACTGGTTCTCACCGAAATCAACCCGCAGCGTCAGGATCAGATCCTTCAGCGCGGTTATGATTTAGGGCAGAGTCGTGTGATTTGCGGATATCACTGGCAGAGCGATGTGGATGCCGCACGTATCGTCGGCTCCGCAGTGGTGGCCACGCTGCACACCAACGATGCTTTCCAGCAGCAATTGAAGAAAGCGAAAGAAGAATTTGCGAAACAGCATAAATAAACCGGCGTTAAGGATTTAACGCAGTAGCCTGACAGGCGGCGCAAAGCCCCTGTCAGGCACATTCATCACCAGCCTGGCACGGCCCCGCCGTTGAAGATTTTCTCCGCCGCTTTCGCCACTTCCGGCGACTGATACGATTTCAAAAAGTCTTTCACATTCTCTGCCTCTTTATTGTCTTCCCGCGCGACCAAAATATTCACGTAAGGCGAGTTTTTATCTTCAATAAAGACGCTGTCATGCACCGGCGATAATCCTGTCTGCTGAATGTAAGTGGTGCTGATGATCGCCACATCGACTTTCGGGTCATCGAGCACACGTGGCAACTGCGCGCCTTCCAGCTCCATAATGTTCAGATGGTGAGGATTCTCAGTAATATCCAGCGCCGTCGGCAGCAAACCTTTGCCCTCTTTGAGCGTGATCAGTTTTTCTTTTTGCAGCAGCAAAAGCGCGCGGCCCAGATTGGTCGGGTCATTAGGGATCGCGATGGTTGCACCCTCTTTCAGCTCATCGACGGTTTTAATTTTTTTCGAATATCCGCCCATCGGGAAGACAAACGTATTGCCGACGGCCACCAGATGATAGTTATGCGCCTTATTATCTTGCTCGAGGAACGGGCGATGCTGGAAGACGTTCGCGTCCAGTTCGCCGTGATCTGTCGCGTCATTGGGCAGCAGAGAACCGCTGAACCCTACCAGTTCGACGTCGAGACCGTATTTTTCTTTGGCGACTTTTTTCGCCACTTCCGCAACATCCTGCTCGGCACCGTTAATTACACCCACCTTAATATGCTTCGTATCACTGCTTTTTTGATCACAGCCCGCCAGCAGTAAACCTGCCAGCAACACCGCCGCGCCGGTGCGGAAATAAGAGGTCGTCAGTTTCACTTTTTATCCTTAAAAAATAGGCATTAATGGCCAAAGAAATGACTATAGCAGGATGCCTGTGGCGGTTTAAAAAACGAAAAAGTATCGATAAGAAGAAAAAAGCATATGACTGAAATAATGTGGATTAGGCAAATGCGCCACGCCGCCACTGAAAATCAGGAAAAGCCATCCATATGTTTTACTTATATCCACCAGAAACAATTTGCCTTTATGGCCTGTTTTCGTAAAAAGTGGTTGTCTCGCGTCCCCCTCCACGGAGCAGCAGGAATGGAAATTATCGAAGCGGATGAACAGCATGTTCCCGCTATGCACAAAATTTATGCCTGGCATGTTATTCACGGAACCGCATCGTTCGAGACGCAGCCGCCGGGCGAAGAAGAAATGTCTGCGCGCCTGAAGAAGATTAAAGACGCCGGGTTGCTCTGGCTGGTTGTGCTGGAGGACGGGGAAGTTAAAGGTTACTGCTATCTAGGCCGTTATCGCGAGCGCTTTGCTTACCGCCATACGCTGGAGGATTCGATTTATATCGATCCCAATTTTCAGAAACGCGGTGCGGGGAAAGCGTTAATTCGCCGCGCCATAGACTGGGCGGAAACCCACGGCTACCGGCAGTTGATTGCCAACGTGGGCGACAGTGAAAATAACGCGTCGATTGGCCTGCATCTTGCCGCCGGATTCCGCGTTACGGGTACGTTGCACTCGGTGGGATTCAAACACGGACGCTGGCTGGATACGGTCTTTATGCAACGCGCGTTAGGTGAGGGAAATCAGACGCTGCCTGCGCAGTAACTCGTTTCAAGACGGGCAGCCGGGCTGCCCGCTCTTCTCTTCATTATCCCGCGGCAATTTCGTTGCGAACCGCTTTGTGGGTGGCTCTTCCGCCCCACACTTCCTGATACTGATAGCCGGTCAGATCCTTGATAACCTTCTGACATTCAGGCGTACAATCCTGAAGATTACCCCCCAGCTTCAGGCGGGCCACTTCCTGAATCAACATTTTGTGGGTTTCGCGCGTCAGTTTGAATTTGAAAGTCATGTAGAAACTGACCGCCAGCAATGCCGCGGTAGCGAATACCAATAACCCGATGATGGCATCCAGCGCACTGTCAGGCTGCACGCCCTGTCCTTTAACGAAACCACTTTCCTGCAATACGATGCCGATAAGCATAATAGCCAGCGCGACGGTGCTTTTGCGCGTCAGCACCATAACCCCGGCGAAGATCCCTTCGCGGCGTTTTTTGGTGACTATTTCATCAACATCGGGAATAAAACTGTAGATATTCCACGGAATATAATACAACCCGGCGCGGGCAAAACCGAATACAGCAAATACGCCTGAGAACAACAGAACCGATACCGCCATTTCGGTGATATAGACGTAGAATAAAAAAGCCAGCACGCAGAAAATAATGCCATACGCCAGACGAAGTGCCCCGGATGGCGTCATATTCATTTTTTCAAGCAACATCATAAAACCAAAGGTCGAAGGCACCGATGCCAGTGCAGCGACCGTTAAATATCCCGATACCGCCGACGCGTCGAGGTGTAATCCGTACACCACGTAATAGGTAAATACGGCGCCGAAAACGTCGAGCGCAGTAAATGAAAAGATATAGATAATAATGTGCTGGCGGAACATACGTATTTTAAAAGACGACAGGAGATCTAAAACCAGACTTTTTAAATGATGCCAGAGATTACCGCTGCGCGCGCCGAGCGGTTCCGGTTCAAACTCTTCGCGCACGTCTTTGGCTTCCCAGGTACACATCCAGGTGGTAAATACCGCGAGACAAAAAATACACGCGAAAATAATGCCGGTATAGGTATAGGTCATCGGATTATCTTTACCGGTGAACTGCATAATGACGCCAGGGATCGACACCGCCAGCAGGCCGCCAAGCTGGGAGCAGATCATGCGCACGCCGGAAAGGCGGGTGCGTTCGCTGAAGCGGTTGGTCATCTCCGAGGAAAGCGTCTCCCAAGGCACCAGCACCATGGCAGAAAGCAGTTCGATAGACAGATAGGTGCCGAGATAATACCAGTAGCTCATGTCGGTCACCCAGACCAGCGCATACAGGAACATCATCGGGGCGCTTATCAGCAGGAAAAAGCGACGGCGGCCAAATTTTTTCCCAAGCCATGTATTGGCGAAGTTATCGGTGATGTAGCCCATGATCGGGCTTAATATGGCGTCGATCACGCGGGCGATAGCGAATATCGATCCCGCTTCTAAAACGGATAATCCGCAATAGGTGGTGTAAAAAAATAACAGCCAGGTACCGATCACGGCGAATGCACCGCCACCAAATAAATCCGTCACGCCATATCCTATGGCTGTGCCGTAACCGACTCTGCGTTCAGTAGGTTTCATTTTTATTATCCTGTGAATGTAGGGTTATTATTAAAGTTATTTATTCAATCGTTATCCATTGTCTTAATTGTGAGGATCGATAAATCGCCTCTACCATATTCAGAGAAATTTCCGCATCGGCCAGCGAGGTATAGTTTTTATCTTCAGGATATTGCACAGAGTGCGTGAAATTGATGATGGCCTGACGATGGCTGTCGCCCCAGTAACTTTTCGTATTCCCCGCCGGACTGAGATCGTTCACCAGCAGCGTTCTGGTTTCACCTTCGATCAGCCACAGCGCATTGTGGTGCAGTTGCAGCAGCCCTTTCTCGCAGTGAATTTCCAGCAGCAGCGGTGAATCGGTGCTGTGCCCGTTGCTGGCATAAAACAGGCCGCGGGCACCGTTCGCCAGTTTCATGCTGGCCATCGCGGTGTCTTCGTTTTCGGTCACGTCGGTCAAAAAATGGCTGTCCACCACACCTTTGAGCGCGTGAATGCCGCCGCCGAACCACTGCATCAGATCCAACGTGTGGATCGCCTGATTGATAAGCAGGCTGCCCCCTTCAGTGGAGAAGCGCCCGCGCCACGGGCTGTCGGAGTAATACGCGCCACCACGCGACCACGTCAGCACCGCTTTAATACTTAGCATGTTGCCAATTACGCCACTTGCCAGCATTGCGTAAATCTTCTGGCTCGACGGATTCAGCCGGTTCTGATAACACACGCCGAGCAGCCTTCCGGAAAGGCTTTGGGCCTGCCGGATCGCTTTGACTTCGGTGGCGTTGAGCGCCACCGGCTTCTCGGTGAAAACGTGCTTTCCGGCCGCCAGCGCGGCGAGGATCGCATCCTGATGCAGATGATGTGGCAGACAAATATGCACCACGTCGATGTGCGGATCGCGCAGCATCACACCATAGTCTGTGTAAAAATCGCACTGATATTGCTGCGCCAGCCCCAGCCCAATATCTGCATCGCATTCGGCGATGGCCAGCAACCGGCTGGCCGGGTTTTGCAGGATGGCCTCTGCGTGACAGGTATGGATCGCCCCGCAGCCGATGATGGCCGCATTCGTGATTTTCATGGTCCGCCTCCCGAATTACTCCGACTGATTCGCCAGCATTTGCGCTCGCACACACAGCTCGGCGGCTTTGAATGCATGGTCCTGCGTCATGGCTTTTTCAGTGCGATGCAGACAATCACGTATCAGTTCGCCGAAGAACGGGAATCCAACGGTACCTGACACCGGATAGCGGAACTCGCCGCGCTGATTCACCAGATACACCACGTCCTGATCCCCACGGGTAAGATCGACATATTTGCGGATCTCGATATAACCTTCGGTGCCCAGCAGCGTGAGTCGCCCGTCGCCCCAGGTGCTCAGCCCTGGTGGCGTAAACCAGTCGCAGCGGAAATAGCCGCGCGCGCCGTTGTCACCTTCGAGCATCGCGTCGCCAAAATCTTCAAAGCGCGGAGATTCGGGATGATTGAAATTTACCGCCTGCGCCGCCACCACGCGCGCATCGCTGTTAGCGGTGTAGAAAAGGAATTGTTCTATCTGATGACTGCCGATATCGCACAAGATCCCGCCGAACTTTTCCTTTTCATAGAACCAGTCCGGGCGGCCTTCGCCCTCGCGATGTGGCCCGGTGCCGAGCGTCTGCACAACACGCCCGATCGCCCCTTCCTGCACCAGTTGTCCGGCAAACACCGCGCTTTCCACGTGCAGCCGTTCGCTGTAATAGACCGCATATTTTCGCCCTGTGGCGGCCACTTTGGCTTTCGCTGCGGCCAGTTGCCCAAGGGTGGTCAGCGGCGCTTTATCGACGAAGTAATCTTTGCCGGCGTCCATCACTTTCAGCCCGAGTTCACAACGCTCAGAAGGGATCCCCGCGCCCGCCACCAGCTGCACCTCTTTATCGCCGAGAATAACGTCCAGTGAATCAGCCACCGCCACCTGCGGATACTGGCTGACGAATTTCTGCACCTTTGCCGGATCCGGATCGTAAACCCATTTCAGGCTGGCACCCGCTTCGATAAGCCCGTTGCACATGCCGTAAATATGCCCGTGATCCAGCGCCGCGGCGGCTATCACGAATTCGCCCGGTTTCACAACCGGCTGAGGTTTACCCACCGGCGCGTAGTTCATGCCATCTTTATTACTCATTTTCAGACACCCTTATCCATGTTTTTGCCGAGCGGGATCGCCTCTTCATTGGCGAAGTTTTCTACGGAGGCCGATTTCTCATAAAAGTGCGGGGCCAGCGACACCAGCCCACCGGTCTGATAGAACGGATCCCCCGGCAGGATCGGCAACGTCACGATGCTGCGGGTGATGGCTGATTTATAAATGGCGGCGATGAGTTCCAGCGATCGCTTGCCCTGAACGCCGTCGATCAGCGGCGGCGTATTGGTCTCGAGTGCGGTCAGGAAATTATCGATCTGGCCGGTGTGCAGCGTATAGGTCAGCCGGGGGATCGACTGATACAGATCGTCGAGGCGGCTTTCCCGCGCGGTATCGCGTGCATCGACAGGGAATCCGTTGGGTGCGGAAATGCTGGCAAATTTGTCCCAGGGTGCAGAAATCCGCGCCTTTTCGCCCTGAATCACCATCTTCTGATCTTCGCCGTGATGCACCACCGAGGCGGTCAGCTGCGTCAGCGCGCCGGAGTCATATTTGAAAATCGCCGCCGAGAGATCTTCCACTTCGGCGTTATCGTGCGCGGTGTTGGTTATCATCGAAACCACTTCAGACGGAAATCCGAGCATCCACTGGATCGCATCAATATGGTGAACCGCATGGTTGAGCGTGCAGCCGCCCGCCTCTTTCTCCCAGGTGCCGCGCCACCACAAATCGTAATAGGAGTGACCGCGCCACCAGAAGGAATCCACCTGCGCATGACAGACTTTGCCCGCTTCGCCGGAATCGATGACTTTTTTCAGCCGCCAGAAGGCATCAGTAAAGCGGTTCTGCGCGATAATCGACAGCGTTTTTCCGCTCTCCTTCGCCGCCACAATCATTGCATCGCATTCCTGCAACGACGCCGCCATCGGCTTCTCGCACAATACGTGCTTGCCGGATTTCAACGCATCAATGGAAATTTCCGCATGTACGTACGGCGGCGTGCAGATATCAAAGACGTCGATATCCGGATCGTTGAGGATCTCCTGATGGCTGGCATACACTTTCGCCGTCGCGAGACTGTAATGCCGTTTTTTCTCCTCTGCTTTTTCGGGGTAAATATCGACCAGTGCGACTATCTGACAACGGTCAGCAAACTCTAAATATCCCTGAATATGGTTGTGCGAAATATTACCGGTACCAATGATTGCTATTTTCAACATTATTTCATTCCTGATTTCAGACTGACGGGCAGCCGTCACCTTGCTGATTTAATGACGATTTTAATTAATCTGTTATTAAATCCGGCGCGGATAAATACGTTATTTATTTTCTGATGCGAATTGGATTGAGAATAGTAATGACATTTTTTTCCAACAACCGGTATTTGTGACAGGAATTGCAGCGCGGGGTTTTGGATTTGCTATGATGGTGAATAGCTGATGATTTACAAACAGTTAACTGTGGTAATAAGTCCATAAGCTAATGAGGCGTTGATCACAAAATGACAGGAAAATTAAAAATCAGGCAAATAGCCGAGTTAACGGGGCTTTCTCCCAGCACCGTTTCCAGGGTATTAGCAGGCAAAGCGAATGTCAGCCCGCAGGCAAAAGAGAAGGTATTTACCCACGCAAGAAACATGGGTATTTTACGCGACATTCCGGCCAGCCGGTTGTTAATGAATACCCTGTTAATTTGCGCGCCCCCGGCGGCATTCTCTCCTCATGAAGATCTCTACTATTACGAAGCTATTCAGGAAATAACGGCTGAGGTCACGCGTTTCGATATCCACGTCCGTAAATGTGCGCTGGCGGTTAACGAACCGGATATCGCCAACTTTATGCAGGCGCTTAATCAGTCAGATGTCGATGGCATTATTATCATCGGCATCGACGACGTGATGCTCTACCGGCTGGCCGCCGAATCGAATAAACCGGTGGTGTTGATCAACGCCAGAGACAACGAAATGCGCCTCGATTGTGTGTCAGCCGATCATTATTCCCTTGGCTACAGCGCCGCGAACTATCTGTTTCAGCGCGGTCACCGGCCTGTTTTACTTTTCACCGATCTGCGCAGGGAAACCATGATGCAGCGGCTGGACGGTTTCAAACGCGCCTGTCTCGAATACCACATTGCGTTCGACGAGGCCACGCACCTGCTGGTCAATAAAGGCAATGGTAAAGAGCAGGCCAGAGAAATTATTGAAAAGTACCTCAGGGAACATAAGCGCGAAACACTGCCTTCGGCGATTATCTGCGGCGGCGATCCGATAGCGCAGGCGACGCTTGAAGTCCTGAGGGAGCACGGCATTCTGGTGCCGGAGGATATTTCGGTGATGAGTATGGATTTCGCACATGGGGTGAAAAATCTTTACCCGATGGATTTCACCGCCGTTAATCTGCCCTGCCGCGAACTGGGGACGGAAGCCGTCTATATCCTGCAAAGCCGTCTGATGCGCGCCTCTGGCGCGAAATTCAACCTGCTGTTACAGGGGAAAATTCACCCCGGTCAGTCGGTCGCTGATGTGAAATGGAAGCGCAAAGGGCTTTATCCGCAGCAGGTTGGGCTATAAACAAAGGCAGTGTCATATCACGTAATGACAGTGATTTATTACACTGCCTGACTTCTCTGCCGGATCCTGCATGATGCATCGCGCAGGGCACATTCTCAGCATCACAGTCCGGGTTCTCCTGCTAGACTTTTCGGTCTTATCCTCAAAAAACCGATGTGGAGCTTTCAATGTCAGATAACTATCAACCACCGAAAGTCTGGACGTGGAATAAAGACGAAGTCAGTAAGTTCTCGAACATCAACCGCCCGGTAGCCGGTCCGACGCATGAGAAGACGCTGCCGGTGGGTAAACACCCGCTTCAGCTCTATTCACTCGGCACGCCAAACGGCCAGAAAGTGACGATCCTGCTGGAAGAGCTGCTGGCGCTTGGCGTTACCGACGCGGAATATGACGCTTTTATCATCCGCATCAACGAAGGCGATCAATTCTCCAGCGGCTTTGTGGATGTAAACCCAAACTCCAAAATCCCTGCCCTGCTCGATAACTCCGCCACCCCGCCGATCCGCGTGTTTGAATCCGGCAACATCCTGCTGTATCTGGCAGAAAAATTTGGCAAGTTCTTGCCAAAAGATCTCGCTGGCCGCACCGAAACCCTTAACTGGTTGTTCTGGCTGCAAGGTTCCGCGCCGTATCTTGGCGGCGGCTTCGGGCATTTCTACCATTACGCGCCGGTGAAAATCGAATACGCCATCAACCGCTTTACGATGGAAGCTAAACGACAGCTTGACGTGCTCGACAGACAACTGGCTGATCATCGCTTTATCGCAGGTGAAGAATATACCATCGCCGATATCGCTATTTTCACCTGGTACGGCAGCCTGGCCAAAGGCGGCCTGTACGAATCGGGCGAGTTCCTCGATATCACGTCATATAAGCATTTCCAGCGCTGGGCCGATGAAGTCGCCAGCCGTCCGGCGGTGAAACGCGGGCGAATCGTTAACCGCACCTGGGGCGAAAGCGATGAACAACAACTTGAAGAGCGCCACGACGCGTCAGATTTCGATGACAAACTGAAGTCATAACCGGTTTGCAGAACGCAAAAAGGGCGGGATCGATTCCCGCCCTTTTCATTGAAAATTCGTTTTACACCAGATATTTGTTGAACCACGCCACCGTTCTGTCCCACGCCAGATCAGCTGCCGCTTTGTCATAACGCGGAGTGGAATCGTTATGGAACCCGTGATTGACGCCGGGATAGACATAGCCTTCGTACACTTTATTGTTAGCCTTGAGCGCCGCTTCATACGCAGGCCAGCCTTCCGTAATCGGTTTATCCAGCTCGGCATAATGCAGTAATAACGGCGCTTTGATACGCGGCACATCTTCGGCCTTCGGCTGACGACCGTAGAAAGGCGCTGCCGCGGCCAGTTCAGGATAGGCGACTGCCGAGGCGTTCGCCACGCCACCGCCGTAGCAAAAACCGGTAATCCCGACTTTGCCGGTCGCCGTTTCATGGTGCATCAGAAATTCAATCGCGGCAAAAAAGTCATTCATGAGTTTGGTTGGATCGACGTTCTTTTGCAGTTCGCGCCCCTTTTCATCATTGCCGGGATAGCCACCGACGGAACTCAGCCCGTCCGGCGCAAGCGCAATAAATCCGGCCTTCGCGACGCGGCGCGCCACGTCTTCGATATAGGGATTCAACCCGCGATTCTCATGCACCACCACCACACCCGGCACTTTGCCGCTGGCTTTCGCCGGGCGCACCAGATATCCGCGCACGCTGCCGTGCCCCTGCGGCGAAGGATACTGGATGTACTCAGCCAGAATGTCCGGATCGGTGAATTCTACCTGCTCAGCGTAGGCGTAGTTCGGCGTCATCAGCGTGGTGAGCGCCGCCGCCGATAATCCGCCGACCACAAATTTGGCTGAGAGGTCGAGAAATTCCCGCTTGGTCATTTTACCGTGTACGTAGAAATCAAAGTATTCGAGGAGTTCAGGAGGAAAGTCTTTGGCTGTCATTCGCGTCATCGTCAGGCTCCACTCTGTGCAAAAGAAGCCTGAATAATGACCTGACTTTGGCGATTTTGTAAACCAATTGTGAAATCACAGAAAGAAGATGCCGGGGATCCGCAACCCTTTTAGCCAGGAATGCTAAACTGCAGGGTAAAAAAGGAGGATGAAATGGACAACAATCTGAGGGATACGGTGAGAATACATTTTATTGAATGGAACTCAGAATACGAAAGGATGATGACTTCCTCACTCAAAAAAGACTTCAACGTCACTGAAATTTATCGCGTCAAACAGCATTTCAAATCTGTGCAGAAACTACTGCCGGGAAAAACGCTTAAGCGCTGGCATCAAAAACTGCAAATCGCGATTAAATTCCGGCACATTGCCGATAACGATATTGTTATTTCTAATGGTTACAGCGCCTTCCTGATGCTGGACCTGATTGCTCCCCTGCGCTGCAAAAAAATACTGGTGCTGCGGGACTCCGTTGCTGCGCTGACATCCAAACGACGACGCCTGAAATTGCTGTCTGAGAATGAAAATTATCTGGACAGAGTGAGTTCTGTTTTCGACGTCATATACAGTTTTGATCCGCAAGATTGCCTTAAATATAATCTTTCATATGTGGATCAATTTTTACCTTTCACGCTCAGTGAAATTCGCGCGCACGCTGCAGAACCGCAGACAATTTCTTCCCCACTCTCGTGTTTCTACGTGGGGGGATATGACAGTTATCGCGCAGAATTCCTCCGGGAACTTGCCTCATTGTTGCAAAGAAATCATTGTCACCCCGATTTTTATCTGGTTGACGGCGACGAGATGAATTCTGACTATCCTTCTGTTTGTGTTAATAAAAAACTGACATACCATCAAAACATTGAAAAGCTCAAAAAGTCCTCCATTGTTGTGGAAATTAATAAACCGGGGCAAACCGGATTAACGTTACGCGCGCTGGAAGCGATGGCATTTAATAAAAAGCTGATCACCAATAATGTTTCGGTAAAGACGCATGTTTTTTATCACCCGGACCGGGTATTCATTTGGGGGGAAGATAATTTCGAACGAATGACTGATTTCATTGAGGCCATTCCCCCCAAATTAGAGAAGGGGCTGTTAGATAAATACTGCGCAGATGGGATGCTGAAAACACTGGTTGGAACTGCGCTAAAATAAACCTTATATACCCGTAACAGATAAAGAATAAAGGAGACCCTATGAACAACACTCTCGCAGGTCTGAGTAAAGAAGAAATGGACAAAGTGAGTACCGGGCTGGCTGCCGGTACGGTGGTGGTGCGTGAGCGCAATAACCTGCCGGTGAATGCCGAACAGGTGGAGATGGAACAACCGGAACATCTGCGTACGTACTTCCGCGAACGTTTGGCGCACTATCGCCAGCAGCCGGTAAAAAAGTAACCTTCGCCGTTCACTTATTCACGGTGAGAATAGTCGCGGTGAAGAAATCGATAATCGCCTCTTTCAGATGCGTCGCGGCCTCACCCGGCGGCGTTTCGCTCTGATGGAGGCTGACACCGATATCCCCCGCCGCAGGCAGTTCCTCCAGGATCTGCAATGACTCAGGCTTGCCGAAATCAGTGCGCAACGTCACGCCCAGCCCTGCCGACATCGCCGCCCAGATTCCGCTCAGGCTGCGGCTGGTAAAAGCAATGCGCCAGGAAATTCCCGCGCGATCCAGCGCCGCCGTTGCCGCACTGCGCATCAGGCATGGCGCTTCAAACACCAGCAGTGGCAAGGGCTCATTGCTCGCCAGATAATGGCTTAGCGGGAAATTCTGCGGACCTACCCAGCGCAAAGGCACGCGCCCGAGGGACTGGCTTGACGGGAAAAGCGGCGCGTCGTCCGCCTGCCAGCACACGGCCAGATCGAATTCATTGTGACGAATACCGTCGAGCAGCTGCCGGTTACGGGTAATGCTGGCAGAAACCTGCACCTGCGGATGCGCGCGGGTAAAGGTGCCGAGGATCGCCGGTAACAGCGTTTCACCAAAATCTTCCTGCATACCCACATTCAGGCTGCCGCACAGCGTGCTTGCCAGCAGTGCCGCACTGGCCTCGTCGTTCAGGCTGAGGATCCGCCGCGCAAAGCTCAGCATCACTTCGCCGCGTTCAGTGGGCATCAGATGCCGCCCTGACTTCTGCACCAGCTCCGTTCCGGCCTGCTGCTCGAGTTTTTTCAGCTGAGCGCTGACCGCCGAGGTCGAACGCCCCAGCCGGTCAGCCGCCAGCACAAAACTGCCGAGCTCGATGCCGGTGACAAAACTGCGCAAGGCTTCAGCATCAAAGGTTACCGGTCTTTTCGCCATATCTATCATCCTGTTTTATCGTATCAATACTGCTGATATTTTCGATTTTACGGATAATAATAACGGCTTATGCTTCTTTTCACACCCATAAAAGGAGCCTGATATGAGCACAACGCCCTCTACCCTGCGGCCGCCCGAAAACATGGTGCGCCTGACGCCAAAGCTGGCAGAACTGACCGAACAGGTGTTGTTTGGCGATCTGTGGAACAGAATTGAGCTGTCACCGCGCGACCGCAGCCTGATCACCGTTGCCGCACTGGTCGCGCTGAACCGTGCTGAACAGTTGCCGTTCCATCTGGATCTGGCGGTGAAAAATGGCGTCACGCACAGCGAAATAGGCGAACTGATCACCCATCTGGCGTTTTATGCCGGATGGCCTGCCGCCGCCTCGGCGCTCACCCGCTTTGCAGCGCTAAGTGAAGAATAAAGAGAGGTTTTTTATGCCGTTTACCCGAATTTCACTGCCTGCACATCGTATGGACGAGTGGCAGGCCTCGATTTCAGCCATCCTGCAAAACGCGCTGGTGTATACCTTTTCCGTGCCAAAAGATGACTGTTTCCAGCTGTTCGAACCCGCCAGCCCCAGCCAGAGAGTCATTCATCCGGGTTATTTAGCGGGTAACGACTGTTTACGTTCTGAGGATTTTTTATTGTTTCACATCACCGCTGGCAAACCGCGCAACTCGTATCAGAAGCAGGAGTTGTACCGCCATCTGGCCGAAAACCTTCACGTTACACTTGGGATCTCGCCAGCCGACGTAATGATTGTCGTGAACTTTACCCAACCGGAAGACTGGTCATTCAGCCATGGCGAAATGTTTCAGATAGCATAGAAACAAGAAAGGCTGCCCGAAGGCAGCCTGAATCAGGTTTATTATCAGATTACGCGTCCAGGACCACATCGGCCATTGGCGGGATGTAGCCGTAATCATACTCGCCGACCACAAAAGTCTGTTCACCTTTCAGTTTGATTTTCACAGTCGGCGCTTCTGTGCCGCCGATGCGATAATCCATCCCGGTAGTGGCCTTATCGACCGGTACGCTGTCGATAAATGACGTTACCAGACCGTTAGGCATCACATAGTGAGAATAAGTCTGGTATGGCTGAGATGGCGGGTTGCCGAGCACCAGACCGGAACCGTTCAGCGGTACATAAGGGCCGAAAAGTTCATCACTCACGAAGCCGTAAACGCCGTCCGGACCGGTTACGCCCTCGCCATAAGTGAATTTATGGCTGATGGTGAACAGGTAATATTTACCGTCCTGGAACACAAAGTGCGGGCGTTCGGTCTGGTCATTAACACCTACGGCGGTCAGCAACGGTGGCAGCAATGTCCAGCTGTCGCCGTCCTCATCAGCCGCTTCTGCAATACCAATGCAGGCGGTCTGATAACGGGAGTTGCCGACATCTTCATAACCGGGCGGCACATCGCCGATTTCTTCCGGCCCGACCACGTGGGAACCGCGATCGCCCGCCACATTACCTTCAAACAGCATATACAACTTGCCACTTTTCGGGTCACGGAATGGGAACGGGTCGCGAAAGCCCCAGTACGGGTTCTGCGTTTCGGTTTGATAAATTTTACCGTCGGCCTCAAATAAAGGTTTTACCGAAATAAATTCCGCGACTTCAACCCCCTTATTGTTAGTCTTCACGCGGCCACGGACTTTAACAATCGTCGCACCCGGTGTGACTGCCGTATAATATAAATCCACTTCCCCCTTGTTATTCACCAATACCGGCGAACCTGCCCATTCACGCACGGTAGGAGAAACACCTTCAGCCATAACACGGCCACCAAAAACCCAGTCCTTGCCGGTATTAGAATACCAATAGCAAATTTTTGCGCGGCCATGTCGGTTATTCCAGTCCAGCGTAATATCGTAATTTCCTTTGGCATCGATATTAGCGGGATCATTGGGCTGACGTTCAGCCGTCAGGGTAAAGATGACTGACCAGCCGTCGACGGAAAGGACATTACCGTCAATGTCACGCAGCGGCATGGTATCCCAGATAAAGACGTCATCGCTCATCACCGGGAAATCTCCGCTCACCAATGGCTGTGTAGTCGTCGGGTCATTTTCGTTCACTTTGAGCGCATCAGCACGCGTCCAGATGCTCGGTTTTTTCGCCGCCAGCGTCTGTAAACCACTTTCAATTACGTTACTCATAAACCACCTCATCATTATAAAAACCAAAAGACTTCAATTAAGTACCTTGCCGGTTTCACTGCGCTCATTTATATTCATGACCGAAGCGTTGCCGACGAAATTAATACTGAAGCCAATCAGATATTTGATAAAGCGATCGGCGTCCGGTGGTAACTCACAGGACGTACTGATTAATAAGACCCTAAATTTAAAATAAAAAA